>NZ_JBVJSX010000038.1:0-1136 GCF_055606225.1 Streptomyces sp. NPDC037100 | reverse complement strand
GCGGCGAGGGCGTGGTTGAGGGTTTTGGCGGCTTTGCTGATGGAGCCGGGCATGAGGTGGCGGTAGATCTTGAAGGTGATCTCGATGGTCTTGTGGCCCATCCACTCGGCGACGTCGGTGATGGGGATGCCGTGGGTGAGGCAGTTGGAGGCGAAGAAGTGCCGCATGCCGTAGACGACCATCCCTTCGGGGATGTCGACCTGGCCGGCCTTCTTGATCCGCTGCCACTGATTCGCTATGTGGTAGTGCGGGAACGTGCGGGACGGGTCGCTGGGGTGGCGCAGCAGGAAGCCGTCGACTGTGCCGTGCTTGGAGGCGTACCACTCGATGGTCTGCCGCACCCGGGCGGGCAGGGGCACGTCCCGATACTCGCCCGCCTTGCGGTGCTTGAGCCGCTCGTACTGGCAGGTGGTCCGGTTGACCTGCTCAGTGATGCGGTAGACGTCGTCGGCGACGATGTTGTTGAGGTTGACCGCGAACGCCTCACCGTTACGCATCCCGCACCCGCTCATCAGATCGGCTACCAGCAGGAAGCTGTCGTCGCCGGCGGTGCGTATCTGCCGCAACTGCTCCGGTGAGGGGATCACCACCCGCTTGGGGTCGTACTGCGGCGGCTTCACACCGTCCACCGGATTGTCGTCGAACAGCCCGAGCCGGTTCGCGTCCAGCAGGATCGCCTTCAGCTTGTCGAAGGCGTTCGCCTGGGCGGCCAAGCCGATGCCGTTGCGCTCCAGGGTCTGAAGGAAACCCTCGACGACCTTGTGGTCGAAGGTGTTCATCCGCCGGCTGCCCAGCAGCGGCAGCAGATGGATATTCAGCAGCGACTCCAAGTGCACCACCGAGGCCGGCCCCAGATCCCGCTGGCCGGCCTTCCACCCGGTGGCGTACTCCTCGAACCGCATCGCACCGTACCGGGCGATCCGCTCCGCCTTCGCCCGACCCCGCGGTGCCGCCTTCTTCGCGTTGTAGATTTCCGTCAAACGCTCGACGGCCGCATCCTGGGTCGCGAACCCGGACTCCTCCAACTGCCGCCCGGCCGCCGACCGATACCGGATCTTGTACGAGTGAGAGCACTTCGACCACCGCGACCGCGGATGCTCACACTCCTTGAAAAACGACCCCATCCCACGAACCAA
>NZ_JBVJSX010000037.1:0-1226 GCF_055606225.1 Streptomyces sp. NPDC037100 | reverse complement strand
CTCCCGCCGGAGGGTGTTGAGCCGGGTCAGCAGCGGGACGATGGTGCGGCCCTCGCGTTCGGCGGCCTCCCAGTCGCGGTGCCTGATCTGGTACTTCTCCGAGTCCAGGTACTCCTCGCTGCCCTCCTTCAGCGGAGTGTTCTCGCACAGTTCGTAGCCGGAGTAGATGCCCCAGGACGGGGACAGCGTCGCGGCGAGCACGGCCCGGACCTCGAAGGCGGGCCGGCCGCCGTGCTGGAGGTAGGCGTGCAGGATGTCGGGGGTGTTGGGGAAGAAGTTCGGCCGCATGTAGGAGGCGGCCTCACCGGACAGCTCGGTCAGGTACTCGGTCAGCTCCTGCTTGGAGTTGCGCCAGGTGAAATACGTGTAGGACTGCTGGAAGCCGATCTGGGCCAGGGTGTGCATCATCGCCGGCCGGGTGAACGCCTCGGCCAGGAAGATCACATCGGGGTCGGTGCGGTTGACCTCGCCGATCACCCGCTCCCAGAAGACCACCGGCTTGGTGTGCGGGTTGTCCACCCGGAAGATCCGCACCCCGGCGTCCATCCAGTGCCGCAGCACCCGCACCGTCTCGGCGACCAGGCCGTCCATGTCGGCGTCGAAGGCGATGGGGTAGATGTCCTGGTACTTCTTCGGCGGGTTCTCCGCATAGGCGATGGTGCCGTCGGGGCGGTGGTGGAACCACTCGGGGTGCTTGTGCACCCAGGGGTGGTCCGGGGAGCACTGCAGGGCGAAGTCCAGCGCCACCTCCATGCCCAGCTCCCGCGCCTGCCGGACGAACCAGATGAAGTCCTCCAGCGTGCCCAGATCCGGGTGCACGGCGTCGTGGCCGCCCTCGGGTGAGCCGATCGCCCAGGGCACGCCGACGTCGTCGGGACCGGGGGAGAGGGTGTTGTTCCTGCCCTTGCGGAAGGTGGTGCCGATGGGGTGGATCGGTGGCAGATAGACCACGTCGAAGCCCATCGCCGCGATCGCCGGCAGCCTGCGCGCGGCGGTGCGGAAGGTGCCGTGGGGCTGCTCGGGAGTGCCCTCCGAGCGGGGGAAGAACTCGTACCAGGAGCCGTACAGGGCCCGCTCCCGCTCCACCAGCAGGGGCAGCGGCTCGCTGCTGGTGACCAGGTCACGCAGCGGATGCCGGGCCAGCACCGCGTCCACCTCCGGCGTCAGCGCCGCCGCCAGACGAGCCGCCGCGGGGCGGCCCTCGTCCCGCAGGGCGTCGACGGCGG
>NZ_JBVJSX010000036.1:0-1367 GCF_055606225.1 Streptomyces sp. NPDC037100 | reverse complement strand
TTGAGGTCCTCTTTCCAGTCCGGGAGTTCGGTCTGGCCGCGCTGCCGACGGTGCGGGATGACCAATCCGGTGCCCGGGTAGCCGCCGTCGGCGATCGTGGTGGTCTTCCCGACGGCGGCTTTGGCGCCGGATTCCTCCCATGCCTTGCAGTCGTTGCGGTTCCCGGCGAGCGGCTGGCCGACCACGACGACCAGGCGGGTGTCGGCGTCGATGACGATCTGGTGGTTGGTGGAGTACCGGTAGTTCTTCGACCGCTCGGCGATGGTGTGGTCGCGGGTGGGGACCAGGGTGCCGTCGACGATGAGCACGGTGTCCTTGGCGAACCGTTTGCGGGGCTGGAGAGCGAGCATCGGCCCGAGGTGGTCGATGATCCGGTCCGCCGCCGACTTCGACACCCCGAACAGCGGAGCGAGTTGCCGCATTGTGAGGTTCGTTCGCCAGTAGGCCGCGACCAGCAGGGCCCGATCCTCCAGCGGAAGGCTCCACGGCCGGCCCTTGCGGACCGCGTCCGCACCCTGGCGCCGCAGAACCGTTACCAGCTTCCCGAAGGCGCGAGGGCTCAGCCCGGAGAACGGGGCTATCCAGGAAGATTCCGACGCCGTGATCACACCAGCCATACCAAGATCGTTTCATGGCGAGGCTGGCGGCCCGGCCCACCTCTCAGCTGCCGCTCAGCGGAGACGCCCACGTGGGGTCGTGTCGGGATCTCCTCGTGAGGTGGGCCAGGAGGTGCTCCGCCGCGACGGAGGCAGTGTTTTGCGGCGCGCCGACTGCGGTCAGGGCGGCGATAAGCCTTGCTGATGCTGTTTCCGGCACGTCCGGGTCGGTGAGGAGGGGAAGCAGCAGCAGGAAGCGGCTGGCCGTGTCCTGGACGCCTTCGTCCGCAAGCGACGGGCTGTCAGCGATCCGGATAAGTTCGTGCCATGTCAGCCCAGTGCCCGAGAAATCTCCGTCCCAGCTGGCGATCTGCTCGGCGTAGCTTCTGCCTGGATGGGTGAGGAGGTAGTCGGTGCCGTAATCGCCATCCAGGTTGCGGTAGATCACCACGGCTCCGGGGCCGTCTTCTGCCGGCACCCTGAACGCTGGCCAGCGCTCAGGATCGAAGAGGATCTCGGACAGGGCATCGACATCGGCGCCGTCCTCGCCGAACCACTCTGGAACCGGGCGCTCGGGACACCCCCCGTCGCTGCACATCGCCAGGAGGTAGTTCGACCAGAAGCCCGGGTGGACCAGCAGTGACTCGCCCGGCACCAACGGGCCGACGTCGTATCCCTTGATCAGCACCCCTCGATCCTGTCACTAGCCACTGACACGGTCCGATCCGGGATCGGCAAGGGGGCACCGTCCAGTTACGGGACAGCTCTTAG
>NZ_JBVJSX010000035.1:0-1594 GCF_055606225.1 Streptomyces sp. NPDC037100 | reverse complement strand
GTCACCGGAGCGGTCCGCGTAGTACGTCAGGGTCTTGGCGAACGCGGCCGCCACACCGACGTCGTTGGTGTAGTCGGCGACGGTGACGTGCAGTCCGCTGTTGGCACCGGGGCTCGAGGCGTTCCAGGTGTCGGGCTGGCCCGACCACTGGAGCGTGGAGGGAATCTGGTAGGTGCCGTCCGGGTTGATCGTGGTCTTGGACAGCGCCCACTTGACCCACTTGTCGAGGACCGTCTTGGCCTGCGCGTTCCCCGTCTGCTGGTACAGCTCGGCGACCCGCTCCATGGACCACGCCTGGAAGCCGAACCACTGGTTGGACGGCGGGTCGTGGTACACCGGCTTCTCGTCGTAGTACATGCCGTAGAACGTGGACTTCCCGGCCGGCGGGGTCGCGTACCGGCCCGCCCAGCTGTTGGTCGCACCGCCCGCGATGGCACCCTCGTCGGACTGCAGCCAGCGGTAGAACTCCAGCTGCCGGTCCATGGACTTGGCCCAGTCCGCCGCGCCCGTCGCCGACTTGGGCTTCAGCGGCGCGTAGTTGCCGAGCGCGTAGGCCGCCAGGGGGTTCTGGTAACCGCCGTGGGCGTGGCTGGAGCCGATGCGCCAGGCCCAGCCGGCACTGGTGTCCGTCGCGCCGCCCCAGGCGTAGTACCAGGACATCAGGTAGAACGAGGCGTCCTTGCCGGTGCCCGCGGGGCAGGTCGAGGGCCCGACGCAGTTGCCGGCCTTCTTGAAGTACTTGTCGAACATGGAGTAGCGCAGGTAGTCGCCCATCTTGGCGGCCTTGCCGACCGTCGCGGAGACGGCGGAGCCCTTGCCCTGCTCCTTCGCCCACAGATCCGCCCAGTAGGCGGCCTGCACGGCCCGCGCGTCGGCGTCCGGAGCGTTGGTGAACTTCCACTGCCTGGCGTAGGAGGCGTCACCGGTGAACAGGTCCAGATAGCCGTTCTTGCCGCCGAACTTGAAGGCGTCACAGGTCGGTTGCGGCACCGTCTCCCACACCGACTCCTGCGCGCCGCGCTGGAAGGTGTTGATGTAGGACGGGCCGGTGTCCGACGGACCCGCCTCGCACTTGCCGGGCGAGTTGCCGAAGCCGTAGACGTTGTCGACGTCCTGCAGCCAGTGCATGCCGTAGACGTCGTCCGTGCCGTAGGCGCTCTTCAGCTCCGCCGCGATCGGGTCGCGGCCGACCGGGACACCGGTGTCGAGCTTGGCCGGGTACTCGTTGGGCGTGTCCAGCTCGGGCGCGTAGGTGGCCGGCTTGGAGGCGTTGTAGAAGGAGTTGGTCGGCTGGTCGGCCTTGGTGGGGATCATGTACTTCTCCATGAGGTCCCACGCGCCGTTGAACTTCGACCAGTCACCGGTCACCTTGCCGTACATGGCCTGCAGCCACAGGAGGTAGCTGTACGCCTCCGAGGTGGTCTCATGACCGTGGTCCGGCGCCTCGACGATCAGCGTCTCGACCGAGTGGTAGGGGATGCCCTCGGGGGAGAAGTAGCCGTTCGCCGGGTTGGTGATCTTCCCGTAGAGCTCCAGGAACCGGGCGTCGTACACCTTCGACGCCGCCAGCTGGGTGACGGTCACCGATGCCTTG
>NZ_JBVJSX010000034.1:0-2335 GCF_055606225.1 Streptomyces sp. NPDC037100 | reverse complement strand
CCGCTACGCGTACGACGACACGGGACGCACGACCCGCGTCTGCACCGACACCTCCGCCACCTCCTGCCTGACAGGCACCGCCGGCACCACCTACACCTACGACAAGGTCGGCAACCTCAAAACAGCGGCCAGCTCGGGCTCGACGACCACCCACACCTACGACGACGGCGACCAGCTGAAGTCGACGACAAACGGCACGACCACCACGAGCTACGGCTACGACGACGACGGCAACCAGACCAAGGACGACGACGGCACCTACGCCTACGACCCGGCCGGCCGCCTCAAGTCCGCGACCATCGGCACCAACACGTACGGATTCACCTACGACGCCGACGGCAACCGCACCACGGTCAACAAGAACAACGCGCTTGCCGGAACATCCCGCTGGGACATCAACAACCCGCTCCCGCAGCTCGCCACCGACACCAACGCATCCGGCGCCCTGCTCGCCGACTACCACTACGACCCCGACGGCACGGCCCGCTCCATGGACCGCTCCGCCGGCACCTACTACTTCACCCAGGACCGCCAGAACTCCACCAGCGCGGTCTACGACGCAGCGGGCACGGACAACTACCGCTACACCTACAGCGCCTGGGGCTCACCGACCGGCAAAGCCACCGTCACCGGCGGCCAGCCCAGCCCCTTCGGCTACACCGGCCAGTACAAGGACCAGTACCTCCCCGACCGCCTGCAGCTCCGCGCCCGCTCCTTCGACACCGCCCAGCGACGCTTCACCACCCAGGACCCGATCCCAGCGGATGCGGACAATCCCAACCAGTCCCCGTATAACTACGCGGACAACGACCCGGCTAACCAGTCGGACCCGTCTGGGCTGTGCCCCCAATGCGTCATCGGCGGTGGTATCGGAGCCATCGTTGGCGGAGGCGTCTACGCCCTCAGTCATCAGGACGACTTCGACTGGGGCGACTTCGCGGCTGCTACTGGACAGGGTGCAGTCGTCGGAGCAGTCGGCGGCTTCCTCGCCCCGGCCGGCACCGCCCTGGCCGCGCAGCTGGGCCTACAAGGCGGACGGGCTCTGACAGTTGCGGTTGCCACTGATGCCACCATAGGCATGGGTCTTACCTGGGCGATCAACACGGCTCAATGCCAGCCGACCACACCCATGGATCTCCTGGTCGGGGCACTCACCGGTGGAATCGGCAACTTCGTCAAGCCGACGTGGGGAGCGCTCAGGGGCCTCTTCGGCAAGCCGGTTGTGACAACCCCGACACGCTTCGGCCCTGGAGCAGCGCATGCTGGTGACCCGTCTCTCCTGCCCAAGGGGGAGGCAGGCAATCCGTTTTTGAAGCGAGCACAAGCGGAGGCCGATGCATTCAACTTGGCCGGCGTGCCCCATGGGGCTGTTCCAGACGCTGCTTGGATTGTCACAGGAAACGTCAAGCTCGCGCACGCACCTGGCTACTTCTACTCGTCCAACCCAAGCCACTGGGGACGGTTCCGACAGTACGAAACCGCGCAGGGATCTCGGGTCATAGTCGAGCACACCTTCGACAGGGCCGGTCCGCACTTCCATGCCGGCAAGCCGAAGTATGACTCCCTCAGGAACTTCGTGAACTTTGGCTGGAATAATCAAAAGCCCAAGAGTTCGCCACGACGGTACGACTACGAGAAGTATGGGAAGATGAACAAGCCTGGCGGTGATCACCACTTCTTCTATCAAGAGGGCTGGGGTACGTGGTGATGGCGTGGGAACCGATTCGGAGAGGTGAAGGTGAATGGTTCCTGAATCAGATGAAGCTCGCCTGTTTCTCGCTTCTTGTGGCCTGGAACTGTGTGTGGCCAACGGTGATGAAACCCCTGCTGCGCTAGCCATCGTGCAACAGATGTCCAGTGCCTACGTGGAGCCAGTAGTGACTGTTTCAATGGACGCCCCAAACCCGGTGGAGGAATTGGGGCGGCAGTGGCACAGAGTGGCAGCACGCCAGCGGTTGGCGGCTGATGACGGTAGGTTTCTGATCTTGTTGGCTGGGCCGGGCGCGAGCGCAAGGAGCTGGCTCTGCGTGAAGGACTCTGTAGGCCGTGACCTTCCTGCCCGACTACTTAAGGGCAATGGATCGCTTGAGTTCATTGCGTTGTCCATTGACGGGAAGCGGATCTGCGCGACCAGCGAGGAGGAGGATGAATACTGGGTGGTCTATGAGGAAGTCTCGTCCTAGACCACCCGCTCCTACCGGGCGCTTGCAACCGCTCTGCATCCTGGCGCCGAGGGTGGTCTAGGTTCTGTCTCTTTGGTCAGCGTCGTGCCCAGATGAGGATGGCGGCGAGGTGAAGTGCGGCCTGGTAGGCGATGGCGAGTTTGTCGGTTCGT
>NZ_JBVJSX010000033.1:0-2630 GCF_055606225.1 Streptomyces sp. NPDC037100 | reverse complement strand
AGACCGACCACGACTCCACCATCATCAAACTCCCCAACGGCCTGGAGGACCAGCTGCCCGCCCCGCTGGTCACCAAGGACAACGTGGACGACAAGTCCCTGTGGGGCAACAACGTGGGGCAGTGACCGGCAGACAGCGACGTCGGCGCCGAGGGCCCTCCGGCTGCGGCCTCCACCCCGGATCCGGGTCCACTCCCCGTTCCGCGGTCCCCACCATCCGTACCCGAAGGACGGTACCCACCATGGCGGACACCGCCACCGCCCCGGCGGCCGGCTCCGGAACCCGGGCCCCGGTCGCCGAGGCGACCGGCATCAGCAAACGGTACGGCGCCACCGTCGCACTGCGCGACGCCCGCATCAGCATCGCCGAGGGCGAGTCACACGCCCTGGTGGGGCGCAACGGCGCCGGCAAGTCGACGCTCGTGTCCGTCCTCACCGGCCTCCAGCAGCCCGACACCGGAACCCTGCGCTTCTCGGGCGAGCCGGCGCCCGCCTTCGGCGACATCGACGCCTGGCGCTCCCGGGTGGCCTGCGTCTACCAGCGCTCCACCATCATCGGCGACCTGACCGTCGCCGAGAACCTCTTCCTGAACCGGCAGAGCCCCACAGCGGTGCGCCCCATCCGCTGGAAGCAGCTCAGACAGCGCGCGGAGGGACTCCTCGCCGAGTACGGCGTGGCCGTCGACCCCGCCGCGCGGGCCAGGGATCTGACCGTCGAGCAGCGGCAGTTCCTGGAGATCGCCCGCGCGCTGTCCTTCGGAGCCCGTTTCATCATCCTGGACGAGCCGACCGCCAAACTCGACGCCCGCGGCATCGGCCGGCTCTTCGGCAAACTCCGGGATCTGCAAGAGCAGGGCGTCGCCTTCCTCTTCATCTCCCACCACCTGCAAGAGGTGTACGACCTCTGCACCACCGTCACGGTGTACCGCGACGCGGCCCACATCCTGACGGCGCCCGTGGCAGAACTCGATCACCACTCCCTCGTGGAGGCCATGACCGGCGAGGCCGCCCTGGCCCAGAACCACGTGAGCGGGCCCCCGGTCGCACCGGCCGATGGTGCGGAGCTGCTGCGCATCGACGCCCTGACGGTGCCCGGCGCCTGCGAGGGCCTCTCCCTGTCGGTGCGATCCGGAGAGGTGGTCGGGCTCGCCGGAGCGGCGGCCAGCGGCAACGTTCAGGTGGGCGAGGCCGTTGCCGGTCTGCACCATGCCGAGGCCGGCGGGATCTCGGTCGGCGGCAGAGCGGTACGCACCGGCAGCGTGCCGTCCGCCCTGGCCGCAGGTGTGGGTTTCGTTCCCGAGGACCGGCATCTGCAGGGTCTGGTCAACGGCCGCAGTGTGGCGGAGAACGCGACCCTCACCGTCACCGACCAGCTCGGCCCGTTCGGAGTCGTCCTGCCCGCCCGCACCCGCAGCTTCGTCCGGCACATGATCCGCGACCTCGACATCAAGACGCCGGCAGCGGCCACCCCGGTCTCCGCCCTCTCCGGCGGCAACCAGCAGAAGGTCGTGGTCGCCCGCGCCCTGGCCACCGACCCGCATGTGCTGGTGGCCATCCGTCCCACGAACGGCGTCGACGTCACGTCCAAGGAGTTCCTCCTCGGCAGAATCCGGCGGGCCGCGGACGAGGGCAAGGCCGCGCTGATCGTCTCCGACGAGCTGGACGACCTCAGGGCCTGTGACCGGGTCGTGGTCATGTTCCACGGACGGGTGGTCGGCGAGTTCGACCGCGGCTGGAAGGACGAGCACGTCGTCGCCGCCATCGAGGGCGTCACGAGCACCACCACCCCACCCGCCGCGTCCACGGCGTCCGGCACTGACCAGCACGGAAGGTAGACATGCCCGCCACCACAGATGTCACGGAGCCCGCACCGAGCACGACGGCGCCGGCCGCGGTGGACACCGCCCGGCGCCGGCTCGACCTCGGCCGTTTCCGTGAACTGTCCCTGATCCCGGCCATCCTCGTGCTGGGCCTGATCGGCTTCATCGTCTCGCCGGCCTTCCTCACCGCCGACAACCTCATCGGCGTGCTGCAGCAGTCCACCGAGCTGAGCCTGCTCGTCCTGGCCGCCGCCCTCATCCTCATCTGCGGACGGATGGACCTGTCCCTGGAGTCCACCATCGGCGTGGCCCCGGTCATCGCCGTGTGGCTCGTCCTGCCCTCCACCGGTGGGCGGTTCAACGGACTCGGGCTCTTCCCCGAGTGGACGGCCATCCCGTTGTGCCTCCTGGTCGGCGTGGCGATCGGCGCCCTGAACGGCTTCCTCATCCTCAAGCTGCGGCTCAACGGGTTCATCGTCACTCTGGGCGGGCTGACGATGCTGCGCGGACTCCAGGTCGCCCTCTCCGAGGGCCAGTCGATCGTCGAACTGCCCTCCTCCTTCACCTACCTGGGCAAGGCGTCCTGGCTCGGCGTACCGGCGGCCATCTGGATCTGCGCGCTGCTGTTCACGGCCGGTGGCAGCGCACTGGCCTGGCTGCGGCACGGCCGGGCGCTGTACGCGATCGGCGGCAACACGGAGGCGGCACGCACCGCCGGCATCCGCGTCGACCGCATCGTGTGGATCGTCCTCATCCTCGGCAGCGTCCTCGCCGCGTTCGCCGGCATCCTCTACAGCGGCCACTACGGCTC
>NZ_JBVJSX010000032.1:0-2704 GCF_055606225.1 Streptomyces sp. NPDC037100 | reverse complement strand
GACCGTCACCCGATCGGTGGCCCGCCCGAAGAAGCTCAGTGACTCTGGGTGGGTACACGAGCGCCCCCGGCCGGTTGCGGGGCCGGGGGCGGTGCCTGGGGTGACTTCGACGAGTGGGCAGCCGTCGGCTGCTCGGCCAGAGTGCGAGACCTGACGGGGTTTTGCAATCGGCTGCGGGGTTGGTGGGTGGTGAAAGTGAGCGGTGTGTCGCGCGCTCACCACTACCGGTAGTTGTCGTCTCTACCCAGCCATAGACCGGGGTGAGGGGAACAGGCGCACGCGTATCTGATCCCCGCATGACGTGGTCACCCGACGGGATGGTGGAGCCCGTCGTAGCAGCCTCGGCGGGGGACTCGGTGACCCCCTGGGGAGCTGGCGGCCCTGGGCCGGCGCCTTCATCACCGTCTGGTGGCGGCTGACCGCCCTCCCAGCCATCGCCTGACCGACCGACACTCGCCCCGACGAGAACCGAAGAGGAGAGGACCGCACCACCCCGGGGGACACGGGCGCTCCGCTGGGCCGATCAACGACCGACGGTCCCAGCTGACGAAATCGAGGCTGGACTTCAGAAGGTCACAAGGGCGAAGTGTCCCTTCTGGCGCGGTGCTGATCAGACTCCGCGGAACGAATACGCCGAGAGTGCCACCGACTCCGGATGGTGTGAATTACTAGAGCCAAAGCAACAGCGCCCGCGATGAACCGAATAACATTCCAAGTAATTCCAAGGACCGCACGTTGCCCATCCGCCTCTACAGCCAGTTGCATGGAGGTCTCGAAAAGTGCTACGAGCGGAACAACCAGTCGGAATGGGAGACCGCCGACACTTGGAATTCGCGCCAGGTTACCCAAGAGCCCGACGGGTGCCCCAAGGACAAAAGCTGCCATTCCCCATACAAGCATACTGGAGTAATTTACCTCGCCGGCGGCGCCAGATTCCAGTCCGGCCGGGATGGTGGGGCTCAGGTCCTTGAATACATAGTATGTGACCACACCGATAGCCAACCCCAAAGAGGACAGCAACGCTGACTCAATTTTGGATCGGCCGAAATAGCCCACCAAGAACGCATAACAGACCCACGACCACCCATCGGAAAAAACAACATTCAGGGAGGCGCAAACGGGATTGCCCCATTTTTCGGTAAGGGGACCCGCTAGTCCAAGTAGAAAACCGACCCCGGGGGGCACTGCGAGCGGCGCAACACGAGTGCGCGGAAAGTGTGCGATTTCTTCTTCCCTGTTCCGTGTTTAATTCAAAGTAGGAGGTGGCGCCACTCGGATACTGCGCAGCCGACGGAAAAGACCCGAGTGGCGCACCAACCTAGCCTTTAGCGAAAGGGTGACCGCGTCATGCGGGGATCAGGATCTACTCGTCAAGACTGTAGAAGGTTTCACAGGTGTAGGCACCGCCCCCTGTCCGGTTGGCATAGGAGGTTTTGCCAGCGGCCGCGTAAGCGCTCCCCTTCAATGCGCCAATCTTGACCGAGGAATGGTGCATTTTAGTGCCGTGGTAGTAGTTCGAGTAGCAGTACTTACCGTCGGTGGTCAGCTCGTAGCCGTAGCACCAATTTCCGCCACTGGCACCGATGCAGCCCTGCGCCGTAGCGGGAGAATTGTCTATGTTGATCACCATCGCACCCCATTTTGAGGGGTTACCCAGCTCTGCGGGCGGCTTTGTCCCGTCACCACGCTTATGGAAGGTGACCTGGCCGATCTTGGAACCATCCGCGGCGACGACAGTGCCGTTCGCCGTAACGGTGGCGGCCTGAGAGGCGTCTGCGGCCGCCGGCGTAGCGAAGCTAAATGCTGCGAGCGCCACGCTCACAAAGCCGAGAACGATCGATCTGCCGGATATCCTCACGGTATTCCTCCCCTAACTCCCCCAGTGGGAGTTTGCGTAATGATCTTGGGTGAGGGAATGGGTGGCAGTCAATAGCCTCGATAAGGACTGTCCGAAAAAGGACTGTCCGTTAAAGGCTGTAGTGCAGCATTCGGCAGGATGTGGTCAGTTCGCCGTCCTTGAACTGGACTTTTGTGGGCCTACGGTACGGGTCAGAGCCTCGCCACCCGTACTGGATTTTCCCGACGTAGTGCTCCCCGTGGGATGGGGTCACGGGAGTCGATGTCGGTGCAGTAGGCGTCGAAGACGTCTCCGGCCGTGAGGGGGTTGAGGTCTCCCGCTCGCAGCCGACAGCCGTAGACGCAGTCTGGGGCCCCTGAGCTGCGGTCCTCATGACGAGTGAGCCGGGCAGAGCCGCGAGACGGATGGCGAGGACCGTGGTGAGTTCGAGGGCCTCGGTGTCGTCGAGGTGGGTAGCACCGTGGGGGTCCGTGTCCGCGGGCAGGATGGAGACCAGCGTCTCCAGCGTGGCCGAGACGCCGTACAGCAGGTGGCGGTGGCCAGGGTCGGCCGTGTCGAGGATGCGGACGAGGAAGTCTGGGGCGCTGGCAAAGGGACCTTGGCCGACGTTCTTTCCGCAGGCGCCGAGACGGGCCAGGAGTGTGGAAACGTACTCCCAGGTGGCCTTGCGGACGGCTTCGTCGATCAGGACCGGACGAGCTCGGCCAGGGGCTCGCCGTCGTACGGGATCGTGGAGCCCGTCGTGGCACCCTCGGCGGTGAAGCACGTACCGCTGGACAACGACTATGGCGCCCCTCGTAGGCAGTCAATGAGCTTCTTCGAGCGGGCCACCGATCGGGTGACAAT
>NZ_JBVJSX010000031.1:0-4604 GCF_055606225.1 Streptomyces sp. NPDC037100 | reverse complement strand
GGAGCCCTCTCGCGGGGCGGGCCGGGGCGCTGCCGTTCCGGGGAGGAGCCCTCTCGCGGGGCGGGCCGGGGCGCTGCCGTTCCGGGGAGGAGCCCTCTCGCGGGGCCCGGGCCGGGGCGCTGCCGTTCCGGGGAGGAGCCCTCTCGCGGGGCGGGCCGGGGCGCTGCCGTTCCGGGGAGGAGCCCTCTCGCGGGGCGGGCCGGGGCGCTGCCGTTCCGGGGAGGAGCCCTCTCGCGGGGCGGGCCGGGGCGCTGCCGTTCCGGGGAGGAGCCCCCTCGCGGGACGGGCCGCCTCCAAGGTCCTTCGCCGGCGGCCGCTACGCGGGCCGGACCGCCGTGTGCACCGTGTGGGCCTCCAGGACGAACACGTCCGGGCGGCGGTGCAGGCTCGCCTCGTCGTCCGGGTCGAGCAGGCGGTCGACGGTCGCGAGATCCTCGGCGTCGAGCCCCTCGGCGAGCTTGTCGCGCATGTGCGACAGCGACGCCACGACATACGCACGCGCCCGGTCCGAGGCGGGGGCCGGGAGGTCGAGCAGGAAGCTGTGCGTCCTCGTGTGCTTGAGTCCCGCGGCGGCCAGCAGGGCCGGCCAGTGCTCCGTCTCGGCCACGTGCCCGGGCAGATCGGTACGCATCCGGCTGAACCACTCCGCCTCCACCGCGTCGATCCGCGCCTGGAGACCGGGCCGGCCGATGCCGATGTCGCGCGGCAGGAACCGCAGGGGCAAACCGCCCTCCATGAGGGCCAGCGTGCCGCCCGGCGCGAGCCGCTGCGCGAAGGCGGCCAGCGCGGCCCGCTGGTCGCCCAGGTGGTGCAGGCTGCGGCTCGCCCAGAGCAGATCGGCGGGGTAGTCCAGTTCGCCGAGTACGTCGGGCAGATCACCGGCGAGCGTGCCGAAACGGTCGGCGACGCCCTGCCGCCCGGCCCGCGCCCGGGCCCGCTCCAGCAGCGCTTCGGAGCCGTCCACCGCCACGATCCGCGCGCCCGGGAACACCTCCGCGAACAGGCACGACACGACGCCCGGCCCGCTGCCCGCGTCGACGATCAGACCCGGCTCGGTCACCTCCTGCGCAAGCCAGCCCAGCGCCCGTTCGTACAGGGAGGCGAACAGTTCCGCCGAGGACTCCAGCATCGGGCCCATCTCGGCCCAGTCGAGGTCCGTGTGACCGTGCTGAGGGCCGTGGCCCCGCTCGTGGTCGTGGTGGTGGTGCGCCATGGTGGTCAGCCTCTCGCTCGGATGCGGTCAGCGTGCGCCGACGCACCGATCGGAGGCCACTGCTGTTGCCGGTGCGGCAAAATCCGCCGGGGCCGGGGCCCCGGCGGATCAGCGGTTCACCGGTTCACCGCGAACCGGTCAGGACAGCGGCGGGTACGCGTTCTGCATCAGCTGCCGGAACTGTGCGGAGAACCAGTGCCCGGACAGCGGCGCGTCCGGCAGGGCACCGGACATGTTGTTGTTGTTGCGCGGGTTGCCCGTGTAGGTCGGGTCGCACATGCGGTCGAAGCCCTTGCCCTCGTCGTTCGAGATGGCCTTGCTCGCCCCGTCGGACTCACCCGGCGGCTTCATCCACACGTACGCGTCGATCCCGGCGGCCGGGGCGGCCTTCGGGCGCTCGCCGAGGCCGGCTCCGGACTGGTTGCACCAGTTGCCGGCGTTGAAGCGACGGTCGTACCGCCCGCCGTCGACGTAGGTGTCGACGCTGGTCGTCGCGCCCGGCCCGGTGGGCCGTGCGGTGCCGCCCCAACCGTTGCGGGAGGTGTCGATCAGCATGCCGATGTTCGAGTTGAAGCCCGCCGAGACCAGCTGGCTGCGGAAGGCCTGGGCGTAGGACAGCTCGTCGACATAGCGGTTCCAGTCGAGCCACTTCGACTCGCGGACGGACTTGCCGGCCACGGTGTCGTTGATGGTGAAGTTGTTCTCTTTCAGGGCGCTGTAGTTCGCCGTGTTCGTGATGAAGCCGTGGACGTCGTTCACCGTGGCGCCCTCGGCGGTCGCCGCCTCCTTCATGATGGTGGCGGTGGGGCCGAAGTTGTCGTCCCAGCCGATCCAGCCGTGGTGCCCGGCGTCGACGTAGTTGTAGACGTTCGGCACGTCGCCGAGCTTGTTCAGCGCGTAGCCGACGCCCTTGACGTAGTTGCCGTTGGCCTTCATCACGTCGCACTGCGGGACGGCCGTCGGGCGGCTGCCGGTGTTGGTGACGAGGTTGGGCAGCGAGTCGATCTCGACCGTGGTGACGATCCGCAGCGAGGCGTACTTCGGGTCGGCGAGGATGGCCTTGATGGGATCGATGTACTCGGTCTTGTAGCGGCCGATCTCGTCAGCCTTCAGCTCGCCGTTGGAGGCGAGGGCGGAGCAGTCCCGGCCGGGCAGGTTGTAGATGACGAACTGGACGACGAGCTCGCCGGAGCCCTTCTGGCGCAGCGCCTCGTCGAGGTGGTCGCGCAGGCCCATCTTTCCACCTGCGCCGTTGATCGCGGCGATTCGGTCCAGCCAGACTCCGGTCGGCTGGTTGGCGACCCGGCTGCCGCCCGGCTCGGCGGCGGCGTTCGCGGACCACTCCGGGTTCACGTACACCTTGGCCCCCTCGTAGGGGTTGTTCACCCGGTTGGACGGCCCGCCCGGGTCCGGCGGGTCCGTGGGGCCGCCGGGGCCGCCGTCGACGTTGCAGGTCACACCGTCGAGGGTGAAGGTCTCCGGAATCGCGTTGCTGCCGCTGTAGCTGCCCTGGAAGCCGAAGCTCACCGAAGCGCCGGTGGCCAGCTGGGCGTTGTACGTCTCGTTGGCGGCGGTGACGGTGGCACCGCTCTGACCGATCTTGGCGTTCCAGCCGCTGGTGACCTTCTGGTTCCCGGCGTACGACCACTTCAGCGACCACGACGACTTGGCGGCGCTGTTGTTGGTGATGGTCACGGCGGCGGTGAAGCCGGTGCTCCACTGGTTCTGGATCTTGTAGTCGACGGTGCAGGGGACGGCGGCGATGCCGGTGCCGCCCGGGTCGACGGCGAACGCGGTGCCGGTCGCGCCGGCGACCAGAGCCATGGCGGCCAGTAACGCGGTTCTCGTACGGCTCATGAGTGGGGGTCCCTCTTCCGTTGGGTTCCTTGCGATGTCCGCGAGTCCGTGGGGGGTTCAGAGGTGCGGTGTCGGTGCGCCTTTGCGGGCATGCCGGGGCCTGTGTGCGCCGTTCGGGGCCGGCTGAGGGCGTCACCTGTCCGCCGCACGCGGCGCTCTCGCGCCGGCGGCGGCTCAAAGTACTGAACGCGGGGGGTGTCGCATGAGCGACTCCTTGCAGGTCGGGCGTGCCGTGACGGACGCGTCGACTGATGGAACCGCTCCCACTGGTGTCAAGGAAGGTAGCGCCAAGTGACGGTGAAGAACAGGGGAGGTGCTGACTTTTGCTCAGACGACGCATCGAATCTTTTTCGATTCTTCGAGGACCTTGACCGATACCTGACGCATCCGCACTATGGGAGCGCTCCCACTGGTTCAAGCCTTGATTTCTCCAAGCCGCAAGGAGGAACCAGCACCATGCATCCCCCACCCCGGAGGCGGAGAGCCGCCCGGCGTCTGTGGACCGCCGCGCTCGCAGCTCTCACCCTTCCGTTGACGATGCTCTCCTCAGGATCGACTCCCGCGCAGGCGGCGGCACTTCAGTGCAGTGTCGACTACAAGACGAACGACTGGGGCTCCGGTTTCACGGTGGACCTCACCCTCACCAACCGCGGCACAGAGGTCATCGACGGCTGGACGCTGGCCTACGCCTACTCCGGCAACCAGAAGCTGGGCAACGGCTGGAACGGCACCTGGTCGCAGTCCGGCCAGAACATCACCGTCAAGAACGCCGCCCACAACGCGCGGGTCTCCGCGGGCGCCGCCGTCTCCACCGGCGCCCAGTTCTCCTACAGCGGCGCCAACACCGCACCGACGTCCTTCTCCGTCAACGGCACCCCCTGCACCGGCGCGCACCAGCCGCCGATCGCCGTGCTGACCAGCCCGAGCGCGGGCGCCGTCTACACCCAGGGCCAGGCGGTGCCGCTGGCGGCCACCGCAGCCGCGGCGGACAACGCCACGATCAGCAAGGTGGAGTTCTACGACGACACCAAGCTGCTGGGCACGGACACGAGTGCGCCCTACGCCCTGTCCGTCTCCGACCTGGCCGTGGGCGGTCACTCCCTGGTGGCGAAGGCGTACGACAGCATGGGCGCCTCCGCGGACTCCACCCCGGTCGGCATCACCGTCTCCTCCGGCCCGACCGTCGTCGCCTCGCCGCTCCAACTGGGCGTCCAGTCGGGCAAGTCGGGCACGTACGAGGTGAAGCTGTCCAAGCAGCCGTCGTCCGACGTGACGGTGACCTCGGCCCGGGCGAGCGGCAACTCGGGGCTGTCGGTCTCGGCCGGCGCCTCACTGACCTTCACGCCGCAGAACTGGAACACCGCGCAGAAGGTGACCGTGTCGGCGGCGGGCTCCGGCACCGGATCGGCCGTCTTCGAGTCGACGGCCGCGGGCCACGCCAAGGCATCGGTGACCGTCACCCAGCTGGCGGCGTCGAAGGTGTACGACGCCCGGTTCCTGGAGCTCTACGGGAAGATCACCAACCCGGCGAACG
>NZ_JBVJSX010000030.1:3748-5163 GCF_055606225.1 Streptomyces sp. NPDC037100 | reverse complement strand
AACACAGTGGACGCGAGCAACTGAGGACAAGCCCTCGGCCTATTAGTACCGGTCAACTCCACACGTTACCGTGCTTCCATATCCGGCCTATCAACCCAGTCGTCTACTGGGAGCCTTACCCTCTCTAGGAGGTGGGAGTCCTCATCTCGAAGCAGGCTTCCCGCTTAGATGCTTTCAGCGGTTATCCCTCCCGAACGTAGCCAACCAGCCATGCCCTTGGCAGGACAACTGGCACACCAGAGGTTCGTCCGTCCCGGTCCTCTCGTACTAGGGACAGCCCTTCTCAAGACTCCTACGCGCACAGCGGATAGGGACCGAACTGTCTCACGACGTTCTAAACCCAGCTCGCGTACCGCTTTAATGGGCGAACAGCCCAACCCTTGGGACCGACTCCAGCCCCAGGATGCGACGAGCCGACATCGAGGTGCCAAACCATCCCGTCGATATGGACTCTTGGGGAAGATCAGCCTGTTATCCCCGGGGTACCTTTTATCCGTTGAGCGACGGCGCTTCCACAAGCCACCGCCGGATCACTAGTCCCGACTTTCGTCCCTGCTCGACCCGTCGGTCTCACAGTCAAGCTCCCTTGTGCACTTACACTCAACACCTGATTGCCAACCAGGCTGAGGGAACCTTTGGGCGCCTCCGTTACTCTTTAGGAGGCAACCGCCCCAGTTAAACTACCCATCAGACACTGTCCCTGATCCGGATCACGGACCCAGGTTAGACATCCAGCACGACCAGACTGGTATTTCAACGACGACTCCACCCACACTGGCGTGTGAGCTTCAAAGTCTCCCAGCTATCCTACACAAGCCGAACCGAACACCAATATCAAACTGTAGTAAAGGTCCCGGGGTCTTTCCGTCCTGCTGCGCGAAACGAGCATCTTTACTCGTAGTGCAATTTCACCGGGCCTATGGTTGAGACAGTCGAGAAGTCGTTACGCCATTCGTGCAGGTCGGAACTTACCCGACAAGGAATTTCGCTACCTTAGGATGGTTATAGTTACCACCGCCGTTTACTGGCGCTTAAGTTCTCAGCTTCGCCCTGACGAATCAGAGCTAACCGGTCCCCTTAACGTTCCAGCACCGGGCAGGCGTCAGTCCGTATACATCGCCTTACGGCTTCGCACGGACCTGTGTTTTTAGTAAACAGTCGCTTCTCGCTGGTCTCTGCGGCCACCCCCAGCTCACCGAGTAAATCGGATCACCGAGTGTGGCCCCCCTTCTCCCGAAGTTACGGGGGCATTTTGCCGAGTTCCTTAACCATAGTTCACCCGAACGCCTCGGTATTCTCTACCTGACCACCTGAGTCGGTTTAGGGTACGGGCCGCCATGAAACTCGCTAGAGGCTTTTCTCGACAGCATAGGATCATCCACTTCACCACAATCGGCTCGGCATCAGGTCTCAGA
>NZ_JBVJSX010000030.1:1822-3652 GCF_055606225.1 Streptomyces sp. NPDC037100 | reverse complement strand
ACGCCTACACCCTTACCCCGGGACAACCACCGCCCGGGATGGACTACCTTCCTGCGTCACCCCATCACTCACCTACTAACCGCTTGGTTCGGCGGCTCCACCACTCCCCTTTGCCCGAAGGCTCCGGGGCGGCTTCACGGCCTTAGCATCACGATGCTCGATGTTTGACGCTTCACAGCGGGTACCGGAATATCAACCGGTTATCCATCGACTACGCCTGTCGGCCTCGCCTTAGGTCCCGACTTACCCTGGGCAGATCAGCTTGACCCAGGAACCCTTAGTCAATCGGCGCAAACGTTTCTCACGTTTGTATCGCTACTCATGCCTGCATTCTCACTCGTGAACCGTCCACAACTCGCTTCCGCGGCTGCTTCACCCGGCACACGACGCTCCCCTACCCATCACAGCCGGCGTTGGCCGTATTGCTGCAATGACACGACTTCGGCGGTACGCTTGAGCCCCGCTACATTGTCGGCGCGGAATCACTAGACCAGTGAGCTATTACGCACTCTTTCAAGGGTGGCTGCTTCTAAGCCAACCTCCTGGTTGTCTCTGCGACTCCACATCCTTTCCCACTTAGCGTACGCTTAGGGGCCTTAGTCGATGCTCTGGGCTGTTTCCCTCTCGACCATGGAGCTTATCCCCCACAGTCTCACTGCCGCGCTCTCACTTACCGGCATTCGGAGTTTGGCTAAGGTCAGTAACCCGGTAGGGCCCATCGCCTATCCAGTGCTCTACCTCCGGCAAGAAACACACGACGCTGCACCTAAATGCATTTCGGGGAGAACCAGCTATCACGGAGTTTGATTGGCCTTTCACCCCTAACCACAGGTCATCCCCCAGGTTTTCAACCCTGGTGGGTTCGGTCCTCCACGAAGTCTTACCTCCGCTTCAACCTGCCCATGGCTAGATCACTCCGCTTCGGGTCTTGAGCGTGCTACTGAAACGCCCTATTCGGACTCGCTTTCGCTACGGCTTCCCCACACGGGTTAACCTCGCAACACACCGCAAACTCGCAGGCTCATTCTTCAAAAGGCACGCAGTCACGAGGCAAGCACAAGTGCTTGCCCGACGCTCCCACGGCTTGTAGGCACACGGTTTCAGGTACTATTTCACTCCGCTCCCGCGGTACTTTTCACCATTCCCTCACGGTACTATCCGCTATCGGTCACCAGGGAATATTTAGGCTTAGCGGGTGGTCCCGCCAGATTCACACGGGATTTCTCGGGCCCCGTGCTACTTGGGTGTCTCTCAAACGAGCCGCTGACGTTTCGACTACGGGGGTCTTACCCTCTACGCCGGACCTTTCGCATGTCCTTCGCCTACATCAACGGTTTCTGACTCGTCCTGTCGCCGGCAGACGACAGAAGAGAGATCCCACAACCCCGCATACGCAACCCCTGCCGGGTCTCACACGTATACGGTTTGGCCTCATCCGGTTTCGCTCGCCACTACTCCCGGAATCACGGTTGTTTTCTCTTCCTGCGGGTACTGAGATGTTTCACTTCCCCGCGTTCCCTCCACATACCCTATGTGTTCAGGTATGGGTGACAGCCCATGACGACTGCCGGGTTTCCCCATTCGGAAACCCCCGGATCAAAGCCTGGTTGACGACTCCCCGGGGACTATCGTGGCCTCCCACGTCCTTCATCGGTTCCTGGTGCCAAGGCATCCACCGTGCGCCCTTAAAAACTTGGCCACAGATGCTCGCGTCCACTGTGCAGTTCTCAAACAACGACCAGCCACCCATCACCCCGCCCTTACAGGCGAGTTCACTGGGGCCGGCACTGAGGAAAGTTCATTCCCTCAGACACCCAACAGCGTGCCCGA
>NZ_JBVJSX010000029.1:0-15389 GCF_055606225.1 Streptomyces sp. NPDC037100 | reverse complement strand
GGCCGGTGCGGTCCTTGACCGCGGTCAACTGACCGGAGGCGTTGAAGGCGTACGTCGACTGGTCCGCGGTGGTCAGCTTGTAGCCACTGCCGTCGATAACCAGCTTGGAGCGGGCCTGGCCTGGAGTGGTGAACGTCCCCCCGGACTTCTTGTACGTGTGCCGGGTGCCCCCCTCACCGACCAGCACCGCATCGCCATCAGCCTCGATCTTGAGCCGCGTCTCCCACGGAAGCTGCCAGCCCTTGCCGAGCGCTCCAGATTCGGTGTTGTCGGAGGAGTAGACACGTCCGACCTGCAACGGCACGCCAGGAGCCGGCACGTTGGCGTCGTTGAACGCTTCAGTGAACGCGCCAGTCGCCGTGTTCACCGGGTCGGCGCGCATCACCGTCGTACCGGCCGCACCGCTCGCGTCACCGCACACCGCAGCGCATTCAGCGCCCTCGGGCAGGGACGGCACGATGTAGAACATGTTGTACGAGCCGCAAGACTCGGTGTCCGTGGGGTCGTCCGTCACGGTCGTGCAGGCCCAGACGGTGAAGCTGGGAACCTGCTGCGTGCACTCCGTCGTCGGCACCGTGAACGACGCGTTGACCTCAGGGAAGACCTTGTCGGTGTTCAGGGTAGGGGCCTGGACGGTCTGCCCGAAGTCGAACCACTGCACGTCGTCGCTGCTCAAGCGACAGCCGTAGTAATCCACCTTCCAGCGCACCTTCACCGGATGCACTTCCGTGTTCGCGCCACCGGACTGCCAGATCGCTGCCTTGACCTGCAGTGGCTCCCCCGGGACCGCGGCCCCGATGTGGTTGCCCAGCGCCATGAGCCAACCGCCCTGCTGCGCGGCGGCGTTCCCGAACGGGTCGGTGCTCACCTGGTACAGGGCACCGCTGTTGTACGAGGCAGCGGCAGCCGCGCCGGCCCGGGTGGTGAAGGATGCCTGATTGAACGTACGGCCGGATGGGCGAGAACCGGCAGGGACGCGGGGGTGCTTACGGCCCGCCGCCTGCAACTGCCTCTGATTTTGCTTCAGCAGCTCGATCTGGGCAGCCGTGGCCGGCTTGCTCTTCGTCGCCGGCAAGGCGTGTGGCTTGACCGGCTTGGCTTTGCCTTTCGTTTGTGCACGCCGCTGCTGCGGCGTCACCGGCTTCTGATGTGCAGCAGGTTGCGGGCCACCGTAGGCGTAATCATCCTGCCCAGCGGGGGAGTCACCGGCGGTCACCTGGACCAACCAGCCGCCGCCCGCTATCACGGACAGCGCCACCAGCACGATCAACATCCGCACACGCGCAGATACCGACGCGAGCACTCCCCCACCCCTTCTCACACCGAGCACACAAGGCAACACGCCTCGCACACAAGTGCAAGATCATGGTTGGTTCGGCGAGAGCCGATCAAGAGGGAGACTCAAGGTTGACTGATTGTCATGTTCGCAACTCCCCACACCTGATCAGATCAACTCGCAGAGCACTTGGGGAAGTTCGATGGGCTCCGATAGCGACTGGCCTGTACGCATGGTCACCACCATGGCTCAATTTGCCCCCCTCGGAGCGCTGATGGGCCCGAGTCGACGCCCGCGATGCCGCCGGCACCACCGTGGTCGTCCTCGCTCCGCCGTCGCGGCGCTGGCTATCGACACCGTCAGTCGGCACCCGGCACGGTCCCGTTGGACGGCTGAACAGCCCCGGCCTGCTGCTCCTGCTCGTCTCGCTCACCGGCATCGGGTTCGCGATCGGGGCCATGAACGTGTGGTCGATCGCCATAGCCGAGCACCACGAACAGGACATGCTCTCGGGCATCATCCCCGCCGCGTTCTCCACCGGCAGCTTCCTGGGCGGCCTCGTCTACGGGCGCCGCACCTGGAGTCGGACCACCGCCGACCGGCTGATCATCGCCAGCGCCGCGTTCCTCGCCGGATGGCTCCCTCTCGCGGCCCTGCCTGCGCCCTTCGCGGCCACCGCCGCGGTCGCCGTGCCTGGTGCGTTCCTGACCATCGTGGTCGCCTGCGCCTACGTGACCACCGATGCCCTCGCCCCTGCGGGCCGGACCAGCGAGGCGTATGCGTGGCTGATCCTCTCGATCGGCGTCGGGCAGTCCGCCGGTACCGCCCTGGCCGGACGCCTCGCCGAGCAGACGCTCGCCAGCGCGGCGCTCCCCGTCGCCGGCGCGGCCTTCGCCCTCGCCGTCCTTCTCGCCGCGCGCCGACAGCTCCGCCCCGCCGGGCACCGGCCGCGCGGCCGACACCGCCGCCCACTCCGAGGTCGGCACAAGACGTCCTGATCAGGGCGCACTCCCACCTTCCAACCCCTTTGAGGAGATCGAATGATGGCCGTGCGTACGCACTGGACCGTGGAGCACGCCTGCTCCCACAGCGTGGATCACGACCTGTCCAATCGTCCTGCCGACAAGCGGGCGGGCTTTGCCCGTTGGCTCGCGTCGAAGGACTGCACCGACTGCTGGAAGGCGGCGCGCGACGCCGACTCCGAGTCCAAGGAGGAATGGCTCGCGACCAAGCGGGCCGAGGAGCAGGAGGCAGCCGTCGCGTGGGCCAAGCAGTTCTACATGCCGCAGTTGGAGGGCCCGGAGAAGGCCCTGGGCTGGGGCGAGCGCTCCCGCCACCAGCTGATGACGGCCGCGCACACCGCGCTCGTCATCGAGGGCACTTGGGACGAGGCGGACTGGGCGGAGCTGGAGGAGAAGGCCCGCCCCGTCACCCGTGCCGGATGGTGGATCGACCAGCGGGACGCCGAAGGCACTGACCTGCTCGAACTCCTCGACGCGGCCAGTGAGGCGGACCGCGGGACGGAGAACCCGTTCCGCTGACGGCGGGGCAACATAGCCGGGAAACGCCGGTTAGCCAAACCGGCGTTCCTCCGGACTATTGATGCTCCCACCCCGCCAGCCATCGCGTGGAAGGAACTCATGTCCCAGCCCCCGTCCGTCTCGGCGTTCGCACCGACGCCCGACCCGCTCACCCCCGACCGGGACATCACCCACGCCCATTTCCAGGCCGGTGACACCATCGTCGTCCTGAAGGGGGTGGCCGGCGGAGAACTGTGGGGCGACGCGATGCGCGTCGTGGCCCCTTCCTGGCACACCCCGACCGACGAGGACGGGTGGCGGCTGCGGGATGCGACCGGCGGCGCCCAGTCCTACGTCACCGCCCACCCTCGCTACCTCGTGCACCTCTCACGCCGCTGCCCTGACTGCCTGATCTATCTACGGGCCATGGAGGACTCCCTCCTCGCACGGTTCGCTGACCGCGACGAGCTGATCGACTGCGGCTGGTACACCACCACCGCCCTGGGCCAGCTCGTGCACATCGCCGACATCCGGGGCGGCCGGTGATCCCCCGCCTGCACGAGCGGACCCACCGGCCCCACGACCCGCTCGAAGAGGCGCTGGGGCGGCCGGTCTCACCGAACGAGGGCCTGACGGAGCACACGATCATCGCCCACTGGCCCGGCCGGGATTACTTCACCCTGGACGACGAGCAGAGGATCTGGACGTCCGTCCAGACAGGACCGGAGGGGCCGAGGTCGCTCAACGGCTCGCACGAGCCGTCGGCATCGAGATCCCCGGCAAGGAACATGGCTGCCGGTGGATCGCCGTCCAAGCCCAGCCCGGTCGCCTCGACCTGATCGCCAACCTGATCCATCTCGACGGTGCGTGGCACGCTCCTCCCGCAGACAAACGGCGGCGCCTGGCGGATGAGGCGCGTCGCATCGAACAGGACCTTCACCTGATCCCTGTCCGATCCAGCTCCCCTTCGCGGCCTGCCGTCCGCGCGGCGCTCACGGCGTCGGCCCAGCTCGCGACCATCCTCACGCAGCTCGCCGACGAACAGGCCGGCCCTCTGGCCGCGGTACGCGGACTCGTCGAGCACACCTCGCACCGGATCGCCCGCCAGCCGGGAGCAGCCGGCACCGATGCGGCACACCGCCTGGAGCTGATCGCCCGGCGCCTCCACGCCATCCAGCAGGACCTGGACACCACCGCCAACCGCCTGGTCCAGCCGCGTGCCGTCCCGGCCCCGGCAGCCGTCCGGCACAACGCCCACCGATCGCCGTAGGAGAAAACGTCTCCTTGCCCCGCACCGACCGCTTCCTGGACATCCGCCGCGACCCGCACTCCGACGAACTCCTTGCCCGCGGCGGCGACTCCGAGGCACACAGCATCCTCCAGCGCGCGGGCTTCGTCGCCGTCGTCCGCGTCCATGAGACGTACCACCGCGCCCCGACCGGCCTGGCGGAGGACGACGAGTCCCGTCTGGCCACCGACGCCGTGGCCCGCCTGCGGGCGGCCGGATACCACGTCGACTGCGACGCGGACTTCGACACCGACTCGCGTCCGGCCAGCTACCTGCCGCTGGGATCCTCCGTTGCCCACGTCGCCGAGCGCCTTCGCGAGGCCGCCACTACGGGCGAGGCGGCCGATGCGCTGACTGAGCTGACCGCCGCCCACGACGGCGTCCTCGCCGCGCTGGAGGAAGTCCTCACTGCCACCGCTGACTTCCACGACGGGCTCGGCCAGGCGGCCGACCCCTACATCGCGCGGCGGCTGCGCTACCTCGCCGACGAGCACCTTCGCGTCATCCGTACCGACCTCTCCGAGACCCGCAACCAGCTCGTCGACCGGCATGCCCCGCACCCCGGCCGCAGCACCTGCACCGGGGAAGTCCCGTCAACCGAGCAAGAGCGCTCTGCTGTGTGCGCCTGCCCGCCACCGCCGCGCACCCTCCCGGCCCCGCCGCCCCCGATGGCCGCCGGACTGCGCCGCTGACTCCCACCTCGCCCAAGGACACCATGCACGACCACGACACCTCCGAGCGCCTCGCCTCGTTCGCCGACGTTCTCGCCGGCGAACTCCCCGACAGTTGGACCAGCTCCCACCTGCCAGCCGACGCCAAGGACGACCTCGCCGAACTCGCCGACCGCATCTGGGACCTGGACCTGGTCGCCGCCTCTCTTGCCGAGCGCCCCCTGCAGCAGGCCGCCATCCTGAGCCGACAGGACGGTGCGCAGCTCGTCCTTCTGGACCGGAACGACGAACGCGACGGCTTCCTCATCGCCGCCGTCGCCCCGCACGCCCTGCCCGACGAGGCGTACCGCGCCGTCCCCGAGCCCAACGGCATCGCCCTGGCCGATGACCCGTTCCTGAGCGCCGAGCTGGTCACCGGCGACCTGCTCGCCCGCTACGACGCCGCCCTCGCCCAGGTCCGCCACAACGCCCTGGGCGGCATCCAGCCCTCCCAGCCGGACCGGGTCGTCCTGACCTGGCAGCCGGACGGCAGCATCGCCACCGCCCCCGCCGACGACCGCGCCAGCGCGGTCCTCATGGCCCACGGCTTCGTCCAGGACCCGCAGAGTGGCATCTACCGCCTGGGTGGTGACGACACCCAGGCCCAGGCCCGCGCCCTGTGCGAGATCGGCCCGCGCCTCGACGCGCTCGGCATCGGCACCGCTCTGCAGCATCCCGCAGGCCGGACCGCGCCCACCACCGCCGCTTCCGTGCCGCACGTCCCGGCCGGTCCCCGTACGCCGACCACCCGGTCTCGGTGAAGCAGACGGAGCCCAACTTCTGGGTTCTGGAGTACGTCACCATCACCAAGGACCCCCGAACCGACCTGGTCGTGGCCATCGGCGGCACCGACAAGGCTGCGGACATCCTCCAGCGAACCGGCGGCTTCCTCTCCGCTCCCGGACCGCGCGGGGACTATTACCGGCTTCCACACGGCCTGCCCGTCGAGCAGCAGCGCCGGAAGGCGACCGCAGCCTCGCACGCCCTGCTCGCCGCCGGGCACAGCGTCCACCTCGACCCCACGCTGAACATGCTGGTCGCACCGGACGGTGAACGTGAGGCCGCCCTGCGCTACCTGGCGGGCCTCGCTGAGCGAGCCGCAGCCGCCACAACCAGCAGCGAGGTGGCCGAGGTTCTGACCGAGATCGCTGCCCCCGTCCACGGGCTGCTGCCCCTCGCCAGAGAGGTCGTCGTCCGCGCCTGGATCGCCGCCAGCGACTTCCAAGGGGCCGCGCCCACCGGGGAACCCGATCCCATCGCACGGCTCGGAAGCACCGCCACCTCCATGAGCGAGGCCGCTCGCGCCATCCTCCACGCCCGCAACCACGCCGCGCGCCCTGCGCAGCGGTCGGCCACTACCTCACCGCCGCCGAGCCGCGCCCAGCCCGCGAAATCCCGCCGCCGGTGACTTCGGAGAACCACATGGCCAACCTGGCCGACGAATACGGCACGGACGTCGAGATCTACATCAAGGCCCTGACGACCACCATCCACGCCGACACCCAACGGGCGCCTCCGACCAGCTCCACGACCTGCTGGAACACCTCGGCCTGGAACGCCACGAGTACCCCGCCGACACGCCCATCTACATCTGGCACACCGTGCCCGAACACCTCGACGCCGACGAGCAGAAGCGGCTGGCAACCCGCGCCATCCCCGTCCTGCTCCTGGCCGGGTACGAGGTCAACTGCACGCCCGACGTCTTCGACGAATCCGCCTACCGACAGGCCGTGCAGGACCCGCGCACCCGAGCGGGCCGCCCTGCCGTGCGGCAACAGGCACCGATCGGCTCCCCCTCCCCTGCAACCCCGGCCCGCCGCACCCCGTAAGGCGCCTGGGCGGTCCCGGCACCGCGCCGGGACCGCCCGCCTCACCACCCGAGACCCGGAGATACCCGTAGCAATCCGCACACCCCCACCGCTCAGCAACCGGCTCAAGCCCCGACTAGCCACGGCCTTCTTCCGCCGCTATCTGCGCGCCTGTATTCCGACCGGCCCCGACCACGCCTCCCCGCTGGCCGGCGCCCGCCCGGAGGCCGCCCTCGCCGAGACGCAGCGCGTCGGGCATCGCCACCACCACTGACCGTCCACCGCCCGGAGGAGCATGTCCCACCCCACCCCCTACCCGGTGAGACTGGCCGACGAGATCACCCGCCAGCTCGGACAGCTCGCCGACCACCTCTCTCACCTGCCCCCGCCCCAGGCCGCTCAGGTCATCGCCCGCGTGCTCGACCCGGACACCGGAGTCCTCGGCGGCGTCACCCACCTCGTCGCCACCGGCAGCGTGTTCGCCAAGGACCAGGCAGAGCGAGGCGCGCTCCCCGCGGAGGTGTGGCTCGCCCTGGGCCGTGCCTCGAACGAACTCGGCGACATCACCCTCGACATGGACGAACACAAAGACGCTCTTCAGCGCGTCGGCGCCCAGCCCGCGACTACGGCGGCGAAGCCCCCGGCACCCGCACCGCTCGTCGTCCGGCGCCGCCGGTGAAGAAGAAGCAGTGGCAGGGCTGGGGACCTGACGAGCAGCACTACCTCGTCCAGCCCCGCGCCCTGGCCGGCGGCGGCGACGTCCGGCACGTCTCGGAGTTCCTGCGCGCCTCCGGCTGGAGGGACAAGTCCAAGACGGGCGGCCCCCTGCGCATGGAGAGCCCGGACCGCACCGTCCGCATCGCCTACGACCCCTACGTCCTCCCCGGCGGATGGACCATCCACGGCCACGCAGACGGAGCGAACGGCGAGTGGTCTGCCCACCTGGGTCGGCAGACGCCGGCGGAGATCGTCGCCGGCCTGACCGACGCCCTCACCCGCCCCTGCTCCGCCCACGCCCCCAACGTCTGGGCCCCTCTGCAGGAGCAGAACTGGCACATGCGCTTCGAGGGCCAGGACTACATGGCGACGAGCCCCGACGGCACCGCGTGGATGCAGTACCGGCAGAGTCCCGACGGGGCGGCGATGTGGTGGACCGGAGCGCAGGACAAGCAGGGCAACGGCTGGACGGCCAACTTCACGCCGAACACCCCGATGCACCTGGTGCAAGCCTTCTCCACCGAACTCGCCAGCCCGAACCCCGTGATGCGCCCGCGCGGACGCGTGCCGCACAGCGCGCAGATCCGTACCTGGTCGGTGTCCGTGAAGCCCTCCCAGCTCAGTGCGTGGCAGCAGGCCCGCATCACGGCCGCCCGCGCCGCCACCTGGGCCCGCAACAGCGCCCGTAGCACCAGGCCGCGCACCAGCGCCCGTCCCTACACCCCGGCCGGCGGCGCACGCACCCGCCGCTGACCGCAATAGCCCCGCCCCGAGGAGCCCGATGCCCGCACTCACCCCGGACACCATCCGCACCCTGACCGAAACGCTCGCGGACCTCACCGACTACTTGCGCGAGAACCCCGACCCCGCAGAAGCCCTCGCCCTCGTCGAGCCCCTCCTCGACGAGTACACGGGCCTGCCCGTCCAGTTCGCCGACACGCTGCGCGCCCTCGCCCGCGCCGTTCAGGAGAGCCCTGACGCGCCGCACACGGCGCAGGGCGACCTGCTGATCACCGAGCTGCGCACGGCCGCGTGGGAACTGGCCGACCAGCACACCCTCCACTACGTGCTGGACGATCTCCGTGACCCGTACGGCAGTTCGCCGACGAGCGAGCAGGGGTGCTGCTGGTGCCGCTGAGCGAACGGCAGCTCGCCGCCTTCGCCGACAAGCACGCCGTGCAGATCCCGTACGACACCAGCCCCCGCCACCTCGCCGGCCCCGGAGACGCCCGCCACGTCACCCACGGCCTGGCCGCCGCCGGATGGAACGCCGTCTCCGACCCCCTGAGCGCCGAGATCATCCTGGCAAGCCCTGACCTTCGCCACCGGCTCCAGTTCGACCCGCAGTCCCGCACCTCGGCGTGGTGGCGGCTACGGGCGGAGCCCGTCGGCACCGAGCCCGGTTGGTACGCCGAGTTCGGCGAACTCGTGCCCGCCGAGGTCCTCGCCGCCTTCACCGACGCCCTCACCGCCCCGCCGCCACAGCAGCCGGACCCGTGGCAGCAGGTGACCTCGGCAGGATGGCACCACGAGCCAGACGGCGCGCGCTCGCCGGACTCCATGTGCCACATCGAACTGCGACCGTTGAGCGAATTCCACGACCGGTCGTCCTGGCACATCGAGACCCGCGAGCCCGGCCAAGGGGGGTTTCCCGGCCCGCGCATCTGGCACGCCTACCTCGACGAGCACACCCCCGCTCACCTGGTCAGCGCGTTCCTCACCGCGCTGACCGACCGCAACCCGCTCCAGCGCGGCATGTTCGAACGCACCGGCCACTACAGCGCCGTACAGGAGCCCAGCACGCTGCGCCCGCAGCAGGTAGTCGACGCCCACGCCACGCGCATCAAGCATCTACGCGCCCAGGCACGCTCAGCCCGCCGCCAGCAGACGAAACCCGCGACGATCCCGGCGCACGCCAATACCGCGCAGCCGGCCGCTCGCCGCTGACCTGACAGGACCCCTCCCCATCTCCCGAGACCACCACGCACACCGCGACTTCCTGCGCCACCTCGACCACTACGTGCGGGACAGCCAGAAGATCCTCGACGCCTGGGACGCCTACTCCGACGAGCACACCGGCCTCGACGGCTGGCCCTACGACGACCACGCCTACGGCATGCGCAAGAGCCAGCGCGATGCCGACACCGCCGAGGCGTTCGAGCCGCTCCGCTACGGCGCCCGGCACCTGCTGGCGACCGCCGAGACACAGCTGGCCCAGCTGCCGGAGAACACGGTGCAGAGCCGCTGGGTATACCAGCTGGGCGTCCTGCACACGGCCCTCGACCGTCTCGACGAACTGCACGAGCAATGGCTGCTCACCCGCGACGCCCTGCCCGCCACCGCCAAGCCCGGCACCGCCGAATTCGACGACGCCCTCGCCGAACATCACGCCGAATCCTGGAGCTATCTCGACGACTGGGCCACCCACGGCAAAGCGCTCCGGGAGATCAACACCGCAGCCCGCAAGGCCCCCTCATCCCTGGTTCCCATGCCTGCCCTCTCACCCGGGCGACGAACCGCGGCACGGAAGTGACTAGGGTCCCCGACTCCCGAGACCGTCGAGGTCGACTTCATCACCCCGCTCCACCTCGCCAGCGGCGGTGACCCCGCCTGGATCACCGTTCCCCTCCACCGTGCCTGCGGATGGAGCCACGGCAACGACCCCCTGATGCCACGCGTCCTGCTCTCCAGCCCCGACCAGAAGGCCCTCCTGCGCCCGGAGCCCGACCCCGACGACCAGTGGTGGACCCTGCACCACGTCGCCGAGCCGGACCGGCCCGCCTGGTACGCCAGCTTCGGCGCCCGCACGCCCGTCGAACTGATCGCCGCCGTCACCGACGCCCTCACCGACCCGGCCCCAGCCGCTGACGCGCCTTACGACCCGTACGGAGCGCTCCGGCAGGCCGGCTGGTCACCGTACGGTAACAACGGCCTTGCTTCCCCCGACAAGACGGCGTACGTCAAGCGGCTGGGAACACCGGCTGATCCGGAAGCCTGGTTCGTCACGGTCACCCTCGGCATGCACCAGAAGGTCTGACAGGCCCGCTTCGGTGCGCACACTCCGCCACACCTTGTCGCCACGTTCACCGCCGCGCTCGGCGATCCGAAGCCCGTGCACCGCACCGACAGCGGGCGCAGTCTGCCGACCCTCGACCCGAACGTCGTCATCCGCCCGACGACCGACGTGCTCGTCGTGTACGTCGTCGGCGCGCTGGAAGACCGCGTTCACTCCTTCGCTTGCCCGGCACTCCACCACGCCGACGGCCTCGATCCCCTCACGGCCAGCGCCGCCCAGGCACGGCCGCAGCCGCTAACCCTCCCTCCCCGCCCGGAAGCACGTAGCCCTTGCCCCCTCCCTCCTCCAGCAGCAACACCGACGGATACGACCTCGTCCTGCGCCTCCTCCTCGGCGTGCTCGCCGTCGTCGTCCCCTTGTCCCACCTGGCCTGGCTGTCCGGCAACATCACCGCCTACCTCACCGGCACCAGCTGGGCCCCCTACCAGCCGACCAACGCCCTGCTCCGCCCCGAGCAGGTCTGGCCCGACGCAGGAGAAACGTCCCTGTTGATCGGTGCCCGCATCGTCCCGGTTCTCCTGCTCCTCGCTCTCGGGGCAGGGGCTGGCGTCCTGTGGGCCCGGCACAAGAACCGAAGCGGCGGCCGGAAGAAGATCACCGACATGGCCAAGGCCCGGGACATCGAGCCGCTGATGGCCAAGGCGATCAGCGACAAAGCCCGTTCCCTGCGTCCCAGCCTGAAGGACAGCAAGCACATCGACGCGAAGGACACCGGCATCCTTCTCGGCAACCTGCAGGGCAGCCGCCACGAGGTACGGATGGGGTTCGAAGACGTCGCCGTCGCGATCATGGCGCCCCGGTCCGGCAAGACCACCTCGCTCGCCATCCCGTCCATGCTCGGCGCACCCGGCCCGGTCCTGCTGACGTCGAACAAGGCCGCCGGCGACGCCTTCACCACCGCCTACGAGGCAAGGGCCCGGGTGGGGGCGGTATGGACCATGGATCCACAGCAGATCGCGCATGCCGCCCGCGAGATGTGGTGGAACCCTCTCGCCAGCGCGACCACCTTGGACGGGGCGAACCGTCTGGCCGGACACTTCCTCGCGGCCTCGGTGGACGCCTCCCAGCAGGGCGACTTCTGGTCGAAGGCCGGCAGCAACATCTTGTCCCAGCTGCTCTTGGCCGCGGCGCTCGACGAGCGGCCCATCACCGACATCATGCAGTGGCTCGCCTTCCCCGCCGACCGCACTCCGCTGGACATCCTGCGCGACCACGACTTCGCCGCCGTCGCGGCTCAGCTCAAGGGCACCGTCGACGGCCCCCCGGAAACGAGGGACGGCATCTACGAGACAGCCCGGCAGTACGCCTCCGCGCTCCTGAACGCGGAAATCGCCGCGTGGGTGACCCCGCAGAAGGAGGTCCCGGAATTCCGCCCGGAGCAGTTCGTCACGTCGACCGACACGTTGTTCCTGCTCAGCAAGGACGGCGGCGGCGGAGCCTCGGCGCTGATCGCCGCGTGCGCGGACTCGGTGATGCGGGCCGCGACCGCGCAGGCCGAACGTGCTGGCGGGCGCCTGGATCCGCCCATGCTGGCGATCCTCGACGAGGCTGCCAACGTGTGCAAGATCAGCGACTTGCCGGACCTGTACTCCCACCTCGGCAGCCGCGGGATCATCCCGATCACGATCCTGCAGTCCTACCGCCAGGGCCAGAAGGTCTGGGGAGACGCGGGCATGGACGCCATGTGGTCCGCCTCGACTGTCAAGGTGATCGGCAGCGGTATTGACGACCCGGACTTCGCGGACAAGCTCAGCCGCCTGATCGGTGACCACGACGTGGAGACCACGTCCACCTCGCACTCAGAGTCCGGAAAGAGCACGTCGGTGTCGATGCGGCAGGAGCGGATCTTGCCCGCCGACGCGATCCGCGCCCTGCCCAAGGGAACCGCGCTCTGCTTCGCCACCGGCATGCGCGCCGCCATGCTCGACCTTCGGCCGTGGTACCGGGAGCCCGGCGCGGAGGAGCTGTCCGCGGCGTCCGCCCGCGCGTCGCAGGCAATCACCGCCCGGGCCGTGGCGAAGCACGCTCCGACACAGTCCGACTTCGGGCTGGCCACGTGATACTCGACCTCTTCGCGGGGCCGGGCGGCTGGAGCAGGGCGCTGCACGTCCTCGGCGTGCGCGACATCGGGCTGGAATGGGACGAGTGGGCGTGCAAGACCCGGTCTGCGGCTGGGCAGTTGACGATCCGCACCGACGTGGCAATGTATCCGACCTGGCCCTTCATCGGCCGCACCCGCGGAATGATCGCTTCCCCTCCGTGCCAGGCGTGGAGCATGGCCGGCAAGCGCCTCGGTTTGCTCGACCAGCCGCTGGTGCACGCGGCGGTCGAGGACCTGGCCGCCGGACGCGACTCCCGCGAACGCCTCCTCGCCGCATGCCGTGACGAGCGCTCCCTGCTCGCAGCCGAGCCGATGCGCTATCTGTACGCCCTGAACACGGTCGGCGAGCCCGACTGGGTCGCCATGGAGGAAGTGCCGCACGTCCTGCCCTTGTGGAAGCAGTACGCGGCCGTCCTGCGCGGGTGGGGGTTCTCCGTCTGGTACGGGATCCTCAACGCGGCCGACTTCGGCGTCCCGCAGACCAGGAAGCGGGCGATACTCCTGGCCTCCCGCGTCCGTACGGGGCAGCCTCCTACCCCCACGCACTCCCAACTGGCCGAACCGGAGTCGCTGTTCGGTCCAGGCCGCGCCCGCTGGGTCAGCATGGCCGAGGCCCTGGGATGGGGCGCGACCGACCGGCCCGTCCCCACCGTCTGCGCGGGCGGTGGACCCGGCGGCGGCCCCGAACCATTCCCTTCTGGCTCCCGCAAGACGCTGTCCGACGCCCGGGAACGCGGCACCTGGATGCCCCGGCCGGACGGGGTGGTCCTCAAGTCCCGCCGCGAAGGCGCGGGATGGGCGGCCCGGCACGGCACCCGCGACAACCGTGCCGCCGACGCTCCGGCGCCCACGTTCACCGCCGAGGCCCACCGCTGGTCCTGGTCCCTACGCAGCAACAACCAGACCAACGCCACCGTCCGTCCGCTGTCCGAGCCGGCTGGCACGCTGTTCTTCGGGCACCGCGCGAACGAGTGCACCTGGGTCGCCGAACCCGCCTCACCGTCGGCCGAAGAGGCCGATGCGCCCACCGTTCCCGAGCCGATCCGGATCACCGCCCGCGAGGCCGGCCTCCTGCAGACCTTCCCCGCCGACTACCCCTGGGCTGGCAACAAGGGCCAGCAGTTCTCCCAGATCGGCAACGCCGTTCCCCCGCTGCTCGCCGGCCACCTTCTCGCCCCGCACCTCGGCGTCACCCTCGACCCCGACGACTTCACCCTCGCCGCCTGATGCCTCACGCCCCCGAACCCGACGAAGACGACCTCGACGCCATCCCACCGCCCCAGCCGGTGTTTCACGTCGAGCAGGCCCTCCTGGGGGCCCTCCTCCTCGAACCGCACCGCCTGGACGACGTGAGCGGCATCGCCGCCGACTCGTTCTCCACCGCCGCGCACTCCGCCTTGTACGCCGCAATCAGCACCGTGCTGCGGCCCGACCCCGCCGAGCACGCGAAGAACACCAAGTGGCTCGACCGCGTGCTCGCCGCGGGCCGGGAGCAGGCGCGCGGGCTGACCGCTTCCTACCTGCACACCCTCGTCCAGGTCTGCCCCTGGCCCACCCACGCCCCCGCCTACGCCCGGATGGTCGAGGCGGAGCACGCCCGCCGCCGCCTGCTGACGGCCGCCGAACGCCTCGTCCACACCGTCCACGACGTCTCCCTCCCGCACCCTGTCCAGACGGTGCTCGCCGAGGCCGATGCGCTCGCCGCGGTCGTGGACGACATCGCGAACCGCTTCCCCCCGCGCTCCGGCGTCCTCCCCCGCACCCCGGCACCGCCCACCGCCCTCACCCCCGACCACACCGAGGCGGTCGAGGAGGAGCAGATGCTGCTCGCCACCGCAACGGCCTACCCCTCCGACATCGAAGCCGTCCGGTGGCTGCTCCCCGACGACCTCACCCTGCCTCTGCACGCCAGCCTGTGGCAGTGCCTGACCGGCCTTGCCCGCCGCCACGAGCCCGTCGACCCCGTCACCGTCCTGTGGGAAGCCCAGCAGTGCGGCCTGCTGGACGACGGCAGTGACCCAGGCGAGGTGCTCCGCATGCTGGCCGAACCGGCCGGATCCGTCGAGCACTGGGGCGAGCGCGCCCTGCAGCGCTCCCTCCTGGCCACGGCCGAGCACACCGGCCGACGCATCGAGGCATACGCCGGCGACCCGGCGAACACCCCCTTCCAACTCGTCGTCGGCGCCCGCCGCGCCCTCGCCGACATCGCCGCCGCCCGCACCCGCTGGCAGCACGCCGCTGGAGCCACCCCGACGCAGCAGCGGCAACCAGCGCCCACCACCCGCGCTGGCCCGCCAGCCACCACACCCGCGCATACCGCCCGCGCCACACGAGCAACCCGATAGCCCCGCCTACGCCTGTGGCCGGACCCGAAGGCCCGGCCACCGGCAGAAGAGAAGACACCTCAACGTGACTCCCGCCATCGACGCCCACGTCCGCCTCGACACCCACCCCAACTCACCCGAGCGCCGTGACCGCCCTCCTGACCGGCAGTCAGGTCCGCGTCGCTCTCATGGCTCTGAAGCCTGGCGACTGAATCGTCGTCGCCGACAACATCCTGGTCCTGGCCCGCATCGATCACGAGGAGTCTCAATGATGGGTCAAGTGCCGTAGCGAACGCCTCATCCTGTCCTGATCGCCGGCTGGCTCATCGCACTGCCCGTGCCCGCCATGCTCGCCTGGGGCCCGACCTAGGCCTGGATCACCGCCGCCAACGTCCTGCCCGACATGAACCAGGGCCTGACCCGGTCCAGCACCGTCATCGTGAAGATCGACCTGGTCGGCCCGGAACGCCGCGGCCTAAGAGCTGTCCCGTAAATGATCTCCGAGTCGTCTCAGGCATGGTCGGCTGCGGTGCGGCCCGCTGGTCTATCCGACGAGGGCGAGGTTGTGC
>NZ_JBVJSX010000028.1:0-15758 GCF_055606225.1 Streptomyces sp. NPDC037100 | reverse complement strand
TCTTCACGTACTCGGCGTAGGAGTTCCAGAAGTCGGAGTCGGAACGCGGCAGGTCGATCCCGATGGCGGGCTTGTCGCCGCCGCCGCCCGAAGCGGCCGTGTCGGTGCTCTCGCGGTTGCACGCGGTGGCGAGGGCCAGCACCGCGAGGACGGCGGTGGCGGCTGCGGCGGTGGAGCGGGTGCGAGCGAGGTTCATGGCCGTGTTTTCTCCTTAGCCAGGGCACTGGGGCCGCAGGACAACGGGGGGAGGGCGTCCTTGCCTGCGGGGAGGGGCGAGGCCGCCGGACGGGCAGGTACCGATCCGGTGCGATACATGCGCGGATCGTGCCCGTAGGAGTCGGATGTGAGGGTCAGTCGGGACCGAGAATGCGGAGGCGACGCGACCGTGCGGATGCGAGCCGAACGGGCGCAGTGAGTGCTGCGAGCATTCCTCCGATGTATCTCGGACGGGAGGACGTTACGGCGACGTTGCCGACGTTGACAAGAGTCCGCCGCCAGAGATTTTCCGGACTTCACCTCGTGGGCGTCGAGGAGCCGTTCCGATCCTGGGGCTCCGTGCCGCCATCCGCTCTACCTGCGGAGTATCTGTCTTCGAGGGTGACGGGCGAGGCGTTGCGGAAGTTCACGATTCGGCAACGGGCCCGCCGGGGCCGGTGCGGACGGAGTCAGAAGCGGGCCCCGAGGGACGCTTCGCCCCTCGGGTGGCCAGCGGCCGTCTGTCGGCCTTGCTCTCACCAGGGAAGGTGGGACTGCAACCCACCTTGGATTCATCCGATGGCGGGCCGCGTGTCGGTCTCGTGGCCAGGGATGACCATGGCGTATCTGCCGTTGTGAGCGCTTGGCCGGCAGCGCCGACGAAATACATCCGAGGAATCCATTGTCAGGCGCGATCTCCGCATCTAAGGTCGCTGTGCCGCTATACATCCGATGACTGCGATACGGATGAGCGAAGCCCGCTGACAGGCCCGGCCCGGCGCACCGCAGGCGGCCAGGCCTACGGCCCACCACCCCGCAAACACCACCCGCATGGCAAGGGAGCCCCCAGTGAAACTGCTACGAGTCGGCGCCCCCGGTGAGGAGCGGCCCGCTGTCCTCACCGACGACGACCGGCTGCTGGACCTGTCCTCCGTGACCCCGGACATCGACGGAGTCTTCCTCGCCTCCGGCGGAGTGGACCGGGCCCGCGCGGCCGTCACGGCGGGAGAGCTGGCCGAGCTCGACCAGGACGGCCTGCGGATCGGCCCACCCGTCACCCGTCCCGGCAAGGTCATCTGCGTCGGCCTCAACTACCGCGACCACGCGTCCGAGACCGGCGCGCCCGTTCCCGCGCGCCCGGTGGTGTTCATGAAAGACCCGGGCACGGTCGTCGGCCCCTACGACGAGGTACTGATCCCCCGAGGCTCCGTCAAGACCGACTGGGAGGTCGAGCTGGCGATCGTCATCGGACGGCGGGCCCGCTACCTCGACGGCCCCGAGTCCGCGCGGGCCGTGATCGCGGGGTATGCGATCAGCCATGACGTCTCCGAGCGCGAGTTCCAGCTGGAGTACTCGTCGCAGTGGGACCTCGGCAAGTCCTGCGAGACCTTCAATCCGCTCGGCCCATGGCTGGTCACCGCCGACGAGGCCGGTGACCCGCAGAACCTCGGCCTGCACCTGAGTGTCAACGGAGTGAAGCGGCAGGACGGCCACACCAGCGACATGATCTTCCCGGTCGACCACATCGTGGCCTACCTGAGCCAGTACATGGTCCTGGAGCCGGGCGACGTGATCAACACCGGTACGCCCGCGGGCGTGGCTCTGGGGCTTCCCGGCACCCCCTTCCTGCGCCCCGGCGACACCGTCGAGCTCTCTGTCGACGGCCTTGGCAGCCAGCGCCAGACCTTCGGCCAAGCGTGAAAGGCAGCACCCCCTTGACTACCACCTCCGCCCGGATCACCGCCGTCGACACCTATGACGTTCGCTTCCCCACCTCGAGGGAACTGGACGGCTCCGACGCGATGAACCCTGATCCCGACTACTCCGCCGCCTATGTCGTGCTGCGCACGGACGCCGGCGACGGGCACGAGGGCCACGGTTTCACCTTCACCATCGGACGCGGCAACGATGTCCAGGTCGCCGCGATCGGCGCCTTGCGGCCCCACCTCGTGGGACGTTCCGTGGAGGAGCTGTGCGCCGACCCGGGGTCGGTCAACCGCGACCTGATCGGGGACAGCCAGCTGCGCTGGCTCGGCCCCGAGAAGGGCGTGATGCACATGGCCATCGGCGCGGTCGTCAACGCCGTGTGGGACCTGGCCGCCAAGCGCGCCGGGCAGCCTCTGTGGCGGCTGCTCGCCCACGCCGAACCCGAGTGGCTCGTCTCGCAGGTCGACTTCCGCTACATCGCCGACGCCCTCACCCCCGAGGACGCCCTCCGCCTGCTGCGCGAGGGCCGCACCGGGCTCGCGGAGCGGGAGGCCGTCCTGCTGGAGCGCGGCTACCCCGGCTACACCACCTCCCCGGGCTGGCTCGGCTACTCCGACGACAAGCTCACCCGGCTGGCCAAGCAGGCCGTCGCCGACGGCTTCACCCAGATCAAGCTCAAGGTCGGCGCCGACCTCGGCGACGACGTCCGCCGCATGCGAGCCGCCCGCACCGCCGTCGGCGAGGAGATCCGCATCGCCGTCGACGCCAACCAGCGGTGGGGCGTGGACGAGGCGGTCGAATGGACCAATGCGCTCGCCGAGTTCGACCCGTACTGGATCGAGGAGCCCACCAGCCCCGACGACATCCTCGGACACGCCGCCGTCCGCCGGGGCGTCGCCCCCGTGAAGGTGGCCACCGGCGAACACGTGCAGAACCGCATCGTCTTCAAGCAGCTCCTCCAGGCCGGCGCCATCGACGTGCTCCAGATCGACGCGGCCCGGGTGGGAGGGGTCAACGAGAACCTCGCGATCCTGCTGCTCGCCGCGAAGTTCGGGGTGCCGGTGTGCCCGCACGCCGGCGGTGTGGGCCTGTGCGAGCTGGTGCAGCACCTGTCGATGTTCGACTACCTGGCACTGTCCGGCACGACCGAGAACCGCGTCATCGAGTTCGTCGACCACCTCCATGAGCACTTCACGGCGCCCGTGGTGATGCGCGACGGCCACTACACCGCGCCGCTGACCCCGGGCTTCTCCGCCACCATGCACGCCGAGTCCCTCGCCGCATACCGTTACCCGGACGGCACCTTCTGGGCCGCCGACCTCGCTGGACCGGAGGGGGTGGCATGACCGGTCTGTCAGGACTCAGGGCCGTCGTCACCGGGGGCGCGTCCGGCATCGGGCTGGCCACGGCACGCTCACTCGCGGCGCAGGGCGCGGCAGTGGCCGTGCTCGACCTCGATTCCGGCGGCGTCAGCGAACCGCTGATCGGTCTCCAGGCCGACGTCAGCGACGACGCCTCCGTACGCGCCGCCGTGGATCAGGCCGCCGAGCGGCTCGGTGGGCTGGACATCCTCGTGAACAACGCAGGCGTCGGCGCGGTGGGCACCGTCGAGGACAACCCGGACCAGCAGTGGCACCGGGTGATGGACGTCAACGTCCTCGGCATCGTGCGCACCACACGTGCCGCCCTGCCGCATCTGCGACGCTCGGCGCACGCGGCCGTGGTCAACACGTGCTCCATCGGCGCGACCGCGGGCCTGCCTCAGCGTGCCCTGTACTGCGCCAGCAAGGGTGCGGTCCTCTCACTGACGCTCGCCATGGCCGCCGACCACGTCCGCGAGGGCATCCGCGTCAACTGCGTCAACCCCGGGACCGCCGACACGCCATGGGTCTCCCGGCTGCTGGACGCGGCCGAAGACCCCGAGGCCGAGCGCGCGGCCCTCAACGCCCGTCAGCCCATGGGGCGCCTGGTGACGGCCGACGAGGTCGCCGCCGCCATCGTCTACCTGGCCAGTCCTGCCGCGGCGTCCGTCACCGGCACCGCGCTCGCGGTGGACGGCGGCATGCAGGGCTTGCGGCTGCGCCCGGTGGAGCGGTCGTGAGGACCAGCACGCTGGGCGGCAGTTCGGTACCGGTCTCGGAACTGGCGCTGGGCTGTGCCGCCCTCGGCAACCTCTTCCACCCGGTCACCGACGAGGCCGCTCACGCCACGGTGGAGGCGGCCTGGGACGCAGGCATCCGGGCCTTCGACACCGCGCCCCACTACGGTCTCGGCCTGTCGGAACGGCGGCTCGGCGCCGCGCTGCGCGACCGCCCCCGCGACACCTTCACTCTCTCCACCAAGGTGGGCCGGCTTCTCGTGCCGAACCCGGACGGCGGCGCGGGCGACGACCTCGCCCACGGCTTCGCCGTACCGGCCACCCACCGCAGGGTCTGGGACTTCAGTGCCGACGGAGTCCTGCGCTCCCTGGAGGCCAGTCTCGAACGCCTGGGCCTCGACCACGTCGACGTGGTCCTGCTGCACGACCCCGACGACCACGCCGATCAGGCGCTGGACGAGGCCTACCCGGCCCTGGAGCGGCTGCGTACCGAAGGTGTGATCGGAGCGATCGGCGTCGGGATGAACCAGTCCGCGCTGCCCGCCCGGTTCGTACGCGAGACCGACATCGACGTGGTGCTGCTGGCCGGCCGCTACACGCTCCTGGAACAGGACGGGCTCACCGAACTGCTTCCGGAGGCGGCCGCCCGCAGCCGTAGCGTGGTGATCGGCGGGGTGTTCAACTCCGGGCTGCTGACGGCCCCCCGCCCCGGCGCCACATACGACTACGCTCCCGCTCCGCAGCCCGTCCTCGACCGGGCGCTGCGGCTCCTCGCGGTCTGCGAGCGTCACGGCGTGCCGCTGCGGGCCGCCGCGCTGCGCTTCCCGTTCGGCCATCCCGCGGTCGCGAGCGTCCTGACCGGCGCGCGCTCTCCCCAGGAGGTGCGCGACACGGTGGAGCAGCTGCGGCGCCCCGTCCCGCAGGCCCTGTGGGACGAGCTGCACGCCGAGGGACTGCTGGACCCTGACACCCCCGTCCCCGCGACCGCGCCGACCGGGGAAGCCGTGCATCACTGGGAAGACACGCCGTCGAAGGAGCCGTCATGAGGGTCGCCCTGCACACCAAGGTCCGCGCCGACCGCATCGAGGAGTACGAGGCCGCGCACCGGGAGGTGCCCCAGGAACTCACCGCCGCGATCCGCACCGCGGGGGTGAGCGAATGGACGATCTGGCGCAGCGGCACGGACCTGTTCCATGTGCTGGAGGTCGAGGACTACCAGGCGATGATCGCCGAACTCGACAAGCTGCCCGTCAACATCGCCTGGCAGGCCCGGATGGCCGACCTGCTCGACGTCGTCCACGACTACTCCGCGCAGGGTGCGGATGCCTCGCTGCCGGTGGTGTGGGAACTGTGACCGGTCCGGAGCCCGTGCCCGGCATCGTGGACGCCCACCACCATGTGTGGGACCTGTCCGTCCGCGACCAGGACTGGATCAGTGGAGACGAACTCGCCCCGCTGCGACGCGACTTCACCCTCGCCGACCTGGCGCCTCAGGCCCGCGCGGCCGGTGTCACCGCCACCGTGCTGGTGCAGACGATCACCGTGCCGGAGGAGACCCCGGAGTTCCTGGCCCTGGCCGCCGGCAGCGACCTGGTCGCCGGGGTCGTCGGCTGGACCGACCTGACCGCGCCCGACATCGCCGAGACCCTCGCGGGGCTGCGCGCGGGCCCCGGAGGGGATCATCTGGTGGGCATCCGCCACCAGGTGCAGAGCGAGCCCGACCCACGCTGGCTGGTACGCCCGGACGTACTCCACGGCCTTTCCGCGGTCGCCGAGGCGGGACTCGTCTACGACCTCGTGGTGAAGCCCCACCAACTCGCGGCGGCCGTCGCGGCCGCGGAGCGCCTGCCAGGCCTCACCTTCGTCCTCGACCACCTCGGCAAGCCGCCCATCCAGACCGGCGAACTCGACCCCTGGGCGCAGCAGGTCCGCCGCCTGGCCGCCCTCCCCAACACCGTCTGCAAACTCTCCGGCATGGTCACCGAAGCCGACTGGGGCTCGTGGACCACCGCGGCTCTCGTGCCCTACGCCGACACCGTGCTCGACGCCTTCGGACCCGGGCGGCTGATGTTCGGCTCCGACTGGCCCGTCTGCCGGCTCGCCGCCACGTACGCCGAGGTGATCACCGTCGCTCGCGAGCTGACGGCCGGGCTCGGACCGGCCGAACGCCACGACGTCTTCACCGGTACCGCCCTGCGGACCTACGACCTGCCCGTCACCGCACGGCCGGCCCCGTCTCAGGAAACCCCATGCGCATAGCCCTCTTCATCACCTGCTTCAACGACACGATGTTCCCCCGAACCGGTCGTGCGGTGACCGAACTGCTGGAGCGCCTCGGCCACACCGTGGAGTTCCCGCAGGCCCAGACCTGCTGCGGCCAGATGCACTTCAACACCGGCTACCGCCCCGAGACCCTGCCCATGGTCCGACGCTTCGCGGAGGTCTTCGCGGGCTACGACGCCGTCGTCGCCCCGTCGGGGTCCTGCGCGGGCATGGTGCGCGACCACCACCGCGTGGTGGCCGCCCAGTACGGCGACGCCGCCCTCGCCGAGTCGGTCGAGCAGGTGGTGCCGACGGTGTACGAGCTGTCGGAACTCCTCGTCGACGTCCTCGGTGTCACCGATGTCGGTGCGTACTTCCCGCACCGCGTCACCTACCACCCCACCTGCCACTCACTGCGCATGCTGCGCGTCGGCGACCGGCCGCTGAAGCTGCTGCGCGCCGTGAAGGGCATCGACCTCGTCGAACTGCCCGCCGCCGAGTCCTGCTGCGGCTTCGGCGGCACCTTCGCCCTGAAGAACGCAGACGTCTCCAACGCCATGCTTGCCGACAAGATGCGCCATGTGCAGGACACCGGCGCCGAGATCCTTTGCGCGGGCGACAACTCCTGCCTCACCCACATCGGCGGCGGCCTGTCCCGGCTTCGTACCGGCGTCGGCACGATGCACCTGGCCGAAATCCTGGCCTCCACGGAAGGGGACGGACGATGAGCGGCGCCGACAGCGTCGTATTTCTGGGCACCCCGGCCTTCCCCGAGGCCGCGCGTACCGCGCTGGCCGACACCCGGCTGCGGGCGAACCTGCGCCGGGCGACCGGCACCATCCGCGACAAGCGGCTGGCGGCCGCCGCCGAACTGGAGGACTGGGAGGAACTGCGGGAGACGGCCGCCGCGGCAAAGCGTCACACACTGCGCCACCTCGACCACCACCTCCTGCGCCTGGAGAAGGCGGTGACCGCCGCGGGGGGAGTGGTCCACTGGGCGGCGGACGCCGCCGAGGCCAACCGCATCGTCACCGGTCTGGTGAAGGCGACCGGCGAGGACGAGGTCGTCAAGGTCAAGTCGATGGCCACCCAGGAGATCGGCCTCAACGAGGCGCTCGCGGACGCGGGCATCCGCGCCTACGAGACCGACCTCGCGGAACTCATCGTGCAGCTGGGCGGCGACCGCCCGTCGCACATCCTCGTGCCCGCCATCCACCGGGGCCGCTCCGAGATCCGGGAGATCTTCCGCCGCAAGATGGGGGAGTGGGGCAGGCCCGCCCCCGAGGACCTCACCGACGACCCCCGTGACCTCGCCGAGGCGGCCCGGCTCCACCTGCGGGAGAAGTTCCTGCGGGCCAAGGTCGCCGTCTCCGGCGCCAACTTCGCCGCCGCCGACACCGGAACGGTGGCGGTGGTGGAGTCGGAGGGCAACGGGCGGATGTGCCTGACCCTGCCGGAGACCCTGATCACCGTCATGGGCATCGAGAAGGTCCTGCCGTCCTTCGCCGACCTGGACGTGTTCCTCCAGCTCCTGCCCCGCTCCTCGACCGGCGAGCGCATGAACCCGTACACCTCGCTGTGGACCGGCGTCACCGAGGGCGACGGCCCCCGGAACTTCCACCTGGTACTGCTCGACAACGGCCGCAGCGCCACCCTCGCCGACGAGGTGGGCCGCCAGGCCCTCGCCTGTATCCGCTGCTCGGCGTGCCTCAACGTCTGCCCGGTGTACGAACGCACGGGGGGCCATGCCTACGGTTCGGTCTACCCGGGGCCGATCGGCGCGGTGCTGACCCCGCAGCTCGTCGGCATCGAGAACGCGGCCTCGCTGCCCTTCGCCTCGACCCTGTGCGGCGCCTGTTACGACGCCTGCCCCGTGAAGATCGACATTCCCGAGGTACTGGTCCATCTGCGCGCCGAGGCCGTGGAGGCGAAACGCCGGGACCGACTGCTCCCCACAACCGAGGCACTCGCCATGAAGGCCGCGGGAGCCGTCCTGGGCTCACCGCGCAGGCTGGCCGCCGTACAGCGGCTGGCGGCCATCGGAGCCCGACTGGTGGCCCGTGACGGCCGTATCGGTGCCCTGCCCGGTCCGTTCGCCCGCTGGTCCGGCACCCGGGACACCCCGGCGCCGGCCCGTGAGTCCCTGCGCGCCTGGTGGCGCCGTACACGACCACCCATGAGCGAGGACCGTCATACGACGGTGGAAGGGAAAGGACGACGATGAACGGCCGCGACGGCGTCCTGAGCGCGATTCGCGGAGCGCTGACCGGCGTTCCCGGCTCCGAGCGCCCCGAGGACGCACCCCCTTCGCCGGGGCACCGCGCCGACCACGCGGGACCGGACGTCGTCGGGCTGTTCGCCGAGCGTGCTGCCGAGTACCGCGCCACGGTGGTCCGGGTTCCGGCGGCCGATGTGGCGGCGGCCGTCGGCCGCGCGCTGGCCCGCACCGGAGCACGGTCCCTGGTGGTGCCGCCAGGGCTGCCCGAGGGCCTGGTTCCGGAGGGACCCTGGTCCCTGCTGACGGACGTCCCGCCGCTCACGGTCGGGCAACTCGACGCGGCCGACGCCGTGGTCACCACGGTCGCCACCGCCATCGCCGTCACCGGCACGGTGACCCTCGACCACGGTCCCGGCCAGGGGCGCAGGGCCCTGACTCTGTTGCCGGACCAGCACATCTGCGTGGTCCGGGCGGACCAGATCGCCCCCGACGTACCCGAGGCACTGCGCCTGCTCGATCCCTACCGCCCGCTGACGCTGATCTCCGGCCCCTCGGCCACCAGCGACATCGAACTGGACCGCGTCGAGGGCGTGCACGGCCCCAGGACTCTCGACATCGTCGTGGTGGAGGACGCGTAACCAGCGGCACCGGGACCGTCCGGCTCTGCAGCGTGGCCCGGCGGCCGCGCTGCGAAGCCGTGTTCAGTTCCACCTCCGACCAGACTTCTATATACATCCGATGTGTCTCGTCCTCGAACTGAAGTGACGTGGTCATGAGCAGGGATTCTTTTATTTCCCTGCTTTTGCTCTAGACAGGGGGTGCGGCCGTGTCTGTTAATACATCCGATGTCCCAGGGACCCTGATTGAGCCCCGGCCGGACACGAGCCGCCGCACCCCGCCCTCTGCGCGGTGCCGTGGAGAAGCAGTCACTGACACCCTGTGTCCTTCACCCTTCAGGAGCCGCACGATGTCCTCCGCTCCCCTCAGCAGACGCTCCCTCCTCAAGGCCGCGACCCTCGCCGGCGGTGCCGTGGCGTTCGGTCTGCCGCAGGCCCTGTGGCCCGCCACGGCCGAGGCCTACACCGTCTCCTCGAAGATGGACTGGTGGTACCAGGCCCGGTTCGGGATGTTCATCCACTTCGGGTCCTACTCCTACCTCGGCCGCGGTGAGTGGGCGTTCAGCGTCGAGAACTGGAACAAGGCCGCCTACCAGAGCCAGGTGACCACGCCGTTCAACCCGGCCGGCTTCAACGCCGCCGCCATCGCCGACCTGGCCAAGAACGCCGGCATGAAGTACCTCGTGATCACCGCCAAGCACCACGAGGGCTATGCCATGTGGGACTCCAACGTCCCGGGCTTCACCAACACCACCGGCTCCAAGCTGTACAACCTGCACGACTACAACAACTTCCAGCCCGACCTGCTGGCCCAGCTGAAGGCCGCGTGCGAGAGCCGGGGCATCAAGTTCGGGCTCTACTACTCGATCCTCGACTGGAGCCACCCCTCCCAGACCTGCGACAGCGCCAGGGGCTTCTCCGACATGTCGTCGCTGACCGCCCGCACCGGCTACATCAACGACATGAAGGCACAGCTGCAGGAACTGCTGGACCGTTACGACCCGGCACTCCTGTGGTTCGACGGTGACTGGTGCGCCAACCCCTCCTCGCCCACGCTCGAGGACTGGTGGACCAAGCCCGACGGCGAGAACCTGTACAGCTGGCTGATGGCCCGCAAGCCGGGCCTCGTCGTCAACGAACGCGTCAAGCGGGACCTCGGCCTGGGCGACTACGCGGTCGCGGAGTTCGGCATCCCCAGCGCGCCGATGGAACGGCCGTGGGAAGCCTGCGCCACCATGAACGACGCCTGGGGCTACAACGAGGGCAAGGAGAACCAGTACCGCTCGGTCCAGACCATCATTCGGGAGATGGTCACGGTCGTCTCCCGGGACGGCAACTACCTGCTCAACATCGGCCCCAAGGGCAACGGCACCGTGACCGACGGATCCGTGACCGTCCTCAACGGCATGGCCTCCTGGATGGCCACCCACGCCGACAGCATCCACGGCACCAGCGGCAGCCCCTTCGCGAAAGAGCCGTCCTGGGGCAAGGTCACCAAGAAGAACGGCAAGCTCTTCGCCCACGTCTTCAACTGGCCGACGGGCGGCACCCTGCAGATCCCTGCGGTGTACAACACGATCAACCGCGTCTACCTGATGAACAACCCCTCCGTCTCGCTCAACTACTGGGTCAGCGGCGGGCAGATCAACGTCAGCGTGCCGACCACGGCGCCCAACGCGATCGACTCCGTGGTCTGCGTGGAGGTCAACGGCATGCCGGCCGTCCTTGCCAACGGCATCTACCGACTGATCTGCGCCCAGAGCGGCAAGGCTCTCGACAACGCCAACTCCGGCGGCGAGGGCACCGACATCATCCAGTGGACGGCCAACGGCGGTACGCCGCAGCAGTGGACGGTAACCGACCTGGGCCACGGCTACTACAAGCTGGTCTGCGTCCGTAGCGGCAAGGCCCTCGACGACAACAACAGCACCTCCGACAACACGGTGATGGTGCAGAAGACCGACAACGGCAGCCACCAGCAGCAGTGGGCCATCAGCGCGCTGGGCGGCGGCGCGTTCCGGCTCATCAACCGGCACAGCGGAAAGGCGCTGGACAACTCCAACAACCCCGCGGACCAGGCCAAGATCATCCAGTGGACCTCCAACGACGGCCCGCCGCAGCGGTGGAGCATGACCAAGGTCGGCTGAGCGACGCAGGGGTGGCGCGTCCCGGCACGCCACCCCGGCTGACACGGCACCGACGCGATGGTCGTCCTCCCGTCCCCGCGGGTGATCGCCACCCGACAGAAGCGGTGACCTGCGCCCGAAGCAGGCCGTGCTCCCACCTGAGCCTTGGGTGGGAGCACACCCATGTTCCGGGACTCGACCCGGCCGAAAAATCGCCGGCAACCTTTCCGCCACCCGCGGCCACTGAACAGTGCAACACCGACACGCTCTTCCCCGAACGGATGAACATGCAAGAGACACGCCAGGCCGCGCGGCAGCGCAGGCACAGACGCCGGCTGATGGTGGGCGCCACCGCGGGGCTGGTCGTCACAGGTCTTCTGGTCTGCCTGGTCCTGACGATGCGATCCGACCGCAAGGAGGATGCCGGGCGGGCCCCGGCCACGGCCGTCTCCGCCTTGGAGGCAACTCCCTCACCGACAACGCGGGGACGGAAGTCTGCCACTCCCTCTCCGTCCTCCTCCCCGACCCCGTCGGCCAGCGCTACGACCCGGAAGGCTTCACCGCCCCCGTCGGCGTCGCCGTCATCGGCCTCCCCGCGGACGGCTCCTGCCACGCCATCCCCGGCCGGACGGCTCCGGCCCAAGGGCACCTACCAGGGAGTCGCCACCGTCTACAAGGCCGGGGTCGGGGACGGCGCCTGCTCGTACGGCCCGAGCAGCGACATGATGATCGCGGCGATGAACACCACCGACTACGAGACGTCCGCGGCCTGTGGGGCCTACGTGCTCGTCCGTGCCGCGAACGGCAACTCCGTCACGGTCCGGATCACCAACGAATGCCCTCTGCCCTGTGCACCGGGGCAACTCGACCTCAGCGAGCAGGCCTTCGCCGAACTCGCCCCCATCACGACGGGCCGGATCGCGATCACCTGGAGCCTGCTGAGCCCCGAGACGGCGGGCACGATCTCGATCCGCTACAAGAACGGGTCCAGCCCCCACTGGTGCGGCGTTCAGGCGATCGGCCACCGCAACCCGCTCGCTCGGCTTGAGGTCCGCTCCGGCGGCGCATGGCGCCAACTGGCCCGCACCGACTACAACTACTTCCTCTCCCCGGACGGCAGCGGGTGCGGCGGCCCCGTCAGACTCACCGACATCTACGGAGAACGACTGACCATCAACGGGATCGCTCTGCGGCCGGAGGCGGTGCAGCCGACGGGGGTCCAGTTCGCCCGCCACTGACGCCGCCCACAGTGACCCCTCTCCGAACCAGCCATGGACCGGGGCGGCTCGAGAGGTCGTGTCGCCGGCCCGCACGCACGCCGGCCCGGTCGCGGAGCGCTCCTCTTCGGCGGAGAGGGCGAAACACCCTGGCGCTGTGCGGCCTCCGGGGACCCGCAGGTCGGTGTGGAGGGACCAGGCGGGGCCCCGGAGGGTGAGCGGTGTCACACGGTGGTGCAGGCGGTGCCGTTCAGGCTGAAGGCGGAGGGCTTGGTGAAGGTTCCGCTGGAGGTGCCCTGGAACCCGAAGGTCGCCTGGCCGCCGGCCTTCAGCTCGCCGTTGTGGCTGACGTTGCTCGCGGTGACCGCCCCTGACGACCCGGACAGGTTCGCGTTCCAGGCGTTGGTGATCCGCTGTCCGGAGGGGAGGGTGAACGCGAGCTTCCAGCCGTTGACGGGGGAGGCGCCGGTGTTGGTGATGGTGACGTCGGCGGTGAAGCCGCCCTGCCAGACGTTCGTTCCGTACGCCACCTTGCAGGCGGTGGAGCCGCCGGGGCCGGGGCCGGGGTCACCGGAGGAGCCCGTGTTGACGGTGGAGGAGAACGAGGTCACGGCAAGGCCCGCGCCGTTCTGCCAGGGCTCGAAGCCGGCCTGAACGCTCGTCAGGTACCAGTTGTTCTGGGCGAGCCCGCGGGAGACGGCCTGCCGGGCGAAGTCCATGACGTCGAAGGACCAGCTGCTGATGGCCGACGGTGCGACGAACGACAGCACGTCGTTCGAGCCGTTGCTGCCGGACCACACCTGCCAGTCACGCCCGCCCACGCTGGCGTTGCCCACCGGGGCGCCGATGGGCTGGACGGGTCCGACCTTGTTGAACCAGATCATGATCTCGGTGCGGTTGACGCCGTCGGTGCGGGGAGCGGGGTCGAGCCAGATGTCGTAAGAGGCGTTGTACGCCGCGTCGTTCACATAGGTGTAGGAGATGCTCGTGGGCGCGCTGGAGATGGTGCTGAGCTGAGCGGGAAGCCTGGTGCCGGGCGAGCAGTTGGTGTAGTGGCAGCCGTTGTAGATGGACGGGTACGACTTCGGGGCGCCGTTCGTGGGAACGGATCCGTCGGCCTGGGTGATTCTGAACCCCGAGTCGGTCGCAGTGATGCACTGGGTGGCGCTGGTGCCCCAGCGGTTGTTCTGGACCACGTAGCGGCCCTGGACGGTCGTTGAGCCGAAGGGCTGGCAGATCGTGGTGTCGGCCTGCGCCACTGACGTTGTGGTCAGCAGCGCGGCGAGCGAGACGAGCGAGGTGAGCAGCGCGCCGAGCAGGCCACGCGCGCTCTGGGCATGGTGCGGTGAAGGACGCATGCGGATCCTCTTGCAGGGGGTGGGGGCAAGGGGAAGTGCTCCCGCCACCTTGTGAATGGGAGCGCTCCCAATGCTGGGTTCGGCAGGGACTGTAGGGATGGTTCAGGTCCATGACAAGACCGTTGGACGAAAACGGTCGAGACGATTTCGTAGACGCAGGTCAGGCTCGGGTGCCGAACCGCAGAGCGCCGGCGCCGGGGGCGCTCCCCGGACAGGTTCGCGCGCGCCGACGCCGGAGCTTCCCGCGGCAGCTCGTCGACGAGGTCAGGTCGACTCGCGTACCACCAGCTCCGTACGGAGGATGACGTGACGCCAGGCGACGGCGCCCTCCTCCATCTCCTCCAGGAGCAGTCGGATCATGGCCCGCCCGATCTCCTCGATCGGCTGCCGTACCGTCGTCAGTGGCGGTTCGGTCCGCTGGGCGAGCGTGAAGTCGTCGAAGCCGATCACGGCGACATCCTCGGGCACCCGGCGCCCGGCCGCGCGCAGGGCCTCCAAGGCCCCGGCGGCCGTGGTGTCCGACGCGGCGAGGACGCCGTCGATGCCCGGATGCCGTTCGAGGAGCTCGGCCATGGCGCGGCGCCCGCTCTCCGCCGTGAAGTCGCTTTCGGCGACACGGGTCTGCTCGCCCTTGAGGCCCGCCTGTGCCAGAGCCTCTTCGTATCCGCGCAGCCGGCACCGGGAGGCGTAGAGGTCGAGCGGCCCGGTGATGGTCGCTATCACTCGGCGGCCGTGTCTCAGCAGGTGGGAGACGGCGCTGCGGGCTCCGCCGATGTTGTCCGCGTCGACGTAGCTGACGTACTCCTCCCCGGAGCGGCGCCCCAGCATCACGGTCGGCAACCGGGCTTCGGCGAGCATGTCCGGAAGTGGATCTCCGGCGTGCACGGACATCAGCAGGACGCCGTCGACCCGGCCGCCGCGCGCGTACTCGAGGAAGCGCTGCCGCTCGGCGTCCGAGCGGACCAGGGTCAGCAGCAGTTGGATGCCGGTGTCCGTCAACGCGTCTCCGAGCGAGCGGACGATCTCGGAGAAGAAGGGCTCGGCGAACTGCCGCCAGTCCGGTTCCGTCATGACCAGGGCGACCGCGTCGGCCCGCCGCCCCGCCAGGGAACGGGCCGCGAGATTGGGCACGTACCCCAACTCCTCGATGGCCCGCTGTACGGCCTGACGCGTCGACTCCTTCACGCCTGCCGCGTTGTTGATGACGCGGGAGACCGTGCCCCGTCCCACCCGCGCGCGGGCAGCCACCTCCTCCAGCGTCGGTGCCCCCGGGCGCCGTCTGCCCATGCCACCTCCCCCAAGAGATCACCGATCTTACCGGCCGGAGGAGGCCGAGCACATGACTTCGCCAGTGGCATGGTTACGGGCGGTCCGCCCTGAGCCCAAAGTTTGGGAGCGCTCCCGTTGCCTGGTCGTGCCGGAGACGTGTGCGAGGGCCGGGCGTCCCCTGGGGGGTGGGGCCGCCCGGCCGGGTGACCCCGTCACCAGGCGACGGGGTCGCGTACGCGGAGCGCCGGCGTGGGCTACTCGAGGAGTTCCGCGTACGAGCCCATGGCCAGGGCGATGTCCGCCTGGGCCCAGAACCGGTGGTAGGTGAAGACGGGCGCTGCGCCGCCCTTGAGGTAGGCCTCGATCTTCGACCAGGCCGGGTCGTTCTTGTAGAAGGACCGGATCGAGGAGAACGTCGAGGACGAGTCGATGCTCTCGCCGTTCGGCATCTTGCCGCTCCAGCCGCTCGGCACGTAGACCTTGTCGTTGAACCGGCTGTAGTCGCTGCGGGTCTCCGGAACAGCGACCCCGAGGCTGTCCGTGTGGTTGGCCCACATGCCGTCCAGCAACGCCTTCGCCGTGGACTTCGCCTTCGCGTCACCGGAGCGGTCCGCGTAGTACGTCAGGGTCTTGGCGAACGCGGCCGCCACACCGACGTCGTTGGTGTAGTCGGCGACGGTGACGTGCAGTC
>NZ_JBVJSX010000027.1:0-16725 GCF_055606225.1 Streptomyces sp. NPDC037100 | reverse complement strand
GTAGGAACCCTGAACGGAAAGCCGCCGTGCCGCCTTCCGTTGCCTGGTGGCTCGGCACGGCCGCGTGTGCCAGCGGAGGTGCGATTGCTTGCGTATCCGCTCCCTCGCCGCCCCACAGCGCGATGAAACAGCGCGCAGCATAACGTCCGGGGTCCCCTTCGGATATTCCTCTCCCACGCGTCCTGGCCGGATGATCAGGTGCCGACGAGCCGGCCGGTCTGGGCCCAGGTGCCGTCCTGGGGGACCTCGAAGCTCAGCCGCCAAGGCCTGTGTCCCTCTGCCTCGCAGTCGGCCCACAGTCGGAAACGGGCGGTGCGGTACTGGTCGCGCCAGCGTCGTCCACCGTCGGCGCCCTCGTACCAGGACGGTCGCAGTGAGGGGTCAATGGCCAGGCGTGTCCGATCGTCCGCTTCCAGTGGCGGCGGTGTGACCGTGCGTCCGAGCTGGTCGGCGCCGTCGATTCCGGGCCGGAACCGGTACGGGCCCCAGATGGTTTGTGCGATCTGTTCCGGAGTCGCGCCGCCGGGGAGCGAGGATACCCGCGATCGGTCGAAGTCGTCCCGGACCGTCAGCTGCACGTCGATCTTGCCGAGGCTGGCCGGTCCGTCGAAACGGACGTAGAGCATGCCCTGCTGTACCTCGAGTTTCAGGCGAAGCTGGGGCGTGAGTTCCTTGTGCCAACGGTCCCGCTCGATCTGCGCAACGGACGACGCCGTGTCGTTGGCCTCCTTCGAGGCCCGCCAGGCGGCGATGGCCGCGAAGCCGCTGAACGCGGCCGACGCCGCCGCGATGCTGGTGTCTGCGATCCCCATGCGCGCGGACTGTAGCCCAACCGGCGGTGTGTCAGTCCAGAGCCTCGGCGTAGGCGATGTCGCCGACTTCGGGCTCGTCGGGCACTCGCCAGGGAACCGGGAACGGTCCAGCCGTCGGCGAGCACAGGCAGATCAACGGTCTCAACCTCGCCGCTGGTCGGGATGTCGCCCAGGCCGGTGATCTCGACGGCCGAGGCGGCGTCCTTGCCGGACCGGTCGCGATGTTGCCGCTCCAGATCGCGCGTCGGCGCGCCAGCTGGGCGAGGTGCCGTCCTATGTGGTCTCCTCGACAAGCTCGTCGGTCACGAAGTCCGAAGCTGGCGGGTGGTGACCGGCGCGGAAGGGTCGACCTTGCAGTCAAGCGGTCCGACAAGGGCCAGCGGTGAAGCCTGTGCACGCCGTGATGCGCATCAGCCGCGTCAACGCCGTTTCACAAGTCGCCCTGACCAATCATGAGTGTGGCGGCACGGGGTCAGGGTGTGGTCCGGGCGGCTTGGTGGATTAGGGCCGTCAGGTGCCGCGGGTCAGCGCAGGTGCGCCATGCGGCGAGTTCCACTGTGTGCCCGTTGGCCATGTGCGTCAGGCACCATTCCCCGTCTCGCGGCGGAAGTCCCACAGCGTGCCGTCGGGAGTGGCCAGTTCGATCCGACATCCGCCGTGCTCACGGTCGTGATCGATGAGCTGCACATCGGTGTCGTGGTTGGCGAAGAGCTTCGCGTCGTGGCCCAGTAGATGGCTGACCTCGGTGATGGTCTCGTACGCAGTGACAGGAAGCGGCGCCAGGCCCCTCCCCCAGGCCTGCTCCCCCGGACCGGCAGCCGGCTCGCCACTGGCCCGCGTGCGGGCCCTGTCCGTGTCGGCCCGGCCGCCTGCGGCACCCATCCGGCAGGCGTGTCCAGGACGAGCAGCCCGGCCGTGTCGCAATCGAGCACCTCGCACAGCACCTGAAGATCGTCCAGCCTCACCGACGCCAGTGGGCCGTCGCCCGACCACGGCGCCGACATCTTCCCCACGCTGATCTCGAGCCCCGCCTCCGCCAGCAGCCGGCGAATCTCGACCGCCTTAAGAACGCCCCGCTCGGCCGCCCGCAGCCGCAACTCCTAGAATGGGGACACCGCATGTTGCGTTCCCCGGTCACCCCGGAGGGCGACCGCCAGTCGGCTGCGCTGGGCGACGACGCCGTAGCGTTCCTCGCGGCATGCGCTGGACGTAGCCGGAAGGCTCGGGTCTCTGCCATCGCACCGCCGACAGACCAGCACGCCCGCCTGCGCGAATCGCACAAGCGGGCGTACGCGCGCCGTACGCCGTGGGCTCGTTTCACTGAGACCTGCGACAGCCACCTGCCTGGCGATCACCGGGGCGGCCGTGGCGTTGCGATCCTCGGTCGCCCCGAAGGGCGACCGCCAGCGGTCGCAGAGGTCGCCCACCTGCTCGACGCGCACAAGTTGCGATCCTCGGCCGCCCCGGACGACGACCGCCAGGCCACGGGTCGCGGCCGTCGCCGCGGTTTTCGCATTCGTTGCGATCCTCGGTCGCCCAGGAGGGCGACCGCCAGTCGTTTTCGATGTCGTCGGCCGTGCTGTCCTCGTAGTTGCGATCCTCGGCCGCCCCGGAGGACGACCGCCAGGCGAGCCGGCGGCGCGGGTACACCGTCGTCGCTGCTGTTGCGATCATCGGTCGCCCCGAAGGACGACCGCCAGACCAGGCCGTGCGGTTCATCGCGCCGTACGTATGGCTGTTGCGATCCTCGGTCGCCCCGAAGAGCGACCGCCAGGCGAGGGTTTCCGGGGCCTGTCGCACTGGGTGAAGGAGTTGCGATCCTCGGTCACCCCGGAGAGCGACCGCCAGTCCTCGGACAGGTGGGAGGAGGCGTCGTAGCCGCAGTTGCGACCCTCGGTCACCCCGGAGGGCGACCGCCAGCCACGTCGAGTACTGCTCACGGCCCAACGTCACCGGGTTGCGATCCTCGGTCGCCCCAGAGGGTGACCGCCAACGGGCTGTTGTCGATGATCTCACCGGAGTACAGCTGGTTGCGACCCTCGGTCGCTCCGGAGAGCGACCGCTAGATCCCTCCCACCAGACCGTTAGCCCATTGACCAAGGTTGCGATCCTCGGTCACCCCGCAGGAGGACCGCCAGTACTTCCAGGCGTGGCTTGACGTTTACAACGACACGTTGCGATTCTCAGTCGCCCTTGGAGAACGACCGCCAGACGATGCCTCCGGATGACCGTCCACCCGTCCGCGTTGTTGCGATCCTCGGTCGCCCCGGAGAGCGACGGCCAGAGGATGGCGCCAGCCACAATCCGGATCCACGCGTCCACGTCGCGATCCTCGGCCGCCCCGGAGGGCGACCGGCAGGCCTGCGGCGAGGGTGTGGGAGCCGACCGCACGGCCATTGCGACCGCCAGCTCGTCCGGAGCCGGGCATTCGTGCGCCCCGTTACCGTCGCGATTCTCGGTCGCCCCGGAGGGCGACCGCCAGGCGCAGCTGCGCGATGGGGGTGGTGCCGTCCGCCTCGTTGCGATCCTCGGTCGCCCCGGAAGGCGACCGCCAGCGGGGCCTTGCGGTCGAGGAGCGGCTTCGTACGGCGGTTGCGATCCTCGATCGCCCCGATGGCGACCGCCAGGTGACCGTGGCGCCGCCCCGTTCGGCTGCCGAACTATTGCGGCCCTCGGTCGCCCCGGAGGGTAACCGCCAGCCTCGAGGACGGACGTCATCGAACTGGAGCGTGCCTTAGCAGTTGCGATCCTCGGTCACCCCGGAGGGCGACCGCCAGCCGGCGCCCCGCTTGTCGGCCTCCTTGCTGTAGCCGTTGCGATCCTCGATCGCCCCGGAGAGCGATCCCCAGTGGGGTGAGACCGACGGGACCACAGAGGCCATCGCCGTTGTTATCCTCGGTCGTCCCAGAGGGCGACCGCCAGCGCTGGTCGTTCAGGTTGCCGCGGGTCTGGACGATGTTGCGATCCTCGGTAGCCCCGGAGGGCGACCGCCAGGTGGCGCTGCTCCTCATCCCCACCCTGCTGATCTGGTTGCGATCCTCGGTCGCCCGGAGGGTGACCGCCACTCGTGGGTGACCTCGTGGACTTTCTGATCGTGGTCGTTGTGATCCTCGGCTGCCCCGGAGGGCAACCGCCACAGCGCTCCTGTCCCGGAATACTGTATCGATCGGTGGGGCCTTCGACCGCTGCCGATTTCACTACGGGGCGGGTTCGATTCCTCGTTGTGGGTGGTAGGGGCCTGTCCATTCGTATAGGTCACCGGCGACTTCGGCGGCGTGTCCGGTGTTGATCGCTGTTTCCAGTTCTCTTTGTGGGATGGATGCCAAGTGGTCCTGGAGTGTGCGGTAGGTCTCGGGGGTCGGTAACCCGCTGCGGAGTTGTGCGATGGCGTCTTGGGCGACCTGCCGGTCGTGCTGGTCGAGCTGGGGGCGGATGACAACGACGGCCACGGAGTGCTCGTTATCGATCATGCGCATTCTGCGGGCGGTTTCCGGGTAGTTCAGCTTTTCTCGCAGCGCTTCGATGGCTTCTCCGGTGGCTCCGTTGGGGTCTGTGGAGGAGCGTCCGGCTTGGAGTCGGTAGCGGTGCTGGTAGTAGGAGCGCAGTGTGTGCAGGTCGTCTGGGTCTGCGAGCCCCTTGCCGAAGCGGCGGGATGCTGCGGCGATGCCGCACCGGTTGTAGATCACCTGTGGCTGGAGACCGTCCGTCGGTTCGAAGACGGTCATGATGCTGTCCTCGGTCGGGCGGTGCCCTTCGCGGTTGATGCGCCCGGCGGCCTGCTGTTCGGACTCTGGCAGCGATCTGGCGCGGTATCCGCGCGGGAAGTCGAGGTCGACACCCGCCTCGATCAGCGATGTCGACACCAGCAGCGTGTCCAGGCCTGCGTCAAGGCGCTGTTTTGCCGCTTGGATGATCTCTCTGCGGTGGCCGCCGGTCATTCGGGTTGACAGGTGCAGGGTGCCGGGGTCCTCGTCACGGTCGCCGAGCCAGACCTTGTGTACGTGGCTGGCGTCTTTCGTTCCGTTGACCACCATCAGAGCCTGACCGTGCGTTGCGGCCTCTGTGGCGATGCTTCTGAGGGTCACCTCTGAGCCGGTGCGCCAGTTGTACCGGACCCGGCGCAGCTGCTGGAAAAGCGGTGCGGGGTTGGCGACGATGTCACGCTGCGGCAGGCCGGTCTGCCAGGGGTTCAGCGCTGCGAGTTCCGGTTGTGTGGCCGAGGACAGGACCAGGGTCACGCCGTAGTGCTCGACGAGTTCCCGCAGTCCGGACAGGATCGGTGTTAGCAGGGCGTCGGGGAGGGCTTGGACCTCGTCCAGGACGATGACGGAGTTGGCGAGCCGGTGTAGTCGGCGGGTGGCTGACGGGCTGTTGCCGAACAGGCTCTCGATCAGGCGGACTGTGGTGGTGACGATGAACGGGGCGTCCCAGTTCTCTGCGGCCAGCTTCGCCCATCGGTTGGGGCGGGCACGCTTTTGGTCTCGGTGGGTCTCGCCTGAGGCGTCCGAGGACCGCGATGTGCGCCGGTCGGAGGCCTCGAAGTTTGCGACGGAGTGGTGTTCCAGCACCGCCTGCGGCCCGTGTTCTGGATCCAGCAGGCTCCGGTAGACAGCCGCATTCTGCTCTGTGATCGAGATGAACGGGACCGCGACGATGACGCGTCGCAGCCCGTGCAGCGCGGCGTGGCGGAGTGCGAAGCCTCCGCCGGCAAATGTCTTTCCCGCGCCGGTCGGCAGGTGCAGCCGGTACACCCCCGGCTCACCGGCCGCGGTGTCGAGCGCCTCCTGGTAGACGTCCTCGCGGAGCCCGTCCAGCCACGAGGGCTCCTTCCGGCGTCGGCGCTCGGCAAGGGCCTCCTGACGGCGGGTCTCGTACCGCTCCCACAATTCGGGCATGCTCACGTCCGGCCGAGGAGGCGGGCCGGGCCTGAAGTGCGCGGCGGTGTCGAGCCGGTCGGCGTCGACCACGGCGGAGTAGGTCATGCGGACCAGCATCTCCACGCTGGTCTTGCTACGCGGGTCGAGCCAGTCCGGAACGGTCGGGCAGGTTTTGTCCAGGATCTCCGGCATGACTTTGGCGACCCGGTTAATTGCCTCGTTGACCTCTTTGGGGTCCCGCATCAGGCTCTTGAGCCGGACGCTGAGTTCCGACCAGGCGGGCAGCCCGGTGTGGTGTCCCTCGATGACGCCAGCGAACGGTGTCAGCACCGGATGCTGCCGGGCTACTTGAGCGAACAGGAACGCCCCGGCGGCATGGTGCGCGGGGCGACGGACCTTCTGGCCGGTTGTGGCTTCTTCGATCAGGCCGTCCTGCCAGGCGCATGCGCCCTTGCCGGTGTCGTGGTCGCGTCCCAGCCGGTGGGCGAGTTCTCCGCCTCCCCACGGGTCGGCGAATCTCCGGGCCAGCTCGCCGGTGCCTCGGGCGTGGTCTTCGTACCAGTGCCAGATGCCCCGAGGACCCGGTGAGTGGGCTACGAGCCTGCCTTCCGGAACGGGCATCAACCCCGATATCGCACCAACTGCCTTTTTTTCAACCATACTTGACTTACCATCACTTATGTATTGAGATCCGGTTAGATCGCTGCAGTTCACAACCGGCCCGCGTACTGCAGGTCGTGGATCGGGGCAGTGCGACGACGCTAGCCGCCGGCACTGACAACGGGCCGAGCCGGCCAGGGCATGAAGGGGGAGGATGCATGATTTCCGAACAAGGGCGGCAGCGTTGGGAGAGGGCCGACCGGCCGCTTCACGTGCAGGTGGAGGCGTGGGGGCCGCTGGCCTGCTTCACCCGCCCGGAACTCAAAGTCGAACGGGTCTCCTACCCGGTCATGACCCCCTCGGCAGCGAAAGGGCTGCTGGAGGCGATCCTGTGGAAGCCGGAGATGACCTACCGGATCAAGCAGATCGAACTGCTTAAGCCGGTGCAGTGGACCAGCTTCCGGCGCAACGAAGTCAACAACTCGATCATCACCAAGAAGACCTTCGAGGACCTGCGCACCAATAACGGCTACCGCTACGACGTCGCCGAGGACCGGGGACAGCGCGTCACCGTCGCACTGCGCGACGTCGCCTACCGCATCCACGCCACCATCAACGCCACCGACCGCTGCACCGCGCCACTGCCGAAGTACCGCGACCAGTTCGACCGCCGCGTCAAGCGCGGTGCGTGCTTCGAACAGCCCCACTTCGGCTGCCGCGAATTCGCAGCCTTCTTCGGTCCCCGCGGATCAGCACAGGAAGCCGGCGTCGTCACCGCCGCCGACCAGGCAGGCATCCCACCGATCGACGAGATCGGACTGATGCTCCACCACATCGAGTACCTGCCGAAAGGCAAGGAGCGCTACCACTGGTTCCGCGCCCGCCTCGAGCGCGGTGTTCTCCACGTGCCGGACCGCCCGCTCGACCCCACGCAAGTCAGCGGGATGCCCGGGGCCGAGGGCCGAGTATCTGCCGAGGGGACGGGCTGAAGTGCTCCTGCACAGCCTCGTCCAGCACGCCGACAGCCGCGAGGACGCCGTCCCCGACTACTACCAGCGGCGTCCGATCATGTGGCAGATCGACCTTCCCAGCACCGGCAAAGCCGAACCACTGATCATCGACCTGCGCCCTCCAAAGGGGGAAGAACCACGGAAGGTCACCGCCCCCTACACCGGCCGCTCCGGGAAGAACCCGCCGCCGTTCCTGCTCGCCGACAGCGCGCTGTACGTTCTCGGCCACCCCGGCCTGGTGAAGGGGCCGGACGATAAGAAGGTTCCGTCGACCGACCCGAAGGACATCACCAAGGCCGAGGAGCGTCACACCGCCTACCGCGCCATGTTGACCTCCTGGTGCAACGAGCACCCCGGCCTCCCCCAGGCCCGCGCCCTGGCCCAGTGGCTGAACAGCCCCTCCGCGCCGGACGACTGGCCCGAGGAAATGGATCAAGGGCACCTCGTGGCCATCACTGTGCACGGCGAGTGGATCCACGACCTCCCCCAGGCCCAGCGCTGGTGGGCGGAAAAGGTCAAGAGCGCCAAGAGCGGCAAGCCAGGCAAGAGCCAGGAAAGCCTGTGTCTGGTCTGCGGGCAGACCAGAGCGCTGCTGTCCACTCTCCCGGTCCCAGTCAAGGGCCTGCCCAACTCCGGGATGAACACCCAGCTGATCTGCCTCAACCAGCCCGCCCACTACCGGGCCGGCATCAAGCAGCTCGGCGCCACCCCTGTCTGCGTCGACTGCGGCACCAAGGCCACCACCGCCCTGAACGCACTGCTGGCCGACCCCGAGCACCACACCCGCGCCGGCGACTCCGCCATCGTGTGGTGGACCCGCAACCCCACCACCGAAACCGACATGTGGACCCTGGACAACCCCGAGCCCACCGAGGTTGCCCAACTCGTCGACGGACTCCACCACCCCTACAAGGGACGCGACGCGCTGACCGCCCTCGACGACGACGCCTTCTACGCCGTCACCTTGCGGGTGAACACCAACAGGGTCATCGTCGCCGACTGGATCACCATCCCCGTCCCCGAGCTCAAGCAGCGGCTCGGGACCTGGTTCACCGACCAGCAGACCTGGGACGGCTGGAACAACACCTACCGCTACTGGCCGGTCTGGCGCCTGGCCCTGGCCGCCGCCCGCTGGGACAAACGCAAGAACACATACATCGACACCACCATCCCCAAGCATCTGCAGGCCGACCTCGCCCAGGCCGCACTCCACGGCACACCGCCACCGGCCCACGTCCTGCCAGTTCTCATGCAGCGCATCCGCGCCGACCACCGCATCGACCGGCCCCGCATCGCGCTGCTGCGCCTCGCCCTGACCCGTACGACCACCCGCCACAAGGAGCTGTGCGTGCCCCAGCTGAACACGACGTCGACCGAACCCGGATACGTGTGCGGGCGGATCATGGCCATGCTCGAAGCGATCCAGCGCAAGGCCATGCCCAAGGTCAACGCCACCATCACCGACAAGTACCTGACCACCGCCGTCGTCTCGCCCCGGGCCGTCCTCACCCGGCTCCGCATCGGCGCACGCCCCCACTTGCGCACCATCGCCCGCAAAAGCGAACCCGCGGCCAAGGCCATGGAAAACCGGCTGCGGGACGCCTTCGACCTCCTCGACACCCTCCCCGCCCACCTCAACGCGGAGCAGCAGGCCCTGTTCATCCTCGGCTACGAGCACCAACGCGCTCACTCCGCCCGGGCCGCAGCCGCAGCCATCAAGGCCCGCGAAGCCGGCAAGGAACTCGCCGCCGACCAGGCCGCCGACGCCCTTCCCGAAGTGGCCGAAGACGCGATCGCAACCGACGAAACCCTCTGGTAAACGCCCGAGAGCCCGCACCCTTACCAACCCGGAAAAGGACACCGAACACAGCCATGAGCGCCGCGCACCTGGACCCCACCCGCAAGCACGACTACGTCTTCCTCATCGACGTCAAGGACGGCAACCCCAACGGCGACCCCGACGCCGGCGGCATGCCCCGCATCGACCCCATCACCAGCCAGGGCATCATCACCGACGTCGCCCTCAAGCGAAAGATCCGCAACACCATCACCCTCGCCCACCAGGGGCAGCCCGGCTTCGAGATGTACGTCGAGGAAGGTGTCGCCCTCAACCCGCAGATCCAGCGCGCCTACCACGAAGGCGGCACCACGGAAGGCGACACCGCCACCGCCCAGCAGTGGATGATCCGAAACTTCTACGACGTGCGCCTCTTCGGTGCCGTCATGTCCGTCGGCGACCAGAAGAAGCACGCCGGCAGGGCCCGCGGACCCATGCAGCTCACCTTCTCCCGCTCCATCGACCCCGTCACCCCGCTCGAGGCCGGTATCACCCGCGTCGCCCCGAACAAGCCCGAGGACCTCGCCAACGGCAAGGTCACCGAGATGGGCAACAAGCACTACGTGCCCTACGGGCTGTACCGCGGCCACGGCTTCTACTCCGGCGCCCTCGGCACAAAAGCCGGCGTCACCCCAGAAGACCTGGCCGCCTACTGGCACGCCATGACCATGATGTTCGACCACGACCGCGCCGCCTCCCGCGGCGAAATGGCCATCCGCGGCCTGTACGTCTTCACCCACGACGACGCCTACGGACGAGCCCCCGCCCACAAACTCTTCGACCTCATCCGCATCAAGCCACTAGGCCACAGCGAAGCACGCTCCTGGGACGACTACACCGACCGCATCAACATCGACGAAGACCACATCCCCGACGGAGTCACCCTCACCCGCCTCATCGACTGAGCCGGTTCAAAAGCGCAGTACGCGGCTCAGAGCTACGCACCATCTCATAGCGGTCCCCCCTCAGGGATAACCGAGGATCGCAACGGCACTCAAGCTGAAGACCTAGGAGACGCCCTGTTCACGCTGGCGGTCGCCCTCCGGGGGGACCGAGGATCGCAATGAACAGGAACTGGCCGCCGCCAGTATGGGCATTTTCGGGTCTGGCGGTCGTCCTCCGGGTCGGCTGAGGATCACAACATCGAGAAGACGTTCAGCCGCGGCGGAGTCCTTACCCCTGGCGGTCGCCCTCCGGGGCGACTGCGGATCGCAACTGCGCCAGCGTGGTGAGCTGGACCGGAAATTGGGTCTGACGGTCGTCCTTTGCGCGACCGAGGATCGCAACTGGGTCCGCGTAGGCTGGCATATTGGGCCCAAGCTGCTGACGGTCGCCCCTTGGGGTGACTGAGGATCGCAACCACCCGGACTCCAGGTCCACACCGTAGACCGCTGGCTCTGGCGGTCGTCCTTCCAGGCGACCGAGGATTGCAACGCTTACGGTCGCGTGGGTATTGGGGTGGGACGGACGGGCGGTCGCCCTTCAGAGCGGCCGAGGATCGCAACATCCGCACCCACGCGTCGTACTGCGCCCGCGGGTACACTTGGCGGTCGCCCTTCGGGGCGACCGAGGATCGCAACTCACCACGGGCGAGGACCCCGTTGTAGACGCTGTCCTGACGGTCGTCTTCCTAGGGGACCCAGGATCGCAATCACTGGGTGGTGTCGCAGCAGCCGGACAGGCCTGCGCCTGGGGTCGCCCTCCGGGGCAACCAAGGATCGCAACGCCCTGGAGCTACGGGCGGAGGTGCTGGGTGAGGCCTGGCGGTCCCCCTCCGGGACGGCCGAGGATCACAACACCGCGAACGGCGCGACTAACCTCATCAAGGTGAGCTGGCGGTTGCCCTCCGGGGCGATCGAGGACGCAATGGGATCTGCACGTCATAGATCCGAATGGGCGGCAAGCTGGCGGTCGCCCTACGGGGCAGGCGACCGAAGATCGCAACGACTGGGACGCCCACATCGTGATGGTCGTCGGCGACTGGCAGTTGCCCTTTGGGACGACCGAGGATCGCAATGAGGCCCTGCTCGACCGGCTCGGGCTCGGGCTCCACAGCTGGCGGTCGCCGTCCGGCGCAGCCGAGGATCGCAACATCACCCCCGACGTGCTTGAGGAGGCGCTCGAGGACTGGCGATCGCCCTCCGGGGCGGCCGAGGATCGCAACCTGGACTTTCTGGACCATCCAACGCGCGCCCGCGCGCTGGCGGTCGCCTTCCTGGAGGGGGACCGAGAATCGCAACATCTGGTCATCGAACTTCTGGGCCAGCTCCAGCTCCGGTCGCCCTCTGGGGCAACCGAGGATCGCAACACCGGGTCCTACCGCTCCGTGCGCGACCTGGCGCTCTGGCGGTCACCCTCCGGGGCAGCCGAGGATCGCAACCCGGATGTGGATCCGGTGGTGGCGCAGCAGAGACACGCTCGTCGCAGGTGGCCGCTACCTCGGGCAGTTGTGGCTGCGTGACGCCGAGACCACCGCCTGGCATGTTCTGCTCGCCAGGCGCCGACTGCACGAGACCCAGGACGACCGCAAGCGATACTTTTAGACTGGCACGAGTGGCTTGAGGAACCGCCACAGCGCGTTCCGGGTCACCTCCTCGTCCCGGGCGAGGTCGAAGACCTCCTCGTCGAAGGCCATGTCCCTCAGACCTGACAGGACCGCTATGCGAGTGGCGTCGCCCAGGCGGGCCAGGCGCGCGTAGTAGGTGTCGTCCTGGCCGACGGAGAAGTACTCCCCAGGAATCTGAGTGAACTCAAGCGGCGGCTGCACAACCGTCTCCGCGCGAGGGGTCATGCCCAGTGTGCCGATCTTCACCGGACCGATCTCGTGACGGCCGTCCGAGTCGAGGACCTTCAGGTGGAACATGGTGCGCCACCCGAAGTCATCCCAGCCATCACGAACCAACACCGCAAGCGGTCGCGGCGAGACGGGTATCCGCTCGTCCCGTTCGATGATCACGAACCGCACAGCGGCCCCCTCTTGTGCTGATGCCCTGGCCCGGTGGAGCGCTCCGGCGATCCTACGTGCGGGTTGACTGACTTCGGGTAGCCAAGCCGCCCTCAAGGGCCTTTGGCCGTGGAGTTGTACGACCAGTAAGCGGACCAGCTGGTCACTCGAACGGGTTAGTCCCGGAACCGAGAAGACCCCATCTTCACTCTCCTGCCGCGCGGCTGACGCCACAGGGCGGGAGAGCAGCGTAGCGACGAGGTTGGCCGACTTGGTGTTGTAGACAACAACTCCCGCACGGGTGACGCTGGGTGGTCCAGGTGTGGGGTGGATGGGGAGGAGACCCATGGGGCGGGTGGAGGAACTGCAGGAGCAGACTGTCTGGAGAAGCGACCCGCACACGCAGGTCAAGCACCTCGTGTACCGGCACTATCTGCAGTGCTGGATGGGTAAGATCCTCCAGACCTTCCGTGAGGCCACCATCGTGGATGCCTTCGCCGGCCCCGGCGTCTATACCGACGGCCCGCCCGGCTCCTCCATCGTGGTCGCCAAAACCTTCCTCGAGCACACCGCGCACCGGCGCTTCGGCAAGCTCAACCTCATCTGCCTCGAAGAGCGGCCCGACCGGGTGGAGGAGCTCAGGCGGCAGTTCGCCAAACTGCCCCCGTCACCACAGCTGAACATCAGTGTCCAACCGCCGGGCAGGTTCGCAGACCAGCAGAGCCAGTTGTCCATGCTCGCCCACCGAGGCCGCGCCGACACCCCCGTGCTCTGGTTGATCGACCCGTTCGATCTGAAAAGCGCACCGTTCTCTCTGATCAGGCGGTGCCTTGCTGGGCCTCGAGACGAGGTGCTATTCACCTTGTTCACCAATGAACTGCACCGCTTCTGCCAGCGCGAGAGCTTCGACAAGGCGATGACGCCCTACTTCGGCGGAGACCACTGGCAAGTAGCCACGTCTGAGCGACGCCCTGGAGCTCGCAAGGAAGCCTTCGCAACGGCCTATGAGCAAGGGCTGAAAGAGCAGGACCTGTTCACCGGCCGCTTCGGGATCAAGATCAGCAACCAGAGCGCCCGCTACCACCTCATCCTGGCCACCCACAGTGAAGCCGGCCTGAAGTGCTGGGCACCCGTCACCTGGAAGTTGGACAGCTACAGCGGGCAGGGCGCTTCCTTCGACACCGCGGAGACCCCATCGCTGTTCGACGAGGCCTCGGTCGTCGACCGGCTGGAGACCGCGATGCGCGCCCACGCCGGAACCGAACAACGCTGGGAGATGCTGTCCAGCCAGGCCGCCCGTCTGAACCACATGGACAAGCACCTGCGTCAGGTCCTGGACAAGCTCGCTGCCCAGGGCCTCGCCTTCCGTGTCGATCCCGTCCGCGCCCGCACCCCCTGGCCCGAGGGGTGCACCGTGCGTTTCTACGCTCCTGAGGACGTCGCCGACGAAGCTTCCTAACCCGCCGGAAGCACGAGCTGGCGGTCCGGCATCTCATCCCACGTGCGGCCCTCCAGCTCGCGACCGCCGGCCTTCGGCGTACGGCCGCCCCACTGCTTGAAGAAGAAGGCCACCCCGGCCTGACAGCAGGCATCCCTGATCTGCGCCACCCACTGCTCGTCGAGCGGCCGATGCCCGGGGCCGGACTCACCCCCCGCAATGACCCAGTCGATCCCGGACAGCTCCAGTCCGTCCAGCGGCCCGAGCAGCGGCTCGCACGACAGGAACCTCACCGCCGCAGGCACGTACCGCAGGTCGTCGACGCGCGGAAGTTCCTTCGCACTCTCCACAGACACCCCCATCCACAGGTTCGCAGGCCACTCCAGCCGGTCGGCGACCTGACGCAGGCGCCTGGCCCGCTTGGTAAGCACCTGGTATGTGTGCTGCGGAGTCTCAGCAATGACCTCGAAGACGCGGCTCACGTAGTCGAGCGGCACCCGGGCGTGGAAAAGGTCGCTCATCGAATTCACGAACACGGTGCGCGGACTCTTCCACCCGTACGGCACACGCAGTGCATCCGGGTGCAACGTGAGCCCGAAGCCGGGACCGGAAGTGCGTAGGTCACCATCGGCCTGATACTTCGGCGACCCCATCGCCTTCAGTCGCTTCGCCAGCGTCAATGCGTAGCAGTTATCGCACCCTTTGGAAACGCGGTCGCACCCTGTGGTCGGGTTCCACGTCGCCTCGGTCCACTCGATCGCACTGCGGTCACTCACCGGCCGGCCCTCCATCCCCTCGAACCGAACCTCATCACCGAGGGCACGGCCACGGCCCGCTGCATGCCCAACGACCCGTCACACCACCGGACACCGGCATCCAACCATCCGGCGGCCGCGCCGTACTCATTACCCCAATCACCGAACATGCGTTCCCCTTGTTGTGGTAGTGCATGTACACAGAACTAGCCATCCGGTTGGCCATTGTGGACGGATCAGTCATTCCGGCCCAGTGCAACCGGCGGTGAGACCCGGCGGCCGGAAAGTGCGATCTTGCCGGCGTGGCGGATGGAAGTGCAGTGGCTGCCGGGGTAGCTTGGCCACGCCTGGCCTCGGACGCGGCCAGTTCTGGATGCTCGACCCGACCACGCGGCATCGCCAGAGAACCTACGTCATGAACCCGTTGCAAGCCATGTTGCTGTGTCGAGATGCGCCTTCGCTGCCCAGGTCGGGGGGCTGCTCCGAGGAACTGCGCATGTACTGCATGGAACAGATCAGCAACGCTACCTCTCAGCTCACCGGTGAGTCTCTGGAGGACGTCCGCCGCCGCATGGGGAAGGTCGCCCGGTACGACGTCCTTATCCCCGAGGCGTCCACCGAGCAGGCCCTTTTGGAGGCGGTCTTGGCATCGGCGCTTGGTGATGTGGACGGCCAGACGCGGCCATTGGGCGTGCGGCAGGCCAAGCCTGTCGACAACGGGCTGGCTCTGCGCCTGGAGCGCGTGGATGATGCGCAGGCTCTGCTGGAGTTGCTGCCCTGCCGTGGGAAGAAGGGCCCATGGCGTGGCGTTCGTGGGCTGACCGTGCGCATGGACGGTGGCCGACTGCGCTTCGGGCTTCGCTCCTGGGCCTATCAACAGTCCTGGCGCTCACCGGCGCCGGCTGTGTGGGTGGCCGGACCGCATGGCGAGGACCTGGCCGCTCTTCTGACCGCGCACATCGAACGCCTTGCAGCCACCAAGCACGTCGGGCTGTGGGATCCGCATGGTGAAGAGCGCGGCCCGGCGCGCCGGGAGCCCGTGACGCGCGATCTGCTGCGCCGTCTGAGGGCTTCGAGCGCGCTGGGTAGTGCGCTGCTGCGACGCCCGCTGCTGTGGGACCGTCCTCTCTGGCCACACCACGCTCCGCTTGACCACCGAAATAACCGACTACGGGCTCGACTGGTCCATCGACCGCCAAGTGGTGGGTGACGGGTTCGACGAGGACCGACTGCTCGACGTCCTGCAGGATCCCATCGTCGGCTTCGGTCTGCGCCTGCTGGAGCACGCATGCGGCGCCGAAGCCTGCACCGTGCGCATGGCACCTGCCTCGCAGCGCTACGCCTGCCGAGGCGTACTCACCATCCGCAGCAGCCGGACGGTCGCGCCCCAGCTCTCCCAGGTGCCCGCACCGCGACCGTTCACGATCATCGGCGAGGGCCGCGAAGTCAGCCGGCCGCGCCGGGACCGGCAGTGGATCGCAACGTACCGCAAGTCTTCGGTGACAAGTTCCTCGACGGGTCTAGCGGTCTCCCTCCCGGGCGACCGAGAATCACGACCGCCTGGTCGAGGGGAAGCGCCTGGTCAAACAGACCGCTTGCGGTCGCTCTAGAAAGCGACGGAGGATCGCAACACGCTGTACGCGACCGACACGTTCCTGCACGGCAACGCTGGCGGTCGCCCTCCGGGGCGATGGAAGATCGCAACTTCAGCTCGACGACGTCCTGGCCGCCGAAGCCGGCTTGGCAGCCGTTCTTCGGTATGGCCGAGAATCGCAACGAACAGTCCATCGACGACGCCACCAATGCCGTCAAGTTGACGGTCATCCTCCGGTCGACCGAGGATTGCAACTCCGCGGCCTGATCGTCGTCGACGGGCTGGAAGGTGCCGGAGGTCGCCCTCTGCGGCGACTGAGGAGCGCAACTACACGGACGCCTGAGGACGAGAACGGGTGACTCTCTGGCGATCACCTTTCGGGGCCATCAAGAATCGCAACTACGAGGACTCCGCTCTCGACGACATCGAGACCGAGCTGGCGGTCGCCTCCCGGGGCGACCGAGGATCGCAACGGCATGTAGGGCCGCATCCCCTTGTCGCCGTCCCCTGGCGGTCGACCTACGGGACGACCGAGGATCGGAAGACCTGGCCCGCCGGAACGTTCTCGGCACCGTCGGCCCCCCCAAGATGACGGAGGATTGCAACACGTTCACACTCCCCCGTCTGACGGTGAGCGGTGGTAGGGACGTCGGCAGCGAACCGAGAATCCCCTCGATCGATAGAGTGGTCGAGGGCAAGGGCGTCGTGGCGGTCGTTCTCCGGGCGGCCGACGATCGCAACACCTTCAGTGTGCTCCGCCTAGCCGAGGCTGGCGGCGTGGGGCCGGCCCTCGAGCCATGGGCATGCCGCTGCCTAAGCATCGGAGACGAGCGTTGTCTACACGACCGGCTGCCTTAG
>NZ_JBVJSX010000026.1:0-28012 GCF_055606225.1 Streptomyces sp. NPDC037100 | reverse complement strand
GAAGGCCAGCTGACGTCGGTCAAGAACCCACTGGGCAAGACGGTCGCCTACGAGTACGACCTCGACGGCAACCGCACCAAATACACCAACGCCCGCGCCCAGACGATCACCACCACCGTCGACGCACGCAACCTGCCGACGAAGATCACCTACTCCGACGGCACCGCGGCGCAGACGTACGGCTACGACGACGCGAGCCGCCTGAAAACCGTCACCGACGCCACCGGCAGCCGCACGCTGTCGTACGACAATGACGACAAGATCCAGACGATCACGTCGCCGGGCGCGAGCAAGCCGTTCACCTATGTCTGGAACACCGACGACACCCTCAAGTCGCGTGCCTACCCGGACGGCCGGACCACCAGCTACGGATACGACAAGGTCGGCCGGACCAAGACCCAGACGACCAACTCCAAGGCCGTCTCCTACGGCTACGACAAGGCCGGCAACCTCACCTCGGTCACCCTGCCCACCACCACGGCCCGCACCGGGACCCGCACCTACGACGAGGCCGGCCGCCTTGCAACGCTGACCACGCCCACCGTCAGCAACACCTTCACCTACGACGAGAACAACCGCCTGGTCGGCGACAAGCCCGGCACGGGCTACCCGACCCGCTACGCGTACGACGACACGGGACGCACGACCCGCGTCTGCACCGACACCTCCGCCACCTCCTGCCTGACAGGCACCGCCGGCACCACCTACAGCTACGACAAGGTCGGCAACCTCAAAACGGCAGCGAGCTCGGGCTCGACGACCACCAACGCCTACGACGACGGCGACCAGCTGAAGTCGACGACAAACGGCACGACCACCACGAGCTTCAGCTACGACGACGACGGCAACCAGACCAAGGACGACGACGGCACCTACGCCTACGACCCGGCCGGCCGCCTCAAGTCCGCGACCATCGGCACCAGCACGTACGGATTCACCTACGACGCCGACGGCAACCGCACAACCGTCAACAAGAACAACGCGCTTGCCGGAACATCCCGCTGGGACATCAACAACCCGCTCCCGCAGCTCGCCACCGACTCCGACGCCTCGGGCGCCCTGCTCGCGGACTACCACTACGACCCCGACGGCACGGCCCGCTCCATGGACCGTACCGCCGGCACCTACTACTTCACCCAGGACCGCCAGAACTCGACCAGCGCGGTCTACGACGCAGCAGGCACGGACAACTACCGCTACACCTACAGCGCCTGGGGCTCACCGACCGGCAAAGCCACCGTCACCGGCGGCCAGCCCAGCCCCTTCGGCTACACCGGCCAGTACAAAGACCAGTACCTCCCCGACCGCCTCCAGCTCCGCGCCCGCTCATACGACACCGCCCAGCGCCGCTTCACCACCCAAGACCCGATCCCGGCAGCCGCGGACAACCCCAACCAGTCCCCGTACAACTACGCCGACAACGACCCCGCCAACCTCTCCGACCCCTCCGGCCAGTGCCCGATGTGCATCGGCGCCGGCATCGGAGCCATCGTCAACGGCGGCGTCTACGCCTACACCCACCAAGACGACTTCGACTGGGGTGACTTCGCCGCCACCACAGCACAAGGCGCAGCCGTAGGCGCCATCGGCGGATTCCTCGCCCCGGCCGGCGGCGCCCTCGCCACCCAACTCGGCCTCTCCGGCGGACGCGCCCTCGCCGTCACCGTCGCCACCGACGCCACCATCGGCGCGGGCCTCACCTGGGCCATCAATACCGCCCAATGCCAGCCCACCTCTCCCACCGACCTCCTGGTCGGAGCAGTCACCGGCGGACTCGGCAGCATGATCAGGCCTGCTTGGGGAGCTTTCAAGGGCCGATTCGGTAAACCGGCAGTAACCATGCCCCCGCGCTTTGGCCCTGGAGCCGCACATTCGGGGGATCCATCCCTGCTGCCTAAGGGAGATGACGAGATTCCTCCCGTCCTGCATCACTACACCAATGAAGCGGGACATGATGGAATATTGGCGAGCCAACAGCTTCGCCCGTCCACCCAAGCAGCAAACCCAAACGATGCCAAGTTCGGCGATGGCCAATATCTCACCGACATCGAACCTGGAACCAAAAGGCCGGGGCAGCTATCCGCAGCCTTCTATCGCGTGCCCTGGCTAGGGAAAAAGGTTTCTCATTATATTTCTATCGATGTACGCGGGCTAGGCGTGCGTAAAGGTAGGCCAGGAGTGTTCTATATACTCAACGATGGGCCTCTTGATCTCACTGGCCGCATCGTTGGGTCTGGAAGGAACTAGCGTGAGGTATGTAAGGGTGGAATGGAGTCACGACTTTGAGGATGAGCCTGTCCTCTATCTGAGTGAGCTCGGCGAAGATGGATACGAGACTCGGAAGATCCAATTCTTTCGTGAAGGTAAGATTGAGTGGGCAGACGAATCGCATGAGACGGCGAGCGTCGGTCTTTCTGAAGTCGCTTTCCCGCTCGATCTTCGAGAAATCTCTGACCAGCCGGAATTTTCTGCTGCAGAGATTGCTCCGGAAGAGTTCGAACGGGAGTGGATCAAGGCTCGTTCTGAGGGATGAGTTGCTGAAGGTTGGCCTCCAGCAGCTGTTCGATCTGCGCTTCCAGGGCTAGTCGCTGTTCGGGGACGGCTGCGAGCGAACGGGCCAGGGGCGGGATCACGAGGTCGAGGGTGCCGGTGAAGGAGGCCACGGAGCCGTGTTCCTCGTGGTCGCCGAAAGCGAAGTGGATGCCGGGTCGCAAGGGGGCGGGGCTCTCCTCGGGGCGTGGGGCGGAAGGGGCAGGGGCCGCGGTGCGCGGGCCGGGCCGCGGTGAGGGGGCGGGCTGGCGCGGTGACGGGCAGGGCCGGGCGACGATGGTGCGCGATGGTGCGGGCCTGACGAAGAAACGTTTCGCCGTCGGCGAGCCACATCTCGATGGACGGCCACGCGCATGCTCGGCGCTCCTGCTCTGGCACGGAAGGGCGGTGTGCGCCCGCCGGTACTGCTCGCCCGAGGCGATCGCGACGATCCCGGACTCCCGGCTGTGTGACAGGACGATCTGCTCCTCAGCCACGGACCAGGTTTTCGCCACCGCGCAGGACGGCGCGCAGGCTGCGGCCGTACGCCCAGGCGTGCTCCCGGGCAGCCGCCTCCAGCCGGTCGTATCCGACCTGGGCCGTCATCTGCCCGTCCCACTTGCGGTACCTGTACACGGGTACTGGCAGCAGGATCCCGGGGGCGAGAGCGGTGACGCCGAGGGCCGCGCAGTAGTCCTCGCCCTGGACGAGGCCGCCCATCGGAGCGGCGCGCACGAGGTCGGTGCGGGCGAGGATCGTGGTCGGCCCGATGGGGATGGTGTCCGCCGGCGACTTCCAGTACGTCCACACGTCACCGGCCTCATGCCGGCCGGGCGGCGTGGGGCAGCGCCACAGGGTGGTCGAGCCGTCCGGGTGCTGGTCCTCGCTCCAGCCGGCGCACCAACCGACTCTCGTCGACTCCAGGGTGTTCAGCCGTACGGCCATCGCATCGTCGGGGAACAGGTCATCGTCGTCGGCCCAGTTGGTGTACGGGGTGCGTACGTGAGCGAGGGCCAGGTTCCTGGCGCAGGCGGCGCCGACCGGACGGGGCAGCGCCAGCGTGCGAACGCGCGGGTCCTGCGCGAGCGGGGCCGGCAGACGGTCGGGCGAAGCACCGTCGAGCGCGATCACGACCTCCCACGGCACGGACTGCCGGGTGAGGCTGGCGTGCATGGTGGTCAGGTAGTCCAGCCGGTCTTCGCGCAGGCGGCTTGCGATGACGACGGTGATCAGGGGCGTGGTGTACGGGGGCAGAGAAGGCTCCGGGAAGACGAGGGGAACTAGCGTCGGGCGGCGGGGCGCGGGGTGTCGGCCTTCGCCGGGGCTGCGGCAGGAGCGCTCTGGGGCTGCCTGCCGCGCGATGCCCGGATGGCGGGCGGGGAGTCGAGGGAGGACCAGGCCGCCGGGTGGTCGTTGAAGGCGGTGCGCGGGTCGGTGGACCAGCTCACGATCGGGCCGATGTCCTCGTGCAGGAGGCTGATCACCTCGACGCCCTCCTTGTGCAGGACGTACCCCCACTGCACGTCCTGCTCATCGGCGGTCGTGTCGGTGACCGACATGCGTACCGGGGGTGAGCCGTCCGGGGTGATCAGGTGGTCGAGGGTTCGGCTGGGCCAGTGCTCGCCGCCCGTCAGCGCGGTCACGAGTGCGGGCGGGGCGTCGTCGAGGAGATCGGTGCCGAGTTCGTCCCAGCCGACGGCGACGTCGTCGATGAGGTGCCGGGACATGGCCTCGATGCTGCGTCCGAACTTGTACTGGTAGGCGGCCAGGAGCAAGGGGAGGTGGTGGCTGGGTACGCCGTCGAGCTGGACGTGGATACCCGTGTATCCCGTACCGCGGGTGGGGCGGGCGATGAAGGAGCGTGTGGACAGGTGTTCTCCGGAGCGAGCGGGGTGCGGGGGAGGTTCGGCGGCCGTCACGGTGGCGCGTGGGTGCGTCTACGCGCGGTCGGACCAGGACGGGATCGGAGGGCCGGAGGCGTCGGTACGCGCGCAGGTGTAGCCGATCAGGCGGGAGGGCTCGGCCTTCGCGGGGACGGTGGCGGCGTCGTTGCACACGAACGTGTAGCGGATGGAGGTGCGGGGCACGTCGTGGAGCCAGGCCCGGTCGTCCTTGCCGGGGTTGATCTGAAGGCCGGAGTGCGCGACGGCGTCGGTCTGGGTGTGCGTGTGGGAGAAGAGGATCAGCGCGCCGCCGTCGGTGGTCTTGAGGGCGTAGGCGTCCGTGTAGCGGTTGGCGGCGCCGGCGAAGACGGTGGTGCCCTGGGCCCCGAAGCGGGTGCCTGTCTTGTCGTGGACTGCGATCTGCCGCTTGCTCGCCTTGGTCGGTGCGAAGACCTTCGTCCCCGTGTTCGTGCCTCCGGTGGCGAAGTTGTCGAGGACCGCGGTGCGCAGCAACTTGGCGTCGGCAGCGAGGTGCTTGTTGCCGTCGGTGGTGACGGCCGTTGCGTATCCGTCGTGGTCGAGGGCGATGTCCGGCAGGTCCGGGCTGTCGAGGTCGACGACGGAGACCATCTCCCAGCGCTTGTGCTGGGGGCGTTCGGCGAACACGGCCAACCGCGAGGGGGCCTTACCCTTCTGGTCCGAGAGGGCGGCGGCGAACCAGCGGTTCTGTCCGGCTCCCAGGCGCGGGATGTACAACTTGGCGTCCGCGGAGTCGTAGGACCACGGCTTGTACGGCTTGCGGTCTGCCGCGGGGAGCCCTTCGGTCTCGGTGTAGTCCGAGATGGACATCGCGTACAGCGGGCCGTCCTCGACCGTGTCGAGCAGGCGCCGGTCGCGGTCGGTGTTGGCCTCGTTGTTGATCTTCGAATAGCGGGTGATGACGTCGCGGGCCTGGGCGGCGCTGAGAGCGGGCACGGGCTTCGGGGCGGTGCTGGCGCGGGGCGTCTGCCGGGCATGGGCGGGGCCGTCTTCGCCGGCGCAGCCGGTGAGGGCCAGGGCGAGGCAGGCGGCGCCGACGAACAGCGGCAGGGTACGGCGAGCGGTGCGGATAGGGGGCTCCAAGGGTCTGCTGGGCGGATAGGGATCAGCGAGCACGACTGGTCGTGGGTGAGGCGGCGGTGCGGCGTCAGCGCGTGTGCCGCGGCGGAGCTGACGGGAGGGCTCGCGGCGGAAGGGACGGTGCACGAGCCGGGGTGGAGTGCAGCCGCGGTGCGGGCGCGAGCGGAGTGAGGGCCCGCATCCGGTCCTCGGCCACGTGCAGGACCTCTCCGAGGCTGCGGATCTCGGCAGCGGCGTCGGCGAGGTCGTAGGACAGGGCGAAGCCGTCGTCCTCCTCGGCTTCCTTGGCTTTCTCGCCGGCTGCTTCGAAGAACTCGCCGAGCTGTGCCAGCAGGCCGTCGGTGGGTTCCAGGATCTGATGCAAAAGGGCAGCGGCATCCGCGTGCGACTCAGCTCCATTGAGCCGGTCGGTCAGATCGCGCAGCGCGTCGCCGTAGACGTAGGCGGGGCCGCCGTCTGGTTTGCCGGGGATGTCCCGGGACGGGGGCGGGGGCGTCGGTTGGGGCGGGTGCACGTGGGGGCTTTCGTGGGGCAGAGCGGGGTGCGGTAGCAGTCCGAGCTGGGCGAGGCGGAGGTCGATCGCCTCGATCAGGTTTTGGGCGCTGCCGCCGTGGCGGGCTTCGGGCCGCTGGCGAGCGCCGGAGGGGGCGGAGTCGTAGAGGACCTCGAACAGCGTCTGGTCGTCGGGGTGCTCGCGGGTCGCGATCCAGCCCTCGGGGTCTCCGGGCGGGTGGTCGGAGGACGGTTCCTGCGGCGGACTGATGATCAGGTAGCTGTCGTCGGGGAGCGAGACGCGCACGATGTAGGCGCTGAGGCCGAACTCGATGTCGCATGGCAGTCCGCGCGCTCGCAGCGGCGTGGTGATGTGCGCGTGGCGGCGCCACAGCTCCTGCCACCACGGCATGTTCACGTCGCGGTGGTCGGGAAGTGGCGCGATCGGAGCCGCGCGGGCGTCCGTGGCGTTCGCCTCGTCAGCGGCCACGGATTCTCCTGCGGGACGCCGGTCGGTGTGGCGGAGACGTTCGGCGAGCGAGGTCGGCTTCTGGCTTCGGAACCGGACTGGAGTCGAGTTCGTACTCGTCGTAGGCGGCGATCAGGTCGTGTTCCAGCTGGGCTTCACGATCGGCGACTTGCGCCATGAGGTCGTCGTGCTCGGCCTGACACTGCTGGTATTCGGCCCAGTCGGCGTCGCTGAAATGAGCGGGGCGGTTCAGAGCATTCCTTGGGATGTGGGTGGATCGGGCTTCGGGGCAGGCGCGGTTAGCGGTGGCGACCGCCCGGCCTGGGTGGCGGAGGCGCCGGCGGGCCTTCCTGACGTGTGAGCGTCGCGAGGAAGCGTTGAAGCCGAGGTGGTCGTCGAGTTCCTTGACCGCGTCACGAAGGGATTCCGAGGTGCGCCGCAGGAAGGCGCGGGCTGAGGCGTGGTCGATGACCATGCGATTCGCGAGGTAGTGCCGGTCGGTCGGGTTGGCAGATCGGGGCAGGGCCAGGGCACACTCCGCAGACTCGGTGAAGTGCGGGGCTGCGTGGCTCGACATGGTCGCCGCCGTGCCGAGATGCTTCAGAACGGTGCCGCCGGCGCGGGTGGTGTGGTGTGGGCTCCGGGCGAAGTCAGCAGTGAGCCGGAGGACATCGCGGGAGAGGTCCTGTGCGTCGGTGGCGTGCTGGAGCAGCGCGGTGTAGGAAGGCTTGGCCGGTACGTGTCCGTTCTCGTCCAGCAGCTCCCACTGCTGGGCAGCGTTGAGCAGTTCGTCCTTCATCGCATTGAGCGCGCCGATAAGCTGGAGCACCTCGTCGCTCGGTATCAAGTCGCGTTGGAAGTCGGGCTTCACGGGCCTCTTGGTCCTCAGTGCATACGGGCGTCGGTGTCGAAGAGCGCCAGTTCGTGGCTGTGCAGGAGGTGCTGAACAATGAAGCTCCGACCTGCGACTTTCCACAGGCCGCGCCCTCGGTTGAGGTGCGCGATGGCGTCCATCTCGACGGAGGTCAGGCCGAGCAGGGAGGCCGCGGCGTGGAGCTGGTCGGTCTCCTGGCGGTAGATGATCCGGGTGCTGCAGTCGGCGAGGAGTCCCTCGGCCAGGGCCCGGCCTTGTGATCCGGCGTCACCGGCGGTGAGCAGGTCGGACAGCCGGTGGATCACCATGAGGTTGGCGATGCCGAGGCCGCGGCTGAGCTTCCACTGGGCCTGCATCCGCTGGAGCAGGCCGACATGCCGCATCAGGCGCCATGCCTCGTCGTACACGATCCAGCGCCGGCCGCCGCTGGGATCGGAGAGGGCGGATTCCATCCAGGCGCTCGCGCAGGTCATTGCCAGGACGAGGGCGGTGTCGTCCCCGGAGCCGCCGAGGCGGGACAGGTCGATGGTGAGCATCGACGCGTTCGGATCGAAGGCGACGGTGGAGGGGGCGTCGAACATGCCGGCCAGGTCGCCGTGGACCAGGCGCCGCATGGCGTGGGCCAGGTCTCGCGCTGCGTCGCCGAGTTGGCCCGACACCATCCCGGCGGCCTCGTCGAGCGCGTGGGGGTCGTTGAGGGTGGCGGCGACGTCGCCGAGGAGCGGGGTGCGGTGCGTGTCGGCGGCGCGGGTGACGACGGCGTCGAGGGCGACGTCCAGGGCGGTGTGCTCCATGGGCATCAGGTCCCGGCCCAGGATGGTGCGGGCAAGGGAGCCGAGCAGGAGCAGGCGTCGTTTGCGGATTTCGCCGACCCAGTCGGCCTCGGACACGCTCTCCGGGCGCGGGGCCGCGTCCAAGGGGTTCAGGCGACCCGGCAGTCCGGGGCCGAGGGCGACGGACCGGCCGCCGAGGGCTTCTGCCACCGGAGTCCACTCGCCCTTCGGGTCGCACGGTACGTAGACGCGGTATCCGAAGGCGACCGATCGCAGCGCGAAGGACTTGGCGAGGGCGCTCTTGCCCTGGCCGATCACGCCGGCGAGCAAAAGGTTGGGGTTGGTGAATCCCTCGACTTTGCCGTACAGAGCGAACGGGTCGAAGACGAATGATGCTTCGGCGTGGACGTCGCGGCCGATGTAGATGCCCTCGGCGCCGAGTCCGCCTTCGGCGAGGAAGGGATAGGCGCCGGCCGCGACCGCTGTGGTCATGCGATGGGCGGGCAGCTTCAGCCGGTTTCCGCGAGAGGAGGCGGGCCCGGGGCGTCCGTTCGGTGGGTAGAGCGGGGCGGGCATCTGGTGCTCGGCGGGCGTGCTTTCGCTCTGGTGGGCGCTGGCTTCGGCGCGGGCTTTGGCGGTGGCCTCGGCGAGCTGGCGGCGGGCGGCCTTGCGGCTGGCGCGGTCGGTGCCGTGGGGGGTGAACAGCGGGCTGGCGGAGGCGCGGCGGGCGCGACGGGCGGGCCGGTGGCTCATCGGGGGCCCTCGATTCTGCGAGTGGTGCTCATCGCACGCAGGCCGTGGTGCGCGGGCGGAGGTCGGTGGGGGTGGTTTTGCGGCGGACTACGTGTCCGGCGGCGAGGTGGCGTTGGCAGATCGTCAGCACGGGCGGGCCCTCGGGGAGCCGCTCTGGATAGCAGGCGCTTGTCTCGGCGTTGGCCTGGGGGGTGCCGGGCAGCAGGTGGAAGGCGGCGTGGACTTCGGTGGTGGCCTGCCAGAGCCTGGTGTGGGCGGTGGCCAGGTGACGTCCGGCGGCCGGGTGAGGGGGCCGGGTGTTGTCGGCGAGCCGGTCCAGAAGCTGGAGCAGAGCGGTGAGGTGGGCGTGCAGCACGTCAAGGTGCAGCCGATCTCCGGGCTTGGGTGGGTCCGCGTCCGACGGCGCTAGGGTCCGTGCGTGGTGGCGGATGCCGGCGCTCGCGGCGCGGAGGTAGGGGTGCGCGTCGTCGGGGCGCGTAGGAGAGGTCAAAGGTGGTGGTCCTTCCTGCCGGTAGGCAGGGCAGTGAGGGGCGTCCCGTCGCGGGTGATCCGGAGTGCGGTGGGTCAGGGTGCGCCCGGGCGCGGCTGGTTCACAGGGCGGTGCGGGCGAGCGGGAGCGCGGTGAGGGCGAAGGCGTCGGGCTGCTGGTAGTTGAGCCGTCGGAGGTCGACGCCGGAGGTGACGGCGTGGGTCTCGATCTGTGCGCAGGCGGCGTCCAGGAGGGCGTCGGTCTCGGCGGTGACGGTGACCAGGCCGGTCAGTGCGACGTCCGCGTGCCCGGCGATGAGCTGGCGTTCGCGGGTTTTGACGTCGGCGTACTCGACGGAGTCCTCTTCGGAATCGACCTGTCCGCGGCGTGCGCGCTCGTTGGCGTCGGCGATGATCGCGGCCTTCTTGCGCTGGACGTCCCGCAGTGCGGACTCGAGCCCCTGCGGCACGTATATAAGGGAGAGGCTGCGGCGCACGCCGGCCGTGAACATCAGCCCGTGCAGGAACCCGGCCCCCATCTCGGTCCTCGGCCAGTTCTCCACCCAGTACGTCGCGTGCCGTGCGCTGTCGGTGGCGAGGCGGTCGTACTCCTCGAACTGGACGACGGGCCCGGCGGCTGCTGGGGCGGCTTCTGCGCGGCCGGTCTCGGACCACTGCTGGAGCGCGGCGAGGGCCTTCGGGTCGTAGGCGGTGCGAATGACGGCGGCGATTTCCCGTGCGCTCAGCCAGCCGGTGACCTGGAGACCTGCGTTGCGGGCGGCCTGCGCGATGGACGCGGTGGTCTGCTCCATGACGGTGAACGCCCCGGGCAGCCCTCCGCCGGCCTGGTTGATCAGGCGCCGGGCGGCCTTGAGGTCGAGGGAGATGGCGAGGTAGGTCTCGTGCGGGGCGGCGGCGGGGCCGGCAGAGGAGACCAGCTCGGAGTAGATCTGTCCGGCGATGGGGGTCTGGGGCTGCCCGTTGTGGGTCCAGTGGCGGGTGAGAGTGTCGCCCGAGTCGGGGACGGTGCGTTCCAGCACCTGCACGGTGGCGATGTGCCCGGTGCGGGCGATGCCCGCGAGGGCGCGTCCCCAGCTGTTCACGTTGTGGTTCTGGGTGGCGGGGTCGAGGAGGGCGAAGGCGCGGCTGGTGACGCGGGCGATGGCGGTCAGGGTTTGCTGGTGCGGGTCGTGGACGGCTGCGGCGCCGTTGGCGGAGTCGCCGGGGGTGACCACCTTGAGGGATGCGGCGGTGCCGGGCAGATGGAGGACGCCGTCCTGCCGGGGCCGGGTGACGGGCCGAGCGAGCCAGAGGGTCTGGCCGGTGCGGCGACGGTGCGCATACCGGGTGACGATCGGCGCCCAGTCGATCAGGGAGCGGCCGTGCCGACGGATCGCGACGAGTGCCCCGGATGCCGCCCACAGCGGTGCCAGGGCGACGGCGCCGAGAAGCCCGGTGGAGATCACCGTCATCAGCAGCAGGGCCAGCATGCAGGAGACGAGTACGAGTTGAGGCAGGGAGAGGCCGAGGAGGATGCCGCGGCGGCTCCGGTGCGGGAACTTCACCGTGACCGGGGCGACGGAAAGATCAGTCAAGGGGCGGGTCCTGGAGGCGCGGGTGGAACCCGGGGGCGGGAGGGCGCGTGCACATCCCGCCCCCGGGAGTCGGTCAGGGAATCAGAGGCCGGTCGGAGGCGGCGGGGGCCCGCTCGCCCCGCTGGACGGGGCGTTCTGCGTACCGGAGGACGGCGGTGCCCCCTGCGGCGGAGGGGTTGTGGTCGGCGGAGTGGACTGCCATCCGCCGCTCTGCCCAGACGCGGCACTCGCACCGGATCCGCCAGGCCCCGGGCTGCCGCCCACCTGGCCGCTTGTGTCGTCGGACACGCTCGTCGGCGCGGGATGGACGGCCTTCTCCAATCCGGACTTGACCGCGTCGCCGCCGGGCGAGGCCCCCGTTCCGCCGCTCTGCGATCCCTCCTTGCCCTCGCCGCCTCCGCCGGTCGGGTTGGCGGCGATGTCGCCAGGGAAACCGCCTCCAGCAGCAGCCTCACTGCCCAGCGCTGCGGCGCCTGCTCCGGCGGCAGCGCCACCGGTTCCGGCGGTAGCCGCAGCGGCGGCGGTCTTACGGGCGGCCTTCTCGGCGTGAGCCTTGGCCATCTTGGCCCCAGCGCCACCGGCCCGGTGGATGGACTCGCCGTCGGCGCCGTCGGCTGCCCAGTGCACGAACTTGAAGACGGCGTACGGGCACAGCAACACCAGAATCATGATCACGATGCCGGACATAACGTCGGCCAGAGCGGCGATGCCATCGCCGGCCTCGGTCTTGCCCATGGCGGCGATACCGAGCACGAAGATCACGGTCATTAGCAGCTTGGAGACGACGAGGGTGGCGGTGGCTTCGATCCAGCCCCTGCGCCAGCGGCGCGCGACCTCCCAGCCACCGCCGGCGGAGGCGAAGACGGCCAGGGTGACCATGACGAGGATGCCGACCTTGCGGACCATCATCACGCACCAGTAGAGGAACGCGCCAATGGCTGCGCCGAGACCGGCGACTGCCGCCACGAGCCAGCCCAGTGCGGACAGGCCCGGGATTTGGCCGACCTTCACGATGCGGCGCACAGCCGACTCGATGTTCAGGTTCGCTGTCTTGAACAGGCCGGCGGACAGGGCGTCGACCACTTCGACGGCGACCGTAGTCAGGGCGATGGCGCAGAAGGAGAACAGAACGCCCGACATGGTGCCGGTGAACGCTTGTGTCAGGGCTTGTCCGTCGCGCCTGACGGCGGCTCGGACCAGCTGCGCGCAGAACGTCGCGACCAGCAGAACCAGACCCAGCGGCAGCAACATTTCGTAGTTGTCCCGGAACCACCCGGCGTTCAGGTCAACCTTGGTGGTGGTGTTGACTGCCTCGGCCGCCAGGTCGGCTGCGGCGGCTGCCAGTTCACCGGCGGACTTCGCCATCCAGTCGCCCATGGCCTTGGCGGGGTCCGAGGCGAAGTCGACCGCGTCACCGACGGCGCACAGCTTGTCTGCCAGGGGCAAATCGCAGAAACCCACGGGGAGTTACTCCTCCATTCTTGTGTCAGGCGCGGGTCACTGCGTGACGCTCGGTGCGATGGCGGCCAGGGTGCAGTCGTGGTTCGGGCGGCACTGGACGGCGAGGGTCACGGCCCGTTCCTCGGCCCCTCCGCCGCCCTTCTTCCAGCTGAGCGTCTGTTTGCCGTTGACGGTGACGACGTAGATGTACGCCTCGGTGATCGCGGACGGGTCGTCGGCCAGGGCCGCCTTGAAGGCGGACGGGTAGTGGCCCTCGGTGACGCTGACGGTGGCGTGCTGGTCCTGGTCGGCCATCCGCGACCACAGCACTGGATCGGGAACCTGGCCGGAGACCGAGGCCCAGTCGGCGTACTTGGTCTCCGTGGTCATCCAGGCGCGCATGCCGGCGAGCTGCTGGTCGCGGCTGGTGTCGCGGGTGTCGTAGGACCACAGCATTCGGGCCGCAGCCTTGGCGTAGGCGACCGGCTCGGCGATCTGCGGAGGCTTGGGCACCGAACCGGATCCGGAGGAAGGCTTCGGGGCGGCCTCGGAGGAGGACGGGCTGTCAGTCGGGGCAGGCCGGGCCTCGTCCGGGGCCTGGTGGCTGTTCCCACCGCCGGTCAGCAGGGCGACGATCCCGGCGATGGCGAGCAGGACGGCGACTACGCAGGTGACGATCGCGATGCACCGGTTGGCCGACCAGCCCGAGCCGTACGAGGACAGCGAAAAGGAGGGGGATCGTTTCCGCATCAGTGGACCTGCGACCCCAGGCCGGAGAAGAAGGCCACGATTCCGTTCGCGGCACCCAACCCGAGGGCAGCGCCGGCGGCCACGACCGCGCCCTTCTTACCGTTGGCTTCGGCCTGGTGACCACCGGTGTGGTGACCCCAGGCCCATACGCCGAGCGAGACGGCGAGGGCGCCGACGACGGCGATGATCCCGAACATGTTGATGCTGTTGACGACGTTCTTCAGCACACTCAGCCCGGGCAGTCCGCCGCCTTTGGGTGAGATTCCTGGGTCGTAGGCGAGCTGGATGACGCGGTCTGCGAGAGGGACGGACATAGGTGTGGCAGGGCTCCTTGCATACGCGGGCCAGGCGAGAGCCGGCGGGAAAGGGGGAAAACGGAGGGGGGTGCGCTCGGAGCGCGGAAGTGGCCGCGGCGGCGCCCCGCCCGGACCGGCGTCGGGCAGAGGCGGGGCAGAGTCCACTCCTCGGGCCGGGGCGCGGCTTCGAAGCCGCTTTTTCGGCTCGGGGCCAGGGAGGGCTGCCGGGGCGTTCTACTTCGGAATCGACGGCTTCGGCGCCGGGTTCGACTCGTACGGGTTGGCGCAGTCGTAGATCATGTATCCGCGGATCTTCTTGCCGTCGGACTTCCGGGTCACCGTGCCGTGGGTGTACCAGGTCTTCTCTGCGCGCTTGTACGCGAACTGGATATAGGTGACCTTGTCGTGCCGGTAGGCGATGCCCACGACGGTGGACTTCTTCGAAGGGTCCTTGCGGACCTTGACTGCCTTGCACGAGATCGTCGTGTGGCCGGTGTCGTACGCCTGGGCTGTGGAGGCGCTGGCTAGGCCGCCGGCCGCCACTGCGAGGCCGATCGAGCTGGCCGCGAGGGCGCGCCGGACGCGGGAGTGGATTGTCACGTGGATGCTCCGGGGTGTTGGGGGATGGGGAGTGGGCCGTCGGCTCGTCCTGCTGGGCGGCCGTCGGCGAAGCGGTCGAGAGTGATGGGGAGTCGGCCACCGAGCCCAGCTATCGGGCAGACCGCCGGTGAGGTCCTGGTGACGGCGGCTCGCGGGCCTGCGGGCTGACCGGGATCAGATGACGCGGCGGGCGGCGAGGATCGTCCAGTCCTTGATCGGGGTGATCCGGACCGGCTTGGTGGTGCGCGGCGCCTCGATCACGAGGCCCTCGCCCATGTACATGCCGACATGCTCGGGCCGTGCGGCGGTGCCCCGGCTGAAGATCAGGTCCCCGGGCTCAAGTTGGGAGGGCGAGACCGCCTTGCCCTCGTTGACCTGCGTGTACGTAGTGCGGGTGAGCGTGACGCCGGCATGCGCGTACGCCTGCTGCATCAGGCTGGAGCAGTCGCAGCGGCCCATGGGGTCGGGGCCGTGCGAGTTCGTGCAGGAGCCGCCCCACTGGTAGAGGGTGCCGAGCTGCTGCATCGCCCACGTGATGGCCTTACGGGCCCTCGGATGGGCGTCCTTGGGGATCGAGTAGCCCTTCGGGACGCTCCCCTCGGGGATGCGGCCGAAGCCGGAACCGTCCTGGCCCGGCGCGCAGCCGGTCGTACTGGTCGACGGCTTCTTGTCCTGGTCTGTGTCCTGGCCGTCCGCGTCACCGCCGCCGGGGAAGGTCTTGGCGATGGCGGCCTGCAGCGCGGTGGTGAGCTCTTCCCACTGCGCGTACGCGTCTGGCAGGCCGGACTTCTGCACGGCTTGGGCGGCCTGGGTGACGGTCATCTGCTGCCACCCGCTCACTTTGAGCAAGTGCTTGTAGAACTGCTCGCTCGCGTAGGTGGGGTCGCGGATCTGCTCGGCACTGCCCCAGCCCTGGGAAGGGCGCTGCTGGAAGAGGCCGAGGGAGTCGCGGTCGCCGTAGGCGAGGTTGCGCAGTCGGCTCTCCTGCATCGCCGTGGCGAGCGCGATGATCTGTCCCTTCTTGGGGACGTCGAGGGAGAGGCCGGCGGCCACGATCGTCTGGGCGTTGGGGACCTGCTCGGCGGGCAGGTCCAGGCCCTCGACGTGCACGTCCTTGCCGGAGGCGCCGTCGAGGATCTTGGTGACCTGTTCGGCGACCTTGTCGCTGTCGATGTCGCTCAGGCAGCTGCTGAAGGAGCCGCTGCTCTGCACGGCGTCGGCCGAGGAGGCCAGCATCATGCCGGTGCCGGCGATCAGGATCGGGGACAGGAAGACGACGCCGATGCCGGCGGCGAGCCCCTTCAATCCGAGTGGACCGCTCGCCGGTCAGCGGTTTCGGGCATGGGTGGGTAGCGAGACATCATGAGCGTGTCCTTGGGGGTGCGGTGTCCGGCGTACCGCGTGCGCGAGGCGTCTCGGAAGGGCGCGGCAGCCGGGGTGGGCGATCGGGACGGGCCGGTGCGGGGCGAGTTGCCGCTCGCTCCGCGTGGCCGGGCCGTGAGCTAGGTGTGCCGGGGCAAGGGGTACCTCCGTGAGGTGTGGCAGGGGAGTGGCCAGCGGCGGTGTGCGCCGGGCGGTTCAAAAACAGTAGGCGCGGATCGGCGGTTGACCAAAAAGTCGGCGTGAGGTGCCGGAAACCGATACCTCGACAGGGCACTTCTTGGGCGTCGGCGGTTTCGCCTCTACAGTTTTTGGACTCCCCCTCGCCCTCCTCGGTCTGCGGCCCTGGGCTTCTGCATGCCCACTTCCGGCCCGCGAGGACTCCTGCGCGAGGCGACTATTTCCCTCCGCCTTTCCGCACCCGAATCGGGGTTCCCCTTTGCCTTTTTCCCTTCACCAGGGCGACGCTCTGGCCGTTCTCTCCGGCCTTCCGGACGGCTGCGTCGACTCCGTCATCACCGACCCGCCGTACAACAGCGGAGGGCGGACCGCGAAGGAGCGCACCACACGCTCCGCGAAGCAGAAGTACACCTCCGCCGACGCCAAGAACGACCTCGCCGACTTCACCGGCGAGAACATGGACCAGAGGTCCTACTCGTTCTGGCTGACGCAGATCATGACCGAGGCTCACCGCCTCACCAAGACCGGCGGGACGGCCCTGCTGTTCACCGACTGGCGCCAGCTCCCGACGACGACGGACGCGATCCAGGCGGCCGGATGGCTGTGGCGCGGTGTCCTGGCCTGGCACAAGCCGCAGGCCAGGCCCCAGAAGGGCCGGTTCACCCAGAACTGCGAGTTCATCGTCTGGGCCAGCAAGGGGCCGATCGACGGCTCCCGGAACCCCGTCTATCTGCCTGGCATGTACTCGGCTTCGCAGCCCTCTGGCGCGAAGCGCCAGCACATCACGCAGAAGCCGGTCGAGGTGATGCGCGAGCTGGTCAAGATCAGCCCCGAGGGCGGCACAGTCCTCGACTTCTGCGCCGGCTCCGGCTCCACGGGCGTGGCCGCCCTGCTGGAAGGCCGGGACTTCATCGGCGTGGAGAAGACCGAGCACTACGCGTCGATCGCGGCCGACCGGCTCACCGAGACGATCCGCGCAACCCTCACGCAGGACGACCTGGTTCTCACAGCCTGAGCTGCGTCCCTGCCCGTCGCCAAGGCGACCAGCTCCCACGCGCAGCCGTCGGCGGAATACCGCCGGAGGAACGTGCAATCCGCTGACGGCGCCGCGCGAGTGCGCCCCCGCACTTCCCTCATTCCGCGTCTCGTAGGAGGCCGAACTTCTCAATGCCCGAATCCGCAAAACCTGCCGACGATGGAGGGATGGAGCCGATTCGTATTCCGGATCCGCAGCTGGAGGGAATCGAGGCGAGCGTGCGGCGGCTCATGGAGCAGTCGGCGCAACAGGCTCAGCAGCTCGACCACCTCGCGTCCGCCCCGTCGCCGAGTGGATCACCGTTCGCCGCGTTCGGCATGCCGGGACTCGACGGCCCGCCGGCCGCCGCTCCACCGGAGCCCCGCCCGATCCTGGAACTGGACGGAGAGGAACGCGAGGACGAACTCGACGCCCTGTCCGACTGGGTCGACGACTTCTTCCTCCCGGTCTACGGGGCCGAGGTCACCACCGCGGCGCCCTGGTGCCTGCAGTGGCAGGAGCACGACGACGTCGTGGCCTGGCTCCATGCCTTGTGGCTCGCCTACCAGCAGCACAAGGACCCCGAAGCCGGGCTCTCCGGCCTGTTCGTGTGGCACCGGGACTTCCTCACCCACGCCGTCGCGGCGATCCGCGCACCGGGCGGCCCGCTCTCGGCCTGCATGACCTCTCCCGACCGGCCCGCGCACCGTCTCCTGCCCGGTCCGCCGCCGTCCGTACGGACGGAGACGGCGGCCACGGCGGAAGCCGCTGACCAGGACGAGCCGGCGTCATGACCGCGGGGCAGGGACAGCCCGCCTTCGGACTGAGCTTCGATCCGCGCGCGCTGACCGATCTCCTCCAAGCCCCCAGCGACATACGTGACCTCACCCTTGCCTACCTGCAGGAAGTCGTGAACGCGCAGCGCTTCGGGCTGCGCCTCGACGGTGACCTGGAGGGCTGTCGAAAGCTGTTCGTGGACTCCCGCAAGGACTGGCGCGTCGTCTACGCCGTCCGGCCGGCGCCTGCGGAGTCCGCCCACCACAAGGAGATCCACGTCGTCGCGATCCGGCCCCGCGCGGGCAACGACGTCTACGACGAGGTCGGCCGCCGTCTGGGCATGACTCGCCGGCCGCTGAGCGCCCGCACCCACGCGGCACGCTCCCGTTCCCCGCAACTGGCCGCCCGCGCGCCCGTGCCCCGGCCCGGTCCGCCGCCCACTGCGCCACCGGGTCTACCCCGTCCCGCACCGAAACCCGCGCACCATCCCACCCGCTGAACGCACGGAGCGTCGCCTATGCCCCCTGAACCCGCGCCGACACCCTCCCGGCGTGCGGTCTCCCCGCTCGACCATCGCCTCGAAGCCGCCACAGGGCACGACATCGACACCATGTGGGCCTACCGCGACCGCGGCGTCCTCGACGAGCAGCACGCCCAACTGGTGGACCGGCACCGGAAGCTGGCCAAGCCCCAGACCGGCGTCATCTTCCACCTGCGCCTCCTCAACCGCCTGTCCAACCGCGAGTTCGACGTCGACGGCGCTTTGTTCACGCGTATCGACCGCACCGTGGACCAGTTGGAAGAGGCTGCCGACGCGCGGGACACCGCTGCCCGGGATGTGCTCGCCGCCCTGGAACCCATCGAAGTCGCAGCAGCGTCCGTCGCGCCCGACGCGCAGCAGCTCTCGACTGACGACCAAGCGGCGCTGCTCGCCATCGCCGGCGGCGCCAAGCTCTACGAACACCTGCTGACCGGCCGGATGTCCGTCACAGCCGCCTCCGGCACCCGCATCCCCCACACCAAGCTCCGGCGGCTGGAGGACGCCGGCCTGGTCGCCCCGGACACCGGCCACCCCGTACACGCCGGCCAGCCGGTCGCGCCCGCCGACGCCGGACGAGCCGCGCTTTTCGCCGCCCGCCGGGCCCCCACGACGCAGACGCCGAAGGTCCCAGCTTGCCCCGGCACATCGCCGTCAACTCCGGCGCAGCGGCGCTGAACTCCACCGAAAGGCCCCTTGTTGTCTCCCACCGAACCGGCGCCGGTCCGGAAGTCCATCCCCCAAGTCGACTTCGATCTGGACGACCTCGATGCCGACGAGGAGAGGTACTTCGACTTCTACCGCAAGGTCGGCGTCCACGAGGACATGCTCGTCCCCCTCGCCGAACATCACGACGGTCCGCACAGCTTCTACGTTAACTGCACCCTCTCTGGCTCGTTGAGCGAGAGGAACTGAACACCAGGGAGCCAGAGTTGCAGGATCTACATCGTGAGCTGATCGAGGGGCGGGCCAGCGTGCCCCGCGTCGGTTCTGTCGTCGAGCTGGAGACCGTACATCCCCAATACGCCGTGCTCGATGCCTCCGGCGTCATCGTCGAACCCGTCGCGTCGTACCTGCGCGAGCTCGCACTCGATGACAACCGGCCCCTGACCAGCCGAAGCTACGCGTACGACCTGCTGCGTTGGCACAGGCTGCTGTGGTTCCTCGGGGTGGCCTGGGAGCGGGCCACCGAGGCCGAAGCCTCCGCGCTGGTGGGCTGGCTCCGTGTCACTGAGAACCCGCAGCGCGGCCGGAAGAACCCCGGCGCTCCGCCGCCCGGCTCGGTGAACCTGCGGACCGGCAAGCGCTACCTCAAGGCTGGCTACGCGCCCACCACGATCAACCACAACCTCACCGTGGTCAGCAGCTTCTACGCCTTCCACCGGCACCACAACCGGGGCCCGCTGGTGAATCCAGTGCCGGAATCACGGGCGCAACGCCAGGTTCTGGCGCATCGTATCCCCGACGCCAACATGCCAGTGTTCCGGCGGGCCCGTCTGCGGCAGCGCGTCAGGCAGACCGACCCGCGCGCGATTCCGGACGCGCTGTGGGAGGAGCTCTTCGCAGCGATGACACACAACCGGGACCGGGCGGCGATCTTGCTCTATGTCTCCAGCGGCTCGCGGGCCAGCGAACTCCTGGGCGTCACTCCTGGCGACATCGACTGGCCCGGCCAGCAAATCTACGTGGTGACCAAGGGCACCGACGACCGCGAACCGGTCCCGGTCAGCCCGCAGTCCCTGGTCATCCTGGCCGCTTACCTCGACCAAGCGGGTCTGCCGCCGGCCCACGAGCCGGTTTTCCGCACTCTGCGCGGCGCCGACAAGCCGCTGAGCTACTGGGCGATGCGGCGCGTTTTGCAGCGGGCAAACGAGAAACTCCAGACGAACTGGAGCCTGCACGACCTGCGGCACACCGCCGCGAACCGGATGGCCAACGACCCCAACCTCACCCTCGCTCAAGTGCGGGCGATCATGCGGCACGCCGACCTGGCGACCACCGGCCGCTACCTCAACGCCCGCGTCGAGGACCTCTTCGACGCCCTGCAGCAGCACTACAACCGGCCCCGCGTCGAGCCGAGCTTCGCACCGGGATACGACCCCGACGACGTCAAGGCGGTGTTCGGTGGTTAGCCGCACCCCGGTCGACACCTACACGGCCCGTAACCGTCGGCAGACCTTCCGCGAGGACCCCGGCCCCGAGCCGACCCGGTTCACCAGCGCCGCCATCAAAGCGGCACCAGCCCCACGGCCGGAGAACCCGCCGGCCCCGTTCGGGGACCTCTCGAAGGCGAAGGTCGTCGAGCTGTGCGACGTGTCCAGGGACATCCTGCCGGGCCAGAGCGGATCGTCAGCCGAGCAGCGCAGGGCCGGCATCCGGATGCTCTTCCACCATCTGGAGAACCTGCCGGGGAACACGTGGCAGGAGAGGTGGGAGACCAGCGGCTTCAACGACGTGAACGCTCCGTCGGTCACCACCCTGGGGCGCCCAGAGGTCCGGTACCACAGCAGCTGCCTGACCTCGGCGCTCAAGATGGCATTCTCCCTGCGGATCATCCAGCCATCCGTGCCGGGGTTCAGGGCCAACAAGTTCACCGACTACGCCGAGCCATTCCGAATCATTCAGAAGGACCCGCAGCTGGACGAGTTCTTCAAGACAGTCGACGCCCAGCCGCACCTGCACCTGGTCCACCGCCAACGGGCGAAGTTCGACCTCACCTGCGCGCTCACCACGCAGGGCATCGCAATGGAACACCTGACGCCGTCCGCTCTGCTGCACTACTCGCTGGAGAACAAACAGCTCGGCCTCACTCCCGGCGCTGTCAGCAACACCACCCGCTTCGCGGCCCTGGGCGCCTGGGAGATCCTGCATCGAATGGGGCACTTCCCGCCCGGGACGGCCCCGACGCTGCGGATGTTCATCTACAGCGGCCAGTACACCGTCGAGGAACTCGTCGACCGTTACGGCATCAGGAACGCCGGCGTCCGCCAGCTCCTGATCGACTACCTCGTCCGGCGCCGCGCGGACACCGACTACATCACCATCGAGGGGCTCTCCCGCAATCTGGCCAGCCTGTTCTGGGCGGCCATCGAGCGCATCAACCCCAACCAGCAGACCCTCGCGCTCAGTTCAGATGTCTACGATCAGTGGCGAGCCGAGCTCCAGTACCAGCAGAGAGACCGGACCAAGCAACGCAAGGGTGCCGCCAGTATCCTGCTGGCCGTCCGCGGTCTCTACGTCGACCTGCACAGCTGGGCAATCGCCGAACCCGAGCGCTGGGCCCAGTGGGTCGCTCCCTGCCCGATCATGCCGCGCGATCTCAAGGGCTTCGGGAAACGCCGCCGGGAGATCAACCGGCGGATGGCCGACAGAACCCGAGTCCGCCAGCCGCTGCTTGCCGTACTCGTCCAGCACGTCGAGGCACGCCACGAACACCTGACCAGCCTCCTCGAAGCCGCCACGCCGGTCCCCTTGGGCGCACCCTTCGTACACCAGGGACGCAGCTACAGCCGCACCGACTCACGGGATGACCGGCGCAGGGCCACCATCTTCTCTGACCCGTCCGTCCGGGTCATCGACCACGGCACCGGCGAGACCATTCACGTGACCATGGCCGAGGATGCGGCCTTCTGGGAGTGGGCGGCGGTCGAGATCCTGCGGCACAGCGGCATTCGCATCGAGGAGCTGTGCGAGCTAACCCACCTCAGCATCCGCCAATACCAGCGGCCCAACGGCGAGGCCATCGCGCTCCTGGTGATCGCCCCGTCCAAGAGCGAACGCGAGCGTGTCATTCCCATGTCCGCCGAGCTCTTTCACGCCGTCGCCCAGATCGTCCGCCGCCAGACCCGGAGGGCGCGGACCATTCCGCTGGTCAGCCGCTATGACCCTCATGAGAAGACCTGGTCCGAGCCCATGCCGTTCCTGCTGCAACGCCAGCTCGGCACCGTCCGGGGCGTCATGGCCGCCGGCACCGTCCTCAACATGCTCACCCGCACCTGCGGGGAGATCGGCGAGACCAACCCGGCGTTCGCCAAGTTCACTCCGCACGACTTCCGCAGGCTCTTCGCCACCGACATCGTCAACGGCGGTCTGCCCGTCCACATTGGAGCCGCTCTGCTTGGACACCTGAATCTGCAGACCACTCAGGGTTACGTCGCGGTGTTCGCCGAGGACATCGTCAGGCACTACCAGGAGTTCCTCAACCACCGTAGGTCGCTCCGGCCCGAGGGGGAGTACGTCGACGTCCCCCCTGGCGAGTGGGAGGAGTTCGAGGAGCACTTCGACAAGCGCAAGGTCGAACTCGGCAACTGCGCTCGCCCCTATGGATCACCTTGTCAGCATGAGCACGCATGTATCCGCTGTCCTATGCTCCAGGTCAACCCCAAGATGCTGCCCCGGCTCGCCGACCTGGAGAAGGACCTCCTCCTCCGGCGCAAGCGCGCCGAGGAAGAGCAGTGGCTCGGAGAGATCGAGGGCATCGACCTGACCCTGACCTTCCTCCGCACCAAGCAGGCCGACGCTGCACGGCTCAGGCGACGGCCCCCCGTCGATCTCGGCCTTCCGCATCCACGCTCGCCCTGGACATGATCGACGAGACGCGGTTCCTGGGGCTTGGCTGTCGCTGTCGCCGACGACGCTTCACGGAGATGATGCCGCCTTCCGACTGCGCACCGGCACCAGGCACGGCCGCGACCTCGCTCTGTCGCGGCCGGAGGCCCCAACGCGCCTATACAGTGAAAGCTGGTCACCGCGGTCGGTCTTGCGTTCGATCGGTGTAGTGGGATGGAAGGCTTCTGACGGCACTGGCCGCAGCGGCTTCAAGCGCGTGTACGAGCGTCAGGAGCCAGGCAGGACCGTCCTGACTGGCAGTGCACTGCCCCCATCTGATGTCTCGAACGCTGTGGTACTTACCGTCGCCATGGGATACCTGGCGTCGATAGACTGTCATCTCCCAAGTTGCAGGGTGGACCGAGATGGCCATGCACCGAAGAGCCGTACTCTCCAGCGTCGTTGTCGGAGTTGTCATCGCTTGCCTGTCGGTCCTTTCGGCGACTGCGAGCCAGGACGCTGGTGACGGAGATGGGCAAGGGGGTCGGTTCGAGGTGACAGACGGCCAGGGACGCACTCCCTCAGCCAACCCTCGCACCGCACAGGAGCGCGAAGCCTGGACTCAGGACGAGACGCCCGAACAGGCGCGGAGGAGAATTGATTACCTCGAGAGTCTTGAGTCGAGTCGCCCAAGCGGCAGTCGCTAACCCCCGGCGATAGACCGCTGATGCGCTGCACTGCCAGTCTCCGATGACGCAAGTCCCAGCGGGCGCTGCAATTGAGACAATTCCCGGTGCGCGGGTGGAGCGCGGGCTGGATGTGACGGTCCCTTCCCAGAGGTTGGTCAGTCGGCCCTCAAGGGTGCGGCTCAACACCATCGGACCACCCGCCTGACGTGCGGCCTGGTGAGTCGATCACCCGGCCCGCTTCAGTTGCCGATCGAGAAACCCATTGGCTAACCGATCCTGGTGAAGGCCGACCGGTGCACCCTCACCGCCAGACCTTGACGACGCCCGTGACCTCGCCGTAGCGAACGCTGCAACCCCCTGATCTCGATGCGCGGGCAGTCTGCGCCCCCTCCATTGCGATCTTGCAAACCCGAGCCATGCAAGTCTGCGTGAATTCGATCAACCCCTCCATCCGTGCGGCACTTTTGTGTGAAGATCAGCTCGCGCCGTATCGGCAATTGCCAATGGCGCACTTCGGCTTGCCTGAAAAGTGTGGAGGGATTCCGCTTGCGAAGATCAATAGCGCACAAGAACCGAAGATCGACATGGCTGACTATGATCATGTTTTCCGTCCTGTTATCCCTGATGGCCCCTGAGGCTCACGCACAGGAAGAAGGGGAGAGCGCCGGCCAGTTCACCGTCACAAACCTCGATGGAAGTCCTATCAGGTGGCCGGAAGCTCCGAACAACCTCAAGGAGCGCGCCAAGCGATCCCAGCAGGAGGCGCCAGCGCGACTCCTAAAGAGGAACAAGTATGTGGAGAAAATCCAGCAAGACGAGGAGCTCGGACCTCGGATTGCGGGAGACTTCCCTTCTGCGTCGATGACGGACTGCTATAACGCACCGTACGACGGCAGGATATCTCTCACCATGAGCCACTGGCAGTGGTGTAGCACATTCATCGGCAGCTACTCCTCGTACGAAAAGTGCAAGGGGCCGCCGCCGGGTAACGGTTGCGTAGAAATCGGAAGCGTCCAGTTCCGCGTAGGAATCATGGGCCAAGGTCATCAGGACAAAAATGACCGCGGGGCTCGCAAGGCGCGGTATTGGATGCAGCTGGACCAACCAAAGATCTTCAACGCTCCACGCCTCACCGACAAGCTGTCCTTCACCGGCCTCTGCACTTCCTTCAGCACAGGTGCCCGGTGCGAGGACGCCCCGGGAAATGGACGAACCGATACGCTTGCGGGGTGGATGGCAGCTGGTCACGTTGACTGGGAGTACACGTCCCCCGAAGGGTCTCTCACCGGCGAGAAGAAGGCGCTCTTCGAATTCTCTATAACATCGATGGTGGCCCAAGAATACCCGGTTCCAGGGATTGTCATACCTCCCGGAATAACCGGGTTTCGCTGCGACTCCGCTCCGTACATGAAATGGCCCGTAGCGATTCCCTCCTATGGGTGCGTTTTCGACGGAGTCATATCTACTTGGAGATTTCGGGCGACACCTGACGTTGCCGAGACCGCGAAACACGTATGGACGGCACAGTTCAAGCCGAACCTGACCAGACCGCCCAGCGTAGATAACAAGAAGACGCCCGGCTCAGTGCAGAGCGGGATGCCGCTCGAGCGACTCGCGGGAGAGGCTGGCAGCGAAAACGATGTGCTGCACGGCAAAAACCGCGACAAATCGATCGCGACCTGCAAGACGAACTTCGGTCAGTCGTACTCCAGAGGAAAAACACGGGACTGCGACGAATACCCAATGGCTTCCACTCGGGAAGGGGCCTGGACCGGGGACGTGCAAAGTGAAGACGGCACAAGCCACTTCTCCGTGAAGCCGCTACCCAGCGACGATAATCAGGCAGCAGGGCGACTGCTCAACGATTTCTACCTCGCTGAACGGATCATCAATGGAGATGATTTCTACGTAGATGTCCGGGCGGCGGATGGAAGCAAATATTCCGGCGTCGAGGAGCCAGCAGGAGTCTCATCCCCGCTCTCGAACCGGTCCTGTGACCTCCGTCAACCTGTCGTTTCCGGTGTCAAAACCGACGCCGCACCGGAGAAGACCTTTCTGGACTACGCGAAGACAACGCCTGATGGATGGACCGGCGGAGACTCCACGTACTCTGTGAAACTTCCGGACGGGCGGATTCTCTGGCTCTTCTCGGACACCTTTCTGGGGCCTCTCAATAACGACGGGACCCGGCCAACGAGCGCACCATTCGTCAACAGCACCATGGTGGTGCAAAACGGCAATCAGCTCACCACGCTCCGAGGTGGACCCAAGACGAGGCCGGAAGGTCTCATGAAGCCTGCTGCAGACAAGCACTGGTACTGGCTTGGCGACGGTCACCTACACAAAGAGGGCGGCACGACCTACCTGCAGGTGATCTTCCAGGAGTATTACAAGTTCGGTCCGGGCTCCTGGGACTTCAGGCACAAGGCAAACTTCGTTGCGACATTCTCGCTTGACAGCTTGGGCACATCGCATGGGCACGAGCCCCTGTACGTCGATCCCGTCCCATCAACACCTGGCATCGGTTGGGGATCCGCGCTCTTGCCCTCAAGCCTCAGCGGCGACGGCTACACCTACATCTATGGGGTAGACGACGCTCCAACGAACAAGAAAATGCGCGTCGCACGCGTAAAAGGCACTGATCTCACAGGAAAATGGGAGTATCTTAACCCAGGCGCCGGCGGATGGATGAGAAGCGAAAAGCAGGCAGCCAACGTCTACACCGGCATAGCCAACGAATACAGTGTAACGCCCTGGTACGGCGGATTCATGGTGGTAAGTCAATCAAGCAGGGAAGCCTTTAGCGGGGAGATCAAAGCAGCTGTCTCTTGCTCCCCTCACGGCATTTTCCAGCTCGAGACCGACGTCTTCCGCATGCCTGAACCAGGGCCGTGGGGAAGCTACGCGGGTAAAACGGCAGGGACCATCATCAGCTACAACGCACACGTTCACAGCTCCATGCTCAACGGTGGGGCGGGTCCCTACACCCTCTCGTACAACGTGAACAGCATGGACAGTCGAGTATCATCCAGCGCTGATCATTACCGCGATCCAGGAATCTACAAGCCGCGATTCATCTCATTCAGTATGACCCCGACCGGTGGGACCCTGAGGTCTACTGGCAAGGGGGCTGGTTAGCTCGATGGCCTGCAAGTTGATCCAGCTTTGGATCGACTTGCAGGCCACATCTGAATCACCCAGATCTCCAGAGGATCCTCATGGGGTCCTTGAGGAGGAAACGGGTCAAGCACCAATGGCGCTTCGAGATGATCCCGGCCTCGACACATAACCCGAATGTGATATTGACCAGGGTGCACCATAACCGTCCCGTATGAAACGCCACCTAGGTCGACAACTGTGAAACTCTCCGCCAGCGGGGCGTAGAAAGCACGCTCATAGTCCCAAGAGGCATTGGGCTTTGATGCGGGGCCATCCCAAACTTCCAGGCGGACCAATGGGTAGAAATCATTGTCGCTAGACCTCAGCGTCAAACCATGACCCGGAATCTGTACAACGTCGTCATCTGCTGGAGCTTCCTCGAAGAGGATGGGGCCGACCTGAATGGTTCGGTACGAAACTCGCGGGCGAACATCAGTGATATCGACTACCTTGGGCACGTACCCTCCTAGGGCAACCGTCCAGACGTGGTCCATCATGAGTACTGAAAGTTCTGTTCAGACGAGCTATAGGCCCAACGCCCGGTCCTGAGCTGCTCCAAGTCTTCAACCGCTCTCGAGGCTGTCCAAGCAGTTGTGCGACTATGCGGGCAGCTCTGACCGGAGCCGAGGCCGTGAAGATCCACTTGAAAGACCCCGGCTTGGCAGTATGTGTGCAGTGCGTACTGCCAACACCATCCAGCGGTACAGCGGATTGCCGTTCACCTCGCCCCCGTCGTAGGCGATCGCCAGCCTACGGAGGATGCGGGGCGCCCGTCCATGCCGAGCACCGCGCTTCCGACGAACCCATCCTGTCGGAACGAAACAGGCGGTACAGCTGATCGCCTCGGATACGGACTTCTCGTTCGGCCATCACTGAGCCTCTCAGTGATGGCCGCTCCAGGGTGAGAATGGCTTTGGCGATTGACGTCATGCGGTTGGGGCTGCAGCGGGACCTGTGGAAGATCCGCCAGGACTTCAGGCAGGCCACGCCGCGCTCAACCGGTGCCCGTGCCGCGGCCAGAGCCCGGTTGACGGTCTTCTCGGTAGAGGTGAGTTCCCGCAGGGGCCTGCGTTTGATCCCCGTGGCCAGCCAGGGGCCACCGCCCTGGTAGGTGAGATCGGCCGGATGGGGACGCCCTGGCGCTTGCAGATGCGGATGATCCGGTGGGTGCGGGCGGCGGTCAGGTCGTGGGAGCCACAGCAGCCGGCCGTCCGGATCGGTGACTACCTGCACGTTCACCCCGTGCCGGCGGTGCTTGTGGGAGTAGTCGGCCCGTCCGTCGCCGACCCGGTCGCACTCGGCGTCGTGCCGTCCAGGAGGACGAAGTCCGGATTCTGCTCGCGTAGGACCTTCAGCAGGCCCGGTGCACGGTCGGCGAGGAGGTCGATGACCGCGCTGGTGTAGGCGTGGGCGGCGGACTCGCTGATCCCGAACCCGGCAGCGACCTTCGCCAGGGTGGTGTGCTCGCGCAGGTACACCAGTGCCACTATCGCGCGCTGGGACGGACGGAGCTTGCAGCGGCGGTCACCCTTACGGGTGACGATGAGCATGGTGACCCACTCCACGAGCGCATGTGGCAGGTCGAGTGCGGCAGGATAGATGGCCAACGAGGCCCCTGACCAGCGTGGTTGAGACGTCAGACATCTCGATCAACTGCCCGGGGGCCTCGCTCGTTGCGCTTCACG
>NZ_JBVJSX010000025.1:0-28745 GCF_055606225.1 Streptomyces sp. NPDC037100 | reverse complement strand
CGGCTCGATCCGGTCCCACATCGCATCAGTGATCACTAATCGGACAGGCACATCAGATCAACTGATGAGCCCACCAAAGAGACACGCTCTAGACGTGCCCAGCCCATTCATGCTGCTCGCCCCGCCTGTCCACCCCGACCACGCCGACAAGATTGCCGGAGTCGTGCACGTCGACGGCACCGCGCGCGTGCAGACCGTCGATCCTGCCGTCGCACCCGCATACGGGGCGCTGATCGAGCACTTCTACCAGCTCACCGGGGTGCCCGTCGTCCTGAACACGTCCTTCAACGACCGCGAGCCCATCGTCGAGACCCCCGCCCATGCCCTCGCCACGTTCCAGGCCTGCGACCTGGACGCGGCCTGCATCGGCGAATACGTCGTAGAGCGGTCCTGACCCCTCCCGAGGGCTGCCACACTGAGGACATGACCTCCACTCCGCCTCTGAGGGAAGCCGCCCGTGCCATCGTCCTCGACGACCGGGACCACGTCCTGTTGCTGCGCTACGACGAGAACGGCGGCTTCTGGGCCACGCCCGGCGGCTCCCTGGAGGACGAAGACAAGGGAGACCACAGCGCGGCGGTACTCCGCGAGCTGGGTGAAGAGCTCGGCATCGACGAGAAGGCGGTCGAGCTCGGGGACCAGCTCGCGGAACGCAGCAAGGACCACCTCGTCGGCGGCCGCGAGGTCCGCCAAGTGGAGAAGTACTTCCTCGCCCGAGTCCCAGCGGCCGCCGTCGACCCGGCCCGGGCATCGCAGCCCGACAACATCCGCGAATACCGCTGGTGGACCCTCGCCCCACTGAATGCCACGGCTGACACGGTCTACCCGCTCGGTCTCGCCGACCTGGTTACTGGCGTCCTCGAACACGGTGCACCCGTGCGCCCCGTCGTGCTGGCTGGATGATCCTTCCCGTGCGGCCCGGCGCATCACACTGCCGGCATGACTGAGGACCCGCCCGTCCCGGCACTGTCGTATGTCGCCGTACTGTGCGACACCGACAGGTACCTCGGCACTGGCCCGCTGACGACGAGATCGAGCACGCCCGAGAAGTGCCTTCGCCGCCCTCGCCGCCGCGGGCTTCGCACCCTGCCTCGCGTCTACCCGGCCGTCACCGGGTAGATCACTCACTCTGAGCAGAAATCCCTTGGAGAACAGCCGGTCGGTCATGCCACGCTGACTCCTACCGAAGGGGCGTAGCTCAGCTGGCCAGAGCGCCGGTCTCCAAAACCGGATGCCGCAGGTTCGAGTCCTGCCGCCCCTGCCAGACGAAGTCGGCGAGGGGCCAGCGGGTTTAACCTCGCCGGCGTCACGCCGATCCCGACAGAGCTGATGATCTGTAGGCGGCTCCCTCAAAGTGGACCGCACCCTCGGACCCCCCGGAGATCGCGTGAGTGAGAGCAGCGCCCACCCCCTCGGCATCGAGCTGCCCATCCCCCATCTCATAAGCGACGCGGACGCGGAGGAACTCACAATCACCCTGGGGTTGGGGCTCGTTGCCCGGAAGGCCGCGGAGGCCGAGTACATCCTGCACGGGATCTACGTGCACCTCGTCGAAGCGGAGAAGGCCTACAGCGAACTGGCCTCGCCACCGGCGGCAAGCTCGTACAGCAATGCAGAAAGGAGCTGGAAGCGGTCACTCTTTCCGCCTCGTGCAAGACGTCACTCGCCGAAGCCCTGGACGCTGCGGAGGAAGGATTCCGCCTACGCAACCGCTACCTGCACGGCTACTGGATCTACGACGACGAGTCCTACCAGTGGCTCACCTTGAAGGGAGCCCACCGCAGTGACCGTCCCGAGATCACTTTCATTAACAGCAGCGAAGTGTGGGAATTGGCCGAGCGCTTCCAGAAGCTCTGCTTCAGCCTGCTTCACTGGGACACCGCCCACTTCGGCGAACCAGCCGACGACGAGGACGGCCACCAGGGCCTGGTCTCGCGCAAGCAGATCTGACGCTAAGGGCTGTCCCGTAAGCGATTTTGCCCTGCGATGATCTTGACCGTGTCAGCTGTGATCACGGCCTCCGAGCCGTCCTGGATCGCCCCGTTTACCGGACTGAGCCCGCGCGCCTTCGGCAAGTTGGTGACCGCGCTGCGTCGCGAGGGTGCCGACTCCCAGGGCCGGGGCCGGCCGTGGAAGCTGTCGCTGGAGGACCGAGTACTGTTGGTCGCCACGTACTGGCGGACGAACTTGACGATGCGGCAACTGGCCCCGCTGTTCGGGGTATCGAAGTCAGCCGCGGACCGAGTGATCGACGACTTCGGCCCGAGGCTCGCGCTGCACCCCCGCCAGCGTTTCGCCAAGGACGCGGTGCTGATCGTGGACGGCACCCTGGTGCCCACGCGGGACCACAAGGTGGCCGAGCAGTCGAAGAACTATCGCTATTCCACCAACCATCAGGTGGTCATCGACGCTGACACCCGCCTGGTCGTAGTGGTCGGCCGGCCGCTGCCGGGCAATCGCAACGACTGCCGGGCCTGGGCGGAGTCCGGTGCGAAGGCCGCCGTCGGCAACACGATGGCCATCGCCGACGGCGGCTATCCGGGTACCGGGCTCGTGATGCCGCACCGCCGCCGCAAGGGAGAGGATCTGCCCGACTGGAAACAGGCCCACAACAAGTCCCACAAGCAGGTTCGCGCCCGCGTCGAGCACGCCTTCGCTCGGATGAAGACCTGGAAGATCCTGCGCGACTGCCGACTACGAGGCGACGGCGTGCACCACGCGATGCACGGCATCGCCCGCCTGCACAACCTCGCCCTTACCGGTCAATAGAGTTGGCATTCCCACGGCTCGATGTCCGGCTCTCCTGGGGGTAGCTGCCCGGTGCAGTATCGGTAGAGCCAGGCTGCAGCCCTGCGCTCCGCGTGCTTCTCGTTGACCGGTTCTCCCTGCTCATCCAGTTCGAGGACGTTGGCGAAGATTGCGACGCAGATCTCCATCTGGGAGGGCGACTCGCGCAACTCTTCCCAGTAGTCGACCCCTTCCAGCGTCGGGTGGCCTACCGACCCCCGGGCGAGCCATCCAGCGAAGCGTCGGAGGGCTCCGGAAGCACCATGACTGAGATGCGAAGGCATGCGAAGAATCTAACCCCAGCCTTACCCGGCTGTTCGCCGACCGTCCGCCGCAGGAGGTGACAGCCCCTCAGAGGTGATGGGGGAAGATACGGGACAGCCCTTAGTCGGGTTGTTCGCGCTGACGTTCTCCAATCGCATGCACGACGTAGTCATCAAAGCGACCCTCGTGCGTCGGCCGGGACGCATTGTCCTCGGTCGCTCTTTCAGGGTTCCGATGCTGTGCGGTCTCCTTGTCCGGTCTATCGGCGCACGGGACATCGTGCCTAGATCCTGGCGGAGAGGAGTACACGCCTCGATCGACCGCAACGCGCGCCAACTCGGGCGCGCCATCATGAAGGTCCCCCGAGACAAGACCATCTCCGCCACTGCCGCACGACGAGGTGAGCTGAAGGAACACACCGCGCTCGTGGCCGCCGCCCTGCAGCGGGCGGCGCGGGAGTTCGACAAGGACCCCGACCGCGCAGCACAGGAACTGTGCGCCATGACCGCCCTCATCCTCGACCGCTACCTCGACTGCCGCTTCGGCGCACTACTCAACGAAGACCAGCTCACTGATCTCGAGCCCGCCCGCAACCGTGAAACCCTGCGGCTGATCCTGGCGGCGGCCCTTACGACGGCGGCCGCCGTCGGTATCGGCTTCCTCAACCCGCCCGCCGCCGTACCCCTACTCATCGGCGTGGCCGGGCTGCTGTTCTTCTCCCTCGCCTACGGGCACCGCACCGGCCGGTCTCTCGACTATCTCGACGCGCTGCGAGGCGTCCAGCGGCCGTAACACCGCAGTGCCCGCGTGCGGGTGAAGGGCAGCGCGATCAAGTGGCTGCGCTTCGGCGCGATGGGCATCGCGCTGCTGCGCGAGGACGTCGGCGCCCACACCGAGGACCTGGTGTGGCTCACAGAGACGCGCCCGCTCCTGAGCGATGGCGGCCGCGCGGCCGCCGAGGTGTACGAGCGATCGAGCGACGGTATGGCCGACGCCCAGCAACAACGTGACTGAACGACCCCCGGTACAGCTGCGAGGAGTGTCGGCACCGGTTCCACTGCTGCGGGCCGCGCCACCCACGAGTACCACTGTGTGTGCTGAGCCGCCCTCGACCACGACCGTGGCCGTCGATCTGGTCCGTCGCCGACCTGGTGGTGTTCCCGCACCCGCCCGGCGGTATACGGCCGCCCGGAAGCGGATGGCATGCACGCTGTCTGACCGAGCCCTCCCGCGTCCGTGCCGTATGGCGCGAGGGCGACAACATCGGCGTCGGCTGCCGTGCCTCCCGCGTGGTCGGACTGGACCTGGACGTCGAGGGCGACGGCGAGGTGGGGCTTGCGCCACTCGCCGCCCGGATCGGCCAGGACTGGCCCGGCACCTTGACGGTGCGGACCCCGAGCGGGGGCTTGCACCTGTACTTCCGCGCCCCGGCCGACTGCCCGATTGCCAGCCTCTCCGGGGGCCGGACGGTGCTCGGGCAGGGCATCGATGCCCGCGGTCCCGGCCAGCGCAGCGGCGGGTATCTCATCGGCTCTGGATCCGTCGTGAACGGCACGCCCTACGTTATCAGCCGGGGCATGGCGATGCTCGCGTTTCTGGGCTGGATCGCGGATCGGCTCACCGTCCTCCCGGTGTGAAGAGGCCTGCTCAACACCATCGAGCCCCCGGTTGTCAGTGGCACCCACTACGGTAGATCCCGTAGTAAACGGCATGCCGCGAACCGCCGTTTCCGCTGCTGCCCCCGCGCCCACGCCGCACCGGGGCAGCGCCGCCGGACAAGGACCGAGGTCGGGTCCCGCGCAGCACCACCCGAAGAACCCGTCTGTCCGGCTGCGCCCATTTCACGCGACGTCCGGCGGGAAGCGTGGGGTCCCGCTGTGGAGACGAGACGACCGTGACTAAATCCGGCAGCGACCACCTCAAGCGCCAGGCCCGCCAGATCGCCCGAACCAGTGGCCGCCGCTTCCCCGATGTCCTCGCCGAGCTACGTGGCGCACCCCGCACAACACCGCCGCCCTCGACGGCACTTGTCCTGCGCTGTCACGGCCTGGCGCATCCCATCGACGGCGGCCGGTGCGCTCGTACGGACGGCCATCACCTGCTCGACGGCACCTGGTCCTGGTGCTCCCCGGAGCCCAACATGCCGGCGCACATCTGGCAGGGCTACCACGAGGCCGCCGACGAGGCCCGCCGGGCGCAGCACGAGGCGTGGCTAGCGTCCCTGACCCCGGCCGAACGCTCCGGATGGGAAGCAGAGCAGGATGCGGCGTACTGGGCAGACATGGCAGACGAGGCCCGCGAGCCGTACGACCCGGCCGAGGAGAAGTACCAAGAGCTGGTCCTGGATGCGCTGGACGACGAGCTCCGGGGCGCCGAGACGGACGACTTCAGTGAGTACTACGACGACGGCGAGTACGCCGACGAGGAGATGTGGGACGGGGCCTACCGGTAAACCCCGACAAGATCACCGGCGTCCCGTAGCCACCCGCAGCTGTAGCACCTCGGACGGAGACCCCGCATGCCCACCACCACTGCCAGCACGCTCAAGACGTGCGGACCCCTGCAATTCCCCGCCCGCTCCGGCCTGACGCTGTGGCAGTTCAGCCGCGCCCAGCGCCTCGGGCTCATCCCCGGCCCCGACGTCGCCGGTGACCGATGGTCCGCAGCCGTCTTCGACGACGCGATCGCCCGCATCGACGCCATCAAGGAGGCCGTCGGCACCCTGCCCGACGTCGGCGCGACCCGCGCCGAGGAGCACCTCGCCGAGCGTTTCAACCTGGTCGTGCACGCCGGCACCGCCGCCGAACTCGCTCGCCGCGGCCACCTGCCCGTGGTCGGCGACCACAAGGGCTACGCCCTGTACTGCGGGCTCGCCCTGGAGAACCTCACAGACCGGCGGAAGGTCGCACGCGCCTCGACCGCCGGACAGCTCCACATGCGCGACGCCGCCGCACGGATCCTCGGACTTCGTGCCTCGGACTTCGACCACCTGATCCGTGCCGGGCTCCTGGCCCACGCGGACACGGCCCGCTCCAGCTGGAACAAGCACGACGTCGTCCTGCTCTACCGCCAGGCCGACCTTGACCGGATCGCCCGAAGCCGCCACATCGACTGGGATGCCGTCCGTGCGACCCCCCAGGGCCACCGGTCCCCGCTCGCAGCGCTCCCCACTCAGAAGGCGGCCACCCGATGAGGGCCAAGGCGGCCACCGACTGGTACGACGAGGTCGCTGGCGGGCTGGGCAGCCCGCCAGTGCGCCGAAGACGAGGAGTGGCGTATCCCTGAAGGCGGTCTGTTCCGCACTCACTGCGGGCGGTGGGTCCACGGCGCCGGCCGGGCCTGCCCCCAGACGATCGCGCACTCCGGTCCCTGCGGTCTCCGGCCGGACAATGAGGACGACGGATGCCGCCGCAACTGCCCCGAGTAGCCAGGGACGACGATGCGGTCGGCCGCACGAGCCCCCGCTGCCCGCATCGCTCCACCATTGCAATTGACGCTGCGCCATGAAGTGTCGCAGGATCGTGCCGGATAGGGAGATCTTGCTTCCCTTTCCAAATAGGAACATTTCACGGGGCCCACCTGACGTGCTGTTACGTCGGTGCAGTTCGGGAGAAGTGCGAATGTCTGCAACGAGCCCGTCGGCTTCTTCTGGTGTCAGGCCCCCCTACACCATCGGGGCAGATTTCAATGCACAAGCATTTCAGCAGCTCGCGCCGGGCCGGGCGAGTAGCCGCGTCTGCGGCCATCACCCTCCTCGTCGCGGCTGGGGCCACGCTCGCCACCGTCTCCCCGGCTGCCGCTGTCGGGACGTCGGCCTGCACTGACTACCGGTACGACTGGAACGCCAAGATCAACACGGCCTCCGTCAACTTCCGCAGCGGGCCGGGTACCTCCTACTCGTCCAAGGGTCTTCTGGCCAAGGGGACCAAGCACCTCATGCGCTGCTTCAGCTCCTCCAAGCCCGCTGGCTACTCCTGGAGCTACATCAAGGTCACATCGGGCCCCCACGCCGGCGTGTGGGGCTGGGTCCGCGCGGACTTCAGCACCCCGGTGTAGGACTCGCGCGGCCGCCGCACCCGGCACAACAGCCGTGCGGAAGTGGGGAGCCGCGCCCGACCTCGGGTGCGGCTCCCCACGGAGGCCAGCAGGGTTTCCTCCGTGAACGCCTCCACCAGGTGCTCCAGCGGACCCGGGTCGGGGTCATCTAGGGGCGGAAGGGTTTTTGCGCAGGTCATGATGCGTTTCGTCTTGCCAAGCACGTAAGGCACGCGGTTGGGCTGAAGAAGCGGTGTGAGACCTCCACGACGTGGCCAGGGCGCCGTCCACGACGCGAGCTCGACCGCGCTACGCGATCAGAGGCGGTGCAGGGGAGCCGTGCTGTCGGTCCAGTGCCAATTCACAGGTTGCCACTGTCGCTTGAGGGCAGTGCGTTCCTTGGTGTAGGAGCGCAGCGCGTCCTCCACCGCCTGGCCGAGGTCGCCGAGGGAGGCAGGGCACGGGATGCGGAGCATCAGGTGTTGCGTGCGGTGAACGAGGATCAGCTCGCCCGCAGGGGTGCAGTCCACGAGCGTGAAGTGCTTGAGCAGCTTGTACCGCTTGTCCTCCAGGTCAAGGCGTTGGGCGCGCACGCCCGTGGCCGTCCAGGCGAACAGCCCGTACCGGTTGAGGTGGTAGATCCGCTCCCGTACGGCGTCGGCGGCGATCTCGAAGCAGTGGCCGGTGAAGGGGCTGTCGCGGTGCAGGTGCATGCCGTCGAGCCGGCCGACGACCTCGCCCTTGCCGCTAACCAGGACGAAGGCGAACCGCTGGCCGCGGCTGCCGCCCCGGTAGATGTGCCCGAAGATCGGGACGACGAACAGGTCCTCCCGTACCACCGCGGGCCGGCCGAGCTGGGCGCCGTGCCAGTCCCACTGCCGCGCAGTCTTTTCGAGTTCAGTGAGGTGCTCGGTAAGCGACGGCCGCGGCCGGTGGTCCATGCCGACCGGCTCGCCGTTGAACAGGACGTCCGGCCTCAGGTTGGCTTCCGTGTGCTTGACGGGCTCCGCCTCCATGGATGCCAGGGCCCGCAGCGTCGGCTTCGAAGTGGGGGTGAGGGGCTGGTCGGTGATCGACACGATGTTGTCAAGCAGGTCGGCGTAGTTGTAGAGCCCGTACTCGCCGGTCGTGCACAGCAGGCGGCCAGCCGGGGTCGTGCTGATCCAGGAGGCGAACGGGTCGCGCGAGCCGTCATCGTTGCTTCTGAGGGGCATATGGTGGCGCGCGGTCACCGCCGTGAGATCCGCGGTGACCAGATGGGTCTGGTCACCCGGCCCGGTGGCAGCGAGTGTTCCGTCGGGCAGGACGCACAGGCCCTTGGCCCACCACAGGTCCTTGCCGAGCCCAGTCGTGGGGCCGCCGAGAGTCGTGTCCTGACGCAGGTACTCACTCTGCCCGGAGACCGCGGTGGCTAGCGGGGTGCCGTCGGGGGCGTACCTGGTCAACAACGAGTAGCCGAAGTGCGCCTTCGCTGGGTCGGCTTCGTCATCAGCCACACCGTAGGTGTGACGGTGGACGCTGTAGAGAGCGTAGATCTCGCCGGTGGGCGCGGTGGCGACGTCGTCGACCTTCACGCCCCAGCCGTCGGTGTACTTGCGTTCCAGGTCGACCGCGTGGTGATCGACGAGCGCGGACGGCAGCGGCACTGGTATGGCGTGAGTCATCACGCCATACTCACCTGCCCCACTGACAACACCCGGTGAGTGGGCGTACCGGCGCATGCGGCGATGCATTGCCCGATTTGCAACCTTGCTTCGGTCGTAACGAAGTTCTGCCCGCGTGGCGAACTTGCCTGAACTCGACCGCAGGAGGTGCGGTGAACAGCCAAGGCAACCAGGACCGCGGCAGCACGCCCCGCAGGCTTGCCACGCTGGGCGACGCTATGTCCGCACTCACTGGCGGCCCGGTCGGTGGCCCCACGTTCGGACTGCCGGCCTGGACGCCGCGACGGGCGGTCTGCAGGCGGGCCGGCTGACTCTCGTGGCGGCCCCGCCGAGCGTCGGTGGAAGCCTTCTGGGTCTTGCCGCCGCGCGGAAGACCGCGCTCGTCGACCGCCGCACGGTGCTGTACGCGGCATCGGGACCGAACCGCGACGACATCTTCCGCCGGACCCTGTCCGCCGAGACCGGGGGGGAGTACCCGCGCCTGAAGCAGGGCCGCCTCACCGAGCATGAGCAGGAGGTCGCCCACCAGCTGGTCCGGGCAGGCGTTGGTGACCTGTTGCTCATCGACGACGGCACCAACCTCAGAGCCGAGGACATCGCGGACACCGCGCCGCACATGAAGGGCCTGGCCCTTGTGGTCGTAGACCGCCTCCAGGCCGCGCACAGCGCCCGCCTGCCACTGTCCGGGGACCGCCTCCCCGATGCCTCCCAGGTCCTGGCCGCCCTTGCCCGCGACCTGCACGTACCGGTGCTGGCCGTCGTCGACAGCGACGACCCCACGCTCCTGGGACTCCTGGACGCCGACCTCGTAGTGACGCTCACCGCGACCGCGGACCCGGGCAAAGTCCAAGCCACAGTCACAGAACGCGACTTCGGCACGATCGGCTCGGCGTACCTGCAGCCCGACCTGATCCACGCCCGCTTCCTCGACGCCGGAGCCGCCCCCCCTCGAGCGCACCGACCGCCCGGCGGGCCCGGGACTCTCGGCGGCCGCCGGGGGAACCGCGGCGCTGGAACTGGCCGAAGCCGCCCTGCCCTACACCTCCGGCGGACACCGGGGGATCCCCGCCGCCCTCACCCATGAACTGGCGGCATGGCGGACCGCAGTCGCAGGCGGCGACCAGGAAGCCCTCCAGGAGATTCTGCCGTCGCTGCTCCAGGCCGCCGCAGCGGTATCGGGGATGCCGGACACTCACGAAGGGCACCGCCTCGCCGCCGCACTGCGGCCCTTCACCACGCCCATGTCCGCCGACACCGCCGGCAGCGCCAGTCAGGCCGCTGCTGCCGGTGCCCCTGAGAACGCCCCGGCACACAGCGGCCAGGGGCAGGATGACCTCGCGGAAGACGAGGAAGACAGCGAGGACCATCTGGCGCCGGGGGACGAGGAGGACGAGCCCGAGGGCCACGTCTTCCCCGCCCTGAAGATCCTCAAGGACGCGGTCGGCCGCTCGAAGATGCACCCGATCCCCGTCATCCGCACCGAGGCCCGCGACAGCGCCCCGTGGACTTTGATCAGCGAGCACATGGACGGCGAGCCCCGCTGGGTCCACCCCGACGTCACCGCCACCCGCGTTCCCCACATCCGGGCGAACGGCAAGCGCGTCCGGCGCGACCGGCTCGACGTGCCCGACTCCTTCGGAGAGGGCGTGCTGTGCCTGATCGACCGCAACGGCAGCTTCCCCTCCGCCTGTTCGGCCGTCCCCCTCGCCCCGAACAAGCTCCTGCACACCGGCCCGCTCGACGCGTACGACAAAGCCGGCGCCGGCATCTACCTCATCGACATCCCGGAGTGGAACCGCACCGACATGCCGCACCCCCTGGGGCGGATCATCGACCGACCCGACGAGAACGGCCGGGTATGGGTCACCACCCCCCACATCAAACAACTGGAGAAACTCGTCCGGACGGGCCACCTCGCCGCCATGCCGGCCATTCACGACTCCTGGACCGGGAAGGCCAACGAGTCCCTCTTCAAGCCCTTCTACGAGGCCACCCGCAAGGCACGGACCGAGCTCGTCCAGGTCGGCGGCGACCCCTACAAGGCGTACAAGACCCGACTGTCCATCGCGCTGCGCCTGCTGTGGCCCAAGCGCGCCGAACAGCGCTCCCCGTTCTGGCGGCCGGACTGGCGCATGAGCATGGTCGCCGAGGCCTCCGTCCGCCACTGGACGGTCGCGTTCAAGGCCGTCCAGGAAGGGCACACGCTCGTCGCGTTGCGCAACGTCGACCAGGCCATCTTCTGGACTCCGCCCGGCACGCCGCCGTCCACGTACCGGATCGGCACCGGTTTCGGAGAGGTGAAGCGCAAGTTCGTCCAGTCCGGCGAGACCATTCTCGAAGGTGACGACTGATGGCCGGCCCCACCGGCCGGGGCGACTCCCTGGGCGCCGCCCTCAACGATCTCCTGCGCTTCCAGGTCACCCCCCGGCACCGGCTGTCGTCGTACACCGCCAAGCACTGGCACGCCCAGCTCAGCCAGCTCACGGCGACCCACCGGGGGCAGCAGGCCCTGGAGGACGCCGGTCTCCACGTGACGACCAAGACCCTCATCAACTGGCTGTCCGACGCCGAGTACAACATCCGCAGCAGCTACCGCGACATCATCCACACCGCGTACGAGAACACGGCCATCGTCCCCGCCGACCCGATCCCCGACCACATCAAGCGGGGCCAGTACGAGATCAGCGGCGTCGTCAGAACCGGGGACGACGAACGTACGCGCGGCACCCGGGACGCCGCGCCCCTGCGGATCGACGGCAGCCGGGGCCACTGGGACGAGATCGAGGAGCTCTGGCTCGCCGGCGAACTCGCCGACGACGAGTTCGAGGACCACTTCATCGACGACGTCATCGTCGAGGACATCGGCGAAGGCACCGACGGATGGGAGTTCCCCGGCGGCTCGTACTCCGTCGAAGTCAGGTAGCAGCACGCACAAAGCAGTCGAACCAGCCGTCGCAGCAAGGGAATCCCCAGCATGAGCCACCCTCCGGAACGGCGGAAGTTACCGCTGATCGCCGTGTACGTGTTGAGGGACGACCGCGAACGCCGGCGGCGGGAACGCTGCCCTCCACCGCGCGGTCCCCGTTCTAGGAGGCGAGCAGGCGCGCGCCGTGGTGCTCGCCCCCGGGTACCTCGGTGCCGGAACTGTCGATCACGGTCACCGCGTCGTGCGAGCCGTCGCATGGCGTCGGGTCCTCCGGGTGCGCGGCTATTTGGGGAGGCCGAGCCGGTCACCGGGCACCGCCGTGGCGGTCTCGTCGTCGCCCAGCTCGCACGGCGCCAGGAGGGCGGCGTGCCGGTCGTGGTCCGGCCCGAGTTGCTGGGGCCGCCCGTCCGCAACGTCGCGGCGGTGGAGGTCGTGCTGCATGTCCGCCACGCGCGCAGGAGCTCGCGGGCATCGTCGGGGTCGACGTCCAGGGCGTCCGCGACCTGGCGCCGGGTGGCGCTCAGCTCCATCGCCTGGCGGACGCGGACGCCCCGGCCGCGCTCGATGTCCCGGCGGATGGACCCGCGCAGGGCGAGACGGCGAGGGCGTCGCCTACGTCTCCGCGCTGGACGTCGTACGGGAAGTCAGCGGGGGAGGGCGAGGTTCATCAGCCGGTCGTTGTGCTCGGTGTCGCCGCGACGATCGGCGTCACCGGCGAGGTTCCTCTCGACCGTGCTTGTGGCCCGCCGTCCCGTCCCTATTCACGATCAGCGAGGTGTGGCAGCGGCTGTTGGAGACGTACCGCGGCTGAACAGCGATGCACAAGAAGACCGGGGAGGTTCCCCGGACTACGCTGAGTGGTAGGGCCGATCTTCCCGGAGGGCCGAGCCGTGGCCTCACGCTCGCACCGCTTCCTAACGCCGGACGACCTCGGCCCGCTGCTGCTCCTCGCCGTCCATGAGGTCAACCGCAGCCTGCGCACTGAAGCCCTCGCGGCGTGCGCCGCGCTCCCGCTGGACAGACCGGCGGCGGAGGAGGTCGCGGAGCTGGTCCTCAGCCGTTTCCGGGCGGATCCCTTGGTGCCGGACTCCCTGGTCGAGGCGGCCGGACACCTCCCTGCGGTCGAGGTGCGGGCCGTCCTGGAAGGGTGGGCCGCTGACGATGACTCGGCTCATCAGGACGCGGCGCGGCGGGCGCTGGCCACCCCGGACCGGCCTGCTGTCACACCTTCGGTACAGACCGATCCAGGCGGGTGGCCTTCCGCGCTGGCCGTGAAACGGGCTGTGGCCCAAAGCCTCGTGGACGGTCGCGGCTTCCCGTCCGACCTGTCCCCGCTCGCCTTCCTCTATGAAAGTGCGAGGCAGCGACTGCTGTCGGTGCTGATCGCCACCCTCGTGAAGGCCGTGGACGAGGACGACGAGACCCTCCGGGCTGCCACTGAGCGCCTCGGACAGGTCGTCGAGGTGTTGCCGGACACGCTCGCGGCGGATCTCCCCCAGCTCCCTCGGGCGGTGCCCGAGGGCCGGGCGGACTGGCTCGGCACGGTGCTGAGCCTCGCGCCGCCGGCCGAGGTGGTCGCCAGTGCCGTCGCACGGCTCAGGAACGAGGACCCAGACGAACGCCTCGCCACGCTGCGGGAACTGTCCAGGGCGGCGCCCCACCTGGGCCGCCCTCCCGTGCGCTGGCCGGAGCCGACCTCCCGCCCCGGCGAACTCGCCCACCTGACGTGGCTGCTGGAGCCGGAGACCGGATACGGGGAAGCCGACGAGTTCCCCCCTCACCAGATTGTGTGCGGAGCGCCCCTTCCGGAACCGCCCCCGCCCCCGCTCCCGCCCCCGCAGCGCGAGGAGACCGCGCAGCCGTCGGCTCCGCCGGCCGGGCCCCTTGCGCCGCCCCCGGAGTCCGGGGACACAGGAGGGCAGGCACGAGTCGAATGGACACGCCCCCACGCAGTGCCTGGTCGGCTCCGGGAGTGGTTCAGGGGGTGGCGCGCCGAGCGCGGGGTTCTCGTCCGAGCCGAGGCGTACGGGCCCGCGGTTACCGCCCCCACCCGCGAGGCCTACGCCCGTCTCGACGCCCCCCAGCGCGTCGTGCCTGACGAAGCCTTCGAGCTGCGCGTGGGGCTGGCCCCGCTCCCTACACCCGAGGTCGTCCAGCCCGCCCCCCTCACCGTCCCCGCCGACGCATTCACGCTCGAGGTCTCCGTCCTCGCGCATGGCTTCGCCGTGGTCGGCGAGGACCCGCTCACGCTGCGCATGCGGGCCGGTCCGGACGACCCGTACCCGTACCGGATGCTCAGGCTCCGGGCGGTGGACGATCCGTCCCTGGCCGCGGAGCGGGTGATCACCGCGGTGTACGCGGTCGCCGGCAGCGTCATCGGGGTCGCCCACCGGACCGTACGGGTGGGGCAGGCGCCCGGGGAGCCGGCCGGTGACGAGCCGCGGACGCAGGCGGCCGGAGGCGTATGGGTGCTGCCGGAGGAGGCGGACGCCGGCACTCAGCCGGATCTGGAGATCGTCGTGGCCCCGGGCAACGACGGCGACGGGCGGCAGCACTGCTGGCTGTACCGCTCGCCGCACCCGGGCGTCGGTGCCTGCGACAAGCCGCTCGTGACCACGCTCGGCGGTGAGGCCGACTGGGCCCGCTCCGTCATGCGCGGCGTGCAGGAGCGCAAGGACGCCTACGACCTGGCCCACTACCTCAAGGGAGTCGGCCGGGAGGCGGGCGGCGCCGTGCCGGAGGAGGTGTGGGCCGCCCTGCGGGCCGCAGGGGAACGTGCCGGTCCGCCGAGCGTGCTCCTGGCCACCTGGGACCCGTACGTCCCCTGGGAACTGGCCCTGCTGCCCGAGCCGTTGGACCCGGCGGCCCCGGCCCATCTCGGCGCCCAGGCGGTCGTCGGCCGCTGGATCTACGGCGACCGGCAGCGCACCCCGGCCCCGCCCGCACATCTGCAACCCCACACGATGTCCGTGGTGACCGGGGACTACGCCGTCGCCGAACTCAAGGAGGCGAAGGCCGAGGCCAAGCACCTCATCCGGCACTACCGCGCGAACCCCGTCGACGCCACCACCGACCAGGTGCTCATGGCCCTGGAGGGCGAGCGGGGGCCGGACATCCTCCACCTGGCCGTGCACGGGAAGTTCAGCACCGAAGAGCTGGAGGACGGTCTGCAGATGGTGGACGGCACGTACTTGAGCCGACGGTCCGTCAGCGGAGTGGAGGCCAGCGGGGTGCGGCTCGTGTTCCTCAACGCCTGCCAGGTCGGGCAGGGCCGCAGCGCGCTGGGCGCGTACGCGGGCATGGTGCCCGCCTTCCTCGGCATCGGGGCACAGGCGGCCATCGCCCCTCTGTGGAACGTCGACGACAAGGTCGCCAAAGACATCGCCCAGGGCTTCTACACGGCCGTGCTGAAGGGCGGCACGGCCCCCGCCGAGTACCTGCGCAGGCGGCGCGCCGGAACGCTACGCGCGGCCGGGGCCAAGCTGTCGACCCCGCTCGCCTACCTCTTCTTCGGCCACCCACGGCTGACCGTCGAGTGGACCGCGAAGGGCGCTCCAGCGGAACGGGAAGGGACGGACGATGCCTGATCTTCAACGCGACGGACGCAGTGAACTCCCCTACGGTCTGGTCCTGCGCTCCTCGGAGGTCGGCGGCCGCGTCGGCGAGGTCCGCCGATGTGCCGCGGCCGGGACGCCGGTGCGCGACGCGACCCCTGGCGGGCTGCCCGAGCAACTCCTCGCCGACCACGTCCCCGAGCCCGCCGCGCGCCTGCTGGGCACCGCGGCGCAGGAGGCCGGTATGCGGCCGGTGCTCACCGTGCCGCTGAGCGACCTGGCCGTGCCACGCCGCCCCGGCGGGCCCGACCGGAGCGGCGCTCCCGGCCCGCACCCTGCTGGAGGCGCCCGCGCCCCTGCCGGACGAGGGGCAGGCCCTGCTGGAGGCGGACGCGACCGGCGTCGTGCGCTGGGTGTTCCCCGAGGCGGCCGTGCGGGGTAGCGGTACGGACCGGGCCGCCGGGGCAGCCCAGACGTTTCGTGTTCCGATGGAGCAGTTCGCGCTCCCCGCGGGCGGGCCGGCGGCGGACCGGGGCATCCTCGGGTTCGGTGTCGGCAAGGTCCTGCACCTGCTGCGGTTCCCGATCGAGCGGGCGGCCGGTCTCGCGGCCGACTTCGCGGTCAGCCGGTGGGAGAAGAGGCACCGCCCGTACGAGCTGCGGCTGACCACCCCACAGACGTTCCTCACGGCAGGCGAACAGCCAGGTGACGGAGCCGATGAGGGGTCCGACATGCAGGTGAGCGCGGGCCGGCTCGCCGAACTCGCCGACCGGCCCTTCCTGCTCTTCGTCCACGGCACGTTCAGCAGGTGCCGCACCGGCTTTCGCGGCATCGCCGACGACGAGCCGCTGCTGCACGACCTCCACCGGCGCTACGACGGCCGCGTCCTGGTCTTCGACCATCCGACCGTCCACCTGGACCCGGTCGACAACGCGCGCTGGCTCCTGGAGCACCTGCCCGCCGACCGGCGACTCACCCTCGACGTCGTCACCCACTCCCGGGGCGGTCTCGTCGCCCGCCACCTGAACCGGGACGGCCTGGCGGGCGCAGGACGGCCCGCCCCTTCCGTCCGTACGCTCGTCCACGTCGCCACCCCCAACGCAGGCACGGCCCTCGCCGAGAAGCAGCGACTGAGCGATCTGCTCGGAGTCTTCACCAACCTGCTCGGGCTGTTCCCGGATGAGCTGGTGAGCACCACCCTGGAGGTCGTCCTCGAAGTCGTGAAACACGGTGCGACAGGTGTCCTCGGCGGGCTGGACGGTCTGGCGGCGATGGACCCCGCGTCGGTGGGGCTCGGTGAACTCAACGCCTCCGCCGTCCCGACCGAGGGCTCGGTGCGCGCGGTGACATCCGACTTCGAACCCGCCCGGAACGAGGCGTTGGCGATGCGCGCGCTCGACGGACTGGTGGACCGGCTGTTCGGCGTCGGCAACGACCTCGTCGTACCGACCGAGGGCGTCCACCGCGCCGGTTCGTACGTCGTGCCCGATCCGCTCGTCGTCCCGTCGTCGAGCGCCGTCGTCCACAGCGGCTTCTTCCGGGACGCGCAGGTCCGCGAGGGCCTCTCCGAGTGGCTGCCGGGAAGCTGACCGCGCCCCGGACGTGCCGTTGCCGCGGCCCCTGACCAAGGCATCGCGTTCCTGTCGCATGAAGTCGCCGAACTCATGGGCCCGGCCCAGCGGTACCCAACAACCAAGCAGCCGAGACGACACCCCGGCGGAAGCGGTGTGCCGATAGAGTCGACCGGCTACCGCCGAGCTCCGGGAGTTACCGTGGAGAGCTGCCACCTCCAGCGTGGTCAGGTGTACGCGCCGTGTGTGCAGCAGCCCGAGGGCGCGGAGGCCCGGTACACACGGATCGTGCGCCCGGGCGGCCGACGGGTAGTCATCGCGGACGCGGCTACCGGCCGCCGCGAGAGGGAAGTCGACGTCAACCGGCTGCACGAGTTCCCGACACGGAACGGCACCCCGCGGCGCACCGGATACGCCCTCGCTCGCCCGGGCTGGCAACCGGCGCCGCCTGCATGCGTCGACGCTGTAATGGCGCTTTAAGCATTTCGCAGTTCACTCAATATCTGCTCGGGGTATTCAAATCCAGGGGCCATATTGGCAGCCTTTTGCGCCAGTGACCGCGCCTCAGTGACCTGCCCGAGGTTTTTTAGAGACTCTGCGAGTGTTGCAATGGCCTGCACATTATTCGACCTTATGCTGAGGGATCGTCGGGCGACCTCTACTGCCTCTTCATTTTGACCCAGAAGGGTGAGGCAATAGGCGTACACTGCGAGAGCGTGAGCAGAATTAGGTTCTTGCTCCAGAAACGCCTCGGCGAGATGGGCCAGATCGTAGACGGCCTCCCAGCCCTCCAGTGTTGCTGCGACAGGCAGATAGGGCCTCTGGAAGTGGCGCGCGTACCACACGGGGCCCTGGCCGACAAAGTCGTAGTCCCACATCAGCAGCACGTTGGTGAGACCTTCGAGCGCCTTTTCCCCTTCCCTCCGATCTCCTCCGTCGAGGATCTCCAAGGGTGCCGTTGACATCCTCACGAACGTGCGAGTGAAGATCCTCTCCATCCCTTCCGGACCGCTTTCTACGGCACTCAGTTCGACTTTTGTTGGATTGCCCATTCCGAAAATTGAGGCGGCGACACGCTTGTCAAACCCGAAATCAATCGGATGGGCTTCTATATGGACGTTCTCGTAATCTAGCTGCTGGGGTACCATCGGCCCACACCTCTCCTGATGAGCCCCTCTCCACCACCATCTCTCGCTCTTCGCGGATTCGCAGCCTGAGTTGATGTCCGCGGGGCGCGGAAGCATACTCTTCGGCCCATCGTTCGACGTGTCGCCGTCAACTGAGATCACAGCAGCTCCAAGCAGGCCCTCCACCCGTTTCTCGAAAACAGGCACTCTGCGCGACCCCAGGCCGATCAGCCGAGCGCTCGCGCCTATTCCTCCTGAGGACAGGGAGCGGTCCCGCGCAACGTGCGAAGGAACGCGGGACCGCAAGAGTCCGGCCGTCCTGTCCGAGCCGGGCCCTCGGACCGTACGACGCCCACCCCCCGGACGCACGCCCAGCGCTCCATGCGGAGGGGGACCACCGCACCAGCGTCCTCGTCGGTCAGCCACGCCGTCGAAGATTTCCGTCCATCTCCTGGCATCCGGCGGTGCACAGCAAGCGGATCTGGACACCTTCCCCAAGGACCAGCACGACCTTGCTCGCGCCATGGAACGCGGCCGGCAGGCGCGCGGCCTGCTGCTCAGCGACCACGAGCGCTCCACTTTCCAGCACCGGCTGCGGTATCACCGCGAGAGCGCCGAAAAACTCCGTGCACACCGAGCCACGGTCACCGATGCGGTTGGCGCACTGCTCTCGACCAGGTTCGGCTCCCGCACCCGCATCGAGGCCGCCGACAAGCTCCGTGAAGCCGTCATGGTGGAGCGGCGCCTGCGCCAGGATCTCGACCGGCAGGCAGCCCTCGCTGCGGAAGCCGAAGACGCCCTGGCCAACGACGCCAAAACCCGCGCCGAGAAGCAGTCGGTGATGGCCGCGGGGGCCAGAGCCGAGAAGCGCCTCACCGTGGCACTGCGCAGCCGTCTTGCCGATGCTGTCCACGAACGGGCCCTCCTGCCCACCTGATTCGTCACCGTTTTCGGTTCAGCACCGCCAGCCAGGTCCACCCAGAAGTGGTTGGAGACCACCACTGAAGTGTTGCTACTTACAGCGTCACCGACCAGGTAGTCGCGCTCGGCGAGAAGCCGCCAGACACCGCTCAGCCCCGACAGGCCTGGTACGACCGGCTGCGCAAGGATCTGCAGCGCTGGTAGTGAGCCTCTTCCAACTGGATGTGGGCCGTTGCGAGCGTGACGCCACCACCACGCACAACGCCCACTAGGGCGAGAGAGATCAAAGCGGAAGGCCAGGGGCCAGCGAAGGGCCGCCACGTCAGGCCGGCACCGCACTCGGTGCCGGCCTGACGTGCGAGCAGAGGGCCGGGCGGTTTCGGAGGGCTCGGTGAGTCCCTCCAGGCTGCCGGTGTGAGGGCTACCAGTTATGCCGAGCCATAACTCAACGGGCGCCTGGTGCCCCTATTGGTTAGGTGTTGTCGTTCGCGGCATCGCCCGGCGCTAGGGGGTGTCTGACAAATGATCACCTGGCGGGTTCGCGGAGCCACAGGGATAGGGCTGCCAGGACGATTCCAGCCCTGTAGCGGTCGGCGAGCTTGTCGAACCTGGTGGCGATCGCGCGGAACTGCTTGAGGCGGGCGAAACATCGCTCGACCACGTTGCGGTCGCGGTAGATGTCCTTGTCGAAGACGGGTGGGCGGCCGCCGTGAATTCCACGTCGCCGGCGGTTTGCCACCTGGTCCCGGCGCTCGGGGATCGTGGCAGCGATGCCCCGGCACCGCAGAAGGTGGCGGATCGCCCTGCTGGAATACGCCTTATCGCCGAGCACTCGCACCGGTGTCGTGCGGGGCCGGCCGGTGGTGGCGCGCGGGACGCGAATCCCGTCGAGTACCTGGCCGAACGCGGTGGCGTCGTTGGTGTTGCCGGGCGTGAGCACGATGGACAACGGCAGGCCCCGACCATCGACGGCGAGGTGGACCTTGGTGGTCAGCCCGCCTCGGGACCGGCCGAGGGCCTGGCGCGCCTGCGAGCTGACCGGATCTTCCAGTTCGTCCCCGTCGCCTGCCCCTTTTTGCGGGCGCCGGCCGCATGCTGGTGGGCCCAGTTGACCGTGGAATCGACGGCAACAGTCCACTCCACCCGGCCCACTGAGTCGTCGCGGACCTGGACGTGTTCCAGCAGCTTCGCCCAGGTCCCATCCGCTTCCCAGCGGGCGAATCGCTCGTAGACGGTCTGCCACGGTCCGTACCGCTCAGGCAGATCGCGCCACGGGGCCCCGGTCCGCAGCCGCCACAGCACCCCGTTGACCACCTGCCGGTGATCACGCCACGGACGACCACGCCCATCCACCTGCGGCAACAAGGGCTCTATTCGCTCCCACGCCGCGTCCGTCAACTCACCTCGACCTGCCACAAGATCAATGATCAGAGTGCTCGTGCTCGGACTCCCGCGCGGGGTCCGTCACGAACCGGCTCAACCGGTAGGTGGTCGGCAGCGCCAGGCGCCCGCACAGCGTGTCGATCCGGATCACCGGCCCGTCGACTCCTGCCTCCCGAAGACGGCGCAACTGCGTACCCAGTTCCGCCTTGTCCCGAGTCTCAAAGAGCACTTCCCACCGTCCCACGTCCGGCGCGGTGCGAGCAGCCTGCCGCAGCCTCTCGGCCTCTTGTCGCCGCCTTCTTTTTCCCTGTCCTGGCACCGGCCCAGAGTCACTGGCCGGCGTCAGGACCGCAAGGCAATTGGACCGAGCATGCACACCCTGCTCAGTGATCATTTGTCAGACAGGCCCTACTGGCGGCGCATCTACGCACGCGCTCTCGCCGCCGCCCGCCGCGGCGAACTGACATTCCCCGACCTCGCACCCGACAGCGACGACCCACCGCTGGAGCAATGGCTCGACCAGCAACTCCAAACCCTGCCCAGCCTCAGCTCCGCCCAGCACAACCTCCTCGGAGCCCTGCCCCTCCACCACCCACTCGCCCTGCTGCTGCGTCCGCCGCGCAGCCAGAGCGAACGCGCCTTCGCCCACGGCCTGCGCTACGCACACACCTACTGGCGCACCCACCAGCACCTCAACGTCCCCTACGACGAAGTCGTCTGGGACCATGGCAGCGCCTTCCGCCTGGGGGAGTGGCTCTCCGACAAAAGGCTGCGGCCCTTCCACCTCACCCGCGAACAGCTCGACGCACTCGAAGCACTCGACATGCGCTGGAAACCCCAACCGACATGACTCAGCCATGCGGTTGGCGACAGGAAGCCGCCGCGGAACTACGGGAGAACGGGGCAGGCACCGGCCCCAGCTCAGCTGGTCCCGCACAGCACGCGGCCGGTGCCCGGACCGGACCGCCACCGGCCCGCGTCAAGCGGCAGAACACCCAGGACGAAAGGCCGTGGCAGAGCGCTGATCTGCATCCTGTGGAATGTGCACTGCAAGACGGCGGCGAGCTGGACCAGAAGGTCCGGCGGCCGGCCGCCGGACCCGGATCTCGGTGCCGTCGATGATCCCGGTCTTGCCGTCGGCGCCGAGGTGGTCGACGACCTCGGCCAGGGTCCGCAGCCGCACTCCGGGGCTGACGGCGCAGCCTCGCTCGACGAGTAGTGGCCGCACCTCGCCGACGGCGCGGGTGATGGTGGAGCGGTCCACGCCGAACCAGCAGGCGAGCACGTCGTGCGTGGCCCCGTGGCGGAGGTGCACGAGGGTGGCCAGAAGCCGATCGACGAGGACCAGCCGGTGCTTCGCCCCGGCGCCGATCGCCCGCTTCCGGAGCCTGGACGCAAGCCTGGCCTGGTGCCGTTCATGCCATAACGGGCCCAGCTCGGCCACGAGTTCAGCGACCACGTTGGCCGATAGGCCCGTGATCCTCCGGTCGCTGATGATCGCTGCACGAGACGCGTTCCCCACCACACAGCCATGATCGACGATCAGGCTGACACCTCACTGCCTACCGTGCACGAGGTCGTTAGGGTGCGACCTTCTGATCGGGCGCCAAAGAGTTGGCAGCGGTGTGCCGCAGACCGCTGAGTGGGTGGTGAACCTCGCCTCGGTCCGATGAATCCCGGCACCTTGATGGTGGGTCTGTGAGAGCACGTCGTGGCCATTTCCGAACTTCGAGAACACGGAGGCGGCGGAACTCGGCGCCTTGCTGCGCGATACCGCTCGCGTCGTCAAGACGTTGTACCGACGCGAGCAGAGCTAGTCTGCATGCGGCTACAAAGCCACGACACACTCAAGCACCTGCACATCGCGATCCAGCCGGTGACAGCGGAGGTCCGGGCTCGCTACGACGGGCTGCGCTCGGAGCAGCTCCAGGCCCGCCTACTGGCCGACGGCGAGGAGCCGGACATCACGGAGGTCGGGCAGTTTTGTCTGCGAGCTCGTGAGCTGTATCGAGCGATCACCGACAGCAGTGCCGAACACCGCAGCTGATCACCGCGCGACCTCAACACCACGTTGACAAAGGCTCATTGCGCCGTTCCAACCGGATGTCGCGCAGCAACGAGGTGGCCAGTTCATCCGCAGCCCGTCACGGCGACTGGGTCGCAGACCAGTTGCGCCTCGACCAGCAGGCGGTGGTCACTAATCGTGGAATTGTGGCCAGCAAAGGGATGCCGGCTCTCCTTCCTTCTGATGGTCAGAGGCCCAAACCCATACCTTTTGACCAAGAGATACTCTCGCGTCCCTCACCGAAAGGGCATAAGGCCCGGGCCATCCAATAGTCAGGGCCGAGACGCTCCGCCAGTAGAGTCTAATGGTCGCTAGAATTCTCCCTGGGCACGCCAGGAGAGTGCAATGCGAGTCATGATTCGCCATCCACTGAGGCAGAGGAAGGCGCTGGTCAAAACTCCAGCTGCACAGATTGATACGTACAGTTCGACAGGGATCGGATTGTTGAATCCGGCGACTATGGGGCTCGTCAGCCATGCCGAAGCTATGGCGCCGACGAGAGACGCCAAAACCGATGGGATAAAAAGCGACCAGAGCACTACGGAAGCGTATACTCGCGTCTTCCCGGTGATAGCGATAAGGGGTGAGGCTTCACGCCCAAATCTAATGAACTCACCTAGCGAACTTAGCCCAACGGCGATGACGGTGAGCGCTACTCCTGCAACTCCTAGAAGAAGAATCCATTGGGCAGAAGAGACTAGATCTTGGGCTCCCATTGCCCAAGTGTTCCCGAGCGGCTCAACGTTTGCCCTCATGGCCAGTGTACTTCTAGCCGCTTCGCGCAACTGTGGAAGTGAGAGATCCTCTCCGGATCGCGAGAAAACAAAAAGGCGACCGTTTCCGTTGCCGCTATTTCCGTTTGTCGTGACAGGTCCAGGTTTGATCTTGATGCTGCTGGCATTTCCGACTTCATTCCAGCGAAGCAGTTCGACAATTCTCTGATCCAAGTTTTGTGGCGCAATACTTGCTGATTCGCAGGGTGCGCTGAGGGCTCTTAGTGCTGCACATGAGCCGTGAATGGTGAAGGCTCTAGTCGCATCAGGACTAGGAGCGGATGCCTGAAGCATCGCGATCTCTGCCCCTGATGGCAAGGTCTGCGCAAAATCCTCTATCCGAGGATGGTCTCTATAATGGGAAACCGTCACGAGCGATGTGCCGACCTGATCCTGGGACTTTCTCGCCAATGTAGCGTTGGCGCCGAGCAGCCCCATCCAGAGTTGCGCCTGTACAACCAGGAAAATTGCGGCCATAAGGGCCGCTACAAATCTAGCAGTCGAACGGCTTTGCATTGCTGCCCGTCGTCCGGAAAATATCATTCCAGGACTCCCCGCCTTTTTCCCCGCCTCTGCAACCAAGGATCCTCCCCGGGCCACGGCCAGACCGACCAGAGATGGAAGGGAGCTGAGAGCCCCTAGCGCTCCTATCACGTATATCGGCAATCGCCATTCTTCATTCGCTAGCCCAGGTCCGCGAACAGCGAGAAGGAAGGAAAAGGGGAAGACCCAGGGCCACCATCGCGTGTGTCCGTGCAAGCGACCTCGTAGGTGCCGGAAGCGAGATTTCTTGATGCCGGGAGTCGATCCCAGCACCAATAGAATAACGGCGACGATGGAGAGAAGGAGAGCTCCCATCAGCTGCCACAAGGAATCCGCGACATCCGGGGCATAGAGCACGAAATCAACGCCAGGGAGCGGAATGTTCCACTTGAGTGCAGGTGCCACAAGAGCGACACTGAAGGAGCATCCGACCAGGAGCGGAACTGAGCACTCGCCGATGACGAACAGTATCCTGGCAGAGGGTCTTGCGCCGAGAATATCAAGCAGGATGACACGGCGCTCACGTGCGGATGATCCAGTACGGATGGCTGCTATCAGAAGGGCGGAGGCCGGCAGCAGCAGGAAGCCGACAAGACCAGCGCATAGCATACCGAGACTGGGTAGTGATCTGCTTTCTCCCCAATATATGTCTTGCTGCTTCCCGAAGCCCGAGATCTTGTACATGTCGCCACTGTCAAGCATGTGACGCGACGGGCGTACGTAGGCGAATCTTTCGGACGGAGATTGCAGCCCTTGCGGGGAAATGATCCCTGCAAATCTTCCGTATCGGGATCTAATCTCTTCCTTCGCTCCTGCGTTGGCGAGTGCTGGGGAGAGGACAGCCTCACCGGGCTTAGGCCATTCCTCAAGGCCAGGCGGCAGGGGTGCCTCATCAGATAGAGGTTCCACGTAGGCCAAGAAGTGCTGAGTGCCGTCGACGTCGTCGGTATCAGGCGCCCAAAGAGCCACCGCGTGTTCGCTGCTTTGACTGACCGGAATGGGACTTCTCGCCGCGCCGCGTATGTCACGCCCGTCGTACGTGGCTTCGGCCAAAACGAGGGAGCAGACGGCAAGAATAAAGAAGCAGACAGATAGGCAGAGCGACCATAGCCTCACCCGTCCGCCCTCAGCTGTGATGGAGGCCCGCCGGCCCGCGGCAAGCAACTGCAGGCTCAGTCGTCTTCTGTTCAGCGCTTTCACTTTCACACCGCCGTCTTCTGTGGCGGCGTGTTTTCAGTAATTCTCGTGTTCCGTAGGCTCATTTTTCGCTGCGCGAACGCGGATACTTCGACGTCGTGGGTGACCACAATGAGGCCGCATCCCCATTTCTCAGGAAGGCTGTACAGGAGCTCCGAAACACTTTCCTTGTTTGAAGCATCCAAAGCGCCAGTGGGCTCATCCGCCAGGATCAGCGACGGCTGGTTTATAAGGGCGCGCGCAACAGCTACCCTCTGCCGTTCGCCACCTGAGAGGGCGCCGGTCAGCCCTCGGTCCGGCGCGATACCAAGTTCTCTCAACAACTCTGCGGAGCGGGTAAAGGTTTCTGATTTCGGGGAGCCGTTCAACATCCCGGCGATAGCGACATTCTCCAACGGGCTCAATTCTGGAAGAAGCTCTCCGAATTGAAATACCATTCCGATCTTCTCGCTCCGCACACGAGCTACCTTACGAGACGAAAGACCTGTAATCGAGGTTCCGGCAACAGTGATCGATCCCGCCGACGGTGTATGCAGGCCGAGAATGCAGGACAGAAGGGTCGATTTGCCGCTGCCGCTAGGGCCAGAAATCGCAAGAGACTGAGCGCGCTCCAATTGGAAGCTTACCCCGTCCAGTATCTTTCGGCCCTGGATTTCATACGACAGCCTGTCTACCCGGAGGACTGGCTCCATGCTCATTTCCTTGCCTTCGCCAAATAACGATGAGCAGGCCCCCCATCTGTGACACCACTAGGAAGGAGGGCCTGCTCAAAACCATGACTAGGAGCGGGACCAGCCGCTGCAGTCGTCCGGCCAGTTGTTGATGTACTCGCAAGCCTTGATGGCGGCAACGCCCAGCTCAATATCCTTGCTCACGTTCTCATTTCCATTTCCCCGCTTCTCCCAGAGCACGTCCACGTCTCCGGTAAGTTTCTTCTCATACTCGGCCTTGACCGGGTGGCCGTCAGCCTTCCGGTCCTTGACCCAAACGAATACGTAATCCACGCCGCATTTGGTGCGATTGCAATTGTCCGTCCATGCGGCGGCCCCATCGGTGCTTGCCGAGATCGCGTAGGCAGGGCTGGCACCAAGAAGTAAAAGGCCACCGATGATCGCACCGGCTGCCTTTTTGATTCGCTTGTTCATCTGTTTCCTTTTAATAGAGCGGAAATGGGATCGTTTATGCGTCCCCGGGCGGTCAAATGGAGCTAGCCAGAGAATGACGCCCGGAGCGCAGTTGCACCTCAAGAACGAACTGAGAGCCTACTTTTGTTTGCCTATTTCGGCAGTCCCGCCATCAGTTCCTGCCGAATAGGATTAGGCCATGCACAGCAATCCTTCAGTGCTCAGTGCTTGCTGCGGTCTCGCTTTCTGTGGGGCTGCACCCGTGAGCTGTGCTGAAAATGAGCACGGAGCGCCTCTACCGAGAGTTTCGGCGGTGGTCGCGACCTGGCAGAATTCTGTCGACAAGATCACGTGAATATAGCCCGCAGGTCGCGCAGGTTTCGAAGGCCCCCGGTGTGATTGGTCCGCAGCTGAGCACTCAGTGCAGGACCCGGGAAAACTTTGCCGTCGTCGTCAACTGAAGAGCAAGGATGGAAAGGTCCGAAAAGTTGCACTTGAGGGTCAAATGATCATTGCGCCGTTGCTGACTTGTTACCTAAATCGATGGTGACGGGCTCTTCCTTTTGGCTGACTCTGTACCTTTGATCCGTTTCATGAACTTTTAGTTAGGTCCGACTTTCGTCCCTTATTTGCACTGCTGCCTCGCGCATCTGAGCCGGCGGGGTTGTGGTCGCATCAGTTGTTATGTCGCCCGCTTTGAAGGGTCTGCGACGCGCTGGAGGTGACGGCCGATCAGGACCCGAAGGCGAGACGGGCCTTGGGCCGCCTGCACGCCGGCTTCTGGGCATCGCCGCCCGCGATCGGGTGAACTGCTCCTACCGTCAGCCTCGTTGGTCGCACTCTCCTTGCGGCGGGCGGGATGGAGGCTTCCGGTGATGTGGGGCGTCGGCCTCAAGGGCATACGTGCTCTGAGCAGGCGAATTGAGCCATGGCGGTGACTGTACGCGCAGGCCGGTCGCTATCGGAACCCGTCGAACTGCCCTAAGCGTGCTGCGAGTTGTTCTGAGTGGACGCGGGTGGTAACGAACATGACAATCAGCCAACTTTGATCCACCCTCTTGATCGGCTCTCGCCGAACCAACCATGATCTTGCACTTGTGTGCGAGGCGTGTTGCCTTGTGTGCTCGGTGTGAGAAGGGGTGGGGGAGTGCTCGCGTCGGTATCTGCGCGTGTGCGGATGTTGATCGTGCTGGTGGCGCTGTCCGTGATAGCGGGCGGCGGCTGGTTGGTCCAGGTGACCGCCGGTGACTCCCCCGCTGGGCAGGATGATTACGCCTACGGTGGCCCGCAACCTGCTGCACATCAGAAGCCGGTGACGCCGCAGCAGCGGCGTGCACAAACGAAAGACAAAGCCAAGCCGGTCAAGCCACACGCCTTGCCGGCGACGAAGAGCAAGCCGGCCACGGCTGCCCAGATCGAGCTGCTGAAGCAAAATCAGGGACAGTTGCATGCAGCGGGCCGTAAGCACCCGCGCACCGCCGCCGGTTCTCGCCCATCCGGCCGTACGTTCAATCAGGCCTCCTTCACCACTCGGGCGGGCGGGGCGGCCGCCGCCTCGTACAACAGCGGTGCCTTGTACCAGGTGAGCACCGATCCGTTCGCGAACGCGGCTGCGCAGCAGGGCGGTTGGCTCATGGCGCTGGGCAACCACATCGGGGCCGCGGTCCCGGGGGAGCCACTGCAGGTCAAGGCAGCGATCTGGCAGTCCGGTGGCGCGAACACGGAAGTGCATCCGGTGAAGGTGCGCTGGAAGGTGGACTACTACGGCTGCCGCCTGAGTAATGACGACGTGCAGTGGTTCGACTTCGGGCAGACCGTCCAGGCCCCTACCCTGAACACCGACAAGGTCTTCCCTGAGGTCAACGCGTCGTTCACGGTGCCGACGACGGAGTGCACGCAGCAGGTTCCCAGCTTCACCGTCTGGGCCTGCACGACCGTGACGGACGACCCCACGGACACCGAGTCTTGCGGCTCGTACAACATGTTCTACATCGTGCCGTCCCTGCCCGAGGGCGCTGAATGCGCCGCGGTTTGTGGCGACGCGAGCGGTGCGGCCGGTACGACGGTGATGCGCGCCGACCCGGTGAACACGGCGACCGGAGCGTTCACTGAAGCGTTCAACGACGCCAACGTGCCGGCTCCTGGCGTGCCGTTGCAGGTCGGCCGTGTCTACTCCTCCGACAACACCGAATCTGGAGCGCTCGGCAAGGGCTGGCAGCTCCCGTGGGAGACGCGGCTCAAGATCGAGGCCGATGGCGATGCCGTGCTGGTCGGTGAGGGGGGCACCCGGCACACGTACAAGAAGTCCGGAGGAGCTTTCACTACTCCCGGCCAGGCCCGCTCCAAGCTGGTTACCGACGGCAGTGGCTACAAGCTGACCACCGCGGACCAGTCGACGTACGCCTTCAACGCCTCCGGTCAGTTGACCGCGGTCAAGGACCGCACCGGCCGGGGTCTGTCCCTGACGTACACGGGCGGCAAGCCCACCACCATCACGGACGCCGTCGGACGGGCTGCGAAACTCGCCTATACCGGTGACCGGCTCGACACGGTGACGCTGGCGGACGGCCGGGTGGTCGACTACAGCTACACCAGCGACCGGCTGACCGGTGTGACAGCCCTGGACGGGAAGACGGAGACGTACGGCTACGACGCCTCCGGCCGCATCAACAAGGTGACGGACGCGCGCACCAAGCAGATCACGTTCAACACATACGACACTCAGGGCCGGGTCGCATCCCAGACGGACGCCTCGGGGCGCGACACGAAGTTCACCTACTCCAAGAATGGTGTCTTCGATCAGGTCGACGT
>NZ_JBVJSX010000024.1:0-33205 GCF_055606225.1 Streptomyces sp. NPDC037100 | reverse complement strand
GACGCTCCTGGTGCGGTGGCCGAGGCGAGGTGCTGGTCGTGAGAGCGGTGGCGGCTGCGCCGGCTCGGACGCTCCTGGTGCGGTGGCCGAGGCGAGGTGCTGGTCGTGAGAGCGGTGGCGGCTGCGCCGGCTCGGACGCTCCTGGTGCGGTGGCCGAGGCGACGTGCTGCTCATGAGCGCCGCCGCGGCCCCAGCGGATCACGCCTCGCGCAGGTCCCTCACCCGGCGGATCTTGCCGACGGAACGCTCCAGGGTCTCCGGTTCGACGATCGTCACGTCGGCGGTGATGCCGATGCCGTCCTTGACGGCCTGGGCGATCGTCCCGGCCGCGGCCTCGCGCTGCTCGGGGCCGGTGCCCGGGCGGGTCTCGACACGGACGGCCATGTGGTCCAGGCGGCCGCGCCGGGTCAGCTCGATCTGGAAGTGCGGGGCGACGCCGGCCGTGCGCAGCACGATCTCTTCGATCTGGCTGGGGAAGACGTTCACCCCGCGCAGGATGATCATGTCGTCGCAGCGGCCGGTGATCTTCTGGATGCGGCGGAACGCCGGCCGGGCCGTGCCGGGCAGCAGCTGGGTCAGATCGCGGGTGCGGTAGCGGACGACCGGCAGGGCCTCCTTGGTCAGGGATGTGAAGACCAGCTCGCCCTCCTCGCCCTCCGGCAGCACCTCACCCGTGACCGGGTCGACGACCTCGGGGTAGAAGTGGTCCTCCCACACGTGCAGCCCGTCCTTGGTCTCCACGCACTCCTGGGCGACACCCGGACCGATCACCTCGGACAGGCCGTATATGTCGACGGCGTGGATGTCCGTCCGCTCCTCGATCTCGCGGCGCATCTCCTCCGTCCACGGTTCGGCACCGAAGATGCCCACCCGCAGACCGCTCGCGCGCGGATCGAGGCCCTGCCGCTCGAACTCGTCGAGCAGCGTGAGCATGTAGGACGGCGTGACCATGATGATCTCGGGCCGGAAGTCCCGGATGATCTGCACCTGGCGCGCGGTCATGCCCCCGGAGGCCGGAATCACCAGACACCCCGCACGCTCCGCCCCGTAGTGCGCGCCGAGACCGCCGGTGAACAGACCGTAGCCGTAGGAGATGTGCACCTTGTGGCCCGGACGCCCGCCCGCGGCGCGGATCGAGCGGGCGACGAGGTCCGCCCACGTCGACAGGTCGTTCTCCGTGTAGCCGACCACGGTGGGGCGGCCGGTGGTGCCGCTGGAGGCGTGCACCCGCCGCACCCGGTCCATGGGGACGGCGAACATCCCGAACGGGTAGGTGTCCCGCAGGTCGGCCTTCGTGGTGAAGGGGAAGCGGGCCAGGTCCTCCAGCGAGCGGCAGTCGTCGGGGGAGACCCCGGCCGCGTCGAACTTCTTCCGGTACGCCTCCACGTTGTCGTAGGCGTGCCGCAGACTCGTGCGCAGACGGTCGAGCTGGAGCTCGCGCAGCCGCTCGCGGGTCAGCCGCTCTCCGTCGTCGAGCAGGTCGTGGGGGAGGGGCTCGCCGCGTCGCCCTCCCGTCGGCTCAGGGGCCCGGGAGGCCGTCGTCTCGCCGGTCATTCGGGCTCCTCCGGCCTCGTGCTCCTGACGCTCCGGCTGCGCCCCCGGAACTCCGCGACCACCTCGTCGCCCCGCCGGACCGTCACGTCGTAGAGGCCGCTGCGCCCGTACCGGGTTCGTTCCTCGGCCCGCGCCACGAGTTCGTCGCCCCGGTGCGCCGGGGCGACGAAGGTGATGTCCGCGCCGGCCGCCATGGTCACCGGGCCGTGGCTGTTGCAGGCGCAGGCGAAGGCGCTGTCGGCGAGCAGGAAGACGTATCCGCCGTGGGCGATCCCGTGCCCGTTCACCATGGCCGGGGTCACGGTCATCCGCAGCACGGCGGTCCCCTCACCCTGCTCCAGCAGCTCGATCCCGAGCCCGCGGGAGGCGTCGTCCGCGGCGAACATCGCCTCCGCGGGCGGCGTCGTCGCGTCAGCGGTATGGGTCACTTCTCGCACCACCTCATAGCCCGACCGAACATTCGGTTAGCTTGGCGTTGCCATGTAATCCAGCCGTCTCGAGGCCTGTCAAGGGCCCAGGACTTGCTCAAGGGGTCTTACCAAGGAGAGCCGGCGTGTCCTACGATGGACCGAACGAATGGTCGGTTGGGAAGTGGGACGGATGGACACGACACACTCCAGCCCCCCGGGGGCGGACGGCGCCGAGCCGGCTCTCCAGCAGCACTTCGACGCGACGATCGCGCGGGACCAGCGGATCGAACCGCGCGACTGGATGCCGGAGGGGTACCGGAAGACGCTGATCCGGCAGATCGCGCAGCACGCGCACTCGGAGATCATCGGCATGCAGCCGGAGGGCGAGTGGATCACCCGCGCGCCGTCGCTGCGCCGCAAGGCCATTCTGTTCGCCAAGGTCCAGGACGAGGCCGGGCACGGGCTGTACCTGTACTCCGCGGCGGAGACGCTGGGCGCCGACCGCGCGGACCTCACCGAGCGGCTGATCGAGGGCCGCCAGAAGTACTCGTCGATCTTCAACTACCCGACGCTGAGCTTCGCGGACGTCGGGGTGATCGGCTGGTTCGTGGACGGCGCCGCGATCTGCAACCAGGTGCCGCTGTGCCGCTCCTCCTACGGGCCGTACGCGCGCGCCATGGTGCGGATCTGCAAGGAGGAGTCCTTCCACCAGCGGCAGGGCTACGAGCTGCTGATGACGATGATGCGCGGCACCCCGGAGCAGCGCGAGATGGTGCAGGACGCCGTGAACCGCTGGTGGTGGCCGTCGCTGATGATGTTCGGCCCGCCCGACGACGCCTCGCCCAACTCCGCGCGGTCCATGGCCTGGAAGATCAAGCGGCACAGCAACGACGAACTGCGCCGGCGCTTCGTCGACATGACCGTCCCCCAGGCCGAGAAGCTCGGCGTGACGCTCCCGGACCCGGAGCTGCGCTGGAACGAGGAGCGGGGCCACCACGACTTCGGCACGCCCGACTGGGACGAGCTGATGCGGGTCATCAAGGGCGACGGCCCGTGCAACGACCAGCGGATGGAACGGCGCCGCACGGCCCACGAGGAGGGCGCCTGGGTGCGCGAGGCGGCCACCGCCCACGCCGCCAAGCAGGCCGCCCGCGCGGAGAAGGGAGCGGTGGCATGACCGCCGACAGGCAGGACTGGCCGCTGTACGAGGTGTTCGTGCGCGGCAAGCGCGGGCTGAACCACGTCCACGTGGGATCGCTGCACGCCGCCGACGACCGCATGGCGCTTACCCACGCCCGCGACCTGTACACCCGGCGCAACGAAGGCGTGAGCATCTGGGTCGTGCGCTCCGAGCACATCGCCGCCTCCACCCGCGACGAGAAGGACCCCTTCTTCGAGCCCAGCGCCGACAAGGTCTACCGGCACCCGACCTTCTACGACATCCCCGACGACGTCCCCCACATCTGAAGGAGAGGGCATGAGCGACGACCACGTCTACATGACCCTCGCCGAGGGACACGACGACGACACCCGCTGGGCCTACGGCACCGGCTTCGAGGACCCCCTGCACGGTGTGGACACCACCGTGCCGGACGAGGTGGACGCCGGTGAACTGGCGGCCTTGTGCGTCACCCTGGCCGACGACGCCCTGGTCTGCGCCCAGCGGCTCGCCGAGTGGACCACCCGCGCCCCCGAGCTGGAGGAGGAGGTGGCGCTGGCCAACATCGGGCTCGACCTGCTCGGCCAGGCCCGCCTGCTCTACTCCCGCGCGGGCCAGGCCGACGGCACCGGCCGCGACGAGGACGCCTACGCCTACTTCCGCGACGCCGGCGACTTCCGCAACGTACGCCTGGCCGAACTCCCCAACGGCGACTTCGCGTTCTCCATCGTCCGGCTGCTGGTGTTCGCCACCTGGCGCCTCGCGCACTTCGAGCGGCTCACCGCACACGGTGACCCGGTGCTCGCGGCGATCGCCGCCAAGGGCGTCAAGGAACTGGCCTACCACCGCCAGTACGCGGCCGAGTGGGCCGTGCGCCTCGGCGACGGCACCGAGGAATCACACCGCCGGATGCGCAGGGCACAGGAGCAGGTGGCCCCCTACCTGGGCGAGCTGTTCACGGCGTACGACGTCCGGGACGAGGTCGTCGCGGTCCTCCGCCAGGTCACCGAGGCGGCCGGGCTGCCCATGCCCGTCTACCGCCCCCTGCCCGGCTCGGGCCGCACCGGGGACCACACCGAGCATCTCGCCCCGCTGCTGGCCGAGTTGCAGGGCGTGGCCCGCGCCCACCCGGAGGCGACATGGTGACGGCACTCCTGGACGCGCGACGGGCACGGCGCATCGCCGAGCAGGTGCCCGACCCCGAACTGCCCATGCTCACCCTGGCCGATCTCGGCGTGCTGCGCGAGGTGACCCTGGCCCGGGACGGCACTGTCGTCGCGAGCCTGACCCCGACCTACTCGGGCTGCCCGGCGATGGCCGAGATGCGCGCGGGCGTGGCCGCCCGGCTGCGCGAGGCGGGGTACGCGCGCGTGGAGATCCGCACGGTCCTCGACCCGCCCTGGAGCACCGACTGGATCACCGCGGACGGCCGGCGCAAGCTCGCCGAGCACGGCATCGCCCCGCCCGGGGCAGCGCCGCGGCACACCGCCGGCCTCGTCCCGCTCGTGCTGTCGCCGACCCGCCGCTCGGTGCCCTGCCCCCGCTGCGGTCACCCCGACACCGAGGAGACCTCCCGCTTCGGCGCCACGTCCTGCAAGTCCCTGTGGCGCTGCCTCGCCTGCCGCGAGCCGTTCGAGTACGTCAAGGAGATCTGATGGAGGACCTGATGGAGCCGGCCCCCGCCCCGGCGGTACGCCCGCGTGCCCGCCGACGTCCGGTCTTCCACCCCCTGCGGGTCGCCGCCGTGCAGCCGCTGTGCGAGGACGCGGCAGCCGTCAGCTTCGACATCCCGGCCGAGCTGGCCGAGGACTTCACCTTCGCGCCCGGACAGTCGCTCACCCTGCGCCGTGACATCGACGGCCGCGACGAGCGCCGCTCGTACTCGATCTGCGCGCCCGCCGGCACAGCACCGCGGATCGGCGTCCGGGTGGTGCCGGGCGGCCTGTTCTCCTCCTGGCTGGTGCACGACGTCCGCCCCGGCGACACCGTCGAGGTCATGGCGCCCACCGGTGCCTTCACCCCCGACCTCACCGCTCACGGCCACCACGTCCTGATCGCGGCCGGCTCCGGCATCACGCCCATGGTGTCCATCGCCGAGTCCGTCCTGGCCGCCGACCCCCGCTCGCGCGTCACCCTGCTCTACGGCAACCGCCGCACGGGCACGGTGATGTTCGCCGACGAACTCGCCGACCTGAAGGACCTCTACCCGGCGCGGTTCCAGATCGCCCACGTCCTCTCCCGCGAGCCCCGCGAGGCCGAGGTGCTTTCCGGCCGGCTCGACGCCGAGCGGCTGTCCGCCCTCGTCGACGCCCTGGTCGACGTGGAGTCGGCCGACCACTGGTGGCTGTGCGGCCCGCACGGCATGGTCCGCGCCGCCCAGCAGGTCCTGACCGGCCTCGGCGTCCCCGCCGACCGCGTCCACCAGGAGCTGTTCTACGCCGACGACGAGCCCGTCCGCGAGGTCCGGCACACCGAGACCGGCCCCTCCGGCCCGGTCAGCCAGGTCACCCTCACCCTCGACGGCCGCTCCACCACGTCCCCACTGCCCCGCGACCGCACCATCCTGGAAGGGGCCCAACAGAACCGGCCCGACCTGCCGTTCGCCTGCAAGGGCGGTGTCTGCGGCACCTGCCGGGCCCAGATCACCGACGGCAAGGCCGACATGCGCCGCAACTTCGCCCTCGAACCGTCCGAGGTCGACGCGGGTTACGTCCTCACCTGCCAGTCGTTCCCGGTGTCGGAGGAACTGACGGTGGACTTCGACACCTGATCCGCCGAGCGGTGGGCCAGCCTGCGGCCCCAGGCCCGGCCCGGCGCTTCCACGTGGCGGTGGGTCAGTGCGCACAGGGGCAACAGGACGGCGAAGAAAGCCACTTCGAGCACGGCGTTGTCGTCGTGCCTGCGTCCGGCGGTGCCGTCGATCACCGCAAGCAGCACCGGATGCACCAGGTACACCGAGTAGCTGATCGCTCCCAGGCCGGTCAGCGGCCGCGGTACGCGCCGGTCGCGCCACGCCCATCCGGCGGCGAAGGTGAGCACGGCCAGCAGGAACGCCGCGATCCAGCCGCGCCGTGTGAAGTGGTGGCCGTCGCCGTACCGGTAGGCACTTCCCACGGCACAGGCGACCACCAGGACGGCGGTGCCTCCCGTGCGACGCCAGGTGCTCTGCCCCCGCTCCGCACGATGGACCGCCGTGCCGAGGAACATGACGGCGAGGATCACCAGGCCCTCCCACAACGCGACCGTGCCGTTGAACGCGATGAGCACCAGCCCCAGCGCCCCGCCCAGCGCACCCCCCAGCATCCGCGGCACGGGTGAGCCGGAGCTCGCACAGCAGAGGGCCACACCCATGGCGACCGAGGCGAAGGCGATCAGCGGGCCGGTGCCGACCAGGCCGGACAGCGCGGAAACCGGCAGCACGGCACCCGCCGCCGCGCTCACTCCCGCGAGGACCGCCAGGACGACCGCGACGGCCGAGGACCGCTGATGCAGCCGGACCGTGAAGAGCGCGACGACCAGCAGGTAGAAGCACATCTCGTACGAGAGCGTCCAGAGGACGAGCAGGGCATTGGGCGTCCCCAGCAGCTCCTGGAGCATGGTGACGTGTGCGACGGCCGCGGCGACCGTACTCTGCGAACCGAAGTCCCGCAGCTCCGCGAGACCCAGGAGGTCGACCGCGAGCAGGACCGCGACGACGACCGCCCACAGCGGGTACACCCGGAAGACCCGGCCGATCCAGAACGTCCGCACACAGCCCCGGCGTTCCAGCGATGCCGGGATGATGTACCCGCTGACCAGGAAGAACACCATGATGCCGTAGCGGCTGGTGTTGAACTGCGGCATCAGCTCCGCCCGGAAGTCCGGCATGAAGGTGTGCGACGAGTGGTCGAACACCACGACGAGTGCGGCGAGTCCGCGCAGCGCGTCGAGCCAGCCCAGCCGCGGGCTCACCGATGGCAGGGCTTGACCTCGTAGCGCTCGATCTCGTCCCTGGGCACCGGCTCGCCCCAGGAGTTCTCGATCACCAGCGTGCTGCCGCGGCGCAGGGTGACAGGCCAGGCGCGGATGGGGTCGCCCTCGGCGGTGAGAACCATGGCACGGGGGATGCCCCACGAGCTGCACACGTCTTCGGGAGCGACCACATCCACCCGGATGCCCCACGGCCGCACGCGCTCCGCGAGTTCCAGCTGGTCGTCGATGCCGAAGCCCTTCTTGACGGTGAGTTCGACACTGCCGTTGTCGTGGCGCTCCACCGCGAACGCGCTGGAGTCGGCGGGCGAACCGGGCACCACCACCGTGGTGGTCCACGCGGCAGCACAGGCCGCCACCAGCACGGCGATCCGGCGCGGGGCGAGCCGGCGGCGCACGGAAGCCGTCGCCCTGCCCGTGTCCGCTCCGGCCCCGCGCAGCTCGATCTCCTTCTTCAGCTCACCGAGCAGCCGGTCCTCGAACGTCGTCCTCGTGCTCATGCTTCCCCCCTTGCCACGTACACCAGCGATGCCTCCGCCGCCTGAGCGGTGCGGCACCCCGTCTCCTCGCGCAGGGCCTTGCGCGCCCGGTGCAGCCGGACCCGGGCCGTGACCTGGCGGATGCCCAGTGCGGCCGCGGCCTCGGTGACCGTGAGCTGGTCGACCGCGATCAGTTCCATGACGGCCCGCTCGCCCTCAGGGAGCCGCGCCAGCGCGGCAAGGACACGCCGCCCGGGGCTCTCCGCGTCGAGCTTGTCCTCGATGCGGGCGATGTCGTCGGGCTCCAGCAACCGCCGCCCGGAGATGCGCAGGTCGCGTTCGGTCTCCCGGGCCACCCGGCGCCGCTCCGACGACACGACGTTGCGGGCGATGCCGTACAGCCAGGCCGTCTCGCTGCCGAGGTGCGGCCGGAAGGAGGGGGCCGAGTCCAGGACGGCGAGGAAGATCTCGGCCGTCAGGTCGGCCGCCGTGTGCGGGTCGTCCACCCGGCGGGCCACGAAGCGCAGCACCGCGTCGACGTGACGCCGGTAGAACTCCTCGAAGAGCCGCGGGTCGCCGACTGCCGCAGCGGGCCCACTCCGTAACCGTTCCGCGTCGTCCACGAATGTCCCCTTCTCGTCGACAGGTGCCTGTCACTTGTTCTTGGAACGGGACGCGCAAAGCGTTACAGGAGGCGTGGGGCCCGGTCGGCGCGAAGGACCCGCAACGCCGTCAGGGCCACATGGAGTTCGGTGCGGCGTTCGCCGGATTCCAGGTCGGACTCGAGGAGGCGTTCGATGGTGCGCAGGCGCTGGTACATGGTCTCCCTGGACAGGCCGCCGCGACGCGCCGCCGTGGTCTTGTTGCCGGCCGCGTCGAGGTAGTGGCCCAGGGTCGTCAGCAGATCGGTGCCGTGCCGGGTGTCGTGGTCGATGAGCCGGCCCAGCCGGCGTTCGGTGTAGTCCTGGATCCTGGTGTCCTCGCGCAGCGCGTACAGCAGCCGGCGCAGGTCGATGTCCGGCAGCTCGTGGAAGGAACGGTCCGTGGGCGGGGCCTGGCCGGGCGGGGTGGCCTCTATGACCCGGGCCGCCTCCCGGAAGGAGCGTGCGGTGTCGGCGAGATCAGCCACCTCCGAGCCGACACCGACGATCGCCGACGGGGCCAGGGCCAGCGCGGTGCGGCTCAGCCGTTCGGCCACGGGCCGCCAGGGCTGGGCCGGGCGCAACGCCAGCAGGACGCCGAGGCGGCCGCCGGAGAGTTCGCCGACCAGGGCCGGGACGCCGGCGGACCTCAGCTCCCCGTGCAGCCGGGTCTCCGGCTCGGTGCCGCCCTCCCCGCCGGGCCCCGGGTCCACGAGGATCGCCAGGAATACACCGGCTTCCGTGGGCAGGCCCAGCGCGGCACAGCGGGCCCGGACGTCCGCGGCGGAGTGGTGGCGCTGCTCCGCCAGCTCCCGCAGGGCATTGCGGTGGGCCGTGCGCTCCCACGGCGTGGAGTGGATGAGCCGGGCCACGGTCAGGGCCATCGCCGTCCGCTCCAGGACGGTGATGTGTTCCGGCCCGAGGACCGGCCCGTCGGCGGGCAGCATGGCCAGCCGCCCCCAGCGTTCGCCCTGGTAGGACACGGGCGTGGTGAGCCAGGCCTCCGGGCCGCCCACCTCGGTGTGGTCGCCGGGCTCCGTCGCCCGCGAGCGCCGCTCCCAGTCCCCGAGCGCCTCCTCCACCGTGCTCCCCGAGGGCTCGCAGATCAGCGCCTGGTGCACCAGGTTCTCCAGCACCACCGTCCGGCCGCTCATCTCCGCCGCCGCGCGCACCACGTCCTGTGGCCCCGCCCCGCGCAACGTCAGGGCCGTGAACGCCTCGTGGATCCGCTGGGTGCGCCGCATCGCCTCGGCCTGGTTGCCGAGGATCAGGGCGTGCACGACCTGCGTGACCTCGAGGAAGTTGACGTCGCGGGCCAGGGTGACCAGGGGGAGCCCCCGGGCCCGGCAGGCCTGCACGAGGGCGTCGGGCGGCCGGTGGTAACGCCGTACGAGTTCGATGACCAGGGCGGCCGCCCCCACCTCGGTGAGTTCCTCGACGTACCGGCGCACCCCCGCGGCGTCCTCGGGCAGGGGCATGCCCGTGGTCAGGACCAGCTCGCCCCCCTTGAGGAAGGAGGCGGGGTCCGTCAGCTCGGTGATGTGCACCCAGCGCACCGGCCGGTCCAGCCGGTCCAGCCCCGTGACGACCTGGGGCTGCCCGGCCGCCAGGACCGGCAGGGCCAGGACGTCGGCGAGGGTCGGCGCACGGCCGGCCGGGGCCGGGCCCGCCCCGGCCGCCGGGGGGTGAGCGTTCACGGTGCCTCCCTGCATGCCCGGTCACTCTGACAAGCGGCACTGACCTGCGCAAGAGCTGTCCACAGGAGGGACGGGCGGTGCCCGGGGGGTTCGGCGGTTGACACATCGTCCGAACAACGGGTTCCGGCTGGACAGATCACGCGTTGTCCCGTTTCGCGACGGCTCGGATGCTCGGGTACCGGAGCTGAGCCAAGCCACCAGACCTCGTCGTACGGCCGGGAGACACCATGACCGCACTGTCGCCGCACCTTCGTCAGGCCACGCCCGTCGTGGCCGCCCGGGGCGAGGGCGTCCACCTCTACGGTGAGGACGGCCGCCGCTACCTCGACTTCACCGCCGGTATCGGCGTCACCAGCACCGGGCACTGCCACCCCAAGGTCGTGGCGGCGGCGCAGGAGCAGGTCGGCACGCTCATCCACGGCCAGTACACGACCGTCATGCACCAGCCGCTGCGCCGCCTGGTCGACAAGCTGGGCGAGGTGCTGCCGGCCGGCCTGGACAGCCTGTTCTTCACGAACTCCGGCAGCGAGGCCGTCGAGGCGGCGCTGCGGCTGGCCCGCCAGGCCACCGGCCGGCCGAACGTCATCGTCTGCCACGGCGGCTTCCACGGCCGTACGGTCGCCGCCGCCTCCATGACCACCTCCGGCATCCGCTTCCGGTCCGGGTTCTCGCCGCTGATGAGCGGCGTGGTCGTCACCCCGTTCCCGACCGCCTTCCGGTACGGCTGGGACGAGGAGACCGCCACCCGCTTCGCGCTGAAGGAACTCGACTACACCCTCCAGACGATCTCGTCGCCCGCCGACACGGCAGCGATCATCGTAGAGCCGGTCCTCGGTGAGGGCGGCTACGTCCCCGCGAACCGCGCCTTCCTGGAAGGCCTGCGGGAGCGGGCGGACCGGCACGGCTTCCTGCTGATCCTCGACGAGGTGCAGACCGGCGTCGGCCGCACCGGCCGCTTCTGGGGCCATGACCACTTCGGCGTCACGCCCGACATCCTCGTCACCGCCAAGGGCCTGGCCAGCGGCTTCCCGATCTCCGGCATCGCCGCCTCCGAGGAACTGATGGCGAAGGCCTGGCCGGGCTCGCAGGGCGGCACGTACGGCGCCAACGCCGTCGCCTGCGCCGCCGCCTGCGCGACCCTGGACGTCGTGCGCGACGAGAGGCTCGTCGAGAACGCCGAGGCGATGGGCAAGCGGCTGCGCCAGGGCCTGGAGGCCGTGGCCGACCGGACCCCGGGCATCGGTGATGTCCGCGGCCTCGGCCTCATGCTCGCCACCGAGTTCGTCACCGAGGACGGCAGCCCCGACCCCGAGACCGCCGCCCGCGTCCAGCGTGCCGCGATCGACGAGGGCCTGCTCCTGCTGCTGTGCGGCGCCTGGAACCAGGTCGTCCGGATGATCCCGGCGCTCGTGATCGACGAGACCGGCGTCGACGAGGGCCTCCGGGCCTGGGCGAACGCCGTCGAAGCCGGTACGTCGGGAGCGTCGGAGCGATGACCACCGCCACCCGCGACCTGAAGGGTTTCACGGCCCGAATCGCCGAGCTGGCGCCCGGTCTGCGGGTGGAGACCGGCCCGGGGGCCACCGGCCCCTACGCCTACGACGCGTCCAACTACCGTGTGCCGCCGCGGGCGGTGGCCTTCCCGCGCACCGCCGACGACGTGGTCGCGGTGCTGCGGGCCTGCCGTGAGGCGGGCATCCCGGTCACCGCCCGGGGCGGCGGCACCAGCATGGCAGGCAACGCCGTCGGCCCGGGGGTGGTCCTGGACTTCTCCCGGTACATGAACCGGATCCTGGACATCGACGTCGAGGCGCGCACCGCGCGGGTGGAGGCGGGGGTCGTCCTGGACGCGCTGCGCTCCGCGACCGCGTTGCACGGGCTGGATTTCGGCCCGGATCCGTCCTCGCACAGCCGGTGCACGCTGGGCGGGATGATCGGCAACGACGCGTGCGGGAACCGGTCGGTGCGCGACGGGCGCACCAGCGGGCATGTCGTGGCGCTGGAGATCGTGACGGCCGACGGCGTGCGGGCCGTGGCCGATCACGCAGGGCTGCATCCGGTGGACCCGGCCGATGCCGGGGCGGTCGCCCGACGGGAAGCCGACCTCAAGCGCCTGGTCGGTGAGAACCTGGCGTTGATCCGGACCGAACTGGGCCGCATCCCGCGCCAGGTCTCGGGCTACCAGCTGCAGCATCTGCTGCCGGAGAACGGATTCGATGTGGCCCGTGCACTGGTGGGCTCAGAAGGCACCTGTGCGGTCGTCACCGCCGCGACGGTCCGCCTGGTGGCGACCGCACAGGCATCCACACTCCTCACGCTGGGCTATGAGGATGTGGTCGAGGCGGCCGAGGACGTGCCGGAGATCCTGCGCTTCGCGCCCAGCGCGGTGGAGGGCATGGACGAGGCGATCGTCGCGACCATGCGCGCCCGCCGCGGCCCCGACTCCGTGACCGGTCTGCCGGAGGGGCGGGCGTGGCTGTATGTCGAGCTTGAGGGCGAGGACCAGGCGGCCGTGAACGCCCGGGCCACCGAGCTGCTGGAGGCGCTCAAGGAGCAGGGGCGGCTGACCGCCGGCCGGGTCGTCGAAGCCCCGGGGGAGCGGCGTTCGCTGTGGCGGGTGCGTGAGGACGGGGCCGGACTGGCCGCCCGGCTCGTCGACGGCGGGGAGTCCTGGCCCGGCTGGGAGGACGCGGCCGTCGCCCCCGAGAACCTGGCCGCCTACCTGCGCGACTTCCGCAAGCTGCTCGCCGGTCACGAACTGACCGGTGTGCTGTACGGGCACTTCGGCGCGGGCTGCGTGCATGTGCGGATCGACTTCGACATGGCCACCGACCACGGCCGGACCGTGATGCGCCGCTTCCTCTCCGAGGCCGCCGCGCTGGTCGTCGAGCACGGCGGCACGCTGTCCGGTGAGCACGGCGACGGACGGGCCCGCGGCGAATTGCTTGAGGTGATGTACAGCCACCGCATGATCGCCGCATTCGCCGCCTTCAAGCAGGTCTTCGACCCCGACGGGCTGCTCAACCCCGGCGTGATCGTCGATCCGGCACCGCTGGACGCCGATCTCGCGCTGCGCGAACTTCCCCTCGTGGAAACGACGTTCGGCTTCCCGCACGACGCGGACGGCTTCGCCGGAGCAGTGCGCCGCTGCGTCGGTGTCGGCCGCTGCCGCAGTGACGCGGGTGGGGTGATGTGCCCCAGCTACCGGGCCACCGGCGAGGAGAACGCCTCCACCCGCGGCCGGGCCCGCATGCTCCAGGAAATGGTCCGCGGCGAAACCGTCCAGGACGGATGGCGCTCGACCGAGGTCAAGGACGCCCTCGATCTGTGCCTGTCCTGCAAGGCCTGCTCCAGCGACTGCCCGGTCGGTGTCGACATGGCCACCTACAAGGCCGAGTTCCTCCACCAGCACTACCAAGGCAGGATCCGGCCCCGCTCCCACTACTCCCTGGGCTGGCTGCCCCTGACCTCGGCCCTGGCCGGGTACGCCGCCCGCCCCGTCAACCTGCTGCTGCGCGGCCCGATCGGCACACTGCTGGCCCGGCTGGGCGGGGTGACCACCAAGCGCAGGATCCCCGCCTTCGCCTCCCGCCGCGCCCTGCGCAGGACCCTGCGCGCGGCGAAGCCCTCAGGGCGCGCCAAGGCGATCCTCTTCGTCGACAGCTTCACCCGCGCCTTCCGCCCCCAGGTCGTGGGAGCGGCGAGCCGGGTGCTCGCCGACGCCGGCATTCCCTGCACACCCCAGGACGGCCTGTGCTGCGGACTGACCTGGGTCAGCACCGGCCAACTGGACACGGCCCGCAAGGTCATGGCCCGTACCGTCGCCGCACTCGACAACGGCGACGACCGGCCCGTCGTCGTGGCCGAACCGAGCTGCGCCGCCGCCCTCAAACGCGACGTACCCGAACTTCTCGGCACCGAGGCCGCCCGGCGCGTGGCCGGTCGCGTGCGGACCTTCACCGGGGCACTGACCGACCTCGCCGACCAGGGCTGGACCCCACCGCCCCTCCCCGAGAAGGTCGTGCTGCAGACCCACTGCCACGAGTACGCCACCTTCAAGGGCCGCCGCCCGGCCGACCTGCTGCGCCGCCTGGGCGTACGCGGAGTCGACGAGGCCGAGGGCTGCTGCGGACTGGCCGGCAACTTCGGCTTCGAGGCGGAGCACTACGACACCTCGATGGCCGTCGCCGACCTGGCGCTGAAGCCCCGCCTCGACCGCCTCGACGGACGGCCCGTCGTCGCCGACGGCTTCAGTTGCGCCACCCAGATCGACCACCTCGCGGGCGACCGCGACATCCGCGCCGTGCACCTCGCCGAACTCCTCGACCCCGCCGCCGACCAGCCAGGAGAGACGACATGACCGAGGTTCTGACCCAGTTGTTCATCGGCGGTGCATGGGTGGACGCCGCGGACGGCGCCACCATGCCCGTCGACGATCCCGCGACCGGCGAGATCCTCTGCCACGTCGCCGACGCCGGTCCCAAGGACGCCCGGCTCGCGGAGGAGGCCGCCGTCCAGGCCCAGCAGGACTGGGCCCGTACGGCACCCCGGGCGCGCAGCGAGATCCTGCGCCGTGCCTACGAGCTCGTCCTGGAGCGCACCGACGAGCTCGCCCACCTGATGACGTCCGAGATGGGCAAGCCGCTCGCCGAGGCCAGGGGAGAGGTGGCGTACGCCGCCGAGTTCTTCCGCTGGTTCTCCGAGGAGGCCGTCCGTGTCGACGGTGGCTGCGGCACCCTGCCCGACGGCCGCAACCGCATGCTGCTCTCCCGCCGACCGGTCGGGCCCTGCCTGCTGATCACGCCGTGGAACTTCCCGCTGGCCATGGGGACCCGCAAGATCGGCCCGGCGATCGCGGCCGGCTGCACGATGATCCTCAAACCCGCCCCGCAGACCCCGCTGTCCAGCCTGGCACTGGCCGGGATCCTGAAGGAGGCGGGGCTGCCGGACGGCGTGCTGAACGTCGTCACCACCTCCCGCGCCGGCGAGGTCTGCGAGCCGCTGCTGCGCGGCGGCCGGATCCGCAAGCTGTCCTTCACCGGCTCGACCGCCGTCGGCCGGCTGCTGCTCGCGCAGTGCGCCGACACTGTCGTGCGCGCCTCGATGGAGCTGGGCGGCAACGCACCCTTCATCGTTTTCGACGACGCCGACCTTGATGTGGCCGTGGACGCGGCGATGGTCGCCAAGATGCGCAACATGGGCGAGGCCTGCACGGCGGCGAACCGGTTCTTCGTGCACCGGTCGGTGGCCGACGAGTTCGGGCGGCGGCTCGCCGAGCGGATGGGCGCCCTCGTGGTGGGGCCCGGGACCCGCAACGGCGTGGACGTCGGCCCGCTGATCGACGCCGCCGGACGCGCGAAGGTGGAGGAGCTCGTCGCCGACGCTGTGGAGCGGGGCGCCGAGGTGCTCGTGGGCGGTCGCACGCTGGAAGGGCCCGGCCACTTCTACCCGCCGACCGTGCTGGCCGGCGTCGACCCCGGCAGCCGTCTGATGGACACGGAGATCTTCGGCCCGGTCGCCGCGATCCTCACCTTCGACGACGAGGACGAGGTGCTGCGCCGCGCCAACGACACGCCCTGGGGCCTCGTCGGCTACGTCTTCACCCAGGGACTGGACCGCGGGCTGCGCGTCAGCGAAGGACTGGAGGTGGGCATGGTGGGCCTGAACACCGGTCTCGTCTCCAACCCGGCGGCTCCGTTCGGCGGGGTCAAGCAGTCCGGGCTCGGGCGTGAAGGCGGCCGCGTCGGGATCGACGAGTTCCTGGAGTACCAGTACCTGGCGGTGCCCGTGCGATGACGGCGGGATCCGCGCGGCGACGAGGCGGTCGCGGTGCGTCGGCCCGCCGGCCGGCGCCGGCGCCGCACCGGACGGGCAGTGGGTGGTGCGCCGGAGGCCACCTCCGTCAGGACCGCGTAACCCACCGACTGCCCGTGGGGCGAATCGGGTTGCGCTTCAAGAACCGCGAACCCGAACCGGTTCCCCGCTGCCCGGTCTCGCTCCCGACCCCGCACCCGCCGCATCGCATCGCCCTCGCTCTCAACGGCCGTGCTGGTCCAGCGGCGCAGGGCAGGATCCCGGAACACGTCGACGAGGGCAGCAACGTCCTCCACGCACCACGGGTTCCCCGGCCACGGTGACCGGACGCCGAGTCTGATCGGCCGGCCCCAGGCGTCCTGCGTGCCTGGCAGGGGTTGCACGTCAGCGCTGCTGCTCGCGCTGCTCGGTCGACTGCTGCTTCGACCTTGTCGAGCCTTGCTGTGAACGGTTCGATGACGATCGGAAGCGGTCCATGATCTGGTGTGCGTACTGATCGTCCGGGCCGATGTCCTGGACGACTCGATGGGCCTCTTGGGCCCGCGTCGTCTCGCACAGCAGTCGAACAAGGGCGTACAGGGCACCACGGTCACCGTCTCTGGCGCGGTCGCGCAGCATCGACTCCCTCCCCTGCTCGCGAAGCGATCTGTTGAGTCTCCGACGTGCGTGGACATCCGTCGGAGCGCGCTCTGTGAGTTCCGAGAGCTGTTCCGCACGGGCAAGCAGATCCATGTGCCACAGGTGGGCGTCGTGCTTGTGGGGATCGGTGGAGTAGCACTCGGCGTTGGCGCTCACCAACGCGATAGCCGCATTCCAATCGCGTCGCCGTTCCGCTGCCCGGGCTTGCTCGAACCACTCCACCGGACGAGTATGGCGCAGCGCTGCGCCATACGGATCGCGGGAGTGGTCGCCGACGAACGTCCGCCGGGAGCAGACGCCACCGCCGCCTGCCGGGATCCGCCAAGCGGATGGTGTGCGTCGATCACGATGGTCAGTGGCCCCTGCGCGCATGCGCAGGTGCCCCCAACCGACCACCCGCGCCGTACCGGACCCGGAGCAGGCCGACCCGCCAAGCTCTGCGAGCGGTCCGCCCGGCAGGTCACCGTCAGCCTCCCGGAGCGGCACTACGAGCCGGCCGGACGGCTTCTGGCCCAGGCGCTGGAGGAATCCGAATCGACAGGTGAACCGATTCGTTCGGTTCCGCATCGAAAGGCCCACGGGGGTGGGCATCACGTCGCCCATGACCGGCAAGGTGCGGGAGTCCTCCGGCTCCGTATCGCCGTCACGGTGCTGCGGCCGTCGCCGCACTCGCGATCCTGGCCGCCCCGAGTGTCCCCGAGCCCGCCACCGAGTTCCGGGGAGGCATGAAGGTATGAATGAGTCTTCATGTGTTCCTGTATGGTGGGTGGCCACGTGACCCCGCCAGAAGGACCCCTGATGACCTCCACGCTCGCGCCTCAGCCGGTCGAACGGGCGAAGCCCGCCCGTGCCGGGGCGGTGGCCCGGCGGCGTACCCGTGTCCTCGCGCTCCCCGAGGCGCGCTGGGCCGCCGCGGCCACCGCCCTCTTCCTGCTCGCGCTGCCCTTGCAGCTGACCGGCGCCCCCGCCTGGACCTGGGGAGCCCTGTACGCCCTGTCGTACGTCACGGGTGGCTGGGAGCCGGGCTGGGAGGGGCTCAAGGCGCTGAAGGACCGCACCCTCGACGTGGACCTGCTGATGGTCGTCGCCGCACTGGGCGCGGCCGCGATCGGGCAGGTCATGGACGGTGCTCTGCTCATCGTCATCTTCGCCGCCTCGGGCGCGTTGGAGGCCCTGGCCACGGCCCGCACCGCCGACTCCGTGCGCGGCCTGCTCGACCTGGCCCCCGCCACCGCCACCCGGCTGAGCCCGGACGGCGCCGAACAGGCCGTCCCCGTCGAGGAGCTGGAGGTCGGCGCCACCGTCCTCGTGCGCCCCGGGGAGCGTGTCGGCGCCGACGGCCGGGTGCTGGACGGGGCGAGCGAGGTGGATCAGGCGACCATCACCGGCGAGCCGTTGCCCGTGGCGAAGGAGCCCGGCGACGAGGTCTTCGCCGGCACCCTCAACGGCACCGGCGCGCTGCGGATCCGGGTCGAACGCGACGCGTCCGACTCGGTGATCGCCCGGATCGTCCGCATGGTGCAGGAGGCGTCCGAGACCAAGGCGCCCACGCAGCTGTTCATCGAGAAGGTCGAACAGCGCTACTCGCTGGGCATGGTGGCCGCGACCCTGGCCGTCTTCCTGGTCCCGCTCGCCTTCGGGGCCCAGCTCACCGACGCACTGCTGCGCGCCATGACGTTCATGATCGTGGCCTCTCCGTGCGCGGTCGTGCTGGCCACCATGCCGCCCCTGCTGTCGGCCATCGCCAACGCCGGACGCCACGGCGTGCTGGTGAAGTCGGCCGTGGTGATGGAGCGGCTCGGCCAGGTGGACGCCGTCGCCCTGGACAAGACCGGCACGCTCACCGAGGGCAGCCCCCGTGTCACCGACGTCCGGCCGCTGCCCGGATCCGGTCTGACCGAGGCGGAGTTGCTGGCGCTGGCGGCGGCCGCCGAGCGGCCCAGTGAGCATCCGCTGGCCCGGGCGGTCGTGGACGCGGCCCGCGAGCGCGGTCTCGACCTGCCCGACGCGCGGGACTTCACCTCCGCGCCCGGCGTGGGAGTAACCGCCGTCGTCGGCGGCCGTACGGTCGAGGTCGGCGCACCGGCCAGGCTGGCGGACGACGCCGTCGGCACGGCCGCGGAATGGGAGGAGTCCGGCCGTACCGCCGTCCTGGTCGTCGTCGACGGCACGCCCGCCGGGCTGCTCGGCATCGCCGACCGGCTGCGTCCGGACGCCGCCGCCACCGTCGCCTCCCTCGCCCGGCTCACCGGCGCCGCCCCGGTGCTCCTCACCGGCGACAACCCCCGTGCCGCGGCGCACCTCGCCGCCGAAGCCGGAATCGACGACGTGCGTGCCGGGCTGCTGCCGCAGGACAAGCTGGCGGCCGTCACGGAGATGGAGAGCGCGGGCCGCAAGGTGCTGGTCGTCGGCGACGGTGTCAACGACGCTCCCGCGCTGGCCGCCGCGCACACCGGCATCGCCATGGGCCGGGCCGGCTCCGACCTGGCCCTGGAGACCGCGGACGCCGTCATCGTGCGCGACGAACTCGCCGCGGTTCCCACCACGATCGCCCTGTCCCGCCGCGCCCGCCGCCTCGTCGTGCAGAACCTCGTGATCGCCGGGGTGTTCATCACCGGCCTCGTCGTCTGGGACCTGGCCGGTGACCTGCCGCTCCCGCTGGGCGTCGCGGGCCACGAGGGCTCGACGGTCCTGGTCGGCCTGAACGGGCTGCGGCTGCTGAGGGAGGGCGCCTGGCGGCGGGCCGCCGCCGGGGGAGACGGCTGACGAACGCCGGTCAGCGCACCGGTGGGGGAGCGCTGCTCGCCCGCACCACGAGGTCCACGGGCACGAGGGTGTCGACGCGGGGGCGCTCGCCCGGGCCGTCGATGCGGTCGACGAGGAGCCGCAGCGAACGGGTGCCGATCTCCGCGAAGTCGGTGCGGACGGTGGTCAGCGGCGGCAGGAAGTGGGCGGCCTCGGGGATGTCGTCGTAACCGACGACGCTGACGTCCCCGGGGACGGACCGTCCGGACTCGTGCAGGGCGTGCAGCAGGCCGAGCGCCATCTGGTCGTTGGAGGCGAACACCGCCGTCACCTCCGGGCGCCGGGCCAGCCGACGGCCCAGGTCGTAGCCGGAGCCGGCGCTCCAGTCCCCGACGAGGGGGTCCGGAACGGCGGCACCGGCCGCCCGGAGTGTCGACTGCCAGCTCGTCAGCCGGTGGTCGGCGGAGGTCCAGCCCGTGGGACCCGCGATGTGCCACACGGTGGCGTGGCCGAGGCCGAGGAGATGCTCGGTGGCCTTGCGGGCGCCGGTGCGGGAATCGCCGGTGACCAGGGACGTCTTGTCGTCGAGCGCGTTCTCCAGCACCACCAGGGGGGTGCCCAGATCGGTCGCCTCCGCCAGGGCCCGGCCCACCCAGAGCTGGGGGGCGATCGCGATCACGCCGTCCGCGCCCTCGGCCGACAGCCGGTTCACGGCCTCGACGACCGTGTCGTGGTCGGCGGTGTCGAGGGCGATGGAGCTGACGAGGTAACCGGCTTCCTGGGCCGCCGTGTTGATCGCGGTGAGGATCGAGGCGGGCCCGTACCGCGCGGCGTCGAAGGAGATGACCCCGAGCATCCGGGTCCTGCCGCTGGCCAGGGACCGCGCGCTGCGGCTGGGCCGGTAGCCGAGGGTGCGCATGGCGTCCAGGACCGCCTCACGGGTCGCCGCCCGGACGGCCGGATGGTCGTTGAGCACCCGCGAGACGGTCTGCTTGGAAACCCCGGCCACCCGGGCCACGTCGGCCATCACCGGCCGCGCCCCCGCGAAGCTGCGCCTGCTGCGGCCCTTGGCAGGGCCGTCGGGGTCGCTCGGCGTCATGGCGGATGATTCCTCGATGTCGGCACGGCGGTCCTGAACCCGCCCGTCAGAAGCACAGCATAGGCCGGGCGGTGCCCGTGGGGCCCTCGGCCGGGCCGAACCGTCCGGCGGCGGGCGAGGGCGCGCACAGCATGCCTCACCAGGTGTTCTCCGGACCGAGGTCAGGGGTGTCGGTGAGCCGGGCACGGGTGGCCGTGGTGCCGTGCAGCTCCAGCAGGACGAGCTCATTGGTGCCCGGGTGCAGGACCGGGGCCGGCACGTACAGCGTGCGCTGCGGGCCGCGGTTCCAGTAGCGGCCCAGGTGGAAGCCGTTGATCCAGGCCTGGCCCTTCGACCAGCCGGGCAGGGAGAGGAAGGTGTCGGCGGGGGTGTCGACGTCGAAGGTGCCGCGGTGGAAGGCCGGCACGGTGACCGGCACCTCCTCGGCCGGGGCGAACGGCACCGCGGCCGGGCCCTCCAGCGGCAGCGGACGGCAGTCCCAGCCCGTCAGGTCCGTGCCGTCGAGGGAGACGGGTCCGAGCAGGCCCTTGGGCGCGCCGATGCGGGGGCCGTAGTTGACGCCGCCCATGTTCTCGACGAGCACCTCCAGCGTCGCCCCGGGGCGCGGCACCCGCACGGGCAGCGACTCGTCGTGGCGTTCGCTCTCCAGCACGCCGACGGGCGCGCCGTCGACGAAGACCTGGGCCCGGTCGCCGACCCCGCGGGCGAAGTGCAGCAGGCCGTCGCCGCCGACCGGGAGGGTGGTGCGGTAGAGCGCGTAGCCGGTGCGCTGTCCGAGCTCGTCCATGGTCACGGGCGCGTCCGCGCGCACGGCCGCCGAGAGCGAGCCGGCCAGGGGCAGGAGAGGCGCCCGGCTGCTCAACTCGACCGAGGTGGGCGGAAGTTTGGCACTCGGGGCCGGGGTGGGCGCGTCGGGCACGGTGGCGTGGCGGGCGATGACCTCGCGGAAGGCGTGGTACTTCGGGCCGGGGTCGCCGCACTCGGTGAGTGCGGCGTCGTAGTCGTAGGACGTGACGGTGGGCGTGTAGGCGTGCTTGTGGTTGGCGCCGTTGGTGAAGCCGAAGTTGGTGCCGCCGTGGAACATGTAGATGTTCACCGACGCCCCGGCGGACAGCAGCCGGTCCAGGTCCGCGGCGGCGTCGGCCGCGTCCCGCACGTGGTGGGGGCCGCCCCAGTGGTCGAACCAGCCGATCCAGAACTCGGCGCAGAACAGCGGGCCTTCGGGCCGGTGCTCGCGCAGCCGGGCCAGGGACCGCTCGACGCGGCTGCCGAAGGTACTGGCCGTCAGCACTCCCGGCAGGCTTCCTGCGGCCAGGTGCTCCGGGTCGGCCTGGTCACAGGTGAACAGCAGCTCCTCGACGCCGCGGGAGCGGAAGGCGTCGGCGAGGTGCTTCAGATAGGCGCCGTCGTCGCCGTAGGCCCCGTACTCGTTCTCGACCTGTACGGCGATGACGGGACCGCCCGCCGCCGCCAGGTGCGGGCGGAGCGCGGGCAGCAGCAGGTCGAGGTAGCGGTCGACGGCGCCGGTGAAGCGGGGATCGCCGGTGCGCAGCCGGATGTCCGGGTCGGAGGTCAGCCAGTCGGGCAGACCGCCGCCGTCCCACTCGGCGCAGATGAACGGTCCCGGACGCAGCAGCACCCGCAGCCCCTCGTCCTGCGCGAGCCGGAGGAACCGGGGCAGGTCGAGGAAACCGTCGAGGACGAGGGGGCCCTCGGGGTCGGGCTGGTGGTGGTTCCACGGGATGTACGTCTCCACCGTGTTGAGCCCCATCAGCCGCGCCTTGCGCAGCCGGTCGGACCACAGCCCCGGGTGGACGCGGAAGTAGTGCAGCGCGCCGGAGATGATCCGGAACGGCTCGCCGTGCAGCAGGAATCCGTCGGACGTCGTCGTCAGGGCGGGCATGCGGAGGCTTCCCTTCGGGAGAGGGGGAGTGCGGTCAGCGGGAGCGGGTGGCGCGGATCAGCCAGAGCGTGGCGGACAGGCAGAGCGCCGATACGCCGCAGAGCAGGAGCGGCACGGCGCGGACCCCGGACCACTCGATGGCCTTGCCCAGAGCCGGCCCCGCGGCCACGCCCCCGGCCATGGAGGCCGCGATGACCAGCGCACCGGCCCGCCGGGCCCGCGGGGCGGCCCGGTTCAGCCATGGCAGCCCGGTGGGGAAGATCGGCGCGATGAACAGACCGACACCGGCGTACGCGTAGGGCGCCAGTGCCGGGACGGCCGCGGCCAGCAGACACACCGTCATGCCCGCGCAGGAGACGGTGATGATGGCCTGGGCGGAGAAGCGCAGCGCGAGCGGGGCGACCAGGAAGCGGCCGACGGTCATCATGAGCCAGTACACGGAGGTGGCGGTGGCGGCGACCCCCGCGCCGTAGCCGACGGTCTCCAGATGTGTGGGCTCCCAGCCGCCGACACCGGCCTCGATGCCGACGTGCAGCACGTAGAGGACGACGAAGACGGCGAGCACGGAGCCGAGGCTCCGCCCGAGGACGGCTCCGCCGCCGGCCCGTTCCCCGGCCGCGACGGGCGCCTGGTTCCGCACGCCCCTCAGGCACAGCAGCAACGGCAGAACGGCGAGGGCGAAGACGATAAAGACGGCCGGGTAGTGCTCGGAGCCGACCGCGCCGATCACGGCGGGTCCGAGGATGGCGCCGATGCCGAAGTGCGCGTTGAGGATGTTCAGCATCGCGGTCGAGCGGTGGCCGAAGCCCACGGCGAACAGCTGATTGAGGCCGTAGTCGATGCCGCCGAAGCCGAATCCGGCGAGCAGGGCCGCCGCCAGCGCGGTCGGCCAGTCGGGCGCCAGCGCGAAGCCTGCCGCGCCCACGGCCATCAGCAGATACGAACTGCCGAGGATTCGCCGGTTTCCGACCCGCCCGTAGAGCCGGTCGAACAGCAGCACACCGGCGACTCCACCGACGAAGTGCGCACTGAGCCCGAGCCCCGCGGCGGACGGCGACAGCCCGAACTCCGCACGGAGAGCGGGGATCGCCGGTCCGTACAGCGCCTGCAACGCCCCGATGAGGACGAAGCCGGCACATGAGGCCAGGACCGCGGCCCTGCTGAAGAGCGGGCCGGGCGGTGCGGGGGAGGGAGGGGCAACGCGCTCTTCGATCACGCGGACTCCGAGGGACGGGCCACCGATGGGTGGGCGGAGGGCACTGTCGCGTACGTCTGGATCAGGCGAGTGATGTTACCGGTAACATCCGGTCCGTCAACATCCCCCGGCAGCTCCCGCACCGCCGGAGCCCCACCACAAGATCTCCTCCGCGCTCCCACGAACCCTGAAGATCCACCAGGATTGCCCCGTTCCCGTTCGGGTACGCGAGCAGGACCGTACCCGGGGCGGATCTTGCCCCGGGCAGGCCGCACAACCGCCGCTACCAGGGAATGTGCCATGGAGACACCCGCAAACGACCCCACGCCCACGCCCGCCCAGCGGGCACTGGACGTCCTCGCCGAGAACACCGAGGACGCGGCGGCTCTGGACGCGCTCGCCAACAGCGACGTGCTCATCCCCGTGCCCGACGACGCCAATGACACCGACGCCGCCAACCCCTCGACGGTGGCGCTGCCCGTGCTGGAGCAGCCGGGCGGCGAACCGGTGGTGCCCGTGTTCACCTCCGAGGTGGAGATGGCCGGGCTGCTGCCGTTCGTCTCCCGCTACCGCATGGTGCCGCTCGGTGCCCTCGCCGCCCAGTGGCCGGCCGACGACCTGTCGCTCACCATCGACGGCAGCTCGGAGCACCGGCTGACGCTGACCTCGGAGGGAGTCCGCACCCTGCTGGTCCGTTAGGAGCACTCGTGTCGGCGCCCACGCGGGCGCGGCAGGCTAGAGCGCCTTGCCGGGGTTCAATATGCCCCGGGGGTCGAGAGCCTCCTTGATCCGCCGCTGCACCGCGTGGGCCGCCGGCCCCAGCTCCTCGGCCACCCACTGCCGCTTGAGCACCCCCACGCCGTGCTCCCCGGTCAGCGTGCCGCCGAGTCGCAGCGCCAGCGCGAAGATCTCGCCCGCCGCTTCCCACACCGCGTCCGGCAGCCCCCCGAGTGCGGGGTCGACGACGATGATCGGATGCAGATTGCCGTCCGCGGCGTGCGCGACGGTGAACACCGGTACGTCGTGGCGCGCCGAGATCGCCCGGATCTCCCGGACCGCCTCAGCGAGCCGGGAGCGGGGGACCGCGATGTCCTCGATCAGCGGGCGGCCGAGACGCTCCAGCGACGGCAGCGCGAGCCGGCGCGCCGCCAGCAGCGCCTCTGCCCGCGCCGGATCCTCCGTACGCTCCACCGTCGCCGCCAGGGGCTCCAGCAGCCGGGCGACCGCCGCCGCCTCGCTCGCCGCGCCCGCACCGTCGCACTGCACGAGCAGCAGCGCGGCCCCTCGCTCCCGCAGCGCCGGGTCGACGGCCTGCAGCACCGGCCCGTCGACCAGTTCCGCCAGCGCGGGCTCCACGCCGGCCCGAGTGATCGCGTACGACGCCTCGGCCGCCGCCTCGAAGGTGGCGAAGTACGCCGCGAGCGTCGCCGTCGCCACCGGCACCGGCCGCAGTCGCAGCGTCGCCGAGGTGATCACGGCGAGCGTGCCCTCCGAACCCGTGAGCAGCGCCGTCAGGTCGTAGCCCGTGACACCCTTGACGGTACGGCGGCCCGTGCGCACCACGGTGCCGTCCGCAAGGACCGCCTCCAGGCCCAGCACGCTGTCCCGGGTCACCCCGTACTTCGCGCAGCGCAGCCCGCCCGCGTTGGTGGCGATGTTCCCGCCGATGGTCGACCACGCCGCGCTCGCCGGGTCCGGCGCGTAGCGCAGACCGTGCTCTCCGGCCGCCCGGTCCAGTTCGTCGGTGATCACCCCGGGCTCCACGACGGCCAGTTGGTCGTCCGCCGAGAGCTCGAGGATCCGGTTCATCCCGGACAGGTCCAGGACCAGCGAGCCCTCACCGGCCGCCGCCCCGCCCGACAGGCCGGTCCCGGAACCCCGTGGTACCACCGAGACGCCCAGCTCGTGCGCGTGCCGGAGGGCGACGACGACGTCCTCGGCGCGCCGGGCCCGTACGACGGCCAGCGGCTCCCCGTCCGGGCGGGTGCCGGAGCGGTCGGTGGCGTGCGCGGTGACCGTGCCCGGGTCGGTGAGCAGCCGGTCGGGCGGCAGGTCACGGGCGAGCAGCCCGAGCAGACGCGCGGACACGGTCGTTTCCGGTGCCACTGTCATGGGTTCAGTGCTTTCGTTCCGAGGGCGAGCAGGGCGATGTCCTCCTGGGGCGCGTGGACCGGGGCGCACTGGATGTCGCGGAAGTGCCGCTCCAGCGGATTGCCGCGGGCCAGCCCCGGATTGCCGAGCAACCGCACGGCCAGCTCCACGGCCCGCACACCGTGCCGGTCGGCCAGGACCCGCGCGCCGAGGGCCTGTTCGGGGGTGTAGGCGGGGTGGACGGTGTCCACCCGGGCGGCGCCGTCGAACACGAGCTGCTCGGCGGTGGCGAGCAGTACCTCGATCTCCCCGGCGGTCCGCCGGAAGCGCTCCGTGCGAGCCACCGGATGACCGAGGTTGGCAGGCACGCGTGCGTGGGCGAAGGTGTGGAAGAAGGACTGGGAGGCACGGGCCACTCCCAGGTACAGGGCGGCGAGCGGGAGCTGCAGGTTCGCCCCCGCACGGTTGTCCTGCTCGGCGTCCGGCCCGTACGGGCCGAGCCCTATGACGTGCTCGTACGGGACCTCGATGTCCCGGAACGTCACGTCGTGGCTGCCGCTGGCCCGCAGACCCAGCTGGTCCCAGCGGCCGGTGATCTCGACGCCGGGCGAGCCGCCGGGCACCAGGAACGTGCCCACGCGCGGCTCCGGTTCGTCGGTGGTCGCCCACACCAGCAACCAGTCGAGCCCCTCGGCGCCCGTGACGAACCGCTTGGTGCCGCTGACCGCCCAGCCGCCGGCGGTGCGCCGGGCCCGGGTGGCGGGCAGCCCGCCCCGCGCGGGAGAGCCCAGATCGGGCTCCACACGCGCGTGGTTGAGGAGGACCGGCCGCTCGAACGACTCCTTCACCACGCGTGCGTACAGCTCCTCGGGCCAGTGCGGTGCCGCCGCCTGGCGGGCGTGGCTGGTGAGCGTCATCGCCGCGATCAGGGCGACGGACGGGTCCGCCCGCCCCAGTCGGTGCAGGATCCGCGCGGTCTCCTCGACTCCGGCTCCCTGACCACCGTACGGTCGGCCGATCGTGGCGGTGAGCAGCCCGGCCTCGTGGGCGACCCGGAGGGACTCGGCGGGGAAGGCGGCCGACCGGTCGTGCTCGGCGGCCAGTTCGGCGATGCGCTCGGTCACAGGGCCTTCTTCAGGTCGGCGTCGAGCGCGGTGGTCCAGAAGGACTTCACGTCCAGGTGCTCCTTGAGTGCCCCGAGTTCGGTGAAGGCGTCGGCGACCTTCTGCTGGGAGGCGATGGTGTCGTCGCCGACCGGGCGGGCTCGCGTCGGGCGCTGCTTCTGGGCGTCGACGAGGTCCTTCCTCGCCTGGGCCAGGGGCTGGTGGGTGGCGTCGGCGGTGATCTTCGCGAAGCCCTCCTCACGGCCGTCGCGGACGTAGGCGTACGCCTTGGTGATCCGGGCGATCAGATCGGCCGCCGCGGCCCGCCGCGCCGGGCTCTCCAGCACGTTGTCGCGTGCCGACCACAGGAAGTTGCCCGACAGGATGTCCTTGCCCGAGCCGATCGTGCGGGCGCCCTGCTGGTGGGCGGTGATGATCGACGTGCCGTAGGAGGCGAGGGCGTCGATGCTGCCGCCGTTCAGGGCCGCGAGCCCGTCGTTGGGCAGCAGTGGCTTGGCGTCGACGTCGGACCACTTCAGGCCCGCCCGCTTCAGCAGCGCGTAGAGGAAGTAATGGGCGGTGGTGTTCTGGACGTAGCCGACCTTCTTGCCCTTCAGCGCCGCGATGCCGGTGACCTTCGAGCCCTTGGGCACGACGACCTCCTGGTTGAGCGTCGCCCCGCGCTGGACGGCGACGACCCTGAAGTTCGGGGCGCCGTCCGCGGCGGCGAAGACGGGCGGGATCTCACTGGACGAGGCGAGGTCCAGGGCACCGGCCCGGACGGCCTGCAACTGCTGCTCACCGCCCTGGAACTGGCTCCACCTCACCTTGTAGGGGGTGTCGTCGAGATGGGCGTACTTCAGGACCGCCTCCTCGGTCTTCCAGCCAGTGGCGCCGACGGTGAGGGTCACGGAGGACGGGTCGGACGGGGACTCGGCCCGGGCCGGGCCGCCGCAGGCGGCCGTGAAGGGCAGGAGCAGGACGAGGGCAGCGGCGGACGTACGCAAGATGTGCCGGAACAACACGGGCTCTCCGTCAGGCGGCTTGGGTGCTGGCGCGGTGGGCGAGTTCCTGGCGGACCAGGGGCAGGACGTGGCGGGCGTAGTCGATGGCGTCGTTCAGCGGGTCGTAGCCACGGATCGACAGCAGGTCGCAGCCGATGTCGACGTAGTCCAGCAGCGCCTTCGCGACCGTCTCGGGCGAGCCGACCAGGGCCGTCGACGCGCCGGCCGCGTTGGTGGCGGCCGCCGGGGCCGTCCACAGGCAGCGGTCGTGCACCTCGCCGCGCTCGGCGATGTCCAGCAGCCGCTGCGAACCCACGTTGGCCGGACGGCCGGTCGTGCGGTAGTGCCGCAGCAGCTCGGTGTTGCGTGCCTGGTCCTTGAGTACACCCAGCGTGCGGTGCGCCTTCTCCCAGGCCAGTTCGTCGGTGGGCGCGATGATCGGTCGGAACGACACCCAGATGCGTGGGTCGGGGCGCCCGGCGGCCGCCGCCACCTTGTTGACGGCCGCGATCTGCTCGGCCGTCTCCTTCAGTGGCTCGCCCCACAGCCCGAAGATGTCGCCCTGCTGTCCGCCGACCCGGTACGCGTCCTGCGAGGATCCGCCCACCGAGATCGGCACCAGCCCGTTCACCGGCTTTACATCCGAGTGGTAGCCCTCGAATGTGAAGTACGTGCCCTCGTGGGAGACGGGCCCGTCCGCCTGCCACACCTTCCGCAGGATCCGGATGTACTCGTCGGACCGCTCGTAGCGTTCCGCCTTCCCCAGGTAGTCGCCCTCCCGGCGCTGCTCCTCGTCGCTGCCGCCGGAGATGATGTGCACGGTCAGCCGGCCGTCGCTGATCCGGTCCAGGGTGGCCAGTGCCCGGGCGGCGTGGGTCGGGAAGATCACGCCCGGCCGGTGGGCCAGGATCGGGCGGATCCGCTCGGTGTGGGTGGCGACGAACTGGGCGATCTGGAAGGCGTCCGGCGAAGCCGAGTGGTAGGCCACCAGGGTGTGGTCGAAACCGCCGTCGTCCAGGGCACGGGCGTACGTGCGCAGGTGGTCGACGTCGAGCCCGGTTCGGCTCGCGGCGGCCGGCCCCGAGGCGCCGGCGTCCGTGTGGACGGCGCTGATGAATTCGACAGGCATGTGAGGCTCCTGATCAGTCGAGAAGGGAGGGGTCGGCCGACTCGGCCACGTCGACGTTCGGGTCGAGGATGCCGATGCCGTGCATGAGGTCGGCCACGCCCTGGACGGTGCGGTTCACGTTGCCGGTGACGGGCAGCACCTTGCTGTAGCCGGCGGAGGCCAGTGTCTTCGCCACGGCGGGATCGGCGCCGTTACGGGTCTGGATGGCCTTGGCGTAGGCCTCCTGGTGGGAGCTCGTCCACTCCAGGGCCGTGCCGAGGCGCTTGAGGAAGTCGGCGAGCGCGGCCTTCTTGGACGAGTCGCCGAGGGCCTTCTCACTGGCGTTGACGAAGCCGATGCCGCTGACCCGGCCGTCCCCGCTGTCGACGAGGAGGCGCCCGCCCTGCTTCAGCCCGATGGCCTGGTAGACACCGAAGGTCGCCCAGACCTTGACCTTCCCGGAGGCGAACGCGGCCTGAGCGTCGGTCGGCAGCAGGTACTGGACCTCGACGTCCTTGTAGTCGAGCCCGTTCTGCTTCAGCACGTTGGCCAGCAGGTACTCGGAGACGCTGCCTTTGGCGGACGACACCACGACCTTCTGCCCCTTGAGGTCCTTCACGCGGTCGATGCCCGAGCCCTTGCGCACGATGAGTCCGACATGCCGGCCGTCGTTCTTCAGCGCGGCCACGTTCTTCACCTTCACCCCGCCGCTGAGCGCCTGGAGCGCCGGCAGGTCCGCGGAGTACCCGGTGTCGGCGGCCCCCGCCTGCACGGCCTGGTAGAGCGGGGCCGCGCCCTCGAACTCGGCCCACTTCACCTTGTACTTGGCGCCCTTCAGGGCATCGGACGCGGCGACCATCGTCTGGAGCGTCCCGGCCTGGTCGCCGATGGTGAGGGTGGTCTGCTGCGGTGAGGAGGCGTCGGCGGATGAGTTCCCGCCGCATGCGGTCAGCGCCAGCAGGGTGGTCATGCTCAGCGCGGCGGCTGCGGTACGGCGGTTCACGACGGGATTCCTTCCAGGGTGCGGTTCACGCCCAGCCAGTTCAGGAGGCGGGCGCGCAGGGACACGAATTCCGGGGCGGTGAGATCCCGGGGCCGCGGCAGGTCCACGCTCAGCTCGTGGGCGATCCGGCCCTCGTCCATCACCAGGACCCGGTCGGCGAGCAGCAGCGCCTCCTCCACGTCATGGGTGACCAGGAGGATCGCGCAGCCGTGCCGCTGCCACAGCTCGGCCACGAGCTGCTGCACCCTGCCCCGGGTCAGCGCGTCCAGGGCGCCGAACGGCTCGTCCAGTAGCAGCAGTTCGGGCTCGCGGACCAGAGCCCGGGCCAGCGAGACGCGCTGCGCCTGGCCGCCGGAGAGCGTCTTGGGCCAGAGGGTCGCGCGGTCCGCGATGCCGACCTCGTCGAGAGCCTTGAGCGCCAGAGCCCTGTCGGGGCGGCCGGGCAGGCCAAGGACCACGTTGCGCCAGACCTTCAGCCAGGGCAGCAGCCGCGGCGACTGGAAGGCGGCACTGCGGCGTGCGGGCACGGTGACCTCACCGCCGATCTCCTCGTCGAGCCCGGCCAGGATCCTCAGCAGCGTCGACTTGCCGCAGCCACTGTGACCGAGCAGGGCCACGAACTCGCCCTCCCGGATGTCGAGATCGAGACCGTGCAGGACGGTGTTGCCGTCGAAGGACCGCGAAAGCCCCCTGGTCTCCACACTGTTGGCCATGTCCTACGCCTCGCCCTCGAAGTTGGCGCGCCAGGTCAGCAGCCGGCGCGAAAGGATCCGTACGGCGAAGTCGCAGGCGAGCCCCAGCAGCGCGTACACGACGAGGCAGAGCACGATGACGTCCGTGCGGAAGTACTGCTGGGCGTTGCTCATCAGATAGCCGAGGCCCGCGTCCGCGTTGACCTGCTCGGCGAAGACCAGCGCCAGCCAGGCCGTGGACAGCGCGTACCGGAGCCCCACGAGGGCACCGGGCAGCGCGCTCGGCAGGATCACGTACGTGATCAGCCCGAGCTTGCCCAGCCCCATCATGCGCGCCGCCTCCACGAGCTGGGAGTCGGTGGAGCGGATGCCGCCGTAGATGTTGAAGTACAGCGGGTACGTCACACCGAGGGCGACGAGCGCGATCTTCGGGGTCTCCTCGATGCCGAACCAGACGATGAACAGGGGGATCAGACCCACCCACGGGATGGCCCGGAACATGCCCATCGAGGAGTCGATCACGTCCTCGCCGAGCCGGAACAACCCGGCCAGCAGGGACAGGCTCAGCGCGACGGACGCGCCGATCAGGAAGCCGACGGCGGCCCGACGGCCCGACGCGGCGACAGCGGCGGGGAGTTCACCGTTGCGCGTGAGTTCCACGGCCTGGTTCACGACGTCGACGGGCGAGGCCAGCACGGTCTCGGGGAGGACGCCGGTGGCCGAGGACAGGCACCACAGCAGGACCAGGCCGACCGGGCCCGCGGAACGGCGTACGGAACGGGGGACCATGTAGCGGCGGCCGGACTTGGCGGTGCCGCGCAGGGTGACACGGGTGGTGGCGGGCGGGCCGGGGTCGGCGGTCTGCTCGGGCAGCACCGCCGTGGCCGGTGATCGGGTCGTCATGGCGGGTTCCTTCGTCAGGACGGGAGCGGGCCGGTCACGGCCCGGCGGGCGGGGTCGGCGGACCAGGCGGACCAGGAGCCGGGGAAGAGCACCGCGTCGAAACCGGCGATCTCCAGGGCGGCGATCTGGTGCGCCGCGGTGACCCCGGAGCCGCAGTACACGCCGATGCGCGTGGCCCTGGCCGCTCCCTTCTCCTCGAACCGCTCGCGCAGCACCTCCGGCGCCAGGAAGGTGCCGTCGGCCGCGAGGTTCTCCCTGGTGGGCGCGGACACGGCTCCCGGGATGTGTCCGGGGCGTGGATCCACCGGTTCCACTTCGCCGCGGTAACGCTCGGCCGCCCGGGCGTCCAGCAGCAGGCCCGCGGAGGCGAGTTCGGCGGCACCGTCGGCGCCGGTGACGGGCAGCCGGCCCTCGGCCAAGGCGACGTCACCGGGTTCCGATGCCCAAGGCCAACCCCTCTCCAGCGGCAGTCCGGCTGCCCGCCAGGCGCCCAGCGCCCCGTCGAGGAGTGTCACGCGCGTCAGCCCCGCGTACCGCAGCAGCCACCACGCGCGTGCCGCCGCCGTGTTCCCGAGGTCGTCGTACACCACCACGGGCCGGTTCCGGCCGATGCCCCAGCGGCGGGCCGCCGCCTCCAGCCCGGCCAGGTCCGGCAGCGGGTGACGTCCGCCCTCCGGGCTCGCCGGCGCGGCCAGCTCGGTCTCCAGGTCGACGTACACCGCGCCCGGGATGTGGCCCTCGGCGTAGTGCTCACGCCCGTACGGGTCGCCCAGCGCCCAGCGGACGTCGAGCACCACGGGCGGCCGCTCGGAGGCCAGTTGCTCGCGCAGTTCGGGAACGCTCGTCGTCACGGTCATGCGAGGCCCTCCGCGATCAGGGGGAGTTCGGGGGACAGGCGCAGCCGTTCCAGGAACAGCACGACGGTGGCCGCCGCGGTGCGGTGCAGGGCGTCGTTGAGGACGTCGTGCCGCCCGCCGAGGAAGGTCACCAGCTCCACGGGGAGGTCGGAGTAGGCCGACCTCGCCTCGGCGAGCGGACTCACCACGTCATCCGCGCCGTGCAGCGCCAGCACCGGGACCCGCACCCGGTCCAGGCCCGGCTCGGACAGGTCCGGGGTGACATCCAGCGCCCCGCGCCGGAACTCCGGGTCGCCGGCGAGGCGCCCCTGGTGCGTGGGGCAGGCCGTGCGGGCCTCGGTCTCGTCCTCCCAACTCCCCGCCGTCCAGGTACCGGTGGGCAGACCCGCCAAAATCAGGGCGTCGACGCCGGGGGTCCGGTCGGCGGCCAGTCTTACGGCGTGGCGGGCGCCGGTGTCCGAGCCCACCAGCACCTTCGGTCCGGGCAGGGACTCGTCGGCGAGCAGTTCGGCGGCCGTGTCGAGCACGCCCGGGTCGGCGGACGGGTCGCCGAGGGCACGGACGCGGTAGGCGTCGAAGGCGAGCCGGCGGCCGAACCGCTCGTACACGCCCGCGTGTTCACCACGTCCGGCCAGCACGATCAGGGTGCCGCGCGGGGCGAGGCCTTCGGGTTCGTCCCATGAGCGGAGGGAAGAGGACATGAGGGGGTGACTCCCGTGTCGGGGCAGGGGGATCCAAGGCAGGACCGGGCAGGGCAGGGGAAGCCGACTGTCACGTGTCAGTGCGGAAAGACGTGATCAGCTCAGGTGGTGGAGCGGGGAAACACCGCGGCAGGTCAGCGACAACGCGCGCTGCACGCCACGCCGAAGTCGATGACTCGGCGCTGCGTCAGAAAGGCAGCGGAAGCGGTGGCGTGCGGCATGCCCTCATCATGACCGGTCGTGATGGGCGCCGTCCAACGACGATTCCTCATCGGAACCGATCAGAAATCGCGATCGATCGCTCAAGCGGATACGGTCGCCGCATGCACCGACCCGTCCTCGACCTAGGTTCTGTCTCTTTGGTCAGCGTCGTGCCCAGATGAGGATGGCGGCGAGGTGAAGTGCGGCCTGGTAGGCGATGGCGAGTTTGTCGGTTCGT
>NZ_JBVJSX010000023.1:0-34043 GCF_055606225.1 Streptomyces sp. NPDC037100 | reverse complement strand
ATCGCCGACGGCGGCTACCCGGGCACCGGATTGGTCATCCCGCACCGTCGGCAGCGCGGCCAGACCGAACTCCCGGACTGGAAAGAGGACCTCAATAGGTCCCACAAGCACGTCCGCGCCCGGGTCGAGCACGTCTTCGCCCGCATGAAGACCTGGAAGATCCTCCGCGACTGCCGCCTCAAAGGCGACGGCGTCCACCACGCCATGCTCGGCATCGCCCGCATGCACAACCTCGCCCTCGTCGGATAGACCAGCGGGCCGCACCGCAGCCGACCATGCCTGAGACGACTCGGAGATCATTTACGGGACAGCTCTTAGGGGATGTAGCGGCGAAAACCCTCTGCCAGAGCTTCAAAACCGCACGCCTTGTAAAAGGTGTGGACGTACTCGTCGTCCGCGGCAAGGAGCTGAAGCTTGTAGCAGCCCGCTGACTCAGCCAGCCGCACAGCAGTCTCCATCAGCTGACGGCCGACACCGCTCCGCTGGAAGGAGCGGGCCACCACGACGTTCTCCACGAACAGGATGGCCCTGCCCCCGCGCGTGAAGTTCGGCACGATGATGCAGTCCGCCGTTCCGACCACGGTGCCGTCGGCATCAGCCACCAGGATCGTACGTCCCTGCTGCCTTGATATGGCCGCCCAGATGGTGTCTGCGGACGCCTGAGGCAACGGCGCATCGTCCGGGTTCAATTCGCTGTACAGAGCGAGCAACGCTGACACGTCCGCCTCGGCTGCTGACCGCACATGGATCTTCATGCGCTGAGCCTAGGACGCACACAGCCGTTCAGCGGCGGCAGTTGCTCGCCTCGCCCATGCAACTGCTCCGGGTCACAGGCCTCAGCCCGCCGGCGGCACACCCCTCAGAACCCCTCGTCCCCGAGAAACTCCGCGTCCTCCCCCTCTTCCTCCAGCGCCTGCCGGACCACCCGCAGCGCCATGCCCTCGGGGTAGCCCTTGCGGGCGAGCATGCCCGCGAGGCGGCGGAGGCGTTTGTCCCGGTCGAGTCCGCGGGTGGAGCGGAGCTTGCGTGCGACGAGCTCGCGTGCGGTCTCCTCCTCCTGCTCGGAGTCGAGCTGGGAGACCGCCTCGTCGATCAGCGTCGCATCGACGCCCTTGGTTCGCAGCTCCCGGGCGAGCGCACGCCGGGCGAGTCCTCTGCCGTGGTGGCGGGACTCGACCCAGGCGTCCGCAAAGGCACTGTCGTTGATGAGGCCGACCTCTTCGAACCGTGAGAGCACCTCCTCGGCGGCATCGTCCGGGATCTGCCGCTTGCGCAGGGCGTCGGCGAGTTGCTTACGGGTCCGTGGGGTCCCGGTGAGCAGGCGCAGGCAGATCGCCCGAGCCCGCTCGACCGGGTCCCCCGGAGGTGCCTCCTGCTCGGCCCTCGACGAGGAAAGGGCACCTCCGTCCTCGGTATCGGCCGCCGCCTCACCGAAGCCACGCCGACGACGACCCCGCCTGCCGCGCGGCCCGCCGTCACGCGAGCCGCCTCTGGGTGAGCCGCCCCCGTGCGGCCCGGTGTCGTCCCCGTCTCCGTACAGCCGGTCGCCCTCGAGTGGGGTGTCCCCGGAGCCGTCCACCTCGTCCACGGCCGAGGCCGGGTCGCCTCCGGTGCCCCTCCCCCGTGGGGCACCGGAGGCGGCGTACTCGTACTCCGCCCAGTCGGTTCGCCGTGTCACAGGTCAGCTCTTGGCTGCGGCGGCCTTGGACTTGGCGGTCTTGGCCGGTGCCGGGGCCGGGACAGCCGGTGCCGCGTCGGCCGGTGCGGAGGCTGCGGCGTCCGTACCCGGCTCGGCGGCCGGCTCCTCGGGGCGCACGCCGACGCCCAGCTTCTCCTTGATCTTCTTCTCGATCTCGTTGGCCAGGTCGGGGTTGTCCTTGAGGAAGTTGCGCGCGTTCTCCTTGCCCTGGCCGAGCTGGTCGCCCTCGTACGTGTACCAGGCGCCGGCCTTGCGGACGAAGCCGTGCTCCACGCCCATGTCGATCAGACCGCCCTCGCGGCTGATGCCCTGGCCGTAGAGGATGTCGAACTCGGCCTGCTTGAAGGGCGGCGCGACCTTGTTCTTGACGACCTTGCAGCGGGTGCGGTTGCCGACCGCCTCCGTGCCGTCCTTCAGGGTCTCGATGCGGCGGATGTCGATGCGCACCGAGGCGTAGAACTTCAGCGCCCGGCCACCGGTCGTGGTCTCGGGGGAGCCGAACATCACGCCGATCTTCTCGCGGAGCTGGTTGATGAAGATGGCGGTGGTCTTGGACTGGTTGAGCGCGCTGGTGATCTTCCGCAGGGCCTGGCTCATCAGGCGGGCCTGCAGACCGACGTGGCTGTCGCCCATCTCGCCCTCGATCTCCGCGCGTGGGACGAGCGCGGCGACGGAGTCGATGACGATGAGGTCGAGGGCACCGGAGCGGACCAGCATGTCCACGATCTCCAGGGCCTGCTCGCCGTTGTCCGGCTGGGAGAGGATGAGGTTGTCGATGTCGACGCCGAGCTTCTTCGCGTACTCGGGGTCGAGTGCGTGCTCCGCGTCGACGAAGGCGACCTGGCCTCCGGCCTTCTGCGCGTTGGCCACCGCGTGCAAGGTGAGGGTGGTCTTACCGGAGGATTCCGGTCCGTAGATCTCGACGACACGGCCGCGGGGCAGGCCGCCCACGCCGAGAGCCACGTCGAGGGCGGTGGATCCGGTCGAGATGACCTCGATGGGCTCCTTGGTCCGGTCGCCCATGCGCATGACCGCGCCCTTGCCGAATTGCCGTTCAATCTGTGCGAGCGCGGCATCCAGGGCCTTCTCGCGGTCGGTTCCTGCCATGGGTTCCACCCGATTTGCTTGAGTCGATCGCTTCACGTCAAAGACGCTAACGCCTGCCACTGACAACGCGCCCCGACGCACGTCCGGCCTGTGGATAACTCGGGCATTTCTCTACCCAAAGTACGTCGAAATGACCTTCGTTGAGCCTCGCCGGTGCCTCCATAAGAATGGATGTTCGATTTTGGTGTCAAGCGCACCACGCGGCACATCCGGAACCGAGCCGGTGCCGTCCGTTCCGTGTCCCGGCACCTGCCGTGGGCCTTCCCCCTGGGGCCGGCTCCATGCTTCGGGCAGGCTGCCGCCCGATCGCCGGCGGCCTGATCAGATCGCCGGCGGCAAGGTCAGGAGGAGTCCTGCCCGGGCCCCCGGCCCTGTGGCCGTTCCGCCTCGCGGCGCCGTTCCCACCCTCCCCTCGCACGCGCGAGCAGGCCCGGCCCCTCTCCCCGTCGCCGGTGGCCGTGCACCCGGGGGTCGTCCGTGACGTCGTAGCGCTTGACGTACGCCCCGAGGAATGCCTGGAGCGTGGCGATGGCGGGGATGGCGATCAGCGCGCCGACGGCACCGAGGAGGGCTGTGCCGGCGATGACCGAGCCGAAGGCGACGGCGGGGTGGATGTCGACGGTCTTGGAGGTCAGCTTGGGCTGCAGCACGTAGTTCTCGAACTGCTGATAGATCACGACGAAGACCAGCACCCACAGCGCGTACCAGGGATCCACCGTGAACGCGATCAGCATGGGCAGGGCGCCCGCCAGGTACGTGCCGATGGTGGGGATGAACTGCGACACCAGGCCCACCCACACGGCGAGCACGGGTGCGTAGGGCACGTCCAGGGCCTGGAGCAGGACGAAGTGCGCCACGCCGGAGATCAGCGCCATCAGACCGCGGGAGTAGATGTAGCCGCCGGTCTTGTTCACGGCGATCTCCCACGCGCGCAGCACCTCCGCCTGGCGGGCGGGCGGCAGGACCGAGCAGATCGCGCGGCGCAGCCGCGGGCCGTCAGCGGCGAAGTAGAACGAGAACAGGGCGATCGTGAGCAGCTGGAAGAGGCCGCCGATGACCTGGGCCGACACGTCCAGGACGCCGGTGGCGCTGTTCTGGACGTAGTTGCGCAGCCAGTCGGAGCGGAGCAGGCCCTCCTGGATGTCGACGCGCTTCAGGTCGGTCTTGAAGTGCGTGTTGATCCAGTGGATGACGGAGTCGAGGTACTCGGGGAAGCCCTCGATCAGCTTGATGATCTGGTCCGCGAGGACGGAACCGAGCAGGGTGACGAAACCTGCCGACACGATCATCACGCCGATGAAGACGATGAACGCGGCGAGCCCTCTGCGCAAGCCGCGCGAGGCCATCCAGCTCACCGCGGGCTCTATCGCGAGCGCCAGGAAGAACGCGATGAGGATGTTGACCAGCAGACCGGTGAGCTGGTGGAAGGCCCAGCTGCCCAACTGGAACACCGCGACGAGGGCGAGCGCGAGCACCATGGCGCGGGGCAGCCAGCGCGGCATGCGGCCGTTCGCACCGGCCCCGCCGACCGGAGGCCGGACAGGCGGTGTCGTACCGGAAGCTGAGGACTGCTGGGCTGCCTGCCCGGTCTCGTCAGTGGGTGTCACGGTCCAAGTCTCGCCCACGCCGCAGACAGCCGTCTGCCCGGCTGCGATCTTCGTGACCGGTCAGCGTCGTCGGGGACGGACCGGCCTGGTCGGCGGGTGTTCCCTTGGGCCGGCCGCCCGGCCCGGCCGGTGGTCTGTGAGGCCGGCCGGCCTCGTCGGCCGACGGTCTCCGGGGCTCACCCGGCAACGGTCAGCGCCTCTCCCGGGGCACGTCCATCACCGAGCAGACCACCTGCCAGACCTCCTTGGCGTCCCAGCCGGCCGCCAGCGCCTCGTGCACCGTGCGCCCGCCGAGCTCGGACATCACGTGGTCGCGCGCGAAGGTTTCGGCGTAGCCAGGACCGAAGTGCTCCGCCATCCGCTGCCAGAAGACCGTCAACCGCATGACTCCAGTATCCCGCCCCTGGGGGTGGGCCTGAGCCGGGACCGCCTGCCGGCGCAGGCTTCGCGCCCTACGGTCTGACCCATGGCCGAATCAGGAGCTACCGAACTGCCCCCGACGCCCCCGCCGCACAGCCCCGTCACGCGCGCGGAGCGTTTCGTCTGGCTCACCGCGCGCGTGCTCGAGCAGCGCCGCTTCGCCCACCACTTCCGGGGCGCCGCCGCGGATCCGGTGGAGACCGCCCTGGACGCCTACCGGAACGAGGACGGCGGGTACGGCCACGCGCTGGAGCCCGATCTGCGCGGCCCGGTCAGCCAGCCGCTGCACACCGCGCACGCACTGCGTGTTCTGGACGCGGTCGGACGTTGCGCCGGCCAGCGGGTGGAACGCATGTGCCGCTACCTGACGTCCGTCTCGACCGCGGACGGCGCCCTCCCGGCGATCCACCCCAGCCAGCGCGGTTACCCCACGGCCCCCTTTGTGACGGTGGTGGACGACCCGCCCAGCGACCTGCTGGCCACCGGGCCGGTGGTGGGCCTGCTGCACCGCAACGAGGTGTGGCACGCGTGGCTCTTCCGGGCCACGGACTTCTGCTGGCGGGCGGTCGAGTCCCTGGAGACGCCGCACCCGTACGAGGTCGAGGCCGCCGTGGTGTTCCTGGACTCCGCCCCGGACCGCCCGCGCGCGCAGGCGGCCGCCGACCGTCTCGGCCGCCTGGTCCGCAAGCACCGCCTCGCGGCCCTGGACCCCGACGACCTGGACGCCTACCCGGTCTCTCCCGGCTACGCCCCGGGGGAGCACCATTTCCCGTACGACTACGCGCGGACACCGCGCTCGCTCGCGCGCGCGTGGTTCACGGACGACGAGATGGCCCGGTCCCTGGACCACCTGGCGGCGCAGCAACAGGAGGACGGCGGCTGGCCCGTCCGGTGGCGCCACTGGGCACCGGCCCCGGCTCTCGAGGCACGCCCGCTCGTGACGATCGAGGCCCTGCGCGTGCTCAGCGCGTACGGCCGCGTCATCGACTGATCATCCCGCTCCCATGGCCCTCACCCCCGCGGTCACCAGCACGGCCGTGGCGACGACGAGGAGGAACGGGGCGCGCAGCACCAGCGCCACGGCGGCGGCGGCGAGTCCGGCGGCTCTCGCGTCCAGCACCAGTGTCTGCCCGTCGGCGAAGGTCTGCTGGGCGGTGAGGGCCGCCAGCAGCGCGACGGGAAGCAGGGCGGCGAGACGCTTGACGAGAGGCCGCTCCAGGGCCCCAGCGGGCACGAGGAGGCCCGCCAGCTTGACGGCGTAGCATCCGAGGGCGGTCGCACCGATCGCGATCCAGACGTTCACCGCTCTTCCCCCTGCCCCTTGCGCCGGCCGTCCGCCCAGAGCACCACCGGCGCCGCCAGCGCGGCCAGCAGCACCGGCACTCCGGCGGGCAGCACCGGCAGCAGTCCGAGCCCCAGCAGCACGGCGAGCCCGGCGACGGCCCGCTCGGTGCCGGTCTTCAGCATCGGCGCGAGCAGTGCCAGGAACACCGCGGGCCCGGCGACGTCCAGGCCCCACGCGTCGGTGTCGCCGATCGCCTCGGCACCCAGGGCACCGAGCAGCGTGGTGAGGTTCCACAGGAGGTAGAGGCTCAGCCCGGTCACGACGAACCCGAGCCGCGCGGCACGCCGGGTGGGCTGGGCGAGTGCGACGGCGGCCGTCTCGTCGATCACCCACTGGGCGGCGAACGGCCGCACCACGCGCGGGAGGGACAGCAACTGCGAAAGACGCAGGCCGTAGAAGGCGTTCCGCACACCCAGGAAGAAGGCGCCGGCGGTCGCCGTGAACGGGCTGCCCCCGGCCGCGAGGGCCCCCACCAGGGCGAACTGGGACGCCCCGGTGAACACCAGAAGACTGAGCGCGCACGTCTGCGGCAGCGTGAGTCCGCTGCCGACCGATGTCACGCCGAAGGCGAAGCCGGACAGCCCGACGGCCACCCCGACCCCGAGGGCGTCTCGTACGACCGTCCGATCCGTCTTCCCGCCTATGTCTGCGTCTTCGAGAGATGTCCTGTCTGCCACGCCCCGCACGCTACGGGAAGCCGCTACCCGAGGTCTTGTACGTTCTTGCGCTCCCGCTGGTAGGCCCCGGGAGGCACGCCGACCATCCGGCTGAAGTGCCGGTTGAGATGCGGCTGGTCGGTGAACCCGACGGCCATGGCCGCCTCGGAGGGAGTCGTCCCCGTGTCCAGCAGCCGCCGCGCTCGCCGTACCCGCGCGTCCGTGAGCCACGCGTGGGGCGGCATCCCGTAGACGTTCCGAAAGGCCCGCAGCAGGGCGAACGGGCTGGTCCCGAGGTCGGCCGCCAGCCGCGCGAGGGTCGGCGGACATGCCATCCGCTCCTCCAGCACATCACGCGCGCGTGCCGCGATCCGGGCTCCCGCCGTCCGCACCTCCCGCCGCGGCATGGGCCCGCCGTTCAACCGCAGCAACCTGGTCACGACGACCCGCAGCAGCGTGTCCGCGGCCAGCGCGTTGCCCTCGTCGGCGGCCCGCAGCACCTGATGGACCAGCCCTCCGACGTAGGGATCGTCCACCACCGGGCTGACGAACCCCGGGGTCCCACGCAGCCCTGTCGTCTCGGCCGCGATCTCGGCGACCACGTCGACCGGCGGGTACACGGCCCCGTACCGCCACCCTTCGGGCACCCCGGCCCGTCCGGTGTGCGGCGTATCGGGATTCACCAGTGCGAGAGCCCCGGCTCCCGCGTACTGGTCACCCCCGCCGTGGTGGAAGACCTCCACGCCGTCGGCGATGGCGGCGATCACGAAGTTCTCGTGCGTGTGCCGCACGAACGTCTTGTGCACGTACCGGGCCCGCAGCAGATCGACTCCGGGCAGCTCGCCGTACTGCCAGTGCCGTGCGCGCTCGTCCATAGGCCCATTGTCCGTGGCCGTGCACGCCCCGGCGCCCCCGCGGCGGCCCGGCGGTGGCCGCACTCGCGGCGAAACGGCAGGCCAGGAGGCGTCGAGGCCCTGTTGTCAGTGCCGAGGTGCACGATGGACGCATGCCCAGCAATGCGCAGCGAGCCCTGGACGGCTTCTCCCCCGCGACCCGAGCCTGGTTCACGGGTGCCTTCTCCGCGCCCACCTCGGCCCAGGCCGGTGCGTGGCAGGCCATCCACGAGGGCTCGGACGTGCTGGTCGTCGCCCCCACCGGCTCCGGCAAGACCCTGGCCGCATTCCTGGCGGCTCTGGACCAGCTGGCCTCGGCGCCTCCCCCCGCCGACCCCAAGAAGCGCTGCCGTGTCCTGTACGTCTCCCCGCTGAAGGCCCTGGCGGTGGACGTCGAGCGCAACCTGCGCAGCCCTCTGACGGGCATCCGGCAGGAGTCGGTACGCCTCGGCCTGCCCGAACCCGAGGTCAGGGTGGGCATCCGCTCGGGAGACACCCCCGCCGCCGAGCGCCGCGCCCTGTCGACCCGCCCGCCGGACATCCTGATCACGACCCCGGAATCACTGTTCCTGATGCTGACGTCGGCCACGCGCGACGCACTGGCGGGCGTGGAGACGGTGATCCTCGACGAGGTGCACGCGGTCGCCGGCACCAAGCGTGGCGCCCATCTCGCGCTCTCCCTGGAGCGGCTGGACGACCTCCTCCCGAAGCCCGCCCGCCGCATCGGCCTCTCCGCGACGGTCCGCCCCGTGGACGAGGTGGCCCGCTTCCTCTCGCCCCGCCGCAAGGTGGAGATCGTCCAGCCGGAGTCCGGCAAGGAGTTCGACCTGTCCGTGGTCGTCCCGGTCGAGGATCTGGGCGAGCTGGGCGGTTCCCCGGTCGCGGACGGCCAGGAAGGCGCCGAGCGCCCGTCCATCTGGCCGCATGTGGAGGAGCGGATCGCCGACCTCGTCCAGTCCCACCGCTCCACGATCGTCTTCGCCAACTCCCGCCGCCTCGCGGAGCGCCTCTGCAACCGGCTGAACGAGATCGCGTACGAACGGGCCACGGGCGAGACCCTCGACGAGCACCACTCTCCGGCCGAGCTCATGGGCGGCTCCGGAGCGGCCCAGGGCGCCCCGCAGGTCATCGCCCGCGCCCACCACGGCTCGGTGTCCAAGGAGCAGCGCGCCCTGGTCGAGGAGGACCTCAAGGCGGGCCGGCTGCCCGCGGTCGTGGCCACGTCCAGTCTCGAACTGGGCATCGACATGGGTGCGGTGGACCTGGTCGTGCAGGTGGAGTCGCCGCCCTCCGTCGCTTCCGGACTGCAGCGGGTCGGCCGGGCGGGGCACCAGGTGGGCGCGGTCTCCACCGGTGTGGTCTTCCCGAAGTACCGCGGCGACCTGGTGCAGGCGGCGGTGGTCACCGAGCGCATGCGCACCGGCTCCATCGAGTCCCTCAAGGTCCCGGCCAATCCCCTGGACGTCCTGGCGCAGCAGGTGGTCGCCATGACGGCCCTGGACACCTGGCAGTTCGACGACCTCCTCGCCGCCGTCCGCCGGGCCGCCCCGTTCGCCTCGCTTCCCGAGTCGGCCTTCACGGCGGTCCTCGACATGCTGGCGGGCCGCTACCCGTCCGACGCGTTCGCGGAGCTGCGTCCGCGCGTGGTGTGGGACCGGGTCACCGGCGAGATCACCGGCCGCCCCGGCGCACAGCGCCTCGCCGTCACCTCCGGCGGCACGATCCCCGACCGCGGTCTCTTCGGCGTCTTCCTCGCGGGCGCCGATCCCAAGAAGGGCGGCGGCCGGGTCGGCGAGCTCGACGAGGAGATGGTCTACGAGTCCCGTGTGGGCGACGTCTTCACCCTGGGCACCAGCTCCTGGCGCATCGAGGACATCACCCGGGACCGTGTTCTGGTCTCCCCCGCCCCGGGCGTGCCGGGTCGGCTGCCCTTCTGGAAGGGAGACCAGCTGGGCCGCCCGCTGGAACTGGGCCGGGCCGTGGGCGCGTTCCTGCGCGAGGTCGGGTCGCTGCCCGAGGACGACGCGCGCCTGCGTCTCCTCGCCGCCGGGCTGGACGCGTGGGCGGCGGACAACGTGCTGTCGTACCTGGAAGAGCAGCGTGAGGCCTGCGGTCACATCCCGGACGACCGGACGATCGTCGTGGAGCGCTTCCGCGACGAGCTCGGCGACTGGCGCGTGGTCGTGCACTCCCCCTTCGGGGCCCAGGTGCACGCCCCCTGGGCGCTCGCGCTCGGTGCCAAGCTCTCCGAGCGGTACGGCATGGACGCGCAGGTCATGCACGCCGACGACGGCATCGTGCTGCGGCTGCCGGACGCCGACCTGATGGGCCTGGACCTGCTGGACCAGGAGCCGGTCACGATGGGCCGCGAGTACGACGCCGAGCAGGCCCCCGTGGGCGCGGCGGACGTCGTCTTCGACAAGGGTGAGGTCGACCAGGTCGTCACCGACCAGGTGGGCAGCTCGGCCCTGTTCGCGTCCCGGTTCCGCGAGTGCGCCGCCCGTGCGCTGCTGCTGCCGCGCCGCAACCCGGGCAAGCGGACCCCGCTGTGGCAGCAGCGTCAGCGCGCCTCGCAGCTGTTGCAGGTGGCGAGCGAGTTCGGTTCGTTCCCGATCGTTCTGGAGGCGGTCCGCGAGTGCCTCCAGGACGTCTTCGACGTGCCCGGTCTCGTCGAGCTGATGGGCGACCTGGAGTCCCGCAGGGTGCGCTTGGTCGAGGTCACCACCGCCGAACCGTCGCCCTTCGCGCGCTCGCTCCTCTTCGGTTACGTCGCCCAGTTCCTGTACGAGGGTGACTCCCCGCTGGCCGAGCGCCGCGCCGCCGCCTTGTCGCTGGACTCGCGGCTGCTGGCCGAGCTGCTGGGCCAGGCGGAGCTGCGCGAGCTGCTCGACGCGGAGGTGCTGACCGAGCTGGAGCGGGAGCTCCAGTGGCTCACCGAGGACCGCCGCGTCAAGGACGCCGAAGGCGTCGCGGACCTCCTTCGCCTGCTCGGCCCGCTCACGGACACGGAGCTCGCCGAGCGGGGCGCCGAGCCGCAGTGGGCGCAGGAGCTCGCCGGTGCCCGCCGCGCCATCCGGGTCCGTGTCGCGGGCGCAGACCACTGGGCGGCGATCGAGGACGCGGGCCGCCTGCGCGACGCGCTGGGCACAGCCCTGCCGGTCGGCGTCCCGGAAGCCTTCACGGAGCCCGTCAAGGATCCGCTCGGCGACCTCCTCGCGCGCTACGCCCGCACCCACGGCCCGTTCACCTCGGTCACGGTCGCCGCGCGCTTCGGACTGGGCGTCGCCGTCACCGAGGGCGCCCTCCAGCGGCTCGCGGCGGCGGGACGGGTCGTCCAGGGCGAGTTCCACCCGGCCGGGATCGGCCAGGAGTGGTGCGACGCGGCTGTGCTGCGCCGGCTGCGCCGCCGCTCCCTGGCGGCCCTGCGGCACGAGCTGGAGCCGGTGCCACCGGCCGCGCTCGCCCAGTTCCTCCCCCAGTGGCAGCACATCGGCAAGGGGCACTCGCTGCGCGGCATCGACGGACTGGTCCGGGCCATCGAGCAGATCCAGGGCGCGTCCGTGCCGGCCTCCGCCCTGGAGAAGCTGGTGCTGCCCTCCCGGGTCGTGAACTACACCCCGGCGATGCTGGACGAGCTGACCGCGGCCGGAGAGGTGGTCTGGGCCGGGGCGGGCTCCCTCCCCGGCAAGGACGGCTGGGTCTCCCTCTATCTGGCGGACGCGGCCCCCCTGCTCCTGCCGCCCCCGCACCCTCTGGAGCTGACCGCCCTGCACCAGTCCGTCCTGGACACCCTCTCCGGCGGCTACGGCCTGTTCTTCCGCCAGATCGCCGACCAGGTCCGCGCCACCACCCACCCCGAGGCAACCGATCCCCAACTGGCTGACGCCCTTTGGGACCTGGCCTGGTCCGGCCGCCTGACGAACGACACGCTCACCCCCATGCGCTCCCTGCTCGGCTCGGGCCGCACCGCCGGCTCCACGGCCCACCGCGCCAAGCGCTCCGTCCCGCGCGGCCGCTACGGTTCCCTGACGGCCGCGGCCCGGACCTCGTCCCGCTCCGGCCCGCCGACGGTGGCCGGCCGCTGGTCGCTGCTCCCGGCCCACGAACCGGACCCCACCGTGCGCGCCCACGCGCTCGCCCGCACCCTCCTCGACCGGCACGGCGTGGTCACCAGGGGCGCGGTCTCGGCGGAGGGCGTCGAGGGCGGCTTCTCGGCGACGTACCGGGTCCTGTCCGTCTTCGAGGAAAGCGGCCAGGCCCGCCGCGGCTATGTGGTGGAGGGCCTCGGCGCCGCACAGTTCGCGATGGACGGCGCGGTGGACCGCCTGCGCGCGGTGTCGAACGCCCGCGACCGCGGCGCGGACCTGCCCGGTCCGCTTCCCGGCTCGGAGCCCGACCCGTTCCCCGCCCATGACTTCGCCGCCCCGGACGACTCGGTCCCCTCCCTCGGCCACACCGGCGACCCCAGGCCCGACGGCTTCCCCGACCAGGCCCCCTCGTACGACATCCCGAAGCCGTCCCCGGGTGAGTGGGTCTCGCCACGCGACTACGCCCCGCAGGCCGCCCCGCCCTGGCAGAACGGTGGTCGCGGCGGATACGACCAGGGCTTCGCGGGCCGCCGTACCCGCCCCGACGGCGCGTCCCGGGCCGTCGTTCTCGCCGCCGCCGACCCGGCGAACGCGTACGGCGCCGCCCTGCCCTGGCCCGAACCACCGAGCGGCGCCGGGCACAAGCCGGGCCGTAAAGCGGGCTCCCTGGTGGTCCTGGTCGACGGTGAGCTGACGCTCTACATGGAGCGCGGTGGCAAGACCCTGCTGGCCTGGCCCGCCCACCCGGACGGCGATCCCGCCGACGACCCCCGGCTGCACAGCGCCGCGGAGGCCCTCGCCGCGGCAGCCCGCGCGGGTTCCCTCGGCACGGTCACGGTGGAGCGCGTCAACGGCGCCCAGGCCCTCACCTCCCCCATCGGCACCCTCCTGGAAGGAGCAGGTTTCATCGCGACCCCCCGAGGGCTGCGCCTGCGTGCATGACGGCCGGGCACCCGCAGCCGCTCCGGCCGAGCGTGCGGCGTTCGTGCCACCCTTGACCCATGCCCGAAGGTGACACGGTCTGGCAGGCCGCGAGGCGGTTGGACGACGCCCTCGCGGGCAAGGTGCTGACCCGCAGCGACCTCAGGGTGCCCCGTTTCGCCACGGCCGATCTCACGGGCCGCGCGGTCCTGGACGTCACCGCGCGCGGCAAGCACCTCCTCACCCGCATCGAAGGTGGTCTGACCCTCCACTCCCACCTGCGGATGGACGGCTCCTGGAAGGTGTACGGGAACGGCCAGCGCTGGAGCGGCGGTCCCGGCCATCAGATCCGCGCGATCCTCGGCAACACCGACCGCACGGCCGTCGGCTACCGCCTGCCCGTCCTGGAGCTCCTGCGCACGGCCGACGAGCTTCGCGCGGTCGGCCATCTCGGCCCCGACCTTCTGGGCCCGGACTGGGACCCCGACCAAGCCCTCGCCAACGTCCTCCAGGACCCCGCCCGCGAGCTCGGCGAGGCCCTGCTCGACCAGCGCAACCTCGCGGGCATCGGCAATGTCTACAAGAGCGAGCTCTGTTTCCTGCTCGGCGTCAGCCCCTGGCTCCCGGCCGGTGCCCTGCCCGCCGACCGCGCCGAGCAACTGCCCGCGCTCGCGAAGAAGCTGCTGGAGACCAACCGCGACCGTCCGATCCGCAGCACGACGGGCCGCCGCGGCCAGGACCTCTTCGTCTACGGCCGCGCCCCCCGCCCCTGTCTGCGGTGCCGCACCTCGATCCGCGTCGCGGACCAGGGCGACGGCTCCCGCGAACGCCCCACCTACTGGTGCCCCACCTGCCAGCCGGGGCCCGCCCCCGCCACCACCCGGCGCCGCCGCACTGATTGACGACTCGTCAGAAACGCTCGTACGGTCCCTGTATGCCCGTCACGGCGTACGACCTCACCGGCCGCAGCGTCTTCGTCACCGGCGCGGCGAGCGGCATCGGCCGCGCCGCGGCCCTTCTGCTCGCCGAGGCGGGGGCGAAGGTGCACTGCGCCGACCGTGACGCCGGAGGCCTGCACGAGACGGCGACCCTGATCGAGGACAGCGGCGGAACCGCCCGCACTCACCTTCTCGACGTCACCGACCGGTCCGGGCTGAAGCAGGCACTCACCTCCTGCGAGCGCCTGGACGCCCTGGCCGCGGTCGCCGGGATCATGCACAGCAGCCCTGTGCTGGAGACCCGGGACGAGGACCTCGACCGCGTGCTCGACGTGAACTTCAAGGGAGTCCTGTACGCCTGCCAGGAGGCCGCCCGCCTGATGATCGCCCAGGGCACCCGGGGCAGCATCGTCACCATGGCCTCCGGCGCCGTCGACACCGGCGGTCCCGGGCTGCTCTGCTACGGCGTCGCCAAGGCAGCGGTGGTCCAGCTGACGAAGACCCTCGCGACGGAGCTGGGCCGGCACGGCATCCGCGTCAACGCGGTCGCCCCGGGCTGGATCCGAACCCCCATGACCGACCGCCACGACAGCGCGTCCCAGGCGCACACGGAGTCCCTCATGGCCCGGCTGTCACCCCTGGGCCGCGTGGGCGAGCCCGAGGACATCGCTCACGCCATCCTCCACCTGGCCTGCGACGCCTCGGCCTTCACCACGGGACAGATACTCCGCCCGAACGGGGGCGTGGCCATGCCGTGGTGAGACGCCCCGGCCGATCACCACACCTCCCCCGGCTCCGCTCCCGCCGCACCCCCGCGTCCCCGCCGCCCGAACGGCACCTGGCCACGCCGTGGCGAGACGCCCCGGCCGATCACCACACCTCCCCCGGCTCCGCTCCCGCCGCACCCCCGCGTCCCCGCCGCCCGAACGGCACCTGGCCATGCCCTGGCGAGACGCCGCCGCCGATCAACCCTCCCTACGCCTCCCCCGACTCAGCCCCCCGCCGCACCCCCGCCCCCGGCCCCCGGCCCCCGGCCCTCCAGATCCTCCGCAGCCGCCCCGCCCCCACAACCCCCCGCGCCTGCCCCTTGGGCACGCAGTGCACGGGCAGCACGCTCAGTCCCCACCCCCCGGCCGCGACCGCCGCCTCCAGCACCCCTGCCTCGGGCACGGCCACCAGCCGGAGCAGGGCCCACCACCACAGCACTCCCAGCCCCAGCGCGGCCCCGCGAACCCCCCAGCGCCGGCTCCCCCAGCCCGCTATTCCCGCCACGGCCGCCACCTCCGGCCCGACGCTATGGCGTTGCCCGGACCCGTCGGCAGGGCGCACCACGGGCACACGGGTGCACCGCTCACCCCAGTCGGGCCGCGCAGCCCACTCAGGCCGCGCACGCGCACACCAACCGCGCCGCACAGCCCTCCGAACCGAGCGGCGGCACCAGTCCCAGCGGCCCCACGAGGCCCACGCGGCTCACATGCCCCGCCGGGTCCGTCGCCCGTTCGCGCTTCCGTCACCCGTTCTCGGCCTGGAACATCCAGTGATGCTTCTCCAGGTCCGCCGTGATCCCGATGAAGATGTCCTGGCTCACCGGATCCGGCTCGCCGGTCGCCTCGACCCGCTCCCGCATCCGAGCGATCACCGCTCCCAGTGCTTCGACCAGCGTTCCCACGGCGGTCATGTCGTCGACCCAACCCTCGGGTGTCACACCGATCCCGCTGCCGACGGCCACCGTCGCGGCACGCCCGTCGGGAGAGATACCGAGAGCCGCGGACCGTTCGGCCACGGTGTCGGAGTACTTCCGCGCGGTGTCGACCACCTCGTCGAGCTGGAGGTGCACGGAACGGAAGCGCGGCCCCACCACGTTCCAGTGGATCTGCTTCGCCACGAGGGCGAGATCCACCAGATCGACGAGGGCACCTTGCAGCGCCTCGGACACGGTCTTCAGGTTCGCGTCCGACAACGGGCTCTTCACGACGTACATCCGCACCTCCGAGGACTGCCCCCGCCATCCCCTCAACGATGACCGCCGCACGCCATACCGGCAAACGCACGCAAAACAGACACGGCACCCGCGTGACGGCTCAGCCGGGCCCACGCAAGCGAAAACCCCGGGCGACACCTCTCCGGATCTCCCGGAGAGGCCCGGCCGGGGCCTCACCACTTCTCGGCGCCTGGTCGGCGCCGCTCGCCTTATGCCGCGTATGCGTGAAGCCTCACGCGGCGACGACGTCCACCGCTTCGGCGGGCGCCTTGATGGTCACCCGTTCCGGTGGCACACCGGTCACCGAGACGGAACCCAGCATCGAGCGAACCGGCGTGGGTACAGGCTCGCTGGGGGTGGCCGCAGCAGACTGGGCCAGCTCGGCGAGGGCGAGCTCGTCGCTCACTTCTCGCATGAGCTCGGACATCCGTACGTCCAGCGCGTCGCAGATCGCGGAGAGCAGCTCGGAGGAAGCCTCCTTCTGCCCCCGCTCCACCTCGGAGAGATAGCCGAGTGAGACTCGGGCGGACGAGGAGACTTCGCGCAGAGTACGGCCCTGGCGCTGGCGCTGCCGACGCAGCACGTCACCCAGCAGGCGACGGAGCAGAATCATCGGTGGCTCCCTCCTCGGACCGCGTAGCCGCATCCATTACGCCCCACCGTACCGCCTTGCGCCGCGGCCGTGCGGGGAGCGATGTCGTGTTCACTCAGGGCTGCAAACATCAAAACCCCCCGTTCCGTTCCGTATCCTGTGCCCGCTCATTCCCAGTCTGTTCGCCCGCAAGCCCCTTCAGGAGCAGTGCGAGTACGCTCCGTACACTCTCTCTACGAATTTCCGCGCGGCCGCCGTTCAACCGCAGAGCCTCCACTTTTCCGCCGCCGGCAGAACCCGGATCCGCCGCAACGGGTCCGTCCACGGCGACGAAGACCGTGCCGACGGGTTGTCCGTCCTGCGGCTCGGGGCCCGCGACACCGGTGGTCGCGATGCCCCAGTCGGTGCCGAGCGCCTTGCGCACGCCGGCCGCCATCTGCGCTGCGACCTGCGGATCCACCGCTCCCCGCGTCGCCAGCAGGGCGGCGTCCACATCGAGCAGGTCGTGCTTCAGCTCGGTGGCGTAAGCGGTCACGGAGCCCCGGAAGACCTTGGACGCTCCGGGGACGGACGTGATCTCCGCCGCAACGAGGCCACCGGTCAGCGACTCCGCAACGGCGAGCGTCTCGCCCTTCACCGTGAGTAGTCGCACCACGTCGGTGGCCGTGGAACTCACGCTTCCTTCTCCTCCAACGCGGCCTTGCGCTCGGCGATTCCCTGCCTGCGCAAGACAATGGCCTGTTTCACATAGTCGAGTCCGGTCATCACGGTCAGCACGACCGCCGCGGCCATCACCCACCACCTCAGGGTCGCCAGCCACCCCGTCAGCGCCAGGATGTACATGCCCACGGCTACGCCCTGGGTGAGGGTCTTCAGCTTGCCTCCGCGGCTGGCGGGAATGACGCCGTACCGGATGACCAGAAAACGCAGCAGGGTGATCCCGAGTTCCCTGCCGAGGATGACGCCGGTCACCCACCACGGCAGGTCACCGAGCGCGGAGAGACAGATCAGCGCCGCACCCATGATCGCCTTGTCGGCGATGGGGTCGGCGATCTTCCCGAAGTCCGTGACCAGGTTGTACGTGCGCGCCAGATGACCGTCGAACAGGTCGGTGATCATGGCGATCGCGAAGGCGGCCCAGGCGAGGGACCGCCACGCCGGGTCGTAGCCGTCGTCGGCGAGCATCAGCGCGACGAAGCCCGGTACGAGGACCAGCCGGAGCATGGTCAGGAGGTTGGCGATGTTCCAGACGCTCGCCTGGTTGACGGCCGCGGCAGCGATCTTCCCGCCCCGCGGGGTCTTTCCCTCACCCTGGGCGTCGTCGTCGGCGTCCGCACCCAGGGCGGCCTCACCGACACCGGGCACCGCACCGGCAGCCCCACCGTGCCCCGCCTCAGGCGCCGCGGCATGCCCCGTACCGGACGCCGCGCCCTCGGCGGACCGCGCCGCCGCCCCGGGAGCCTTCCCCGAGACGGCCGAAGTCGTGGCGGCCGCGCCGGCCGCGGCCCTCCTCGCGCCGGAGGCGCCTCCCGCCGCGGATGCCGGGACACCGGTCATCTGCCCGCCTCCTCACTCCACGCAGGCGACGTGAGCGAGCCCTGCAGCGGCTCGGCCACCAGGTCGACACCCTCCGTACCGACCACCTTCGCCTCGACCATACGGCCGATACGCAGACCCGCGCCGCTCGTGAGGAGCACCTGGCCGTCCGTCTCGGGCGCCTGGTGCTCGGCACGGCCGTACACGCCGTCCTCGTCGACGGACTCGACGAGAACCCGCACGGTCTGGCCGACCCGGTCCTCGGCCCGCTGCGAGACGAGCTCCTCCGCCAGGCGCGAGATATGGGCCAGCCGCTCGGCGACGACGTCCTCGTCGAGCTTGTCGTCGTAGGTCGCGGCCTCCGTGCCCTCCTCGTCGGAGTAGCCGAAGACGCCGATGGCGTCCAGCCGCGCGCCGTTCAGGAACCGCTCCAGTTCGGCGAGGTCGGCCTCGCTCTCGCCGGGGAAGCCGACGATGAAGTTCGAGCGGACACCGGCCTCCGGCGCCTTGCTCCGGATGGTGTCGAGGAGCTCCAGGAAGCGGTCGGTGTCGCCGAAGCGGCGCATCGCGCGCAGCACGCCGGGCGCGGAGTGCTGGAAGGACAGGTCGAAGTAGGGCGCGACCTTCGGCGTCGAGGTCAGCACGTCGATGAGTCCGGGCCGCATCTCGGCCGGCTGGAGGTAGCTGACGCGGACGCGCTCGATGCCGTCCACCTCGGCGAGCTCGGGCAGCAGCGACTCCAGCAGGCGGATGTCACCGAGGTCCTTGCCGTAGGAGGTGTTGTTCTCGGAGACCAGCATGATCTCCTTCACGCCCTGCTCGGCCAGCCAGCGCGTCTCGTTGAGCACGTCGCTCGGGCGGCGGGAGATGAAGGAGCCACGGAAGGAGGGGATGGCGCAGAAGGAGCAGCGGCGGTCGCAACCGGAGGCGAGCTTCACGGAGGCGACGGGGGAGCCGTCCAGGCGGCGCCGCAGGGGCGCGCGCGGGCCCGAGGCGGGAGCGAGCCCCTCCGGAAGGTCCGCCGGCGCCACGGCGGGCTCGGCCGGGCCGTGCCCGGGCAGAGCGACCGAGGTGGCCGACTCCTGGCGCTCCGCCGGGCTGATCGGCAGCAGCTTGCGCCGGTCGCGCGGGGTGTGGGAGGCGTGGATGCCGCCGTTGAGGATGGTCTGCAGGCGGTCCGAGATGTCCGAGTAGTCGTCGAACCCCAGTACACCGTCGGCCTCGGGAAGGGCCTCGGCGAGCTCCTTGCCGTACCGCTCGGCCATGCAGCCCACCGCCACGACGGCCTGGGTTCTGCCGTGCCCCTTGAGGTCGTTTGCCTCCAGGAGGGCGTCGACGGAGTCCTTCTTGGCGGCTTCGACGAAGCCGCAGGTGTTCACGACGGCGACGTCCGCGTGCTCGGCGTCCTCCACGAGCTGCCAGCCGTCCGCCTCCAAACGGCCTGCGAGCTCCTCCGAGTCCACCTCGTTACGGGCGCAGCCAAGGGTGACGAGTGCGACGGTACGGCGTTCAGGCATGGACTCAAGACTACTTCGTCCCGCTGACCCCCCACGTCGACGGGGTTGGCCGTTTCCCGGCCAACCCCGTATCAACTGGACCTTTCGGTCTGATCACCCGGCTTCGGGATCGCCCTTCGTGTACGTCAGGCGTTCGACGGACCCCGGCTGGAAGTCCTCCTCGATCTTCTTGCCGTTGACGAAGAGGTCGATCGCGCCGGCGTCCCCGAGGACGAGGTGGACCTTGGAGCTGTCCTGGAAGGTCTTGGTGTCGCCCTGCTTGAGAACGCCGTCGAAGATCATCCGGCCGTTGTGGTCCTTCGCGGCGATCCAGCTTCGGCCGTCGGCGGCGGCCACGCGGACGGTCACCTTGTCCTGCGGCGCGGCGGCGATGGCACTGTCCGACGGCTCGGGTGCGGGGTCGGCGGGCTTCTTGGTCTTGGTGGTCGGAGAGGCCGAGTCGCTGGGCGTGGAGCCCTCGGCCACGTTCGCCTCGTTGCTGCCGTCGTCGCCGCCCTGGAACATCGTGAAGCCGACGAAACCGATCACGGCGACGATCGCGGCGACCATGGCGGCCGTCCAGTTGGGGCCCCGCCGCTCCGGACGGATGCGTTCCGCCTCGAAGAGGGGAGCTGCCGGGGTCGGCGCCGGCCGCCCGCCGTGCTCGTCGCCGTACTGGGCGAGCAGCGGCTCGGGGTCGAGGTGGACGGCCTTGGCCAGGGTCCTGACGTGCCCACGGGCATAGACGTCCCCACCGCAGGGGGAGAAGTCGTCCGCCTCGATCGCGTGCACGATGTTCATGCGGACCCGGGTGGCGCTACTGACGTCGTCGACGGTCAGCCCGGCGGCGATACGAGCCTGCCGCAGGACATGGCCGATGGAGGGGCGGGCTTCCTCGCGGTCTGCTTCGACCTGCTCGTTTTCGAACGGACGCTCGTCTTCAGGGGAGTTGCCGATGGACACGGGGGCGCCTTTCGAGCGTGTAGCCGCCTGTGCTGGAAGTTCAGTCTAGGGGGGTACCAAAAGGGTGGGGCAACCGGGCGGTGTCACTTTGTACGCCATCGGAATGGCCCGACATTCCGATGGTGGGGTCGCTGTTCGTCTCTTCGCTCAACTTGACGTACGCCGAAGGGAAACGGTTGCTCGATGATCGCTTACGGGTGAGTCACGATCCGGACCCGATTGCCGTAACGCCGCGCGCGGCGATCAGCGTGTCCCGTCTGCCTACCCTTCAGACTCCCCCCGGATCAGGGCGAGCACGCCATCCAGCTCATCAGGCTTCACAAGAACGTCACGGGCCTTCGAACCCTCACTCGGTCCGACGATGTTCCGGGACTCCATCAAATCCATCAGCCGGCCGGCCTTGGCGAAGCCGACGCGCAGCTTGCGCTGGAGCATGGACGTCGACCCGAACTGCGTGGAGACGACCAGTTCGGCCGCCTGGCACAACAGGTCGAGGTCGTCGCCGATGTCCTCGTCGATCTCCTTCTTCTGCTTGGTGCCCACGACGACGTCGTCCCGGAAGACGGGCGTCATCTGGTCCTTGCAGTGCCGGACGACGCCCGCGATCTCCTCCTCGGTGACGAACGCGCCCTGCATGCGGGTGGGCTTGTTGGCCCCCATGGGCAGGAACAGCCCGTCGCCCTTGCCGATGAGCTTCTCGGCGCCCGGCTGGTCGAGGATGACCCGCGAGTCGGCCAGCGAGGACGTGGCGAACGCCAGCCGCGACGGCACGTTCGCCTTGATCAGGCCGGTGACGACATCCACCGAAGGCCGCTGCGTGGCGAGCACCAGGTGGATGCCGGCCGCGCGCGCGAGCTGCGTGATGCGCACGATCGCGTCCTCGACGTCGCGCGGCGCGACCATCATCAGGTCGGCGAGCTCGTCGACGATGACCAGCAGGTACGGGTACGGCTGGAGCTCGCGTTCGCTCCCCTCGGGCGGCTTGGCCTTGCCCTCGCGCACAGCCTTGTTGAAGTCGTCGATGTGCCGGTAGCCGTAGGCGGCCAGATCGTCGTAACGCAGGTCCATCTCGCGTACGACCCACTGGAGCGCCTCGGCGGCCCGCTTGGGGTTGGTGATGATCGGTGTGATCAGGTGCGGGATGCCCTCGTACGCCGTCAGTTCGACCCGCTTGGGGTCGACGAGGATCATCCGCACGTCCTCGGGGGTCGCCCGCATCATGATCGAGGTGATCAGGCAGTTGATGCAGGACGACTTGCCGGAGCCGGTGGCGCCGGCGACCAGCATGTGCGGCATCTTCGCCAGCGAGTGCATGACGTAGCCGCCCTCGACGTCCTTGCCGAAGGCGACCAGCATCGGGTCGTCGTCCTCGGCGGACTCCGCCAGACGGAGTACGTCACCGAGGTTGACCATCTCGCGGTCGGTGTTGGGGATCTCGATGCCGACCGCGGACTTGCCGGGGATGGGGCTGATGATCCGCACGTCAGGGCTGGCGACGGCGTAGGCGATGTTCTTGGTCAGCGCGGTGATCCGCTCGACCTTCACGGCCGGGCCGAGCTCGACCTCGTAGCGCGTGACCGTCGGGCCGCGGGTGAAGCCGGTGACACTGGCGTCCACCTTGAACTCGGTGAAGACCGTCGTCAGCGACTCCACGATGAGGTCGTTGGCGGCGCTGCGGGCCTTGCCGGGGCCGCCGCGCTCCAGCAGGTCCAGCGACGGCAGGGAGTACGTGATGTCGCCGGAGAGCTGGAGCTGCTCCGCGCGCGCGGGCAGGTCGCGGGGTTCGGAGGGCGGGGCCTTGGTGAGGTCGCGGACGCCCGCCCTGGGCTTCTGCGGCTCGGGCTCGCCCTGCTCGGGCGGGTTGTCCTTCTTGAGCTTGTCCCGCTGCGGCCGGGCGGCCGGAACGGGCGTCGGCGTGGTCGCCTCCTGGTCCCCCACCCGTACACCCTGGGTGAGGTCGGCGACGACCGGCGAGGGCGGCATGCCGTGCAGCACGGCTCCGTCGAGGGCCGCGGCGGCCGCCGCGGCGACGTCCACGGCGTCCCTGGGCCGGTCCATGTCGGGCTGCGGTACCGCGGAGCGGCGCGGACGGCCTCGGCGCCGCGTGAGCGCCTCCTGCTCAGCGCTGTCGGGGTCGTACGCCTCGGGCGCCGGCGAGCGCCTGCCCCGCGGGCGCGCGGGCAGCGCCTCGCGCCACTGCTCCTCGTAGCGCTCGTCGTCCTCGGCGAAACCGAACTCGTCCTCGGCCGGGTCGCGGACGATCCCGAGACGCACCCCGAGCAGCCGCAGCCGCTGCGGGATGGCGTTGACCGGGGTGGCCGTGACGACCAGCAGCCCGAAGACCGTCAGCAGCACCAGCAGCGGCACGGCGAGCACGTCACCCATGGCGTACGAGAGCGGGGTCGCCACGGCCCAGCCGATGAGGCCTCCGGCGTCCCTTATGGCCTGCATGCCGTCGCCGCGCGCGGGTGAGCCGCACGCGACGTGGACCTGGCCGAGCACGCCGATCACGAGCGCGGACAGGCCGATGACGATGCGTCCGTTCGCCTCGGGCTTCTCCGGGTGGCGGATGAACCGCACGGCGATGACGGCGAGCAGTATCGGCACGAGAAGGTCGAGGCGGCCGAAGGCTCCGGTCACCAGGATCTCGACGAGGTCGCCCACGGGACCCTTGAGATCGGCCCAGGTGCCCGCGGCGACGATCAGCGCGATGCCGAGCAGCAGCAGGGCGACACCGTCCTTGCGGTGGGCCGGGTCGAGGTTCTTGGCGCCCTGCCCTATGCCCCGGAACACCGCGCCGACGGCGTGCGCCACGCCGAGCCAGACGGCGCGCACGAGCCGGTAGATGCCATTGGTGGGACTGGGGGCCGGTCTGGGCGCGACCTTCTTGGCCGCGGCCTTCCTGGCGGGCGCCTTCTTCGCGGGAGCCTTCTTGGCGGCGGCCTTCTTCGCCGGAGCCTTCGCGGCCGCCTTCTTCGCGGGCGGCGGCTTCTTGGCTGCGGAGGGACGTGAGGCCATGGGTGTGAGGTTACCGGGGGAGACGACAAGGGACACGCGTGTCCACGGCTTCACCCGTTCGTGTCGCTTCGGGAGAGGCGCGAAACTGACGCACGGTCACGGCGGGCAATCCCGCCTGCGTCCACGTCAGTTCTGCGAAGACACCGAGGAGGTGCTCCCGGTGCCCGGCTCCAGCGCGTCCAGCGCCCGCCGCAACCCCGTGAGCTTGCGCTCCAGATGAGCCGCCGTGGCCACCGCTGCGGCGTCCGTCGACTCGTCGTTGAGCTGCTTGGTCAGCGCTTCGGCCTGTTCCTCGACGGCCGCGAGCCGTGCGGAGAGCTCCGCGAGCAGCCCGGCCGACTCCTTGGCCTCGCCGCCCGCGTCCTTGCCGTTGCCCTCCAACTGGAGCCGCAGCAGCGACGCCTGCTCCCGCAGCTGGCAGTTCTTCATGTACAGCTCGACGAAGACGGAGACCTTCGCGCGCAGCACCCACGGGTCGAACGGCTTGGAGATGTAGTCCACCGCGCCCGCCGCGTAGCCCCGGAAGGTGTGATGCGGGCCGTGGTTGATCGCCGTGAGGAAGATGATCGGGATGTCCCGGGTCCGCTCACGGCGCTTGATGTGCGCGGCCGTCTCGAAGCCGTCCATGCCCGGCATCTGGACATCCAGCAGGATGACCGCGAAGTCGTCCGTGAGCAGCGCTTTGAGCGCTTCCTCCCCGGACGATGCCCGCACCAGCGTCTGATCGAGCGCAGAGAGGATCGCCTCCAGCGCCAGCAGATTCTCCGGCCGGTCATCGACCAGGAGGATCTTGGCCTTCTGCACCATGGCCCGCCCTCCTCGCCCCGGCTTGGGGCCTCCCCTGTCCGCAGGACCTGCGGCAGCACCGGTGGGTGCCGCCCCAGGGGACGACTCCCTTGCGCCGCCCGTCCTTGTGCCGGTCATCGTAGCCGCACCCCGCCCGTCGCCACACCCTGTCACCGTGATGTCACTGTGCACGTAGCAGAAACGCAGCAGGAGACCAGAAGGTTCCCCAGATCTTGTACTTCTACACGACTATGCGCACACCGAGTCGGCAACTCCGCGTGAACACCGAACCTTCCCGACATGGTCGCGCAACTACCCAACGTTCCCCTCATTCCCCTCGCATCCACTGATCCATCACCGCAAGCAGGTGATCGGGGTCGACCGGCTTCGTCACGTAGTCGGAGGCGCCCGACTCGATCGCCTTCTCCCGGTCACCCTTCATCGCCTTGGCGGTCAGCGCGATGATCGGCAGACCGGCGAACTGCGGCATCCTGCGGATCGCACTGGTCGTGGCGTACCCGTCCATCTCGGGCATCATGATGTCCATCAACACGACCGCCACATCGTCGTGCTGCTCCAGGACCTCGATGCCCTCCCTGCCGTTCTCGGCGTACAGCACGGACAGACCGTGCTGCTCCAGGACGCTGGTCAGGGCGAAGACGTTGCGGATGTCGTCGTCGACGATCAGGACCTTCTGGCCGCCGAACCGAATGCCGCGGTTCGGCCTCGGCGCCGGCTCCTGCTCGGCCGGGGCCCACTGTTCCAGCTGCGCGGGGCGCGGCGGCAGCTCGGGCATCCTGCGGCGCCGCCGGAACAGGGCGGCCGGCCCGTTCTGCGTCTCGCGGTACGACTTCACCTCGGCCGGCGTCTCGACCTCGACGTCCGACAGCTCGGACAGGTCGGTCGTCGACGCCACGAGGTCACCGGCCTCCAGAGAGGGCAGCTGCTGCTGATAGCCCTGGGGCGGCAGTTCACTGGGGTGCAGCGGCAGATACAGCGTGAACGTCGAGCCGCGGCCCGTCTCGCTCTGCGCGTAAATCTCACCGCCGAGCAGCTGCGCGATCTCCCGCGAGATGGACAGCCCGAGGCCCGTACCGCCGTACTTCCGGCTGGTCGTGCCGTCGGCCTGCTTGAACGCCTCGAAGATCACCCGCATCTTGCTGGAGGCGATGCCGATCCCCGTGTCCGTCACGGAGAACGCGATCAACTCGGCCTCCGGATCGGTCAGCGACCCGGTCTCCAGCAGCTGCTCCCGGATCCGCTGCGGCACGTCGTCCCGCGCCGGCCTGATGACCAGCTCCACCGACCCGGAGTCGGTGAACTTCACCGCGTTCGACAGCAGGTTGCGCAGCACCTGCAGCAGCCGCTGCTCGTCGGTGTGCAGCGTCGCGGGCAGCTCCGGCGAGACCCGCACCGACAGATCCAGGCCCTTCTCCGCGGTCAGCGGCCGGAAGGTGGCCTCGACGTAGTCCACGAGCTGGACGAGCGCGATCCGCGTCGGGGAGACGTCCATCTTGCCCGCCTCGACCTTCGACAGGTCGAGGATGTCGTTGATGAGCTGGAGCAGGTCCGAACCGGCCCCGTGGATCGTCTCGGCGAACTCGACCTGCTTCGGGGAGAGGTTCCCCTCGGCGTTGTCGGCGAGCAGCTTGGCCAGGATCAGCAGCGAGTTGAGCGGCGTGCGCAGCTCGTGCGACATGTTCGCCAGGAACTCGCTCTTGTAGCGCATCGACACCGCGAGCTGCTCGGCACGCTCCTCCAGGACCTGCCGCGCCTCCTCGATCTCGGTGTTCTTCACCTCGATGTCGCGGTTCTGCTGGGCCAGCAGCTCGGCCTTCTCCTCCAGTTCGGCGTTGGACGCCTGGAGGGCCTTTTGCCGCTGCTCCAACTCAGCCGAACGCTCGCGCAGTTGCTCGGTCAGCTCCTGCGACTGCGCCAGCAGCAGCTCGGTCTTGGTGTTGACGGAGATGGTGTTGACGCTGGTCGCGATCATCTCGGCGATCTGGTTCAGGAAGTCCTTCTGGATCTGCGTGAACGGCGTGAAGGACGCCAGCTCGATGACCCCGAGCACGCTGCCCTCGAACAGCACCGGCAGCACGATCACCTGCGCGGGCGGCGCCTCGCCGAGCCCCGAGGAGATCTTCAGATAGCCGCTCGGCGCGTTCTCCACGAGGATCGTGCGCTTCTCCTCGGCAGCCGTCCCGACCAGCGCCTCACCGGGCTGGAACGACGTCGGCATGGAGCCCATCGAGTAGCCGTAACTGCCGAGCATGCGCAGCTCGTACTGGTCCTCGTCCGTGGCGCTCATGTCCTCGCCGTCGACGAGGGGCATCGCCACGAAGAACGCCCCGTGCTGCGCGGAGACGACCGGGGTCAGCTCGCTCATGATCAGCGAGGCCACGTCCTCCAGGTCGCGGCGGCCCTGCATCAGCGCGGAGATCCGGGCCAGGTTGCCCTTGAGCCAGTCCTGCTCCTTGTTGGCGATGGTGGTGTCGCGCAGGTTGGCGATCATCTTGTTGATGTAGTCCTGGAGTTCCTGGATCTCCCCGGACGCGTCCACGTCGATCTTCAGGTTCAGATCGCCGCGGGTCACCGCGGTCGCCACGCGCGCGATGGCACGCACCTGCCGGGTCAGGTTCCCGGCCATCTCGTTCACCGACTCGGTCAGGTCCCGCCAGGTGCCGTCCACGTCCCGCACGCGTGCCTGGCCGCCGAGCTGGCCCTCCGTGCCCACCTCGCGGGCCACCCGGGTGACCTCCTCCGCGAAGGACGACAGCTGGTCGACCATCGTGTTGATGGTCGTCTTCAGCTCCAGGATCTCGCCGCGCGCGTCGATGTCGATCTTCTTCGTCAGGTCACCCTTGGCGATGGCCGTGGTCACCATGGCGATGTTGCGCACCTGACCGGTCAGGTTGGACGCCATCTGGTTCACCGACTCGGTGAGGTCCTTCCACGTCCCGGCCACACCGGGTACGTGCGCCTGGCCGCCGAGGATGCCGTCCGTGCCCACCTCACGGGCCACCTTGGTGACCTGCTCGGCGAACGAACTCAGCGTCTTCACCATCGTGTTGATGGTGTCGGCGAGCTGCGCGACCTCACCGCGGGCCTCGATGGTGACCTGCCGCGTCAGGTCACCGTTGGCGACCGCCGCCGAGACCTGGGAGATGTTCCGCACCTGAGTGGTGAGGTTCTTCGCCATCAGGTTGACGTTGTCGCTCAGGTCCTTCCAGATGCCCGTGACACCCGGCACGTGCGCCTGGCCGCCCAGAATGCCCTCGGTGCCCACCTCACGGGCCACCCGGGTCACCTGCTCAGCGAAGGAGGACAGCTGGTCCACCATCGTGTTGACGGTCGTGACCAGCTCGAGGATCTCGCCCTTGGCGTCGACGGTGATCTTCTTCGACAGATCGCCCCGGGCCACCGCGGTCGTGACCTCGGCGATGTTGCGCACCTGGATGGTCAGGTTGTTGGCCATGCCGTTCACCGACTGGGTGAGGTCCTTCCAGGTGCCGGAGACACCCTGCACCTCGGCCTGACCACCCAGGATGCCTTCCGTACCCACCTCACGGGCGACCCTCGTGACCTCTTCGGCGAACGACGACAGCTGGTCCACCATCGTGTTCAGGGTGTTCTTGAGCTCCAGGATCTCCCCGCGCGCGTCCACGGTGATCTTCTGGGACAGGTCACCCCGGGCCACGGCCGTGGCCACCTGGGCGATGTTGCGCACCTGGCCGGTCAGGTTGGACGCCATGCCGTTCACGGAGTCCGTCAGGTCCCGCCACACACCGGCCACACCTGGCACCTGCGCCTGACCGCCCAGCCGGCCGTCCGTACCCACCTCGCGCGCGACCCGGGTCACCTGGTCGGCGAAGGCCGAGAGCTGGTCGACCATCGTGTTGATGGTGTTCTTCAGCTCCAGGATCTCGCCGCGCGCGTCGACGTCGATCTTCTGCGACAGGTCACCCCGGGCCACGGCCGTCGTCACCTGCGCGATGTTGCGCACCTGGGAAGTGAGGTTCCCGGCCATCGAGTTGACGGAGTCGGTGAGCTCCTTCCAGGTGCCCGAGACACCGTCCACCCGGGCCTGCCCGCCCAGGCGGCCCTCCGTGCCCACGTCCCGGGCCATCCGCGTCACCTGATCGGCGAAGCTCGACAGCTGATCCACCATCGTGTTCACGGTGTTCTTCAGCTTGAGCATCTCGCCGGAGACGTCGACGGTCACCTTCTGCGAGAGGTCGCCGTTGGCCACCGCCGTCGTCACCTGGGCGATGTTCCTCACCTGACCGGTGAGGTTCCGGAACGCCGTGTTGACGGAGTCCGTCAGATCCTTCCACGTGCCCGCCGCGCCCGGCACCTGCGCCTGGCCGCCCAGCTCACCCTCGACACCGATCTCCCGCGCCACACGCGTCACTTCGGCACCGAAGGCGGACAGCTGATCCACCATCGTGTTGACGGTGTTCTTCAGCTCCAGCATCTCGCCGGCCACGTCGACCGTGACCTTCTGCGACAGGTCGCCGTTGGCCACCGCCGTCGTCACCGCGGCGATGTCCCGCACCTGAGTGGTCAGATTCCGGAAGACCGTGTTCACCGAATCGGTGAGGTCCTTCCACGTCCCCGCCGCGCCCGGCACGTTCGCCTGACCGCCGAGCTGCCCCTCGGCGCCGACCTCGTTGGCCACGCGGGTGACCTCGTCCGCGAAGATCCGCAGCGTCTCGGTCATCTGGTTGATCGTGTCGGCGAGCTGCGCGACCTCACCGCGCGCCGGCACCGTCACCTTGCGTGACAGATCACCGTTGGCGACCGCCGTCGTCACCTCCGCGATCCCACGGACCTGGGCTGTGAGGTTCCCGGCCATGGTGTTCACCGAATCGGTGAGTTCTTTCCACACACCGGCGACGCCCGGCACCTGCGCCTGGCCGCCCAGCGCGCCCTCGGTGCCCACCTCTCGGGCCACCCGGGTCACCTCGGAGGAGAACGCGGAGAGCTGGTCCACCATCGTGTTGACGGTGTTCTTCAGCTCCAGCATCTCGCCGGCCACCTGGACCGTGACCTTCCGCGACAGGTCACCCTTGGCGACCGCCGTCGTCACCAGCGCGATGTCCCTCACCTGGGCCGTCAGCCGGTACGCCATCGTGTTGACGGAGTCCGTCAGGTCCCGCCACGAACCCGACATGCCCCGCACCCGGGCCTGCCCGCCCAGCTTGCCCTCGGTGCCCACCTCACTGGCCACACGCGTGACCTCGTCGGTGAAGGTCGACAGTTGGTCGACCAGGTTGTTGACGGTCCGTCCGACCTTCAGGAACTCGCCCCGCAGGGGCTGGCTGTTCCCGTCCGGCACCTGGGTCCGCAACTCCATCCGTGGCGACAGGTCACCCTCCGCCACCGCCGACAGCACCCGGCCGACCTCGGAAACCGGCCGTACCAAGTCGTCCACCAGGGCATTCGAGTTGTCGATCGCCGTCGCCCAGGAGCCCTCACAGGCACCCGTCTCCAGCCGCTCGGTGAGCTTGCCCTCGCGGCCCACCATCCGCCGCACCCGCGACAGCTCACCCGTCAGGTGCAGATTACGGTCGGCCACCTCGTTGAAGACCGCCGCGATCTCGGCCATCACGCCGTCGCCCGACACCGTGAGCCGCTTGCGGAAGTTCCCGTCCCGCATCGACACCAGGGCAGCCATCAGCCGGTTCAGGGCCGCCGTGTCCACCTCGGTCGTGCCGCTACGCACCTTGCCCTGGTTGATCGGGGACTGTCCGCCTTTCGCGCGCGTCTTCTTTCCACGCGTCGCTGCGCCAGACTCCACTGTGTCCCTCCCGCAGGGGTCGACCGTCACTGCTGTGCTCGGGTACCACGCTCGCCGTACCAGTTACTACTGCGTATTCTCTGCCCTGCATACCAGGCCGTTTCCACGGGGGCTGCTGCCCACGGTCACCATCGGGCACACAGCCTGCCCGGACCTTCACAGGAAGCTTGCCCAGTGTTTCACCCTGGCCGAACCAGGCCATAACAGTTCGGCAGCTTCGCACATCGTCCGCACACCCTCCGGACGGAAACACTGCAGACCGGCATCCGCATGGACCGCGAAGGTAAGTAACCTTGCATCCGGCTGTCCAGCCGCGCCGGTCCGTCCGGCCTGGGCGGTGGCACGAAGACGAGCGGGCATCGGAGGGGCGGCCGCACACAACATGACCACCGGACTGATCCCCGGGGGACAGCCCCCGGACCCCCGGCCGACGGGCAGCCTGCCGCAGCAGCGGCGCGAGCCGGTCGGACCCGCAGCCCAGCACGTCGAGAACCGGTCGAGGAGTTCTGTGATCACCGCGCGCGCGGCCGCCAGTTTCGAGCCCGTCGGGCGATCGGTCGCGAGCGCCCGCTCCTTCGTCCGCGACACCCTCCAGGGCTGGGGCTTCGCCGACATCGTCGACGACGCCGTCGTTCTCACCAGCGAACTGGTGACCAACGCCGTGGTCCACGCCGGCACCTCCGCCGACGTGCTCTGCCTGCGCAGCGACGACGGCGTACGCATCGAGGTGGCCGACCGGTACCCCGAACGCGAGATCCCCCTGCAGGCCACGGCCATCAACATGGGCAGCCCCGACCGCGAAGGCGGCCGCGGCCTCCAGCTGTGCGCGGCCCTCGCCGGCCGCTGGGGCGTCGAGTACATCCCCACCCACAAGACCGTCTGGTTCCAACTGGATCTGCCCGCGCGCGCGGTGGGCACCCGCGCGGCCGGACCCGCCCTCCCCTCCGACCTCCTCCCCCTCGCCGACGGGCGGGTCCGCGTCGCCGTCATCCAGATCGACCGCACCGGCCACATCACCGCCTGGAACGAGGACGCCGAGGAACTCTTCGGCTACCCGGCCGAGCAGGTCACCGGCAAGCCCCTGACCGACCTCGCCGCCTGGCCCCACACCCCCGGCACCAGCACCGGCATCGCCGAGGCCCTCCGCCTCTCGCGCTGGGAAGGCAGCTACGGCATCCGCGCCACCACCGGCCGCGTCATCCCCGTCTACGCCTCCCACCTGCGCGTCCGCGACACCGGCGGCGAACCGTCAACCGTGTGCCTCCTGGTACGTGACCACGAACGGGCAGTTCTGCAGACGCCCCTGCGCGTCCCCGCCTCCGACACCTCGACGGGTGCCGAGGGCCAGAGCACCGACCCCTTCGAAGTCTTCATCGGCTCCCCCGCCCCGGACGATCTCGACGGCCTTCTCCAGCGCACGGTCGAACGCGCCCGCGACATGCTCGACGGCGACTCGGCGTTCCTCCTGCTGGCCACCGACGACGAGACGGAACTGGAGGTCCGCGCATCCACCGGCCTCCCCTCCGCCCGCCAGCGCTTCGCCCGCGTCCCCGTCGAAGCGGGCCCCGGCCGCTACGGCTCGGCCCGCATGCCCGCCGTCCACGACGACCTGACCGCCGTCCCCGGCGCCGTACCGCTGCTGAACGGCACGGGCATGCGCTCGGTCGTCACGGTCCCGCTGAAGGTCGAGGGCCGCCTCACCGGCTCCCTGGGCGTCGCCGCCGAAGCGCCCGCCAGATACTCCAACGAGGAGGCCCTGCGTCTCCAGTTCGCCGCCGACCGCATCGCCCTCGCCGTCGAATCGGCCCGCCTGGGCGAACTGGAACGCCTGCGCCGCGGCTCCCTCAGCTTCCTCGTCGAAGCGTCCGACCTGCTGGCCGGCACCCTGGACCGCGACCAGACCCTGGCCCTCATGGCCCAGATGACGGTCCCGACCCTCGCCACCTGGTGCGCCGTCTACACGATCGCCGACCAGGCCTCCGAGCCCTACCTCTCCTACGTCCTGCACGAGGACGAGGAGCTCATCGACGGCATCAAGTCCCTGCTGTCGAAAATCCCGCCGCCCGACCCGGTCCCCACCCCGGGCGCCCGCGTGTGGACGACCCCCGGCGAGGTGGCCCACCAGGCGGCCCTGCGCACTTCCATGCGCAGCCTCGGCCTCAGCGGCAGCCCCACCCGCCAGGTCACACCCGGCATCGGCCCGACCCTCGCCACCGCCTCCGCCGTCGGCGGCGAGACCGTCGTCCTTCCCCTGGTCGCCCGCAACCGCGTCATCGGCATGCTGACCCTCGGCAAGCCGACCGACGAACATTTCCGCCAGGAGATCCTGGAACTCGCCGAGGACCTCTCCCGCCGAGCCGCCCTGGCCCTGGACAACGCCCGCCTCTACTCGGAGCGGACGGCCATCAGCCAGTCTCTCCAGCGCAGCCTCCTCCCCCCGGAGCTCCCCGAGATCGACGGCGTCGAGGTCGAGGTCATCTACCGCGCCGCCGGCGAGGGCAACGAGGTCGGCGGCGACTTCTACGACGTCTTCCCCATCCGCGACGGCGCGTACGGCTTCGCCATCGGCGACGTGTGTGGCACGGGCCCGAACGCCGCGGCGGTCACGGGCCTGGCCCGTCACGCCCTGCGTCTGCTGGCCCGCGAGGGCCTCAGCGGCCCGACGGTCCTGGAGCGCCTCAATTCCGCGATCCTCGACGAAGGCGCCCGCAGCCGCTTCCTCACCCTCCTCTACGGCGAGATGCGTCCCCAGGAGGACGGCAGCGCGGAATTGAAGGTGGTCTGCGCCGGACATCCGCTCCCGCTGCGCCTGCGCCAGGACGGCTCGGTCGAACCGGCCGCGGAACCCCAGCCGCTCCTCGGTGTCATCGAGGACCTGGAGCTCTACGAGCAGACCGTCACCCTCGACCCGGGCGATGTCCTCCTGTGCGTCACGGACGGCGTCACCGAACGCCGGGAGGGCGCCCGCATGCTCGGCGACGACGGCCTCGCCGACGTCCTCACCACCTGCACGGGCCTGACGGCCGGCGCGGTCGCGGCGCGCATCATGCGCGCGGTGGAACGCTTCGCGTCGGACGCCCCGTCGGACGACATGGCGATCCTGGCCATGCGCGTCCCGGGCCTTCAGAAGGACTAGGAGAACGCGAAAGGCCCCACCCGTGAGGGTGGGGCCTTTTTGCTGGAGCCCCCAAGCGGAATCGAACCGCTGACCTTCTCCTTACCATGGAGACGCTCTACCGACTGAGCTATAGGGGCCTGTTGCTTGCGAGGTCTCCCCCGCGGCAACGGAATAGATCATACCCCCAACAGACCCGTGCTCCCAACCACGTCAGAAGGCGGGCTGCAAAAGCCCTCCGAGGGCATTGCAGGCGGACACGATGCGTTGCATGTCGCGCTTGGTCAGCGACGCGTCCACGGGCAGCGCCAGCGTCTCGTCGGAGGCCCTTTCGGTCTCCGGCAGCGAAACACACCGCCGGAATTCGGGCAGCCGGTGCACGGGCGTCTTCACCGGCACCCGGCACTCAACTCCCTTGGCCCGCACAGCCCGCGCGAAGGCATCCCGATCGGGTCGCCCATTGCCGGGCACCCGCACGACGTACTGCTGATAGGTGTGCCCGTCACCGTCCTCCGGCGCCCGGACGCCCCTCAACTTCGCGTGGAGATAAGCCGCACGCTCCCTGCGCTGGGCTATCTCGTCGTACGGCGCCTCGGACTCCCCCTGCTCGAGAACGAGCAGTCCGTGCCGCTGTCCGAGCGCGTGCAGCCGCGGGATGTCGGCGAGTCGCCCGAAGCGGTGTACGGCAACCACGGCCGCGGTCCGCGGAGTCACCGCCGCTTCCACAGCAGCGGTGTCGAGGCAGTAGGTGGCGGGGTCTATGTCGGCGAACACCGGAAGAGCCCCGGCCTTGGCCACGGCCTCGGCGACCTCGACGTTCCCGAAGGCCGGCACCACGACCTCGTCACCGAGTCCGACACCGGCGGCCCTGAGCATTGCAGCAGTACCCATGCTGTGGATGCTGCTCGCACAACGTGAACTTGAAGTGACGCGCAACAAAAAAGGGTTGGACCCGAAACCGAAGTTCCGGGTCCAACCCTTTCAATGATTGTTCGGCGGCGTCCTACTCTCCCACAGGGTCCCCCCTGCAGTACCATCGGCGCTGTAAGGCTTAGCTTCCGGGTTCGGAATGTAACCGGGCG
>NZ_JBVJSX010000022.1:0-51813 GCF_055606225.1 Streptomyces sp. NPDC037100 | reverse complement strand
TACCGGTATCCGGCGTCCCGCATCCCCGAGGACACCATCGAGTCGGCGGCCTGGCGGACCTGCGCCTCGGTGATCCCGCATCCGAAACTGTTCCAACTGTTCCAGCCGAGCGGCGGGGTGAGCGCCGGGCTGCCCGGCGCAGCCGCTGCGGTGGAGTGTGCGGAGGCCACCAGGGACGTGGTGACCGTCAGCACGGTGGTCGCGAGAAGGCGGAGCAGTCGTCCGCCTGATCGTCTGGGCACCGGTGCCTCCTCAGCCGGACGGGTGCCGTGAGCGGGTGACGCCGTGACTGTCACGTTCATGACATCCCGTCGGTTCGAAATTTCGCATGCCATTCCGAAACTCGTGATGCCAGGGATGGTAGACGGAGGCCCGAACATGTCAACTGCGCGAGCATCCGTACGGGGATAGCGATGTACCTGCGGAGATTTGACTACGAAGGCTTCGAATGTTTCGAGGCGAGAGTCGAATAATGCGAGAAGGATTGACGGGATTCGAGAGCCTCCTATCATCCAGGGTGCTCGACACGTCGAAGCATGTTCGGCATACCGAACCAAGTAGTGCTCCACCCCGTACGAGGCAAGGCACCTCCAGGGTCACGGGCTACCGATTCGCCCTTCTTCACCACGCCACGCAGGCGTTCGCTGTCCGCGCCCTGAAGCGACCTGATCGCACTCGCACCACGCAACCCCCCACCCCCTCCACAAGGAAAACCATGAACCCACTGAAACGGCTCGGCTGTCGCCGAGCCTCCGTCCTGGGCCTGCTGGCCGCCACCGTCCTGGTGACACCGGGGACGGCGACCGGTGCGCCCGACGCCGTGCAGGCCTCCACCCTGGGCGCCCAGGCGGCCCAGTCCGGACGGTACTTCGGAACCGCCGTGGCTGCCGGACGGCTCGGCGACGGCACGTACACCGGCATCCTGGACCGTGAGTTCAACTCGGTCACCCCCGAGAACGAGATGAAGTGGGACGCGACCGAGCCGTCCCGCGGCTCGTTCACCTTCAGCCGCGCCGACCAGATCGCCGATCGCGCGCAGGCCCGCGGTCAGCGCCTGCGCGGCCACACCCTGGTCTGGCACTCCCAACTGCCCGGCTGGGTCAGCTCCATCAGGGACGCGAACACACTGCGCGGCGTGATGAACAACCACATCACCACCGTCATGAACCGCTACAAGGGCCGGATCCACTCGTGGGACGTGGTCAACGAGGCCTTCGCGGACGGCGGCAGCGGCCAGATGCGCAGCTCGGTCTTCCGGGACGTGCTGGGCACCGGCTTCATCGAGCAGGCCTTCCGCACGGCGCGATCCGCGGACCCGGCGGCCAAGCTCTGCTACAACGACTACAACATCGAGAACTGGAGCGACGCCAAGACGCAGGGCGTCTACCGCATGGTGCGCGACTTCAAGGCGCGCGGGGTGCCCATCGACTGCGTCGGCCTCCAGGCCCACTTCGGCGCCGGCGGCCCGCCCGGCAGCTTCCAGACGACGCTGTCGAGCTTCGCCGCCCTCGGGGTGGACGTCCAGATCACCGAGCTGGACATCGCACAGGCATCGACGACGGCCTACGCGAACACGGTGCGAGCCTGCATGAACGTCGCGCGCTGCACCGGCATCACGGTCTGGGGCATCCGCGACAGCGACTCCTGGCGCAGCGGCGAGAACCCGCTGCTGTTCGACCGCAACGGCAACAAGAAGCCGGCGTACAACGCGACACTGTCGACGATGGGCGGCACGCCCACCGCGGCCCGTAGTACGCCTCCTGCCTCCCGAGGCACCTCCACCACCGGCCGCGGCACGCCGGACGTCACCAGCGGCACGCCCGCCGGCTCACGCGGCGCCACCGACGCCGCCGCTCTGCCCAACCGCTACTCGTGGAGCTCCAGCGGCCCGCTGATCTCCCCGAAGCCGGACTCGACCCACAACATCGCCGGGATCAAGGACCCGACGGTCGTCCAGTACAACGGCAAGTACCACATGTTCGCCAGCACCGCCGGTTCCTCCGGCTACAACCTGGTCTACCTGAATTTCAGCGACTGGTCCCAGGCCGGCTCGGCCACGCACCACTATCTCGACCGCACCGCCATCGGTCGCGGGTACCGGGCCGCGCCGCAGGTCTTCTACTACGCGCCGCAACGCCTGTGGTACCTCGTGTACCAGACCGGCAACGCCTCATACTCCACCAACCCCGACATCGGCAACCCGAACGGATGGAGCGCGCCGCGCAACTTCTACTCGTCGATGCCGGACATCATCCGGCAGAACATCGGCAACGGTCACTGGGTCGACATGTGGGTGATCTGCGACAGCGGCAACTGCTACCTGTTCTCCTCCGACGACAACGGACACCTGTACCGCTCGCAGACGACCACCGGTCAGTTCCCGAACGGGTTCACCAACACCGTCATCGCGGCCAAGGACTCCAAGTACGCGTTGTTCGAGGCGAGCAACGTGTACAAGGTGCAGGGCAGTAACCAGTATCTGCTGCTCGTCGAAGCCATCGGATCGGACGGCCGACGCTACTTCCGGTCCTGGACCTCGGGCAGTCTGGCCGGTTCCTGGACGCCCCTGGCCTCGTCCGAGAGCAACCCCTTCGCACGGGCCAACAACGTCTCCTTCCCCTCGGGCGGCTGGACCCGGGACATCAGCCACGGCGAGATGATCCGGGCCGGCCACGACCAGACACTGACCATTCCGGCCTGCCGGCTCCAGTACCTCTACCAGGGCATGAACCCCAACGCGGGCGGCGACTACAACCTGCTCCCGTGGCGGCTCGGCCTGCTCACCCAGACCAACTCGTCCTGCTGACCGACCGTGCCGTGGGGAGCGCTTCCGTGGGAGCGCTCCCCATTCCCGGCCCGCCCCCGACCTTCACCCGCCCCCTGCCGGAAAGCCGAGGTACCCGTCATGCACCGCAGGCTCCTCGCCCTGGTGGCAGCGCTCTCCTCACTGCCGCTGGCGCTCGCCGCCGCCCCGACCGCTCACGCGGCCGACCCGACGACCATGACCAACGGGTTCTACGTGGACCCCGACTCCAGCGCGAAACGGTGGGTCGCCGCCAACCCCGGCGACGGCCGGGCCTCCGCGATCAACGCCTCCATCGCCAATACCCCGACGGCCCGCTGGTTCGGCTCCTGGAGCGGCAGCATCGGCACCGCCACCGGCGCGTACGCGGGGGCCGCGGACGCCCGGGACAAGCTGCCCCTCCTCGTCGCCTACAACATCTACAACCGTGACTACTGCGGCGGACACTCCGCGGGCGGAGCCTCGTCGCCGTCCGCCTACGCGAACTGGATCGCCCAGTTCGCGGGCGGGATCGCCGACCGCCCGGCCGTCGTCGTCCTCGAACCGGACTCCCTCGGGGACTACGGCTGCATGAGCCAGGCGCAGATCGACGAACGTGAGAGCATGCTGACCGGTGCGCTCGCCGAGTTCAGCCGCCGAGCTCCCCACACCTGGGTCTACCTCGACGCCGGCAACCCGGCCTGGGCGAGCGCGGCGACCATGGCCCGGCGTCTTCACGAAGCCGGTGTCCGGCAGGCTCACGGTTTCTCGCTCAACGTCTCCAACTACCTCACCACGGGCGAGAACACCGCGTACGCCGACGCCGTCAACAGGGAACTCAGCGCCCGGTACGGCTACACCAAGCCGTTCGTCGTGGACACCAGCCGCAACGGCAACGGCTCGAACGGCCAGTGGTGCAACCCGTCGGGCCGCCGTATCGGCACCCCCACCCGGCTGGGCGGAGGCGCCGAGATGCTTCTGTGGATCAAGGTTCCCGGCGAGTCGGACGGCAACTGCGGCGTGGGAGGCGGCTCCTCGGCCGGGCAGTTCCTCCCCGAGGTCGCCTACAAGATGATCTACGGCTACTGATCCCAGGCCGTTCGGGCACTTCCTGCGTTCCGTGCTTGGCTGATCCGGCACCAGGGCCGAGGCCGTCCGCGTCCTTCACGGGTGCGGTCGACCTCGGCCCGCAGGACGTTGCGGTCCGAGAGGGACCGATACGAGAAGCCAAGATCGACAACTGGTCAAACGTGATGTGAGCTGCGAAGCTGGAGTTCGAGGGCTCATCTACTAGGTTGTCTAGGAGGTACCCGTGAAGATGCTGATCAACGTCCCGGAGAACGTGGTCGCGGATGCGCTGCGCGGTCTGGCGGCTGCCCACCCGGAGCTGACCGTGGACGTGGAGAACCGGGTGATCGTGCGGCGGGACGCTCCCGTCACCGGACAGGTGGGGCTGGTCTCGGGCGGGGGCTCGGGGCACGAGCCGTTGCACGGCGGTTTCGTGGGCCCCGGCATGCTGTCGGCGGCCTGTCCGGGCGAGGTCTTCACCTCCCCCGTGCCCGACCAGATGCTGCGCGCGGCCGCCGCCGTGGACAGCGGGGCCGGCGTGCTGTTCATCGTGAAGAACTACACCGGGGACGTACTCAACTTCGACATGGCCGCCGAGATGGCCGAGGACGAGGGCATCCGGGTCGCGAAGGTGCTGGTCAACGATGACGTGGCGGTGACGGACAGTCTGTACACGGCGGGCCGTCGCGGTACGGGCGCGACCCTGTTCGTGGAGAAGATCGCGGGCGCCGCCGCAGCCGAGGGAATGCCTCTGGAGCGGGTCGAGGCCATCGCCCGGCAGGTGAACGAGAGCTCCCGCAGCTTCGGAATCGCGCTGAGCGCCTGCAGCACCCCCGCCAAGGGCAGCCCCACCTTCGATCTCCCGCCCGGCGAGCTGGAGTTGGGCATCGGCATCCACGGCGAACCCGGCCGGGAGCGGCGCGCCATGATGACCTCCGGCGAGATCGCCGAGGCCGCCGTCGAGGCGGTGGTGGAGGACCTCCAGCCGCGCAACCCGGTGCTGGTCCTGGTCAACGGCATGGGCGCGACACCGCTGCTGGAGCTGTACGGCTTCAACGCCGAGGTGCACCGGGTGCTCGCCCAGCGCGGCGTCCCCGTGGCCCGCGTCCTCGTGGGCAACTACGTCACCTCCCTGGACATGGCGGGCGCCTCGCTCACCCTGTGCCAGGTCGACGAGGAGCTGCTGCGGCTGTACGACGCGCCGGTCAAGACCCCGGGCCTGCGCTGGGGCGTGTGACCCCCAGGGGGTAGCGGATCACCACATACCTACCAGGCAAGGAGACCCAGTGCTCGACGCCGATTTCTTCCGCCGTTGGATGACGGCGACCGCCGCGTCCGTCGACCGGGAGGCGGAACGGCTGACCGCCCTCGACTCCCCCATCGGGGACGCCGACCACGGCAGCAACCTCCAGCGCGGGTTCACGGCCGTCGTGAGCGTCCTGGAGAAGGAGGCCCCCGACACGCCCGGCGGGGTCCTGACGTTGGCCGGACGCCAGCTGATCTCGACGGTCGGCGGCGCGTCGGGGCCGCTGTACGGGACGCTGCTGCGCCGTACCGGGAAGGCGCTGGGCGATGCCGGCGAAGTCAGTGCGGAGCAGCTGGCCGAGGCCTTCCGTGCGGGGGTGGACGCGGTCATGACGCTCGGCGGTGCCGCCCCGGGCGACGCGACCATGATCGACGCGCTGGTGCCCGCGGTGGACGCGCTCGGCGACTCGTTCGCGGCGGCCCGGACCGCCGCCGAGGAGGGCGCCGTGGCGACGACGCCCCTGCAGGCCCGCAAGGGCCGGGCGAGCTATGTGGGCGAGCGCAGCATCGGGCACCAGGACCCGGGCGCCACATCCTCGGCGCTGCTGATCGCCGCACTCGCGGAGGCCGCCGGTGAATGACGAGCAGCTGGTGGGAATCGTGCTGGTGTCGCACAGCGCGGAGGTGGCCGCGTCGGTCGCCGAGCTGGCGAAGGGGCTCGCGGGCGGCGGCCCGGCGGTACCCGTCGCTCCGGCGGGCGGTACCGAGGGCGGCGGGCTCGGCACCAGCTCCGAGCTGATCGCCGCGGCGGCCGCGTCCGTCGATCGCGGTGCCGGAGTCGCCGTGCTGACCGACCTGGGCAGCGCGGTGCTCACGGTGAAGGCGCTGCTGGCGGAGGGCGACGAACTCCCCGAGCGCACACGCCTGGTGGACGCCCCGTTCGTGGAGGGGGCCGTGGCCGCGGTCGTCACGGCGTCCACCGGGGCGGACCTGGCGGCGGTGGAGGCGGCCGCCACGGAGGCGTACACCTACCGGAAGGTGTGAGGCGCCGCGGCCGGGCACGCGAAAAGGCGGTGTGCCCGGCCGCAGGCGTACTGGTGAGGTGCCGTCAGCCGCTCAGCCCCCGTACGCCCGGCTCCCGGTCGCGAGCCGTTTCGCCACCCGCTCCCCCTTCGCCACGGCGGCTGCGTGGTCCTCGACGGGCGACACCTTGGTGTTCTTGAAGACGATGTAGGTGACGCCGGAGCGTACGCCGCCGCCGTGCGGGTCGGCGCGGATGCCGAGAGCCTTGGCGGTCGCGTAGGACGCCTCTCCGATGATGCCCCGCGGGCCCGCGTCGCCGACCACCGCGTACTGCACGCGGTCGCGGTACACGACGGCCACCACCGAACCGCCGCCGATGCCGTGGTCCCGGTAGTCCCAGCGGCGGCTCGGCGCGGGTACGACGATGAAGGGCAGGCGTTCGGCGCTCAGCGGGCGGCCGTCCGACTGGGGGTAGGCCGTGCTCGCGGCGAAGTACGGGTCGGTGCGGACGTTGCAGCGGGGGCCGGGCCGGCCGTCGCAGTCGATGTCCATGTCGGCCTTCCAGAACACGACGTCGCGGGTGCCGCAGACGGGGATGGTCGCGGGTGCGCCGTAGTCACTGCGGTAGCGGCCCCGGGAGACGGGGGTGCAGTCGCGCACCTCGGCGAGCAGGTCGGTGGCGCTCACAGTGCTCTCGCGCCATACCGTGGGCTGGGGGTGGGTGGCGGGGGGTGTCGTCGGGGCGAGCAGGACGTCGGGCCGGGGGTGGGCGGCGGGGGGTGTCGTCGGGGCGAGCAGGACGGCGCTGGCCGCGGCCAGGGTGAGCGACTGGACACGCACGATACGGGAGCCTCTCATGGGGGACCTGACGGGCACTCAGCCCAATCTGTTCCCGCGACGATCACCCGGCCACCGATGGGGGGCCGGACGGCGCACGTCCTCAACCCCCGACGGGGGCCGGGGGCCTGAGCCCGCGTAAGACTCCGGCCCCCCGGCCGCCCGGGCCGGCGCGGCTTCTGCGACGACAGCGGTCCGCGCGACAGGGACGAACTCCTCTTCGTGGAGCCGGAGTTCGACCGTGAGGCCTTCAGCATACGCAAGGCTCCCGGGAGGTCACGCACGGCCGGGGCGCGCCCCTTGCGGCCAGAACATCCCTGTTCGACCGGACGCCCTCTTGATGCGGTCCCGCCAACGGCGTCATATTGGTCCGGACCATTCCCGTGTACCGGCCGGCCGACCACCCCGCGGAGGCAGTGTCGTGCGAGGACGTCCCACTCCCTCAGCCCTCCTCCGCCACCTGGCGCTCTGCGGAACTCTCGCGCTGGTCACCTCCTGCGGCCCGGCCGGGGCGGAGGAGGGGGACGGCGGCCGTGCGCCCGGTGCGCCGACGGGTGTCACCGCCGCGTCGGGCAGCGCGACGAGCGTGCACGTCATGTGGAACACGACCGACCGGGCCGATGTCTACGAGGTGTATCGCGGCACCACGAAGGTCAAGGAAGTACCAGGTTCGCAGCACATGGTGGATGTCACCAGACTCCGGCCCTCCACGCTGTACGTCTTCTCCGTGCGGGCGCGGGACGCCGACGGGCGGCTCGGGCCACCCAGCCGCCGGGTGCGGGCGAAGACGCCCGCGGCCGTGGCGGACGACCGCTCCGCGCCGACCCGCCCGTCGGCGCCCCACGGCCGGGCGGTGGGAAGCCGGGCGGTCCAGCTGTCCTGGTCGGCCTCGACGGACGACCGGGGTGTGGTGTCGTACGACATCCACCAAGGAGGCACCAAGATCCACAGTGTGGGCGGAGACCAGACGGCCACCGTACTCACGGGGCTGCGGCCGGGCACGCGCTACGCGTTCACCGTCCGGGCCCGGGACGCGGCCGGGAACCTCTCCCCCGCCGCACCCACCGTCCGCCTCACCACCCCGGGCACCGGCGACGGCCGGGCCACCGCCCCCACCGGGTTCCGGGTGACGAGCCACCGTGCGGACGGGGCGTACCACCTGGACCTGAGCTGGGTGCCGCCCCGCGTGGACGGTGAGGTCACCGAGTACCGGATCCAGCTGGACGGCCGGCCCGCCACGTCCCTGGTGTTCGGCGGCAGCGCCCCGCGTGACCGGGCCACGTACAGCTTCTACGTGGGGCGGAGAGCCGGTGTCACCCACCGGGTCCGTATCAGGGCGATGCTGCCGGACGGCACCTGGGGAGGTCTCTCGGCGGAGCGGACGGTGACGACGGGGCCCTGACGTCCTGCGCGGCATCGGCCGGGAGGAGGAACCCGTCACCTGCACGGGGGCGCTCGGAGTGCGGCCGTGGCCGGGGGCGCTTTGGCTGACCCCGAGGCAGCACGGGCGTTCCCCGACCCTCGGCGGCGCCAGGGATGTACCGCCGACCGTGCCGCCGGAGGGCAGTCCACATGCGCAACTCATCGTCAGTTCTCCGCTCCGGCCTGACCGTGGCAGTCGCCGCGCTGCCCCTCGCCCTGGCCGCGGTGCCCGCCGTCGCGGGCCCGGGCATCTCCGTGAGCACCACGGGGTCCACGGTGTCGGTCACGACCAGCTCGTGCACCCAGATCAACGGCAGCTGGGGTACCGCCTCGCTCCTCACCAGCAGTCAGGGCAGCTTCGCCCAGGGCCGCCAGGTGACGCTGTCGGGGACGTCCCTGAGTCAGTCCGCGGCCTGGTCGAACGTCTCCCCGGGCACGTACACGGTCATCGTCGTCTGCTCGGACGGCACCACCGCGGGCACGCAGTCCGTCGTGGTCTCCACCGCCCCCTCCCCCTCGCGGTCCGCGTCCCCCTCGGTCTCGCCGTCCCGCGGTGTGATGGGCGGGGTCGGCGGCAGCACGACGGATTACGGGACCGTCACGCTGGTGGCGGGCGGCACGCTGGTCGGAGCGGGCCTCATCGGGACGGCCTGGTACCTGCGCCGGCGCAACAAGCCGTACCGGCTCTGATCCGGTGCGGACGGCGGCCCGCTCCCCCGAAGCGCTCCGGGCGGGCGGGCCGCCGTCATGTCGTGTCCGGGTCGGCCGGGTCGGCCGGGTCGGCCGGGTCGGCCGGGTCGGCCGGGTCGGCCGGGTCGGCCGGGTCGGTCAGGTGGTCAGGTGGTCAGGTCGGTCAGGTGGGTGGGCCGTCCGGGAGTTCGGCGACGTCCGCCAGGGCGCGCCTGAGCCACTGGGTCCAGAAGGTCTCCAGGTCGATGCCGGCCCGCAGCACGAGATGCCGCAGCCGGTCCTCGGTGCCGCCCCGGCCCGGCGGGAAGTCGCGCTTCTCGATCTCCTCGTACTCCGCCAGCTGCCGCTCGTGCAGCTCCAGATGGCGCCGCAGGTCGGCCTCCAGACCCGCCGTGCCGACCACGGCCGCCGCCCTGAGCCGCAGCAGCAGCGCGTCGCGGTGCGGCTTGGGGTCCTGGGAGGCGGAGGTCCAGCGGGCCAGTTCGGCGCGGCCCGCGGGCAGGACCTCGTAGCTCTTCTTCTGCCCGCGGGCCGGCTGCTCTGACGGCAGGGCCCTGATGAAACCTTCGGCCTCGAGTTTCCCGAGCTCGCGATAGATCTGCTGGTGCGTCGCCGACCAGAAGTAGCCGATGGACCGGTCGAAGCGGCGGGTCAGCTCCAGGCCCGATGACGGCTTCTCGAGCAGGGCGGTCAGGATCGCGTGCGGGAGTGACATGGCCTCATCCTAGGGACGCGTATCCGCACTACAGGGCGGCTGCGAGCTCCGTGCCCTGCTTGATGGCGCGCTTGGCGTCCAGCTCGGCGGCCACGTCGGCACCGCCGATGAGGTGCGTGCTGCGCCCGGCGGCGAGCAGCTCCTCGTACAGGCCGCGGCGCGGCTCCTGGCCCGTGCAGAGCACGATCGTGTCGACTTCGAGGACCGTGCTCTCCTCGCCGACGGTGATGTGGAGTCCGGCGTCGTCGATCCGGTCGTAGCGCACGCCCGGGACCATGGTGACGCCGCGGTGCTTGAGCTCGGTGCGGTGGATCCAGCCGGTGGTCTTGCCGAGGCCGGCGCCGACCTTGGAGGTCTTGCGCTGGAGCAGGTGGACGGTGCGCGGCGGGGCGGGCCGCTCGGGCGCGGCGAGTCCGCCCGGGCCGCGGTAGTCCATGTCGACGCCCCACTGGCGGAAGTACGTCGCCGGGTCCTCGTGGGCCTTGTCGCCGCCGTCGGTGAGGAACTCGGCGACGTCGAAGCCGATACCGCCCGCGCCGAGGATCGCGACCCGGTCGCCGACGGGGGCGCCGTCGCGCAGGACGTCCAGGTAGCCGACCACGCTCGGGTGGTCCACACCCGGGATCTCGGGGGTGCGCGGGGTGACGCCGGTGGCGACGACGACCTCGTCGAACCCGTCGACGTCGGCGGCCGTGACCTGGGTGTTCAGCCGGATGTCGACACCGTGCCAGTCGAGCTGGGTGCGGAAGTAACGGAGCGTCTCGTCGAACTCCTGCTTGCCGGGGACCTTGCGGGCGACGTTGAGCTGGCCGCCGATCTCGCTCGCCGCGTCGAACAGCGTCACGTCGTGTCCGCGTTCGGCGGCTGAGACCGCACAGGCGAGGCCGGCCGGGCCGGCGCCGACGACCGCGACGCGCTTGCGCAGCCGGGTCGGGGAGAGCACCAGCTCGGTCTCGTGGCAGGCGCGCGGATTGACCAGGCAGGACGTGATCAGGCCGCTGAAGGTGTGGTCGAGGCAGGCCTGGTTGCAGCCGATGCAGGTGTTGATCGCCTCGGGACGGCCGGCGGCGGCCTTGGTGACGAAGTCGGGGTCGGCGAGCATCGGGCGGGCCATCGACACCATGTCGGCGGCGCCCTCGGCGAGCAGTTCCTCGGCGAGTTCGGGGGTGTTGATGCGGTTGGTGGTGACGAGCGGGACGGACACCTCACCCATCAGCCGCTTGGTCACCCAGGTGTAGGCGCCGCGCGGCACGGAGGTCGCGATGGTGGGGATGCGGGCCTCGTGCCAGCCGATGCCGGTGTTGATGATCGTCGCCCCGGCGGCCTCGACGGCCTTGGCGAGGGCGATGACCTCGTCGAGCGTCGAGCCGCCCGGGACGAGGTCCAGCATGGACAGCCGGTAGATGACGATGAAGTCCTCACCGACGGCCTCGCGGACCCGGCGCACGATCTCCAGGGGGAAGCGTGTGCGGTTCTCGTAGGAGCCGCCCCATCCGTCGGTGCGGTGGTTGGTCTGCTGCGCGATGAACTCGTTGATGAGGTAGCCCTCGGAGCCCATGATCTCGACACCGTCGTAGCCGGCCTGCCGGGCGAGGCGGGCGGCGCGGGCGTAGTCGTCGATGGTCCGCTCGATGTCCGCGTCGGTGAGCTCGCGGGGCGGGAAGGGGCTGATCGGTGCCTGGACCGGGCTCGGGGCGACGAGGTCCTTGTGGTAGGCGTACCGGCCGAAGTGCAGGATCTGCATCGCGATCCGCCCGCCCTCGCGGTGCACGGCGTCGGTGATGACCCGATGCTGCTCGGCCTCTTCCTCGGTGGTGAGCTTGGCGCCGCCCTCGGAGGGCCGCCCCTCGTCGTTGGGGGCGATGCCGCCGGTGACGATCAGGCCCACTCCCCCGCGGGCGCGGGCGGCGTAGAAGGCGGCCATGCGCGCGAACCCGCCCTCGGCCTCCTCCAGACCGACGTGCATCGAGCCCATGAGGACCCGGTTGGGCAGGGTCGTGAAGCCCAGGTCGAGGGGGGTCAGCAGGTGCGGGTAACGGCTCATCGGGCCCTCCGTGCGCGGTGTCGTGCCTGTAGTTGTAGAGGACTACCGACTGTTTATGCAACTAGTTGCACAAGGTGATGAAGGGCACAGTAGGGCCATGACCAGAGACCTTGGGACCTGACCGCCGTGGTGGACCTCGCGGGCGAGCTGCGCGGCGGGCTCGCGGTGCTGCTCGACGCCGACGAGCACACCGACGGTTTCGGGGGCGCCCGGGCGTACCTCGCCGACCCGGAAGCGGTCCGCCCGGCCGGGGTGATGATCGGCTGCCCGGGCCTTGACGAGGTCGTGGTCGGCGGGGGCGGGCTGTGGCGGGCCCAGATCACCGTGCACGGGACATCAGGGCACTCCGGGCCGCGCCGGGTGGTGATCGGCGCGTGTCGCGGGGCGGCCCACCTCGTGCGGCTGCTGGACGCGAGTCCGCTGCCCGGCGTGAGCGGCGGGTTCCCCATCGGCAATCTCCCGGCGGCCGAGGGCACCCCGGCCACGGCCGGCTTCGGCCTGCCCCGCGAGGGGCTGCACGGCGTGGACGCACGGGTGCACCTGGCGGCAATCTCCCGGCGGCCGAGGGCACCCCGGCCACGGCCGGCTTCGGCCTGCCCTGCGAGGGGCTGCACGATGTGGACGAACGGGTGCAGCCGGCGGATCTGCCCATGGTGCACGCCGTCTACCGGCGGGCGGTCCTCGACCTGCTCACGGGGTGAGGAGTCAGGAGGCGGTCAGCGGCTCTGCAGACGCACGTGCAGTTCCTTCTCCTGGTCGCCGGAGACCGTGCTGAGATCGTGCACGTCGAACAGCGAGTCCAGGGTCGTACGAAACCGTTCGATGGCCCAGTAACCGCCCTGCAGGTCGGCGTCGACGGACGACGACAGGTGAACCGGCCGCGCGCCCTCGTGCTCGTCGGCGACGTCGAAGGTGCCGAGCCACACGGTCGGGCGGGTCTCGTGCAGTTCCTCGGGCACGTCGTCGGCAGAGCGGTCGGACTCGAAGCAGGAGCACAGTGCGTCGAACACCGTCCTGGCGTCGTGCTTGCTGCACCCGCTGATCTCCACCGAGACGGAGTGGGGGTGCGGTCGCTCGTGGTTCATCGCCATCGTGATCGCTCCTGTCGAGGCCACCGGCTGCCGTATCCGCCCCTACCCCAGCAAAGCACCACCTTCCGGTGAGCACTACCGGCGGTGCCGTTCTCCCGGTGACGTTTTGCGGGGCGGTCCGCGCCGGGTTGGGAGATGGTGGAAGGTGACGGAAGGGGCCTTCGAGGAACGGCTCCGCGCGGTAGAACATGGGGTGTCGGCACACGACGGCGTGCCGCGAGGACGGCGAAGGCGGGGCGTGGGATGAGTGCAGCCGGGTCTCCCGAATCCGCAGGCGACGGTCCGGTGCGCGGGCCGGCGCGTCCGAGCGGGTTGCTGGACGTGCTGCGCGTGGCCTCGGTGGTCCTGGACGCCGAGGGCCGCATCGTGCTGTGGAGCCCGCAGGCCGAGGAGCTGTTCGGGTACGACGCCCAGGAGGCACTCGGGCAGTACGCCGCCCGGATCATGGTCCACGAGGAGCACGTCGACCTCGTGGTCAAGTTGTTCGCCGACGTCATGGGCACCGGTCAGAGCTGGGCGGGAGCCTTCCCGGTCCGCCGCAAGGACGGCAGCACCCGGCTCGTGGAGTTCCGCAACATGCGGCTGCTGGACGACCAGGGCGACGTCTACGCGCTGGGGCTGTGCGCCGACCAGAGCACCGTGCGCCGGCTGGAGCGCGAGGTGGCGCTGTCGACGCGGATGATCGCGCAGTCCCCGACCGGGCTGGCCGTGCTGGACACCGAGCTGCGGTACGTCTCGGTCAACAAGGCGCTGGAGGAGATCAACGGCGTACCGGCCGAGGAGCACATCGGCCGCACCCCTCGCGAGGTGGTGCCCCGGATGGACGTGGACGCCCTGGAATCCGCGACGCGCCGGGTGCTGGAGACGGGCACGCCGGTCGTCGACCAGTCCACGATCGGCCGCACCCCGGCCGATCCGCACCAGGACCACGCCTGGTCGATCTCGCTGTACCGGCTGGAGAACGCCTTCGGCACCGTGCTGGGCGTGGCCGTCTCGATCGTCGACGTCACCGAGCAGTACCGGGCGGGCATCGAGGCCGAGGCGGCGCGCCGGCGCCTGGCCCTGATCGCCGACGCCTCGGGGCGGATCGGCACCACGCTGGACCTGGACCGCACGGCCCGCGAGCTGGCCGACGTGGCCGTGCCGGAACTCGCCGACATCGCGGCCGTAGACCTGCTGGACGCGGTGGTGCAGGGGCGGCGCACCAGCCTGGGCCCCGCCGAGTCGGCCGTGATCCGCGCGCTGGCGGTCCAGGGGTACGACTCCGCCGAGGCGCTGGAGGCGGCCGACACTCCCGGGCAGGTCGCCCGGTACGCGCCCGACCGGCTCGTCACCCGGTGCGTGCGCACGGCGAGCCCGGTGATGCTGCCGGAGGTCAAGGACGAGGACCTGGTGCACATCGCCCGTTCCCCGGAAGCCGCCGAGCTGCTGGGCCGGGCCGGGGTGCACTCGTATCTGGCGGTACCACTGATCGCGCGCGGCGAGGTGCTGGGGGCCCTGGACCTCAAACGCACCCGCAATCCGCTGCCGTTCAGTGAGGACGACCTGCTGCTGGCGCGCGAGCTGGCCGCCCGGGCCGCCGTGCAGATCGACAACGCCCGCTGGTACCAGAGCGCCCGTGAGACCGCGCTCACCCTCCAGCGCAGTCTGCTGCCCAGCCACCCGCCGGTCACGGGCGGGCTCGAGGTCGCCTCCCGCTACCAGCCGGCCGGGGCCACGAGCGAGGTGGGCGGCGACTGGTTCGACGTGATCCCGCTGGACGGCGGCAGGACGGCACTCGTCGTGGGCGATGTCATGGGCAGCGGAATCCCCGCGGCCGCGGCGATGGGGCGGCTGCGCACGGCGACCCACACCCTCGCCTCCCTCGGCCTCGATCCGAACGTGCTCCTGGAGCACCTCGACAAGATCACCGCGGGTCTCGAACAGGCCATCGCCACCTGTGTCTACGCCGTCCATGACCCGCATCTGCGGCAGTGCCGGATCGCCAACGCCGGGCACCTGCCGCCGGTGCGGGTCCGGGCCGGGCGGCCGCCGGAGCTGCTCGCCCTGCCGACCGGGGTGCCGCTCGGGGTGGGCGGTGTCGCCTTCTCCACGACCACCGTCGAACTCGAGCCCGGCGACCGGCTGGTGTTCTACACCGACGGCCTCGTCGAGACCCGGCGCGACCCGATCGACGAACGGCTCGAGACACTGCTGTCCCTGCTCGACGGGCCCGATCTGCCGCTGGAGGACGTCTGCGACCTGCTGCTGCGCACGCTGCACGAGCCGGACAACTTCGACGACGTGGCCCTGCTCATCGCGCGGGCGACCGCACCGGACTGAGAGCGCTACGGTCCGACGCCGATCACTACATGGGCGTACAGCTCCTCCGACACGGCCAGGTGGGTCGTGAGGCCACTGCGCTCGAAGGCCTCGACGGCGGCCGGTGCCTGGTGCCGGCTCGTCTCCACCAGGACGCAGCCCCCGGGGGCGAGCCAGCCGGGCGCCTGTGCGGCGACCCGGCGCAGGACGTCGAGGCCGTCCGTGCCGCCGTCGAGGGCGACCAGCGGCTCGTGGTCCCGGGCCTCCTGCGGCAGCAGCCCGATCTCGTCGCTCGGCACGTACGGCACGTTGGCCGCGAGGATGCCGACGCGGCCCCGCAGCGCGCGGGGCAGCGCCTCGAACAGATCGCCCTCGTGGACACGGCCGCCGGCGGCGGCGATGTTGCCGCGGGCGCATCGCACGGCGGCCGGGTCGATGTCGGCGGCGTGCAGTTCGACGCGGCCGAGGGCGGCGGCCAGCGCCGCTCCCACGGCACCCGAGCCGCAGCACAGGTCCACGACGACGGCGGCACCGGACGCCCGAGCAAGAGCCTGCTCCACCAAGAACTCGGTGCGCCGGCGCGGCACGAAGACGCCCGGGGCGACCGCGATGCGCAGGCCCCGGAACTCGGCCCAGCCGACGACGAGTTCGAGCGGCAGGCCGGCGACGCGACGCTCGACCATGGCGGCGGCCTCGGCCGGGGTGCGGGCGGCGGAGAGGATCAACTCGGCCTCGTCCTCGGCGAAGACACAGCCCGCGGCGCGCAGGGCGAGGACGACGCGGTCACGGGAGGGCGGCGCGGAAGGGGGTACAGCGGACACAGACGGCATGGAAGCCCAGAGCCTTTCGGGAACCGAAGGGCGCTCCGGCGATCGCCTACGACCGGCGATCCGCGCGACGTCGAGAGGAGAGCACCCGAGCTGACACAGCGGTAATGGGTCTCACCTCCTCGGCTTCCGACGGCCGGGTCCTGACCGGCCGGACGGCAACCCTACCCGACCGGCCCGCCCGTCGACACGGCGATCGCGACGGCGCCCGGCCAGGTGGTTGGGTTGTGCAACCATGGAGGGAGCCGAGCAGCACCGTGGTGAGGGAGGGCCCGTGCACACCGCAGACGCCGTGGAGACCATCCAGCGGGAGATGACGGTCTTCGCCCGCCGGGCCAGGGCCGCGGCGGGCCGGATGCACCCCGAGCTGTCGCTGGTGTCGTACACGCTGCTCGGACATCTGGAGGAGAGCGGCGGGTGCCGGGCCACCGACCTGGCCGTCCACTACGCGCTGGACAAATCGACCGTCAGCCGCCAGGTGGCGGGGCTGGAGCGCGCCGGACTCGTCGAGCGCCGCCCCGACGCGGCGGACCAACGCGTCCAGGTGCTGCACCTGACCGGGGCCGGGCGGCACATCCTGGCCCAGGTCACCGAGAACCGCCGCACGGCCTTCCGGGAGCGTCTGGCCGACTGGCCCGCGGAGGACCTGAGCCGGTTCGCGGACTACCTCGTGCGTTACAACGCGTCGCCCGGTCCCGGCCGGCAGGACTAGGACACCCCGCCCGTACGGTTGAATACGCAAACACTGAGCACACCGGGTCCGGCGGGGCGCCGCCGGACCGGCCCGGAGGCACCACCGCATGCACATCACCCGAGGCTTCACCGGACGCCCACGCGTCGCCGACCCCGGCCTGCCGCCCGGCCAGTACGACGCGGGCGAGGACTGGCCCGTCCTGTCGGCCGAGGTCACTCCCGAGCTGGCGGCCGCCGACTGGACCTTCCGCGTCGACGGGCTGGTGGCCGAGCCCCGCACCTGGGACTGGGATGCGGCGCACCGGCTGCCGCCGTCGGCGTACGAGGGTGCCATCCACTGCGTGACGAGCTGGTCGAAGTTCGGGGTGCGGTTCGCGGGCGCGTCCCTGGACGCGTTCCTGGACGTGGTGAGGCCCCATGCGTCGGCCACCCATGCCGTTGCCTACTCGCACACCGGCTACACGGCCAGCCTCCCGCTCGCCGACCTGACCGGCGGGCGCGCCTGGATCGCCTGGGAGTACGACGGGCGACCGCTCGCCCCCGAGCACGGCGGCCCGGCCCGGCTGCTGGTGCCGCACCTGTACTTCTGGAAGAGCGCCAAGTGGATCGCGGGTCTGCGGATCCTCGACCACGACGAGCCGGGCTTCTGGGAGCGCAACGGGTATCACGAGCGGGGCAACCCCTGGGAGGAGCAGAGGTACTCCGGTGACTGAGACCTTCGTGCCGCCCACCCGGTTCGCCGTGCCCGGGCGCATCGCCGTGCCCGAGCAGGCCGCGTCCGAGTGGCAGACCGCCACTGTCGTCGGGATCCGCCGCGAGACCCCGCGCGTGTCCACCTTCCGGCTCGCCGTGCCGGGCTGGCCGGGGCACCTGCCCGGCCAGCACCTGATGGTGCGGCTGACCGCCGAGGACGGCTACGCCGCCCAGCGGCACTACTCGATCGCATCCGCGCCCGACGACTCCGGGCAGGTCGAGCTGACCCTGGATCACGTCGAGGGCGGCGAGGTCTCGGGTTGGTTCCACACCGTCGCCCGGCCCGGTGACCGGGTCGAGGTGCGGGGCCCGGTGAGCGGCTTCTTCGCCTGGCCCGGCGACCGCCCCGCGCTGCTGGTCGGCGCAGGCTCCGGCGTCGTGCCGCTGATGTCGATGATCCGTCACCACCGGGCACGGAACCTGACCGTGCCGCTGCGGTTGGTGGTGTCCGCGCGCAGTCCCGAGGAGCTTCTCTACGCCCGTGAGTTGGGTGCGGAGACCACCACCGTCTTCACCCGGAGCGCGCCGGAGGGTGTGGCGGTCGGACGTATGGCGGCCGCACATGTGGTGCCGCTCCTGGCCGAGCAGCCTTCCGGTGGGTGGGAGGCCTATGTGTGCGGCTCCAACTCCTTCGCCGAGCACGCCTCGCGCCTGCTGGTGACGGCAGGTCAGCCGGTGGACCGGATCCGCATCGAGCGCTTCGGCTGACCCGGGCGTTTCGTCCCGCTCGCGCCGGGCACCCAGCCGGAGGGTTGCGGCAGCCCGCCGCCGCTGTGCGTACGGCCGTGGAGCGATCGATGGGCGCCGCAGGGGGTATCCCATCTGTGAGGGCACACGTACGCGTGACCTGCCGCACGGTACGCGTGAGGTGATGCGCGGGGAGCGGCGGCGCACCGCACGGCCGGTCCGGCGCTCCCTGCGGTGAGGGCGAGGAGGTGGGCATGCGCACCGCGATGCGACTTTGGCGCGGGCGGCGCAGTCCGCTGCGGCGCCGGTCGGATGTCGTCGAAGCGTGGACGGCGCTGGTCGTCGCCGTCCTCGTCCTGGTGGGCGCGCCCCTGGCCGGGGCGGGCGCCGCCCGGTGGGCCCATGGCGAGGCGCGGTCGCTGTCGGTGGAGCAGCGGGCCGAGCGGCATCGGGTCCGGGCCGAGGTGGTCGGCGGGAACGACTCGCTGCCCTCGGTGCGGGCCGGCGGGCGGCACGCGTACCGGGCCACGGTGCGCTGGACGGAACCGGGCGGAGCCACGCGCACCGCGACGGCCCGGGTTCCCGCGGACACCCGGAGCGGCGAGAGGGTGGACGTCTGGTTCGACCGCCAGGGGCACAGTGTGATGCCGCCGGTGGACGAAACGGCGGTCTGGCAGCACACCGTCACCATCGGCGTCTGCGCCACGGGCGGCGCGGTGGCCGTGGTGCTCTTCGGTCACTTCCTCGTGCGACGGGTGGCCTTGCGCCGCCGGCTGGCCGAGTGGGACCGGGCGTGGGCCCGGATCGAACCGGAGTGGACGCATCGCAACGCGTGAAGGCGCGGGACCCCGGAACATCCGAACAAACTCCTGGTCAGTCCTCCGGCCACGCACGTAGTGTGATCATCCGCTGCCCCTGTAGCTGCTTCTCACCCAAGGCGGTCCCGCATGGCCCTGTTCGACCTTCCCCTCGACGAGCTCCGCGAGTACCGCAGCGCGGCCACCGAGCCCGAGGACTTCGACGCCTTCTGGTCCAAGACCCTCCGGGAAGCTCGTCTGCACGACCTGGACGCCCGCTTCGAACCGGTCGACACGGGCCTGTCCACCGTCCAGGTTCTCGATGTGACCTTCGCCGGTTTCGGCGGCCACCCGGTGAAGGGCTGGCTGACGCTCCCGGCCGGCGCGGACGGCCCGCTGCCGCTCGTGGTGGAGTTCGTCGGCTACGGCGGTGGGCGCGGGCTCCCGCACGAGCACCTGCTGTGGGCGTCCTCGGGCCGGGCGCACTTCGTGATGGACACCCGCGGGCAGGGCAGCGCCTGGGGCGGTGGCGGCGGCACGGCGGACCCGGTGGGCGGCGCGCCCGCGTACCCCGGCTTCATGACACGCGGCATCGACGCCCCGGAGAACTACTACTACCGCCGGGTCTACACGGACGCGGTGCGTGCCGTGGAGGCGGCCCGCTCCCACCCCCTCACCGACCCGGCGCGCACGGTGGCCGTCGGTTCCAGCCAGGGCGGCGGCATCACGATCGCGGTCGGCGGCCTCGTCCCGGACCTGGCGGGCATCGCGCCGGACGTGCCGTTCCTGTGCGACTTCCCGCGCGCGGCGACGATCACGGACCGGCGCCCGTACCGGGAGATCGGCCTCTATCTCAAGACCCACCGTGGCCGCACCGAGGACGCGCTGCGCACGGTGTCCTACTTCGACGGCGTCCACTTCGCCGCCCGCGGCCGGGCCCCGGCGCTCTTCTCGGCCGCTCTGGAGGACCAGACCTGCCCGCCCTCGACCGTCTTCGCGGCCTTCAACGCCTGGAGCCACGAGGACAAGACGATCGAGGTCTACGACTTCAACGACCACGAGGGCGGGGGCCCCTTCCAGGAGGCGGCCCAGCTGCGCTGGATGCGGTCGTACATCTGATCCGGCCGTTCACCTCCGCCGGGCTTCCGCTCGGTCCGACCAGTCGGTACGTTCATCGCGCCCGGGCCGCGAAGCGACGGTCCGGGCCCGGGGCGGGCGATCGGCGGAGGGGTTCATGTCCGAGATCGGGACACAGGTGCACGGTCACTGCGACGCGGCGTTCACCGCGGTCCGCCGGGCGTTCGAGGAGAACTTCCGGGAGCGCGGCGAACTGGGCGCCGCGGTGGCGGTCACCGTCGGCGGCCGGACCGTGGTGGACCTGTGGGGCGGCTGGGCCGACGCGGCGCGCTCCCGGCCGTGGGACCGGGACACCCTGGTCAATGTGTGGTCCACCTCCAAGGGGCCGGTGGCGTTGTGCGCGCACATCCTCGCCGATCGCGGTCTGCTCGACCTGGACGCGCCGGTGGCCCGGTACTGGCCCGAGTTCGCCGCCGCCGGCAAGGAGAAGGTCCTCGTCCGGCATCTGCTGTCGCACCGCGCCGGTCTGCCCGGGCTGCGTGAGCCGCACTCGCTGGAGCAGCTCTGCGACTGGGAGCTCACCACGCAGCGGCTCGCGGCGACCGAACCCTGGTGGGAACCGGGCACCCGGTCCGGCTATCACGCGCTGACCTACGGCCACCTGGTCGGCGAGGTCGTGCGCCGGGTGTCGGGGCTGTCGCCCGGGGCCTTCCTGGCGCGAGAGGTGACCGGCCCGCTCGGCATCGACTTCCGCATCGGCCTGCCGGAGGAAGACGCCGGCCGGACGGCCGAGCTGGTTCAGGCGCCGACCACGGCGAACAGTGAACAGGCGGCGGTCTTCGCGCAGTTGGCGCCGGCGGCCATCGCCGCGCTGACCAACCCGGCGGTGTCCGCCGCCGCGGCGAACACCCCGCGGTGGCGGGCCGCCGAAATCCCGGCGGCGAACGGCCACGGCACCGCGCGTGCCGTCGCCGGGCTGTACGGCCTCTTCGCGGGCCGCGGCTCCCGAGGGGGCCACCGCGTGCTGTCCCCCGAGGCGGCCGAGCGGGTGCGCGAGGGGCAGGGCAGCTGCCGGGACCTGGTGCTCGGCGCCGGCTTCGAGCACGAGACGGAGGTCGGTCTCGGACTCTGGCTCAGCGGCCCGGGCGGCTCGTACGGCCCCAACCCGCGCGCTTTCGGACACGACGGCTTCGGCGGCTCCTGCGGGCTCGCCGACCCGGAAGCGGGAGTGTCCCTGGGCTATGTGATGAACCGGATGGGTTCCCGTATCGCCGACGACCCGCGAAAGACGGCCCTGATCGACGCCCTGTACGACGCGCTGTGAGGGCGGGCGCGGGCGGGCCGGTTTCGGCCGAACCGCCCGGGCCGCCCTTCCCTGGTGGTTTAGACCAATGCTAGACCTGGTGGCGCACCGAGCCCGTACGGCTACCGAACGTCACCCACAGGAGGGGCGGCATGGCCCGCACCACCCCGCACGTCCACCAGCCGGCCGAGGGTGAGCCCCTCTACCGGCGGATCGCGACCGCGTTGCTCGGCGAACTGCGCGACGGCACCGTCCCGCCCGGTGAACGGCTGCCGGGGGAACGGCATCTGGCCGGTCACTTCGGGGTCAGCCGGGAGACGGTACGGCAGGCCCTGGAGCTGCTGCGCCGCGACGGGCTCGTCGCCACCGACCGGCGCGGCAGCCACGCCACCCTGCCCGGCCTGCCGGTCGAGGCCCCGGCGTCGCTCGCGTTCCCGCTGGGCGCCCGGACGGAGACCCCGGGCGGCGTCGCCCGCGCCACCGTCACGTGGGAGGCGCCCCCGGTGGACCACGCCGAGGCCCTGGGTCTGCCTCCCGGCCACCCGACCCTGGTCCACCGCTACCGGTGCGCGACCGCCGACGGCCGGGGCCTGCGGACCGCCGTGACCTCGTTCTCCGCCGTGGCGCTGGCGGAGGTCGAGGAGCTGGCCCGGTACCGGGACCGCGCCGACGGCACCGCCGCCGCGCAGCTGCGGCGGGCCTACGACTGGATGCGCCGGGCCGGTCTGACCCTGCACCACCGCGATGCCATCACCCCGCTCGCAAGCACGCCGTCCGTGCGCGTCACGCGGCGGGTGCACGACCAGTACGCGCGCCCGCTGGAGATCACCGACCTCGTGGTGGACGCCCGACAGGACGCGCTGGTCTACGAGTTCACCCTGCCGGGCCGGGCAGCGCCGCCCGCGCCCGAACGCCGTCGGTCACCCGTTCGGCGGGCTTCCGACGCGGGTTCGCGGAGGTGACGGACATCATCGAGAGACGGCACGGTGTCCCCAGGCGAGTCCCGAGAGGATCCCCCATGACCACGTTCACGACCTCCGACGGAACCGAGCTCTTCTACAAGGACTGGGGCGAGGGGCAGCCCGTGGTGTTCAGCCACGGCTGGCCTCTCAACGCGGACGCGTGGGACGGGCAGGCCCGGCTGGTCGCCGAGCACGGGTTCAGGGCGATCGCGCACGACCGCCGCGGTCACGGCCGCTCGGGCCAGCCCTGGCGGGGCAACCACATGGACCGGTACGCCGACGACCTCGCCGAGCTGATCGAGGCGCTGGACCTGCGGGACGCGGTCCTGGTGGGCCATTCGACCGGCGGCGGCGAGGTGGCCCGCTACCTCGGGCGGCACGGGAGTGCGCGGGTCGCGAAGGCCGTGCTGCTGGGTGCGGTGCCGCCGCTGATGCTGCGGACGGAGGCCAATCCGCAGGGCGCACCGATGGAGGTCTTCGACGGGATCCGGGCCGGTGTGGCGGCGGACCGCTCGCAGTTCTACTGGGACCTGAGCGAGAGCTTCTACGGTTTCAACCGGCCGGGCGCGGCCGTGTCGGAGGGCATGCGGCGGGCGTTTTGGAGGTGGAGCATGCAGGCCGGTCTGAAGGGCGCCTACGACTGCGTCGCGCAGTTCTCCGAGACCGACTTCACGGAGGATCTGCGGCGCATCGACGTGCCGACGCTCGTCGCGCACGGGGACGACGACCAGATCGTGCCCATCGCCGCCTCGGCACACCGCACCTCGCGGCTGGTCAAGGACGCGACCTTGAAGGTGTACCCGGGCGCCCCGCACGGCCTGGTCGGAGACTTCGAGAAGGCCTTCAACGACGATCTGCTGAACTTCCTGCGCGGCTGACCCTCACCGCGGCTGCCGGGCCTCGTCCGGCAGCCGGGCCATGACGAGACGCACCCGGGGGCTGCCGTCCGGTCGCCGGCCGAACTCCGGCAGCGTGCGCAGCTCCACCCGGAAGCCGGCCCGCGCGGGTTCGCGCTGTACGTCCGCCAGGCGGAACGCGCGGTAGTACATGACGAACGGAGGCCGCCAGAGGGCGTTGCGCACCCGCATGACGGTGTCGAAGCCGAGCAGCTTCCAGTAGCCGAGTGAGCCCGGGCGGGGCGGGGCGACCAGCGGGAAGGCGAAGCAGCCGCCCGGTCGCAGGACGGAGCGGACCTGCGCGAACAGCCCGGGCAGTTCGCGGGGCAGGAAGTGCCCGAAGGCTCCGAAGCTGACCACCAGGTCGAAGGCGGGCGCGAAGGGCAGCGCGCGGGCGTCGGCGCGGACCCAGGAGACCGGCGGGCCCGTCGGCCCGACCCGCTCGCGTGCGACGTCGAGCATGCCCTCGCTGAAGTCGATGCCGGTGACCCTCTCCCGGCACACCCCTGCCAGCACACCGACGCCCGCTCCCGTACCGCAGCACAGGTCGAGTCCGGCGTCGAAGGGCCCGGCCGACCGCAGGGCCGAGCCCACGGCGTCGAGGATCGCGTCGGGTGTCCGGAAGGGCGTGTGGTCGAACTTCGGCGCGAGGAGGTCGTAGCCGCGCTCGACGGACGACAGCGCCTGGACGGCGAGTTCGCGCACACTGGGGCCTTCGGGGCTGAACATCGGCTCAGCCTAGGTGAGCACGCTGCTGCAGGACGGTGCGTACGCGCTCGCACCAGCGGATGTTCTCCTCCTCGAAGGCGATGCCTCCCATCAGGGTGAGGTAGGGGCCGACACGGTCGGCCTCACGGAGGTACTCCTCCTCGCCGCGGCCGGCCAGGAGGCGCTCGCGCACGCGACGGTAGCGGGCGAGCTTGCCGCGGGCCCACGCCTCGCGCTCCTCGACCAGCGCACGCGTCGCCGCCGGGTCCACGCCGTCCATGGCCTGGATCTTGATGAGGAGTTCGTCGCGGATGGTGGTGGGCCGCCGGGGCGGCGTGGCGGCGAAGGTGCCCAGCTCCTGCCGGCCGGCTTCGGCCAGCGTGAACATGCGCTTGTCGGGCCGCCGTTCCTGGCGCACCACCCTGGCCTCGATCAGTCCGTCCCGCGCGAGGCGCTCCAGTTCCCGGTAGAGCTGCTGCGGGGTCGAGGCCCAGAAGTTGGCCAGCGACACGTCGAACACCTTGGACAGCTCGTACCCCGAGGCCTCGCCCTCCAGGAGGGCCGCCAGAACGGCGTACTTGAGAGACATGTGGACACCGTATCAACCCGTGATTATTCTACTCCGCACCTACTCAACAAATTGACCAAGGCGGGTTCGATGCGTGCATTCCGTGAGGCGATCGAGAAGCTCGACCTCGACGCCGCCGAGGCGCTGCTGGCGCCCGACGTCGTCTTCACCAGCCCCGTCGTGTTCAAGCCGTACGCCGGCAAGGCGATCACGGCGGCGATCCTGCGTGCCGTCTCCGGGGTCTTCCAGGACTTCCGCTACGTGCGCGAGATCAACGACGTGAACGGCAGCGACCACGCCCTGGTCTTCGCCGCGCGCGTGGGCGACCGGGAGATCAGCGGCTGCGACTTCATCCACGTCGACGAGGACGGCCTCATCGACGAATTCACGGTGATGGTGCGCCCGTTGTCGGCGGCCCAGGCACTCGCGGCGGCCATGGGCGAGCAGTTCGAGCGGATCGCCGAGGAGGCAAGGACCCGCTCGGTCTGAGCGACACGTGCTGCCTTCCGTTCCCGCGTTCTCCCGGCGTCCGCGGCCGGTTCGCGGTTTCATGTCCTCATGACGTCCGTCGAGCACGACCGGCTGATGAGGGCCAACCAGGCGAACTGGGACGCCCGTACGCCGGTCCATCTCGCCAGCCGCTTCTACGGTCTCGACCAGGACCTCGAACCCGAGCGCTGGTTCGCGCCGTTCGAGTGGGAGGATCTCGGCGAGCTCTCCGGGCGTGACGTGCTGCATCTGCAGTGTCACCTCGGTACGGAGACGATCGCCTTCGCGCGGCGCGGGGCCCGGGCCGTCGGCCTCGACTTCTCCGGGGCGTCGGTGGCGGCAGCCCAGAACATCGCGGCGAAGGCCGGCGCGGACGTGAGTTACGTCCGGGCGAATGTGTACGACGCCGTCGAGGCCCTGGATGGGCGGCGGTTCGACGTCGTCTACACCGGCAAGGGCGCCCTGTGCTACCTCCCCGACCTGGACCGGTGGGCGGGAGTCATCGCCCGGCTCCTGCGTCCCGGCGGCCTGTTGTACGTGGTCGAATTCCACCCCTTGCTCAACTCGCTCGGCCCGAAGCCCGCTCCGGGCGAGGGGCCCGAGCTGCTGCTGCGCCACGACTACCTGGGCGGCGGCTGCCCGGTGCACCGCGACGGGACCCACACCTACACGGACGGTCCGGCTGTCCAAGGCGCCACGGACAGCTACGAGTGGATGCACGGAATGGGCGAGGTCGTGAACGCGTTGACGCATGCGGGGCTCACCGTGCGGCGACTGCGGGAGGGCGACGAGCTTCCCTGGCCGCGCTGGCCGCAGATGGTCCGCACGGAGTCCGGCTGGTGGCGGCTGCCCGAGCCGCGGATCCCGTTGCTGTACGGGCTGCTGGCCATGCGTTGAGGTAACCACTTACCCTCCACCGCTGCCGGTGGTACATTGCGAGCAGCACTCGTGCACGCCCCTCTTTGCGGGCGCCGGTGCCGTTTCTTATCTCTCACCTTCCTTTCCAGCGCCACGACGTGTTCGTCGTATCCGAAGCGCTGTTCCCCCGCCGCCCGGAGGCGTGCCACCGGCCCTTCCCTCGCGGCTCTCTCCCCCTTCCCTCGGCACGTCCCATGTCCGACGTCCGTGAAAGGACACACACCACCATGACCACCACACTCGACAACCCACCCGTGCGGCAGCAGTCCCCGGCCCGGACGGTGTCCGGTGTCCTCGACATCGACGCCGACGGGAAGGGGCACCTGCGCGCCGAGCACTGCCTGCCCTCGCCCGCCGACGCGACGGTCTCCCCCGCGCTGATCCGCCGGTACGGCCTGCGCAAGGGCGACCTCGTCGAGGGCGTGACCGGAGACCGGCGCGCCCTGACCGACGTCGCACACGTCGCCGGCCATGGGCTCGGTGACCTGCGCGGCCGGCGCCACTTCCGGGACCTGACGCCGTTGCATCCGCACGAGCGGCTGCGGCTCGAGCACCCGGCCGCCGGCCTCGCCGGCCGCGTCGTCGACCTGATCGCACCGGTCGGCAAGGGCCAGCGCGGGCTCGTCGTGGCCCCGCCCAAGACCGGCAAGACCGTCCTCCTCCAGCAGCTCGCAGCCGCCGTCACCGGCAACCATCCCGAGTGCCGGCTGATGATGCTGCTCCTCGACGAGCGGCCCGAGGAGGTCACCGACATGCGGCGCTGCGTACGGGGCGAGGTGTACGCCTCGACCTTCGACCGCAGCGCCCAGCAGCACATCGCGCTCGCCGACCTCGTGATCGAGCGCGCCAAGCGGCACGTCGAGGACGGCGAGGACGTCGTCCTCCTCCTCGACTCGCTGACCCGCCTGTGCCGTGCTCACAACAACGCGGCCGCTTCCGGTGGCCGCATCCTCACCGGGGGCGTCGACGCGTCCGCGCTGACCGGACCCAAGCGATTCTTCGGCGCCGCCCGGCCGGCCGAGGAGGGCGGGTCCCTCACGATCCTCGCGACCGCCCTGGTGGAGACCGGTTCCCGGGCCGACGACTTCTACTTCGAGGAGTTGAAGAGCACCGGCAACATGGAGCTCCGCCTGAGCCGGGACCCGGCGTCCCGCCGGGTGTTCCCGGCGGTCGACATCACGCCCTCGGGCACGCGCCGCGAAGAACTCCTGCTGAGCCGGCCGGAGTTGGCGGCCGTCCACGGTCTGCGGCGCGTGCTGCGGGGCAGGGACGGGCAGGGCGGTCTGGAGACCCTCCTGGAGCGCATGCGCGAGACACCGGACAACGCGACGTTTCTGCGGCGCATCCAGCCGACCCTGCCCTCGGGCTGACCCGGGCAGATCATCCATCCGGGTGCCAGTGCGCGGAATGCGGCCCCGCCGTCGCCGTGCGAAGCAGGTCCGTTCCTACGTTGATCATATGATCATCGGATTCTCTTCCCGGGTGGCTGTGTCGGCCGGTGCGCTCTGCGTGGCGGGGCTCCTGGCGCTGACGCCCGCGGCGGCGGCCGGCCCCGGTGGCTCGGAGCCCACGCCACCGGGCGGGCCGAGGGCCGCGGCCCCGCACCCCTCGCTGCTGTACCGTCCCGGCACCCAGGTACGCCTGCGCGCCGGGGCGTCTCGCGTCCCGAAGGTCTCCGCGCTGTCCTGGCTGGTGGCCGACGCCCGCAGTGGTGAGGTGCTCGCCGCCCACAACGCCCACCGCAGGCTGCCCCCGGCCAGCACGCTGAAGACCCTGTTCGCCCTCACCGTGCTGCCCGGGCTGCCGGCCGGCGTCCGGCACACGGTCCGCGAGCGGGAGTTGCGGGGTATCGGTGCCGGCAGCAGCCTGGTCGGGGTCGCCGAAGGCCGCTCGTACCGGATCGCCGACCTGTGGCGCGGTGTCTTCCTCAACTCGGGCAACGACGCCGTGCGCGTCCTCGCCGAGCTCAACGGCGGCTGGCGGCTCACGGCCGAGCGGATGCAGGCCAAGGCCCGCTCCCTCGGCGCCCTCGACACCCACGTGGTGTCACCCGACGGCTACGACGCACCCGGCCAGGTGTCGTCGGCGTACGACCTGGCGGTGTTCGGCCGGGTGGGGCTGCGCAACCCGGACTTCGCCCGGTACTGCGCCACCGTCGCGGCCACGTTCCCCGGCGGCGGCACGTCGTCGTACCCGATCCTCAACACCAACCGGCTGCTGAGCGGCGCCAAGGGCGTGAAGCCGTACCCCGGGCTGATCGGCATCAAGAACGGCTACACCAGCAAGGCCGGCAACACCCTCGTCGCGGCGGCGCGCCGGGACGGGCGCACCCTGGTCGTGACGGTGATGAACCCTCAGGACGGCGGTGGGTCCGCCGTGTACGAGGAGGCCCGCTCGCTGCTCGACTGGGGCTTCAGGTCGGCCGGGAAGGTCGAGGCGGTGGGCGCGCTCGGCGCGCCGCCCACGTCCACGCCGCCGCCGACGACGACGCCCGCGGTCGCGGCGGCCGTACCGGAGGAGCACACCTCCGCCTGGACGGAGGCGGGGCTGATCGCGGGTGCCGCCGGGACGGGCGCGGCGGTCGTGGTGCTGGTACTGCGGCTCCCGGTCCGCAGACCGGGCCGGAGCTGACCGACCGGCAGCCACAGCAGCAGCCCCAGGGTGATCCAGGCGTAGGTGTTGCTGCCCACGAACCCGTCGACACCGGAAGCGTCGTCGAACCACAGCCACACCACGCTGGTGCACAGCACCGCGTACAGGGCGCCCGCGATCCGGGGGCGCCCCGCCCGGACCAGCACGGCGAAGGACGGGAGCAGCCACACCAGATGGTGCACCCACGTGATCGGACTGACGAGACAGGCGGCGAGGCCGGTCAGAGCGAACGCCGCCGTCCAGTCCCCCGCGGCCACCGCGCGGCGCGTCCGCAGCACCCATACGCCGAGGACCGACAGGACCACCACCGCCCACACGGCGCGGTCCGCTTCACCGAGCCGGGCCAGGATGCCCTGCACCGACTGGTTCGAGACGTAGTCGAGGCGCCCCACGCGGCCGGTGTCCCACAGTGCCTCGGTCCAGTAGAAGCGCGAGGCGTCCGGGTCCACCCAGGCCGCCAGGGCCGTTGCCCCGAGGGCGACGGCCGTCGCGACCGCCGCCGCGTGCCACCGCCTGGCCACCAGCAGCAGACCGATGAACAGCGCGGGTGTGAGTTTGACCGCCGCCGCGAGCCCGATGCCGGCACCCGCCATGCGTCCGCGTCCGGTGGCGAGCAGCGTCGCGTCGGCGAGGACGAGTGCCAGCAGCAGCAGGTTGACCTGACCGAAGCTGAAGGTGTCGCGCAGTGGTTCGAAGAGGGCGAGCAGACAGGCGATCAGGGCCCAGCCGAACCAGCCGTGGCGCCGCCGGTCCGGCCCCGCGAGCAGGCGCAGGACCACGGCGAGGGCAGCGAGGTTGAGCAGCAGGGCGGCGACGATGGCGGTGCGCAGGTCGAGCAGGGCCATCGGCAGCATGGCGACCGCGGCGAACGGCGGGTAGGTGAAGCCGTACGTCGTCCCGGGCACCCGGTAGTCGTACACCCGGCCGTCGTGGTGGACCCAGCTGTCGATGCTGCCGTAGTAGACACGCAGGTCGAACCAGTCGCGCAGCAGCGGCACGGTCGCGGTGAAGACCGTCACCAGTGCGGCGAGGGCCAGCACCAGCAGCAGCCGGCCCCGGTCGGTGCGCGGCAGGGCCGGGGTCATGCCGCGCGTCCCGGCGCCGGGGCGAGTTCGGCCTGGTGGGCCTGGCACAGCACGACGACCGCGAGTGCTGCGCCACAGACGGCCAGCACGAGTTGCCCCGAGTCCGCCGGGCCGCCGCTGGGCAGGACGGACAGCGCGAGCACGCCGGTCACCGCCGCCGTGCGGTGGCGTACGGAGGTGCTGGGTGCGGCGGCGGCGATGAGGAACAGGCCCCACAGGGCGTACCAGGGACGGATCGCCGGGCCGAGCGCGGCCACCGCCGCCAGGGACAGGCCGAGCGCGTACACCGGCCGCAGGCGCAGCCGCCGCCAGATCAGCACGATCGCTGTCCCGGCGGTCACGATGCCCAGCGCGTTCCAGGCGGGGACGGCGAAGGGCGCGAGGTCGCTGCCGAGGTGCGTGAGCAGGGCCCGGGTGGCGCGGCCGAGGAGGGTGGTCAGGGCCCAGTTCTGGGGAGAGGCCGGGGTGTTCAGGGCGCCGACCCAGCCGTATCCGGTGCCGGCCACGGCCGTCGCGGCGACGGTGGTCCCCGCGGCCGCCACGGTGGTGGTCACGACGGCCTTCGGCAGCCCGCGGCCGGCGCGGACCTGGAGGACCACGACGGCGGCGAGACCGAGCACGGCGGGTGCCTTGACCAGAGCGGCGAGGGTCACCAGGACGGCGCCGAGGACCGGCCACCGGCCGCCTGCGGCCACCAGGCCGACGCCGAGCAGGCCGAGCATGACGGCGTCGTTGTGGGCTCCCGCGACCAGGTGCAGCAGGACGAGCGGGTTGAGGGCCCCCAGCCACAGCGCGGCGGACGGGTCGGCGCCGTTGTGGCGGGCGAGGCGGGGCAGCGCGGCCGCCATCAAGGCGACGCCGGCGAGGGCGACGAGCCGCATCCCGAGCAGTCCGGCGGGCAGTTGGCCGCGGGTCAGGCCCGACAGGGCCGCTGCCACAGCGAGGAACACCGGCCCGTACGGGGCGCCCGTGTGCCGCCAGAGCGGGGCGACCTCGTCGGCGAGCGGACCGCCGAGCAGGGACGGCCCGTGCGCGTAGACGTCCAGGTGCGCCTCGACCATCGCTCCCTGGGCGAGGTAGCTGTAGACGTCCCGGCTGAACAGCGGCGGAGCGAGCAGCAGCGGGGCCGCCCATGTCGCGAGCACGAACAGAAGGGCGCGCGGCACGGGTGGTCTCGGCCCCCGGACGAGCCGGCCCAGCAGCGCCCAGGCCGCGATCAGCAGGACGACGCCGAAGTACGCGCTGACCAGGCCGAGAGCGGCGCGAGCGGAGGCCGGGTGAAGAAGGTCCTCCACGGGCAGGGCGCCGGCCGTCTCACCGCCCAGGGCCAGGCAGGCGGTACCGGCCAGACCGAGCATCTGGCAGCGGCGGAGATCGACGGGGAAAGCCATGGCCAACACTCGGGCAGCGTGTCAACGGCGGGTGGCCGAAAGGGGACGTCCCCCTCTCCGGAGGACGGCCCCGCGGTGACCGGCCGGTGATCTCCGACCGATGAGTTTCCCGCCGGGGCGGGAGTTCTACCGGCATCAGCACACCGATGAACGGACGTGATCCCATGACCGGCACCTCGGCCTACGCGACGGTCAACGGCCTGGAGATGTACTACGAGCTGCACGGCGCCGACAGCGGGAAACGGCCCCTGGTGCTGCTGCACGGCGGGGTGCTCACGATCGGCCTGTCCTTCGGGGCCGTCCTGCCGGCCCTCGCGGCCACGCGCCGGGTCGTGGCTCCCGAGTTGCAGGGCCACGGCCACACGGCCGACATCGAGCGGGAGATGAGTGTGCCGGACCTCGCCTCGGACGTGGTCGCCCTGCTGGACGAGCTGGGCATCGACCGGGCGGATTTCCTGGGCTTCAGCCTCGGCGGCCTGACCGCCCTCGACGTGGGCGTGCGCCACCCCGAGCGTGTGGGACGACTGGTTCTCGCCGCCACCCACTACCGGCAGGACGGCTACTACGAGGAGGTACGGGACCCGGAGTACGCCTCGCCGCGGCTGCCGAGTCAGGCCGACTTCCAGGAGATGGCCTACGCCTACGCGGCCGTCGCGCCGGACCCCGGGCACTTCGCCGACTTCATGGCCAAGTGCGGGACGGCGGCGCACGCCCCGCTGCCCTGGACCGCGGACGACCTGCGCGCTCTGGCCGCACCCACGCTCCTGGTGCTCCGCGACACGGATTTCCTGCGCGTCGAGCACGCCGCCGAGATGCGCGACCTGATCCCCGACGCCCGGCTGGCGGTGCTCCCGGACACCACCCACATGGCGCTCATGCGCCGCACGGAGCTGCTGCTGCCGATGCTGGAGGAGTTCCTCGGCTGAGGGCTCGCGGGCGAGGTGGGGCCGCCGGTCAGAACACCGACAGGCCGGTCAGGGTCGTGAACCGGTCGAGCGCGGCCACGCCCGCCACCGAGTTGCCCCGCTCGTCCAGGCCCGGACTCCACACGCACAGGGTGCAGCGGCCGGGTACGACCGCGATGATGCCGCCGCCCACTCCGCTCTTGCCGGGCAGGCCCACGCGGTAGGCGAAGTCGCCGGCCGCGTCGTACGTTCCGCAGGTCAGCATGATGGCGTTGATCTGCTTGGCCTGGCTGCGGGTGAGCAGGCGGGTGCCGTCGGCGCGGATGCCGTGCCGGGCGAGGAAGCTCGTGGCGAGTGCCAGGTCGGCGCAGGACGCGGCGATCGAGCACTGCCGGAAGTACTGCTCCAGGAGCGTCGGCACGGGGTTGTCGATGTTGCCGTAGGACGCCATGAAGTGGCCGAGAGCGGCGTTGCGGTCGCCGTGGGCGGTCTCGGACGCGGCGACCTCCTGGTCGAAGCTCAGGCCGGGGTTGCCGCTCTCCGCCCTCAGGAACGCCAGCAGTTCACCCGACGCGTCCCCGGTGCGGGTGTGCAGCCGGTCGGTGACGACGAGGGCGCCCGCGTTGATGAACGGGTTGCGCGGGATGCCGTTCTCGTACTCCAGCTGGACGAGGGAGTTGAAGGGGTTGCCGGAGGGCTCGCGGCCCACGTGCTCCCACAGGGCGTCGCCCTCGCGGGCCAGGTCGAGGGCGAGGGTGAACACCTTGGTGAGGGACTGCGCGGAGAACGGCTGCCGCCAGTCCCCCACCCCGTACACGGTGCCGTCCGGCTCGGCGACTGCCATGCCGAAGCTGCGCGGGTCGCAGGCGGCGAGCGCCGGGATGTAGTCGGCGGGCCGGCCGCGCCCGGGGGTCCGCTCGATCTCCTCGGCGATGCGCTCCAGGACCGGCTGGAAGGTCGTCGACAACGTCATGATCGGTATTGTCCCTCCGCCGGTCCCGGTGCGCTCCGGCAGGTCAGGCCGGGGCCTGGCCGCTGCCGGCGAGGACCTCGGGGCGCAGCAGGCCGGCGAGGGTCTCGGCGGGGAGCAGGCCCTTCTCCAGGACGAGTTCGGCCACGCCCCGGCCGGTGGCGAGGGCCTCCTTGGCGATGTCGGTGGCGGCCGTGTAGCCGATGTGCGGGTTGAGGGCGGTGACCAGGCCGATGGAGTTCTCCACGCTCGCCCGCAGTGCCTCGGTGTTGGCGGTGATGCCGGACACGCACCGCTCGGCCAGGGTCAGGCAGGCGCTCTGCAGATGCGTGATGGACTCCGACAGGGAGTGCAGGATGATCGGCTCGAAGGCGTTGAGCTGGAGCTGCCCGGCCTCGGCGGCCATGGTGATGGTGACGTCGTTGCCGATGACCTCGAAGGCGACCTGGTTGACGACCTCGGGTATGACCGGGTTGACCTTGCCGGGCATGATGGACGAACCGGCCTGCACCGGCGGCAGGTTGATCTCGCCGAGGCCGGCGCGCGGGCCGGAGGACAGCAGCCGCAGGTCGTTGCAGCTCTTGGACAGCTTGACCGCGATGCGCTTGAGCACCCCGGACATCTGGACGAAGGCGCCGCAGTCCTGGGTCGCCTCGACCAGGTTGGCCGCCGTCACCAGAGGCAGTCCGGTGATGGCCGCGAGGTGGCGGCGGGCCGCTTCGGCGTACCCGGCGGGGGCGTTGAGGCCGGTGCCGATCGCGGTCGCGCCCAGGTTGATCTCGTGGATCAGCTGGACGGCCTCGGCGAGACGCGACCGGTCCTCGTCCAGCATGACGGCATAGGCGGAGAACTCCTGGCCCAGCGTCATGGGCACCGCGTCCTGCAGCTGCGTACGGCCCATCTTGAGCACCTCGCGGAACTCGACGGCCTTGTGGGCGAACGTGTCCTGCAGGACGGACATGGCGTCGAGCAGCCCGCGCACCGCGAACACCGTCGCGATCTTGACGGCGGTGGGGTAGACGTCGTTGGTGGACTGGCCGAGGTTGACGTCCTCGTTCGGGTGCAGGAACCCGTACTCGCCCTTGGCGTGGCCCATCAGTTCCAGCGCCCGGTTCGCCACGACCTCGTTGGCGTTCATGTTGGTGGAGGTGCCGGCGCCGCCCTGCACGACGTCCACGACGAACTGGTCGTGCAGCTTGCCGTCGCGGATCTCACGGCAGGCCTCGACGATGGCCGCGGCCTTCTTCGCCTCCAGCAGGCCGAGTTCCTCGTTGGCGAGGGCGGCGGCCTCCTTGACGGCGGCCAGGGCGTCGATCAGGTGCGGGTAGGCGGAGATGGGCATGCCCGTGATGGGGAAGTTCTCCGTGGCCCGCAGGGTGTGCACACCCCAGTACGCCTCGGCGGGAACGTCACGGTCACCGAGCAGATCGTGCTCGGAGCGGGTGGCGGCGGTCATGACGGTGAGGGTCCTCTTTCTGAGGGAATTGAGGGTGGACACGCGCCCCGTCAGGGGCGCGGGGAACTGCGCGACCGGCCACATGCGCCGGGCAGCCGCCGGACGGCGGAATCCGGCACGTCGTCAGGCGCGGGCAGCACCGGCGACCGGCTGCAGCGAGCGAACGGGCCGCACACGCCCGACCTCCCGCCCACCGCCCAGCAGCGGCTCACCCGCGAACTCGGCGAGCAGCTCCGGGTCGACGCCCGCCCGGGCCAGCGCGGCGGCAGCCACCGGCACCCGCGCCCGGTTCGCGCCGTCGGCGATCTTCACGGCGACGGCCCGGCCGTCGGGCAGGGCGGCGACCTGGACGCCCTCGAAGCCGTCCTTGGTGAGGAGCCCCGGCACGGCCCGCATCAGCGCGGCGACGTCCCGGCCGGAGCCGGAGGCCATCTCGGCGTGTTCGCGCATCGCGTCGGCGACCCGGGCCTCGGGCGTGCCCGGCGCGGCGGCGGTGATCCGGGCGGCGGCCCGGGCCAGACCGTGCAGGGAGAGGGAGAACAGGGGCGCGCCGCAGCCGTCGACGGTGACGCCGGCGATGCGCTGCCCGGTGAGGTCCTCGACGATCTCGGCGATGGCCTGCTGCAACGGGTGGCCGGGGTCGAGGTAGTCCTCCAGGGGCCAGCCGTTGAGGGTGCAGGTGTAGAGCATGGCCGCGTGCTTGCCGGAGCAGTTCTGGGCGAGCCGTGAGGGCAGTCGGCCCTCTCGCACCCAGGCGTCCCGGACGACCGGGTCGAACGGCAGGTCCGGGACGTTGCGCAGGTGGTCCTCGGTGAGCCCGGCGAGTTCGAGGATGCGCCGGGCCCCGGCGAGGTGGCGTTCCTCGCCGGAGTGGCTGGCGGCCGTCAGCGACAGCAGCTCGCCGTCGAGCGGCAGCCCGGCCCGGGCCATGGCCACGGCCTGCACGGGTTTGATCGCGGAGCGGGGGTAGAAGGCGGCCTCGATGTCTCCGATCTGGAGCCGGACCTCCCCGTCGGCGTCGAGGACGACGACGGAGCCGTAGTGGATGCCTTCGACGATTCCGCCGCGGACGAGGTGGGCGACGGGAGCGTGGAGGGGTTCACGGACAAGGGGTGCGTCCGCGAGAGAACTGCTGAACATCACTGCCTGTTTCTCGGGGAGCGACGCGTTCCTCACGCGTCGGCTCCGGTGGTGGACTTGCGTGCGATACGGCCGCGGATGCCGAACCATCCGACGACCAGGGCTCCGACGATCAGCGGCAGGCACAGCACGGTGGTGCGGCCCGCGCCGCCGTCGGCGTACATGAGGACCAGGACGGAGGCGAGGAACGCCAGCGTCACGATCTCGGTCCAGGGGGAGCCCGGGAGCCGGTAGCCCGGGCGGGTCAGCTCGCCCTTCTGGGTCTTCTGCCAGAAGAGGAGGTGACAGATCATGATCATGCCCCAGGTGGCGAGGATGCCGATCGCGGCGAAGTTCAGCACGATCTCGAACGCCTCGGCGGGCACGACGAAGTTGAGGCCGACGCCCAGCACGCAGATGCCGCTGGTGAGCAGGATGCCGCCGTAGGGGACCTGGCTGCGGCTCATCACGGAGGTGAACCCGGGCGCGGATCCGGACATGGCCATGGAGCGCAGGATGCGGCCGGTGGAGTAGAGGCCGGAGTTGAGGGAGGACATGGCGGCGGTGAGGACGACGAGGTTCATCACGCCGCCGGCCGCCGGGATGCCGATGTTGGACAGCACCGTCACGAAGGGGCTCTCGCCGGCGGTGTACTTGTTCCACGGGAGCAGCATCGACAGCAGCACGACCGAGCCGACGTAGAAGACGCCGACGCGCCACATGATCGAGTTGATCGCCTTCGGCATGATCTTCTCGGGGTTCTCGGTCTCGCCGGCCGCGACGCCGACCAGTTCGACGGAGGCGTAGGCGAAGACGACGCCCTGGATGATCAGCAGCATGGGCAGCAGGCCGTGCGGGAAGACGCCGCCGCTGTCGCCTATGAGGGACGGGCCGGGGGTGTGGCCGTCGACGGGGTGCTGGGTGACCAGCAGGAAGATGCCGATGCACATGAAGACGACGAGCGCGCCGACCTTGATGATCGCGAACCAGAACTCCAGCTCCCCGAAGATCTTCACCGAGATCAGGTTCACCGTGAGCACCACGGCCAGCGCGATCAGCGCGATCACCCACTGCGGGATGTCGGAGAACATGCCCCAGTAGTGGGTGTAGGTGGCGACGGCGGTGATGTCGGCGATGCCGGTCGTCGCCCAGTTGAGGAAGTACATCCAGCCGGCGGTGTAGGCGCCCTTCTCCCCCATGAACTCGCGGGCGTAGGAGACGAACGCGCCGGAGGAGGGCCGGTACAGCACCAGTTCGCCGAGGGCGCGCACGACGAGGAAGGCGAAGAGGCCGCAGACCGCGTAGGCGATGAAGAGCGACGGGCCGGCGTCGGCGAGACGGCCGCCCGCGCCGAGGAACAGGCCGGTGCCGATGGCTCCGCCGATGGCGATCATGTTGACGTGCCGGGACTTCAGGGACTTGCTGTAGCCCGCGTCTCCGGCATCGACATGGATGGAACGTTTCTGCACATCGTCGTGCAGGGACTGCTCGCTCACGCCTCGGTTCCGCCTTCCGTGGAGGTGTCCGTGCGCGAGGAGCGCACGATGTCGGTGAGGGTGGTTTCGACGCGGTCGAGGTGGTGGGCCATGGCCTCCACCGCGTCGGTTTCGGAACCGTCGGTCAGGGCCTCGACGATCGCCCGGTGCTCGCGGTTGGACTGCTCGCGGCGGCCGCCCAGTTCGTTGAGGAAGGCGGACTGGCGGGCCAGCGCGTCCCGGATCTCCTCGATGACCCGGCGGAAGACCGGGTTCTGGGCGGCCTCGGCCACGGCGAGATGGAACAGCGTGTCCATGGCGACCCACGCGGTGGTGTCCGTCTCCCGCTCCATCCGGTCCAGGAGGTGGGCCAGGTGGTCGAGGTTCTCGGGGGTGCGGCGCCGGGCCGCGTACCCGGCGACCGGGATCTCGACGTGGCGGCGCACCTCCAGCAGGTCGCTGGCCGCGTAGTCGCCGAAGGTGGGGTCCTCGACGGTGCTGGCGACGACGAAGGTGCCCTTGCCGGTCCGGGACACGGTCAGACCCATGGTCTGCAGTGCCCGCAGCGCCTCGCGCAGTACCGGCCGCGAGACCTCGAGGGTGCGGCACAGTTCCGCCTCGGAGGGGAGCTTGTCGCCGATGGCGTACTCGCCCCGCTCGATGGCGCCACGCAAGTACGCCAGCACCGCTTCCATGGCACTGACGCGACGCACAGGCTGTCCGGCTGTCCGGCTGTCTGACAGGTTCACGGGGGAGATACTCCGGGCGACGGGAGGTGGCTGTCAAGGGGGTGCCCGAAAGGGGCGCGGGGAACGGCGCGACCGGCCCCCACGGCTCCGCAGACGGACGACCGCGCCCCCGGCGGAACGCTCAGCTGCTGAGCACACCGGCTCCGAGCAGGCCGAACAGCAGCACACCCACGACGATCCGGTAGATCACGAAGGCGTTGAAGGAGTGCTTGGCGACGAACTTGAGCAGCCAGGCGATGGAGGCGTACGCCACGACGAAGGAGACGACCGTGCCGACGGCCAGCGGCGCCGCGCCCACCCCGGTGCCCAGGGCGTCCTTGAGCTCGTAGAGGCCCGCGCCGGTCAGCGCGGGGATGCCGAGGAAGAAGGAGAGCCGGGTGGCGGCGACGCGGTCCAGGTCGAGGATCAGCGCGGTGGACATGGTCGCGCCGGAGCGGGAGAAGCCGGGGAAGAGCAGGGCGAGGATCTGGGAGCTGCCGACCAGCATCGCGTCCTTGAAGGAGGTGTCGTCCTCGCCGCGCTTGTGCCGGCCCATCTGGTCCGCCGCCCACATCACGCCGCTGCCGACGATCAGCGAGCCGGCGACCACCCACAGCGAGGCGAGCGGGCCCTCGATGAGCGGCTTGGCGGCGAGTCCGACGGCGACGATCGGGATCGTCGCGCAGATGACCCACCAGGCGAACTTGTAGTCGTGGTGGTACCGCTCCTCGCGGTCGCGCAGGCCCCTCCCCCAGGCGGAGACGATCCGCACGATGTCCTTGAAGAAGTACACGAGCACCGCGGCGATCGCGCCGACCTGGATGACGGCCGAGAACCCGACCACGGCGTCGTCGTCGACGGGGATGCCCATGAGCCCCTCGACGATCTTCAGATGCCCGGTGGAGGAGACGGGCAGGAACTCGGTGACCCCCTCGACGGCTCCGAGGACGAGGGCCTGACCGACGCTGATGACGCTCATGGGATCCAGTTCTGCTCGGGGCGGTAGCGGAGGGGACCGTCTTACTACACCCGGACGAGAACGGAGCTCATGGACGCGTCTCACATACGCGTCAGCGCCGCCCCCGCGAAAGCCGCGGCAAGTCCGGCCGCCACGGTGACGCCGACGTTGTGCGCGGCCTGGAGACGAGCCCCGGTCTCCGCCAGCCGCAGCGTCTCGTAGGAGAACGTCGAGTAGGTCGTCAGGGCCCCGCACAGGCCGGTGCCGAGCAGCAGCTGGAGGTGGGTGGCGGCTCCGGTGAGCAGGCCGAGGATCAGCGAGCCGGTGACGTTGACCGTGAAGGTGCCCCAGGGGAAGACCGAGTCGTGGCGCGCCTGGACCGCCCGGTCGGTGAAGTAGCGCAGTGGGGCGCCCACCATCGCGCCGCAGACGACCAGCAGCCAGTTCACGACGACTTCTTACCCTTCGCGTCCGCTGTGCCGGGATCGTCTCCGCGTCCGGCGTACCGGATCACCTCGCAGTCGTCGAGGGTCACGAGCCCCTCGGTGACGATGTCGTCGAGTTGCGGAAGGAAGGCGCGCACGCGCGGTTCGGTGTCGACGATCACCACGGCGACCGGCAGGTCCTCGCTCAGGGAGAGCAACCGCGAGGTGTGGATCAGGGAGGAGGCGCCGAAGCCCTCGATGCCGCGAAAGACGCTGGCGCCCGCGAGGCCCGCCGCGTGGGCCCGGTGGACGATCTCCGAGTAGAGGGGCTTGTGGTGCCAGGTGTCGTTCTCACCGATGAAGACGGTCAGGCGCAGGGCCCTGCCGGTCAGCCTCGTCATCGTCGCCTGCCTTTCAGGACGCGGCGGGTCGTCCCGGCCGCGAGCCACACCGCCGTGAGCGCCGCGAGCGGGGTCGCGGCGAGATAGGCCAGGCCGGGGCCGGCCTGGCCGGCGTCGAGGAGTCTTCGGATGTCGACGGCGTACGTCGAGAAGGTGGTGAAGCCGCCGAGGACGCCGGTGCCGAAGAAGGGGCGGACGAGGGGGTGTGCGGTGCGGACCTCGGTGATGATCACCATGAACACGCCGATCACGGCGCAGCCGGCGATGTTGACCCAGAGGGTCGTCCAGGGAAAGCCGCCCGCGGGAGTGGGCCACCAGAGGGAGGCGGCATAGCGGGCGGTCGCCCCCGCTCCCCCGCCGAGTGCCACGACGGCGACGACGGGCGCCTGGGTGCGCCAGGAAGCCTGTCGCGGGGTGGAGGCCCGCATGCGGAGGCTCTCGGGGGATGTCATGGGAATGTGTCTCCTACTCGCCGGGAGCCCGGGGTCGTGCGGGCGCGTGCCGTCGCAAGTAGGGACCGTTGGCGGCGTCCTTGCCGCGGTTCGGGTACGGCGGGCCCCACCGCCGCGCCGCGACAGGGGTCGCGGCCGGAGTTCAGATTAACCCCGGGGACGGGGTGGGGTCACTCGGAGGCGGGCGGGCAGATCACTTCGGAGGCGAGATGCGCAGGTCACTTCGGCGCGGGCGGCGCAGGCGGGCAGATCACTTCGGAAGCGAGAGGTGCAAGGCCGCTTCGGCGCGGGCGGCGCAGGTCGCTTGGGTGCGGACGATGCAGCTCACATCGGAGCGGGCGATGCAGGCCACTTCGGAGGCGAGAGGTGCAGGTCACTTCGGCGCGGGCGGCGCAGGTCGCTTCGGAGCGGACGATGCAGGTCACTTCGGGGCTGGTGGCTCGCAGACCGCCACGCCTCGTTCCCAGATGCTGCCGAGGACCAGGTGCCCGCCCGCTTCGCAGACGCTCGTGGGCATCCGGTAGCCGGAGCGGCGGCGGGCGAGGTGGTGGACGACGCGCCCCTCGTCGTCGAAGGCCTGGAGGGCGATCGTGCCGGTGGGCCGGAACGGGGCGCGTACGGCCAGGCGCGCGGCGGCGGCCCGGACACCGGGCGCGCCGCGGTGGAGCAGGTCGAGGGCCGGGACACGGGGCCCGGCGAGCGCGACCCAGATCGGTCCCCCGGGCGCGCCGCGCCAGAGGTTGTCGGGCATGCCCGGGAGGTTCTCTGCGAACGGTTCGCTCCGCCCGGCCCGCGGCCCGGTGAGCCAGTGGCGCTGGAGCCGGCAGGCGCCGGTCTCGGCGACGACGAGGAAGGACTCGTCCGCGCCGACGGCGACCCCGTTGGCGAACTGCAGGCCGTCCAGCACCACCTCGGGTGCGTCAGCGCCGGGGGCGAGCCGCAGCAGCCGTCCCGTCCCGGTGTGTTCGACGATGTCGCCGATCCAGTGCTCCAGGGGGTACCGACGGCTGGAGACGGTGAAGTAGACGCTTCCGTCGGAGAGGGACACGACGTTGCTGCAGAACCGCAGCGGCTCTCCCGCCAACGAGTCGGCGAGGATCCGGACCGTGCCGTCGCCGGTGCCGACCCGCAGCAGTCCGCGTTCGGCGTCGCACACCAACAGGTCGCCGTCGGGGAGGAGTTCGAGTCCGAGCGGCCGGCCACCGGTCTCGGCGAGCACCTCGACGCGGGCCGCGACCGGATCGGCGAGGGCGTCCAGCCGCAGGATGCGGCCGTCCGCCACGCCGGTGAGGACGCGGCCGCGCGGGTCGGCGACCACGTCCTCGGGGCCGGGGCCCACCGCGATGTAGTGGCGGGGGACCAGTGCCGTGGGACGGTCCATTGCGCGTGTGTCCTTCACCATCGGGGGCGATACGGAGGTACCGGGTCACCTACCAGCCCTTCTCAAACATCCGGGCGACCTCGGCCATCCGCATGTCGTCGCGGTGGTAGCGCACACGACCCGCGGACCTGCTGGTGCGCAGCATGCCGGTGGCCTCCAGCAGCCGGAGGTGGGTGACGGCGACCGGGCGCGGTATCGAGAACCGCTCGGCGACGGCGTCCGCGGTGACACCGTCCGCCGAGGGACCCGGCTCCTTCAGCCAGGCCAGGATGCGCAGCCGCGTCTCGTCCGTGGGAGTCCTCAGCATGTCGTGCCCCTGCCTCGCGGCTTCGCCCTCTCACCGCGCCTTCCCACTGTCTCGCAGTCGACGCCGCCCTGTCCGGCGCTCGGCGTCGTTGTCCGATACCGAACCGCCGTATCCAAGGGCGGAGTTCGAATGGGCAGGTGAAGGGAGGGAGGGGCCCGGAAGACAGGCCCCTCCCCCGGGCTCAGCGGTGCCGGAACCAGGACATCGACGACAGGGCCCGGTCGTCGTATCCGAACAGCGCCTGGTTCTCCCAGGCGTTGCCGGAGGCCGCGTCGGTCGGGTCCCAGCCGTTGCCGCCCACCGCGGTCCAGGTCGCCTCCCAGTAGAAGAGGCCCAGGCCCCGGCCGTTCGGGACGGCCTCCACGATGCTCGTCATGTCGTTCATCCACCGCGTCTGGCCGGCCACGCTCGCCGGGTAGCCGGAGACCAGCTCGTCCGCGGTGTTGATGATGTTCTCGTGGGCGTCCTCGCTGTCGAGGCGGAACGGGTAGGCGGTCTCGGCGACGAAGACCGGCTTGCCGTGGCGGGTGGCCGCGTCGTCGAGGGTCGTCTGGAAGTCGGCCAGGGTGCCGTGCCAGTAGCCGTAGAAGGACAGGCCGATCGCGTCGAACCTCACGCCGTGGGAGCGTGCGCTGTCGAACCACCAGCGGGTGCCCTCCAGGTCACCGCCCTCGGCGAGGTGCAGGGCCACTGCCGTGGAGGAGCTGACCGCCTTGACCGCGTCGTAGCCGGAGTTGAGCAGACCGGCCAGCTGCGTCCAGTTGGAGGTGGACCCCTCGTTCCACAGCATGCCGCCGTTGATCTCGTTGCCGACCTGGACCATGTCGGCGGTGGTGCCCTGCTCCTTCAGGGCGTTGAGCACGTCGTACGTGTGGTGGTACACGTCCGTCTTGAGTTGGCCGTACGAGTGTCCGGCCCAGGCGGCGGGCTTGTCCTGGCGTCCGGGGTCGGCCCAGAAGTCCGAGTAGTGGAAGTCGACCAGCAGCTTCATGCCCTGCGCCTTGACGCGCTTGGCCGTGGCCAGGACACGGGCCTTGTCGTTGTAGCCGTCGGCCGGGTTCACCCAGACCTTGAGGCGGGCGTAGTTCATGCCGTTGGACTTGAGGACGGCCAGGGGGTCGGCGACGGTCCCCGAGCCGTTGCGGTAGACACCGCCCTTGGCCTCGCTCTTGGCCAGCGACGAGATGTCGGCCCCCTTGATCGGCGTACCGGACGTGCCGGGGGTGAAGGTCAGGTCGTCGACGTTGATCCAGTTGCCGGCGTTCGCGTCGCTGTTGACGCTGATCGTGCACTGGCTGCCGGTCACCCTGACCGGCACGACGATCCGGATCCACCCGCCGGCCGAGACCGGCAGGTCGGTGCGCTGCTCGGTTCCGCCGCAGTTCCTCAGCGCCAGGTAGGCGGACTTCTGCCCGCCTCCGGAGCGCACCCAGGCGGTGAGCAGGTAGTTCCCGTCGGTGAGTCCGGACAGGTACTGGTACGTCTCTACCTTGTAGGCCGACGCGGACCAGTGGCTGAGGCGGTAGCTGCCGCCGTGGCCGCCGGACTCGGTGAACGAGGCGCCGGTGTCGCCGTACTCGGACCAGCCGCTCGGGGTCGCGGCGCCCGCGCCGCCGGCCTCGAAACCGCCGTTGGTCAGCGTGCTCGCGGCGTGTGCCGGGGTGGCGGGCAGGGCGGTGAGGGCGAGGCCCGCGGTGAGCGGGAGCAGCAGGGCCCTGAGGGTCCGTCTGGGATGGAACATCGTCGTCCGTCGTCCCTTCGACGTGGGGGTTGGGGAGTGCCGGGGAGTGCCTCGCTCGCGGAGGAGGCGGGTGTGGTCCCTCCGCCCGCGGCTCGTGGCTCGCGCGGGCGGAGGGAGTCGGTTCAGCCGTCGAGCCGGACGACCCGGACGGCTCCGGCCGGGACCGCCAGGCGTCCGGCGGCGCGGTCTCCTGTCAGCAGTTCGGTGCCGGGGACCTCCAGTGGCACCTTGGTGTCCGAGCCGGTGTGGTTGAGGGCGAACAGGTAGGTGCCCGACGCGCCGGTGCGGCGGACGACTTCGACGTCCCGGGGCAGGTCGGTGCGCGGGGCGAGCCGCGCGTCCTCGCCCGCCAAGCCGAGCAGCGCGTCGAGGCCGTCGGCGGCGAGCCGGGTGGAGACGTACCAGGCGGTGCCCTCGCCGAGGCGGTGCCGGGTGACGGCGGGCAGACCGGCGGTGAGACCGTCGGCGTAGGTCAGGACGGTCTCGGCGCCGCGCGGCACCACGAACTCCGTCCACACGTCGGCGGTCAGTTCGCTCCCGTCGGGGCCCGTGACGCGCACCCGTTCGCCGGGCAGCAGCGGGGAGAACTCTTCGACGGTGAGACCGAGGACATCCCGCAGCGGGCCCGGGTAGGCGCCCTCGTGGACGGCGTCGTGCTCGTCGACGATGCCGGAGAAGTACGACACGACGAGCGTGCCGCCGTTCTCGACGTACGCCGTGAGGTTGCGTCCTGCCGCCTCCGTCATCAGGTACAGGGCCGGTACGACGACAAGGGGATATCTCGACAAGTCGGCTTCCGGGTGGGCGAAGTCGACGGTGAGGTGACGGTCGTAGAGGACCTCGTAGAAGGCATCGGCGCGCTCACGGGCCTCGTGGTCGATGCTGGGACGCCAGTCCAGGTTCTGCGCCCACCAGGAGTGCCAGTCCCACAGCACGGCCACGTCGGCCTCGGTGCGGGTGCCGCGGATCTCGCTCAACGCATCGACGGAGGCCCCGAGTTCGACGACCTCGCGCCATACACGGGTGTCGGTGCCGCCGTGCGGGACCATCGCCGAGTGGAACTTCTCGGCGCCGCGCCGGGACTGGCGCCACTGGAAGAACAGGGCGCCCTCGGAGCCGCGCGCCACATGGGCGAGGGAGTTGCGGGCCATCTGGCCGGGAGCCTTGGCCGGGTTGCGGGGCTGCCAGTTGACGCCCGAGGTGGAGTGCTCCAGCAGCAGCCAGGGGGCGCCGCCCGCGACGGACCGGGTGAGGTCCGCGGCCATCGCCAGGTTGACGTGGGTGCGGCGGCCGTCGGTGATCAGGTAGTGGTCGTTGGTGACGAGGTCGACCTCGCGGCCCCAGGCCCAGTAGTCGACGGAGTCGCACTGGCTCAGCGCCGTCATGAAGTTGGTGGTGACCGGGACGCCCGGCGAGAGGCGGTGCAGGATGTCCCGCTCCGCGACGAAGTTCTCGCGCATGGTGGCGTCGGCGAACCGCTTGTAGTCGAGCGCCTGGCCGGGGTTGACGGCCGCGGGGGTGAGCCGGGGCGGGCTGATGTCCTCGAAGCCGCCGTAGCGCTGGCCCCAGAAGGCCGTGCCCCAGGCCTCGTTGACCGCGTCGACGGTGCCGTACGTGGTCTCCAGCCAGCGGCGGAAGTGGGCGGCGCAGGACTCGCAGTAGCAGGCGGAGACGGGGACGCCGTACTCGTTGTGGACGTGCCACATCGCCAGCGCCGGGTGGTCGCCGTAGCGCTCGGCGAGTTTCCGCGTGATGGAGGCCGCGGCCCGGCGGTAGTCGGCGTTGCTGTGGCAGATGGCCGCCCGGGAGCCGAAGGCGTAGCGCACGCCCTCGGCGGTCACCGGCAGCGCTTCGGGGTGGGCCCGGTAGAACCAGACGGGCGGTACGACGGTGGGGGTGCCGAGGTCGACGCGGACGCCGTGCTCGTGCAGCAGGTCCAGGAGCCGGTCCAGCCAGCCGAAGTCGTAACGGCCGGGTGAGGGTTCCAGCAGCGCCCAGGAGAAGATCCCGACGCTCACCATCGTGACGCCGGCCTCCCGCATGAGCCGGACGTCCTCCTGCCAGACGCCCTCCGGCCACTGCTCGGGGTTGTAGTCCCCACCGAAGGCGAGCCTGGTGAGGCCCCTGGGGGTGGTCTCCGGCATGGAAGGTCTCCCGGTCGATCGATCAATTGGGAACGTGCACACACAGCGGCGGCGCCGCGAAGCCCAACATAACCGCACAGCAACAACCATTGACAAGGGTCCGGGATGTTTCTCTACTGTGAACGCTCACAGAAGCATGGCAGGTTCTCGCAGCAGGCGAGGACCCCAGGTCAGGGGAGAGATCCATGCCGTACACGAAGCGCCGCCGCCTCGTGAGAACCGCCGTCGCCGTCGCCCTCGGCGCCACCACTCTCGCCGCCTGCGGCACGGAGTCCTCGGACAGTGGGACCGAGTCGGGTCCGGCGTCGCTGACGTACTGGACCTGGACGCCCGGCATGGACAAGGTCGTGGACCTGTGGAACAAGGGGCCGGGCAAGAAGGACCGGATCACCGTCACGGTGAAGAAGCAGGCCTCCGGTGACACGCTCGTCACCAAGATCCTCACCGCGCACAAGGCGGGCAAGGCCCCCGACCTCGTACAGGCGGAGTACCAGGCGCTGCCCACACTGGTCAGCAACGACGCGCTCGCCGACATAGCGGAGAACGTGGGCGAGGTGAAGGACGAGTTCGCCGACGGAGTCTGGCAGCAGACGACGCTCGGCACCGACGCGGTCTACGCGGTCCCGCAGGACATCGGGCCGATGATGTTCTACTACCGCGAGGACCTCTTCAAGCAGTACGGCCTCACGGTGCCGACGACCTGGGACGAGTTCGCGGAGACCGCCCGCAAGCTGAAGAAGGCGGCCCCCGGCAAGGACCTCACCACCTTCTCCGCCAACGACTCCGGACTCTTCGCGGGCCTCGCCCAGCAGGCCGGTGCCAAGTGGTGGACCACCTCCGGCGACCAGTGGAAGGTCGCCATCGACGACGCGGCGACGCAGAAGGTCGCGAAGTTCTGGGGCGGCCTGGTCAAGGAGGGTGCCATCGACAACCAGCCGATGTACACCCCGGCCTGGAACAAGGCGCTCAACACCGGCAAGCAGATCGCCTGGGTCAGCGCCGTGTGGGCACCGGGCACGCTCACCACCGCCGCTCCCGACACCAAGGGCAAGTGGGCCATGGCCCCGCTCCCCCAGTGGTCCGCGAGCGAGAACAGCACCGGCAGCTGGGGTGGCTCCTCCACCGCCGTGACCACCGACTCCGAGCACCGGGCCGCCGCCGCGAAGTTCGCCGCCTGGCTGAACACCGACAGCGACGCCCTGAACGCGCTGGCCAAGGAGAGCGGCATCTACCCGGCCGCCAGCAACGCCCAGATCAGCGGCGCCTTCCTCAAGCCGCCCGCCTACTTCTCCAACCAGGCCGACTTCTACTCCAAGGCCGCCGACATCGCGGAGACCACCGCACCGTCCGCCTGGGGCCCGAACGTGAACGTCGCCTACACCACCTTCAAGGACGCCTTCGGCGCCGCCGCGAAGAACAAGTCCGACTTCGGCGCCGCTCTGAAGAAGATGCAGGACGACACCGTCGCCGACATGAAGAAGCAGGGCTTCGGGGTCGCTCGGTGAAAAGCACGGCACGCCGGCGGGTGTACGGGGTGAAGGGCGCCCCGTACGCCCACCCGTCACCCCCCACCACCCTCAGACGAGCGCGAAGCGCCCCCTATCTCTTCCTTGTCCCCGCGACGGTCCTGTTCGCGCTGTTCTTCGCCCTGCCCATCGGCTACGCGCTCTGGCTCAGCTTCCGCAAGGTGAAGGTGTCCGGCCTGGGCCTCGGCTCCGGCGCCCGCAAGGAGGTCTGGGCCGGCCTGGAGAACTACACCGACGCCCTCTCCGACAGCGAGCTGCTCAACGGCACCCTGCGCGTGCTCGGCTACGGGTGCATCGTCGTGCCCGTCATGCTCGGCCTGGCCCTGCTGTTCGCGCTGATGCTCGACTCGGACAAGGTGCGGCTCGCTCCCTTCACCCGGCTCGCGATCTTCCTGCCGTACGCCATCCCCGGTGTGGTGGCCGCCCTGCTGTGGGGTTTCCTCTATCTGCCGGACGTCAGCCCCTTCTACTTCGTGCTCGGCAAGCTCGGGATGCCGCAGCCGGACCTGCTGGACGGCGGGCCGCTGTATCTGGCCCTGTCGAACATCGCGGTGTGGGGCGGCACCGGCTTCAACATGATCGTCATCTACACCTCGCTCCAGGCGATCCCCGCGGAGGTGTACGAGGCCGCGAAGCTGGACGGCGCCACACCGCTGCAGATCGCGCTGCGGATCAAGATCCCGATGGTGGCGCCCTCGCTGGTGCTGACCTTCTTCTTCTCGATCATCGCGACGATCCAGGTCTTCAACGAGCCGACCACCCTCAAACCGCTCACCAACTCCGTGTCCACCACGTGGAGCCCGCTGATGAAGGTGTACCGGGACGCCTTCGGTGAGGGAGACATCCACGGGGCCGCGGCGCAGGCCGTGATCATCGCCTTCGCCACGCTCCTTCTCTCCTTCGGCTTCCTGCGGGCCGCGAACCGTCGTCAGAAGCAGGAGACCGCCCGATGAGCTCCCTCGCCGTCCCCCAGGCCGAGCCGAGGGCGGACAGCAGGCCCGGCACCGCCCAGGACCGCCGCCCTCCGCTGCGCCGCCGGATCTCCCTGATCCCCACGGTCACCCTGCTGCTGGGTGCGCTCTACTGCCTGCTTCCGGTCGCCTGGGTGGTCATCGCAGCCACCAAGTCCGGGCGTGAGCTGTTCTCGACGTTCACCTTCCTGCCGGGCACGGGCTTCGCCGCCAACGTCCGGGAGCTGAGCGCCTACCGTGACGGCGTCTATTGGCAGTGGATGGGCAACTCCGCGCTCTACGCCGGTCTCGGGGCCCTGCTGTCGACGTGTGTGTCGGCCTGCAGCGGCTACGCGCTGGCGGTCTACCGCTTCCGCGGCCGCGAGACGATCTTCAACGTGCTGCTCGCGGGTGTGCTGATGCCGCCGGTGATCCTGGCCATCCCGCAGTACCTGCTGCTGGCGAAGGCCGACCTCACCGACTCGTACCTGTCCGTCCTGCTGCCGCAGGTCCTCTTCCCGTACGGCGTCTACCTCGCGCGCATCTACGCCGCCGCCGCGGTGCCCGCCGACGTGGTCGAGGCGGGGCGGATGGACGGGGCGAGCGAATGGCGGATCTTCACGCGGATCGCGCTGCCGATGATGATCCCCGGGATGGTGACGGTGTTCCTGTTCCAGTTCGTGGCGATCTGGAACAACTTCCTGCTCCCGTACATCATGCTCAGCGACGACGAGAGGTTCCCGATCACGCTCGGTCTGTTCACGTTGCTGGAACAGGGCGCGAACACCCCGGCGCTGTACACCCTGGTGATCACGGGCGCGTTCCTCGCGGTGCTCCCGCTGGTCGCCCTCTTCCTGGTCATCCAGCGCTTCTGGAGTCTGGATCTGCTCTCCGGAGCCGTAAAGTCATGACCATGAACGGTGCGGGAGGCAGGCGCAGGCCGCCCACGATCCACGACGTGGCGCGCGAGGCGGGGGTCTCACGCGGCACCGTCTCGCGCGTGCTCAACGGCGGCCACTACGTCAGCCCGGCCGCCCAGGAGGCGGTCAACGCGGCCATCCGCAGAACGGGTTACGTGGTCAACCGGCACGCCCGCTCCCTGATCACCGGGCGGTCCGACTCGATCGGCTTCCTGCTCACCGAGCCGCAGGAGCGGTTCTTCGAGGACCCCAACTTCAACGTCCTGCTGCGCGGCTGCACCCAGGCGCTCGCGGCGCACGACATCCCGCTGCTGCTGATGCTGGCGGGCACCGACGACGAACGGCGCCGCATCACGCGGTACATCACCGCCGGGCACGTCGACGGGGTGCTGCTCGTCTCCAGCCACTCCGGCGACCCCGTGGCGGAGCGACTGCGCGAGGCGGGGGTGCCGCTGGTCGCGTGCGGGAAGCCGATCGGGCTGGCCTCCAAGGTGAGTTACGTGGCCGCCGACGACCGCGACGGGGCCCGCGACATGGTGCGCCACCTGCTGTCGCTCGGGCGGCGCAGGGTGGGCACGGTGACCGGGCCGCTGGACACACCCGGCGGTGTCGAGCGCCTCGCCGGTTACGAAGAGGTGCTGGCGGAGGCGGGCCTGGAGTTCGACGAGCGGCTGGTCGTCTCCGGTGACTACAGCAGGGCGAGCGGCGAGGCGGGAGCCGAGCGGCTGCTGGCGCAGGCCCCGGACATCGACGCGGTGTTCGTGGCCTCCGACCTCATGGCGCAGGGGGCGCTCACGGCACTGCGGCGGGCCGGGCGGCGGGTGCCGCAGGACGTGGCGCTCGGCGGCTTCGACGATTCGCCGGCGGCCGTGGCCTCCAGTCCCGGGCTGACGACCATCCGGCAGCCCTGGGACCGCATCAGCAACGAGATGGTGCGGGTGTTGCTCGCGCAGATCGGGGGCGAGGATCCGGCGGCGGTGATCCTGCCGACGGAGCTGGTGAAGCGGGAGTCCGCGTAGGGACCCTCGGGCGTGATCCATGCACGGTCATTGAACCCTGCACCGGTGTTACCGTTCCCCTATGGCGGCGAGAACGGCTGGTGGACAGCTCGAGGAACGGTGGCGGGACATCCTTTCCGCTCACGCGCGCACGATGTGCGAGATCGACCGGGCGTTGCATCCGCACGGTCTCGGCGCCTCCGACTTCGAGGTCCTGGACATCCTCGCGACCGCGGCGCCCGAGGAGGGCGAGCAGTGCCGGGTGCAGAACCTCGTGGGGCGGGTCCATCTCAGCCAGAGCGCGCTGTCCCGGCTGATCGCCCGACTGGAGAAGGACGGTCTGGTGACGCGGTCGGTGTGCGCGGAGGACCGGCGGGGCGTATGGGTCGCCCTCACGCCCAAGGGCCGTGACCTGCACGCGCAGGTGCTGCCGCTGCAGCGGGCGGCGCTGACCCGGGCGCTGGGCGAAACAACCCCACCGCGCGACCGATAGCCCTGGACGCGGGGCGCATGGCCGACCGCGAGGCGGACAGAGCCCGACGGCGGGCGCATGCCCGACCACGGGACGGACACACCCCGACGCCGGGAAGGGGACAACCTCACCGCGGGACGGACAGAACCCGACACGGGGACGCATGACCGACCCCGAGGCGGACAGAACCCGACGGCGAGCGCATGCCCGACCACGGGACCGACACACCCCCACGCCGGGAAGGGGACAACCCCACCGCGGGACGGACAGAACCCGACACGGGGACGCATGACCGACCCCGAGGCGGACAGAACCCGACGGCGAGCGCATGCCCGACCACGGGACCGACACACCCCCACGCCGGGCGGGACAGCCCCACCGCGGGACCGACACACCCCCACGCCGGGCGGGACAGCCCCACCGCGGGACCGACACACCCCCACGCCGGGCGGGACAGCCCCACCGCGGGACGGACACACCCCCACGCCGGGCGGGACAGCCCCACCGACTGGCAGGCCGGAGCGTCACGCTTCCACGGGGGTGTCCTGTCGCAGCAGGTCCCGCACCGCCTCGACCGCGGCCGCGACGGTCGCCGGGTCCGCCCCGGAGCGGGCGAGGGCGCTCATCGGTATGGGGGTGACCGGGGGCAGTGACGGACAGGCGGTGAGCCCGTCGGGGGCGGAGCCGACCGCCGCGAGCAGGGCCACGCCCTGACCGGTGCGGGCGATGTCGAGGACGCCCGCGAGATAGCCGGCGTCCCCCACCACCTGGGCGGGCACGCCGTGCGCGGCGAGCGTCGCGATGGCCCGGCGGCGGATCGCGCAGGGGTCCTCGACGGCGATCAGCGGCACGGGGGCCGGATCGGGTGGCGGCTGCCAGCCGGGCACCGCGTACCAGGTCAGCGGCAGGCCGCCGACGGGGGTTCCCTCGGTGGCCGCGGCCTCGGTGACGTAGACGGCGATGTCGACGCCGCCGCGGTCCACGGCCTCGACGAGTCGGGCGGAGCGGTCGATGCGGTAGCGGACCCGGCAGCCGGGGCGCACGTCCTGGACGGCGGCGGTCAGCCGGGGCAGGAACTGGTCGGCGGCGTGCTCGGTCGCGCCGATGGTGACCGTGCCGGTGTCGCCGTCGAGCAGGGAGCGCACGGCTTCGTCGTGCACCGCGAGGATGCGCCGGGCCTGTTCCAGCAGCCGGTGGCCGTCCGCGGTGAAGCGCATGCCGCGCCCCTCACGCTCGACGACCGGCCGCCCCAGGATCTTCTCCAGCTTGCGCACGTGCTGGCTCACCGCCGACTGGCTCAGTGCCAGCGCCCGGGCGGCACGGTGGAAGCCGCCGCAGTCGGCCACGGCGGTCAGACTGCGCAGGGCGTCTAGAGCGTGTCTCTTTGGTGGGCTCATCAGTTGATCTGATGTGCCTGTCCGATTAGTGATCACTGATGCGATGTGGGACCGGATCGAGCCG
>NZ_JBVJSX010000021.1:0-79373 GCF_055606225.1 Streptomyces sp. NPDC037100 | reverse complement strand
CGGCGTGTGAGTTTTTCCCCCCCCCCATTGTGGTCTCCACACCCCTGCTCGAACCTGTGGGACACAAAAACGCGGTGGTTCCTTGTACTCACCCGCCCTGGCCCACACCCGTCAGTGCAGGGACGAGATCAGGGCAGCTGCGCCGCCCGCGCCTCGCGGCGGTTGTCCCGGAAGTTGTTCACCCGCCGAGCTGTAGCGAACAGCGGAATCACCGCCCCCATGACCAGCTGGAGCGCACAGCCCGTCTGGAGCAGCAGCTGGCCGCTCGGCGCGTCGAAGGCCCAGGCGGCCATCATGCCCATGCCCAGCACGATCCACGACAGCATCGCCACGGCGAGCCGGCCCCGCGGCTTCGGGTACTCCACGCGGCTCACCATCAGCCACGCCGTCCCCAGGATCGCCAGCAGGGTCGCCACGAAGGGCAGCTCCAGCAACACGATGGACACGACGGTCAGCGCGCCGAACGGTGACGGCATGCCCTGGAAGGTGCCGTCCTTGACCGTGACGCACGAGAACCGGGCAAGCCGTAGCACCACCGCCAGCAGCACCACGATCGCCCCGACCGCCGCGACCCGCTGGTACGCGCCCTCCGCCACCATGCCGTAGACGAGGACGAAGTACGCCGGTGCCAGGCCGAAGCTGATCAGGTCGGACAGGTTGTCCAGCTCGGCGCCCATGGGGGAGGAGCGCAGCTTGCGCGCCACCAGGCCGTCGAACAGGTCGAAGACCGCCGCGCACAGCATCAGGATGACGGCGGTGGCCGCGCTGTTGCGCGCCATGCCGGACTCCTGGCTGCCCATGAGGTCCGGGATCAGGATGCCGGTGGTGGTGAAGTACACCGCCATGAAGCCGCACGTGGCGTTGCCGAGCGTCAGGGTGTCCGCTATCGACAGGCGAAGAGAGAGGGGCATCTCCTCTTCCTCGTCGACCCCGTCGGACTCCGGGACCCAGCCGGCCTTGGTGTCAGGATCAATCACGGTCAATGCGAGTCACCCCCGCCACGGTCTTCTGACCGACCTCGACCGCGACCTCCACGCCCTCGGGCAGGTAGAGGTCGACCCGCGAGCCGAAGCGGATCAGGCCGATCCGCTCGCCCTGCTCGACCTTCGTGCCCTCGGGCAGGTAGGGGACGATGCGACGGGCGACCGCGCCGGCGATCTGGATCATCTCGATGTCGCCGAGCTCGGTGTCGAAGTGCCAGACGACACGCTCGTTGTTCTCGCTCTCCTTGTTGAAGGCGGGAACGAAGCCACCGGGGATGTGCTCGACCGACGTCACGGTGCCGGCCAGCGGCGCGCGGTTGACGTGGACGTTGAGCGGGCTCATGAAGATCGCGACGCGGGTGCGGCCGTCCTTCCACGGCATGATGCTCTGCACCACACCGTCGGCGGGTGAGATGACCCGGCCCTGGGTGATCTCGCGCTCGGGGTCGCGGAAGAACCACAGCATCCCCGCCGCGAGCGCGGTGGCGGGAACGGCGACGGCCTTGGCGGCGCCGGAGCGCCGGGCCCGCGCCAGGCTGAGGGCTGCGGTGGCGACGGTCGGAAGGAGCCACGGCGATGCTCCGCGCGCGAGGCGTACGCCGGCCCGGCTGTCGCGAGGTGCAGAGGTTTGGCTGTGGGGCATGGATGACCTTCGTAGCGGATGATGCCGCACTCTGACGGGGGACGGCGGCTTTCCGGCGATCGTAGCGGCTCGGGGCCGTAACTGGGTAAGCCAGGCAGCCGAGTCGGCGGCAGAAGAGTGCTGACGGGGTGTGATCTTCTTCTCCAAGAAAACACCCCGTATCCGGACATCTAGCCCTGGAATCGATACTCTTCGAGCAGCCGCCTGCCGATGATCATTTTCTGGATCTCGGCGGTACCTTCACCGATGAGCAGCATCGGAGCCTCACGGTAGAGGCGCTCGATCTCGTACTCCTTGGAGAAGCCGTAGCCGCCGTGGATCCGGAAGGCGTCTTCGACGACCTCCTTGCAGTACTCGGAGGCGAGGTACTTCGCCATCCCGGCCTCAAGGTCGTTTCGCTCACCGGAGTCCTTTTTGCGTGCAGCGTTCACCATCATCGCATGCGCGGCCTCGACCTTGGTAGCCATCTCGGCCAGCTTGAACTGGATCGCCTGGTGCTGGGCGATCGGCTTGCCGAAGGTGTGGCGCTGCTGCGCGTACCGGACGCCCAGCTCGAACGCACGCTGAGCGACGCCGCAGCCACGCGCCGCCACGTTCACACGGCCGACCTCGACCCCGTCCATCATCTGGTAGAAACCACGGCCGGTGACCCCGCCGAGCACACGATTCGCAGGAATCCGCAGGCCATCCATGATGAGCTCGGTGGTGTCGACCCCCTTGTAACCCATCTTGTCGATCTTGCCGGGGATGGTGAGGCCGGGGCGCACCTCGCCGAAACCGGGCTCCTTCTCGACCAGGAAGGTCGTCATCGACTTGTGCGGCGCGGTGCCCTCGGCGTGACCTTCGTCACTTCTGACCAGGACGGCCACCAGAGACGACGTTCCGCCGTTCGTCAGCCACATCTTCTGGCCGTTGAGGACGTACTCCTCGCCGTCCCTGACCGCCTTCGACGTGATCGCCGACACGTCCGAGCCCAAGCCCGGCTCCGACATCGAGAAGGCGCCCCGGATGTCGCCGGCGGCCATCCTCGGCAGGAAGTGGTCCTTCTGCTCCTGCGTGCCGTGCTGCTTGAGCATGTACGCCACGATGAAGTGGGTGTTGATGATGCCGGACACCGACATCCACCCGCGGGCGATCTCCTCCACGCACAGGGCGTAGGTCAGGAGCGACTCACCCAGACCCCCGTACTCCTCGGGGATCATCAGGCCGAACAGGCCCAACTCCTTCAGACCGTCCACGATCTGCTGGGGGTACTCGTCGCGGTGCTCCAGCTCCGTGGCGACCGGAAGGATCTCCTTGTCCACGAAGTCCCGGACGGTGGACAGGATCTCCTGCTGGACGTCCGTCAGACCGGCCGTCTGGGCGAGTCGCGCCATGGCTACTTCTCCTGCTCCTTGAGCTCGGGGCGGCCGGGCTGTTCGCCGCCGCGCTCCTTGATGTAGGTCTCGGTCGGCACCATCACCTTGCGGCGGAACACGCAGACCAGCGTGCCGTCCTGCTTGTAGCCCTTGGTCTCGACGTGCACGATCCCGCGGTCGTTCTTCGACTTCGACGGCCACTTGTCGAGGACGGTCGTCTGGCCGTAGATCGTGTCGCCGTGGAAGGTCGGCGCCACGTGCTTCAGCGACTCGATCTCCAGGTTGGCGATGGCCTTGCCGGAGATGTCCGGCACGGACATGCCGAGCAGCAGCGAGTAGATGTAGTTCCCCACGACGACGTTCTTGCCGAAGTCGGTCGTCTTCTCCGCATAGTTCGTGTCCATGTGGAGCGGGTGGTGGTTCATGGTGAGGAGACAGAACAGGTGGTCGTCGTACTCCGTGACCGTCTTCCCGGGCCAGTGCTTGTACGTCGCCCCGACCTCGAACTCCTCGTAGGTGCGCCCGAACTGCATGCTCACGCCTCCGGAATCTCGAACTTGCTGGTGCGCTGCATGCCGGCGGCACGGCCCTTGCCGGAGATGACGAGCGCCATCTTGCGGCTGGCCTCGTCGATCATCTCGTCCCCGAGCATCGCCGAGCCCTTCTTGCCGCCCGCCTCGGACGTGTAGTAGTCGTACGCGTCCAGGATCAGCTCGGCGTGGTCGTAGTCCTCCTGCGACGGCGAGAAGATCTCGTTGGACGCCTCGACCTGGCCCGGGTGCAGCACCCACTTGCCGTCGAAACCGAGGGCCGCGGCGCGCTGGGCCACCTCGCGGTAGCCGTCGATGTTGCGGATCTGCAGGTAGGGGCCGTCGATCGCCTGGAGGTTGTTGGCGCGGGCGGCCATCAGGATCTTCATCAGGATGTAGTGGTAGGCGTCCGCCGGGTAGCCGGGCGGCTGCTCGCCCACGACCAGCGACTTCATGTTGATCGACGCCATGAAGTCGGCCGGGCCGAAGATGATCGTCTCGACGCGCTGGGAGGCCGTCGCGATCTCGTTGACGTTGTTCAGGCCCTGGGCGTTCTCGATCTGCGCCTCGATGCCGATCTTGCCGACCTCGAAGCCCATCGTCTTCTCGATCTGTGTCAGCAGCAGGTCGAGCGCGACGACCTGCTGGGCCGTCTGCACCTTGGGCAGCATGATGCAGTCGAGGTTCTGGCCGGCACCCTCGACGACCGTGACGACATCGCGGTACGTCCACTCGGTCGTCCAGTCGTTGACGCGCACGACCCGGGTCTTGCCCGTCCAGTCGCCCTCGTTGAGGAACTTGACGATGGTGTGCCGCGCCTCGGGCTTGGCGAGCGGGGCGCACGCGTCCTCCAGGTCGAGGAAGACCTGGTCGGCGGGGAGGCCCTGGGCCTTCTCCAGGAAGCGCGGGTTCGAGCCCGGTACCGCCAGGCAGGAACGCCGGGGGCGAAGGCGGTTGACCTGCGGAGCAGGGCTGGTCATGCGGGGACCTCCAGGGGGTCGAGCTTGTTCGCTTTCCGGATCTCGTCGACGATGCGGCCGATGATTCCGGTGATGTCGAAGTCCTTCGGGGTGAAGACCGCGGCCACTCCGGCTTCCCTGAGCTGCTGGGCGTCACCATTCGGGATGATGCCACCGGCGATCACGGGTATATCTGTGGCACCGGCCACACGCAGCCGTTCGAGGACGTCCGGCACCAGCTGGGCGTGCGAGCCGGACAGGATGGACAGGCCGACCGCGTGCACGTCCTCGGCGAGGGCCGCGTCCACGATCTGCTCCGGCGTCAGCCGGATGCCCTGGTAGACCACCTCGAAGCCGGCGTCCCGCGCCCGCACGGCGATCTGCTCCGCGCCGTTGGAGTGCCCGTCCAGGCCCGGCTTGCCGACCAGGAAGCGCAGCTTGCCGACGCCCAGGTCCTTGGCCGTGAGGTCCACCTTGCGGCGGACCAGGTCGAGCGCGCTGCCCTCCTCGACGGGCACGGCCACCGGCGCCGACGAGACGCCCGTGGGTGCCCGGAACTCGCCGAACACCTCGCGCAGGGCCCCGGCCCACTCGCCGGTCGTCGCCCCGGCGCGGGCGCACTCCAGGGTGGCCTCCATGAGGTTCTCGTCGCCGCGCGCGGCCTCCTTCAGCCGCTCCAGGGCCTTGCAGGGCCGCGGGTGGTTGAAGGGCGGCTGGTAGCGGCTGTCGCGCCACTGCTCCAGCCCGGCGATGACCCGGGCCTCGACCGCCGGGTCCACCGTCTGGATCGCGGTGTCCAGGTCGGCGGTCAGCGGGTTCGGCTCGGTGCCCTCGAAGGCGTTGACACCGATGATCTTCTCCTGGCCGGACTCGATCCGGCCCCGGCGCTCGGCGTGCGAGGCGACCAGCTGCGACTTGAGGTAGCCGGACTCGACGGCCGCCATCGCGCCGCCCATCTCCTGGATGCGGTCGATCTCGGCGGACGCCTCCTCGACCAGCTGCTCCACCTTCGCCTCGATCACCTTCGAGCCCTCGAAGATGTCCTCGTACTCCAGCAGGTCGCTCTCGTACGCCAGCACCTGCTGGATGCGCAGCGACCACTGCTGGTCCCAGGGGCGGGGCAGGCCGAGTGCCTCGTTCCAGGCGGGGAGCTGCACGGCACGCGCGCGGGCGTCCTTGGAGAGGGTGACGGCCAGCATCTCCAGGACGATCCGCTGGACGTTGTTCTCCGGCTGCGCCTCCGTCAGGCCCAGGGAGTTGACCTGGACGCCGTAGCGGAAGCGGCGCTGCTTGGGGTTCTCGATGCCGTAGCGCTCGCGGGTGATGCGGTCCCAGATGCGGCCGAACGCCCGCATCTTGCACATCTCCTCGATGAAGCGGACGCCCGCGTTCACGAAGAACGAGATGCGCGCCACGACATCGCCCATGCGCTCCTGCGGCACCTGGCCGGAGTCGCGCACGGCGTCGAGGACGGCGATCGCGGTGGACATCGCGTACGCGATCTCCTGGACCGGCGTGGCGCCCGCCTCCTGCAGGTGGTAGCTGCAGATGTTGATCGGGTTCCACTTCGGGATGTGGGAGACCGTGTACGCGATCATGTCCGTCGTCAGGCGCAGGCTCGGCCCCGGCGGGAAGACGTGCGTCCCGCGGGAGAGGTACTCCTTGACGATGTCGTTCTGGGTCGTGCCCTGGAGCTTGGTGATGTCCGCGCCCTGCTCCTCGGCGACGACCTGGTAGAGCGCCAGCAGCCACATGGCGGTGGCGTTGATCGTCATCGAGGTGTTCATCTGCTCCAGGGGGATGTCCTGGAACAGCCGGCGCATGTCACCGACGTGCGCGATCGGCACGCCGACCCGGCCGACCTCGCCGCGGGCGAGGACGTGGTCGGAGTCGTAGCCGGTCTGCGTCGGCAGGTCGAACGCCACCGACAGACCTGTCTGGCCCTTGGCGAGGTTGCGCCGGTACAGCTCGTTGGACGCCTCGGCCGTGGAGTGACCGGCGTACGTGCGCATGAGCCACGGCCGGTCCTTTTCCTTTTGTGCCTGCGTCTGAGGGCGCTCGATGTCGGAGCCGACGTTCCTCAGCCCGCGGTCGCTTCGCTCCCTCGTCTTCGTCTCTTTCGGCTCCGACGCGCCCTCAGACGCAGGCACGGGCTCCCGCTTCGCTTCGGCGGGCTGACGCTCAGTCATCTATGACCCCGGGTGTCTCAGATGTTGCGGAAGCGGTTGATGGCGTCGATGTGCTGGGCGCGCTTGTCCTGGTCGCGCACGCCCAGGCCCTCCTCGGGGGACATGCACAGCACGCCGACCTTGCCCTGGTGGAGGTTGCGGTGCACGTCGAACGCGGCCTGGCCGGTGTCCTCCAGGGAGTACACCTTCGACAGGGTCGGGTGGATCTTGCCCTTCGCGATGAGCCGGTTGGCCTCCCAGGCCTCGCGGTAGTTGGCGAAGTGCGAGCCGATGATCCGCTTCAGCGACATCCACAGGTAGCGGTTGTCGTACTCGTGCATGTAACCCGAGGTCGAGGCGCAGGTGGTGATGGTGCCGCCCTTGCGCGTGACGAAGACGGACGCGCCGAAGGTCTCGCGGCCGGGGTGCTCGAAGACGATGTCGATGTCCTCGCCGCCGGTGAGTTCGCGGATGCGCTTGCCGAAGCGCTTCCACTCCTTGGGGTCCTGGGTGTTCTCGTCCTTCCAGAACTTGTAGCCCTCGGCGTTGCGGTCGATGATCGCCTCGGCGCCCATCGAGCGGCAGATGTCCGCCTTCTGGTCGCTGGAGACGACACAGATCGGGTTGGCGCCGCCGGCCAGCGCGAACTGGGTGGCGTAGGAGCCGAGTCCGCCGCTCGCGCCCCAGATGAGGACGTTGTCGCCCTGCTTCATGCCGGCGCCGTTGCGGGAGACCAGCTGCCGGTAGGCGGTGGAGTTGACCAGACCGGGAGCGGCGGCCTCCTCCCACGACAGGTGGTCGGGCTTCGGCATCAGCTGGTTGGACTTGACCAGCGCGATCTCGGCGAGGCCGCCGAAGTTGGTCTCGAAGCCCCAGATGCGCTGCTCGGGGTCGAGCATCGTGTCGTTGTGGCCGTCGCTGGACTCCAGCTCGACGGACAGGCAGTGCGCGACGACCTCGTCACCGGGCCGCCAGGCGTTGACGCCCGGGCCGGTGCGCAGCACGACACCCGCGAGGTCGGAGCCGATGATGTGGTACGGCAGGTCGTGGCGCTTGGCCAGCTCGTTGGTGCGGCCGTAGCGCTCCAGGAAGCCGAAGGTGGACAGCGGCTCGAAGATCGAGGTCCACACCGAGTTGTAGTTGACCGACGAGGCCATGACGGCCACCAGGGCCTCGCCCGGGCCGAGCTCGGGCAGCGGCACCTCGTCCAGGTGGATCGACTTGCGGGGGTCCTTGTCGCGGGTCTCGAGCCCGGCGAACATCTCCGTCTCGTCCTTGTGCACGGTGATCGCGCGGTACGACTCGGGGAGCGGGAGGGCGGCGAAGTCCTCCGACGTGGAGTCGGGCGACTGGATCGCGGCCAGGATGTCCTTAACGGTCACGGTGTTGCCTCCGGCGGTGAGCGCCCTGAGGGAGGGGCGCCGATGGGTTCGTCGGTGCTGCTGAGGGTTGAGGGTGTGCCGTCGGTTCGGCGGTGGTGCTGATCGGCAGCGCTGGGTGGCGCGGGAGGTTGCCTGTGACGCAGGCGCCGGGCTGGCAGGCGGGTCAGCTTGCTGGGACGTCGCCCGGACCCCTTCAACGTATGACACCGCGTGTCACCCCGCAAGGCACTGAGTGCCAGAACTTGGCCTCAGATGAAATCTTTACGTAACAAATGAGCGATGATCGATCGAACGGGCTCGGCGAGGGCCTGCAAAACGGCCCCTGACATGCCAAAACGGCCACCCCGAGGGGTGGCCGTCATCACACGGGTGAAAGAGGCTCAGCGCTCCTTGAGCGCCTGCTCGATGGTCCGCATGACCTCGTCCAGCGGTGCGTCGGTACGGGCGACCGTCACCAGCACCTCGCCCTGCGCCGAGGCCGTGGCCACGGCCGGCTGCGGTTCCGACGAGCGCCCGGCCCCGATGCCCGTGCCGAACGTCTTGCGCACGATCGCGAAGGCGTGGTCCAGCTGCGCCTCCACGTCACCCTGGCCGCCCGCGCGCAGCCAGCGCCGCAGCACGTGGTTGTGGGCGGTGACGACCGCGGACGCGGCGACCTCCGCCAGCAGCGGGTCGTCGTTGGCGTCGTCGGCGTGCGCGCGCTCATCGAAGTGGCCGAGGAGATAGCGGGTGAAGAGGCGTTCGTAGCGGGCCACCGACGCGATCTCCGCCTCGCGCAGGGTGGGCACCTCGCGCGTCAGCTTGTAGCGGGCGACCGAGATCTCCGGCCGGGCCGCGTACATCCGCATGACCTCCTTGATGCCGCGGCACACCGTGTCGAGCGGATGCTCGTGCGCGGGCGCGGCGTTGAGCACCGCCTCGGCGCGGATCAGGGTGTCGTCGTGGTCGGGGAAGATCGCCTCTTCCTTGGAGCGGAAGTGGCGGAAGAAGGTGCGGCGGGCGACCCCGGCCTGGGCCGCGATCTCGTCGACGGTGGTCGCCTCGTACCCCTTGGTCGCGAACAGCTCCATCGCGGCGGCCGCCAGTTCCCGGCGCATCTTGAGCCGCTGGGCGGCGGCGCGGGAGCCGGCGGCACTCTCCGGCGCGTCGGCCGTGGCTGGTGTACGTGAGGACCTGGCGGGCTGGGGCATGCCCTGAACGTACTGCATGTGCGCAGCTCGCCGCGCATGGCCCGGTTCTTCCCCGGTGCCCGGGGGCGGGGAAGGGGCGGGCGGGCCGGCCGGGTGGAACCGGTCCGGGCCGAGCAGGCCGCCCCACTCCGCGCCGGACCGGAACCAGTCGCCTGGACGCTCAGCGCTTGGCATATTCGCGGAAGCCGCGGCCGGTCTTACGGCCGAGGCAGCCCGCGGCCACCAGGTGCTCCAGCAGCGGCGCCGGAGCGAGCCCCGGGTCGCGGAACTCGCGGTGCAGGACCTTCTCGATGGCCAGCGAGACGTCCAGCCCGACGACGTCCAGCAGCTCGAACGGGCCCATCGGGTAACCGCCGCCCAGCTTCATCGCCGCGTCGATGTCGTCGAGCGAGGCGTAGTGCTCCTCCACCATCTTGATCGCGTTGTTCAGGTACGGGAAGAGCAGCGCGTTCACGATGAAGCCGGCCCGGTCACCGCAGTCGACCGGGTGCTTCCTGATCCGGCCGCAGACCTCGCGGACCGTGGCGTGGACGTCGTCGGCGGTCAGCACCGTACGGACGACCTCGACCAGCTTCATGGCCGGGGCCGGGTTGAAGAAGTGCATGCCGATCACGTCCTGCGGGCGCGAGGTGGCCCTGGCGCAGGCGACGACCGGCAGCGACGAGGTCGTGGTGGCCAGGATCGCGCCCGGCTTGCAGACCTTGTCCAGGGTCGCGAACAGCTGCCGCTTGACCTCCAGGTCCTCTGCGACCGCCTCCACGGCCAGGTCGACGCCGGCGAAGTCCTCGTAGGTGCCCGAGGCCGTGATGCGGTCCAGGGCCCCGGCGGCCGCCTCGGCGGTCATCCGGCCCTTGTCGACCGAGCGGGACAGGGACTTGCCGATCCGGGCCTTCGCGGTCTGCGCCTTCTCCGCACTGCGGGCGGCGATGACCACCTCGTACCCGGCCTTGGCGAAGACCTCGGCGATACCGGAGGCCATGGTGCCCGAGCCCGCGACGCCGACCGAGCGGATCTCCCGGCCGCGAACCGGCTCGCCGCCCTCCAGCGGGGTCAGCGCGTCCCGCACGACGACCGCGCTGCCCGGCGTCTCGTACGTGTAGAAGCCGCGCCCCGCCTTGCGGCCGGTCAGACCCGCCTCGCTCAGCTGCTTGAGGATCGGGGCCGGAGCGTGCAGCCGGTCGCGGGAGGCGGCGTACATGGCCTCCAGGACCGTGCGCGCGGTGTCGACGCCGATCAGGTCCAGCAGCGCCAGCGGGCCCATCGGCAGTCCGCAGCCCAGCCGCATCGCGGCGTCGATGTCCTCGCGGGAGGCGTACTTCGCCTCGTACATCGCGGCCGCCTGGTTGAGGTAGCCGAACAGCAGGCCGTCCGCGACGAACCCGGGGCGGTCGCCGACCGCGACGGGCTCCTTGCCCAGGTCGAGCGCGAGGTCGGTGACCGCCGTGACGGCCGCCGGCGCGGTCAGCACCGAGGAGACGATCTCGACCAGCTTCATGGCCGGCGCGGGGTTGAAGAAGTGCAGGCCCAGCACCCGCTCGGGGCGGGACGAGTCGGCGGCCAGCCGCGTCACCGACAGGGCGTTGGTGCCGGTCGCCAGGATCGTCTCGGGGCGGACGATCCCGTCCAGCTCCCGGAAGATCTGCTGCTTGATCTCGTACGACTCCGGGGCCACTTCGACGACCAGGTCGGCGTCGGCCGCGGAGCGCAGGTCGGCGGAGGTGCTGACACGGCCGAGGAGCTCGGCGCGCTCCTGCTCGGTCAGCCGGCCGCGCTCGACGCCGCGGGCGGTGGAGGCCTCCAGGGCGGCGACGCACTTCGCGGCCTGGGCCTCGCTGATGTCGATGCCGACGACCGTGCGGCCGGCCTGGGCGAGGACCTCGGCGATGCCGGTGCCCATCGTGCCGAGGCCGACGACGGCGACGGTCTGCAGCTTGGACTGGGACGGGTCGGAAAGGGGAGAGGCCATCGCGGACTCCAGGATGAGGGTGACGACGGGGAACGCGCTCCGGGTGCGCCGAAGAGGACCGGCAGGGCCGGACCACGGGCGCACCGGGTGCGTGAGAAAGTGCGGGTGCTGGCCGGGCTGCGAAGCGCACACGCCCGGTGCCGCCTCCACGGGCGTGCACACGCCCGGGATGAACGGCGATTCCGACCGGCCCTGTCCCGGGGCCGAGCCGTACTGCGGTACCTGAGGCACCGAACCGACTGCTCCCGCGACAGCCGCGTCACCAGACCGCCGCGAGGAAAAACGAGTGGGTAACTCGCTCGTCTGAGCTTAACCGGCGGGTAACGAGCGCGCCAGCCCCCGGGTTTGTGATGTACGTCCCGCGCGGCTCGCGCCGCCCCTAACCTCTGAGTCATGGACGAAGAGTTGCGATCACTCACGGAGCGCTTACGGCAGGAGTCCGGGGCGTCGCCGGCGTTCGAGCGGCTCGTGGCGACCGACGACCTCGACGCCCTGGCCGCGATGCTGACCGAGCCCGGGCAACACCTGTGGGCGAGGGAGCTGGCGGCGTTCCGGCTGGGGCTCGCGCGGGACCGGCGGGCCTTCGAGGCCCTGGTGCTGCTGCTCAACCACCGCGACCCGCCGCGCTGCGCCTCCGCCGCCCACGCCCTCGCCCGGCTCGGCGATCCCCGCACCGCCCGCGCGGCCGCCGCCCTCGCCACCAACGAACTGCGCGTCGCCTACGCCCTGCACCCGGTACGGCTCCTGGTCGAGCTGCGCGCCCCCGAGGCGGTGCCCGCGCTGATCACCACCCTCCGGCGGAGGTTGCGCCCGCACGACCCGTACCGCCGCGTGGCCCTCGCCTGCGTGGACGGGCTCGGGGCGCTGGGTGACGTCCGGGCCGCACCCGTGCTGAACGAGGCCCTCGCGCATCCGGCGCTGGCCGAGGCGGCGGTGCGGGCGCTGGGGCGGATCCCGAAGCAGAGGTGACGTCAGCGGTCCATGGTCCTGGCGTACCGCACCTCGGGAACCGCGACCCCGTCCACCTCGAAGGGCACCTCGGCGCCGTCCGCCCGGAAGCCCGCCCGCTCGTAGAACCGGCGGGCCCGGTCGTTCTCCTTGAGTACCCACAGCAGGAGACGGTCGTGGCCCGCGGCGGAGCAGCGTGCGACGGACTCCGAGAGCAGCGCCCGCCCGACACCCCGTCCCACCTGATCCGGGTGGACGTAAATCGCGTACAACTCGGCTTCCTCGGTGAGGACTTCGCCCTCCCGGTACGGCCCGTGGCAGGCCCAGCCGACGGGCTCGCCGCCGGTGCCCTCGGCGACCAGGTTCACCACGCTGCCGTCACCTTGCGAGAGGTGCGTACGGCGGCGCTCGGCGTCCTCCTCGACGCCGAGCCCGTCCAGGTACGACTGCGGGATCAGGCCCCGGTAGGCGCTGCGCCAGCCCCCGACGCGGATCTCCGCGACGCGGTCGCAGTCGGCGAGTGTCATCTCCCGTATCCGCAGGCCGGTCACGGCGCGACCACGGCGATCGCCTCGACCTCCATCAGGAACTCCGGCCGGACGAGCGCCGCGACCTGTACCGCCGAGGCGGCCGGCAGCCGGTCGTCGGGTATGTGCTCGGCTCGGGCCGCGCGGAGGGCCGGCATGTGGGCCATGTCCGTGACGAAAAAGGTGAGTTTGACGACGTCGTCGAAGGTCGCGCCGGCGGCCGCAAGGCAGCGCCGGAGGTTCACGAAGACCTGGCCGGCCTGCGCCGCCGGGTCGTCCTCGCCGACCAGCCGTCCCTGCTCGTCCAGCGGGAGCTGACCGGCGATCGCCACGAAACGGCCGGTGCCCAGAACGACATGGCTGTACTGGGGCGCGGCGGCGACGCCGTCGGGGGCGGGGATCCTCGTCAGCTCACTCATGAGCCCATGATGGACCACGGCACTGACAGTGCCCGCCCCCGACGGAGCGTCAGCCGCTCAGTGACGGAAGCCGAGCAGGCCGTGCAGCACCGCGCCGTTCGAGGAGGCCGACGCCGCCTTGTCCGACGCCGCCCCGGTGGCCGTCGCCGGGGGCTTCGGTTCGGGCAGCGCATCGCACGCCGCGTCCGCCTCGCCGAAGCCACGCGGCACGGTGCCGTCGGTCAGGTAGGCCGCCAGGTGCTCGTCCAGGCAGGCGTTGCCGCTCAGCGTGATGCCGTGGTTGCCGCCGCCCTGCTCGACCACCAGGCTGGAACCGGCCAGCAGGCGGTGCATGGTGACACCGCCCTCGTACGGGGTGGCCGCGTCGGCGGTCGCCTGGAACAGCAGCACCGGCGGCAGCTTGCCGTTCGCCACGTTCACCGGGCGCAGCGACTCCGTCGGCCAGAACGCGCACGGCGCGTTGTACCAGGCGTTGTTCCAGGTCATGAACGGCGCCTTCTCGTAGGCCGCCCAGTTGTCCTTGCGCCACTGGTGCCAATCGCGCGGCCAGAACGCGTCCCGGCACTGCACCGCCGCGTAGACGCTGTAGCTGTTGTCGTCGGCGGCGTCGATCGCGCCGAAGTCCTCGTAGGCCTCGACCAGCGGTTCGGCGTTCTCGCGGTTCACGTACGCCGCGAAGGCTTCTGCCAGAGGGGGCCAGTAGCCGTTGAAGTAGGTTCCCGGGAGGTAGGTGTCCTCGAGCTCCGCGGCGCCCACCCGGCCGCCCGCGGGCTTCCTGTCCAGAGCCGCCCGCATGGCGTACCAGGTGGCCTCGACTCTCTCCGGGTCGGTGCCGAGCCGGTACCGCGCGTCGTGCTTGGCGACCCAGGCCATGAAGGCGCGGTGACGGTCGTTGAAGGCGTGGTTCTGGTTGAGGTTGGCGGTGTACCACACGTCGGTGGGGTCGACGACCGAGTCCAGGACCAGACGACGGACCCGCTGCGGGTACAGGCCGGCGTAGACCGCGCCCAGGTAGGTGCCGTACGAGTACCCGAAGTAGTTGATCTTCTTCGCGCCCAGGGCCTGCCGGATCGCCTCGATGTCGTGTGCGGCGCTGGTCGTGTCGATGTACGGCAGCAGGTGCCCGTACTTACCGGTGCAGGCGGCCGCGAAGGATTTGGCGCGGGCGAGGTTGGCCCGCTCGGCCTCGGGCGTGCTCGGCACGGAGTCCGGGCGCACCGGGCCGAAGTAGCCGGGCTCGCAGTCCAGTGCCGGTGTGCTGGCGCCCACTCCGCGCGGGTCGAAGCCGATGACGTCGTACTGGGCCGCGACCTCCTTGGGCAGCGAGGCCGCGACGAAACCGGCGAGGGTCAGGCCGTCGCCCCCGGGGCCGCCGGGGTTGACCAGCAGCGGGCCCTGGAACCTCTCGGCGGTGTGCGGGACGCGGGACAGTGCGAGGGTGACCTGCCGGCCGTCCGGGTTCGCATGGTCGAGCGGCACCTTGAGGGACGCGCACTGGAGCGACGGATAGTCGGTGGTGCCGCACTTCCTCCAGCCGGGCTTCGCCAGGCGAAAGGCACCTGCGGAGTGCGGTGCGCTCGCCTCGGCGGGCACGGCCGTGAGGCTCCCGGCCAGCGCGACGGCGGCGGCGCCGCACAGCACGGCTGCGCGTGTTCTCATGGAGGCCTTCCAGGACGGGGGGCGTCGGACCGCGGGGCTCACAGTCCTCGCCGATTCGTCCCGGCACATGGCGCTGGAGGAACATGTTCCGTCCAGACTTGACCCGATTGGGCCGCGGGATGCGCTCGAACGCTCCTAAAGGAGCGACAGTTGGGTCGGCTCGGACGAGGGGGGCCCGGCCGGTTCGGGCGGCCGGATCCGGCGCGGCATGTCCGCGCGCGTGGGCCCGATGCCGTACTCCTCGGCCAGTTCGTGCACCTGACGGGTGATCCGCCGCTGGTACCACTTCGGGGCGTAGGAGCCCTCCGCGTACATCCGCTCGTAACGGGCCACCAGGTGCGGGTGGTGCCGGCCCAGCCAGGCCATGAACCACTCCCGGGCGCCGGGCCGCAGATGCAGCACCAGCGGCGTCACGGACGTGGCACCGGAGGCCGCGATCGCCCGCACCGTGGCACGCAGTTGGGCGGGGCTGTCGCTCAGGAACGGGATCACCGGCGCCATCAGCACTCCGCAGCCGATGCCGTGATCGCCGAAGGTGCGCACGACCTCCAGGCGCCGCTCGGGCGCCGGCGTGCCCGGTTCGACGGTACGCCAGAGCTCCTCCTCGGTGAAGCCGACCGAGACGGAGATGCCGACGTCGGTCACCTGTGCCGCCTGTTCGATCAGCTCCAGGTCGCGCAGGATGAGCGTGCCCTTGGTCAGGATCGAGAAGGGGTTCGCGTGGTCGCGCAGCGCCGCGATGATGCCGGGCATCAGCCGGTAGCGGCCCTCGGCACGCTGGTAGCAGTCGACGTTCGTGCCCATCGCGATGTGCTCGCCCTGCCAGCGGCGTGAGCCGAGCTGCCGCCGCAGCAGCTCCGGCGCGTTGACCTTGACCACGATCTGGCTGTCGAAGCCGAGGCCCGTGTCGAGGTCCAGGTAGCTGTGCGTCTTGCGCGCGAAGCAGTACACGCACGCGTGCGAGCAGCCTCGATAGGGGTTGACCGTCCACTGGAACGACATCCGCGACACCGCCGGCACCCGGTTGATGATCGAGCGGGCCCGGATCTCGTGGAACGTCGTTCCGCGGAACTCCGGCGTATCGAACGTACGGGTCGTGACAGCGTCCGCGCCGAACAGCGCGGCATCGGCCCGGCTGTGTTCGGAGTCCGATGTGAGGTTCTCCCAGCGCATGACGCCTCCTCGGTAGCACTGACCACAGAATAGAACACATGTTCCCTTGATCGTGCGAGGGTGTTTTCCGAACACGTTCGACCGGGTTGCGCCACCCCGATTTGGGGCGCCGGGCAGCGGGGTGGTTGGCTTGCCCCGACCCCCGAGCAACCAGGTCCTGGAGGAAAGCGATGGCGCAGGTCGAGGCCACTACGGAGCGGATCGTCGCGGCGGACGCGGAGACGGTGTTCGACGCCCTCGCCGACTACAGCGGCACGCGCGCGAAGCTGCTGCCCGAGCAGTTCAGCGAGTACGAGGTCCGGGAGGGCGGCGACGGCGAGGGCACCCTCGTCCACTGGAAGCTCCAGGCGACCAGCAAGCGGGTGCGCGACTGCCTCCTGGAGGTCAGCGAGCCCACCGACGGCGAGCTGGTCGAGAAGGACCGCAACTCGTCCATGGTCACCACCTGGCGGGTCACCCCGGCCGGCGAGGGCAAGTCCCGGGTCGTCGTGACCACCACCTGGACCGGCGCCGGCGGCATCGGCGGCTTCTTCGAGAAGACCTTCGCCCCCAAGGGCCTCGGCCGGATCTACGACGCGATGCTCACCAAGCTCGCCGCCGAGGTCGAGAAGTAGTCCTCCCAAGATGCGGACAGGCAAGGGGTGTTGCCGCCTCTCACCGGTTCGGGTGATCTCCGTACGGTCCGCTCCTGTGCCGTAACTCGTCGCGCTTGCTCGTAGTTGTCGCTTTTACGCGGGAATTGTGCGGCAGCGCGACGAGGGGAGCGGTGAGTGGGCGGGATCACTCTGGCGCAGGACGGACCGGCGGTGGCGCCCCCCGGCACCCCCGCACCACCGCCGGATCCGGACACCGGGCCGAGCCCACGCCGCGTGCGGCTGGTCTTCTTCGCGCTCATGCCGGTCCTGCTCCTGGCCGCCCTGGAGCAGATGATCGTGGCCACCGCGCTCCCGAAGATCGTCGGTGAGCTGCACGGCCTGGACCGGATGTCCTGGGCGATCACCGCCTACCTGCTCACCGCCACTGTCGGCCTGCCGATCTACGGCAAGCTCGGTGATCTCCTCGGCCGCAAGGGCGTCTTCCAGTTCGCGGTCGTCGTCTTCGTCGTCGGTTCCGCGCTCGCGGGCCGGGCGCAGACCATGGACCAGCTGATCGCCTTCCGTGCCCTGCAGGGCGTCGGCGCGGGCGGCCTCATGACCGGCGTCCAGGCCATCATCGCGGACATCGTTCCGCCCCGGCGGCGCGGCCGCTACATGGGCCTGGTCGGCGCCGCCTTCGGCCTGGCCTCCGTGGCCGGACCGCTGCTCGGCGGCTACTTCACGGACCACCTCTCCTGGCGCTGGTGCTTCTACGTCAACGTACCCTTCGGCCTGGTCACCCTGGCCGTCGTCGCCGTCACGCTGAAGCTCCCCAAGCCGGCCGTGAGGGCCCGTCTCGACGTCCTCGGCGCGCTCCTGCTGACCGCCGCCTCCACCTGCCTGGTCCTGCTGACCAGCTGGGGCGGCACCGCGTACGCCTGGGACTCGCGGATGATCCTCGGGCTCGCGGCCGGAGCGGCGGCGGCCACCGTCCTCTTCCTCGTCACCGAGCACTTCGCCGCCGAACCCCTCATCCCGCTGCGGCTGTTCAAAGACTCCGTCTTCAACGTCACCGGCCTGGTCGGCCTGGTGATCGGGGTGGGCCTGTTCGGCGCCGCCAGCTACCTGCCGACGTACCTGCAGATGGTCGACGGGGCCTCCGCCACCGAGTCGGGCCTGCTCATGCTGCCGATGACGGCCGGCATCGTCGGCGCATCGGTCGTCGTCGGCCGGCTCATCAGCCACACCGGCCGCTACAAGGCCTACCCGATCCTCGGCAGCGCCCTCTCCGTCGTCGGCATGGGGCTGCTGTCGCGGCTGGAGGCCGGCACGCCCCGGCTCCACTACGGCATCTGGACGGCCGTCCTCGGCGCAGGCATCGGCATGGTGATGCCGGTCCTGATCCTCGCCGTGCAGAACTCCGTGCGCCCGGCCGACCTCGGCACCGCCACCAGCGCCAACAACTACTTCCGGCAGATCGGCGGCAGCGCCGGAGCCGCCGTCTTCGGCAGCCTCTTCGCCGACCGGCTCGCCGACGCCCTCGCCGAGCGTCTTCCCACGCGCGGGGGCACCGCGCCCCCGGACCCCGAGTCCCTCACCCCGCAGCTCGTGCACGCACTGCCCCCGGCCCTGCGCGACGACTACATCCGGGCGTACGCCGACGCCATGCCGCGGATCTTCCTCTACCTGGTGCCGGTGCTCGTCCTCGGACTGGTCATCGCCCTCTTCCTCAAGGAGAAACCCCTGGTGTCCCACAACGCCTCCGTCACCGACCCGGGCACGGCGCCGGGGATCGCCCCGGTCCCGCAGGCCCGCGCCGCGTACGCCGCCGGTGTGCCCGTGTGCGGTTCGGTGCAGCACCACGACGGAACCGTCGTGCCCCGCGCGGCGCTCACGCTCATCGACGTCACCGGGCAGCAGACCGGGCGCGGCGCGAGCGGCGAGGACGGGCGCTACGCGCTGGCCACCCCGGGCCCGGGCTCGTACGTGCTGATCGCCGCGGCCGGCGGGCACCAGCCGCAGGCGGTCACCGTGACCGTCGGGGAGCGTCCCGTCGAGCTCGACATCGTCCTCGGCGGCGCCGGAAACCTGATCGGCACCGTGGTCACCGCCGACGGCACGCCCGTACGGGACGCCACCGTCACCCTCACCAACGTGCACGGCGAGGTCGTGGCCACCACCCGCAGCGGCCGGGAGGGCGGCTACGTCATCACCGAGCTCGTCGCCGGCGAGTACACCCTCGCCGCCAGCGCGCCCGCCTTCCGCCCGGCCGCGCTCCCCGTCACCGTCCAGGCCGCCCGCGAGACCCGCCGGGACATCGAACTGGCCGGCGGCGCCGTGCTGCGCGGCACCGTCCGGGCGGGCGGCGGCCGGCCCGTGGAGGACGCGCGCGTGACGCTGCTCGACGTGGCGGGCAACGTCGTCGACACCCTCACCACCGGCGCCGACGGCACGTTCCGCTTCGTCGACCTGTCCTCCGGTGAGTACACGGTCATCGCGGCCGGCTACCCGCCCGTGGCCACCGTGCTCCAGGTCGCCGGAGGAGGCCGTAGCGAGCGGGACCTCCAGCTGAGCCACGAGGACTGAGCGAGCACCGGCCGGGGAGCGAACGGCACCGGCGCGCGGGGTCGTACGCCGGTGCGAGCCCCGCGCGGGCAATTCCCGCATTGCCTCACATGGCTGGCGGCTGCCGCCGTACGGTGGTGACGCCGGCACAGATCTTGCGTCCCTGGGGAGAGAGGGCCTGGGCCATGGACCATGGCATCGACAGGGCTGAGCAGGGCGCGGGGACGGAACCCGCCGAGCCCGGCCGCGTGCCCCTGGCCGTCGTCGTGGTCGACCGCGACGGCCTCGTCTCCCACTGGAGCCGCGGCGCGCGGCGCCTGTTCGGCGTACCCAAGGAAGAGGCGATCGGACGCACCGCCCTCGATCTGCTCCCCGTTTCCGGCGCCCTGCCCGAGGAGCGGGACCCTCTCGGATACGCCGCCGGCGACGGCCTCGGTCCCGGTCTCGAATCCTCCCTCGACGGCGGGCTCTCCTACCCGGCGGCGGGCCGCGCCCGGCTCACCGCGTCCGAGGACGGCCGGGTCGATGTCCTGTGGTGGGCCTACCCGCTGGTGGGGCCCGGGCCCGAGCGGCTGCTCGTGCTGGCCGCCGAAGCGGACGGGCCGGGCACGGGCGACGGGGCGTTCGAGCGGATCGCGCCCGGCTTCGCACGGCACACCGACTTCCCCGGGGCGGACGAGCTCGCCCGCCGGCTCCCCGAGATCATGCCCAGCATGAGCGTCGGCGAGAGCGCCCGGATCGTCGCGCAGGTCCTCGAACTCGGCTATCCCATCCTGGAGTTCAGTCAGAACGACCGGGTGCCCGTCACCCCCGACTGGGGTGTTGCCCGGCGCGCCGAGCGCAGGGCGCGCCGGGAACGGGCCGCGCGGGCGTCGGCCGCCGGCGAACCCGTGCCGGAGGGGCTGCGGGACGAGCGCGACGACCTCGAACACGCCGCCGTCCGTGAGCGTCTCGAGTTCCTCAACGAGGTCAGTGGACGTATCGGCACCTCCCTCGACCTGTCCCGCACGATCGTCGAGGTCAGCCGGGCCGTGGTGCCCCGCTTCACCGACGTCGCCGGCACGTATCTGCGCGAACAGGTCGTCGCCGGCGAGGGGTTCGAGGACGGTGTGCCCGACACGACCACGATGTGGCACCGGGTCGCCCTGGAGCACACCGACGAACCGGGCCGCTGGGACGACGTCGTCCCCGTCGGCGAGGCGATGCCGTTCCCCGCGCACACGCCGTTCTTCCAGTGCATGACCAGCGGCGAACCCGTTCTCGTGCCGCGTATCAGCGAGGAGATGGGGCACGCCATCGCCGCGCAGTTCGAGAAGCGCGACATCCGGCCCCTCATCACCGGCCGCTCGATGCTGGTCGTGCCCCTCAAGGCGCGCAACGTCGTGCTCGGCTTCATGATCCTGCTGCGGCACCCCGAGCGGCCCGTCTTCAACGACATGGACCGCGTCACCGGAGCCGAACTCGCCGCCCGCGCGGGCCTGGTGCTCGACAACGCGCGCATGTACACCTTCCAGGAGAACGTCGCCGAGACGCTCCAGGACAGCATGCTTCCGCACATCCCGCCCCGCATGGCCGGTTGCGACATCGCCACCCGCTATCTGCCGGGCACGCTGCTCGGGCGGGTCGGCGGCGACTGGTTCGACGCGGTCAAACTGCACGGCGGACGCACGGCGTTCGTCGTCGGCGACGTCATGGGGCACGGCCTGAACTCGGCCGCGATGATGGGCCAGTTGCGGACGGCCGTGCAGACCATGGCCGGGCTCGACCTGCCGCCCGCCCAGCTGCTGCGCAACCTCGACGACCTCGCCCAGCGCCTCGGCGACAGCTACCTGGCGACCTGTCTCTACGCCGTCTACGACCCCATCGCGGGCGAACTCCACCTCGCCAACGCCGGCCACATCCCGCCCGTCCTGGTCCGGGCCGGCGACGGCCGCAGCGAACTACTGGACCTGCCCACCGGCGCGCCCATCGGCGTCGGGGGAGTGCCCTTCGAGGCGACACGCGTGCGCGTCGAACCCGGCGACCGGCTGGTGATGTGCACCGACGGGCTGGTCGAGGTGCGCGGCGAGGACATCGGGGTGGGCCTCGCGACGCTCTGCGAGTCGGCCGCGCACCCGGCCGCGTCCATGGACGACGCCTGCGACACCATCATCCGGGCGCTCAACACCCGGGGTGGCCGCAAGGACGACGTCGCCCTGCTGATGGCCCGCCTGGGCGGCATCGAGCCGGACGACGTGGCCGAATGGCGTCTCGCCCTCGACCCGGCAGAGGTGGGCCGGGCCCGCGCGGCGGTGCGGGAGCAACTGCACGACTGGGGCCTGGCGAAGCTCGCCGCACCGGCCGAGCTGCTGGCCGGCGAACTCGTGACCAACGCCGTACGGCACTCCCACGCCCGCCCCGTCGCACTGCGGCTGGTGCGCGGCGACACCCTGCTGTGCGAGGTGGACGACGACGACCACGAGCTGCCGACACTGCTGCACGCGAGCCCCCTCGACGAGGCCGGACGCGGTCTGCGCGTCGTCAGCACGCTGTCCCGCGAGTGGGGGACGAGCCGGACCAAGGCCGGCAAGACGGTCTGGTTCGAGCTGACGCTGCCACGCCGCTGAAGAACACCACCGGCCGACCGCGAAGTGACGCCGCACGCCCGTGTTCTTGTGGCCGCGGCCCGGGCGCGGTACACCGTACTCGCCCGTCGCATGGCGGGATCCGTTCGCACCCGGGGAGTGGGCATGAGCGTGACACGAAGGTACCGGGAAGCCTGGGAGGGGTTCTGGCGCGAGGCGTCCGCCGAGCCCGGGGCGGTGTTGTGGGACGCGGAACCGGTCCTGACGGTGGGCCCGCACCTCGCCCTGTTCGAACCGTATCTGGCCGATCCCGCGCTGCCGCTGGTGGATCTCGGCTGCGGCAACGGCACGCAGACCCGCTACCTCGCCGACCGCTTCCCGCACGTCCTGGGCGTCGACCTGTCCGCCGCGGCCCTCGACCACGCCCGGCGGGCCGACCCGGCGGGGCAGGCGGCCTACCGGCAGCTGGACGCCGCCGCGAAGGAGGAGACGCAGGCGTTGCACGCGGAGCTCGGCGACACCAACGTCTACCTGCGGGGCGTCCTGCACCAGTGCGAGCCCGACGACCGGCAGTCCCTGGTCGACGGGATCGCCACGCTGGTGGGCGAACGCGGCCGCGCCTGTCTGGTGGAGCTCTCGGGTGCCGCCAAGCAGGTGCTGGCGGCCCTGGCGGGCGATCCGGACGGCCCGCCGCCCAAGCTCGCGCCCGTGTTCCGGCACGGCCTCGCGCCCGGAGAGGTGTCGGACGAGGCCGTGCCCGAATATCTGAGCTCGGCCGGTCTGACGGTGCTGGCGAGTGGCCGACTGCCCTTGAGGACCACGGAGTACCGGCCCGACGGCACCCGCATCGAACTGCCCTCCACCTGGCTGGTGGCGGGGCGTACGGCCTGACACAGGCAGTCGGGAGAGCCGGGCCGGGGGCGTGGTCTGGTGGGCGAGGGATTTGTCGGTGTACGGTCATGTTATTCCGGTCCGTGCACCCGCCTCGCCCCCGCGGAGGACAGTCATGCCGATGCTCTGGTTACGGATGCTGGTCGCCTCGGCGGCGTCGGCGGTGCTGGTCGGCACATCCGCCGTCACGACCGCCGCCGCACCGGACCATCGCTCGGTACGGGACAGCGTGCACACCGCCGGGCGCGTCAAGGCCGCCGGGGACGTGCTCCAGTACAGCTGGCCCGGCGTCTACTTCGAGGGCCGGATCCGGGGTACCGGCGTGGGCGTCGTGCTCGACGACGCGGCCGCCGACTACGACGTCCAGGTCGACGGAACCACCGTCGCGACCCTCGTCACGCCGGGGAGGACCACGCACTGGGTCAGGGGCCTGCGCGACGGCGTGCACACCGTCCGGCTCGTCAAGCGCAACGACACCCCGTGGAGCACCAGCGCCTTCGGCGGCTTCGTCGCCGCACCCGGCGGTGCCGTCCTGGCCCGGCCGGTCGCGCGCAGCCGTCAGATCGAGTTCATCGGCGACTCCCTCACGGCCGGCTACGGAAACCTCTCCTCCTCCCGCGACTGCGACGGCGAGCAGCTGGCGCGCACCACCAACGCCGACGTGAGCTACGGCGCCCTCACCGCCCGGGGCCTGCGCGCCGACTACCAGATCAACGCGTATTCGGGCCAGGGCATGGTGCGCAACTACAACGGCGGCTCGCCGGAGGTGAACTACCGCACCTTCTACGACCGCGCGCTGCTGAACGTGCCGGGCGACGTCTGGCAGAACCCGGGCACCTGGCGGCCGCAGCTCGTCGTTGTCCACCTGGGCACGAACGACTTCTCCACGCCCGTCAACCCGGGCGAGCCCTGGACGGACGAGAGCCTCGCCGCCGCCTACCGCAGTGCCTACAGCGGCTTCCTCGCGAAACTGCGGCAGCGCTACGGGGCCGCGACCACCATCCTGGCCGTGGGCACGGGTCCGTTCGCCGGTCATGTCGAGAACGTCGTACGGGAACGCACCGGCGCGGGCGACCGCCGGGTCCGCTTCTGGCCCCTCGACACCACCGGCCTGGACCACGGGGGCTGCCACTGGCACTACTCTGCCCGCGACCACCGCCTTCTCGCCGACCGTCTCACCGCTCTCCTCGCCGACCTGCCGATCCGTTGGTGACCGGTTCGTAGCCCGTTCCGCACGCAGCGCGTAACGTGACGAACCATGAAGATCTCCGCCCCGGACGGCTCGTCATGAGAATCCTCATCAGCGCCGACATGGAGGGCGCCACCGGCGTCACCTGGCCCGACGACGTGGTGCCGGGCGCCTCGCAGTGGGAGCGCTGCCGTTCCCTGTTCACCTCCGACGTCAACGCCGCCGTCCTCGGCTTCCACGACGGCGGCGCCGATGAGGTGATCATCAACGAGGCGCACTGGTCGATGCGCAACCTGCTGCTGGAGCAGCTCGACGACCGCGCCCAGCTGCTCACCGGCCGGCACAAGACGCTGTCCATGGTCGAGGGCGTGCAGCACGGCGACGTCGACGGCATCGCGTTCGTCGGCTACCACGCGGGCGCCGGCATGGAGGGCGTCCTCGCGCACACCTACCTCGCCAACTCCATCACTGGCGTGTGGCTGAACGACGTACGGGCGAGCGAGGGACTGCTCAACGCCCATGTCGTCGCCGAGTACGGAGTGCCGGTCGTGCTGGTCACCGGGGACGACGTCGCATGCGAGGACGCGCTCGGGTACGCGCCCGAGGCGCTGAAGGTCGCGGTCAAGGACCACGTGTCGCGCTACGCGGCGGTGTGCCGCACCCCCGCCCGTACCGCGGCCGACATCCGGGCGGCGGCCAAGGAGGCGGCCTTGCTGGCGGTGCGTCACGAACCCGTGCGGGGCGGCCCGTTCACCGTGGCCGTGGAGTTCGACGCCGAGCACCTGGCGATGTCCGCCACCGTCGTCCCCGGGGTGGACCGGATCGCGGAGCGGAAGGTGGCGTACACGAGCGAGACCATGTACGAGGGCATCCGCGCCTTCAAGGCGGTCACCACGATCGTCTCGGCCGCGGTGGAGGATCAGTATGGCTGAGCAGGTCGACGGACCCGCGCTGGACGAGGTCGTGACGTTCACGTCCGACCTCATCCGGATCGACACCACCAACCGGGGCGGCGGTGACTGCCGGGAGCGGCCCGCCGCCGAGTACGCCGCCGCACGGCTCGCCGAGGCCGGCATCGAACCGACCCTGCTGGAGCGCACCAAGGGGCGGACCAACGTCGTCGCCCGGGTCGAGGGCACCGACCCCTCGGCCGAGGCGCTGCTCCTCCACGGCCACCTGGACGTCGTGCCCGCGCAGGCCGCCGACTGGAGCGTGCACCCGTTCTCCGGGGAGATCCGCGACGGGGTCGTCTGGGGGCGCGGCGCCGTCGACATGAAGAACATGGACGCGATGATCCTGGCCGTCCTGCGCGGCTGGGCCCGGCAGGGCGTCCGGCCCCGCCGGGACATCGTCGTCGCGTTCACCGCGGACGAGGAGGCCAGCGCCGAGGACGGCTCGGGGTTCCTCGCCGACGAGCACCCCGCACTGTTCGAGGGCTGCACCGAAGGCGTCAGCGAGTCGGGCGCCTTCACCTTCCACGACGGCGACGGACGGCGGATCTACCCGATCGCGGCCGGGGAACGCGGCACCGCGTGGCTGAAGCTCACCGCCCGCGGACGCGCCGGGCACGGCTCCACGGTCAACCGGGACAACGCCGTGACCCGCCTCGCGGGCGCGATCGCCCGGATCGGCGCGTACGAGTGGCCGCTGCGGCTCACCCCGACCGTCCGCGCCGCCCTCACCGAACTCGCCGCGCTCTACGGCATCGAGACCGATCTCACCGACGTGGACGCGCTGCTGGAGAAGCTCGGACCGGCCGCCGCACTCGTCGAGCCGACCCTGCGCAACAGCGCCAACCCGACCATGCTGGACGCCGGTTACAAGATCAACGTCATTCCCCGCGAGGCCGTGGCGCACGTGGACGGCCGGTACATGCCCGGCGGCGAGGAGGAGTTCCGCAGCACCCTCGACCGGCTCACCGGGCCGGACGTGGACTGGGAGTTCCACCACCGCGAGGTCGCCCTCGAATCGCCGGTGGACTCGGCGACGTTCGCGGGCATGCGCGCCGCCGTCGAGGAGTTCGCACCCGAGGGCCATGTCGTGCCGTTCTGCATGTCCGGCGGCACCGACGCCAAGCAGTTCTCCCGCCTCGGCATCACCGGCTACGGCTTCACCCCGCTGAAGCTGCCGGACGGCTACGACTACGCGGCCATGTTCCACGGGGTCGACGAGCGGGTACCGATCGAGGCGCTGCACTTCGGTGTCCGCGTACTCGACCGGTTCCTGCGGACGGCCTAGGAGAGTGGGGGAGACGGTGCGGACGCTGGCCTACGGGGCGTGGCCCTCGCCCATCGACGCGGCCCTGACCGCCGCGCACGACGGGCACCCGGAGTACGTGGGCTTCGTCGGCGACGAGGTGTGGTGGACCGAGCCGCGCCCCGCCGAGGGCGGCCGGCGCACCCTGGTGCGGCGGCACACCGACGGCCGGGAGGAGTCGCTGCTGCCCGCGCCGTGGAACGTGCGCAGCCGGGTCATCGAATACGGCGGGCACCCGTGGGCCGCGCTCGACCGTGACACAGGACCGCTGGTGGTGTTCGTGAACTTCGCCGACCAGCGGCTGTACCGCTGCGAGCCGGGCGGTGAACCCCGCCCGCTCACCCCTGTGTCCCCCGTGGGTGGGGGACTGCGCTGGGCCGAGCCGCTGCCGCTGCCCGAACGGGGTGAGGTGTGGTGCGTGCTGGAGGAGTTCACCGGCGACGGGCCCACCGACGTGCGCCGCGTCCTGGCCGCCGTTCCCCTGGACGGATCCGCCGCCGAGGACCGGGGCGCCGTACGCGAACTCACCGACGGCCGGCACCGGTTCGTGACCGGGCCCAAGCTCTCGCCCGACGGGCGCCGGGCCGCCTGGCTCGCCTGGGACCATCCCCGCATGCCCTGGGACGGCACCGAACTGCTCCTCGCCGACGTCGCCCCCGACGGCACCCTGCGCGACGCCCGGACCGTGGCCGGCGGCCCCGGCGAGTCGATCGCCCAGGCCGACTGGACCCATGACGGCCGTCTGCTGCACGCGAGCGACCGCACCGGCTGGTGGAACCTCTACCTCGACGGGCAGCCGCTGTGCCCGCGCGAGGAGGAGTTCGGCGGTGCGCTGTGGAAACTGGGGTCGAGATGGTTCACCCCGCTCGACAGCGGTCTGATCGCCGTCGTGCACGGCCGGGGCGCCACCGCCCTCGGCGTACTGGACCCGGAGACCGGCGAGGTCGTCGACGCCGCCGGGCCCTGGACCGAGTTCGCCCCCACCCTCGCCGCCCACGGCGAACGGGTCGTCGCCGTCGGAGCCAGCCCGCGCAGCGCCTACGAGGTCGTCGAGCTGGACTCCCGCACCGGCCGGGCCCGGGTCGTCGGCGCCGAACACGACGACGCCGTCGATCCCGCGTACTACCCCGAACCGCAGATCCGCACCTTCACCGGCCCGGACGGCCGCGACATCCACGCCCACATCTACCCGCCGCACCACCCCGGCTGCGTCGCGCCCGGCGACGAACTGCCGCCCTACGTCGTCTGGGCGCACGGCGGGCCCACCGACCGCGCGCCGCTCGTGCTCGATCTGGAGATCGCCTACTTCACCTCGCGCGGTATCGGCGTCGCCGAAGTGAACTACGGCGGCTCCACCGGGTACGGCCGCACCTACCGGGAGCGGCTGCGCGAGCAGTGGGGCGTGGTGGACGTCGAGGACTGCGCGGCGGTCGCCCTGGCCCTCGCCGACGAGGGCACCGCCGACCGCGGCCGGCTCGCCGTCCGGGGCGGCAGCGCGGGCGGCTGGACCGCGGCGGCCTCGCTCACCACCACCGACGTCTACGCCTGCGGCACCATCAAGTACCCCATCCTGGACCTGGCCGGCTGGGGCACGGGCGAGACCCACGACTTCGAGTCGCGGTACCTGGAGGGCCTCATCGGGCCGCTCGCCGAGGTGCCCGCCCGGTACGCGGAGCGCTCGCCCGCCGCCCACGCCGACCGCCTCACCGTGCCGTTCCTGCTGCTGCAGGGCCTGGACGACGTGATCTGTCCGCCCGTCCAGTGCGAGCGGTTCCTGGCCCGGCTGGAGGGCCGGCGGGTGCCGCACGCCTATCTCGCCTTCGCGGGGGAGGGGCACGGGTTCCGCAGGGCGGAGACCATGGTGCGCGCCCTGGAGGCCGAACTCTCCCTCTACGCCCAGGTGTTCCGCCTGGATCCGCCCGGTGTCCCGACCCTGGAGCTTGCCGAGTGAACCCGTTGGTACGACCGCCCCGGCTCGCGCCCGGCGCCCGCGTCGCCGTCGTCGCGCCGAGCGGGCCGGTACCCGAGGAGCGGCTCCAGGCCGGGCTCGACATCCTGCGCGGCTGGGACCTCGACCCCGTGGTGGCACCCCATGTGCTTGCCCGGCACGGCGAGTTGGGCTACCTGGCCGGCACGGACGAGCAGCGTGCCGCCGACCTCCAGGGTGCATGGTGCGATCCGTCCGTGGCGGCCGTGCTGTGCGCCCGCGGCGGATACGGGGCGCAGCGCATGGTCGACCTGCTCGACTGGGAGGCGATGCGGGCGGCGGGCCCGAAGGTGTTCGCCGGTTTCAGTGACATCACCGTCCTGCACCAGGCGTTCGCCACCCGTCTGGGCCTGGTCACCCTGTACGGGCCCGCGGCCGCCGGCCTCGACTTCCTCAAGAGCGCCCGAGCCCAGGACCATCTGCGGGCCACCCTCTTCGAGCCGGAGTCCGTACGGACCGTCACGGCCGTTCCCCCGGGCGGCACCGCACTGATACCGGGCCGAGCCAGGGGCGTCACGCTCGGCGGCTGTCTCAGTCTGCTCGCGAGCGACCTCGGCACCCCGCACGCCCACCCCGGGGCGCGGGACGGGCTGCTGCTGATGGAGGACGTCGGCGAGAGCCCGTACCGCCTGGACCGCTGCCTGACCCAACTCCTGCGCACCGGCTGGCTCGACGGGGTCGCCGGCATCGTCCTCGGTTCCTGGGCAGGGTGCGGACCGTACGGGGAGCTGCGCGCGGTCCTCGCCGACCGGCTCGGCGGTCTGGGTGTCCCGGTTGTGGAGGAGTTCGGGTTCGGGCACGGCGTGGGCGCGCTGACCATGCCCCTCGGGGTGAGGGCCGAACTCGACGCCGGGTCGGGCACGTTGACGCTGGAGGAACCGGCCCTCAGCTGACGACATCCGCTTCTGAAATACCGTCGAGAACCCTCGTTTCGGTGATTGACGGCTCCTGACACGTGTCACACCATGACATTCGGCCAGTACCTACTGGTCGGTATCCGGGTTGCCCTCACCGTGGAGGTCCGAGTGTCCCGACGCGTGCCCAGAACCCGCGCAGTCCTCGCTCTCGCGCTGGGCGCCGCCCTGGCCGTGCCCCTCACCCTCACCCCGCCGGCGACCGCGGCCGACGCCTACACCGTCACGCCGCTGAAGTTCACCGTGCGGGCCGGCGGACGCGCCTGCACGGTCGACGCCGACCTGTACCGTCCCGCGGGCGTGGACCGCGAGCACCCGGCACCCGCCGTGCTCGGCACGAACGGCTTCGGCGGCAGCAAAACGGACGGCTCGACGGACGCCGTCGGCAAGGCCTTCGCCCAGCGCGGCTACGTCTCGCTCGTCTACTCCGGGCTCGGATTCGGCCGCAGCGGGTGTCTCATCTCCCTCGACGACCCGCACATCGACGGCGCCGCCGCCTCACGGCTGGTCGATTTCCTCGGCGGCACCCGCGCCGCCGACGACGGCACCACCGCCGACTTCGTCACCCAAGACGCACCCGGCGACCCACGCGTCGGCATGATCGGCGGCTCCTACGGCGGCGCCGTCCAACTCGCGACGGCCGCCGTCGACCACCGCCTCGACGCACTCGTCCCCATGATCACCTGGAACGACCTGGCGTACGCGCTCGATCCCAACAACGCCGTCGGCAGCGAGGACGTCCCCGGGGCCTTCAAGTGGCAGTGGACGAACGGCTTCTACCTCATCGGCGAGGGCCAGCCGCTGCTCCAGCCCGCTCTCGACCCCTCCCGCATCAACTCCCTGGCCTGCCTGCACTTCGTCACCGAGGCCTGCCGGACCGTCCACACCCTCAACGCCGGGAGCTACCCGGCCGACCGGACCGCCCGGCTGCTCGCCTACGCGCGCCGCGTCTCCCCGGTGTCCTACCTCGACCGCGTCGACACACCCACCCTGCTGGTCCAGGGGCAGGCCGACACCCTGTTCAACCTCAACGAGGCGACGGCGACGTACCGGACGCTGAAGGCACGGGGCACACCCGTCAAGATGATCTGGCAGTCCTGGGGTCACAGCGGCGGGCTCACCGGCCCGGCCGCCGCCGGGGAACTCGACCTCTCCAAGGGCAACCTGGAGACCAGCTACGTCGGCCGGCGCGTCCTCACCTGGTTCGACCGGCACCTGCGCAAACGATCCCACGTCGACACGGGACCGGCGTTCGCCTACCACCGCGACTGGATCACCGACCCGGACCGCACCTACGCCACCGCCGAACACCTTCCCGCCCTCAGCCGCACGCTGTACCTCTCCGGTGACGGCAAGCTCGTCGACGACCGCCGTAAGGTGGCCCGCGGCAGCCGCGGCTACACCAACCGGCTGATCCCCACGAGCCACTCGGACAGCTCGCTCGCCGGGCTGATCGGGCTGCCGGACTCACCGCCGAGCGACACCGAAGGCACCTACCTCGATTGGACGACCCCGCCGCTGGAACGCCCCCTCGACGTCGTCGGCGCCCCCCGGGCCACGCTCAAGGTCGTCTCCCCGAAGGCCGAGCGCACCCAGAACAGCTCCGACGCGGCTGACAAGCTCGTGCTGTTCGCCAAGCTCTACGACGTCGCCCCCGACGGCACCCGCACCCTGGTGCGCCGCCTGGTCGCACCGGTGCGCGTCCCGGACGTCACCCAGAGCTTCACCGTCACCCTGCCCGGCATCGTGCACCGGTATGACAGAGGGCACCGGCTGCGGTTCGTGATCGCCGCGAGCGACGACGCGTACTTCGGCAACCGGGGCATCAAACCGGTGACCGTGGTCAGCGCGCCGCGCGACACCGGGGTGCTGCGGCTGCCGGTCGCCGGCTCCTGACGCCCCGACTGGGGACGCACGGGCAGCGCGGTTACTGTGGCGGGGTGCCGCACCACGCATCCCGCCACCTCGCCGAAGGCCCCCGGGTGGGCATACGCCACTTCACCTACGGGGACGGTGCCGAGTTCACCGCCCGCGCCCGGGAGAGCAAGGACCTGCACCACCCGTGGCTCTTCCCGCCCACCACGGCACAGGCGTACACCGCCTACGCGGGCCGGCTCATCGAGGACCCGTCCAAGGCCGGCTTCCTCGTCTGCGAGAAGAACGACGGGGCCATCGGCGGCTTCATCAACATCAACAACATCGTCGAGGGCGGCTTCCAGTCCGGGGCGCTGGGCTACGGCGCCTTCGCGCACGCCGCCGGGCGGGGGCTGATGCGCGAAGGGCTGGACCTCGTCGTGGGGTACGCGTTCGGTCCGATGCGGCTGCACCGACTGGAGATCAACGTCCAGCCGGGGAACGCCGCGTCGATCGCCCTGGCCCGTGGCTGCGGGTTCCGTCTGGAGGGCTTCTCGCCGAAGATGCTCTTCGTCGACGGGGCCTGGCGCGACCACGAACGCTGGGCGATCACCACCGAGATGATCACAGGGCCGGGACGGCGCCGAGGCCCCGGCGGCACCTACGCGTGACGGTCCACGTACTCGTAGATCGACCCGTCCGGATGCAGGGCGATCAGGTTACGGCCCGCCGGTGAGGCGATCGGACCCGCGACGATGTGAGCACCCAGCTCGGTCAGCACCTTGTGGGTCTCGTCCACGTCCGTCACGGCGATCGTCGCGGCGACCTTGCGCAGCACCTCCAGTTCGGCCGGGGGGCCGCTCATCAGCAGGAAGCAGCCGATCGCCGCCACCTGGACACCTCCCCGCTCGAAGCGCTGGGCTCTGCCGCCCGCCAGTCGCTCGTAGAAGGGGATCGCGGTCTCGAGGTCGTCGACGCAGACGCGCAGTGTGGCACCCAGAATCTCCATACGGCTGAGCCTAGTTACGCGCAGGGGGCCGAGGGTACCCGGCCGGGCATGAAGCCGCTGGATCACCTGGAGCCTCTGGACAAGCACCTCGTCGACGAGCCGGCACAGGTGGCGCGCGAGACGGTACGAGAACAGCCGCGCGAGCAGACCCGCAAGCAGCGCCCCGTGCCCCCGCGGCCGACGGGCGACCCGGACGTACCCCGCCGCGGGGTGTGATGCCGGATGCGCACACCAGGGACATCGCACCGGCGCGGACGTGTGGTGGTGGTGACCGGAGCCAGCGGCGGTGTCGGCCGGGCCACGGTCCGGGCCTTCGCCGCCCGCGGCGACAGGATCGCCCTGCTCGCCCGCGGCCGTGAGGGACTCGCCGCCGCGGCGGACGAGGTGGAACGCGCCGGAGGCGAGGCGCTCGTCGTCCCCGTGGACGTCTCCGACGCCAAGGCCGTCGACGACGCCGCCCAGCAGGTCGTCGATGCCTACGGCCACATCGACGTCTGGGTCAACAACGCCTTCACCGGGGTGTTCGCGCCGTTCACCGAGGTCGCCCCGGACGAGTTCCGACGCGTGACCGAAGTGACGTACCTGGGCTACGTGTTCGGCACCCGGGCGGCCCTGCGCCACATGCTGCCGCGCGACCGCGGCACCATCGTGCAGGTCGGCTCCGCACTCGCCTACCGGGGCATTCCGCTGCAGTCGGCGTACTGCGGGGCCAAGCACGCGATCCAGGGCTTCAACGAGTCGCTGCGCTGCGAGCTGCTGCACGCACGCAGCGGGGTGCGGACCACGATGGTGCAGCTGCCGGGTCTCAACACCCCGCAGTTCGACTGGGTGCTGAACCGGATGCCGGGGCGGGCCCGTCCGGTCGCGCCCGTGTACCAGCCGGAGGTCGCCGCCCGGGCCATCGTGCACGCGTCGTCGCACGCACGGCGCCGGGAGTACTGGGTGGGCGGCTCCACCGCCGCCACGCTCCTCGCCAACGCGGTGGCCCCCGGCCTGCTCGACCGCTACCTGGCCCGCACCAACGTCGACGCCCAGCAGGAGGACGGCCCGCCCGAGGGGCCCGCCAACCTGTGGTCCCCGGCGGACGGGCCGCACGGCCGGGACTTCGGCGCCCACGGGCGCTTCGACGACGAGTCCACGGACGACAGCCCGCAGCAGTGGCTGTCCCGGAACCGGGGGTGGATGGGCGCGGCCCTCACCACGGCAGCCGCCGCCCTGACCGTACGCAAGCTGGCCGGCCGGGCGCGGCGCTAGGGTCTGTCGTTCGGACGGGGGACGGCACGAGGGGCGGTTGTCGCGGCACGCCCCGTCTGCCGGTTCGGAGGCGGCGGCCCGGGTGGGCCGAAACCTTGGGCGCCGGGAGCACCCCTGCCCGCACGGCACCGGCAGTCGGCCGGGCGGTTCGGCTTGTTCACCATCCAGCGGCCAATCGGTGGGGAGGCCTGAGGAACGCCTCCGTGAAAGACCGGGAACCGCGGCGTTCCGGAGACGGACACCGTCCCTTTAGCATGGATGCCGCGACCTCTGCCGGGCCTGCGGCAGCGTCATGCCGTAGCCACCCGTCGGCCCAGCCGGCACATGCGGAGGTGCGCCATGCCCGATGACCGCGAAATCCGTCACCGCGCCGTCGGCGCCGAGATCGCCGAGACCCTGGGCACCGCTCGCGGATGGCTACGGGACGCCGCCTGCCTGGGCGAGGATCCGGAGCTCTTCTTCCCGCTGGTGGAGCGGGAGACCGATGCCCAGGTCGCCCGGGCCCGCGCGGTGTGCCGTCGGTGCCGCGTCCTGCTCGCCTGCCGTTCCTGGGCCATCGAGCAGGGCGAGGACGCCGGTATCTGGGGCGCGACCACAGCACGGCAGCGTCGCGCCATCAGTCGCGAGAAGCGCGGCGGCATCGGCAGACGACCGGCGTCGTAGGACGATTCCTGGCGTGACGCAAGGCGACGGGTCGGTCGCCGAACGTGGCAAGCGGCGCGGCGGCCACGGCGGGCGGCCTGTCGCGGCACGGCGGCATCCGTACGGCCGTTTCGGACGGGCAGCCGCGCGGGCGCGGTGGTTGTCTGGCCCGGAGGACGTTCTTCCCGCCTGCAGGAGAAAGGTACGGCCGTGGCTTCTGAGCCCTCCCTCCAGTACACCGTCCCAGGCATGTCCGCCGAGGACAGTTCCGCCATCATCGAGCTGCTCCAGCGGCGGCTGCACTCGCTGAACGATCTGCACCTGACTTTGAAGCACATCCACTGGAACGTCGTCGGTCCGCACTTCATCGCGGTGCACGAGATGCTCGACCCGCAGGTCGAACAGGTGAGGTCCATGACCGACGATCTCGCCGAGCGCATCTCCACGCTCGGCGGTGTGCCCCAGGGCACGCCGGGGGCGCTGGTCGCCGACCGTACCTGGGACGACTACTCCATCGGAAGGGCGGAGGCCATCGAGCACCTGGGCGCTCTCGACGTGGTCTACACCCGGCTCATCGAGGACCATCGTGAGGCGATGGAAGCGACGGAGACCTCCGACCCGGTCACGCAGGACATCCTCATCGAGCAGTTGCGCGGGCTGGAGCTGTTCCAGTGGTTCGTCCGCGCCCACCTGGAAAGCAGCGGCGGGCGCCTGAGCACCGCCGACGCCAGGACGGAGCACGCGGCAGCCGACCAGGCGGCCGAACAGGCCCGCCGACAACCCTGAGCGGCGGGGGCGGCGCGCACCCTTCGCGTCGGTGGTGGGCGCGCGTCGTTCGGCCCGAGGACGGGGGCTTCGTCGTAGAGCCGACTGCGGGCCCTCTGAACCTCTCGCGGGCCTTCTCGCGCGACGCGCGGCGGCGCGTGTCCCCTCAACGGCCGACGGGGCCCGCTTCATCGCGGGCCCCGCCGCGGTCGTGCCGCCGTCAAGCGGGTGAGGGCTGTGTCCGCGTCCGGGCGGGCGTGGGCTCGAGACGGACGACGATGCCCTTCGACGTGGGCTGATTGCTGATGTCGGCGACACTGTCCAGCGGCACCAGGACGTTCGTCTCCGGGTAGTAGGCGGCGGCCGAGCCCTTGGCGGCCGGGTAGGGCACGACCTCGAAGTTCTCGGCCCGGCGCTCCGCGCCGTCCGCCCAGACACTCACCAGGTCGACGTGATCGCCCGGGGCGAGTCCGAGTTCTGTCAGGTCGGCCGGGTTGACGAGCACGACGTGACGGCTGCCGTGGATCCCGCGGTAGCGGTCGTCGTTGGTGTAGGGGACGGTGTTCCACTGGTCGTGCGAGCGCAGCGTCTGCAGCAGCAGGTGTCCCTCGGGCGCCCGGGGCACCACGCGCTCGTTGCAGGTGAACAGGGCCTTGCCGACCTTGTTGTTGAAGACACCCTCGTTGACCGGGTTGGGCAGTTGGAAACCTCCGGGGCGGGTCACCCGTGCGTTGAAGTCGTGGAAGCCCGGCACGACGCGGGAGATGCGGTCGCGGATGGTGCCGTAGTCGCCCTCGAACTCTTCCCAGGGGATCTCCGCCTTGCCGTCCAGGGTGCGGCGGGCGAGCCGGCACAGGATGGCGACTTCGCTGAGCAGCTGCCGGGAGGCCGGTTCGAGGCGCCCCTGGGAGGTGTGCACCTCGCTCATGGAGTCCTCGACGGTGACGAACTGCTCGCCGTCGGCCTGGACGTCACGCTCGGTGCGCCCCAAGGTCGGCAGGATCAGCGCGGTGTCACCGCAGACCGTGTGCGAGCGGTTGAGTTTGGTGGAGATATGGGCGGTCAGCCGGCACGAGCGCATCGCCTCCTCGGTGACCGCGCTGTCGGGAGCGGCGCGGACGAAGTTGCCGGCCAGGGCGAGGAAGACCTTGACGCGCCCCTCGCGCATCGCCCTGATCGAGTTCACCGAGTTCAGGCCGTGCGGGCGCGGCGGGTCGAAGCCGAACTCCTCCCGCAGGGCGTCGAGGAAGGTGTCCGGCATCCGCTCCCAGATGCCCATCGTGCGGTCGCCCTGGACGTTGCTGTGGCCGCGCACCGGGCAGGCGCCGGTACCGGCGCGCCCCAGGTTGCCGCGCAGCATCAGGAAGTTGACGATCTCCCGGACGGTGGGCACACCGTGTTTGTGCTGGGTGATGCCCATCGCCCAGCAGACGATGACGCGTTCGCTGTTCAGAACCTCGTCGCGGACCTTCTCGATCTTCTGGCGGGTCAGTCCGGTCGCCGTGTGCACGTCGTCCCAGTCGACGGTGCGTGCGTGCTGGGCGAACTCCTCGAAGCCGGTGGTGTGGGCGTCGATGAAGTCGTGGTCCAGGACGCTGCCGGGCCGCGCGTCCTCGGCCTCCAGCAGCAGGCGGTTGAGGGCCTGGAACAGGGCGAGGTCGCCGCCGGGCTTGATGTGCAGGAAGCGGTCGGCGATCTGGGTGCCGCGACCGACGACGCCGCGCGGTTTCTGCGGGTTCTTGAAGCGCCGCAGCCCGGCCTCCGGCAGCGGGTTGACCGCCACGATGCGGCCGCCGCCCCGCTTGGCCTCCTCCAGGGCGGAGAGCTGGCGCGGGTGGTTGCTGCCCGGGTTCTGCCCGACCAGGAAGATCAGGTCGGCGTGGTGGAGGTCGTCGAGGCTGACGGTGCCCTTGCCGCTGCCCAGGGTCTCGCTCAGGGCGAAGCCGCTGGACTCGTGGCACATGTTGCTGCAGTCGGGCAGATTGTTGGTGCCGAAGGCGCGGGCGAAGAGCTGCAGGACGAAGGCGGCCTCATTGCTGGCGCGGCCCGAGGTGTAGAAGACGGCCTCATCGGGGGAGGCCAGTGCCTTGAGTTCCTGCGCGAGGACGCCCAGAGCCTCGTTCCAGCCGATGGGCTCGTAGTGCCCGGAGCCGGGCCGCTTGATCATCGGCTCGGTGAGCCGGCCCTGCTGGTTGAGCCACATGTCGGAGCGGGCGGCCAGGTCCAGGACGCTGTGCTCACGGAAGAAGTCGGCGGTGATCCGGCGCGTGGTGGCCTCGTCATTGATGTGCTTGGCGCCGTTCTCGCAGTACTCGTTGCGATGACGTCGGCCCGGGGCCGGATCCGCCCACGCGCAGCCGGGGCAGTCGATCCCGCCCACCTGGTTCATGGTCAGCAGGTCCACCCCGGTCTTGCGCGGGGAGGTCTGCTCCAGGGAGTACCCCAGAGCGTGCGCGACCGCGGGGACTCCGGCCGCCCACTTCTTCGGCGGTGTCACGGAGAGGGAGGTCTCCGGCTCCTCGCCGGGCGGGTTCTGCATCGGTTCGCCTTTCTCTTGCCGTGTCCGTCTCGCCGGTCAGCCGACGGGCCACTGGGCCACGCGGCTCCTGGGCGGTTCCGGGTGATCGTGCTGTACACGGCCGTTGCGGATGGTGCCGCGCCAGGCCCCGCACTCCTGCCCCAGTCCCTCGATGAACCCCTTGAAGTTCATGAGTTCCCCGTGCACCAGCCGCGCGGTGAGCCGGACGGCCCGGGACGAGCCGGTGAGGATCCTCGCGGCTCCCTGCGGTTCCAGGAGCATCCGGACGGTGATCGCGGTGCCGCCGGACTCCGTCGCCGCGAACTCGATCTCGCCCTGGTGGGAGGGGCTCTGCTCCAGAGCGCGCCAGGCCAGGTAGGCGTCGGGGTCCTGCTCCACGATCTCGACCGTGAAGCGGCGGCGCAGGGGGCCGTAGCCGATGGTCCAGGCGGTCACGGTCGGCCTGATCTGCTCGACGCCGTACACCAGGCGCGAGAAGCGCGGAAAGGTCTTGAACTGCGTCCACTGGTTGTACGCCGTCCGCACCGGCACCGCGATCTCGACCGTCTCCTGGACGTGCCGCTCCCGCAGTGGACGGCGGCGCGTGACGCCGTCGCCGTCCGGGCGCATCCCCGGGGTGTCCGGTACGGCCTGCTGGGCGTCGTCTTCGTACGCCATCGTCGTCTCTCTTCCGGTGACGGAGCCGGGTGTCCGGCAACCCGCCTCCCCTCGTGCGTCAGGGCCTCTCTTCCGGTTCCCCCGTCGTGTATGTCGAGTCGCCCCGGTGCGTCGGTGTCCCGTGCCATCCCGGCCACGAGAGGGGCGGGTCTGGCACAGGCGCTTCCCTGCCGCGGCTGAGCCTGCCGGTCAGCGCCGGCCGTGCGGACGGTGTGGGGAGTCGTCGCCCCCATGCCGGCGGCGATCGTGTCGCCGGGGCCGGCCTCGCCGTCCGGCGAGAGGCCGGCGATGTGGTTGTCGAGCTGGTTCCGGACGGTGCGGTGCGGCAGCCGGCAGGGCGCCGAACCGCTCGGTCCCCTCCCAGCTTCACCCCCTGCGCGTCCACCCGCCACTCACCGTGATCCAGCAGGTGCTCGGCCATCGAGCCCAGGGCATCGGCGGGGGAGGGCGTGGAAGACGATCATGCCGTCGATCCGGTCGGCGACTCCCGGCGACCGGTGGGTATCCACGGGAGCTGCGTACGGTCACCGATTCGCAACAGACGGCGCAGAGCACAATGCGATCAGGCAACCGTGGCTGAATATGGTCTCTCAAGCTGACGCGGCTACGTAGTAATCGCTGCCGCCACAACGGGGGACACATCGTGATGATCACACGTTGCTACAGACCGATCGCGTTCCGGACGCTCACCCTGGGCGCCTGCGTGGCTGGGCTCATGGCGCTCACCGGCTGCTCCCCGGACTCCCCGAGCCCGGGCGGCACGGCAACGCCGGCCGTCACTTCCTCGCCGACCAAGGGAGAGCAGGGTACCGACGGGACCGCGTCCCCCCAGGCGCTGCCCGCCAACAAGGTCTCCCCTCCGGCAGGCGGCAAGGTGTCCCCACCCCCGGTACCAGCGGGGACACCCGCTGCGTCGGCCCCCGGCTCGACGGCATCCGCGGGCGCCGGTGGTGGGGACGACGGCTGCGATCACAAGATGCCGATCTCGCCGGATGAAATCGCCGTGTACCGCTACACACCCGAAGGCGGGTCCCTCAGTCTGATCATCCGGCACGGCAACTGGGGTTGCGGCACCCCGGATTCCGACGGCGCACCGTTCGAGACGGTCGGCAAGGAGACCTACCTGCCCATGGACCAGGCCGCGTACGTCACTGTCACCGATCCCATCGTGGCAAGCACCGAGAATCAGCCCATCGGCGTGCAGGAGTTTCTCAACTGGCTGGAAGCGCACCCCGACAGCGGCCTGGTCTTCCGCTACCACCTGGGCGCGGACGGAGCCATCGACCGTCTCGAGCAGGTCTTCACCCCCTGAACCGACATGGGCGCACGTCGCTGCCGAGAGAGTCAGAGGGCCTGCTGGAGCTGCGGCAGCACCTTCGTGCGGTAGAAGTCGAAGAAGCCGCGCAGGTCCGGGCCGATCTGGTTGACGTAGACCCGGTCGAAGCCCGCGTCGGCGAACTGCTTCAGCTCCGCCACGTGTTCGTCCACGTCGTCACCGCACACCCGGTTCTCCCGCACCATGTCCTCGGTGACGAGCTGCTGCGCCTGCTCGAAGTGCTTGGGGGAGGGCAGCACCTGGCCCAGCTCGCCCGGCAGCTGCTCGTTCGCCCAGAGCCGGTGGACGGTTCGGACGGCCTCGTCCTTGTCCGTGTCGTAGCAGACCTTGGTGCCGCCGCTGACCAGCTTTCCGCCGCCTCCGCCCTTGCGGTACTGCTCCACCATCGCCTCGTCCGGCATGACCGAGATGTAGCCGTCGCCGACGCGGGAGGCGAGCTGGGTCGCGGCGGGGCCGAACCCGGAGATGTCGATCGGGATCGGCTCGTCCGGGACGGTGTACAGGCGGGCGTTCTCGACCGTGTAGTGCGGCCCGTGGTGGTTGACCTCCTCGCCGCTGAACAGCCGGCGCATCACCTGGATGGCCTCCTCCAGCATGTCCAGCCGGACGTGCGCCGGGGGCCAGTGGTCGCCCAGGATGTGCTCGTTGAGCGCCTCACCGGAGCCGACGCCGAGCCGGAAGCGGTTGTTCGTCATCACCGCACTGGTCGCCGCGGCATGCGCCACCACCGCCGGGTGCATACGTACGGTCGGGCAGGTCACCGCCGTCTCGATCGGCAGGGACACCGCCTCGGACAGCGCGCCGATCACCGACCACACGAACGGGCTCTGGCCCTGCTCGTCGTTCCAGGGGTGGTAGTGGTCGGAGATCCACAGCGCCTGGAACCCGGCCTGCTCGGCCATCCGCGCCTGCTCGATCAGCTCGGCGGGCCCGTACTGCTCGCACGAGAGGAAGTAGCCGTACTCGGGCATGGGAAAGTGCCTCCGCGACGTCGGCGGTCCGTATCCCGCACCGGGTACCCGAGCAAGGGGCCGGAAACCGGCGGCGTGCGGGTGAGCAGGCTCCTTGCCGACGTTTGGGTGCCCTGGCCAGGGGGACGCGGAAGGCTCCCGAGCCACGCGACAGCGCCGGAGGCGAGCGACCGTGAGTCGACCCCGCATCCTGATCGTCGGTGCCGGCTTCGCCGGGTACCGCACGGCCCGCACCCTGTCCCGGCTCACCCGGGGCCGGGCCCACATCACCCTGCTCAACCCGACCGACTACTTCCTGTACCTGCCCCTGCTGCCCCAGGTCGCCGCCGGTGTCCTGGAGCCGCGCCGGGTCACGGTCTCCCTCTCGGACTCGCTGCCGGACGTGCGGCTGGTGCTGGGCGAGGCCGACCGCATCGACCTCGACGAGCGCACGCTGCACTTCACCGGACCCGAGGGGGAGGACGGCACCCTCGCCTACGACCGGCTGGTGCTCGCCGCGGGCAGTGTCAACAAGCTGCTGCCCATTCCCGGTGTCGCCGAGCACGCGCACGGCTTCCGAGGGCTGCCCGAGGCGCTGTACCTGCGCGACCACGTGACCCGGCAGGTGGAGCTCGCGGCCTCCTCCGACGACCCCGAGACGCGCGCCGCGCGGTGCACCTTCGTGGTGGTCGGCGCCGGGTACACGGGCACCGAGGTCGCCGCGCACGGGCAGATGTTCACCGACGCGCAGGTGCGCAGGCATCCGCTGCGGCAGGGCATGCGGCCGCGCTGGATGCTGCTGGACGTGGCGCCGCGGGTGCTGCCCGAGATGGACGAGAGGCTCTCCGCCACCGCCGACCGGGTGCTGCGGCAGCGGGGCGTCGACGTGCGGATGGGGACCTCCGTACAGGAGGCCACGCACGACGGGGTCGTGCTGACCGACGGCGAGTCCGTGGCGACCCGGACGCTGGTGTGGTGCGTGGGCGTACGTCCCGACCCGCTGGTCGAGTCCCTCGGGCTGCCCATGGAGAAGGGGCGGCTGCTCGTCGACCCGCACCTGCAGGTGCCCGGGCGGCCGGAGTTGTTCGCGTGCGGTGACGTGGCCGCGGTACCCGATCTGGAGAACCCGGGGAGCTTCACGCCGATGACCGCGCAGCATGCCTGGCGGCACGGCAAGATCGCTGCGGAGAACGTCGCCGCATCGCTCGGTCTCGGCGGTGCGCGCAAGCCCTACCGCCATCGTGACCTGGGCTTCGTCGTCGATCTGGGCGGGGCGAAAGCCGCCGCCAATCCGCTCGGCGTGCCCCTGTCCGGCGTACCGGCGGGCGCGGTGACGCGGGGCTACCATCTCGCCGCGATGCCCGGAAACCGCGTCCGGGTCGCGGCCGACTGGCTGCTGGACGCCGTACTGCCGCGCCAGGCCGTGCAGTTGGGGCTCGTACGGTCCTGGTCGGTGCCGCTGGACACCTCGTCGCCCGAGGTGGCCCGGGCGCCGGGCGGGCCCGGGCAGCGGCACGAGGCGAGCGCCCGGTCCGGGCCGGGGGCGGCGCTCGCGGCCGACACGGACGACGGGGGCACCGGCGCCGGTCCGGGCCGGTACCGGGCCCCCGGTGAGCCCGCGAAGGGGCAGCCCGGATCCGGGGCGACGCAGGTACGGCCCGGATCCGGGGCCGCGGAGCCGCGGTCCGAGTCGGAGACGGCGAAGGGCCGCCCGGCCGCGGGCCGCGCCGGCTCGGGACACGGGCAGCTGCGGTCCGAGTCGGAGACGGCGAAGGGCCGCCCGGCTGCGGGGGCTACGGGGAGTGCGGCGGCCGCGAGGGCTGCCGACGAGCCTGCGAGGAACCAGCCGGGTGGTGAGCCTGCGAGGAACCAGCCGGGTGGTGAGCCTGCGAGGAACCAGCCGGGTGGCGAGCCGGCCAGGAACCAGCCGGGTCCCGCGCATCCGCCCGACCCCGGTCAGCCGCCCCTGGCCCCCCATCCCGCCCCCGGCCCCGTCAAGCGAACCGACGTCCCGGACGACCCGGACGACTCCACGAAAGGAGACTCATGAACACCGGTGAACTCACCGACCTCGGACAGCAGCTGCGGGTGGACAGCGTCCGCGCCGCCGCCGCGGCGGGATCCGGGCACCCGACATCCTCGATGTCCGCCGCCGATCTGATGGCCGTCCTGTTCGCACACCACCTCCGCTACGACTTCGACCGCCCCGCCCACCCGGGCAACGACCGCTTCGTCCTGTCCAAGGGCCACGCCTCCCCGCTGCTCTACTCCGCCTACAAGGCGGCCGGCGCCATCGACGACGAGGAACTGCTCACCTTCCGCAAGCTGGGCAGCCGCCTCGAGGGGCACCCCACCCCGCAGCGCCTGCCGTGGGTCGAGACGGCCACCGGCTCGCTCGGGCAGGGACTGCCCGTCGGGGTCGGCATCGCGCTGGCCGGCAAGCGGCTCGACCGCACCGACTACCGCACCTGGGTGCTGTGCGGCGACAGCGAACTGGCCGAGGGGTCCGTGTGGGAAGCCGCCGAGCACGCCGGGTACGAGCACCTGGACAACCTCACCGTGATCGTCGACGTCAACCGCCTCGGCCAGCGCGGCCCCACCCGGCACGGCCACGACCTGGACGCCTACGCCCGCCGCTTCCAGGCCTTCGACTGGCACACCATCGAGATCGACGGCCACGACGTGGACGCCGTCGACCGCGCCTACGGCGAGGCCGTCTCCACCAAGGGCCAGCCCACCGCGATCCTCGCCCGCACCCTCAAGGGCAAGGGCGTCGAGGGCGTCCAGGACCGCGAGGGCCTGCACGGCAAGCCGCTCCCGGAGGCCGAGGAGGCGATCACCGAACTCGGCGGCCCGCGCGACATCCGTGTCCGGGTGCAGGAGCCGGCCACCGCCCGCATGCTGCACTCCGTCCACACCGGGAACTTCGAACTCCCCAAGTGGGACAAGGGCGAGGAGATCGCCACCCGCAACGCCTTCGGCGAGGCGCTCGCCGCCCTCGGCACCGGCCGCGGCGACATCGTCGCCCTGGACGGCGAGGTCGGCGACTCCACCCGCGCCGAGTTCTTCGCCAAGGAGCACCCCGACCGCTACTTCGAGTGCTACATCGCCGAGCAGCAGCTCGTGGCCTCGGCGGTCGGGCTCGCGTCCCGCGGCTGGGTGCCGTACGCGACCACCTTCGCGGCCTTCCTCACCCGCGCGTACGACTTCATCAGGATGGCGTCCGTCAGCGGCTCCGGCATCAACCTCGTCGGCTCGCACGCGGGCGTCGCCATCGGCCAGGACGGGCCCAGCCAGATGGGCCTGGAGGACCTGGCGATGATGCGGGCGGTGCACGGCTCGACCGTGCTGTACCCGTGCGACGCCAACCAGACCGCACGGCTCGTCGGCGCGATGGCCGGCCTGGAGGGCGTCCGCTACCTGCGCACCTCGCGCGGCGAGAGCCCGGTGATCTACGCCCCCGGCGAGGAGTTCCCGGTCGGCGGCAGCAAGGTGCTGCGCTCCTCCGGCCGGGACCGGCTGACCCTCGTCGCGGCGGGTGTCACCGTGCACGAGGCGCTGGCCGCCGCCGAGGCCCTGGAGCAGGAGGGCATCGCGGTGCGGGTGATCGACCTGTACTCAGTGAAGCCCGTCGACCGGGCCACCCTGCGCCGTGCTGCCGAGGAGACCGGCTGCCTGGTGAGCGTGGAGGACCACCACCCCGAGGGCGGCCTCGGGGACGCGGTCCTCGACGCCTTCACCGACGGACGCCCCGTACCGCGCCTGGTGCGGCTCGGCGTACGGAGCATGCCGGGCTCGGCCTCCCCGGAGGAGCAGCTGCGTGCCGCGGGCATCGACGCGGACTCCATCGCGGCGGCCGGGCGGCTGCTGGTGGAGGAGGCGGTCGTGCGGTGAGCGGCGACGACGGCACGCGCAGGGTGCGGGCGGGCCGCCGCACGGTGGAGGTGCACCGGCCGGACAAGGTGCTCTTCCCCGGTGGCGGTGACGCCAAGGAGTACACCAAGGCCGACCTGGTGGACTACTACCGGGCCGTCGCGCCCTTCATGCTGCCGCACCTGCGCGGCCGGCCGCTGATGCTGGAGAGGCGCCCGGACGGCATCGACGGCCCGACGTTCATGCAGAAGAACACCCCGGACCACTACCCCGAGTGGATCGAGCGCGTCGAACTGGCCAAGGAGGGCGGCACCGTCCGCCACGCCGTCTGTGACGACACCGCCACCCTCCTCTACCTGGCCGACCAGGCGAGCATCACCCTGCACCGCTGGCTGTCCCGCTCCGAGAGGATCGACCACCCCGACCGGCTGGTCTTCGACCTCGACCCTCCCCCAGTGCCTGAGGGGCCTGGGGGGACTCCGAGGGACGACTTCGAGGCCGTACGCGAGGCCGCCCGGCTCCTCGGGGAGCTGCTCGACGAGCTGGAGCTGCCCTCGGCGCTGATGACCACCGGCTCGCGCGGGCTCCACGTCATCGTGCCGCTCAACGGCCGGCACGACTTCGACGAGGTGCGCGCCTTCGCCCGGGACGTCGCCGACACCCTCGCCGGCGCCCACCCCGACCGGCTCACCACCGCCGCCCGCAAGAAGGAACGCGGTGAGCGGCTCTACCTCGACATCCAGCGCAACGCCTACGCCCAGACCGCCGTCGCGCCCTACACGGTCCGGCCCCGCCCGGGCGCGCCGGTGGCCGCCCCCATCACCTGGGACCAGTTGGACGACCCAGAGCTGCACGCCCGCCGCTGGACCGTCGCCGACGCCGTCGAGCAGGCCCGCACGAACCCCTGGTCAGACCTGCTGAGCCGCGGCCGGGCGCTGGGACCGGCCCGGCGACGGCTGGACGCCCTGCGCGGATGAGACCCCCCGGCGATCTCCCGGTGGGTGTCAGATGCATGCGCCTGTAGAGGTTTGGCGAACACTCTTGCGGCCACACGGAGGGGGAGGTGGCCATGTCGAACACAAAAAACACGCAAGAGTCACAGAGTTCACAGAAGTCTCAGGACTCTCAGAATTCGAGCAAGACGAACGACAACCAGAAGGCCGACAGCCGGCCGAGGCCGATGGAGGTGCTGCGTCAGGCGCGCGGCCAGCTCGCGGAACTCACCGGCATGGAGGCCGAGTCCGTGTCGTCCTTCGAGCAGACGGAGGAGGGCTGGGCGCTGGAGGTCGAGGTTCTCGAACTCGAGCGCGTGCCCGACACGATGAGCCTGATGGCGAGCTACCAGGTGGAGCTCGACGCAGAGGGGCAGCTCACGGGTTACCGGCGCGTCCGCCGCTATGAACGCGGTCGATCCGACGCGCGCAGGTCCGGCGGCCGCTAGGCCGCCCGACCACCCGACCCGCACTCACACACGAGGAGGAACATCCGGCATGACTGTCGTACCGGCACAGCAGTCCGGCGGCGGAGGCGGCAGCAGCGGTCTCTATGACGTGCTCGAACTGGTTCTTGACAGGGGGCTCGTGATCGACGCGTTCGTCCGTGTCTCCCTGGTGGGCATCGAGATCCTCAAGATCGACGTACGCGTCGTCGTCGCCAGCGTGGACACCTATCTGCGCTTCGCCGAGGCGTGCAACCGGCTCGACCTGGAGGCCGGGCCCCGCAAGGACCCGGGCCTGCCAGACCTCGTCGGCGAGATGACCGAGTCCGGCGCCCGCGGCAAGTCCAAGGGGGCGCTGTCCGGCGCCGCCGAGACGATATCCGACGCCTTCAAGCAGGCGCGCACCGAGAGCGAGAGCGAGGCCGAGTCGCGTCCGCGAGCCCGCAAGAGCACGTCGTCCCGCCGTAAGGAGGAGCAGGAGTGAGCACTTACGTCTACGGCATCGCGGCGAGTTCGCACCCTTCCCTGCCCGAGGGCATGGGCGGCGTCGGCGACCCGCCCCGCGAGGTGCGCATCCTGCGGGAGGGCGACCTGGCGGCCGTCGTCAGTGAGGCGCCCGAGGGGCTGCGACCCAAGCGCAAGGACCTGCTCGCCCACCAGAACGTGCTCAGCGAGGCCGGTGCGGCCGGCTGCGTGCTGCCCATGCGGTTCGGCAGCGTCGCCCCGGACGACAACTCCATCACCGGGGTGCTCGCCGAGCGCGCCGAGCACTACAAGGAGCGGCTGCGGGCCCTGGACAACCGGGTCGAGTACAACGTCAAGGCCAACCACGTCGAAGAGGCCGTCCTGCACCAGGTGATGGCCGAGAGCCCCGACATCCGTGGGCTCGCGGAGGCCAACCGGCAGGCGGGCGGCGGCAGTTACGACGACAAGATCCGGCTCGGCGAGCTGGTCGCGGCCGCGGTCAAGGCCAAGGAGGCCGATGACGGTGCCGCCGTGCATCGCGCCCTGGAGTCGGCCGCCGACGACGTGAGCGTGGGCCCGGAGTCCACCGGCTGGCTGGCCAACGTGTCGTTCCTGGTGGACCGGGATGCGGCCGAGTCCTTCCTGGCCGCGGTCGAGCAGGTCCGCAAGGACATGCCGCACCTGGAGGTGCGGGTCAACGGTCCGCTGCCGCCGTACAGCTTCGTCGAGCCCGGCCCTGCCGAGCCCGCGGGCACCGTGGCGAGCGGAACGGACACCGGAGCGGGGTGACGTCGTGGGCCTGATCTCTGAGGTGCTGCTGCTGCCGTTCGCACCGGTACGCGGCAGTGCCTGGGCCATCAAACAGGTGGTGCAGGAGGCTGAGCGGATCTACTACGACCCCGCCACGATCCGGGCCGAACTGGCCCGCCTCGAGGAGCAGATGGAGGCCGGAGAGATCACTGAGGAGGAGTTCGACCGTCTTGAGGACGACCTCCTCGACCGGTTGGAGATCGCTTCGCGCGGCAGCGCGGGAACAGGCAACGGGACAACACAATGAACCGAACGGGACTGGGTCTCGCCATAGGGGCCGGATACCTCCTGGGACGGACCAAGAAGCTGAAGATGGCGATGGCCGTCGGCGGGCTGGTCGCCGGGAAGAAGCTGAACCTGAGCCCGCGCATGGTCGCGGATCTGCTCCAGCAGCAGCTGCGGAACAACCCGCAGTTCAAGGAGATCGGCGACCAGCTGCGGCAGGACCTGCGCGGGGTCGGCAAGGCCGCCTCGGGCGCCATGGTCGAGCGGCAGATCGACGCCCTCGCCGACCGGCTGCACGGTCGTACCGCGCAGGTGCGCGACCAACTGTCGGGCGTGGTGCCCGGAGGTCAGGACGAGGACGCCGAAGACGCCGAGTACGAGGACGAGGAGCCCGCGGACTCCGAACTCGACGAGGACGAAGAGCCCGAGGGTGACGAGCCCGAGGACTCCGGTGCCGATGAGGAAGAGGAAGAGGACGAGGAAGAGGACGAGGAGCCGGAGGCTGAGAAGGCCCCCGCCAAGAAGGCGCCGGCCAAGAAGGCGGCGAAGAAGGCTCCCGCCAGGAAGGCCCCCGCCAAGAAGGCTCCCGCCAAGAAGGCGGCGAGCCGCAAGACGGCGGCCAAGAAGACCTCGGCCGCCAAGAAGGCGACCTCCGGGGGCAGGGGCGGTAGCGCCCGGTCCCGACTGCCGAAGGGAGGCGGTGAGGGATGAGCGACACACTCGGCTCGGCGAAGTCCGCCGCCAACGGAGCGGCGAAGAACCCGCTCACCGACCTGGCCCACAGCGAGGCCGCAGACCGGCTCAAGGCCGAGTTGCAGGAGTATCTCGCCGCCCAGGCCACCCGCATGCTCACCGGTGCCGGCCGCAAGCTCGGCGAGACCACCGGCAAGCTGAACGACATCGCCGAGGGCAAGAGCCCCGGTTTCGCCAAACTCGCCCTCGAGGGCGGCCGCAAGATAGCCGAGGGCAAGGGGCCCCTGCGCTCCGCACTGGAGCTGGGCGGCTCACGCATCAAGGACAAGGTCACGGGCGCCTTCAAGGGCCTGGGCGGCAAGGGCAAGGGCAAGGGCCGTTCCGGCAACAAGCCCACGGTCATCATCGAGCACATCGATGTCGGCGTACCGCTGCGCACGGCGTACGACCAGTGGACCCAGTACCAGGACTTCAGCACCTTCGCGAAGGGTGTCAAGGCTGCGAGCAAGGCCGACGACACCACTTCCGACTGGCAGTTGAAGGTCTGGTGGTCCAACCGCAGCTGGAAGGCGACCACGACCGAGCAGGTCCCCGACGACCGCATCTCCTGGACCTCCGAGGGGGCCAAGGGCACCACGAAGGGCGTCGTCTCCTTCCACCGGCTCACCGACAACCTCACCCGTGTCCTGCTCGTCATCGAGTACTACCCCTCCGGCTTCTTCGAGAAGACCGGCAACATCTGGCGTGCTCAGGGCCGCCGGGCCCGGCTCGACCTCAAGAACTTCGTCCGCTTCATCACGATCAAGGGCGAGGCGGAGGACGGCTGGCGCGGCGAGATCCGCGACGGCGAGGTCGTCCGCAGCCATGAGGACGCGCTCGCCGAGGAGGAGTCCGAGGAGGGCTCCGAGGAGGAGCGCCCTGAGGGTGAGGACGCCGAGGAGGAGCGCCCCGAGGGTGAGCACGCCGAGGGCGAGGAAGCCGAGTACGACGAGGAGGAGCCGGAAGAGGAAGGCGAGGAGGAAGAGCCCGAAGGCGAGTACGAGGACGACTCCGAGGCCGAGTACGACGAAGAGGACGAGGAGGAGCCCGAGGAGGAGCCCGAGGACGAGGAGCAGCCCGAAGGGGAGTACGACGAGGACGAAGTGGACGAGGACGAGGAAGTCGAGGCGGGGAGCCGGCGATGACGACGCCCAGCAGGATGCCCGAGCCCTACGGTCAGGGAAGCAGTGCCAACCTCGCCGACATCCTTGAACGGGTGCTGGACAAGGGCATCGTCATTGCGGGCGACATCCGGATCAATCTGCTCGACATCGAACTCCTCACCATCAAGCTGCGGTTGATCGTCGCGTCGGTCGACAAGGCGAAGGAGATGGGCATCGACTGGTGGGAGACCGACCCGGCCCTGAGCTCACGGGCCCGTCGTGACGAACTGACCCGTGAGAACGCCGAGTTGCGCGAGAGGCTGGCCCGGCTGGAGGAACTGGAGCCCGGCCTCGCGGAGAAGAAGGAGGCACCGTGACCGGACTGCGGTACGTCTACGCCGTCTGCCGCCCCTTCGGCACACCCCTCCAGGCCCAGCTGACCGGGGTCGCGGGTGATCCACCCAGAGCACTGACTCACCACGGCCTGGTGGCCGTGGTGAGCCACGTGCCGGAGCGGGACTTCGCCGAGGAGCCGCTCCGGCGCCATCTGGAGGACCTGGACTGGCTCACCGAGACAGCCCGCGCCCACCAGGGCGTCATCGACGCGCTCACCACCGTCACCACCCCGTTGCCGCTGCGTCTGGGCACCGTCTTCCACGACGACAGCGGCGTGCGGATGATGATAGAGGCCCGCGAGGAGGACTTCCGGCGCACGCTCGACCGGCTGGAAGGCCGGGTGGAGTGGGGCGTCAAGGTCTACGCCGAGTCCGAACCGCAGGAGAGCGCCCCGCCGCAGCAGAAACCCGCGTCGGGCCGGGACTACCTGCGCCAGCGGCGTGTGCAGACCAGGTCCCACGAGGAAATGTGGCAGAAGGCCGAGGCCTTCTCGACCCGGCTGCACGAAGAGCTCTCCGCCTTTGCGGAGGATTCCCGGATGCATCCCCCGCAGAATCCCGCGCTTTCCAAGGCGACCGGGCGGAACGTACTGAACGCCGCCTATCTCGTTCCGCGTGCGCATTCCGAGGAATTCGTGGAACTGGTGGACCGCACGAAGGGGGAGATGCCCGGAATGCGCATCGAACTCACCGGCCCCTGGGCGGCTTATTCCTTCGCCGGGGAGACCACATGAACGACGGGGAGAATCCGTGACCCTAGTGGAACGCCGTGAGGTCGCCCTCGTGGACCTGCTCGACCGGCTGCTCGCCGGCGGCGTCGTGATCACGGGGGACATCACGCTGCGCATCGCCGACGTCGATCTCGTCCGCATCGACCTCAACGCGCTCATCAGCTCGGTGAACGCCCAGGTTCCCTCACCGTTCGAGGAGTTGCTGTGACCGCCCCGGAGAACCCCCGCAGGCGCTCCAACCACATGGATCTGGAGCCCGACACGGTCGAGCGCGACCTGGTCAAACTCGTGCTGACGGTGGTGGAGCTGCTGCGCCAGCTCATGGAGCGCCAGGCGCTGCGCCGGTTCGACGTGGGGGACCTGAGCGAGGAGCAGGAGGAGCGGATCGGGCTCACGCTCATGCTGCTGGACGAGCGGATGACGGAACTGCGCGAGCGCTACGGACTGCGGCCCGAGGACCTCAATCTGGACCTCGGGCCGCTCGGACCGCTGCTTCCGCGGGACTGACTCCCACTCACCCCTCTCCCCGGGGCCAAACCCCCTCCCCGGGGCCAAACCCGGGGAGAGGGGCACTCATTCACCACCTGTACCAACGGCCCCTGCCGCCGGCTGCCGACGTGCCGCGGACGAAGAAGCCCAGCAGCCACAGGACGAGAACCGCGAGGGCGATCCACCAGAGAATCTTTACTGCAAATCCGGCGCCGAACAGAACCAAAGCCAGAAGCAGCACCAGCAGGATGGGAACCATAATTCGAACCCCTTGCTTTCAGGGTGTCCGCGAAACTGGGTTTCAGGCTTCCTTTCGGCAGAGAATTTCTCCGTGCAGCACGCTGAACCATCCGTCCTCCTGCGTGCCCCACCGGCGCCAGGCCTCGGCCACCGCCCGCAGCTCCGCGTCGTCGGCGTGCCCGCCCAGCCGGGCCCGGTCCGCGTACGCCGACGCCAGCGTGCGGTCCGCCCACAGCCCGCTCCACCAGGCCCGCTCCGCGGGTGTGGCGAACGTCCAGGTGCCGGAGGTCGCCGTGATGTCCGTGAAGCCGGCCTGCTGCGCCCAGGCCTTCAGCCGGCGTCCGGCGTCCGGCTCGCCCCCGTTGGCCCGGGCGACCCGGCGGTAGAGGTCCAGCCAGGCGTCGAGCCCCTCGGATGCCGGATGCCAGGTCATGGCCGCGTAGTCCGCGTCCCGCACGGCGACGATCCCGCCGGGCCTGACGACCCGCTTCATCTCGCGCAGCGCCCGCACCGGGTCACCCACGTGCTGAAGCACCTGGTGGGCGTGGACCACACAGAACGTGTCGTCCGGGTAGTCCAGCGCGTGCACGTCGGCGACCGCGAAGTCGATGTTGGCCAGACCTCGCCCGGCCGCCGTGGCGCGTGCCCGGTCCAGGATCTCCGGGGCCCGGTCGACGCCGGTGACCCGCCCGTCGGGCACCAGCTCCGCCAGGTCGGCTGTGATCGTGCCCGGCCCGCAGCCGATGTCCAGGATCTTCATGTGGGGCCTGAGCGAGGGCACCAGGTACGCGGCCGAGTTGGCGGCGGTCCGCCAGGTGTGCGAGCGCAGTACGGATTCGTGGTGCCCGTGGGTGTAGACGGCGGTGTCCCGGGATTCCGGCATGGCGGATCCCACCCCTTCCGGTCGGGTCGGCAGGAGATCACCGTACGCGGGGCAACCGCATATTGAGACTTGAATCCTGCTATATGGACTGACTGTGCGTCAGGTCGAGGAAGCTGGACACACCAGCGGCGGCCGGGATCATGAGCGTGGGGCGGGAGGGGGCGTGGTGCGCCCCGGCGACCGGATCGAGGTGGAGCTCCCGAGCGAGCCGCGCCGGCCGATGGAGCGGGTCTGACCGGCACCCCCGGCGCCGAAACCCGTTTGCCCCGGAGACCCGCGCCCGCACAGAATCGCGCCCATGGGACACCTCGAAGCCGCGCACCTGGAGTACTACCTGCCTGACGGAAGGGCGCTGCTGGGTGATGTCTCGTTCCGGGTGGGGGAGGGGGCCGTCGTGGCCCTCGTCGGGCCCAACGGCGCCGGCAAGACCACTCTGCTCCGGATGCTCGCCGGTGAGCTCAAACCGCACGGCGGCTCCGTGGTCGTCGGCGGCGGGCTCGGCGTCATGCGGCAGTTCGTGGGATCCGTACGCGACGAGACGACCGTGCGGGACCTGCTCGTGTCCGTCGCGACGCCCCGCATCCGCGAGGCGGCCCGGGCCGTGGACACCGCCGAGCACGCCATCATGACCGTCGACGACGAGGCCGCCCAGCTGGCGTACGCGCAGGCCCTCGCCGACTGGGCCGAGGCCCGCGGCTACGAGGCCGAGACGCTGTGGGACATGTGCACGATGGCCGCGCTCGGGGTGCCGTACGACAAGGCGCAGTTCCGGGAGGTCCGCACCCTCTCCGGCGGCGAGCAGAAGCGGCTCGTCCTGGAGGCGCTGCTGCGCGGCACGGACGAGGTGCTGCTCCTCGACGAGCCCGACAACTACCTCGACGTCCCCGGCAAGCGGTGGCTGGAGGAGCGGCTGAAGGAGACCCGCAAGACGGTTCTGTTCGTCTCCCACGACCGTGAACTCCTCGCCCGCGCGGCCCAGCGGATCATCTCCCTGGAACCCGGCCCCGCGGGGGCCGACGCCTGGGTGCACGGGGGCGGTTTCGCCACCTTCCACGAGGCCCGGCGCGAGCGCTTCGCCCGCTTCGAGGAGTTGCGCAGGCGCTGGGACGAGAAGCACGCGCAGCTGAAGAAGCTCGTGCTGACGCTGCGTCAGGCCGCGGCCGTCAGCCATGAGATGGCCTCCCGCTACGCGGCCGCGCAGACCCGGCTGCGCAAGTTCGAGGAGGCCGGCCCGCCGCCGGAGCCGCCGCGCGAGCAGGACATCAGGATGCGCATCAAGGGCGGCCGTACGGGCGTCCGGGCGGTGACGTGCGCAAAGCTGGAGCTCACCGGCCTGATGAAGCCCTTCGACCTGGAGGTCTTCTACGGCGAACGGGTCGCCGTCCTCGGCTCCAACGGCTCCGGCAAGTCCCACTTCCTGCGCCTGCTCGCCGGTGACGACGTGGCGCACACGGGGGACTGGAAGCTGGGCGCCCGGGTCGTGCCCGGCCACTTCGCGCAGACGCACGCCCACCCGGAACTGGAGGGTCGCACCCTCCTCGACATCCTGTGGAAGGAACACGCACAGGACCGCGGCGCCGCGTCCTCGCGACTGCGCCGCTACGAACTCACCCAGCAGGCGGAGCAGACGTTCGAGCGTCTCTCCGGCGGCCAGCAGGCCCGCTTCCAGATCCTCCTGCTGGAGCTCCAGGGCGTGACGGCGCTGCTGCTGGACGAGCCGACCGACAACCTGGACCTGGAGTCCGCCGAGGCGCTCCAGGAGGGCCTGGAGGCCTTCGACGGCACGGTCCTCGCGGTCACCCACGACCGCTGGTTCGCCCGCTCCTTCGACCGCTTCCTCGTCTTCGGCAGCGACGGCCGGGTCCGGGAGACCCCGGACCCGGTCTGGGACGAACGCAGAGTGGAACGCGCCCGCTAGCGGGGACGCGCCCCGTCAGGGGCGCGGAGAACCGCGCGACCAGCCACGACGTACCCGCACACGCGACGGGTGAAGCAACGCCGCGCAGGCCGGCCGCGCGGAAGCCCCGCTCACTTCCAACGCAGCAGTGCGCCGAGGCCCCCCACCGGCACCTGCTCCTGGGCGACAGCCAGCGCGGGCGCGTCCGTGGCCACCGCGGAACGGATCAGCGCGTCGTCGGCCCGGGCCGGCCACGAGTGCTGCTCGCCCAGGACCTTCAGGTCCGTGCGGCGCACCGCGAGCTGGTCGGGATCCTCCCCGATCCACACCTCGCGGTGCGCGTCGGGCCCGTCCACCCTGACCAGCAGCTCGTCGATGCGGTGCTCCCGCGCCGCCTCGACGAGGGCCGGCACGCCTTCGACGGCTCCGGCCCGGCCCTCGTCGTCCGGGGTGCGGGCGGCGCGGAAGCGCTCCAGTTCCGCCTCGGCCTGCCGCCCCACGTGCTCGGCCCGGGCCCGCTCCACGTCCTCGTCGAGCAGCCGGCTGCCCGTCCCGTGCGGGGCCTCCACCACCAGGTCGTGCAGCCGCTTGGGCAGCCGCTCGTGCACGGACCGCCGCTCCCGGTCGTCGCCGACGAGAATCAGCAGGTCGGCCTTGGTCTCCTCCTGGCACACCGCGAGCGCGTCGGCGATCTCCGCGGCGTTGTGCTCCCAGGTGTTCTCCACCCGCAGCTGGAAATGCCGCTCGGACCAGTCCGCGGAGCTCGTCCGGTGCACCGGCCACTGCCGCCCGGTGACGCTCCCGGCGTCCTCCCGGCCCAGCGCGTTGCGCAGCTCGAAGTCCGCGCCCTTGCGGTCGACGTACGCCACCACGCACACCGGGTCCTCCCCGGCCAGCTCCAGCAGCGGCGCGACCCGCGGCAGCGGCGCCCATTCGGCCCAGTCACCGCCCTGCGGCGGACGGACCAGCGGCGGGTCGAGGACGACCTGGCCGGCGCGGGCGAAGAGGGCCCGGCCGTGCGGCTCCGAGGAGTGCTTCAGATCCTCGATCGCGCTGCGCACGGCCTGGCACGTCGCCTCGTCCGCTCCCTGTTCGGCCAGTTGCCCGGCCATCGCCTGGGCGGTCAGCTCCCGCTCGTGGGGAGTGCCCTCCGTGTGCCGTGAGGTATCGACGTACACGGAGGCCCAAGGCCCGGGGTGTTCGTACAGTGGGTGCAGAAAGGCGAGATCCATGGTTCCTCCCGGATGCCGCTCGGGGGTAGTGCTCAGTTACTCCGGGGGCGGGTACCCGGACCGCAGAGACGAACACGACGAGCGGGGCGACACGATGACCGGAGTGGACCCTGACCGGCTGGACGACCAGCAGCTCATGAAAGAGCTGGAGACCATCCACCGCACGCGCCACGACACACTGCTCTACGGCTCGAACGACGCGCTGCACGCCCACAACGAGCGCATGGCGCAGCTCGAGGGCGAGTATCTGCGCCGCAACCCGCGCCGTCCGGTGGCCGCGGGCCGCACACGCGAAGGGGCCCGGGAGCGGGGGAGCGGGGAGTCGACGACTCCCATGACCCCCGGCACCTGAGCCCCTCGCACGCGAGCGGAGCGTGCCCACCGGCTCGCGTGCACCAACCTGTGCACCGACCTTCTCCGCCGCCTCACAGGCGTGAGAGGGCCGGTGGGAACCCCTCATGGCCGAACCGGACGGGGTTCTCCTGCTTGTGGTCGGCGGGAGACGCCGTCAGGCGGCCTCCTGTGCGAAGACGTCCAGGAAGGTCTCGCAGAACGCCTTCAGATCGTCCGGCTTGCGGCTGGTGACCAGCTTGTTCGCACCGTGGTCACAGACCTGCACCTGCTGGTCGACCCACGTGCCGCCCGCGTTGCGGATGTCCGTCTGCAGGCTCGGCCAGGAGGTGAGCTCCCGGCCGCGTACGACGTCCGCCTCGACCAGCGTCCACGGCGCGTGGCAGATCGCCGCCACAGGGCGGCCGTGCTCGAAGAAGTCCCTGACGAACGCGACGGCCTTGTCGTCCATCCGCAGGAAGTCCGGGTTGGCGACACCGCCCGGCATCACGAGCGCATCGAACGAATCCGGTGCGGCGTCCCCCACGACCTCGTCCACGGGGAAGGTGTCCGCCTTGTCGAGGTGGTTGAAGGCCTGGATCTCACCCTGCTGCGTCGACACCAGCACGGGCTCGTGACCGGCGTCCTTCGCGGCCTGCCACGGGTCGGTCAGCTCGACCTGCTCGACGCCCTCGGGCGCGACCAGAAACGCGATACGCATGATGTCGAAGTCCTTTCCCGGCGCGGACGGCGCTGCAGCGCCCCGCGTCGCTCCCTGCGTGGTTCTCGTGTTTCTCGTGTTTCTCGTGGTCTCGTTCTTCGTGTCGCCGGTGACGCCGACCGGCTCGGCCCGATCCGGGCTCACGCATCGCCCCGGGCGTCCGGGGCGGCCCGGCTGATGTCGGCGAGTGCCGACGCGGGGTCCTCGGCCTCGGCCACGTCGCCGAGGCTCACGATCCCGACCGGCAGCCCGTTCTCCACCACGGGCAGCCGGCGTACCGCGTGCTCGCGCATCAGCTCCACCGCGGTCGCCACCCGGTCGTCCGGCGTCACCGTCACCGGATTCCTGGTGCACACGGTCTGCGCGCTGACCGTCGTCGGGTCGGCGCCGTCCGCGACGGCCCGTACGGTGATGTCACGGTCGGTGAGCACACCGATCACGTCCTGCCCCTCGGCCACCACCACGTCGCCGATGTTCTGGGTCCGCATCAGCTGCGCCGCCTCCACGAGCGAGGCGTCCGGGCGCACGGCGACCACCCCCGCTGTCATCACGTCCTTCACGTACTCGGCCATCACCTGGGCCTTCCCTCCGTTTCCAAGCCGGTGGGGGCACCGCGGCGGACCGCGGTGCCCCCGACGTGGTCCCTACGCGTACTCCTCCGGACCGGTCTCACGGGCCCGGACGAGGGCCTGGGCCAGCTCCTGGACACTGGCGTAGCGCTCCTGGCGCGGCAGACCCTCCAGGGCCTCGACGAGGGCGTCGGGCGCCTGGTGGCCGCGCAGCTCGCGGGTCAGCTCCCGCGGACTCGCGGGGAACGCCCTGCGACCCAGGATCCGGGCCAGTTCCAGCCGCACCGACTCCAGTGACGTCGGAGCGCGGCTCGGCGTCACCGGCCCGTGGGCGACCTCGGGGTCGTCCTCGGCGGCCGGCTCCGGGTCGTGCCACTCCTCACTGCGCGTGGGGTGCCCGGACCTGAGCAGACCCTGCAGTTCGTGTTTCATCTCGTCGTCCCGGTGGACGCTCAGCCGGTCGCTGCCTCGCTGCATGTCTCCCTCCAGACGTTCGGGGGCCCGCACCGCGTACCCGAACACCGGAGGGCGACACAGGTTCCGTCCGTCCGATCGCCGCTGTCCGGACTGGTTTGCGCCACGGCCCGCGGGAGACCCGGATCACACCCCCCACACCTCCCTGGGGAAGGACACGTCATGGCGTTGCTCGCTGTGCTCATCCCGCTGCTCATGCTCGGAGTGGTGCTGGTGCTGGGCCGTTACGAGGAGCTGCTGCTGCCGCAGGACGACGGCGACCGGCGTGAACCGGCCGGCGTTTCGCCCACCGCCGCGGTGGTCACGTCTTCTCCCGCCCCGGCCGGAACTGCTGCACCTTCGCCTTGAAGCCCTGCTCGACCATCGGTCCACGGTCCGCGCCATCCTTCGTCCAGGGCGTCCTCGCCGTGCCGCTGCCCGGCGAACGCCGCCCCACCGACTTCAGGACCGGCGCGGCGGTCGCCTCCAACCGGCCCCAGGGGACGACTGGCGCGCCCCTTCATGGCCCGCAGCTCCCATGCGACCTGACCAGAGCTGCCGACGGTACGAGTCACGGTACGAGTCACGCTGCGCGACGGCGCAAAACCTCTCCGGGTTTGCGGGTGGGGGCCGGGGGCAGGCGCCCTTCAGTGCTTCGGACAGGAGGCACGCCCGTGGGAGCGGCGTCGCGCGCCGCCACCGAGGCCCTGTCCCACAGCGGATGCGCTTCCACGGTGACCGGCCCATTGCATTGATCAAGGGAATTGCGACGCATCATGCCGACCCGAATCCGTGCGCAGAAGCACCCCCACGACGACGCCCCCGACACCGCCGAGGCCTTCCGCAGGCTCACCTCGATGCCCCCCGGCCCGGAGCGCGACGCCCTCCGCGACGAGATCGTCGAGGCCTGGCTGCCCATGGCGGACCGCCTCGCCGGACGCTTCCGCAGCCGCGGCGAGAACTTCGAGGATCTGCGCCAGGTCGCGGCCCTCGGCCTGGTCAAGGCCGTCGACCGGTACGACCCCGAGCGCGGCAACGCCTTCGAGAGCTACGCCGTGCCGACCATCACCGGCGAGATCAAGCGGCACTTCAGGGACCACATGTGGACCCTGCACGTGCCCCGCCGCGTCCAGGATCTGCGCAACCGGGTGCGGGCCGCCGGCCGGGACCTGTCCCAGAGCATCTCCGGCCGGCAGCCCACCGTGGCAGAACTCGCCGCACACGCGAACATGAGCGAGGAGGACGTCCGGGCCGGCCTGGAGGCGCTGGAGAGCTTCACGGCGCTGTCCCTGGACGCGGAGCTGCCCGGCAGCGAGGACGGGTACTCCCTGAGCGACGCGCTGGGGTCCACCGACCCCGCCCTGGACACGGTCGTCGACCGCGAGTCCGTGAAGGCCAGGCTGGCCGCCCTGCCCGAGCGGGAGCGGGCGATTCTCTACATGCGGTTCTTCGGCGACATGACGCAGAGCCGGATCGCCGAGGAGCTGGGGATCTCGCAGATGCACGTGTCCCGGCTGATCAGCCGGTCCTGCGGGCGGGTGCGGGAGCAGGTCATGCGGGATGTCGCCTAGCGCCACGGGGGTCGACGCGGTCGTGCGGGTGCGGGCCCGTGGTGGCTCGTCGCGCCCACGCCGCGGAGCCGCACACCGATACAGCCCCGCGCCCCTGGGTCGCTCGATTCACCCGGTTGAGTGGCACTGTCCCGCCAATGGGGCCGCGCCGCGGGCGACGCTGTAGAGGCCTGGCTGTCATGGCAGAGGGGTATCACCACCGAAGGAGTCCCCTCGATGCGCCGCAGCCTGTACGCCCTGTCCGTTTCCGTCCTGGCGGGCTCAGCCCTGGTGGGCTTCGCGCCGGCCGAATTCTCCGAACCGACCGCCGAGGTCAGTCCCGCCACCGTCCAGCCCGGAGGCACGCTCACCGTCTCGGTCAGCTGTGACCCGACCGAAGGGCCGCCGCCCGACAGCATCGACGCCACCTCGCAGGCCTTCGACGAGGGCACGGTGCCGCTTGAGCTCGTCACCGGCAACGACGACGAGGAATCCGGCCCGGCCTACCGCGGCACGGCCCTGATCTCCTCGGCGGAGAGCTTCGAGGGTGACCCGGACGCCCAGGGCGAGGACTCGGCGTGGACCGTCGACGGCACCTGCCCGGCCGCTCCCGGCGGCGAGGGCACACCGTGGAGCGCGACGTTCACCGTGACCCATGGCTCCGTACCCCACAAGCCGTCGCACCGGCCCACGCACCCACCCGCCCACAAGCCCTGCCCCGAGCCCCCGCACCACCGCGAACCACAGCACAGCGAGTGCGAGCCGGCGGCCGTCCAGCGTGGAGTACGGGCCGGTGACGGCGGTGCCTTCACCGACTCCGTGCCGGCCCTGGTGGCGGGCGGCGTCCTGATGGCGGGCGCGCTCGGTGCCGCCGTGCACCGGCTGCGCAACCGGGAGAGCGACCCCTACCGCTGACCTGCCGGGGCCGGTCCACCGCCCGGGACGGCAACGGCTTCCCACGGCCGGGCCGCCCATGCTGTGACCATCGCGACCCGGCCGGCGCCCATGGGGCGGTGACACCCGGGGTACTCGGTGGCCGAGGACACGAGCCGCGCCGTACGGAACACCCGGACGGCGCACGCGCCGAGGGCGGCACGACACGGCGGCACCAGGCACTGGCACTGCGGAGGTACGGATGCGGCGGACGGCCCTCGAAGGTCACGGCCCCGTCCGGTTCGGGCCGCCGCTCCCCGAGGACGGGCTGCCGGTCCTGCCGGAGCTGTCCGCGGTGCTCGCCGCCTCGGCGTCCCGTGGCGGCCACGAGCCGGTCGGCGGCGGCCGGGCCCTGCGCGAGGCCGCCTGCGGCTACTGGGACCGGCGCGGACTGCGCTGCGACCCCGACCGGGTGGCGTCCGCCCCCGGCGCGCCCGCCCTGCTGCTCGCGCTGACCGCCGCCCTCGGCGGTGACGTTCTCGTGCCGAGACCTTGCGCCGCCTGGTGGGCGCCGTACGCACGTCTGCTGGGGCGCCCCGCCTTCCATGTGCCGACCCCGCCGGAGAGCGGCGGCGTACCCGACCCGTACGCCCTGCTGGAGACCGTGCGCCGGGTCCGCGCCGAGGGTGGCGACCCGCGGTTGCTCGTGCTGTCCGTCGCCGACGACCCCACCGCGACCGTCGCCCCTCCGGAACTGCTCCACGAGACCGTCGAGGCCGCCCAGGGCGAGGGCCTGCACCTGGTCAGCGACGAGACCTGGCGCGACACCCTGCACGACCCGCGCGAGACGGTGCTGCTCAGTCCCGCCGAGATGGTGCCCGACCGGGTCACCGTCGTCACCGACCTGGCCGGATCCCTGCTCCCGGCCGGCTGGCCCGCCGCCGTGGCCCGTTTCCCGGCCGGGGAGGACGGGGCCGGCCTCCACGCGCGCGTCCTCGACGTCCTCACCGCCCTCGACGCCCGCGTCGCCGCGCCCGTCGCCGCGGCGGCCGGGCACGCCCTCGGGGAGCCGGAAGCGGTCACCGCACGCGTGGCGGCCGCTGTGCGCCTGCACACGCTCCTGGCCGAGGCGGCGCACACCGCCGTCGTCGGTGCCGGCGCCCTCGCCCGGCCCCCGCGGTCAGGCCGTCATCTGTACGTGGACCTGGCCCCGCTGAGCCCCGCGCTGACCGCGCACGGCATCGGCGACGCACAGGAACTGGAGGACTTCCTCACCGCACGCCTCGGCATGCCCGCCCCGGGCGGGCACCGCTTCGGCGACGACCTCGAAGCCCCGCGCGTGCGGCTTTCCACCGGCGCACTGGTGGCCGGGTCCGACGCCGAACGCGCGGAATGCCTCACCTCACCCACACCGTTGGAACTGCCGCACGTGCACCACGCGTTGATCCAGCTGAAGTCGGTCTTCGACGATCTCCGCGACGACGCCGAGCGATGGGAGCCTCCTCGATGACGCAGCAGTCCGAGTCGACCACCAGCGCGACCCCCCGGGCAGCCGACGAGCCCGCGCTCCCGTCGCCCCTCGCACCCCCGTACTCGCCCCTGGCCGAACCCCGGCCCCTGGCCGAGCGGCGGGTGTGGCCGCGCACCTTCCACGACCGACTCACCGCGCCGCTCCCGGGGTTGAAGGCCATGGCCCGCTTCGCCCGCGAGGGCGCGGTGAGACCCGGCCCGCAGGGCCTGGCCGACATCCCCCGGCTGCCCTACGCTCCGGCCCCGCTGCCCCGCGTCGACGCCCGCACCGTCGCCGTCACGTGGGCGGGCCACGCCAGTTGGGTGCTGCGCATCGGCGGACTGACGGTCCTCACCGACCCGGTGTGGTCCCGCCGCATCCTCGGCACCCCCGCCCGCATCACCCCCGTCGGCGTCCCCTGGGAGGAACTGCCACGCGTCGACGCCGTCGTCATCAGCCACAACCACTACGACCACCTCGACGCTCCCACCCTGCGCCGTCTCCCGCGCGACACCCCGGTGTTCGTCCCGGCCGGGCTCGCCCGCTGGTTCCACCGCCGCCGCTTCACGCGCGTGACGGAGCTCGACTGGTGGGAGGCGGCCGAACTGGACGGCGTGCGCTTCGACTTCGTCCCCTCCCACCACTGGTCCAAGCGCAGCCTCACCGACACCTGCCACAGCCTGTGGGGCGGATGGATCCTCACCGACCGAGGCGGCCGGCGTGTCTACTTCGCGGGCGACACGGGCTACGGCCACTGGTTCTCCCGCATCGGCCGCCGCTATCCCGGAATCGACCTGGCTCTCCTGCCCATCGGCGCCTACGACCCCCGCTGGTGGCTCCGTGACGTCCACTGCGACCCCGAAGAGGCGGTCCGTGCGGCCCAGGACCTGGGCGCGGCCAGGATGGCCCCCATGCACTGGGCCACGTTCGTGCTGTCGGCCGAGCCGGTCATGGAGCCCCTCACGCGCGTACGCGCGGCGTGGGAAAAGGCGGGCCTGCCCCGAGAAAACCTCTGGGACATGCCAGTGGGGGCGTCAAAGGTGCTGTAGGGGAGCGGCTTTGAGGGGGCGCGGCGAACGGCGCGAGCGGCCACGGACGTCCCGCACCCGGAGACCACACCGGCTCCCACGGCGCTACCGCATCCGCCGAACCACCGTCGGCGCCACGCTGATCAGCACGGTCAGCACGATCGCCGCCAGCACACCCTGCCACGGCTCGGCGAACAGCGACCCTCCGAGTATCCCGATCACCTGGTACGTCGCGGCCCAGGCCAGACACGCCGGCAGGTTGCCCCGGGAGAACCTCCGCAGCGGCCACTCCGCCAGCAGACAGGCCAGCATCACGGGGATACGCCCCGCCGGCACCAACCGGGACAACACCAGCACCGCCACCCCGTGCGCGCCGAGTTTCTCCTGCGCCTGCTCCAGCCGGTCCTCCGGCGCACGCGACCGGATCGCCTCCAGCCACCGCGACCCGTTCTTCGACTTCAGTCCGCGCCGCCCCAGCCAGTACAGCGCCGCATCGCCCAGGAACGCCGCCAGTGACGCCGTCACGAACACCATCGCCAGCGAGAACGGCGCCGTCCGGTGCACGGCGACCACCGCCGCCGAACTCACCAGCGCGCCGGTCGGAATCACCGGCACCAGCGCCCCGGCCAGCACCAGCACGAAGAGCGTCGGATAGCCGATCGCCTGCTGCGTGGACTCCGGGACCAGGGACACCGGTGTGACGGCCGACGCCGCGAGCGCCACAGGCGCGGACCAGTTCACCGCGCGGCTTCCAGGCGCACGCTCTCCCCGTGCCCGAGCCGATGCACCGAAACCGCCGGTGCGTGCCGGGCCGCCAGCCGGACGAACTCGTCCCCCGGCGCGTGGAACTCGTGGGGGCGCACGGCGTCCATGCCGATCGGCCAGTACGTGCCGTAGTGCACCGGCACCGCACTGCGCGGCGCCAGCCGTGCCAGCGCCTGCGCCGCCCGGCCCGCGTCCAGGTGCCCCTCGCCCAGGTACGGTCCCCAGCCGCCCACCGGCAGCAGTGCCACCTCGACCGGCCCGACCTCGTCGGCCATGTCGTCGAACAGCCCGGTGTCCCCGGCGAAGTACGTCCGGGCCTCGCCGGATATGACGTAGCCGAGCGCGGGGGAGCGGTGCGGCCCGAACGGCAGCCGCCGACCGTCGTGCCGCGCGGGCACGGCCCGTACGACGATGTCGCCGACCCGCGTCTCGTCGCCGGGCGCCACCTCGCTCACCCGCAGGTGCGTGAGCCGGCGCAGACCCGGCACCGCCCGGCGCGCGCCCCGGGGGACGAGCAGGCGCGTTCCTTCGGCGAGCCGCATCAGCGACGGCACGTGCAGGTGGTCGGCGTGCAGATGCGACACCAGCGCCACGTCCGCGTGCGGGGCGCCCGGAGGCGGCAGGGCTCCGCGCCGGCGGCGCAGGTGTGCAAGCCGGCGTGCGAACAGGGGATCAGTGAGCACGCGCACGTTCGAATCCTCGACGGTGCAAGTGGCGTGACCCCACCAGGTGATCTCCACCGGCACTTCTTTGCCTCCTTCGCGCGACTCCCCGAAGCCTACGTGCAGGAGTAGGGTCGGCGGCGAAACCGGAGGTGAGGGGGGGACGCCATGGTGCCGGTGCGGGTCACGGCGATCGCGAGTCTGACGCCGCTGGAGGAGCTGGACGACGATCCGTTCCTCGTCGACTCCCGCAGTCAGCACGCCATGTGCGCCCGCTGGGCCGCCGAGCGGGGCTACGTCGTCAGCCGGGAGTTACTGGTCCGGGGGCTGCGGCCCGACCACGGCGCCCTGTGGGACGGCGTCCGGCCCGGACTCGACCTGTTCGTCGCGCCCAGCCGACGGGTCCTGGAGACCGCGCTCGCCTCCGTCGAGGAGTTCACCGCCGAATGCGCCCGGCGCGGTGTACGGGTGGAGACGGTGGGGCATGCGGAGCCTGCGTACGACGCGGCGATGAAGGCGTGCGTGCACCGGCGGCTGTCGATGCCGACGGCCGGTTACGACGGGCGCTGACGCCGTCCCCACGCCGGTGTGCGACCTGGGGACGAAACCGCCCGGCCGGGCGTTGAGACACTGTGGGGGAGGGCTCGCCGCGGCTGCGGGCCAGGGACGTGAGGTGGCTGGGCGTTGCGGGGCGTGCGATGGCGGCGGGTCGCCAGTCAGGTGGGGCGGAGCGTCGCCGTATGGGCGGTCTCCACCCTCACCATGCTCGTACTCGCCGGGATCCTCCCCGACTTCCGGCTCCGCTCGGAGAACGGCGACAGCGCGACCGACATAGCCGTCACGGCGGCCTTCGGGGCCGGTGCCTTCGGTCTGCTGTCGGCCCTGGTGTGGCCGCTGCTCGTCCGGCTGCTGCTGCTCGTACCGGCGCTGGTGCTGGGACTGCTGGTCTTCTTCCTCAACGGCGCCCTGCTGCTGCTCGCCCTGCAGCTGAACCCGGCCGAGCGCGGCGCCGCCGCGCCGGAGACCGCCGTCGTCGTCGCCGCCGTGATGTCCGCGGTGGCGTCCGCGACCGGCGCCGCCCTGGCCGTGCGGGACGACGACGCCTATCGCCGCAGGCTCTACCGCCTCTCCGATCGCCGCCGCCGGTCCGGAACGCCCTCACCGGCCGGCCCCGGCACGGTCTTCGTGCAGCTCGACGGCGTCGGCCACGACACCCTGCTCGACGCGGTCGGCAAGGGACTGATGCCCACCGTCGGCCGCTGGCTCGCCATCGGCGACGGCGGCCGCCCCACCCACCGGCTCACCGCCTGGCGCACCGACTGGTCCAGCCAGACCGGCGCCAGCCAGCTCGGCATCCTGCACGGCAGCAACCACGACGTCCCCGCCTTCCGCTGGTACGAGAAGGACACCCGCGAGGTGGTCGTCTGCAACCGCCCGACCAGCGCCGCCGAACTCCAGCGCCGAGCCGTCGAGCACGCGGGGCACGGCGGGCTGCTCACCGTCGACGGCGCCAGCCGGGGCAACCTGTTCAGCGGCGGCGCCGAACAGCAGGCGCTCGTGCTGTCCATCGCGGCCCGCCGCCGCAGCCGGGAGAACCGTTCCCGCGCGGGCTACTTCGCCTACTTCTGCGACCCGGCCAACGCCGTGCGCACCGCGCTCTCCTTCATCGCCGAGGTGGGCCGCGAGATCGGCCAGTCCACCCGCGCGAGCCTGCGCAAGCAACGCCCGCGCGTCTCCCGCGGCGGCCTCTACCCCCTCGTGCGGGCCTTCGCGACGGTCGTCGAGCGGGACGTCGTCGTCGCCGCCGTGACCGGCGACATGCTCGTCGGCCGCACGGCCGTCTTCGCCGACCTGGTGGCCTACGACGAGGTCGCCCACCACTCCGGCCCGGCGAGCCGGGACGCGCAGAAGGTCCTGGAACGTCTCGACCGCTCGCTCGCCCTGATCGAGAGCGTCGCCGAGCACGCCCCGCGTCCGTACCGGATCGTCGTGCTGTCCGACCACGGCCAGAGTCCCGGCGAGACCTTCCGCTCCCGTTACGGCCTCACGCTCGGTGACCTGGTCCGGGCCGGCTGCGGCATGCCCGTACCGCGCAAGGCCGAGCGCACCCGCAGCGGCGCGGAGGCCCGCGCCGCCGTGCGCGCCGCGCTGCACTTCCCCGTCGCGGAGAGCGGCGAAGAGCACCGCCCCACGCGCGACTCCGAGCCGATCGTGCTGGCCTCCGGCAACCTCGGCCTGGTCTCGTTCCCGGACGTCACGCACCGGATGAGCAAGGAGGAGATCGACGCCCGCCACCCCGCGCTGCTGCCGACCCTCGCCAACCACCCCGGCATCGGCTTCCTGCTGGTGCGCAGCGAGCAACACGGCGGTGTCGTCCTCGGCGCGTACGGCGCCGAGATCCCCCTGGCCGATCTCGACGACAACCCCGGCCCGCTCGCCCCCTTCGGCCCGGGCGCGGCCGACGCGATACGCCGTACGCACTCCTTCCCGCACACCGCCGACATCATGGTCAACTCCTTCCACGACCCGGCCGACGGCGAAGTACTCGCCTTCGAGGAGCAGATCGGCTCCCACGGCGGCCTCGGTGGCGCCCAGGGCAGACCCTTCCTGCTGTCCCCGCTCGGCGTCTCGGCACCGGTCGGCGAGGGCGAGGAACTCGTCGGCGCCGAGCACGTGCACCGGGTACTGCGGCGCTGGCTGCGCGAGTCGAACGGACCGCAGGTGCCGCTGACGGCCGCCGAGGAGGAGCACGCAGCCTGACAAGATGCGCACACCGCGCAGCACGCACACCGCCAGAGGGCAGGTCCTCCGCGTGAGTTGAGCAGTAGTGTGATCGGATGGGGGACACGGGGCCCGGCGACGGGCCCGCACGCGAGTCCGTACGCGAAAGGAAGAACTCGTGGCTACCACGCGCTCCGCACACACCGTCTGGGAAGGCAACCTGCTCGAGGGCAACGGCGTCGTCACCTTCGACTCCTCCGGTGCCATCGGCGAGCAGCCGGTCACGTGGGCCTCGCGCGCCCAGGAGGCGAACGGCAAGACCAGTCCCGAGGAGCTGATCGCGGCCGCCCACTCCAGCTGCTTCTCCATGGCCTTCTCCAACATCCTCAACAAGGCCGGGACGCCGCCCACCAAGCTCATCACCTCGGCCGACGTCTCCTTCCAGCCCGGTGAGGGCATCACCGGCATCCACCTCACCGTCGAGGGCACCGTCCCCGGCATCGACGAGGCGGCCTTCCAGGCGGCCGCCGACGAGGCCAAGGTCGGCTGCCCGGTCAGCCAGGCCCTCAAGGCGACGCCCATCACGCTGACCGCCAAGCTCGCCTGACCCGCCACCTCCTCGGCGCGCGGGCCGGCCCACCGGGCGGCCCGCGCGCCGTCGGTTCACCGCCCCCGGCCGGGGTAGGAACCGGACGCCTCGAACGCCGGGCCGGAAGGAACGCGATGCTGCCGGGAACGTCCACGCACGCGACGGTGCTCGACTCCGCCACCCGGGACCGGACCCGCGTCCTGCTGCTGTTCGGCCTCTCCGGACGGCTCCGCCCCCGCGACACCTCCCTCGGCGACCTCGTCGACCGCTACGACTACGGCCGCTTCGCCTCCCACCTCATGACCAGCGCCCTGCCGCCGGCCTTCTTCGGCGTCAACGGCACCAACGTCGACGAGCACCCTGGCTTCCCTTCGTCGTCCTCGTCGTGATCGGATACGCCCTGCTCAGACGGGTCCGCACCCGCTCCGGCCCGCTGCTGCCCGCGCCCGACGACGACTTCGTGCGCGTGCCGCCTCCCCGCTCGCCCTCCGGGAACCGACGACCATGACGCCACACCCCGCCGTCTCCGCCCACCGGGGAGGCTCCGAGCGAGCCGGCCCCGCCACCTGGGAGGCGTACGAGGACGCGATCGCGTCCGGTGCGGAGTACGTCGAGTTCGACATCCGCCGTACCGGGGACGGAGTCCTCGTCGTCTACCACGACCCCCGGGTCGGCCCCGCCGGGCCGCCGCTGTCCGCGCTCACGCACGCCGAGCTGTGCGAGCGGGCCGGATACGCCGTGCCCGTGGTGGACGAGGTCATGGCGCTGATCGCCGGGAAACTCGTGGCCCACCTCGACCTCAAGGAGGTCGGCTACGAGCAGGAGGTGATCGACCGGGCTCTCGCCCTGCTCGGCACGGACGGGCTGGTCGTGACCACGCTGGAGGACCGTTCCGTCGCCGCCGTCACCCGGGGCTTCCCCGGCGTACGCACCGCCCTGTCCCTGGGGCGGGACCGTCGGGAACTCGCCCTGTCCCGGCTGCCCGGGACCCGGCTGAGCGAGCTGTTCCCGGCCCGCCGCATCAGGGCCTGCGGGGCACACGGCGTCGCCGTGCACCAGCGGCTGGCCAGGACCCACGTACTGCGCGAGGCGACCCGGCACGGCCTGTTCACCATGGTCTGGACCGTCAACGACGACACGCTCATGCGGGCCTTCCTCGCTCACCCGCGTGTCGACGTGCTCGTCACCGACCGGCCCCGGCGGGCCGTGGCGCTGCGCGGCCCGATCACCCCCTCGCGGCATTGACAACAGCGCACTCAAGTTTTGTGCTGGAGTGTGTGGAGTGTCGTCGCCCTGGCGGAAGGGGACAGCGATGGGACGAGCGGTCGGAGTCGACCTCGGAACCACGAACTCGGTGGTCGCCGTGCTGGAAGGCGGCGAGTCCACCGTCATCGCCAACGCGGAGGGGGCCCGGACCACACCCTCGGTCGTGGCGTTCGCCAAGAACGGCGAAGTGCTGGTCGGGGAGGTGGCCAAACGGCAGGCCGTGACGAACGTGGAGCGCACCGCCCGCTCGGTGAAGCGGTACATGGGCGACGCGCACTGGCGCTTCCCCGGCGAGGGCGATGTGGACGGCACCCGCTACCGTGCGCAGGAGCTGTCCGCGCGGGTGCTGCAGAAGCTCAAGCGGGACGCGGAGTCCTACCTCGGCGAGGACGTCACCGACGCCGTGATCACCGTCCCCGCCTACTTCGACGACACCCAGCGGCAGGCCACCAAGGAGGCCGGTGAGATCGCGGGCCTGAAGGTGCTGCGCATCATCAACGAGCCGACGGCCGCGGCCCTCGCCTACGGCCTGGACAAGGAGAACGACCAGACGGTCCTCGTCTTCGACCTCGGCGGCGGCACCTTCGACGTGTCGCTGCTGGAGATGGGCGAGGGCGTCATCGAGGTGAAGGCCACCAACGGCGACACGCACCTCGGCGGCGACGACTGGGACCAGCGGATCGTCGAGTACCTGATCAAGCGTTTCAAGGGCCAGACCGGCGTCGACCTCGCGAGCGACAAGATGGCGGTGCAGAGGCTGCGCGAGGGCGCCGAGCGGGCCAAGATCGAACTCTCCAGCTCGACCGAGACGACGATCAACCTGCCCTACATCACGGCCTCCGCCGAGGGGCCCCTGCACCTCGACGAGAAGCTGACCCGGGCCCAGTTCCAGGAGCTCACCGCCGATCTGCTCGACCGCTGCAAGGCCCCGTTCCACCAGGCGGTCAAGGACGCCGGCGTGAAGCTCTCCGCGATCGACCACGTGATCCTCGTCGGCGGCTCGACCCGGATGCCCGCGGTGACCGACCTGGTCAAGGAACTGACCGGGAAGGACCCGCACAAGGGCGTCAACCCCGACGAGGTCGTGGCCGTGGGGGCGGCGCTCCAGGCGGGCGTCATCCGCGGCGACGTCAAGGACGTGCTGCTGCTCGACGTCACCCCGCTGTCCCTGGGCATCGAGACCAAGGGCGGCATCATGACGAAGCTCATCGAGCGCAACACGACCATCCCGACCCGGCGTTCGGAGATCTTCACGACGGCTGCCGACAACCAGCCCTCGGTCGGCATCCAGGTCTACCAGGGCGAACGGGAGATCGCGGCGTACAACAAGAAGCTCGGCGTCTTCGACCTGACGGGCCTGCCGCCGGCGCCGCGTGGTGTACCGCAGATCGAGGTGGCGTTCGACATCGACGCCAACGGCATCATGCACGTCTCCGCCAAGGACATGGCGACCGGCCGCGAACAGAAGATGACCGTCACCGGCGGCTCGGCCCTGCCCAAGGACGACATCGACCGCATGATGCGCGAGGCCGAGCAGTACGCCGAGGAGGACCGGGAGCGCCGCGAGGCCGCCGAGACCCGCAACCAGGCCGAGCAACTCGTCTACCAGACCGAGAACTTCCTCCGCGAGAACGGCGACCGGGTCCCGGCCGACACGAAGTCCGAGGTCGAGTCGGCCGTCGCCGGGGTGAAGGAGCGCCTGGAACAGCAGGCGGACACCGCCGCCCTGCGCGCCGCCGTCGAGAAGCTCGCCTCCGTCAGCCAGAAGATGGGCCAGGCGATGTACGCCCAGGCCCAGCAGGCCCCCACCGAAGGGCCCTCCGGCGCATCGCACGACGAGGAGGGCGTGGTCGACGCGGAGATCGTGGACGAGGAGAAGAACGGCCCGGACGCGAAGGGAGGCGCCGCCTAGCCGACTCCCTCCGGGAAAACACTTTCTGAGATGTCAGTGCCCCCTGTTAACCTCCAGCGGCTCGTGTGACCGGCGGGCCGAGGGAAGTTCACAGGGGAGGGACAGTTGGACGCACTGAAGAGATCCGGCGGGCACAGACTGCTGGCGGTGGGGTGTGCGGTGGCGGCCGTGATGACGACCGGCACCGGCGTGGCACAGGCCGCGGACAACCTGCCGCCGAAGCAGCCGCTCGTCCAGGATCTGGAGACGGGGCACAAGGAGTGCGCGGCGGGGGACCAGAGGGTGTACGTCTCCGGGCCGCCCGTCCTGAGCGCGGTCCTGTACGACCCGGAGGAGGACAACCACCCTGCCGAGGCCAACCTGGTCAAGGGCGAGTTCGAAGCCCGGTGGACCGACGCCGACGGGGTGGAACAGCGGCTCACGCACACGACGCACGAGACGCTCTCTGGCGATCCGCAGCGGTGGCACATGCCGGAGGGCTCCGTCCCGCCCAACACCGTCATCTCCTGGCGGGTCCGCGCGAACGACGGCAAGGCGACCTCCCCCTGGAGCTCCGAGGGCGCCGGCTCCGCCTGCGAGTTCGTCTACGACGACGAGAACCCGGAGAAGGCGACGATCTCCTCGCCCGAGTACCCGGAGAACGTCTCCTGGGTCGACGGAGTGGGCGTCTACGGCCACTTCACCATGGACTCGCCCTCCGACGACGTCGTGTCCTACACCTACGGCTTCATCGGCGGCCCCTACGGAACCGTCCGCCCCGAGCGGCCCGGCGGGCCGGTGACCATCCCCTTCCTGCCCCTCGACTCGGGCCCCGAGAGCCTGACCGTCCGGGCCATCGACCGTGCCGGACGCAGCAGCGGCCAGTCGTCGTACGACTTCCTGGTGAAGTCCGGCCGCGCGCCCGTGGCCCACTGGCCCCTGGCGGACGCGAAGGGAGCCACGTCCGCCGACGCGGAGGTGGGCACCGGTGCGGTCGCCGGCTCCGGCGTCACCTTCGGCGCCCCGGCCCCCGCGCGCACGAAGCTCACCGCGACGGCGACCCTGGACGGCAGCAGCCACGGCTACCTCACCACGGACGCCCCGGCCGTCGCCGACCCCCGCGAGAGCTTCGCGGTCAGCGCCTGGGCACGCCCGGCCGGGACCGACCGGAACATGACCGTCGCCGGCCAGGACGCGGGGGAGTCGGCCGCGTTCGCCCTCGGTCTGAGCGCCCGGGGCGAGACCCCGGCCTGGTCGTTCACCGTCGGCGGCGCAACGGTGTCGGGCGGTGCGCCGGAGACCGGCGAATGGGCCCATCTGCTGGGCGTGTACGACGCCGAGACGGGCAAGGCGCAGCTGTACGTCAACGGCCATGAGGTGGGCACGAGGGCCGAGGCCACGCCCACTGCCACCGCCGGCGCCTTCCAGATCGGCCGGGTCCGCGACGGAAACGGCTACCACGACCGCTGGCACGGCGAACTGGGCGGCGTCAGAGTCCACGACCGGGTGGTCGTGCCGGACGAGGCTGCCGAACTGGCCCGCCGCGAGCCGTCGTTGCGCGGGCACTGGTCCCTGGAGACGGCCCCGGACGGCGCCAGCCCCGACCTGAACGGTGGCGCGCCCCTGAAGCTGGGGCCCGGTGCGACGATCTACCGCGTCCCGGACGGCTCGTGCGAGTGGTGGCTGGACCCGGACTGCACGCCCGCGCCGCAGCCTCTCGTCGGCGACGGCCACCTGGCACTCGACGGCAAGACCGGTCACGCGATCGCCGAGGGGCCCGTGGTCGACACCTCGGACAGCTTCACCATCGGCGTGGTCGTGCAGCTGGCGGACAGGGAGCCCGAGCGCCCCATGACCGTGCTGTCGCTGCCCGGTGAGCACACCGACGCCTTCAAGGTGCGTTACCAGCCCGAGCAGCAAGCCTGGCAGCTGGTGATGCCGCACAAGGACGAGCGGGGCGCCCCCGAGACCGTGGTGGCCCGGTTCGCGAGGGCGGACGGCCGTGACGGCATCGGCCACCGTGTCGCCGTGGTCTACGACGACGCGACCGACAAGGTGAAGCTCTACGTCGACGGCCAGACCGGCGCCGACGCGACAGCGGACCTCCCGAACGGCTGGCGCGCCTCCGGCCCCCTCCAGATCGGCCGGGCCCGGACGGGCGACGGCTGGGGCGAGTACCTGCACGGCGACGTGGACGAGGTGCGCGCCTTCGCCGGCGCTCTCCCCGACGGCCGCGTCCCGTAACCGGGCCAGGTCAGGGACCGGTGTGCGCGGACGGCAACGTCGCGCACACCGCGTCCAGGACCGTCGCGTACGGCGTGCCGAAGTCGGTGAGGCCGCACCGGAGCTGGTCCAGGCCGTCGCGGTGGTCCACCAGCAGCTCCGTGGTGCCGGTGCGGGCCGCGAACTCCAGCACCGCGGGCAGGAAGTCCGGCGGCTCCTCACCGGTGGTCTCCAGACCGTGCGCGCGGTAGAGCTCCTCGGAGGGCGCCGGGGCGGCCTCGCGCCAGGCGCTCAGATACAGGCTGTGCTCCTGCCCGGCCTCGAACACCTCGACGTAGTGCGCGGCCAGCTCCCTCGGCGGGGTGACGGCCGCGTGGTCGGCGAACTCCCGCAGCTGGGGGGCGGCTTCGCGCAGCAGTGGCAGCCGGGCGCGGAAGTCGTCGTCGGGGTACATCAGGCACAGCGCGGCCGCCTGGTACAGCACCTCGAATCCGGGCATCGGACCTCCTCCGCGAGCGTTTGCCTGCCCGCCCGTCATTCCGACGCTAGGGGCGGACCGGGGAGCACACCTGCCGACGGCGCCCGTACGGGTCAGAACCCGTCCCATGAAATCTGCGTGGGCAGGTGTACGCCGCGTGTGGCACAGGGAAGACGATCATCGCGGCGGCGTCGGCGAATCGGGCGGAGGCGAGCGGCTCAGTAGCGCTCGCGGTACTCCCGCAGCAGTTCCTCCGTGCGCTGTGCGGAGCCCGCCCGTGCCGTCATGTGGTCCAGCACCTCCAGATGCGCGGAGACCTCCTTGCGGGAGTCCAGGTACAGCGCGCCGGTCAGGTACTCCGTGAAGACCATGTCGGGCAGCTCGGGCTCGGCGAAGCGGAACAGCGAGAACGGCGCGTACGTGCCCGGATGGGGGCCGTCCGCGAATTCGGCGACCTGGAGGGTGACCCGGTCACGCCCGGCGTACTCCAGCAGCTTGTCCAGCTGCTCGCGCATCACCCGGCCGTCCGCGCTCACCGGGCGGCGCAGCACCGTCTCGTCCATGATGACCCACAGGTGCGGCGGGTTCGGGCGGTCCAGGAGCCGCTGCCGCTCCATGCGCAGCGACACATGCCGGTCCACGGCGTCCGGCCCGGCGTTCGCGATGGTGCCGGCCTCCAGCACGGCTCGCGCGTACCCCTCGGTCTGCAGCAGCCCCGGCACGAAGTGCGGCTCGTACGACCGGATGATCCGGGCCGCTCCCTCCAGGCTCACGTACAGGCTGAACCACTCCGGCAGCACGTCGTGGAACCGCTGCCACCAGCCCGGCCGGTTCGCCTCCTCCGCGAGGTCGACGAAGGCGGCGGTCTCGTCCTCGGCCACCCCGTACGCCGTCAGCAAGATCTGCACGTACGGGATCTTCAGCGCGACGTCGGCGGTCTCCATCCGCCGGACCGTCGCCGGAGCGACCCGCAGTACCTTCGCGGCCTCGTCACGACTGAGGCCCGCGGCCTCACGCAGCTCCTGCAACCGCTTGCCCAGGACCACCTGGCCCACGGTGGGTGCGGCCCGCCGTTCACTCACGCCACGCCTCCCCAACGTGCCCAAGCCTGCGATCAGTCTGTCACGGTCGGTCGTCGGCACGACAGGGGCGGGAGCGAGAAGATCGCCGGAAGCGGAGGAGCGGCGCGGGCATTACCCCGCGGGTAATCGACCCGACGTCACCCGGAAGGGATCGTGGACGTACCGGTTCCCGGGCCGGCGCACTCCGGTCCGGGAACCGGACCCAGCCGCCGCACCACGACCCGACGGAGGGTGATTCTCCATGTCCGCGATCCAGCTCGCCGCACTCGCCCGGACCTCCGAACCGCAGTCGATGCTGCGCCGCTTCCTCGCCCTGGACGCCGTCGTGACCGGCGCCAACGCCCTCGCCTACCTCGCCTTCTCCGGTCCGCTCGGACGGTTCCTCGGGGCCGACACCACGCTGCTCCTCGCCGTGGGTGCGTTTCTCGCCGTCTACGCGGCGGGGGTGGGCCTGCTGGCCGCCCGAAGGCAGCCGCCGGCGCTCGGCGTACGGGCCGTCGTCGAGGCCAACCTCGCCTGGGCGGCGGTGAGCCTCGCCGCCCTGGCACTGTGGCTCACACCGAGCACGGCGGGCGCCGTGTGGACCGTGCTCCAGGCCCTGGCCGTGGCCGGCTTCGCCGTCCTTCAGCACACGGCCCTGAGGAACCGTCAGGACGTCAACGTCTGAAGGTACTTGACCGTCGCCGGGTCGGCCGGGAGCAGCGTCTCGATGGCCAGCTCGGCGACCGTCACGTCCATCGGCGTGTTGAACGTGGAGATCGAGGAGATGAACGACAGCGTCCGTCCCTCGTGCTCGATCCGCAGCGGCAGCGCGAAGTGCGGAACCGGCTCCGAGGGCTCGTCCGCCGGATCCTCCTCGGGCACGGGATACGCCGCCACCTCCTCGTACAGCGCCCGCAGCGGCTGCGAACGGTGCAGGGCGATCTGCCGCTCCATCTGCTCCAGCAGATGGCCCCGCCAGGCGCGCAGATTGCGGATGCGGGGCGCGAGGCCCCGCGGGTGCAGGGCCAGCCGCATCGCGTTGAGCGGTGGTTCGAGCAGCGACTCACCGACACCGTCGACCAGCGTCATGACCCCCCGGTTGGCGGCCACGACGTTGTACAGCGCGTCCACCACCAGCGCCGGATACGGCTCATAGCCGCTGATCAGCCGCTCGATTCCCTCGCGCAGCGCGCCCAGCGCCGGGTCGTCCAGCGGGGTCTCCGGGTAGCGGGGGGCGTAACCGGCCGCCAGCAGAAGCGCGTTGCGCTCCCGCACGGGCACGTCCAGATACTCGGCCAGCCGCAGCACCATGTCCTCGCTGGGCCGGGAGCGGCCGGTTTCGACGAAGCTGATGTGCCGGGCCGAGGAGTCCGCGCGCAGGGCCAGCTCCAGCTGACTGACGCGCCGCTGCTCCCGCCAGGCCCGCAGCAGCGGGCCCACGCCCCGCTCGGCGGTGGACGGGTGAGTGGTCATGCCGGGACCGTAGCCGAGAACGGGCCGCACCGGACAGACGCACCCTCGTGACCAGGGCCCCGGCCGCCCCGCTGTGGCAGGCTGAGAGGACATCGAGGACACCGCAGTCCGGGAAGGAGCGCAGCCCATGCCCGTCGAACCGCTGTCGCAGAAGGAGGTCGAGGACCGGCTGGCCGAGCTGCCGGGCTGGTCGCTCGACAGGGACCACCTCATCCGCTCCTACCGGCTCGGCTCGCACTTCGCGGCGACGGCGATGGTCGTGCACATCGCCCAGGTCCAGGAGGAACTGAACCACCACTCCGACCTCACGCTCGGCTACAACACCGTCTCCCTGGCCGTCCACACGCACAGCGCGGGCGGTGCCGTCACCGAGAAGGACTTCGAGCTCGCCCGCAGGGTGGAGGACCTCGCCCCCGGGCACGGGGCACACTGACCGGGTGCTCGACTACGACAAGGAAGCGGAGCGCTACGACGCCTCGCGCGGCGGCGAGCCCCGGGCGGCCGCCGCCGCGCAGGCCGTGCTGAGCCTCGTACCGCCGGACACGCGCAGTCTGCTCGACGTCGCCTGCGGCACCGGCATCGTGACCCGCCGGATCGCCGCCGCCCGCGACCGCATGCGGGTGACCGGCGTCGACCTCGCCGCCGCGATGGCCCGGCAGGCCTCCACCCGGCTCCCCGGTGCCGTCGTACGCGCCGACAGCCGTCGGCTGCCCTTCCGGGACGGGCAGTTCGACGCCGTGTGCAGTGTGTGGCTGCTGCACCTGGCCGCCGGGCCCGCAGAGGTGCGGACCATCGTCGGCGAGTGCGCCCGGGTGCTGCGTCCCGGCGGGATCTACGTCACCACGGTCGACAAGGCCGCCTCGCACAACGTGGGGAGCGACATCGATGTCGTGCTGTCCTCCCGGCCGCTCAGCCCGGTCCGGGACGCGGCGGCGGACATCGAGTCCTGCGCCGCCGCCCACGGCCTGGTGCCGGCCGGGCAGGCCCGCTTCACCGGTCACGGCCAGGGCCGCAGTCCCCGGCGTACGATCGCCGACCTGCGCCGGGGCTGGTTCGTCACCCTGCCGCCGGGTCACCCGCTCGCCGACGGATTCGCCGCCCGGCTCGCGCAGCTGCCCGACCAGGACCGGCCGCGCCCCGACCCGGTGTTCGGCCTGAGGGCGTTCCGCAAGACCGAGTGAATCCGGCGACCGTGCCGTCTGGCTGAAGCCACCGCTGAAGTCGCTGTTGAGCTGGGCGGAGCACCATGGGCGGCGGCGACATCCAGTGCTCGATCACGGAGGAGCACGGCGGCGGCGGGTATGAGGACGCGTTTGCGGGTCCAGGACGGCCGGGGAGCCGGCGGGGAGGGGTGCGGCCCGAAGCCGGGCGGCGGCGGAAGCCGGGTGTACGACATGGACCCCCCTGAGGTGTTTCGGGGGAGGTGAGCGTAACGGGAGATATGAAGAAAATGTGAGCTGTGTGCGGGTAAGGTGATCGATTCATGATCGTTCCGGGTGGCGGAGAGGGCGCATACCCTGTCCGGTACGCGCCCTCGGATCACCCGGTCAGTCGACAGTGCAGCTCTGCTGTCCCAGCTTGAAGGCGGCCGGCTTCGTGTTCGTGCCCGACCGCTGTGCCGTGAAGCCGAAGCTCACCGACGACCCCGCCGCCACGTTGGCGTTCCAGCCGATGTTCGTCGCCGTCACCGCCGAACCCGACTGTGCCGCCTCAGCGTTCCACGCCTGCGTCAGCTTCTGGCCGTCGGCGAAGGTCCAGCCGAGAGACCAGCCGTTCCAGGCGGTCGTACCGGTGTTGGTGAGCTGGACGTCCGCCTGGAAACCGTCCGGCCACTGGCTGGTGACCTTGTACGTCACCTTGCAGGGCCCCGCCGGGTCGGGGCCGGGGCCCGGGTCCGTCGTGCCGCCACCGGAGCTGTCGCCGTAGACGACGCCCCGTCCGTTCGTGGAGACGTAGACGCGGCCGTACACCCGTGGGTCGCCGGTGATCGCCGCGCCCGTCCAACCCCACTGGTGGGCGTCGTCGTTGATGCGCGTCCAGCTCGCGCCCTTGTCCGTGGAGCGGAAGATGCCGCGTACGCCGCCGATCTTCGCGCTGGTGTACAGCGTCTGGTAGGAGGCGCCGGGCGCCGCCTTGCCGAAGCCGATGGTGTCGGCCTGCTCGACATCGGAGAGCTTGGTGAAGCTCGTCCCGCCGTCCGTGGAGTGCCACAGCCCGTACGAGCCGTCCGTCGCGCCGCCCGCCAGCCACACGTCGCCCTTCCCGCCGGGCAGCGCCTTGAAGCGGACGCTGTCACCGCTCGGCAGCCCGGTGGCCGGGGACTCCTTGAAGGTCGCGCCGCCGTCCGTACTGACGTAGAACCTCCCGGACTTGAAGCCGTAGAAGGTCTTCGGGTCGACGCGGTCCGACTCGACGATCGCCCCGGCGGGGATCCCGCCCGACGCCTGCCATGACGTGCCGAAGCCCGTCGTGTGGTGCACGCCGGCGCCCTCGGGGCTCCACACGAACCGGCTGCCGTCGGCCGCGGCCGCGACCGTGCCGCCCCCGCTCACGCCCGAGGGGTCGGTACCGGCGAACCAGTTGGCGCCGTTGTCCGTCGAGAACGCGATGTGCGGCCCCGAGTCGAGGTTGCCCACCCGCACGACGGTGTTCGGGCTGGACTCGGCGAAGTCCAGGCTCGTCGTCGTCGTGAAGTTCGGCTGGGTGAACATCATCGGCGGGACCTTCGCCAGATCCGTGTGGCGGAAGCCGCCGATGTCACCCAGCGCGCTCAGCAGCGGGGCGCCCGACGGAGGAGAGGCGAGGTCGTTGACCGCCGTCTCCTCCAGTCCCCGGACCATCGGCTTGACGGTGAACTTGCCGCCGCTGTCCCAGTTCCCGAGGTTCTCGGTGCCGTAGATCGTCGCACCCGTCCCGTACATCATGCGGTTCGAGTCGAACGGGTCGATCTCCAGGGCCTCGGTCATCCAGCCCAGCTTCGGCGTCTGCTCGGGCGGCTGCGGGTTCGCGCCCCAGGTGAGCCACGGCGCGGACGAGACGTCCATCGTGTAGCGGTTCTCGCGGTCCGGGTACGACGTGTAGTCCCACGCCTTGGTCCAGGTCGCGCCGCTGTCCGTGGAGCGGAAGATCTGCGTGTCCGGCCACCAGGCGCTGTACGCGGTCGCCATCACCGTACCCGGCTTCTGCCGGTCCACCGTCAGCCCGCTGAATCCGTAGAAGGTGTCGGCCTCCGCGACCGGGCTGATGTTCGTCCAGGCCCCCGTGCCCGTCGCGTACCGCCACAGTCGGCCCTTGCCGCCGTCGTACGGGCCGCCCTTGTCGCTGTACGCGAGGTACAGGTGGCCGTTCTTCGCGTCCAGCACGCCCTTGTGGGCGAGGTGGCCGGTGGGCTGGCCGGCCAGTCGCTGCCAGGTGGCGCCCGCGTCCGTCGACCGGTACACCGCGTTGTCCTTGTCGGCGACGCCGACGTAGATCGTCTTCGTGGCGTTGCCGGAGGTGCCCGTGGACTCGTCGAAGGTGACCCAGACGATGCCCTGGTTGTCGCTGGAGTAGCCGGACGTGTCACCCGGGTCCGCCACGTAGTTGCCCACGTTGGGGAAGTTCGCGACCTGCGACCACGTCACGCCCGCGTCCGTCGACCGCCACAGCCCCTTGCCGCTGGGCGCCCCCAGGTAGAGCACGCTGTTGCGGTTCGGGTCGACGGCCAGCCGCTCGCCCATGCCCCGCCCCGGCATGTTGCCGCCCAGTTTGAACGGCAGATCCGTCTTCTTCCAGGTCGCGCCCCGGTCGGAGGAGCGCATGACCGCGCCGTTCTTCGGGTCCCAGCTGTTGGTGTACGTGCCCACCGCCGCGTACACCCGGTTCGGGTCGACGGAGTCGGACGCGATGCCGATGACGCCCGTGTGACCCCAGTCGTCCCAGCCGACCGAGTCCAGCAGCGGCGTCCAGGTCTTCGAGGACTCCTGCCAGCGGTAGGCGCCGCCGATGTCGGTGCGGGCGTAGGCCAGGTTCTTCTCGGAGCGGTTGAAGACGATTCCCGGGACGAAGCCACCGCCGTCGATGCGGGCGTTCTTCCAGGTGTAGGTGTCCGCGGCGAGCTTCGTCGCCGTGGGATCGGCGGCCAGGGCGGGGGCGCCCGAGAGCAGGCCGGCCGCCAGCGCCAGCACGGCCGTGAGGATACGGGTTCTTCGCACGGTGGGGTTCCTTCCGCGGGAGGGGGAACGTGCGAGGGCCGGGCGACTCCCGTGCGGGGAGCCGCCCGGCCGTGGTGGCCCCGCGTCAGGTGCGGGGCCAGGTACGCGGAGCTTCGGACGCACCTGCTGTTTCAGGGGCACGGGGAACTGCGCGACCAGTCACGACGGACCCGCAGCCGAGACCCGCCCACCCGCGGAGCGCCCGGCGGGGGCTATTCGAGAAGCTCCGCGTACGAGCCCATGGCCAGGGCGATGTCCGCCTGGGCCCAGAACCGGTGGTACGTGAACGACGGCACCGCGCCGCCCTTGAGGTAGGCCTCGATCTTCGACCAGGCCGGGTCGTTCTTGTAGAAGGACCGGATCGAGTCGAACGTCGACGACGAGTTGATCGCGTCACCGTTCGGCATCGTGCCCGTCCAGCCACTCGGGATGTACACCCGGTCGTCGAAGCGGCTGTAGTCGGCCCGGTTCTCCGGGACCGCGATCCCGAGGGCGTCCTGGTGGTTGGCCCACATGCCGTCCAGCAGCTTCTTCGCCGCCGTCGCCGCTTCCGTGTCACCGGAGCGGTCCGCGTAGTACGTCAGGGTCTTGGCGAACGCGGCCGCCACACCGACGTCGTTGGTGTAGTCGGCGACGGTGACGTGCAGTC
>NZ_JBVJSX010000020.1:0-88509 GCF_055606225.1 Streptomyces sp. NPDC037100 | reverse complement strand
TCTTCACGTACTCGGCGTAGGAGTTCCAGAAGTCGGAGTCGGAACGCGGCAGGTCGATCCCGATGGCGGGCTTGTCGCCGCCGCCGCCCGAAGCGACCGAGTCGGTGCTCTCGCGGTTGCACGCGGTGGCGAGGGCCAGCACCGCGAGGACGGCGGTGGCGGCTGCGGCGGTGGAGCGGGTGCGAGTGAGCTTCATGGCCGTGTTGTCTCCATTGGCAGGGCGGAGGACCGCGGGGCGTCGGTGAGGAGGTGCGTACTGGCGTGAAAGACGACAGGGGCGGCCCGGCACGGGGCAGGGGGCCCGCGCCCGAGCGCCTGCCGACCGGTGCGGCCGACGAAAAGCGCAGGTGGGAGACAGGAATCATTCCTCCGATGTATCTCGGACGCCGAGGACGTTACGACGGCGTTGCCGACGTTGACAAGACTCCGGCACCACTGATTTGCACCGTATGAGGGCCAGGCCTCTCGCCCGGTCCCGTCGTTGTCCGGCGTCCTCGGGCCTCGCTTCCGTCGGGGTTGGTCCGTCTCGGCCAGAGGGATCACCTGTGCGCAGGAAAATACATCCGAGGTATCCGTTGCCAGCGGGTTTCTCTTGCGCTTACAGTCGCGCTGTCGTCATACATCCGATGACTGGGAGAGCGCGGAACCGGCCGCCGCCTCCCTCCGTGTACCGCCTAGGGCAAGGGAACCCTGCGAGTGAAACTGCTGAGAGTCGGCGCCACCGGCGAAGAGCGCCCAGCTGTTCGCACCGACGAGGGCCGGCTGCTGGACCTGTCCTCCGTGACCTCCGACATCGACGGCGCGTTCCTCGCCTCGGACGGTATCGACCGTGCCCGCACCGCGATCGCGGCGGGAAGCCTCCCCGCACTGGACGCCGACGGACTGCGGATCGGCCCGCCCGTCGTACGCCCCGGCAAGATCGTCTGCGTCGGTCTGAACTACCGGGACCACGCCGCCGAGACGGGTGCCGCGATCCCCGAGCGGCCGGTGGTGTTCATGAAGGACCCGGGGACCGTCGTCGGACCCTACGACCAGGTGCTCGTCCCGCGTGGCTCGGTGAAGACCGACTGGGAGGTCGAACTCGCGGTCGTCATCGGCCACCGGGCCCGCTACCTGGACGGCCCGGAAGCCGCCCGGGCCGTCATCGCCGGGTACGCGATCAGCCATGACGTCTCGGAGCGCGAGTTCCAGCTGGAGTACTCCTCGCAGTGGGACCTCGGCAAGTCCTGCGAGACCTTCAACCCGCTCGGCCCGTGGCTGGTCACCGCGGACGAGGTCGGCGATCCGCAGAACCTCGGCCTGCACCTGAGCGTCAACGGCGTGAAGCGGCAGAACGGACACACCCGGGACATGATCTTCCCGGTCGACCACATCGTGGCGTACCTGAGCCAGTACATGGTCCTGGAGCCGGGAGACGTGATCAACACCGGTACGCCCGCGGGCGTGGCCCTCGGTCTGCCCGGCACTCCCTACCTCCGCCCCGGCGACACCGTCGAACTCTCCGTCGACCGGCTCGGCAGCCAGGGCCAGACCTTCGTCCAAGCGTGAAAGGCACGCCCGTGACCGCCACCGCAGCCCGGATCACCGCGCTCGACACCTACGACGTCCGCTTCCCCACCTCGCGGGAACTGGACGGCTCCGACGCGATGAACCCGGATCCCGACTACTCCGCCGCCTACGTGGTACTGCGCACCGACGCCGCAGACGGTCCGGAGGGCCACGGTTTCGCCTTCACCATCGGACGCGGCAACGACGTCCAGGTCGCCGCGATCGACGCCCTGCGGCACCATGTCGTGGGACGTTCCGTCGCGGAGCTCTGCGACGACCCGGGCTCGCTCAGCCGCGACCTGATCGGCGACAGCCAACTACGCTGGCTCGGCCCCGAGAAGGGCGTGATGCACATGGCCATCGGCGCCGTGGTCAACGCCGTGTGGGACCTGGCCGCCAAGCGCGCCGGGCAGCCGTTGTGGCGGCTGCTCGCCCACGCCGACCCCGAGTGGCTCGTCTCGCAGGTCGACTTCCGCTACCTCACCGACGCGCTCACCCCCGAGGAGGCTCTCGCTCTCCTCCGCAACGGCCGTGCGGGGCTCGCCGACCGAGAGGGGACGCTGCTGGAGCGCGGCTACCCGGGCTACACCACCTCCCCGGGCTGGCTCGGCTACTCCGACGACAAGCTCACCCGGCTGGCCAAGCAGGCGGTCGAGGACGGGTTCACCCAGATCAAGCTCAAGGTCGGCGCCGACCTCGGCGACGACATCCGGCGCCTGCGCACCGCCCGTGCGGCCGTCGGTGGCGGCATCCGCATCGCCATCGACGCCAACCAGCGGTGGGGCGTGGACGAGGCGGTCGAATGGACCAACGCGCTCGCCGAGTTCAAGCCCTATTGGATCGAGGAGCCCACCAGCCCCGACGACATCCTCGGACACGCCGCCGTCCGCCGGGCGGTCGGCCCCGTCAAGGTGGCCACCGGCGAACACGTGCAGAACCGCGTCGTCTTCAAGCAGCTCCTCCAGGCCGGTGCCATCGACGTGCTGCAGATCGACGCGGCCCGGGTGGGAGGGGTGAACGAGAACCTCGCGATCCTGCTGCTCGCCGCGAAGTTCGGGGTGCCGGTGTGCCCGCACGCCGGTGGCGTGGGACTGTGCGAGCTGGTGCAGCACCTGTCGATGTTCGACTACCTCGCCCTGTCCGGCACCACCGAGGACCGGATCATCGAGTACGTCGACCACCTCCACCAGCACTTCGACGTGCCCGTGATCGTGCGCGACGGGCACTACACAGCCCCCCTCGACCCGGGCTTCTCCGCCACCATGCGCGAGGAGTCCATCGCCGCCTACCACTTCCCGGACGGAACGTTCTGGGTCGCCGACCGCGCCCGGCAGGAGAGTGACACATGACCGAACTGTCAGGACTCAGGGCCCTCGTCACCGGCGGCGCGTCGGGAATCGGGCTCGCCTCCGCACGCGCGCTGGCCGAGCGGGGCGCGACGGTGGCCGTGCTCGACCTCGAACCGTCCGGGGTGCCCGAACCGCTGTACCCCGTCAAGGCCGACGTCCGGGACGACATGTCGGTACGCCTCGCCGTGGAGGATGCGGCCACGCACCTCGGCGGTCTCGACATCCTCGTCAACAACGCCGGCATCGGAGCCATCGGCACCGTCGAGGACAACCCCGACGAAGAGTGGCACCGGGTGATGGACGTCAACGTCCTCGGCATCGTGCGCACCACCCGCGCCGCCCTGCCGCATCTGCGACGCTCGGCGCATGCGGCGATCGTCAACACGTGCTCCATCGCCGCGACCGCGGGCCTGCCTCAGCGTGCCCTGTACTGCGCCAGCAAGGGCGCCGTCCTGTCGCTGACCCTCGCCATGGCCGCCGACCACGTCCGCGAGGGCATCCGCGTCAACTGCGTCAACCCCGGGACCGCCGACACGCCATGGGTCTCCCGGCTGCTGGACGCGGCCGAAGACCCCGAGGCCGAGCGCGCGGCCCTCAACGCCCGTCAGCCCATGGGACGCCTGGTGACGGCCGACGAGGTCGCCGCCGCCATCGTCTACCTGGCCAGTCCTGCCGCGGCGTCCGTCACCGGTACGGCCCTCGCCGTCGACGGCGGCATGCAGGGCCTCAGGCTCCGCCCGGCGACCGGCTCATGAAGACGGCGACACTGGGCAGCACCGGTGTCCGGGTCACCGAGCTGTCGTTCGGGGCCGCGGGCATCGGCAACCTCTACCGCCCGATCACCGACGAGGCGGCCCACGCCGCGGTGGACGCCGCCTGGGACGCGGGCATCCGCACCTTCGACACCGCACCCCACTACGGGCTGGGTCTGTCCGAGCGCCGCCTGGGCGCGGCACTGCGTGGCCGCCCCCGGGACACCTACACCGTGTCCACCAAGGTCGGGCGTCTGCTGGAGCCGGACCCGCAGGGCGGCAAGGGCGACGACCTGGCGCACGGCTTCGCCGTGTCCGACACCCATCGGCGCACCTGGGACTTCAGCGCCGACGGGGTGCTGCGCTCCCTGGAAGCGAGCCTGGAACGCCTCGGCCTCGACCGCGTCGACGTGGCCCTGCTGCACGACCCCGACGACCACCCCGACCAGGCGCTGCGCGAGGCGTATCCGGCGTTGGAGCGGCTGCGCGCCGAAGGCGTGGTCGCAGCGATCGGCGTCGGGATGAACCAGTGCGCGCTGCCGACCCGCTTCCTGCGGGAGACCGACATCGACGTCGTTCTGCTCGCCGGCCGCTACACCCTGCTCGAACAGGAGGGCCTCGCCGAGATGCTTCCGGAGGCCGCCGCCCGCGGCAGGAGCGTCATCATCGGCGGGGTGTTCAACTCGGGGCTGCTGATCGTCCCGGAGTCCGGCGCGATGTACGACTATGCGCCCGCCCCGCAACCGGTGCTCGACCGCGCGCTACGGCTGGAGGCCGTCGCCGAACGTCACGGCGTGCCGCTGCGCAGCGCCGCCCTCCACTTCCCCTACGGCCACCCGGCGGTCGCGAGCGTCCTGACCGGGGCCCGCTCCGCCGAGGAGGTGCGAGACACCGTGGAGCAGCTGCGGCACCCGGTCCCGGCCGCTCTCTGGGACGAGCTGCGCGCCGAGGGACTGCTGGACCCTGACACCCCCGTCCCCGCCGGCACGCCGTCGGACAAGCAGCCATGAGAGTCGTTCGGCGCTCACCGGAGCCGGTGAGAGCCCCGGGCGCCGGCGCGGCACCCGGGGCGAGAGCCGGTCAGGCGACGGCTCCGGTCACCGAACCCCCGTTCTTCGTGACGCGGTACGTCACGGTGGCGCCGCTCCAGAAGTGGAAGGTGAGTGTCGCCTGCGCGTCGTCGCGCAGCGAGTTGAGGAACTTCGACGTGAGGAGGAGGCCGTTGCCCGGGTAGTCGGGAGAGAAGGCCTCGTTGAACTCCTGGTAGGGAGTCCAGTCGGTCGGGCCTGCGTTGCTGCCGTCGGCGTACTTGGCCTCCATGGTGGCCAGCTGGTCACCGCGGTACTGGGTCGGGATGGCGAGACCGCTCGTGGTGCCGGTCGCTTTGGAGAACACCGGCCTGTCGTACGTGGTCACGTGGATCTTCCATGGCAGACCTCGGGAGAACCGGACCTCGATGGTGGAGTTGATCCCGTAGGCACGATTGCCGACGAGCCGGGTCAGCGCGGTGGCCGTGAGGGTGAGCCGGCCGCCCGAGACGGTGTAGTCCCGGCCCGGGGCGAGTGGCGTGTTTCCCCACCAGAGGCTCCGGAAGGCGGTGCCGTTCGGGTTCAGCGTGAGTGTCCTGGTGGTGATCGCACTGGACTTCGCCACGAAGACGCGGTCCGAGGAGGCGGTACCGGAGCGGGTGGTCCAGCTCGACTTGATCTGGTCGACCAGGTCGGGCTCACGCCACTGCATCGTCGTGCGGTTCAGGAAGTTGAAGGCGTCCCACAGGGCCGTGGTCACTCCGGTCTTGCGCGCCTGGTGGCCGAACATCTCGAAGTACTTGAGCGCCTCGCCCTGTTCGACCCGGGCGGGGTGGTGGTGGTCGGGGTACTTGAGCAGGCCGTACTCGCCCAGGTAGACGGGGATCCCCTTGGAGACAAGGGTGTTGCCTATCCGGGTGAAGGTGTCGGTCATGTCCTTCTGCGCGGTTTCGTCGAACCGGGTGCCACCGGCGACGTTCACGCTGAAGGGGTACCAGCCGTAGTAGTGAACGGTCGCCACGAGGTTGGGGTCGTTCAGCGTCTTCATGTCGGCGGTCAAAGCGTCCAGGAAGACCTGTTCGGCGTTCGTGTGCAGAGTGGGCAGGACGAGCAGCCGAGTCGCGTTGCCGCCTCCGGACTGGCGTACCACGGCGTGGAACGCGGTGTTCAGCTCGCTGTTGTACTGGATGCCCTGGGCGTCGGTGGTGTTCTTGAACTGCGGCTCGTTGTTGCTCTCGAACAGCAGGCTCTGCGGGGCGTCTCTGAACTCGGCGGCGATCTGGGTCCAGGTGGCCTTGAAGCGGGCCAGGACGCCGTCATGTCGGGTGGGCATGTCGGCGATCCACTGCCACGAGTCGTGATGCACGTTGATCACGACGTACAGGCCGTCGGCCAGGGCCATGTCGACGACCTCCTTGACGCGGTTCATCCACGTCGCGTCGATCGTGTACGGGGCCGTGGGGGACTGGTGGTCGGTCCAGGTGACGGGAATGCGGACGCTGCGGAAGCCCTGGGCCTTGATGGTGTCGAACAGGGCCTTGGTGGCCTTCGGGTTGCCCCAGGACGTCTCGTCGGGAATGGCGTCCAGGGTGTTGCCCAGGTTCCAGCTGGGCTGCATCGCGGCCACCGTGTCCATCGGGGTGGCGGCCGGCTTCGGGAGCCGTGTCGGGAGCGAGCCCTGGTGCGCGGGTGCGGCGGTGGCCGCGGTGCCGGTCACCCCGATCATGGTGACCAGCGCCAGCAGGAGGCCGAGTAGACGGCCCGGGCCGCGACTGCGGCGGTCGGTGAGGTGGTGCGTTCCCTTCATCTCTGACCCTTCTCCGTCGGCCGGGCGGGGACTCCGCCCGTGGGGGGATGGTGCGTCGAGGTGGTCGAGGAAAGGCGGTTCGGGTGGCGCCTCGGCGCAGGATCAGGAGCCGAGGGGCTCGTAGTCGAACCAGTCGAAGTGGACCGTGCCGGCCACGGCGTACATGCCGATGACCCGACCGGTGAAACCGCCGGCCACCTCGGTCGACAGGTAGCGGCCGTCGAGGGCGCCGAGCTCGGTGAACGTGCCGTCCGGCTCCTCGACGCCGAACGTGAGGGTGTCCGGCCCGGTGCGGGGGTCCCGAGGGGGCGTGGGCGAGACGCGGAGGCCGAGGACCACGGGCCCGTCGGGCACGGACCGTGTCGCGACGACGGTGTGCAGCGGCCCCACCCGGGCGAGCACCCGCACCTCTCCGCCGGAAACCTCGATCTCGTAGTGGTGCTCCTCGTCCAGGCGGACCGCGAGGCCGCCGCGTCCCTCCGACGGGTCGACGCGGGTACGCACCGCGCACGTCAAGTGCTGCTGGCGGCGACCGGCGAACACGACGTCCGGCTCGTCCAGCGAGCCGCCGCGGGCACGCAGCGTGAGCCAGCCGGAGCGCTCTTTGGTGGTGCAGTGCTCCACCGGACGGTCCCGCACGGAGATCCACTGTGGCCGCAGCTCGCTGACGTCGAAGTCGTCACGGACGGCCTCGGCGGGTGCGGGGACGAGCGGCCAGGCCGGCGCGGGCAGTTCGGACGGCACTTCTCCGACGACCGGCCAGCCGTCCACCCACTCCACCGGCGTCAGGAACGTCTCGCGGCCCAGCACATGCCAGCCCGGTGTGCCGCCCCGCGGTCGGACGGCCAGCAGGACCATCCACCACGAGCCGTCGGGTGCCTGGACCAGGTCCGCGTGTCCGGTGTTCTGGACGGGGCGGTTGGTGCCGCGGTGGGTCAGCACGGGGTTGTGCGGGCAGGGCTCGAACGGGCCGGAGGGAGATGTCCCGCGGGCGATCGAGACGGCGTGGCCGCGCTCGGTGCCGCCCTCGGCGATGAGCAGGTACCAGTACGCGCCGATGCGGTACAGGTGCGGTGCCTCCGGGGCCGTCGCGTCGGGGCTGCCGGACCAGAGTGGGTGCGGCTCGCCCAGGGGTTCTCCCGTCGACGGGTCGATGCGCACCTGCGAGACCCCGGCGACCGTGCACCAGCAGGTGCCGTCCTCGTCCCAGGCGAGATCCGGGTCGATGCCCTTGACCCCCGGCAGCCGCACCGGTTCGGACCAGGGTCCGGCGGGGTCGGTGGCGGTGAACAGCAGGTTTCCCTCGCCCTCGGCCACGTTGGTGACGATCAGCCAGAAACGGCCGTCATGGTGGCGCAGGGTGGGGGCGTAGATGCCGCCCGACGATGCCATGTCCGCAGGCAGACGGAGCTGGCTCGGCCGGTCCAAGGCATTGCCGATCTGCGTCCAGTGCACCAGGTCACGGCTGTGGAACACGGGGATGCCGGGGAAGTACTCGAAGCTGGAGCACACGACGTAGTAGTCGTCGCCCACACGGCACACACTGGGGTCGGGATGGAAGCCGGGGATCACGGGGTTGGGCACGGCAGCGGTCGGGAGCTGATTCTCTGGCAACTCGGTCAAATCCTTGTCGTCATCGGTTCGTCGACGTGGGGTCGAGGCGGAGCAGCACCGCGGACGGTGCTGCGGTTCGACTCGTGGCTCATGAGCGGCCCTTCTTCCCCGCAGCGTCGAAGCGCTTCACCTGGCGGCGAACGCTAATGACATGCTTCTGGCGGCACAAGAGGGCGGCACCTGAAGAACTTTCACTCTTCATCTGCATTGACAGCGCGCGCAGCCGGTGGCAGCGTCGAAGCGCTTCAACAATCCGACCTGCTTTCAAGGGCCCGCGGTCCGCACCGGCACGGAGGCACTGCCCGGTGTGTCCTGGCTCGGCGAAGCGACCGTCTTTTCCGGGAAGGGCTGCTCGGAAGACCCGGAACACACCGAACGGCTCGGCACGGCCCTCGGTGTGGAACTGGACGAGAGCCTCGGTGACCACCGGGTTGCACAGCTGCCACCCTTGGATTCGGCCTCGGCCGCTCCCCGGTCGCGGTGGCGGTCCATGCGCCGAAGCCGGGTCGGCCGCCGCGGGGCGGGCGTCCGACTCGTCGGAGCCGAACACCCGCCCCGTGTTCACTGCGCCCCGTACACCGGTTCCGGAGTCGCCGCCTCCGCGAGGAGTTTCAGTGCGGCCTCCCCGGCCTCGGACGGGGACCAACGGGCGCCCTTGTCCGCCGTGGGGCCGGGGCGCCACCCCTCCATGACCGTGATGCGCCCGCCCGCCGCCTCGAAGACCCGCCCCGTCACACCGGCGGAAGCCGCGGAGCCGAGCCACACGACGAGCGGGGACACGTTCTCCGGGGCCATGGTGTCGAAACCGCTGTCGGGGGCCGCCATGGTCTCGGCGAACGTCACCTCCGTCATCCGCGTGCGGGCCACGGGGGCGATGGCGTTGACCAGGACGCCGTAGCGGCCCATCTCGGCGGCGGCGACCAGGGTCAGTCCGACGATCCCGGCCTTGGCCGCGGAGTAGTTGCCCTGGCCGACGCTGCCCGACAGCCCCGCCCCACTACTGGTGTTGACGACCCGGGCCGCCGGGACACGGCCCGCCTTGGCCTCCGCGCGCCAGTGGGACGCCGCGTGCTTCAGCGGCAGGAAGTGCCCCTTGAGGTGGACGCGCATGACGGCGTCCCAGTCGTCCTCGTCGAGGTTCACGAGCATGCGGTCGCGCAGGAATCCGGCGTTGTTGACCAGGGTGTCGAGGCGGCCGTAGGTCTCAACGGCGGTGCGGATCAACGAGGCCGCGCCCTCCGTCGTGGCGATGTCCCCGCCGTGGGCGACCGCCTGCCCGCCGCGGGCGACGATCTCGTCGACGACGAGTTGGGCGGGTCCCGCCTCGGTACCGGTCCCGTCGAGGCCGGCACCGAGGTCGTTCACGATGACCTTCGCGCCCTCGGCGGCGAGCGCGAGGGCGTGCGCCCGGCCGAGTCCGCGCCCCGCCCCGGTGACGATCGCGACACGTTCGCTGCACAGTCCGGACATGCTCTGGGTCCCTTCACCGAGAGGTCTGAGAGGTCTGAGAGGTCAGGGAATGGGGGGCTCGGCGGGTCAGTTGCCGGCGGTGGCGGCGTCGAGGAAGGCCGGGCGTTCGCCGCCGCCGTGGACGAGCAGACTCGCACCGCTGATGTACGCGGCACGCTCGGAGGCGAGGAATACACAGGCGTCGCCCACCTCCGCCGGTTCGGCGAGGCGGCCGAGCGGCACGGTGCGGCCGACGGCCGCGACGCCGTCCTCGTCGCCGTAGTGCACATGCGACAGCTCGGTGCGCACCATGCCGAGGACCAGGGTGTTGACCCTGACTCGCGGGGCCCACTCCACGGCCATGCTGCGGGCCAGCTGTTCCAACCCCGCCTTGGCCGCGCCGTAGGCCGCCGAGCCCGGCGACGGACGGCTGCCGCTGACACTGCCGATCATGACGATCGACCCGCCGCCGGGCCGGGCGCGCATCTGCTCATAGGCGGCGAGGGAGGCGGTCAGCGGAGCGAGCAGATTCAACTCGACGACCCGCGAGTGCCGTTCGGCGCCGCCCTCCTCGAGCATCCGGTGCGGCGTGCCCCCGGCGTTGTTGACGAGGACGTCCAGCCCGCCGTACTCGCCCCTCACGTGAGTGAAGAAGGCACCGACGGCGGCCGCGTCACGCAGATCGACCGGGAGGAACCGGGCGGTGCGCCCGGCCGCTTCGACAGGCCGGTCCGCGGGGCGCCGGGCGCAGGTCACCACCTCGGCCCCGGCCTCCAGCAGGGCCCGGGTGATGCCCGCGCCCACGCCCCTCGTTCCGCCGGTGACGACCGCCACCCGTCCGCTCAGATCGGTGATCGTTGCCATGGGGGACCTCCCGCGAGGCGTACTCCGCTGCTACCTTCACACCTAACAAACGTTTGGTGGAAAGGTAGCTGATCCGCCCATGGGTGTCTCCACCGCACGTCCCGAAGAGGGCATCACCGTCATCACCGTGGACTTCCCACCGGTCAACGCCGTCCCCGTCCAGGGCTGGTACGACCTGGCCGCCGCGGTGCGCGCGGCCGGTTCCGATCCCGGCGTGCGCTGCGTCGTCCTGACCGCGACGGGGCGCGGGTTCAACGCCGGCGCCGACATCAAGGAGATGCAGCGCACCGAGGGGTACACGGCGCTCGTCGGCACCAACCGCGGCTGCTACGAGGCGTTCGCAGCGGTCTACGACTGCGAGGTCCCCGTGGTCGCCGCTGTGCAGGGCTTCTGCGTGGGCGGCGGTATCGGCCTGGTCGGCAACGCCGACTCGATCGTGGCGAGCGACGATGCGACCTTCGGCCTGCCCGAGCTGGACCGGGGCGCGCTCGGCGCGGCCACCCACCTGGCCCGGCTGGTCCCTCAGCACCTGATGCGGACGCTCTACTACACCTCGCGCACCCTGACAGCCGAGGAACTCCACCGCCACGGCTCGGTATGGCGGGTCGTCCCGCGCGAGCGGCTGCACGCCGCGGCCATGGAGCTGGCCAGGGAGATCGCAGCCAAGGACGGGCTGCTCATCCGCTTGGCGAAGGCCGCGATCAACGGCATCGACCCGGTGGACGTCCGCCGCAGCTACCGCTTCGAGCAGGGCTTCACATTCGAGGCCAACCTCAGTGGCGTCTCGGACCGGTACCGAGAGGCGTTCGTGTCGGCCAAGTCGTCGGAGAGGGGTTCGTGTTGAGTGACAAGACGATGACCGCCGAGCAGGTGGTCGGCCGGCTCCGTTCCGGCATGACCATGGGCATCGGCGGCTGGGGATCGCGCCGCAAGCCGATGGCCTTGATCCGCGCACTGCTGCGCTCCGACATCACCGACCTGACCGTGGTGTCCTGCGGCGGTCCCGACGTCGGCCTGCTCGCCGCGGCGGGACGGATCCGTACCCTCGTGGCCCCCTTCGTCACACTGGACTCCGTCCCCCTGGAGCCGCACTTCACCGCGGCCCGGCAACGAGGTGCGTTCGGCCTGGTGGAGCTGGACGAGGCGATGTTCATGTGGGGCCTGACCGCCGCCGCGCAGCGACTGCCCTTCCTGCCGGTCCGGGCCGGTCTCGGCTCCGACGTGATGAAGGTCAACCCGCACCTGCGCACGGTGGTCTCGCCCTATGCGGACGGCGAGGAGTTCGTCGCGGTCCCGGCGTTGCGCCTGGACGCCGCGCTGGTGCACCTCAACCGGGCGGACGCACAGGGCAACGCCCAGTACCTGGGGCCCGACCCGTACTTCGACGACCTGTTCTGCCAGGCAGCCGACGCCGCGTACATCTCCTGCGAGCAGCTCGTCGACACCGCCGACCTGCTCAAGGACGCGGCCCCGCAGACGCTGCTCGTCAAGCGCGCGTTCGTGACCGGGGTCGTCCAGACGCCCAACGGTGCGCACTTCACCTCCTGCGCCCCCGACTACGACCGCGACGAGGCCTTCCAGCACGCCTACGCCACTGCCGCCCGCGACCCGGAGGCCTGGCAGGCGTTCACGGATCGCCATCTGTCCGCGGACGAAGAGACGTACCAGGCCGTGGTCGCGGCATTCCACGAGGAGCGGGCGTGAGCAGTTCTACGACGACCGAGCCGACGCGCGCCGAGTACTGCGTGGTGGCATGTGCGGAGGCCTGGCGCCACGCCGGGGAGGTCCTGGCGAGCCCCATGGGCACCGTCCCCACCATCGGCGCCCGGCTGGCGAAGCTGACGTTCGCGCCCGACCTGCTGCTCACCGACGGCGAGGCACTGCTGATCGGCGACGTCCCGGCGCTCGGTGCCCCGGCCCAGGTGGTGGAGGGCTGGCTGCCCTACCGCCAGCACCTGGCCCTCGTGGCCACGGGGCGGCGGCACGTGATGATGGGGGCCGGCCAGATCGACCGCCACGGCAATCAGAACATCTCGTGTGTCGGCGACTGGTCCCGTCCCGCCCGGCAACTCCTGGGCGTCCGGGGCGCGCCCATCAACACCCTTAACAATCCGACCAGTTACTGGGTGCCCAAACACTCCCCGCGCGTCTTCGTGGAGCAGGTCGACATGGTGTGCGGAGTCGGCTACGACCGTGCGGCCGAGGCCGGACCGTCGGCCACCCGCTTCCACCACGTCCCGGAGGTGGTCAGCAACCTGGGCGTCTTCGACTTCGCGACCCCGGACCACTCGATGCGGCTGCGCTCGCTGCACCCGGGGGTCACGGTCGAACAGGTCCTCACGGCCACCGGCTTCGACCTCACCGTCCCGTTCGAGGTGCCGTACACCCGCGAGCCCACCGCCGAGGAGCTGCGCCTCGTCCGGGAGGTCATCGACCCGAAGGGCGTCCGCGACCGCGAGGTGCCCGCATGAGCGACACCGCGATCGCCACGGCCCTCACCGAACTCGTCGGAGTGCGCACACCCATCGTCCAGACCGGCATGGGGTGGGTGGCCGGCCCCCGCCTGGTCTCCGCCGCCGCCGACGCGGGAGCCCTGGGCATCCTCGCTTCCGCCACCATGACCCCGGAACAGCTCCGCTCGGCCGTGCGCGAGGTCAGGTCCCGCACCGACGCGCCCTTCGGAGTCAACCTGCGGGCCGACGCCTCGGACGCGGGGGAGAGGGTGCGGATCATCCTCGACGAGGGTGTGAGGGTCGCCTCGTTCGCGCTGGCGCCCCGGCCGGAACTGATCGCCCGTCTGAAGGACGCGGGGGTGGTCGTCATCCCCTCCGTGGGCGCCCGGCGGCATGCCGAGAAGGTCGCGGCCTGGGGCGCCGACGCGGTACTCGTGCAGGGCGGCGAGGGCGGCGGCCACACCGGCAGCGTCGCCACCACCGTGCTGCTGCCGCAGGTCGTGGACGCCGTGGACATCCCCGTGATCGCCGCCGGCGGCTTCCGGGACGGACGCGGACTGGTCGCGGCCCTGGCCTACGGTGCCGCCGGCGTGGCCATGGGCACCCGCTTCCTGCTCACCTCCGACAGCACCGTCCCCGACGCGGTCAAGGCCCGCTACCTCGCCGCGGGCGTCCAGGACGTCACCGTCACCACCAAGGTCGACGGCCTGCCCCACCGGATGCTGCGCACCGACCTGGTGGACGCGCTGGAGCGCTCCGGCCCTGCGGCCTCCCTGCTGCGCGCCCTGCGGCACGCCTCCGCCTTCAAACGGGACTCCGGCATGAGCTGGGCCGGCTTGGTGCGCGACGGCCTGGCCATGAAACAGGGCAGGCAACTGACCTGGAGTCAGGTCCTCCTGGCCGCCAACACCCCGATGCTCCTCAAGGCCGCGATGGTCGACGGCCGCACCGATCTCGGCGTGATGGCCTGCGGTCAGGTCGGCGGGCTGATCGACGACCTGCCGTCCTGCGCCGAACTCGTCGACCGGATCATGGCGGAGGCACACGCCACGCTCGGGAGGCTGCCGGCCGTCGTGTGAGGGAGGGAGGCAACGACCATACGACCGGAGGCGGTTCGCGCTGCTCCACCGGCGGCCTCATCCCACCGGCCCACCCGCCAGTACCCGGGCTCGGCATGCGACCGGCGAACCCCAGGCGGTGCGCAGGGGACGGGCTTTGCGGATCCACAGGGACAGGTCCGGTTCCTCGGTGTAGCCGACAGCGCCGTGGAGTTGCAGGGCCGTACGCGCCGCCCCGTACGCCGCCTCGCAGGCCGACACCTTTGCCGCGGCGACCTCCCGGCCCGCTGCCGGATCATCCGCCGCCAGGGCCAGGGCGGCGGCGTGGACCAGAGGCTGGGCGAACTCAAGGGCGATGAGGGTGTCGGCCAGGCGGTGCTTGACCGCCTGGAACGAGCCGACGGTCACCCCGAACTGCGTGCGCTGCCGCACGTACCCCACCGTGCGTTCCAGCAGCGACCTTCCCAGCCCGAGGGCCTGTGCTGCGGTGACCAGCGCCGCGACATCGGCGGCGTACGCGGTGGCCGCCGTGACCGCGGGCCCCCGCGCGAGCACGGGTCCGCCCAGCGGTCGGGCCAGCCGCCGCGCCGGGTCGGCCGACGACTGCACCGGACCGTGCGAGGCCGCGAGCCGTACGGTGTCGCCGTCCACGACGAACACAGCGTCGGCGGCGTCGGCGTCCAGCGCGTACGGGCTGCCCCCGGGTGACAGGACGCACAGGGACGCCACGGCTTTGCCGGACGCGAACTGCGGGAGCCAGGCATGCGCCGCGTCGCCCCCGAGCCGCCCCAGCAGGGCACCGGCGGCGACCGTCTCCACCAGCGGACCGGGCACGGCATGACGGCCCAGCTCGCCGAAGGCGACAGCCAGTTCGACGGGCAGCGGTCCCAGACCCTCGTGCTCCTGCGGAACGGCGAGGGCGAAGACGCCGGCCTCCGCCAGCCTCGCCCACACGGCGCGTCCGGGTCCGTGGTCGCCGGCCGCCCAGGACCGTACGACACCGGGTGTGCCGGCGGATCCCAGCATGCGGTCCAGCGTGCGGGCGAACTCCCGCTGCTCGTCGTCGAGGAGGAACCGCATCACCGCATCACCGGCGTCCCTTCGGCAGGCCGAGCAGCCGCTCGGCGATGATGTCGCGCTGGATCTCGTTGGTGCCGGCGTAGATCGGCCCGGCCAGGGAGAAGGTGTACCCCTCGGCCCAACTGCCGTGTGACGGCGCTTCCGTGGACTCGCCGGACAACTCGCCGCAGGGGCCGAGCAGATCGAGGGCGGTCTCGTGCAGGGCGATGTCCAGCTCGGACCAGAAAACCTTGTTGAGGCTGGCCTCGGCGCCGATCGATCCACCGGCGGCGATGCGTGAGGCGTGGGCGTAGGTGAACAACTGGTAGGCACGCGCGCCGATGACCGCGTCGGCGACCCGGTCGCGCAGCGCGGGGGCGTCGGAGCCGCAGCCGGAGTCGGAGCCGGAGCCGGAGCCGGCGGCGAAGGCGGGACTGGAGCCGGAGTCGGAGTCCAAGTCGCGGTCGGAGTCGAAGGCGGGACTTGAGCCGGCGTCGCGGCCGGGGCCGGAGTCGGGGCCGTGTGGGCGCTCGGCGGTGGAGCGCCACAGCGCGGTCAGCCGGTCGGCCGCGGCGGTGAACCGCCCCGGGCTGCGCAGGGTCAGCCCTCGCTCGTTGCCGCTGGTGCTCATCGCGACCCGCCAGCCCTGCCCCGGCTCCCCGATGACGTCCTCGTCCGGCACGAAGACGTCGTCGAGGAACAGTTCGGCGAAGGCGGGCTTGCCGTCCAGCCGCCCGATGGGCCGTACGGTCACCCCGTGCGCGTCCAGCGGGAACATCAGGTACGTCAGACCCCGGTGCGGCCGGTCCGCGTCCGGGTCGCTGCGGAACAGTCCGAACGCGCGGTCGGCGAAGGCCGCCCGGGACGACCACGTCTTCCGGCCGCTGATGCGCCAGCCCCCCTCGGTCCGCACCGCGGTGGACCGCAGCGAGGCGAGATCAGAACCCGCCTCCGGCTCGGACCAGGCCTGCGCCCAGATCACCTCACCGCTCGCCATGGACGGCAGGACCCGCGCACGCTGCTCGTCGGTGCCGTGCTCGAACAGCGTGGGGGCCAGGAGGTTGATGCCGTTCTGGGAGACCCGGCCGGGCGCGCCGGCCCGGTAGTACTCCTCCTCGAAGATCAGCCACTCCAGCAGGGAGGAACCCCGGCCGCCGAACTGCCCGGGCCAGGAGACCACCGACCAGCGGTCGGCGAACAGCGTGCCCTCCCACTCCCGGTGGGCGGCGAACCCCTCGGCGGTCTCCAGTGACGGCAGCGGGACGGACGGCACACGGGCGGCGAGCCAGTCCCGCGCCTCTGCCCGGAAGGCGTCCTCGGCGGCGGTGAAGTCGAGATCCATCAGCGGCGCGCCTCCTTCATCGCGCGCACGTCCATCCCGCCGAGCGCGTCGTCGCCGGTCTCGGCGTTGTGGGCGTGGGCGAGATGGTGCAGCCCGAAGACCGAGTCCAGCCCCGCGTGCAGGCCCTGGAGATCCTCGGCCTGGTTGACGGCACGCTTCGTCAGTGCCAGCCCCATCCGGGGCATCGCCGCGATCCGCTCCGCCAGCTCCAGGGTTCGCTGCGTGAGCTCCTCGCGGGGCACGACCCGGTTGACCATGCCGACCTCGTAGGCGCGCCGCGCGCTCATCCGGTCGCCGGTGTAGAGGAACTCCTTGGCGATCCGCGGCGGCATCACCCATGGGTGGGCGAAGTATTCGACTCCCGGGATCCCCATGCGCACCACCGGGTCGGCGAAGAAGGCGTCCTCCGAGGCGACGATCAGATCGCACACCCATGCCAGCATCAGCCCGCCCGCCACGCACGCGCCCTGCACCGAGGCGATGACCGGCTTGGGCAGTTCGCGCCAGCGCCGGCACATGCCCAGGTACACCTCGGACTCGCGGGCGAAGCGGCTCTCGGCCCCCGCCTTCTGCGAGTGGTCCCACCAGAGTCCCGCCTTGCGGTCGAACGGCAGGTGCGCGTCCCGCTCAGGGGTGCCGATGTCGTGTCCGGCGGAGAAGTGCTTCCCCGCTCCGGCGAGGACCACGACCTTCACCCCGTCGTCGTCCGCCGCGCGGTAGAAGGCCCGGTCCAGCGCGTAGGTCATCGCGGAGTTCTGGGCGTTGCGGTACTCGGGCCTGTCCATCGTCACCAGGGCGACGGCGCCGCGGCGCTCGTAGCGGACCGGGTCCGGGGGCGCGGTGCGGGCAGTGGACATCGCCTCCTCCTTCCCTAACAAGTGTTTGGTAGGTTAACGTACGGGGCATCGGCCGTCGAGAGTCGCCCCAGCGCCACAGCCGAGGAGACGGACGTCGGCGGCGTCGGCGGCGCGCTGCCCAAGGAGGTAGGCCATGACCGCGGCCCCACCGCCGTACCTGCCCGGCCACCACCTGCTCACCGGCCGCACGGCCGTCGTCACCGCCGCCGCGGGCACCGGGATCGGCGGCGCGACCGCCCGCCGGCTGCTGGAGGAGGGCGCACGGGTCGTGATCTCCGACACCCATGTCCAGCGCCTGAAGGAGTCCGAGGCGGGACTGGCCGCCGAGTTCGGCGTCGACCGCGTCACCGCACTGCGCTGCGACGTCACGGACGAGGACCAGGTCACCGCGCTGTTCGACCACGCCGAGGAACAGCACGGACGCCTGGACATCGTGGTCAACAACGCGGGCCTCGGCGGTACCGCCGATGTCGTCGACATGACCGACGAGCAATGGGGCAAGGTCCTCGACGTCACCCTGGGCGGCACCTTCCGCTGCACCCGCGCCGCACTGCGCCGGATGAAAGCCGCGGGCGCCGGCGGCGTCGTCGTCAACAATGCCTCGGTGATCGGCTGGCGCGCACAGCAGGGCCAGGCCCACTACGCCGCCGCGAAGGCCGGTGTCATGGCCCTCACCCGCTGTGCCGCGGTGGAGGCCGCCGCCTACGGAGTGCGGGTGAACGCCGTCTCCCCGAGCCTGGCCATGCACGCGCACCTCGCCAAGGTCACCACCCCCGAACTGCTGGAGGAGCTGACCCGCCGGGAGGCCTTCGGGCGCTGCGCCGAACCGTGGGAGGTGGCCAACGTGATCGTGTTCCTGGCCAGCGGCTACTCGTCGTACCTGACCGGCGAGGTCCTGTCGGTCAGCAGCCAGCACCCGTGAGGCGAGAATGGTCACGTGCCGAAAAGCAGCAACAGCGACCACAAGAAGTCCACGGTGAGCCCGCCCGAGCGGCGCGAGGAACTCCTGGCCATCGCGGCCCGGGTGTTCGCCGCGCAGGGCTACAACGCCACGACCGTCCGCAAGATCGCGGACGCGGCGGGGATGCTTGCGGGCAGCCTCTACTACCACTTCGACTCCAAGGAGTCGATGCTGGACGAGATCCTCTCCGGCTTCCTGGACGAGCTCTGGGCCCGGTACGACGCCGTGCTCGGCGCCGGGCTCGGCCCCAGGGAAACCCTGGAGGCCCTTGTGACCGAGTCCTTCCGGGAGATCGACCGGCACCTCGACGCGGTCGCCATCTACCAGAAGGAGTCCAGACACCTCGGTACCCAGCCGCACTTCGCGTACCTCGTCGAGTCGCAGCAGAAGTTCGAGAAGGCATGGCTGGGCACGCTGGAGCGCGGAGTGGCCGCCAAGGTCTTCCGGCCCGACCTGGACGTACGGCTCACCTACCGCCTCGTGCGCGACACGGTCTGGGTCGCCGCGTCCTGGTACCGGCCCGGCGGCCGGCACAGCCCCGAGGAGATCGCCCGCCAGTACCTGTCGATGGTGCTGGAGGGCATCGCACTGCACGACTCCTAGGCAGTCCTGCGGCTCGCAGACACAGAGAAGGAGACGTCATGGCCGAGGCCTACATCGTCGAAGCGGTACGCACCCCGGTCGGTCGACGGGGCGGCGGACTGTCCGCCGTCCACCCGGCCGACCTGGGCGCCCACGTGCTGACCGCGCTGATGGAGCGCTCCGGCGTAGATCCGGCCGCCGTCGAGGACGTGGTGTTCGGCTGCCTCGACACCGTCGGCCCGCAGGCCGGTGACATAGCGCGCACCTGCTGGCTGGCCGCCGGACTGCCCGAAGAGGTGCCCGGTGTGACCGTCGACCGCCAGTGCGGCTCCTCGCAGCAGGCACTGCACTTCGCCGCTCAGGGTGTCCTCTCCGGCACCCAGGACCTGGTCGTCGCCGGCGGCGTGCAGAACATGTCACAGATCCCCATCGCCTTCGCCACCCGGCAGGCCGCCGCACCGCTGGGCCTGACCGAGGGCCCCTTCGCCGGCTCGGCGGGCTGGCGGGCCCGCTACGGCGACCGGCCGGTCAACCAGTTCCTCGGCGCCGAGGAGATCGCCCGCACATGGAACATCTCGCGGGAGGCGATGGAGGAGTTCGCGTTCCGCTCCCACCAGCGGGCGATCCGGGCCATCGACGAGGGCCGCTTCGCCCGGGAGACCGTCGCGTACGGCGACGTGGCCCACGACGAGGGACCGCGCCGCGACACCAGCCCGGAGAGGATGGCGGGACTGCAGCCGCTGATGGAGGGCGGCCGGCTGACGGCCGCCCTCTCCTCACAGATCTCCGACGGCGCCTCGGCCATGCTCATCGCGTCGGAGCGGGCCCTGCAAGAGCACGGCCTGACCCCCAGGGCCCGCGTCCACCACCTCTCCGTTCGCGGCGAGGACCCGATCCGCATGCTGACCGCTCCGATCCCGGCCACCGCGTACGCCCTGAAGAAGTCCGGGATGACGCTCGACGAGATCGACCTGGTCGAGATCAACGAGGCCTTCGCCTCGGTGGTGCTGGCCTGGCTGAAGGAGACCGGCGCCGACCCGGAGAAGGTCAACGCCAACGGCGGCGCCATCGCCCTCGGCCACCCGCTCGGCGCCACCGGGACCCGGCTGATGACCACCCTCCTGCACGAGCTGGAACGCACCGGCGGCCGCTACGGGCTGCAGACGATGTGTGAGGGCGGCGGCCAGGCGAACGTGACCATCATCGAACGCCTTTGACCGAGGGGCAGGCGCTGGAGGGCGTGAGGCGGTCCGAGCGGGCTCCGGTGGCTGTCGCGTTCCGGGGCCCGCTCGGCGTGCTGAGGAGGGTCAGGCCGTATGCAGCCTCAGCCCGTAGCGGTTGAGGATCTCGTTGACCGGCTGATGCCAAGTCTCGCCGCCCCCGGCGCAGTTGCCCCAGCCGCCCGAGGTGACGCCCTGGGCCTGGTCACCGCTGATGAAGGAGCCGCCGGAGTCACCCGGCTCGGCGCAGACACTCGTCTTTGTCATCTGATGGACGGCGCCCTGGCTGTAGTTCACCGTCTCGTTCTTCGCCAGCACGGTGCCGCAGTGCCAGTGCGTGGTGGAACCGGAACGGCAGACGGAGGCACCCACCGGTGCCTCGGCGGAGCCGCGGACGAGCCGGTCGGGTATCGTGCCCCAGCCCAGCACCACCGGTACGGTCCACCAGCCACTGCCCACGTTCACCCAGGCGTAGTCGTTGCCCGGGAACGACGACCCCTGGAAATTGCCGATGTACGACCGGTCCCAGCCGTACACCGCCGCGCTCGGGGAGCCGCAGTGCCCGGCGGTGACGAAGCCGCCGTGCACGGAGAAGCCGATGGAGCAACGGACGTTGCCGGTGTAGTACGGGTCGCCGCCCACGGTGCCGGCGGCGAAGGTACGCGGTGCGGCAGGAGTCTTCCGCACCGCCACGGGACCGGACTTGCGGGCTCGGGCGAGGAAGGCCCGGACATCGTTGTCGTCCCGGTGCGCCTCGACGACGCTGACGACGACCTTGTTGGCCTTCGGATCCACGTGCCAACTCGCGACTCCGGCGGGGGCGGACAGGGCGTCGATGGCCTTCTTCGCCGCGTCGAGTCGCCGTGCGTCGTATCGCACGAGGCGTACGGTCGCTCCGGTCGCGTGTACCGCGTCGGTCCGCGCGGCGCGGGTGACGGCGACGGTGAGTCTGCCACTGTGGGCGTCGAACCAGGAGCCGCCGTAGGCCGAGCCCGCGGCCTTGCGTGCCTTGCGTTCGACGTCCGTCGCGTTCTTCTCGGCGACCAGGCGCGCTTCGGCCTCGTCCCGGGTCAGCCCCAAGTCGCGCTGCATCGCGGAGAGGAGCCCGGGGGAGGCAGGGGTCCGGGCGGAGCGCACGGGAGTGTCCGCGGCGGAGGCCGGCAGGGCGCTCGCGGTCGCCCACGTGCCGAGCAGGAGCAGTGCGGACAGTCCGGTGCGCAGGATTGTGGTGCGTCTCAAGGGATGCCCCTTCGTTGTTCCAGCAGGTGGGGTGGAACAGCAGAGCTTGAGAGCGCTCTCGGATACGCCCGGCAGAGCCTAGCCCGGGATCAGGAAAGGGTCTAGGCCTATCCTCGGCCACCGCACGGTGAGGTGGCGCCAGTGCCCTGGCGCGGCGCGTCCCGCCGATCACGTCGGGGGGTGCCGACCACCGCCGCCCGGCCGCACCTGATACTGAACGGAGGCTCGGAGAGGGCGGGAAACGGTTGGACTGGTCGGCATCGCTCCTCGCCTTCACCACAGGCGCCCTGATCGCGCTGGTCACCGCACCGGTCGGAGTGTCCGGCGCCGTGTTCCTGCTGCCGGTCCAGCTCAGCGTCCTCGGGGTCCCCAGCCCCGCCGTCACCCCCACGAACCTGCTCTACAACGTCGTGGCCGGACCCGGCCCGCTGTTGCGCTACCGGCGCGACGGAAACCTCTACGGCCCGCTGACCCGCCGCCTGATCGCAGGCACGCTGCCCGGCGTCGTCCTCGGCGCCGTCATCCGCGTCTTCGTCATTCCCGGACCGGGCGTGTTCCGCCTGCTGGTCGCCGCCCTGCTGCTCCCTCTGGGACTCTGGCTGATCGGCCGCACGCTCCGCGCACCGACCACCCCCACCCCGGCCGAGCCCTCGCCGCGCTCGATCACCGCATTGGCGCTGGCCGTCGGCACGATCGGCGGAATCTACGGCATCGGCGGCGGCTCCATTCTCGGGCCCATCCTGGTCGGCCGGGGCATACCCGTCGCCCATGTCGCCCCGGCCGCACTCGCCTCCACTTTCCTGACCTCGCTGGTCGGCGCCGGCACCTACGGACTGCTCGCCCTCACCGGTGGCGACGACATCGCCCCCGACTGGCTCCTCGGACTGGCCTGCGGACTGGGCGGGCTGACCGGCGGCTACCTGGGGGCCCGCCTCCAACCCCGGCTGCCGGAAGGATTTCTCCGCCTCCTGCTGGGCACCCTCGCCGCCACGATCGGCGCACTCTACGCAGCGCAGGCACTCACCTGAACCGCGGCCGGCAGCTGGGCACGGCCGTGCAGCGCCCCACCTTCCGCCGTGCTCCCCGGCGGGCCGTCCACAGGCGGCGGTCAGGCGGTCAGGGCTTGCTCCGTCGTGGGGTGGCAGGGGATGAGCGTGTCGACGCCGACCAGTTGCAGGACGCGCAACACGGAGTCCTGGGCTCCCGCAATGCGCACCCAACCGTCCGCGTCGCTCAATTGCTGGTAGGCCGCGACGAAGACGTTGATGCCGCTGGAGTCCATGAACGTCACCGCGTTGAGATCGGCGATTATCCGCGGCGGCACCGCCCCGCCCTCGGCCTGCAGGGCCTGCCGCAGCACATCCTGGACGTCGTGGTCGATTTCGCCCCGCAGTGTCACGACACGGATGCCCTCGACCATGCGGTGTTCGACGGAGAGCCGTTCTGGCCGGTCCGCTGGTTCGATGTGGGCCACGATCTCCTCGACTGCGATTTAGGCTTGTCACCGGTTCAGGACGTGCGCGGATGATTCTGCCCCACGGACCGCCCGGATGCACCCACGGGATTGTTTCGAACATCACCCGAGCGGCATGCAAGCCGACAAGGGGGGTAGTCGCGCGCGAAACGGGGGAGTGAGGGCGAGGCCAGTGGAAGATGATACCGACCGTGTCGGCTGTACAGCACGCGACGAACACTTGGTGCGCGTCGGCTTCGCCCTGGGCGGCGACGACGGCTGCATCGCAGACGCACGCCAGCACGCGGCCGCCTTCCTCGACCAGGCGGGCGAGGAGTACGGCCTGCCGGTGACGGCGCGCGCGAGGGACCTCACCCAGCTCGTGGTCAGCGAGCTGGTCACCAACGCCTGCAAGTACGCTCCGGGCCCGGTCCTGGTGGAGCTGGGGCTGACCGCCGACGCCGTGGAAGTGGTCGTATGGGACAGCGATCCCGAGGTCCCGGCGGCCCGGGCCGCGGATCCAGGCAGGATCGGCGGTCACGGCCTGGAGATCGTCAAGGCTGTATCGGAGGGGTTGTCCGTCGATCGGGAGGCGGTCGGCAAGCGCATCACGGCCCTTATCGCCCTGACCGAGCCCTCCGGTGCCTCCGGTGCCTCCGGCTCCGAGCCTGCCGTGACGACGGCCCCCACGGGGCGCATCGATCCGGATCTGCGCCCGCCTCGCACGGGGCACGACGCAGCGGCGTCTCCGCGGCTGGCCACCATGCCTCTGGACAACTCGCCCCAGCGGCACCTTCCGGGCAGTGCACCGGCCGGAGAGGCCTGACGAGGCCGGCCCGGCGCCATCGAAACGGCCCGCGACCCTGACGGCACCCAATGCGCTGGACGTCCACACGCCGCCCGGCCGCCGAGGCCGGACGCGCACAGGGCCGTGGACCGACCATCGAGTGGTGCGCGGTCGTGGTCTGACCGTCCGGTGCCGGTTCTGCCGGGGATCCGCTCCTGCCCTTCCTGCGAGAGGACTTCACCGAGTGGCTCAGCCGCTGGCGACCCGGGTGGCCGCAGGAACACGGCCTGTCAGTCCTGGCCGTCGATTCGCCGCCTACGGCCCCGGAGACCGTCGAACCCCGCGAAGACCAGTCCGGTCGCGGTGACTGAGCCGCAGAGCACGAGCAGCATCGGCAGGATCCGAGCGCGCATCATGGCGACGCAGGCCACCGAGGAGCAGTGCCGACCGATCAGGGGCGTCGTGCCCCGACGGCCTCTGCGATGCGCAGAGCGGCCTGGGAGGGCGTGAGGTGCGTGGTGTCGACGACCTCGGCCGCGCTGTGCAGCCACGTGCGGGCCGCCTCGGCGTAGGGCGCAAGGTATCGGAGACGGAACGGGGAGGGGACGGCATGTTCCCCCTCGATGCGCACCCGGAGAGTGTCCTGGTCGGCGTGGAGGACGAAGTGCCGTACCTCGATGGAGTGTTGGGCGAGCCCGGCGCTGATCTCCCGCCAGTACTGCTCGACCAGGACGGTCATGGGGATCACCAGCGTGCCTCCGGTGTAGTCGAGTACGCGGCGGGCCGTCTCGACGACGAGTGGCCGCCACGGCGGCCAGTGCTGGAAGTTCTCCGTGCCGGGCCCGGGCAGCGCCGGGGTGATGTCCATGAGTGTCTCGCCGACCTTCTCGGCGTCGAACACCCGTGAATCCGGAATCAGCTTCTGCACGAGCGCACTGGTCGTCGTCTTGCCTGCGCCATGAGTGCCGTTGAGCCATACGATCACGACTCCGACACTAGCGCCCCGCCGGCAGCGACAGCGGATCCGGTCGCTCGGGGAGGTGTGCCTTCCTGCCAGGGTGGTATCGCCGACATCTCGAAAAGCGGATACGCCACTGCAACGATCCTCCGTCTGCGACAAGGTCTTCTGGGCACCTCGCCCGACCGCTACCCCCTGGTGCGTACCTGCGCACTGGCCGCGGCCCTGCCATGTGTGTCCTGCTGGTGTTCGCCCGCCCCGCCGGCGGCCTCCTCGTCACGGTTCGGCTTCCCACAACGCCATGAACATCCCGAGCGGTACCGGGCAATGACAGGTAACGGACCGATAAACCGCATTCAAGTGATTGTCACTGCTTCGAGGTAAGCCTCTCGCCTCGCTGGTGGATGCGGCCCCCTCAGCGGCTAGCTTTCTGCAGGTGGACGGATTTCCGTGATCCTTCCCGCCCGTTGCCCACTCCTCCCTGTCTCCCTGTCTCCCTGTCTCCCGGTCGGCGCACCCGTGTGCACCGGACGACCCGTCGTGCAAGGAGCACCTGCCCTCGATGACCGTCGACAGCATCCCGGAAGCCCGGACCCCGTCCGACCCGCCGCAGCAGTCCCTGAGTACCGCCGCCGCCCGAAACCTCGCCACCACCACCAAGTCCGCCCCGCAGATGCAGGAGATCACCTCCCGCTGGCTGCTGCGGATGCTGCCCTGGGTCGAGGCCGACGGCGGCGCCTACCGGGTCAACCGGCGGTTGCGCCACACCCTCGGCGACGGGCACATCGAGTTCGTCCAGGAAGGCGCCACGGTCCGGGTGATCCCCCGGGAGCTCGGGGAACTGGCCCTGCTGCGCGGCTTCGAGGACACGGACGTCCTCACCGCCCTCGCCGGCCGATGCACGCAACGCGACTTCGCGGCGGGCGAAGTCCTCGCAGAACGCGGCAGCCCCGCAGACCGGCTCCACCTGATCGCCCACGGCCGTGTCGGCCAGACCTCGGAAGGCAAGTACGGGGGAGAGATCGCCCTCGGGGTGCTCGCGGACGGCGACCACTTCGGTGAGAGCGCCCTGCTGGACTCCGACGCCCGCCACGACTGCACGACCACCGCCGAGACCTCCGGCACCCTCCTCACCCTCACCCGCGCCGACTTCAGCGCAGTCCTGGCCTCCGCCCCAAGCCTTCAGACCCACGTCGACCGGTTCAGCTCCCGCACGCGGCTGCGGCAGAACAAGCACGGCGAGGCCGAGATCGCCCTGTCGGCCGGCCACGTCGGCGAAGTCGAACTGCCCAGCACCTTCGTCGACTACGAACTGCAGCCGCGCGAGTACGAGCTCTCCGTCGCACAGACCGTCCTGAGGATCCACACCCGGGTCGCCGACCTCTACAACGGGCCGATGAACCAGAGCGAGGAGCAACTCAGGCTCACCGTGGAGGCCTTGCGCGAGCGCCAGGAACACGAGCTGATCAACAACCGCGACTTCGGGCTCCTGCACAACGCCGACTTCAAGCAGCGCATCCAGCCCCGCTCCGGCCCGCCGACCCCCGACGACATGGACGATCTGCTCTGCCGCCGGCGCGGCACCAAGATGTTCCTCGCCCACCCCAGGACCATCGCCGCCATCGGACGCGGCTTCAACGCCTGCGGCCTCTACCCCGACCATGTCGACCTCGGCGGGCAATCCGTCCCCGCCTGGCGCGGTGTCCCCATTCTGCCCTGCAACAAGATCCCGATCAGCAAGGAACAGACCAGTTCCATCATCGCGATGCGCACCGGCGAGAAGAACCAGGGCGTCATCGGCCTGTGGCAGACCGGACTGCCGGACGAGTACGAACCGGGGCTCTCCGTGCGGTTCATGGGCATCAACGAACAGGCGATCATCTCCTACCTCGTCAGCACCTACTACTCCGCCGCGGTGCTCCTGCCCGACGCTCTCGGAGTGATGGAGAACGTGCAGATCGCGCCCAGGCCGCGCTGAAGCCCTGATCCGCGGCAGGGGCACGCCTGTCGCCCCCACGTGCCACGGAGCGTCCACCCCACCGCAGCAAGGAGCCGCCGATGCCCGACTCCGGGCCCCTCGGAACATCCCCTCTTGAGCAACGGCCGACATCGTCCACCGCCTTGCCGGACGCCACCGCCCCGTCGGCCGTCGACCGTCGGATCACGCCGACCGCCCGGCACTTTCTGGCCGCACTGCATCCGCCGGTCACGATCCCCGGCCCGCCGACGCCACCGCCCTCGACGGCCACCTCCACCGTCTCGGGCGCGCCCGACACAGCCGCCGTCGGATCCGCGGTACCGGCCACGCCCGGGGCGACCGCGGTCGGATCCGCCGTACCGGCCACGCCCGACGCGGCCGCGGCCGAATCCGCCCTCCAGCGGATCCTGCGCGGACCGACCGGACCGGGCACGAGCTCGCTCTTCTTGGCGAGCAGGTACACACCGTTACTCCCGGATCCGGTGCCCCCGGCCCCCGCCGAGCCCGCCGCGGGGAGAGCCGTGCCCGGCCTCTACCACCACCCCGTCCCGGAGCCGGACCCCGTAAGGGTCGAGGAGGTGAGCCGCCGGATCAAGGCCTGGGCCGAGGATGAGGTGCAGCTCTACCCCGAGGAGTGGGAGGGGCAGTTCGACGGCTTCTCCGTCGGCCGGTACATGGTCGCCTGTCATCCCGACGCGCCGACGGTCGACCACCTGATGTTCGCCACGCGGCTGATGGTCGCGGAGAACGCGGTGGACGACTGCTACTGCGAGGACCACGGAGGGTCCCCCGTCGGACTCGGCGGGCGCCTCCTGCTTGCGCACACCGCACTCGACCACTTCCACACCACCGCGGAGTACACGCCGGCGTGGCAGGAGTCGCTCACCTCGGACGCACCGCGCCGGGCGTACCGCAGCGCGATGGACTACTTCGTCCGCGCGGCCACGGACTCCCAGGCCGACCGCTACCGGCACGACATGGCCCGGCTGCACATGGGCTACCTCGCCGAAGCAGCCTGGGCACAGGCCGATCACGTCCCGGAGGTGTGGGAGTACCTGGCGATGCGCCAGTTCAACAACTTCCGCCCCTGCCCCACGATCACCGACACCGTCGGCGGCTACGAACTGCCCGCGGACCTGCATGCCCGGCCGGACATGCAGCGGGTCATCGCCCTCGCCGGCAACGCGACCACCATCGTCAACGACCTCTACTCGTACACGAAGGAACTCAACAGCCCCGGCCGCCACCTGAACCTGCCGGTGGTGATCGCGGAACGCGAGCAGCTCTGCGCACGCGACGCCTATCTCAAGGCCGTCGAGATCCACAACGAACTCCAGCACGCCTTCGAGGCCGCCGCGGCCGAGCTCGCGGATGCCTGCCCCCTGCCCCCCGTGCTGCGCTTCCTCAAAGGCGTGGCCGCGTGGGTCGACGGCAACCACGACTGGCACCGCACCAACACCTACCGCTACAGCCTGCCCGACTTCTGGTAAGGAACGGACCTCTCTGTGACCACTGAAACGACCTCCCCCCTCTCCGCGAAGATCCCGGCCCCGGCGACGCCGTACCAGGGGGACATCGCCCGCTACTGGAACAACGAGGCGCGGCCGGTCAACCTCCGTCTCGGTGACGTGGACGGGCTCTACCACCACCACTACGGCATCGGCGCCGTGGATCACGCCGCGCTCGGCGACCCGGCCCACAGCGAGCACGAGAAGAAGCTCATCGCGGAGCTGCATCGGCTGGAGTCGGCACAGGCGGAGTTCCTCCTGGACCACCTCGGCCCGGTCGGGCCCGGCGACACCCTCGTGGACGCCGGCTGCGGGCGCGGCGGGTCCATGGTCATGGCCCACCGCCGCTTCGGCTGCAAGGTGGAGGGCGTCACCCTGTCCGCCACCCAGGCCGACTTCGGCAACAGGCGCGCACGAGAACTGCGGATCGAGGACCACGTCCGCTCCCGCGTGTGCAACATGCTCGACACGCCCTTCGACAAGGGCAGTGTCACCGCCTCGTGGAACAACGAGTCGACGATGTACGTCGACCTGCACGACCTGTTCGCCGAGCACTCCCGCTTCCTCAAGGTGGGTGGCCGGTACGTGACGATCACCGGCTGCTGGAACCCTCGTTACGGCCAGCCGTCGAAGTGGGTCTCCCAGATCAACGCCCATTTCGAGTGCAACATCCACTCCCGCCGCGAGTATCTGCGCGCCATGGCCGACAACCGGCTCGTGCCCCAGACCATCGTCGACCTCACCCCGGACACACTGCCCTACTGGGAGCTGCGGGCCACGTCCTCGCTGGTCACCGGGATCGAGAAGGCGTTCATCGAGTCCTACCGGGACGGCTCCTTCCAGTACGTCCTGATCGCTGCCGACCGCGTATGAGCCCGACCTCGCGGGGCCGGGGCCGTCCGTACGGGCCCCGGTGCCGCGAGGCGTGCGCCCAGAAGTCGCCCGAACGAACAGGACCTCCCGACCACCGCCTTCTAGCTCAGGGAGACGGTGGTATCGGTGGTCCCCGCGACGGTCAGCCCGGTGGGAGCGTGCAGGGTGTCGGCGTCCTCGTCACCGTCGAGCCCCCAGAAGCGGGCGGTGTGGTAGCTGGAGCAGATGGTGTCGAGGTAGTGGACACCGGCGCTGCCGCACTGTTCGACGCTGCTGCCCGGGTCGACGGCCAGCCCGTGCCCCATGCCGGGTACGGAGTACACCTCGACGGCGGATCGGCCAAAGGCGTCGTCGAACACGGTCAGCGTGGTACCCCCGCCGAGGGTCTCGGTACGGGACGGGGTCTGGCTCATGCCCCACACGTTCGTCCACTGGTCGCGCAACTCGGCAGAGTTGGCGGGCTTCACGGTGGTGTCGGCGGTGCCCTGCCAGATCGCCACGCGCGGCCAGGAGGTCGTGCCGGCCGGAGCGGCGGAACGCACCAGGTCCCCCCACTGGGCCGGGCTCTTGTCCGGCGGGCTGTACATACAGGTGTAGGCCGTGATCACGTTGCTCGCGCAACGGGCGGGCAGGCCGGAGTCGATGGCCCCGCCCGCGAAGACGTCGGGGTAGGCGGCCAGCATGTTCGCCGTCATGGCGCCACCCGCGGACAGGCCCGTGATGTAGATGCGCCGGGTGTCGCCGCCGTACAGCGAGACGGCCTTGTCCACCATCTGCTTGATCGACAAGGCCTCACCCCGACCGCGTCCGCTGTCGCCCGGCTCGAACCAGTTGAAACAGGAGTTGGCGTTGTTGGAGCTGCTCGTCTGGGGGAGGACCAGCGCGAAACCATAGCTGTCGGCGAACTTGGGCCAGCCGGAGTGCGCGTAGTAGTCGTTCGCGTTCTGCGTGCAGCCGTGCAGGGCGACGACCAGCGGGGCGCCGGCGGGCAGCGCGTCGGGCGTGTAGGTGTACATCGACAGGTTGCCCGGGTTGCTGCCGAACGCGGTGACCTGGACCAGCGCCGCGGCGGGCGCTTGCGGGCTGACGGCGAGCAGGCCGCCGGCCAGGACGAGAGCCCCGGCTGCGGTGACCCAACGGCGAATGCTTCCGGCGAGCATCCGCGAGAAACGGAACGCAGGACGCGACTGTCCCATGACGACTGCCTCCTGATGCTGGGGGGCTCGCCGGTACCGGCAGGACCGGTGAGCGGCGACCGGGTGAGGAGTCAGCATCGGGGTTCGCGTCTCGGCGTCGGCATGGGTGGGACAGCCACGAGTGGCGAGATCCTGTGTGACGACGCGACATTTCCCCGTACATCAGGGTCGTGTATGGCAGGAGCCCACACGCCAGGTCCTTGAGGGGCACGAGCGATCCGGCCTGCGTCCGGTAGAGAGTCGCTCTGACCGGCCGCATCGGCAAACCGTTGATCACCTTCCACGGCACCCTGGACGTCCTGCTGCCGGTCGCCCAGACCAGCGACCAGGGCCGCATCGGTGCACTCCCTGCGTACGGCCTCAGAACAGCACGCCCCCCGCCACACCGCGACTCCGCGGCATCAAGACGTCCTGGTACACGGCCAGGGGGCGTGCGGCCGGCAGTGGGAAGCGAGCCGGCCCTGTTCCCCGACGGGTGAACGACCTCGACGGTGTCAACGGCCGCACGAAACGTGGAGGACTGCGACGCAGACGCTCACAGCCCCGCAGCATGGTCGGGAACGTAGGTCTGCAGATCGCGCGGCGGGCGCTGGTAGCCGGTCGAGGGCGGTCGGACGGGCAGCTCCAGCACCGGCGGGGGCGCCTCGTGGTAGGGCACGGAATCCAGCAGGTGGGCGATCATGTTCAGCCGGGCCCGGCGCTTGTCGTCGCTCTCGACGACGTACCACGGCGCCTCGGAGATGTCGGTGTGCACCATCATCGCGTCCTTGGCGCGCGAGTACGCCTCCCAATGGGTGATCGACTCCAGGTCCATCGGCGACAGCTTCCAGCGGCGCAGCGGGTCCTCCAGGCGCTTGCGGAAGCGCTCCTGCTGCTCGGTGTCGCTGACCGAGAACCAGTACTTGCGCAGCAGGACGCCGTCCTCCACCAGCATCCGCTCGAAGATCGGGCACTGCCGCAGGAAGAGCTGGTACTCCTCCCCGCTGCAGAAGCCCATCACAAGCTCGACGCCGGCCCGGTTGTACCAGGACCGGTCGAACAGCACGATCTCACCGGCGGCCGGCAGGTGCTCGACGTACCGCTGGAAGTACCACTGAGTCCGTTCCCGCTCGGTGGGCTTCGGCAGCGCGGCGATCCGGGCGATCCGCGGGTTGAGGTGCTCGGAGACCCGTTTGATGGTGCCGCCCTTGCCGGCTGCGTCGCGCCCCTCGAACACGACGACCAGCCGGGCCCCCTCCGCCCGGACCCACTCCTGGAGCTTCACCAACTCCGTCTGGAGACGCAGAAGTTCCTTCTCGTACACCTTGCGTGGCAGCCTCGCCGCCTTGCTGTTCGTCATGCCGTCTCCCGCTCAGGGGGTCCATCAGGACGCCGTGCAGGCACCGTACTGTCGGGCGGGCACGCCCGCACGGCGGACGGCAGAGGTGAGTGCGCGAGGTCGAGCCGGCCGCCCGCGGCGCGTCGGACAGGGCACTCCGGGCGTCCTTCGAGTGGCCATCGTGGACGGAACCGAGGGACGCTGTAGGCAAGGCGGCGGTTCCTTGCCCCGGCGCGCCACGGCCGTCGTGAGGGCCGCCGACGGGCAGCGTGTGCGGCGGACGGGAGAAGATCCATGAAGGTCGGAGTGCTGACCGGTGGCGGTGACTGCCCCGGCCTCAACGCCGTGATCCGCAGTGTCGTGCGCAAGGGCGTCCAGGACTATTCGTTCGACTTCGTCGGGGTGCGCGACGGCTGGCTGGGTCTGCTCAAGAACGATGTCGTCCCCCTGGACATCTCCAGCGTTCGGGGGATCCTTCCCCGGGGCGGGACCATCCTCGGATCCTCCCGCACGAACCCGTTCAAGCACGAGAACGGGCTGCAACGCGTACGGGAGACCCTCGCCGCGCACGATGTGGGCGCGCTCGTCGTCATCGGCGGGGAGGACACTCTGGGGGCGGCCACGGAGCTCAGCCGGCAGGGGATCAGGCTGGTCGGCGTGCCGAAGACCATCGACAACGACGTCACGGGAACCGACTACACCTTCGGCTTCGACACCGCCGTCGGCATCGCGACAGAGGCCATCGACCGCCTCCACACCACCGCCGAATCACACATGCGAGCCCTCGTGGTGGAGGTGATGGGACGGCACTCCGGCTGGATCGCCCTGCACGCCGGCATCGCCGGCGGCGCCAACGTGATCCTCATCCCGGAGCGGCCCTTCGACATCGAACAGGTCTGTGAGCAGGTGAAGAGCCGGTTCCAGATCAACTACGCGCCGATCGTCGTCGTAGCCGAAGGCGCCGTCCCCAAGGAAGGGCAGATGATCCTCAAGGATCAGTCGCTGGACGAGTTCGGTCATGTACGACTCTCCGGCATCGGGGAATGGCTGGCCCAGGAGATCTCGGCACGCACCGAGAAGGACGCCCGCACCACGGTGCTGGGGCACATCCAGCGCGGTGGCACCCCGAGTGCCTTCGACCGGTGGCTGGCCACCCGCTTCGGGCTGCACGCGATCGAGGCCGTCAAGGACGGGGACTTCGGCTGCATGGTCGCTCTCGAGAGCACACGCATCGTCCGGGTACCCCTGGCGGACGCCACGGCAAGGAACAAGGTGGTGGAGCCGTCGTTGTACGACGAGTTCGAGGTGTTCTTCGGCTGAGTCGTCAGTCTCCGTGGGGTACGACCGCGACCGGACAGCGGGCATGGTGCAGCACGGCATGTGCGACCGGGCCCAGCCGGCCCTCGGCGGCCCTCGGGTCGGTGCGGCGCCCCACGACGAGCAGGTCCGCTCTCCGGGAGGCGTTCCGGAGCGCTTCCGCGGCATGGAGCAGCATGACATCGGTGGTCACCGCCACCCTCGGGTACTTCTCCTGCCACGGGCGCAGCGCGTCGGAGAGCCCCAGCACCTCCTGGTCTTCCCAGGTGGCGCGGTCTTCCTCGGTCACCACGAAGGTGTGCGGGGAGACCGATTCCGCGGGAAGGACCCAGGCCTGCACCACGCGCAGGCGGGCCGCGCGGGCGCCGGCGGTCCTGAACGCGAAGTCGGCCGCTTCACCGGCCGGCCGGTGGGCGTCGAACCCCAGCACGATGACGCCGGTGCCGCGAGACGCAGCCGTTCCGTCGGCGAAGCTGCCGGCAGGGCGAGGGACGAGCACGACGGGACAGGGGGCCGCTGCCGCCATCCGCAGGGCGACCGAGCCGACCACCAGATCCTGGAAACCGCCTGTTCCGCGCGTACCCACGACGAGCAGTCCGGCATCGCGTGCCGCGCCGAGGAGAGCGACGGTGGGAGGCTCGTCCGCCTGCTCGCCCGTCACTTCGAGGTCCGGATAGCGGGCGGAGACGTCCTCGACCGTCCGCTGAACCACCTGGGCGCCCATCAGATGCAGGCGTTCCATCGCCGGGCCCGGAACAGAGGGCCCGGAGAGCCGCGGAGCCACCTGCAGCAGCCGTAGCGGAACACCGCGCAGAACGGCCTCCCGCGCCGCCCACTCGGCCGCTGCCGCCGCCCACTCGGATCCGTCGATGCCCGCCAGAACAGGGGGACGCATCCCGGCCTCCTTCGTCCGGCCCGCACCCGCGAGGGCGCCGTGTCTCCTCCACTGTTCCACGCCAGGACGGCTCCTGCGCCCGGGCCGGAAGGGCACGTGTGGCTGATCGAGGCGCTGGAGGGCACCTCGAAGCACCGGCCACGGCGATGTGCGTGGAGGGCACCTCGAGGCACCGGCCACCGCGATGTGCGTGGAGGGCACTTCGAAGCACCGGCCACGGCCATGTGCGTGGAGGGCACCTCGAGGCACCGGCAGGGGTGATTCAGCGCGCCACGGTCGCCAGTACGTCGTGTCCCAGCCGTCGGATGACATCCGTGGCGAGCCGGTGCCGCACCAGCTTGCCCTCGCGGGTCGAACGCACCAGGCCCGCTTCACGCAGAGTGCGCAGGGCGCGGGAGACCTGCGGTTCGCTGGAGCCGAGCCGGGCGGCGAGTTCCGAGGTGGTGATGGGCTCGCCCAGCAGATGACGGCACAGCTCCATCCGGGCGGGCGAGGTCAGCGCCATCAGCCGGTCGTGCAGGTCCCGCAGAGTCAGTTGCCCGCCCGGCGTCGCGGCGGACACCGGGTACTGCACCGTCACGCACGACGGGTGCTCATGCTTGACCGTGAGATGGGGCCACACCCGGGCGGACGGGACGAGGACGAGAGGGCGCGGGGCGACCTTCACCTCGTCGATCTGCAGCTTGTCCAGCCGGACTCGTTCCCCCGGCCCCACACGGGCCGCCATCGGCAGCAACTCGCTGAGCACATCGGCGGGTGACCCGGCTGCCAGCCTGCGGCGCACCTCCCGGGCATGGGCCTCCAGGCCCGGCCGCAGGCTCCGCCAGTCCGCGGCGAAGAACGCGGCGTCAGCGGCCCGCAGTACCGCCAGAAGCCGGTCCCGCAGCTCCAGCGGGGCCGCCACCAGATGTCGCGCCAGTTCACCGCGGGCGTAGGAGCGGCGCAGACAGCGGCGCGCGAAGTCCTCCGCAGCCGAGGTGCCGGCGCGTAGCTCGCGGGCGGGCGGCACGGGCAGCGTCGTGGTGCCGAGGGCTCCGGGGGCCACCAGGTCCAGGAACTCCTCGGCCGGCAGCGTCGCGATCGCGGCCAGTTCCTCGTCCAGGCTCGCCGCGAGCGGCAGGGCACGGGGGAAGAACAGACGACAGCGGAATCGGGCCCAGAGAGGAGTGAAGAAGAGGAGCTCCTCGCGCAGCTCGGGATCCGCCGAGGTGGCGCGGGCCGCCCAGTCGGCGGCCTCCGGGTGGTGCTCGGGTTCGGCGAGCACATGCAGGCTCGCCATCAGTTCCGACAGTGCGGAGGACCCGGCCGCGAAATCCGCGGGACCGAGTCCCCCGAGGTCGAGGACGATGCTCACGGTGTCACCGTACGGCGGAACTACCGCACCGGCGCCCCTGGGCCGAGCGGAATGCCCAGCAGGTACCAGGTGAAGAACAGCACGACCCAGACCACCAGCATGATCATGGCGATGGGCAGGGTGAAGGAGATCAGAGTCCCGATTCCCGCCTTGCGGCGCAGGGTCTGCAGATAGCCGACACAGAGCATGAACGAGGTGCTCATCGGGGTGATGGAGTTCGTGCAGGAGTCGGCGATGCGGTAGAGCGCCATGGTCGTCGCCGGGTTGGTGCCGAGCAGCATCAGCATCGGCACCAGTGCCGGGGCAACCAGCGTCCACAGGGCGGAGCCGGAGGTGATGAGCAGGTTCATCAGCGCGACCACGACGATCAGCAGCGTGAACAGCAGCAGCGTGGGCGCACCCAGCCCTCTGAGGAAGCCGGCGCCCTCGACCGCCACGACCGTGGCGATATTGGTCCACTTGAACAGGGCGAGGAACTGGGACACGGCGAAGAAGAGCACCAGCAGCGGTGCGATGGAGCGCACACCGTCCGCCATGAACTCCGGTATCGCGCGGCTCCCCCGGATCCGTCCGGTGAGACGCCCGTAGACGGTGCCGATGAGCAGGAAGAAGACGGTGAGGAAGACGGCGATGGCGTTCATGAAGGTGGACTCCACGACGGCTCCGCCCTCGCCGCGGAGCGGCGACGACTGCGGCAGCATCGCCAGCACGATCAGGGCGGCGTAGCCGAGCACGGCGACACCGGTCAGCCTCAGGGCCCGGCGTTCGGTGGCGTCGTCGGTTCCGGTCCCGACGACCTCTCCGGCAGCGGCCGCTTCCAGGTCCGCATCGGGGACCAGGCGGTGCTCACGCTTGGCGAGCATCTTGTCCACGACCAGGGCGATGGTGCCGGCCAGCACGACCGCCGAGACGGTGGTGAAGTACATGTTGTCCGTCGCGCGGACCACCACGTCCTTGTCGACCAGTTGCGCGGCCTCCGTGGCCACCGAGGCGAACAGCGCGTCACCCGGGGCGATCAGCGGGTTGGCGTCGCCCGCGGCGTTGATGGAGACGAACGCGACGATCATGCCGAGCATGGGGGAGCGGCCCACGGCACGGAAGGCCACCGCCCCCAGCGGAATCAGCACCACGTAGGCGGAGTCCGACAGGAACTTCCCCAACACCCCGCCCAGTGCCACCCCCAGGACGACCGAGCGCGGGGACAGCCCCGAGAGCATGCGGCGGGCCAGCGCCTCGAAGAGGCCCGAGCGCTCGGCGACCGCGACGCCCAGCATCACCATCAGCACCACGCCGAGCGGACCGAACGTGACGAACGACTCCTCGGCGCCCGTGACCAGGTCCCGCACAGCGTCCGCCGAGAGGGCACTGCGCACGCCCACCAGGTCACCCGAGGACGGATCCTCGACCCTCAGCCCGGACACGTGCATCGCCCAGCTGAGGACGGCGACGCCTGCGCACAGGATCCAGAACAGCCAGAACGGATGCGGCAGAGCGTTCCCCGCACGCTCCACCAGGTCGAGAAGCCGGGAACCCCGCCCCTCCTCGCCGGGTGCCGGGCCCTGCACCTCTCGGGTGCGGTGGACGGGTGTGCTCATGGCGGCCTCCTGTGAGGGCGGGGGAGGGACGGTGGGGGAGGGCGGGACAGCGGGGGAGGAAAGGGAGAAAGCGGGACGGGGGGTCCTGCTTGCGCTGCACAGTAGGTCCCGCAACCGTTCCCGTCACCGTCTGGAACGACAGTTGACCTCATGACGTCAAGTGATCGCCCCTGAGCCCCGCGCCTGCCTAGCGTCATGGACGTGACCTCGTACGACACGCCCCCGCCCCACGACACCGCCGCCCGCGACGACCGGCCGGAACCTCTCCAGGACGGCGCCCTGTGGCGCCGCACCCTGCGCGTCCCCATGCGGGACGGAGTCGGGCTCGCCGCTGACCTGTACTCGGCCTCACCCGCTCCGGAGGTGACCGCACTCCCGGTGCTCCTGGAGCGCACGCCGTACGGCCGGCGCGCCCAGCGAGGCTCGGACCAGAGCCGCTCCGACGCGCCCCTCCCGCGTCCGGAGGACATCGCCCGCCACTTCACCGACGCCGGCTACCACGTCGTGCGGCAGGACTGCCGGGGGCGCGGCGACTCAGAGGGAACGTTCGTGAAGTACCTGGGCGAGGGACCGGACGGCGCCGACACCATCGCCTGGATCAGGAGCAGGCCCTGGTGCGACGGCAGGGTGGTGATGACCGGCGTCTCCTACTCCGCGCACTGCCAGTCGGCCGCTGCGGCCGAAGGGCCCGAGGGCCTGGCGGCCATGTTCCAGGACTCGGGCGGCTTCTCCTGCGCCTATGACGCGGGGCTGCGCATGGGTGGCGCCTTCGAGCTGAAACAGGTGACCTGGGCGCTGCGCCAGGCGTTGCGCAGCCCGGAGGCGGCGGCGGACCCGGTGCTGTCCGAGGCGCTGCTCCGGGTGGATGTGACCGGCTGGTTCGGCGCGATGCCGTGGCGCCCCGGCTGCACGCCCCTGCGCCACCTGCCGGCGTACGAGAACTATCTCCTGGAGCAGTGGCGCCAGGACGCATTCGGGGACTACTACCGTACCCCGGCGATCTACGGCCGCGGTTTCTACCACCGTTTCCCGGACGCGCCCAGCCTGCACATGGGCAGCTGGTACGACCCCTACGTCCGCTCCACGATCGAGAACTTCACCGCTCTGCGCGAGCTGAAGACGGCACCCTCGTACCTGGTCATGGGCCCCTGGACACACGGCCACCGCTGCGAGACGCATGCGGGGGACGTGGACTTCGGCCCGCGATCGACACTCGACGGCAACGTGGCGCCCTCATACCTGGAGTTCCGCCGCCGCTGGTTCGACAGAGCGCTGGGCCGGGAGGCGAGCCCCGGGAACGACCTGCCGCCCGTGCTGTACTTCCTCATGGGCGGAGGCGACGGCGGACGGAACGCGGCGGGCAGGATGCGCCACGGCGGCACGTGGCGCGCGGACACGAACTGGCCGCCGGCGTCGACCGCCCCGGTGGACCTCTACTTCACCACCGACGGCGCTCTGTCCACCCGCCCACCCACCACACCCGCCGCCTCCGTGACCTACGACTTCGACCCACGCCGCCCGGTCCCCACCATGGGAGGTCAAGTCACCTCCGGCGAACCGGTGATGGCGGGCGGCGCCTTCGACCAGAACGCCCCGGACGCCCGGGTGCACGGTGCCCATGACCCCTACCTCCCGCTGGACTCCCGCCCGGACGTGATCAGCCTGACCACGCCCCCACTGGAACGGGACGTGGTCGTGGCCGGCCCGGTCTCGGCAACGCTCCACATCTCCACCTCGGCCCCGGACACCGACTTCACCATCAAACTGATCGACGTTCACCCGCCCAACGCGGACTATCCCCACGGATTCGCCATGAATCTCACGGACGGCATCGTGCGCTGCCGGTTCCACCGCTCCCGGGAACACCCGGAGTTGCTCACCCCGGGCGAGGTGTACGAGATCGAGGTGACGGCCCCCGACACGGCCAACCTCTTCGCGGCCGGACACCGCATCCGCTTGGACATCTCCTCCAGCAACTTCCCCCGCTTCGACGTCAACACCAACACGGGCGAGCCAGAGGCGACAGCCCGCCGCACGGCCACAGCCGCGAACACGGTCCATATGGACGCGGGGCATCCTTCCCGCCTGAGGATCTGGATGGAAGGCGGAGAGTCCGCCCTGCGCTGATCGGCTTCGAAGAAACGGCGCGGCGCGCCGAGGCCTTGGAGAGCTTCTACGGCGGACCGGCAAGCACACCGTGAGGAGGCGACAGCTCGCCCGTGGTGTCGTCAAAGACGCGGCCTCTGACGAGCCGGCCAAGAGGTCAACAAGCCAGGGTGCCACGGACCAATCCGGCGATGCGCACCAATGGCGCATCTGCTCCTCGCCCTGTCACCATGGCTGTGGCCGAGCCAAGGGGTCCTGCCGCCGGAGGCGACTTGGAACTGCTCATCATTCTCTTATGCCTCGGAGCCGTCGTATGGCTCGTCAGTTCAGAGAAGAAGGAAGAAGAGGAAAAGGCGCGCAGGAAGGCTCAAGCCGCTGCCGCGGAGGCCGCGCGGCTCGCGCAGGTCAGCGACCCGTCGTGGATGAGCACCGAGATCGTCCGCGCTGTGCAGTCGGGCGATGCCCACCATCTGGAGACGACAGCGGCCGAGTTGCCGGACTGGCCGATACGTGACCCGCTGGTGCAGTCGGCCCGGTGCCTGCTGATGCTGCACGCCGGGACGGGCGTGGCGGAACGTGCTGCCGTACCGCGGGCGCTCACGGACGAGGTGCGGGCCGGTGCCGCCTCCGCCATGACGGCCCTGAGCATGGTGACGGTCAAAGTGGTCTCGCTCGCCCGTTTCTTCGGTCCCCACTGGCGGCAGCTGCCCGAGGAGCCGCGCCGGCTGCTGGAACGGGACGCGATACGCCTGCACCGCATCAGCGAGGCAGCCAAAGCGCTGCACCACAATCTGGGCGTCGCCATGGCGGCAGGGAGCACGGCCCACGAGGCCGACGCCGCGGGTCGCCACCTGCTCGCGCTGGCCGAAACCATCCGGGAACTCTCCCAAGGCATCGAAGAGGAGTAAGGCATGGCGACACCGCCGGAGCACGGCGGCGCGCTTCCCGCGCGCTGGGGCGAGGCCCTGGGCTGGGCTCGTCAGGTCATCGAGTTCCTCCAAGCCCTCGACGGTGCGGGCGCGCCCGGGCTCGGCCCGGCGCAGCACCTGATCGGGCAGTTGGACACCCTGTCGCAGGACGGGGAACGGCGGATCGTGAAAGTACTGACGGACCGGAACGCGCTGAAGCAGCGCCGGGCGGACACGGCCGCCGAAGAACGGGACCTGACCGCTCAGGCGGCGGCCGCGATGAAGGGGATCGGGGATACCCAGGACCCGCCCCCCATGGCACGCACCGCCTTGAAACGCGCCTACCGCCTACGAGCGGACCTCGCCTCCACCGAGGCGGACCTCGCCATGGCCGAGGAAACCGTGCGGCGCCACCAGCAGTGCCGGACACTGCTGCTCGAGTACCGCGCGAACCTCCAACGGAAGCTGAACACGCTGGAGTGGCAGTACCGGGCCGCGGAGGCCACCCGGCACCAGGCTGATCTGGCGGATCGGCTCCGGGATTTCGAGGCGCTGAGCGACGACCTGACCACGCGGGTCCGCGATTTCGCGGCAGAGGCGGAGGCTCGGTACACCGCCGCCTACGAGCGGGAGGACATGCAGCTCATGCATCTGCGCAGCTCCAACCAGGAGGCCCGGATCGACGAAGAGCTGAACGGCTACCGCGGCTTCACGGACCACTGAGGTCACTGCCGCCGATGCAAGAGGCCGGCAAACAGCCGGGGGAACAGCCGGGGGAACGGCGCAGGGAAGTGAGAGGGGTGGGGCTGTGTCACGGCCCGAGCAAAGGGTGATGCGCATCGGGTTGAGCTCAGGCACCAGGGAAGCCGGCCCCCTGGTGGAGATCGTCCTCCGCGACGGCCCACGGCGGGACAGGGCCCTGCTCCCCTTGCCCCAGCTGGAGATCAGCCCGCAGGATCAGGAGGAGATCCGCTGGTACCTCGAGGACTACCGTGAGTTCCCGTCCGACCCGGCGCCGGTCATCGCGGCGCGCTGCGCTGTGCGTCTCGACGAACTCGGTGAGGCGTTCTTCCGTGCGTTGTTCGACCACTCGGAGGATGCCCGGGCCCTGTGGCAACGGGCCGGAGAACGGGTGGGGGACCTTCGGGTCGAGGTGGACTCCGATCTCAACGACCTGGTGGCCGTGCCGTTCGAACTGCTGCGGGCGCCCAACGGGGCCGTCCTGTCACTGGCGGCCCGCTCGTTCACCCATGTGCTGCCACCACGGCAGGACGCCCGAGAGTACAAAGTGCCCAGCCGTCGCGGTGCGATCAGAATCCTGCTCGTCATCTGCCGGCCGTTGAGCGAACGGGACGTGCCCTTCCGGTCCGTCGCCCGCCGCCTGCTCCGGTCCACCGAGCGGCGGGCGGACGTACACATCCAGGTTCTGCGTCCACCGACGTACGAGCAACTCGAACGCACTGTGCTGACCGCCCGGCAGCACGGTGAGCCCTTCCACATCGTTCATTTCGACGGACACGGCGTGTTCGGTGCCCTGGCGTCCCTGCCCGGGCAGCCCGCGCAGGGCGCGGCTCTGTTCGAGGACCCCGGTTCCGAGACCAACGTCCGTCCGGTCACCGGGGGCCAGCTCGGTGCGCTGCTCACCCGGGCCGGCGTGCCCGCACTCATCCTGAACGCCTGCCGCTCGGACCGCGTCGACCCGAGCGCCCCGTACGCTCCCGCCACGGTGGCGGGCCCGGACTCCGGCCCACGACAGCCGCGCGGTTTCGGTTCTCTCGCACGCAACGCCCTGCGTTCGGGCCTCGGCACCGTCGTGGCCATGCGCTACAACGTGTACGTCTCCGCTGCTGCCACCTTCGTCTCCGTACTGTACGAACGGCTCGTGGACGGCGCCGAGGTGGCCGAGGCGGTGACGCAGGCTCGCGGAGTCCTGGCCGCGCAGGGCGGGGCGGGACCGCGCACGGACGAATGGCTGGTCCCGGTGGTGTACCAGCGTGGTCCTCTGCACCTGTTCGACGGGACGGGCCGACCAGCCTCCGAGATCCGCCCCGGACCGCCGGGCCCGGCCGCCCACCCCCTGGACGCGTTCCTGCCTGCCCCACCGGCGATCGGCTTCCTGGGCGGAGACGACACGATCATCGCAGTGGACCGGGCGTTCGACCGCAGCGGGGCAGTGCTCCTGCACGGTGCGGCCGGCAGCGGCAAGACCGCCACGGCGGCGGACTTCGCCCGCTGGTACCGCCGGACCCGGGGCATGTCCGGGCCAGTGATCTTCACCTCCCTGCGGACCACCACCTGCTGGGAGCTGGACGCCGTACGACGCCGTCTGCAAGGCCCGACGCCGACGCCGACGCTGCACGACGCGACATCACCGACTTCCGCCCTGTGGATCTGGGACGACGCCGGATCAGCGGACATCTGGAGTTCCTCCGAGCGCGCCCGTCTGGCCGGCCTGCTCGCAGGACTGTCCGAGGGGCCGGTACGGCTGCTGCTCACCGCCCGCCACGAGATGTCCTGGTTACCGGGGCCACTCGAGCGGATCGCCGTGAGAGCCCTCGGAAACGCGGAACGGACAGAAATGGCGGCCCGCATCATGGGGCCGGATGCGCCTGCCCTGCCAGAGCCAGTCATCCGTTTCAGCCAGGGAAATCCCCTGGCACTGCATGCCCTGTGCCGCCACCTGCCCGACATGGAACGGGCCGGCGGGGCCGATGCCTGGCTGGAGAGGCTGCACAACGGCACCGGCCTACCGTTGCACCCCGGCGACGGGGCGCCGGGCCCGGCCGCCATCACTCCGGCCCTGCGCGAGAGCCTCCACGAGCGGGAACAGCGGGCGCTCGGTCTCCTGCTCTTCTTCCGCACCACCGTCGCCGCCCTGCCGCTGTCGGATCTCACCCGGCGACTGCAACACACCCGTGCCGGCCGGCACATACCCGCCCTGGACAAGGACAGCGCCGCACGCCTCCTCACCAGGGTGAGCGCTCTGGGCTGGCTCACCTCGTTCACCGGGGGCTACTACGCGATCCACCCCATGCTGCCCGCAGCTCTACGGCCGCTGCTGGACGACCGGGCACATGACCTGTCGGCGACGGTACGCACAGTCCTCACCGAAATCTACGACCAGTACGGGCACGCGCTCTTCGGCACGTACAACGAGGGAGTCAGGGGAGTCCTCGACATCATCGCACTGGAAGAGGACAACCTGCTCCAGGCACGAAGGTTCGCCCTGGAGCACGCGCTCGCGGACGAGGTCATGGGCCCGATGCAGGCATTGCGCATGCTGTATTTGGAGCGAGGGCGGCAGGAGCGGTGGTGCAGTCTCGTCGAGGGTCTGTCACCCACCCTGCTCGAGCCCGGTTCCGGCGCTCCACGTCCCAACCTGGCGTTCCGGGACCGTTCCCTCCACGCCGTCCTCGCCCAGTTCCTGACCGAGACCGGGCGGGCGCGGCCCGAACGCCCGGTCACGGCGCCGGGGTCGGGGCGGGCGGACGACGAACGAGGGCCCGCCGTCTCGCGAACCACGACCGGGGCCGATCCGCGCCAGGACGTGCAGCGCCTGCTTGTCGAGAACACCGAGTCCAGTCTTCGCCGGGCGGTCGACCTCGCGCACCGCAGCGGCGACCGGACCCTCGAAGCGACAGCGCACATCCGGCTCGGTCACTGGTACCGGGCCCAGCGTGCCCCACGTTTCGAGGACATGGCGAAGGCCTGCTTCGAGCGGGGCGAAGCCCTTGTGCGGGGAACCAGCGACCACCTCACCCTGGCGCACGCCCTGGACGGGTCGGGCGCACTCCACGTACAGCGGGCGGACAGACTCGGCGCCGAGCACATGCGGGGGCTCGTCGAGTCCGGGGCGTTCGACACGAGTCGCCCCGGCCGGATCACTGTGCCCCTGCCGACGGAGGCGTTGGCCGAACTGCTCTTGGCCCAGAGCTTCTACACCGAGGCACTCGCCCAGTTTCAGAATGACGACGGAACCGCTCACCTCACGGCGTCCCTTCACCACCAACTCGGCGGGGTGTACCAGCGGATCGGCGCGACAGACGAGGCTGCCCGGCACTTCCGTCAGGCTGTCCGGGACCACGAACGCGCGGGCGACCTCTCTCGCGCCGCACAGAGCCGGATGGACTTCGCGAACTTTCTCGTGCACCGCGACGGCCGGGTGGAAGACGCGCTCCTCTACGCGCAACAGGCCCTGCGCGATTACCGGTTACTCGGCGAGCCGTACCGCAGGCAGGCGGCGGCGGCTCAGCGCCTCGTCGACGAGCTGACGCGCACCGTGGGGGAACAACCGTGATCCTGCCCGGCCGGGGCCCTCGCGCGGTGTCACGGATCCGACGGTGGCTGGGAACGGCTCCCGCCCTCCGCCCGCAGACGGCGCGCCTCCGCCAGGGCCTGCTCCCTGTTCAGGCCGAGCAGCCTGGCGGCCGGAACTGCCGAGACCTCGCAGTTGTCCGCGTGGGCATATGAGGACTCCGCGACGATCTGGGCGCTGCCCATCGCCCACATACGCCATTCAGGCTTGAAGGGCCGACCGCGGTACAGCAACGGGCCTCCGCAGTCGCAGCATTGCATGAATGCCGGACTCGGATACGTCGCCGCGTACTGATCGTGACCGTGATCAGTCATCAGGGTTTCCTCCCGCATTCGCACGTCGGGCCACCTGGGCGAGAGCCCTGCGCACCCGCTCCTGGCGCAGGATCCACTCAAGCTCCGCCAGACTCCCCACCGCCGTCACGGCGGCCGCCGCCCAACGGCAGGCGGCGTGCCCGTCGGACGCCGCCTCGGGCGGGGCCAGCAAGAGTGTGACGCCCGCACCCAGCAACACGATGCCCAAGTTGTAGGCCGTGCCACCCCGGCGGCTCATACGCCGCCACTCCGCGAGGTCTCGCCGCTGCGCCGAGCGCAGGGTCTCCTCGGCCGGACGGCGGGCGCCGGGCGGGTACCAGTCGTCGACATCGGCGGGGGAATAGAAGTGCCGACGGGCGTGAAACCCGCACTGCACGCTCGCGATCAGGGCGACGAAGGCCAGAGTGAGCAACAGCATGGCGGGGCCCGGCCAGCGGAACTTGTCACCGTCGGAGCCCAGGACGCCGACCGTGGCGATGCAGGCCCCGGCAAGCAGCGGAGCTGCGACGAAGTGGGCTGCTTCGGAGGCGCTTCCGTATCCGAGCGGTGCCGGCTTCGCCCACTCCGACGGATCGTCGCTCACGTGGCGCCCCCTTCGCGACCGAACGATGGGCACCCAGTGTCACCATGGCGGTGCTTTGTGTAAAGAGCGGTCTCTCGCAGACGTCGGCCGGGGCCGGTTGTGGCGATGTCCCGGTGGTGACGTGGTGATGCCGACTCCGCTCATTCCCGACGTTGCCGTCGTGGGTCGGGGAACGCCGCCCCCCACGTTCGTCGGGCGATCGCAAGCACGTCGTCGGCGTGCCCGGGGTCCATCGCTTCGATCGCTTCGCTCACGCTGTCCTTGCCGATCGCCTTCATCCAACCCCAGTGACGAGGTTCGTCGGGTTCGATGAAACGGATCAGTTCACCACGCTGCTCGGGGCCCACCAAGCGGAACGTGGCGAAGCGCTCTTCGTCACGCGCGCCTTCCAGCAGGGGGAAGAGGCTGCCGGGATCTTTCGCGTTCAGCACAGCGACTGCCCACCCGGCGTCGGCGGAGGCGAGCAGCCTGAGGAGTCGGTCCGACCACACGCGGGCGGCCGTCTGCGGGTCCATGCTCCGCAGCAGCTCGAGCGCGTCACCGTCGTCCAACTGTGCCAGCAACCGGCCGACCAGGTGCGAGTTCAGAAACCTGAGGATCATGGCGCGCTTGGGCGCAGTCATCTGGACCAGAAGACCAGCGGCGGTCGTGTGGGGCAGTTCAGCCATCCGGGCGGCCACAGCGTCCTCCGCCATGTCCGACACCAGGGACAGGACCTTCTCCTCCTCCAGCCGCGCCATGCATTCGGCGGCCACTTCCGGGGTCATCGCCACCAGGATCATTCTGGTCTGCTCGTGCGGCATCAGCTCCATCCGCGCGGACGCCGGGCTCGCGCCCAGACCGGTGAGGATCGCTGCGGCCTGGCGTGGTTCCAGTGCTGTGAGCCGCTCGGCGGACTGAAGAAGGGGCAGCGAAGCGATTCGCGCGGCGAGGACACCGTCCACCGCCTCCGCCGCACCGTCGCCGTTCGGGGCTGCGAGGTGAGCGGTCGACCCCATCGGCTCCGGGCGATGCATGTAGCGTTCGGCGTACGCACGCTGCCAGGCCGCCCGCCACCGGCTGATCTCGCCTGCGGGGCATCCGCAGACCGACACGAACGCCAAGACAGTACTCAGGGCGGGCAGGTGTCGGCCGGACATGGCGTTGCTGATGGTGCTCCGTGGAAGGGAAGTGCCGCATTCAGCTGCCGAGGCCTCCATCCGGCGGAGAGTGGGCGCGCCCGCTGCGAGGCGTAACAGGCGTAACTGATAGCCGAGTTCGGATACGCTGATGACCCTTTCATGGTCCGGTCGCAGGCCCGGCCCGAAGGCGCCCCCCGCCGCCGACGGTGGAGTCACGTCCCACACCTTCCCATCATGTCCGACACCCGGCTCGTCGTGTCCCATGATGTCCCATGCCCGAAGTCTTCGTGCGGATGAGACCGGACTCGTCCCTGCTCCATGGAGCGCGTCGGAGGATTTCCCCTTTCCTGTGGGTGCGCCTGCTGTGGCTGCGTCGATTCGAGGGGGTTCTCCACATGTCCGGCATCCGGATGATCTGGCTGGCACTGATGCTGCAACTTGCTGTCGTCGTGGGCCTGGGCGGTGGTCTGCTCGCACGACTTGACGGTGCAACACCCGCTCACGCCGTGCTGCTCGGTGCCGGCGCGTTCTCCGGCACCATGCTGCTGCTGTTGACCATGGCAAGCTTCCTCGAGCGCCGATGAGGCAGCACTTTGAGGCTCGATCGGTGAGCAGACCCGAGTGAGCATGACGAGGCACCGGCGGAGTCGGGACCGGCTCATGGGCAAGGCGCAGAGAGCAGGCGAACGGGGGCGGGCCCGTCGGCGGGGCGAAGCGGCGGAGTAGCACAGGGCCGAACGCCACCGCTTTGGAAGAGCTCTTGGACGACGTGCGCGGCATGACCCACCATTCGCTCACAGCGTCGGCGCAGGCCACCCGCGTCTCCCTGGCGCAGCGGACGCTGCCGGATCGACTGGCGGTCCTGGGCAGGCCGCTCCTGGTGATCTTCGGCCGGGACGACCGCAGGTGGCGATCCTCATCCGCTCTCGACTGCCGCGCCGTTCCGGGCGCTGAGGTCGCGCTGCTTCCGCGGCTCGGGCACTCGCCCCTGCTCGAAGATCCGCCGCGAACCGCCACGCCCCCGATGGCTTTCACCGCTGTCCACGCCGGGGGGGCGAACGAACGACCGGGTCAGCCCTCTGACGGGGCGCGCAGCGGCTCGCCGACGCTCCTGAGATGGCGCAGTGCCTCCCGGTGCGAGGCGATCAGTCCCGTCTGGTGGTAGGGGATGCTCAACTCCGCGCAGTACCGCTCGGTGATGACCTGGGCCCTGGCGAGTGCGGGTGTCGGCATGCTGGGGAAGAGGTGGTGCTCGATCTGGTAGTTGAGCCCGCCCATGAAGGCGTCGACCAGCGCGCCGCCCCGGACGTTGCGCGAGGTCAGAACCTGGCGGCGCAGGAAGTCCAGCCTGTTCCCCTCCTCGATCATCGGCATCCCCTTGTGGTTGGGCGCGAACACCGAACCGAGGTAGAGCCCGAACAGGCCCTGGTGGACAGCGAGGAAGAGAAGTGCCTTGACGGGGGAGAGGACGGTGAAAAGTCCGCCGAAGTACACCACGAAATGCGCCACCAGGAGCGTGCCCTCGAGTGCGGGCCTTTTCATCGACGGACTCTTCAGAGCTCGAAAGCTGCTGAAGCTCAGATTCAACCCTTCCAGGGTCAACAGCGGGAAGAAGAGCGCGGCCTGGTGCTTTCCGACGAAACGCGGCAAACCCCGGGCCGTGCGCGCCTGGCGGCGCGACCAGACGAGAATGTCCGGCGAGACGTCCGGGTCCTTTCCCTCGTGGTTGGGATTGGCGTGATGCCGGGTGTGCTTGTTCATCCACCACCCGTAGCTCATGCCCAGCAGCAGGTCGGCGACCAGCAGTCCCCCCACCTCGCTGGGCCGCCGACGGGAGAAGACCTGTCGGTGGGCGAGGTCGTGGGCGGCCAGCCCGAGCTGACCGAAGACCACGGCCAGGGCGACGGCGACGAACACCTGGCCCCAGCTGTCCCCCAGCGCGGCAAATGCGCCTACGCACCCCGCGAGAGCCAGGGCGACCAGTCCGAAACGGACCGTGTAGTACAGCGGACGGCGCCGGAGAAGTCCGGCCTCGGCTATGCGCCGAGACAATTCAGCGAAGTCACTTCCCCTGGTCTGCTTCTGTCGTTCTCCGAGTGTCGGCGGGTCCATCCGAGGCGCCATCGATGTGGTCATGAGGCTCAGTATCCAGAGACTTCTCCGCCGGCATAATGACGTCCACCCCCTGAAGGGGGTGGAGCTAGCGCCACCATGGTTCCGGGGGGAAGACCGCAGCAAGGCCACCGATCGCCATCCGTTGCCGCCCTGAGCCCGTCGCTGTGGCTGGGGGAGTCACTCGGTCAGGTGGGTGACCACCGAGCGCATCGCACGGTGCAGGGCCGGGACCGTCTCCTCAGGTGCGTCGACGGTCTCGAACCCATGATGGCCGTTGGGGACATCGACCACTTCGAGTCGCGCTGCGTACTTCTCGGCCGCGCGCACGAACGTATCGACGGTCGCGGCGATCTCGGGTGTCTCCCGCCCGGCACGGAGGAGGACGACGGGCAGGGGCCCCGCCTCTTCGACCGCCCTGGCAGGGTGGAAGCGGGTGCCTGCCATCCCCCAGGCGGGAAGGGGGGCCAGGACGGGGTAGGAGGCGGCCAGGCAGCGCAGCCAGGCGGGAGGCCGTGTCAGCCAGTCCGTGGTGAGGAGGCCGCCGCCGGAGAAGAACCACAGGGCGATCCGGTCGGCGTCCACCCGGGGGTCGGCCCGCACCAGTTCCACGGCCGCGGCGACGTCCGCGGCGGCGCGTTCGTAGTCCGTGACGTCGTGAAGACTGTGGTCGAGGGTCGCGCCGATCGTGCCCTCGGCGGCGGCCAACCGGGCGTAGCCCACCAGGGTCGGCCACTCACGGGGGCGTGGCCGCGCTCCGGCGGGCACCGGTCCACCGTGCACGAACACCACGGCCGGTCGCGGGCCGTCGCCGTGGGGGACGTACAGATCGACTCGACCCTGGCGGTCGCGAGGCAGCTCGGGGACGTCCAGTGGGAACGGGCGCAGGTGGGCGGGCACCGGCGCATCGTCGCCGACCGGCCGCAGGCGGTGCCCCTCACCGGCCGCGGCCCGCAGCAGGACCTCTGCCAGTGCGGCGGGACACGACAGCATCGGCCAGTGCCCGGTGGGAAGTTCGAAGAAGGTGACCTGAGGTCGGGTCAGGGCGGTCAGCGCGGGGTCGCCGAAGTCGACGAGCCTCTGCACCAGGCCGATACTGGCGCCGTTCCCGGCGCACAGCACACCGGTGACGGGAACCGCGGCGACCGCTCCGGTCAGCCGCAGCGGCTGCAGCAGGGTGCCCAGTGGCTGTGGCGCCGCAAGGGCGGTCAGCCGCTCCAGGGCCGCCTCGTCGACACCATCGGTACTGCCCCAGAGCCCCCACTCGTCACGAGCCGGTGGAGCAAGCACGCCCTCGCGCTCGCCTGCCTCGGCGCGCTCGGCCAGCTGTGCGCGCAGCGCCTGGTCCGGCACGGCGGCCAGCGCCGGAACACCGTTCTGCGGCATCCCGCTGTCCAGGTACACGACGCGTGCGATGCGCTCCGCCCGCCGATCGGCGGCGCCGAGCACCGGGTGGATCCCGTAGTCGTGACCCACGAGCACGATCTCCTGCCCGGACGTGACGTCTACCGCGTCGATCGCCGCGATCACGTCCGCGATGTGCGTCTCCAGACCGACGTGCTCCGGCGTGGCGGGCCGGGCCGGGTCGATGCCCGTCAGCGGGACCGCGTGCGCCGCGCTGCCCGCCCCGGCCAGTCGCGCGGCCGTCTCCTGCCAGACATGAGCCCCGGTGAACACACCCGCGACCATGATGAACACCTGCATGAAGCCCTCCCCGGACTCGTCCATGACGCCGCGCCGGTCGCGTACGCCATCGTCCGCGGGCAGCGGCGTCTGCCCCTCCCGCGCCCCGGTACCGTAGGAACTCCCCCTGAGGGAGGTTCAACTGTCCACCTCGCACGAGCTGTTGTGGAGCATCGGGGAGCTCGCCGAGCGAGCCGGTGCCACCGTGAAGACCGTCCGCTTCTATTCCGACCAGGGCCTGTTGCCCGAAGCTGCCCGCACCAGTGGCGGACACCGCCGCTACGGCCGCCAGGCGCTGGAACGACTGCAGCTGATCCGCTCCCTGCGCACCCTCGACCTGCCCCTGCCCGAGGTACGCCGCATCCTCGAGGACGAAGAGGCGGCCGGCCTGGCACTGGAGGGCGCCCTGGACAGCCGCCTGCGTGAGCTCGACAGTGAGCTGAAGGCACTGCGCTGGCGGGAAGCGGCACTCCAGCTGGTGCGGGACTGCCCGCCGGCTCAGCGCGCCGGCCGGCTGAGGCTGCTCGGCGCGCTGAACACCCCGCCGAGCACCGCCCCACTGGCCAGGTTCTGGCGCGCCTGGCTGCCGGCGCGGATGCCGCGCCCGGCAACCGCGGCATTCCTGGAGGCGGCCGTCCCCCAGCCGCCCGACGAACCACACCCGTCCCAGGTACTCGCCTTCGCCCGGCTGCATGCGATGACGACGGCTCCCTGCCCAGGCGGTCGGCAGCCCCAGCCGGAGGTACACCGAGCAGCAGGGGCCGCCGGCGCCGTCCTGCTGTACGCGGGTCTCACCGAAGCCTTCGAACTCGCCGCCCCACACCTGCGCCGGGACCAGGACCCGCAGCCGGGCGAGGCCCTCGACGCCTACGTCGCGGCATACGCGAGCGCCTACCGCAGCCGTGACACCCACGAGTTCCGCCGCTTACTGGCGACCCGTCTGTCGGCGGAGGCGCGCCTGGACCGGTACTGGGAACTCGCCGCCATCGTCCTGACCCCGCCCGGCAGGCCCCCACAGCCGACCCCGGGCTCCGCGGACGACTGGCTGCGCGCGGCACTGGAACTGGACAACGCGGCAGCGTGACTCACGTCGTACGGGCGCTGGGCGAATTCCTCTCCTACTGCTGCGATTTCGCGGCATGCGGGGGAGGGCTGGACAACCGGCTCCGGGCCTCGGAGCAGGGCCGCTCAACGCACCGGGAAGCCACAGGAGTAGCCCTGTTCCTTGAGCCAGGGGAGGATCCGCCGCAGCGCCTCGACGGTCTGGGACCGGTCGCCGCCCGCGTCGTGGAAGAGAAGCGTCGGCCCGTTGGGCAGTTCGCGCTCCACGGTGGCGACGATGGCGTCCGTGCCGGGCCGCTCGAAGTCCTTGCTGTCCACGTTCCAGCCCAGCGGCCGCATCCCCCGGGACGCGGCGAGCTTGCGGCTGTACGGGGTGAAGGCTCCGCCGGGTGCCCGGTAGTACATCGGCCGGACGCCCCCGGACGCCTTGGTGATCATGCGTTCGGCGTCGAGGATCTGCTGTGACTGATAGGCCTGGGAGTTCTTGTCCATGGCGGTGTCGTGCGACACGGAGTGGTCGCACAACCGATGCCCGTCCGCGACGACCTTCTTCACCAGGTCCGGGTGCGCCTGAGCCTGCGTTCCCACCATGCAGAACGTGGCCTTCACTCCGTACTCCCGCAGCACGTCGAGCACTTGAGGGGTCCACACGGGGTCGGGGCCGTCGTCGATGGTGATGTTGACGCCGCGCGCCCCCTTCTCGGAGGCATGCGCGATGCTGACGGCCACCGGCTCGGTGTCACCGCCGGGCGAGACGGACGCCGTTGCGTTCGGTGCCGAGGTGCCGCCGGCGCCGGCCTGCGCGGTCCACACCGAGGCACCGGTGGCGAGCACCGTCACCCCGAGCGCCGCCCCGATGACCTTGCCGTACCAGCCCCGCCCACCACCGTGCCGCGCCATGTCCGCCCCGCTCTTTCGTAGTTCCTCGCCCGATCTCCGGCCACCCTGCGGCCACCTGACAGGACGAGGGACGACGGCTGGGGGATCCCTCCGTTACGGATCTCGGACAATTCCGCAGGAGGTCACGGACAAACCAGCTCCGCAGCCACCCGGCGGAGAGCAGGGCCCTGTCACATGGCCGAATCCTCAGCCTTGATCCGAAGCCCCGCTCACCCCAGCACCACGGCCACCGCCAACGCCCCCACGAGTGAGTCGATCCGATCCAGCAGCCCTCCCGCTCCCGCCAGCCACTGGCCCGAGTCCTTGACCCCGGCACCGCGCTTGACGAGGGACTCCACCAAGTCGCCCGCCGGTCCGCCGACGGCCACCGCGGCCGCGGCCGGCCAGCTCCACGCCGAGAACAGCGCGAGTACGGCGAGGCCCGCTGCCGCGCCGCACACCGTTCCGCTCCACCGCTTGGCCGGGGACAGCGGCGACAACCGGGGCCCGCCCAGCAGCCCGCCGGTGAAGTACGCCACCACGTCGGCGATCGACACCGCGGCGAAAAGCGCCAGGCCGAGCGTCCCCAGCGGCGCCAGCACGGCCAGCACACCCAGCCATACCAAGCCCAGCAGACCGGTGCCGAGCCGACGCAGTCCGTCCTCGGCATCGCCGGCCACCAGCGGTACGGCGACCAGCGCGAGCGCCCCGACGGCGCCCACCCGCCAGACCTGGTCCGGCGCCTCCGCGGCGGCGACGATCAGCCCCGTCACGGCCGCGGTGAGCACCGCCCGGTCGACGCGGGGGAGTCGGGCCAGCACCCCGAACTCCAGCACCGCGACCACCGCGACGACTCCGGCGAGCAGCGCGATCCCGTGCCGCCCCCACCAGAACGCGGCAGTCACCACCGGCACACCCACGGCCCACGCACACCACCGGACCATCAACTCCCGCCGCCGCGACACCCCCACCGCAACACCGCTCACCAGCAGCGCGCCGCCCAGCCATGGCGCCAGCGCGGCCACCGAGGTCACTGTGCCGCCCCGACGCCCGGCAGAGCGCAGGAACGCGCGCGCAGTTCGCCGAAGGCAGCCCGGAAGGCGTCCACGATGCGCGCGTTCTCGACGGTGTCCCTGACCGCCACGCGCACGGTGCGGCCCTCGTACGCCGGCGACAGCGGCGACAGGTCCCGCAGGTACACACCGTGGTGCCGGCACTCCTCGACGAGCAAGGCAGCGCTCGGCCCGCCCTGTGGCAGGGTCAGGATCAGGAAGTTGGCCACCGACTCCTCGACCGTGACCGAGGCGTCCACCGCGGCCAGGTCGGCGGCGAGCCGGCGGCGCAACGCGTGCGTGCGCCGCAGCGCGGTTGCGTAGTACTCCGGGTCGCGCAGTGCCGCCACGGCTGCGAGCTGGGCCGGAAGCCCGACCGCCCAGGGCGGTGTCCACCGCTTCAGCTCCGCCGCCGTACCCGGCTCGGCCACCAGGTACGCGGCCCGCACACCGGACAGGGCGTACGTCTTCGACATCGACGTGCAGACCACCACGCGCGGGTCCCGCGCGGCGAACGGGGCGAGCGACTCGGCGGGATCGACGTAGCCGAGGTATGCCTCGTCGATCCACCACCGGGTCCGGGCCGGGGCGGCGGTGATCACCTCGCGCAGCTCGGCGGCCGGTGCGTGGCGGCCGGTCGGGTTGTTCGGGTTGACCACGACCACAAGGTCGTACGACCCGCCGGCGACGGCCGCCGACAACCTGACCGGATCGATTCGCCAGCCCTCGTCGCGCCGCAGCCGAAACCGGTCCACGCGGCAGCCGATCACCCGCTCGGTGACATGGGCGTACTCGCCGTATCCGGGGTCCATCAGCAGGACCCGGCTCGTCGGCGTCAGCCACCGGCCGAAGGCCCGGAAGATCAGGTCGGAGGATCCGGCGCCGACCGCGAGCGTCTCCGGGGGCAGGCCACGGACCGCGGCGAGCTCCGCGAGCAAGCCCTCCGCACCGGTCGGTGGTGAGGTGCGGGCCACCCACCCCACGTCCTCGGCGAGCGCGGCGCGCGCCCCGGGAGCCGGTGGGAACCAGGCGTCCAGCACGTCGGCCATGACCACCTCGTGACGCCGTTCAAGAGTGCGGAAGTCCGCGCCGACCGCGGTGAACGAGGCCCCACCGTGCTCGCAGCCGTCCGGCCGGGACGCGAACGGCGCGTCCAGCCGCCAGTCGACACCGGCCGCCAGCCGGGCCACGGTCGCCGCATGCCGCCCTGCGGCACACCGCGACAGCTCCGCCACCTCCCCGGTCAGGACTTCGAAGTCGACCGCCCCGCTGCGGACGGTACGGCCGACGGGACGCAGACCCGCCGCCCGGTACATGCCGACCAGGTCGGCACGGCCCATCGCCACCACCCGCCGCCCGCCCCGGGACGCGATCCAGCGCAGCGCCGCGTACATCAACAGTGCGCCTGCCGCACCGGCCCGTGCGTCGGGCTCGACGGTGAGCAGCCGCACCTCGAAGACATCGGCCTCGTCGAGGAGCGGAAGCTCCGCCCGGGTCAGGTACTTGTCCAGCCCGTACCGGCCGGCCCACGGCGGCGTCACGCTCACGAACCCGACACGATCCGCACCCCGTGCCGCGACCAGGTAGACGTTGTCGCCGTCCAACCCGTCGACCAGCCGCCCCTCGGCATTGGGCACGTGCTGGCCCAACTCCTCCGCGTAGACGCGGTGCCGCAGTTCATGAATCCAGGACAAGTCGCCGGCTGTGGCGGAGCGCAGACTGAGGGCACGGCCCATCGGAACCTCTTCGTACGGGGACAAGGCGGTCCAGTGTGGCTACGACCGGCCCGCGAGCAGCAGGGGCGGAGAGCTCGGACGGTTTGAGTACGCGTACTCAGGCGCTTCCGCTCGCCGGTGTCCAGGCCGCTGCGGTCCCGTGTCCGGGCCATGGGGTGTGAAACTGCAGCGATGCTCATACCGCCGGTCCCCCCGGGGGCGGGGGAGCGGGAGCATGACTCATGCCCGGCGAACCGCGTATCCCAAGTACGTCACGAGCGGCCTGCCCTCCGGCTCGAGCACCATGTCGACGAGCTCCGGCAGCTGATCATCGGTCAGCGTGCCCCGCCTGCGCCCACGCGTCGCGCGCACCAGACTGCGTACGTCTCGCGGCTTGAACGACGAGACGTCCTTCGCGGACAGCCCCGCCCGGTCCAGGGACTCGGCAAGCTCCACCGGGCGGCGCAGCCGGTGAGCGGCGTAGCGGCCCCGGGGCATGATCCGTGTGCTCGGGACGGTTTGGAAGGCGCCGAGGTAGACGAGTCGGGACACGGGGGTGCGGTTCACCGTGTCGTAGACGAAGGCACCGCCGGGGCGCAGCACGCGCGCCGCCTCCATGAGGACCGCATCCGGCCGTTCGGTGATCTCGAGCGTGTCGGCGCAGTACACGAGGTCGAAAGAGCGGTCCGGGAGACCGAGTTCCTCCGCGGGCGTCGTCAGGTACCTGACGCCCAGTCCGCCGTCCGTGTCCAGGGCCATGGCCGTCGCGGCGGGGGACGGATCGGCGGCCACGGCCTCGAACCCGAGTCGGGCGAGACCACGGGCCAGGAGGCCGCGTCCGCTGCCGACGACGAGCGCCCGGCTGCCGGCCGCCGCGAGGCTCAGCTCCCCGAGCACGCGCCGCAGGTATTCCATCCGTACGGACTGGAAGGTCACGGCGCGGATATGGCGCCCGTCGACGGCCGCGGGCGAATCGAGTGCGATGTGCGGGGCGGTGGGCATGGCAGACTCCCTCGACGATCAGGTTTCAGGTTCCCACAAGGACCCTCGTCCCGGACGAGTCCCCTCAAGTTCGAGCACCATCTGTCGAAATCGACACCGGTCTCGAGCCGCCCCCTGAAAGTGCCTTGCAACGGCGATGAATTGGGGGCCGGCCAGCCTCTGCCGCACGACGACGGCGCACCCTGGCGGCCTCGACGCCAGGACGTTGGGCGCGGGTGGCGTGGGCCGGCGAGGATGAGTGAAACCGCGCTGAAAGGTCGTTGAACGCGGCGCCCCGCAGACTCCGGGGCATGACGACAACGACCCGCACATCCGCCATCGCGGCCACGGGGCTGCGGAAGTCCTTCGGGGACAAGCCGGTCCTCGACGGCATCGACCTGCACGTGCCCACGGGCACGATCTTCTCCCTGCTCGGCCCGAACGGCGCCGGCAAGACCACCGCCGTGAAGATCCTCTCCACCCTGATCACCGCCGACGCCGGCGACATCCGGATAGGCGGCCACGACCTCACCGCCGATCCGCAGTCCGTACGGGCCGCGATCGGTGTCACCGGTCAGTTCTCCGCCGTGGACGGCCTGATCACGGGCGAGGAGAACATGCTCCTCATGGCGGATCTGCACCATCTCTCCAAGCGTGAAGGGAGGCAGGCCGCCGCCGAGCTGCTGGAGCGCTTCGACCTCACCGAGGCCGCGAAGAAGCCCGCCTCCACCTACTCCGGTGGTATGAAGCGCCGCCTGGACATCGCCATGACGCTGGTCGGCAAGCCGCGGATCATCTTCCTCGACGAGCCGACCACCGGCCTCGACCCGCGCTCCCGCCACAACATGTGGCAGATCATCCGCGAACTCGTCTCCGACGGTGTCACCGTCTTCCTCACCACCCAGTACCTGGAGGAGGCCGACCAGCTCGCCGACCGGATCGCCGTCCTCAACGACGGCAGGATCGCCGCAGAGGGCACCGCCGAGGAGCTGAAGCGGCTCATCCCCGGCGGACACGTCCGGCTGCGCTTCACCGACCCGGCCGTGTACCGGTCGGCCGCCTCCGCTCTGCGCGAGGTCACCCGGGACGACGAGGCCCTCGCGCTGCACATCCCCAGCGGCGGCAGCCAGCGCGAACTGCGCGCCATCCTCGACTGGCTGGATTCGGCCGGCGTAGAGGCCGACGAGCTGACCGTGCACACCCCCGACCTCGACGACGTCTTCTTCGCCCTGACCGGCCCGGCCGACGTCACCGACCAGCCCAAGGAGAACGTCCGATGAGCAGCCCCCTGGCCACCGGCCGCACCACCCGGTTCTCCCTCGCCGTCCGAGACTCGAACACGATGCTGCGCCGCAATCTGCTGCACGCTTGGCGCTACCCGTCCGGAACCCTGAACCTGCTGCTCACGCCGATCATGATGTTGCTGCTCTTCGTCTACATCTTCGGGGACGTGATGAGCAGCGGCATCGGTGGCGGCGGCGCGGACCGCTCCGAGTACATCGCGTACCTCGTCCCGGGCATTTTGCTGATGACCATCGGCAGCACGGTGATCGGGGCTGCCGTGTACGTCTCCATGGACATGACCGAGGGCCTCATCGCCCGCTTCCGGACGATGGCTGTCTACCGCGGTTCGGTGCTGGTCGGGCACGTCGTCGGCAGCGTGGTGCAGTCGATCGCCAGCGTGGTCCTCGTCGGTGCCGTCGGCGTGGCCATCGGCTTCCGGTCCACGGACGCCACCGTCCTGGAATGGCTCGCGGCCTTCGGACTGATCGCGCTGTTCGCCCTGGCGCTCACCTGGATCGCGGTCGGCATGGGCATGGCCAGCCCCAACCCCGAGGCTGCCAGCAACATGGCCATGCCGCTGATCCTCCTGCCGCTCATCTCCAGCGCCTTCATCCCGGCCGACACGATGCCGGGCTGGTTCCAGCCGATCGCCGAGTACCAGCCCTTCACCCCCGCCATCGAGACCCTGCGCGGCCTGCTGCTCGGCACGGAGATCGGCCACAACGGATGGCTCGCGCTCGCCTGGTGCCTCGGCCTGACAGCGCTCGGCTACCGCTGGTCGACGGCGCAGTTCAACCGCGACCCGCGATGAGCGCGCGGGCCGCGGCCTGCAGCTCGTCCCGCCCCAGGGCGGCGTACTCCGACACCGCGTCGGCGTACGCCGCCCCGTCTGCCTCCTCGGCGGCCCGCCGGGCACGGCCCGTGGACATCGAGGGGAACGTCTGCGGCACGTGCATCCGCTCCGCGAGCGCCAACAGCCGAGTCGCGGAGGCGTCACCCATGGCGAGCCGCACGAGGCCGAGGGCCAGCACGTCGGTGCCGGACACCGGGATCCCGCCGGCCGGGCGGGAGCCGTCGGCGAGCAGTGCACGCAGCCGACCCTCCATCACGGCCACCAGCCCGGCGACCGGCTCCAGCCGCCCGGCGTACGCGTGCGCGGCCAGCGCGTAGGCTTCGATCGCCCGCACCCAGGGATCCACGGTGGGTTCGGGGGGCGGCGAGTCGCCTTCGCGCACCCGCTCCACGGCCAGACGCCACCGCTTCAACCCCAGCTCGGTCAGTCCGCGGGCCAGCGCGATCTCGGCCCAGGCGGCCAGGTCGATCACGGCGGCCGAGGTCTGCTCCGCCGGCCGGTCCCGCTCCACCCGCCGCAGCCACTCCTCGGCCTCGTCCCACTCACCGCGCTGCAGGCAGGCCAGCACCAGGCCCCGGCGCAGGCCTGCCGTGGGCGACTGGTCACTCAGGTGCTCCAAGGCGTCCAGCGCCGCCAGCAGATGCCGGTACGCCTCCTCCCCGAGACCGGCGTCCCCGTACAGCTCGCTGCAACGGGAGTGGCCGAGCAGTTCGAGAGACGGGTTGGGCACGGCGTCGACCGCGGCGAGCAGCCTGAGGGCGGAGGACAGCGCACGCTCGTGCTCTTGCTCGTGCTCCCAGAGGTAGCTGGCAACGGCCTCGGCGACGCCCGCCAGCAACGGCGCGTTACTCGCGCACAGTTCCTCCAGTGCCTCGTAGCCGGGCGGACGCATGTCCGGAAGCGTGCACAGCACGACGGCGAGCGCCCGCAGCAGTGTGTCCGGCTCCGCGGGCGGCAGCCGGCGCAGGGTGACGAGATGGCGCGTCCGGAGCGTGCCGTACCCCACGAACGGGGCGGTGACGCAGGCGGCGCAGAGGGAGCGGGTGACCTCGGTGTGCCGGGCGTCGGGGCGGTAGTGCGACAGCGGCGCCGCGGTGTCGGCGGCCAGGGCGAAGACACGCTGGAAGCTCGTCGAGTCGGTGAGCCAGACCCCGGCCAGCACCGCCCCGGCCGCCGCGGTGGTGTCGTGGTCCTCCCGGGCGAGGGCAAGCCGCAGGGCCAGTACGAGGTTGTCCTGCTCCGCGCGCAGTCGCGGCCAGTGCCGCAGCGGCTCGGGGCCGAACAACACGTCGTGGTTGGCCAGACCGAAGTCCCGTGCCCAGCCCAGGAACCGGTCGGTGACCGCCTCCTCCTCCCCGGCCGCGGCCCGCCGGACGGCGCAGAACTCCCGCACCGTCTCCAGCATGCGGAAGCGGATCCCGGCCGCGGTGTCGCCGGCCTTCAGCAGCGACTGGTCCACCAGCTGCTCCAGCAGGAACAGCGCCTCGCCGCCGTCGCCCAGCAGCTGCTCCGCCGCCCCCTCGGTGAAGCCACCGGGGAAGACCGACAGCGCCCGCAGCGCCGCCCGCGCGTCCTCCTCCAGCAGATTCCAGCTCCACTCCACGACCGCGTGCAGGGTGCGGTGCCGCTCGGGCGCGTCCCGGGCCCCGCCGCGCAGCAGCGCGAACCGGTCGCCGAGGCGACGGGCGATCTCTGGTACGGACAGCACCCGCACCCGCGCCGCCGCCAGCTCCACGGCCAGCGGCAGCCCGTCCAGATGCCGGCACAGCCCCGCCACCGCGTCGGGCGGCAGCTCGACATCGGGCCGCACGGCCCGGGCCCGCTGCTCGAAGAGCTCGATGGAGGTCGTCAGGCTCAGCTGCGGCAACTGGTACACCGCTTCCGAGCTCAGCCCCAACGGCGCCCTGCTGGTGACCAGCACCCGCAGGTCCCTGGACCGCGCCACCAGCTCCCGCACCAGGTCGGCCGCGCCCAGGACGACCTGCTCACAGTTGTCCAGTACCAGCAGGGCAGGGGCGGCGCCGAGAGCGGCGATGATTCCTGCGGGCACATCCGCTCCGCCGCCGTACGCCCCGACACCACCGCGAGGCGCCTCCCCGCTGCCGAGCGCCGACGCCACCTCGCCGGTCACGTCCTCGTCCGCACCCACTCCGGCCAGCGAGACGAAATGCACCACCCGCTGCTCCGCCCGGCGGCTGGCGGCGTGCGCCAGCCTCGTCTTGCCGAGCCCGCCCGGGCCGACGATCGACACCAAACGCGAGGTGTGCAACAGCCCGGCCAGCGCCGCGAGGTCCTCATCCCGCCCCAGCAGCGGATTCGGATCGTGCGGCACCCCGTACCGGACCGCGGGCGCCTGGACCTGCAGCAGTTCCTGATGCACGGCCTTCAGCCCGGCGCCAGGGTCGCTGCCGAGATCGTCGCGGAGCTCGCGCCGGTACGCGTCGTAGCGGGCGAGCGCTGCAGACGGCCCGGTTGTTGCCGCCTCGGCGCGCAACAACTCGGCCAGCACTTCCTCGTCGCGTGGTGCCCCGGCGAAGACCTCGGTCAGCGGCGCCAGGGCCTCGGCCCCGCGCCCGAGCCGGGCGAGCGCGAGCGCACGGGCGCGTGCGAGGGAACCGTGGAACTGCGCTCGCTCGGCGCGCAGTTCCGCCACCGGGTCGCCCGGCGTGGCGTCGGTGTCCGGGGCCGCGTCCCAGAAGGCGAGGCCGTCCTCCGCACTCGCCAGAGCGGCGGCATGATCCCCGGCCCTGGCGTGCCGGGCGCAGGCCTCGGCGCAGCGCACCACCGCCGAACTGTCGACCTGCTCCTCGCCCAGCGCCAGCCGATAGCCGGTCGGGGTGCTGACGACGACCTCGGCACCGAGTTGCGAGCGCGTGCGGGAGACCAGGATCCGCAGCGCGTTGGCCGGGTTGGCCGGCAGCTCGTCCTGCCACAACCCGTCCACCAGCCGCGCGGTGCTGCGTCCGGAGCGCAGTTCGCCTGCGAGCAGCGCGAGCAGCCCACGCAGCCGGGGGGCGGTGATCTCCCGTCCGCGGTAGGCCACACGTGACAGGAGAGTCAACTCGGTCTTCACTCGGTCAGATTATCGACAGCGGATGCCTGGACGACTGCTCAGCTCGTGAACCCCGCGACCGGGTCGGCGTCCGCTGTCGCGTGTGCACCGCGGCAGCGGACGGGACGTTCACAAGGGACGGCGACCGGGGCCGCGGACCGGGACCGCGGACCGGGCCGCTGCTACCAGATTCCGCTTTGAAGGTACGGGTTGACGGCCCGGAAGTTGGGGTCGTAGCTGGCCCTGAACACGTAGTTCGGGTCGGACTGGGTGAGCCACCCGGACGTGTGCGCGTAGCCGGTGCCGTCCGACAAATAGGTGCCGTCGGCGAAGGACCAGGTCCTGCCGCCGTCCCTGCTGATGTCCAGCCAGATCCAGCCACGCGGGTCCCAGCCGGAGCCGACGAGCCGGCCCCAGCCGTACTGGTAGCCGTTGTAGTAGCCGGAGCGGAGTTCGATGCCGATGGTTCCGCGCTGGTTCGGGGCGTGGGTCACGCGATCGGTGGTGGCCATCACCTGGTCGGTGTTGATCGTCGCGGGTGCTGCCTGCGCGGGTGTGGCGAGCGCCGTGACACCGAGCGCACCCAGCGATCCCGCCACCGCCGCGGATCCGGCCGACTTCAGCAGCGCCCTGCGGTTCATGGACTGACTCATGGGTCCCCCTCGTCTCGAGAAGTGAAGGTGCTGACCTACGGAAAGCGCCGTGGACAGAACCTAGCGAGGGAGCGGGGGCTGAGCTCCTGACACATGTCAGGGCAACGACTGTCCGTGGTGTCGCCGGGGACCTACCGCCGCGGCCCGTCACGGTGCCTTGTCCCCCTCGGCGCCGCTCCTGGCGCAGCACGTCGTCGAGGCCGCCGAGCCGGTCCAGACCCTGCATCGCGCGCCGCATGCGGGCGTTGCCGGACAACCGGTGCCGGTGCCGGAAAGCCAGTACCGGCCGGTGTAGGGGCACGCGTGCGGGCCGGTACGGTCCGTGGGCCGGAGGGCGCAGCCGTCGCACAGGTCGCTCGTGCGATGGATGTAAGCGCCCCCGGAGGTGAACGGCTTGGTGGTCATCCGGCCACCGTCCGCGTACTGGGACGTGCCGACCACGTTCGGCGCCATCGCCCAGCCGTAGCCGTCGACGAAACAGCGGTGGAACCAGTCGGTGCAGCGGCGTACCCAGATTCATCGAGAACGACAGCAGCCGGTTGGGTTGTTGATGTCCGCAAGAAGCTGATGACAGCCGCCTCCTCACCATCAAGATCGAGGATGGGTACTGAGCAGACGGTGGCCAGGCCACGGGCGCCATCTGTGCACCTCCATGCGTCTGCGCCGTTGCCCACGCGGGTGGCGCTGATCGACTGTCTGCCTCTCCCCGAGCACCTGTCCCACATCACGACCGAGTTCGCTGTCGACCGGCTGCGCGGCACGTACGGACCCGACTTCACCGGACCGGCCGCTGTTCCGCTACGCACCCGGATCGGGTGATGGGCCATCGTGCACTGCTCCACTGGGCGGATGGCGGGGTCACTGCTGATGGGTGGTGGCGGTCTTGGGGAGGACGAGTGTCGCGGCGGCGGCCAGGACGTAGATGGCGATCTGCCAGGGCAGCACCTGAGCGAGGGCGTCGCCGAACAGCTGCGCTGGTGCGCCGGACGCCGCCCCGGCGGCCGGGGTGAGGGCGTTGAAGAAGACGGTGCCGAGGACGGCGACACCGGCGGCGCCGCCGATCTGGTTCACCGTCGACAGGACCCCGCCGGCGGCGCCGCCGTGGCGGCCCGGCACACCGGCGAGGACGACGCTGACCAGGATCGGTGCACCCAGTCCCAGGCCGAGGCCACCGAGGAACATGACACCGGCCAGAGGCCAGTAGCCCGGGGCCGTGGCGCCGTCGCTGACCAGCCACCACAGCAGCCCCTGGGAAGCGGCCAGGGTCAGGGCGCCGGTGACGACGAGGGCGCGCCCGGCCGGCGCAGCGAGGGCGACCCCGGCGCCAGAGGTGATCATCGACCCGATCGCGTACGGAAGGATCACCAGGCCGGTGTCCCACGCGGAGCGGCCGGTGCCGGCCTGCAGGTAGATGGACAGGACCAGGAAGAACGAGGCGAGGCCGCCGACGAACAGCACCGATGCCACCAGGCCCGCGATGAACGGCCGGATCGACAGCAGGGCCGGGTCCAGCACGGGCTGGCCGCCCCGACGGGTCAGGGCCCGCTCGTAGGCCAGGAACACTGCCAGGAGCAGCAGCCCGGTCGCGAGCAGGGCCCACCCGAACGCCGGCCACCCCCAGTCCCGGCCCTGCACCAGCGGCAGCAGCACCAGCAGCACCGCAGCCGCGGCCAGCAGGGCCCCGGGGACGTCCAGACGGGTGCGCACCGGCGCGTGGGACTCCGGAAGCACCCGGGCACCCAGCGCGAGGGCGAGGACTGCGACGGGGACGTTGATCCAGAAAATCGTGCGCCACCCCAGACCCCACAGATCCGCGGCGATGAGCGCTCCGCCCAGCAGCGGCCCGGCTACCGATGCCAGAGCCTGGACGGCTCCGTACGCACCGAAGGCCTTGGCCATCGCGGCCGGTTCGAACGACGACCGGATCATGCCGAAGACCTGGGGGACCATGAACCCACCGGCCAGGCCCTGTACCGCCCGGACCGCGATCAAGATCCCGGCCGAGGGGGCCAGAGCGCACGCAGCGGACGCGACTGCGAAGCACACCAGGGAGACGGAAAAGACCTTGCGGCGGCCGTAGCCGTCGCCGACTCGCCCGCCCGTGATCAGGCCGGACCCGAGCGCGAGGGTGTAGGCCGCGAGCATCCACTGCAGCTGCGATGGGGACGCCCGCAGGTCGGCGGCGATGTCCGGAGCAGCGACGGTGACGATGGTGACGTCGAGCAGGTCCATGAAGGAGGCGAAGAGCATGACCAGAAGCGCGAGGGACGCCCGGCGGCCGGCCACTGGTGCTTCCTGCGCGTGGGTGGTGGAGGAGGGAGCCATGGCCGCACCGTTTCACCGATAGCGGCCACATAATGACCGCTACCGATGCCAGACTGTCTGTCGTGGCTGACACGTCTGCGCGGATCTTGCGCCTGCTGTCCCTGCTCGAGGCGCGCATCGAATGGTCCGGGCCCGAACTCGCCGGTCGACTCGACGTCTCGTCGCGGACTCTGCGCCGTGACATCGGCACCCTCCGCGAGCTCGGATACCCCGTCGAAGCGGTCAAGGGCCCCCGCGGCGGCTACCGGCTCGGGACAGGCGGAAAGTTGCCGCCCCTGGTCCTTGACGACGACCAGGCCGTCGCCATCGCCCTCGCGCTGCAGACCGCGCCGGCGGTCGTCCATGGCATCGACGATGCCCTCACACGCGCGCTGACCACCCTGCGCCAGGTCATGCCCGCCCGCCTACGGGCCGCCAGCGAGGCCTTCGAGGTCACGAGCCTGCGCAACTACTGGGAGTTCTCCGCTCCGCCGATCGACGTGGCAACCCTGCAAACCGTCGGATCGGCCATCCGCACCCACCACGTCCTGCGGTTCGACTACACCACACCCGACGGCCACATCCCCGCGCCCGGCGAGCCCGGATTCCAGCCTCCTCGCGAGGCCGAGCCCCACCAGCTCGTCGTCTGGGCCGGGCGTTGGTACCTCATCGCACGCGACCACGCCCACCGCACGTGGCGCACCTACCGGGTCGACCGCATCCGCCCACGAGCCCCTGCCGGAGCTGCTTTCACACCCCAGTCACTGACACGCGACGACCTCACTCGCCTCGTCGTCCAGAACCCCGACCGAGGAGACACCCCCGGCCAGTGGCAGTGCGTCGGTACCGCCACCCTCGCCGTGCCTGCCGATGTGGTCGCCCGCTGGGCCCCCGGAGGGTCCGTCGTGGAGACCATCGACTCCGGTCGGTGCCGGCTGACCATCGGCGGCTGGTCCTGGGCCGGCATCGCGGGCCTGCTCATCACCTTCGACACCACACTCGACGACATCGGCCCACCGGCCCTGGTCGATGCCTTCCGCAACATCCGGCAGCGGCTGGCGGGCGTCGGCTAGACAACTGCTCGAGTGGGTGGTGCCGTTCAGCAAGCGACGGCAGGCCGATCACGGCCGTGTTCTCGGCGGCGCTGATGCGGTATGCGCCGTCGGCCGAGATGCCGCCGACCGGCAGTCGGACGTCCACGGTCCGTGCGCCCGTGCCGTGCTTGCCCGCTCCTCAGCCCAGGACGGATCCCCAGGTGGTGGTGCCGGAGGTGACATCGCCGCGAAGGCGGGGTCGCGGGCCACCGTGCACTTGCAGGCCCTCATCCGCCCAGGCGTGGTGGGATCCCCCCGGGCCCCGGCACGGCGCCTCGACAGCGACGCGCTGGGGCTCGCTCACCTCGGGCAGGTGCCCGTGGCCTGATCCAGCACTGAGGGCACGGGAGGCATACGGGGCAGTCAGCCTGTGTCGATCGCCCCGGCTGCCCGCCCACCCCGGCGGCGTACGGTCAGAGAGTGCCGCAGTCGGCGATGGTGATTTTGGCCGAGGTACGGCCGGACCGCGAGCCGTAGCTCTCGATCTTCCGTACGAGTTCCATGCTGCTCTCGTCGGCGACCTCACCGAACACGACGTGCTTGCCGTCAAGCCACGACGTCACGATCGTGGTGATGAAGAACTGCGAGCCGTTCGTGTTCGGGCCGGCGTTGGCCATGGAGAGCTGGCCGGGCTTGGTGTGCTTGAGCGTGAAGTTCTCGTCGGCGAACTTCTCGCCGTAGATGCTCTTGCCGCCTGTGCCGTCACCGCGGGTGAAGTCGCCGCCCTGGAGCATGAACTCCGGGATGACGCGGTGGAAGGACGAGCCCTTGTAGCCGAAGCCCTTCTCGCCGGTCGCCAGAGCGCGGAAGTTCTCCGCGGTCTTGGGGGCGACGTCGTCGAACAGGTTCATGTTGATCCGGCCGGCGGGAACGTCGTCGATGGTGATGTCGAAGAAAACCTTGATAGTCATGTCCCCATCTTGACATCTGGCGCCCTCCCGACCGGCCCGGCCCCTCCGCGTGCGTGCAGACCCCATGGCGGTCTGGTCCTCTTCCGGCGGCGGTCAATGCATCACCGTCCTGCTGCGGTGCGCTCACCCGCCCGATACGCCTGCTCGTCGAGGTCACGATCACCTGCAACGTCATGGAGGCGATCGTCGCCGACACCGCCGGCACGCCGGTCTCCTCCGGCGTCCTGCCGGTGCCTGCCCCTTCAGTGCTGCACCCAGGGGTGTTGGCCACTCATGTGCGGGTGGGAGCAGGGGTGTAGTCAGGGAGATGTTCCGGGGCGACCCCGATGTTCGGTCACTCACCCGCTGACAGTGTGAGGGGTATGACTCCAACCCCAACCCACATGTCACGAAGGGCCTTTGCGGGCGCTGCCCTGTCAGGAACGGCCGCCCTGGCCGTCACCGCGGTATGGCCGGCGCGTCGCGCCGTCGCATCTCCCTCCTCACCCACGGCTCTCCCGCCGCTGGATACCGCCGCCCTGCAGGCGGCTGTCGATGATCTGGAACGCCCGCCGTCGACCGCAGCCCAACTGCGGGTCGGCGGCCAGGCCGGCCACTGGCGTGGTACGTCGGGTGTGGCCGACATCAGCACCCGGCGGCCGGTGACGGCGCATGACAAGGTCCGCATCGGCAGCATCACCAAGGTCTTCGTCGCCACGGTGGTGCTGCAACTGGTGGCCGAGGGCCGGATCGGACTGGACACGCCGGTGCGCCGCGTCCTGCCGCGGCTGCTCCCGGCCCGGTTCTCCCCTGTCACCCTGAGACATCTGCTGAACCACACCAGCGGGTTGCCGGACCACGTCGGCATCCCCGAACCGGTGACCGCGGAGGACGTCTTACGTCATCGCTTCGACCGCTGGACGCCGCGGGAGTGGGTGGCGACGGCGACGCACGGATCGCTGAAGTTCGCCCCGGGCACACGGCAGGAGTACCGCGGCATCAACTACGTACTGGCCGCGTTGATCATCGACACGGTGACCGGCCGCCCGTACGGAGAGGCCGTGAGGGAACGCATCATGCGTCCGCTGGGCCTGGAGCACACCGTCGTACCCGGCAACGAACCGCGCATCCACGGCCGGCATGTGCACGGATATCTGGCGATGGCCGACGGCGGTCTGTGTGACATCACGATGTACGACCAGTCCTCGTCCCGGGGCGAGGGCGACATGATCTCGACCACGGGCGACCTCGACCGGATGCTGGCCGCACTGTTCTCCGGCGGACTGCTCCCGCCGGAGCTGCTCCAGCTGATGTTCACCCTGCCACCGGACGACGTGCGTATGCTGGACGGCTCTCCGGCCCGCTACAGCGCCGGGCTTCAGCAGGCCACCGTCAACGGCGTGACGCTCTGGGGCAAGACCGGCGAGACGTATGGCTACAAGAACGCCGCGTTCTCCACTCGTGATCAGCAGCGCCGCTTCGTGCTCTCCTACACGCCGACCACCGCCCGCAACGGGGAGGAGAGCCAGATGATCGCCCGGGTCGCCGACCTGCTCACCCGCACCTGAACACCTACGGAGGGCCCGACGGGACGCCTCACCCGCGCCGCCGCACTCGTCTGCGACGTCTCCCCGCAGCAGCACCGCCCCGAATGTGCGGATGGCCAGGGTCTTTGATGAGGGCGGAGGCGGACTATTGCGCGTTCCTACCGGACCACAACACCCACTACGTCGGTGGTGACATCACGGGAGGCGCTCTGTCTCTGTGGCAGACGGCAATGCGTCGGGTGCCGGCCCGCGATCCGTACGCCACCCCGCTCACCGGGGTCAGTGTCTTCTTCTGCGAGGGATGCCGGTGGGCCCCGGACACTGTCCGGGGCCCACCGATGGTTGGTGTCGCTTCGTGCTGACTGGACTACCAGCGATACCAGCGGCCCTTACGGCCACCGCTGTCCGCGGTGCGGACGACGAAGCCCAGCAGCCAGACGACCAGCACGATCACGGCGATCCACCACAGTGCCTTCAGCGCGAAGCCCGCGCCGAAGAGGATGAGAGCCAGCAGCAGAACAAGAAGCAGGGGAACCATGATTATCAACCTCCGCCGCTCCTTGTGCCCGTCGGCAGGTAGAACACACGGGCGAACTCCCTGGTTTCTTCACCAGCTCTGCGGGCAGTCAACTCAATTCCTCCCCGCATCGCCGACGCGATCTACGGCGACAGCGCGCCGGGCCCCCGGCGCAAGGCCGGATGATCCTCCGGGCGGCATGCCCGCGCGAGGCGACATGCCCGCCGGTATCCTCAGCCACTCCTTCCGCGCGTGGGAAATGGCGAGATGCCGGCCAGTGAGCGGACGAGTCCCTGCGGCAGACATCCACACGCCCCTCGGTCACGACCCAGAGGGGCACGGCCGCTCCAGCGTGGTGCAGGAAGTCGATGGTGTCGTCCACCCTGCTCTGGAGACGCCCGGCGAGCCCGCCGGGAACGAGCGATGACCATCTCCGTGTTGCCGAGAGGACTGTCATCACGGGGCGCGCTACCCGTACTGGGAACGAGGCCTCGACGGACGTCAACAGTTCCCAGGCATCGGTTTGCCGGCGAAGCGGTCGGCGAACCACTTCACCACGTCGTCAACCGTCTGGAAACCGGCGAGGAGGTGGCCGCCGACGTAAGTGTTCCACTGTGTGGGGATCCGGGCGGCGCAGTACGCCTGCCGGGTGGGCCTCCTCGGTCTCCGCCGGAACCATTCGTCGAGGAGGCCCCGATACTGAAGGACCGGGAAGCGGACTGCGTAGCGGGCACCTGAGCCGGCTGGGCCCACACCGGTACCGAGCTTGTTGGTGTCGACGACCTGCCCCCACGTCCTGCCGTCGGATCCACGATCGCGTAGATCTGGTCCGGCGTCGGCTTGTCCCGGGTGTGGTTCTCGGTCCTGCATATCCGGTCGTGGCCCAGGAGGCCAGGACCTGTGTTCAGGCCGTTGAGGGGAAGCGGACGGCGAGCAGGGCCCGGTCGTCGGGGAACGCCGCCTCGGGCTGGTGGTGCAGGAACCGGTCGCACAGCTCGGCGATGCTCAGGCCGCTGGTGGTACGGGCGAACCGGGTCAGCCGCCCCATCCCTATGGCGAGGTCCTCGCGACGGCGCTCGATCAGCCCGTCGGTGTACAGAAGCAGTGTGTCGGACTCGCTCACGATGGCGTCGGCCTGTCGATAGCAGACGTTCCGGACGGGGCCGAGAGGCGGTGAGATGGCGTGGTTGAGGTAGGCGCTGGCGCCGTCGGCGTGGATGAGCAGCGGAGGCGGATGGCCGGCGCTCGCGTACCTCAGGGTGCGTGTCCGGCGCTCGAAGACCAGGTAGCAGGCGGTGGCCATGCGGCTCGGATGGTAGCGGCCCAGGAAGGTGTTGAGTTCCTCCAGGACGGCGGCGGGGTCGGTGCCGCAGCGCGGCACGATGTTGCGCAGGGCGGCGGTGATCTGTGCCATGACGGTCGCTTCATGCAGTCCGTGGCCGGCGACGTCGCCGATGCTCAGGCCGATGTGATCGGCATCCACGTCGTAGACGTCGTACCAGTCGCCGCCGACCGAGAGCAGGTCACTTCCTGGGGCGTAGCAGGTGGCCGCCTCCAGACCGGGCAGCTGTGGCAGCTGCGGCAGCAGACTGAGCTGCAGGCGTTCGGCGACCCGGTGCTCGTGCTCGTGCAGCCCCGCCCGGCGCAGGGCCTGGGCGATCTGCTGGGCCACAGCCGTCACGTGCTCGGGAGCGGTCGAGCTGTGCGAGCCGTACACGATCATCATGCCCAGGTGGACACCGTCCGCCTCCAGCGACAGGGCAAGGGGAACCGCATCCGCGGCTTCACCGGGAAGCGAGCCGTCCGATGAAGACGGCCGGTCCAGGTCGGTCCAGCCCCCCGCGTCTGCCGGAAGACCGTTGTCCTCCGGCTGCAGGGGCGGCACCAGCCGCGCCGAGTGCAGATAGAGTTCCGCCGCGGTGGCTCCCAGGGCGGCCGGCGCCACCTCGCTGACGACGCGGGAAACCTCCGCGAGGGTGATAGCGCCGGCCAGGGCGGCCGTCAGGTCGTACAGGTGCTGCAACTGGGCACGGGCGGCCTGTTCAGCGGCCAGCAACCTGGCCCGGTCCACTTCCGTGGCCCGGCGGAAGGCCACCTCCCGGTTCAGTGCCTCCACCTGCTGGCTGAGCACGACGAACCGGTCCGACGCCCCGGCCTCGACGAGATGCAGCTGCACGGCCGGCTGCGGGCCGTCCCACCACGTGGCCCGCGCCCCGTGGCAGCGAAACCGCCGCATGCGGCCGTCAGCGTCCTTGATGACCAGTGAGCCCGGCACCGGGCTGCCGCTGTGCAGCCATACAGCCAGTTGCCGGCGCAGCCACGGTATGTCGTCGGGCCGTAGGTCGAACACGCTGGCGCCCGGGCGCAGCCTGTCGTCACAGCGGCCGGCCGCCGGGTTGGAGGCCAGCACTCGGCCGTCGGCCCCGCACAGCAGCACCGGATGGGGCAGCGGTCTGGTGATGGCCCGGAAGAGGCCAAGGGTCATGGAGCCACAGCCCGGTCGCCGAAGTACTCACGGCCACTCACCGTCTCGACATCCACGTCGGGCACCAGGTGCACCACCACCCGGCAGCCCGCGTCGCCGCGCGCGATGGTCTCCTCCAGCTCCACCCGCGCGTAGCCCAGATTGCGGGCGGCGATGGTGCCGAAGACGTTGGACGTCATCATGCACATCGACTCCCGACCCACCACCTTCTCCGCGAACGGGCACACCCGGTTGCCCAGCACGATCTTCTTCTCGTCGTGCTCGATGACGTAGAAGTCACCCGCGATACGGCGTTTGAGATCCACGAGCGCCTCGGCGACCTGCTCACCTGTGAGCCGGTCGGCTCCCAGCGCCTTGAGGTACATCGTGTCGATCTGCGTCCCGACGGCCTGCCCCACCAGGCTGACGTAACCGGACGCCTCCTCCAGACCGATCACCGACTCCAGCGACGTCGCCAACTCACGCACCAACGTCCGCAGGAACACATCACGGTCCAGCGGAATCTCCACATCCGAAACCTGCTCCATGCCGGCTCCCTCACCCTCGGGCCACGGCGGCACGCCACCGGCGTGGCCCCATGCCCGGTGACGAGACCTGATTCTGTCAGCGAACTCCAGCCCGACACCACCGGTCCCCTCGATAGGGGCGGATGACCCTTCACAGAATCCGACGGTCACCCGGCACACACACCTGGTTCGTCAGGCGGGCAGGGGTAACCCGACAGATGGCCGCCACCGGCTGCGCAGAGCCGGTCGACGGCGGCGCCGGGCCATCCCCCGCGGGAGGAACCTTGTGAACAGCGAACCGACCACCACGTCCTGCCAGACGCGTCTGCCCGCAGCCACGGCGAGTATCACGGCGGCCCGGCACTGGGTCCGTGACTGCCTGGAAGGCTTCGGCGGCCCGCTGCGCCGGCACCCGATGCCCCACACCGCCGAACTGCTCGTCTCGGAACTGATCACCAACGCCATCCGCCACGGCGCCGGCCCGCCTTTGATCCGGCTCACCTGGGACGGCCGACTGCTGCGCGTCGCGGTCAGCGATCACAGTGACCGCTGGCCGCGCATCCGTGCCACCAAGAACACCGAACCCGGCGGTTTCGGCATGCAGCTCCTGGAACGACTCGTCCAACGCTGGGGCGTCATCCCACGCCACCCCGGCAAAACGGTCTGGGCGGAAATCGTTCCCGCCCCCTGAGCTCACCGTGCCCGCCAGGCGTGGAGCAGTCGTCGACGAGGGGACTGCAGGCCGTATTGATCTACTTGGCCGGGCTGGGCCTCCGCGGTGCCAGACCGGGTAGGGTGAAATCTGATCGATGTGAGCCGCCGTGCGGTCGAGCCCGGGGGACTGGGGGGCAAGAGCGTGGATGTCGCACCTGGCGTGGGCGGGTCCCCCGTCGCGCCGCCACGTGGCGCGGTACTGCAGATCGTTCCGCTGCCCGACAGTTCGGGGCTGGGGGCGACCGGGGAGATCAGCTTGAACACACGGACCGTTTGGCAGCAGGCGCTGAAGCAGCTGGTCGAGCGTCGCACGGATGTGCTGCATGTGGATTTGTCCCGGGTGAGGTTCGTGGATGTGGCCGGTGCGACGGACCTGGCGGTCACTGCCCAGCGCCTCCCCGAGGGGCAGCGGATCGTGCTTCACCGGCCTCCGGCGCAGCTGCCCCGCATCCTTGAGCTCTTCTGGCCCGGGATTGCCTCGATCGAGGTGGCTGCGTGATGAGCACAGCCACCTCGCACGAACCGTTCGTTCATCCGGCGCTCTTCTACGACGGGACGGACCAGTACATCGCGGGAACCGTTCCTTTCCTGCGGGAAGGGCTGGACGCCGGTGAGCCCGCAGCCGTCGCCGCCCCGCCGGATCGCCTGGAGCTGATCCGCGAGGAGCTGGGTGAGCGGGCGGCACAGGTCCGCTTCATCGACATGACCCGGGCCGGCCGCAACCCCGGCCGCATCATCCCCAGCGTGTTGCGCAAGTTCGCCGACGCCCAACCCGGCGCCCGCCGGGTCCGTATCATCGGCGAGCCGATCTGGCAGGGCCGTTCCGCCGTCGAATACCCGGCGTGCGTCCAGCACGAGGCGCTGATCAATGCCGCTTTCACCGGGCGTGCGGTGACCATCCTGTGTCCCTACGACGCCGGGCAGTTGGAGAAACAGGCCCTCAGTGACGCCCTGGCGACCCACCCCGTCGTCATCGATGCCGATGGCCAGACGCAATCCACCGCCTACAGCCCAGAGCAGATCATCGCCCGCTACAACGAGCCCCTGCTCGCCCCACTCGGCGCCGCGGCCTTCCCTTTCGCCGCCCGGACACTGCCCGACGCACGCGACTTCGCCGTGTCCCGGGCGCGGTCCCTGGGCTTGTCCGGGGTGAGCCTGGGAGACCTGGAACTCGCGGTGGCGGAGCTGACCACCAACAGCGTCGTCCACGGCGCGGGATCGGGCACACTGCGGATATGGGCCGAGAGCGAGCGCCTCGTCTGCGAGGTCCACGACGCCGGACAGCTGACCGACCCCCTGGCCGGCCGCCGGCCGCCGAATCCCACGCAGCCCGGCGGTCGTGGACTCCTGCTCGTCCACCAACTCGCCGACCTCGTCCGGGTCCACACCGGCCCTGACGGCACCACCATTCGCTGCTACCTCCCCAGCTGACGGAAGTCCGACCGCGGCGACACGGCCGGCTTCGCCCGCACTGTGCCGGAAGCTGTCGGTCAGATGATGCTGGGGGCGGGCGGGGTCCAGCGGTGGGTGCGGAGCACCGTTCCGGTGACGCCGTACTCATGCTTGAGCTGTTCCGGGATGGCGTAGTGCATGACGCGTCCGCGGGTGAGGGAGGAGAGCTCGAAAATGGTGGTGAGGTGACCGAGGCGGTCCAGTGCCCACGCTCCGAGCGGTGAGCGGTCCTCGATCGTCTCCAGGATGCCGAGCAGGTGGGGGACGGTCTTGACGACGGTGTCCCAGGCGGTGCGGGGGACTCGAAGCCAGTCGGCACAGGTGTCGCCGATCAGGTGGCGGATCAGCGCGGAGACGATCGGGTCGAAGAGCGTGCCGGGCACCACTTCCTCATACAGGTCGATCAACTGCCGCGTAAGGTTCGCGCCTTCCTCGGACGGACCCATGTGCCGGATCATGTACAGGTCCAGGAACTGGCGGGCTTCCTCCGAGGTCCTGGGGACGCCGTCCTGCTCGACGCCGAGCATCGCCCCCACCACCCGCCAGGCGTAGAAATACGCCTCCGCGCCCTCGACGGACATGTGGATGCCGAGGCGGTGCAGCGAATCCAGCACGAGGAGGGAGAAGAACATCTGGCCGCCGATCATGTCCTCCTGGCAGATCGGCACACCCAGTGTCCCGGTGTCCCAGCGGTCCTCGCGCCTGAGATGGTGGCGGATGGACGCGTGCAGGAGACGGACCTTCTGCGCGGCGGGGATGAAGCGGCTGCCGGCCTCGAACGCGCCGGGCTGCATGAGATAGACGGTGAACTGGCCGGTCTCCGCCATCCGCTTGGACGGGTACTTCAGCCCGTGCGTGGCCGACAGCAGCCTGGCCACGTGCGGGACGACGTAGCAGGCGGGCATCGAGGCGAACGACAGCGCGGTGGAGATGTGCACGTTGTTGTCGATGAAGAACAGCCGTGCCTTTTCCATCTCCCCCCAGTCCACCCAGGCCGGCGGGGCGCTCGTGGCCTGAAGGTATTCCCGAGCGACGTCGGGCAGCCCATCGGGCAGGGGAGCACCGGCGGTGGACACGTACCGCATGAGGGTGTTGAACTTGCCGACCTCGCCGCGCTCGAACAGGGTGGCGACGGTGGCGTCGGCGAGTTCGTCGCCCGCCTGACGCAGCGCGTCCATCGACGCCTCGGTGTAGGTCATCACAGGGCTCCTTGGTCTTGCGGGGCGGGCGGAGACGCCGTCGTGGACATGAGGCGGTGCGGCCGCGCCGCTGTCGAGGGCGTCAGTGGCGGCGGACCGTCGCCGACCGGGCCAGCGCGGTCAGAGCCGCGATGGCGTGCCCGGGGATGTCCAGCTCGTGCAGGCAGTCCGTGGCCTCCTGGACCCGCGCGGTGATCATGTCCTCGACACGGTCCGGCGCCTTCAGCCGGAGCATCACCGCGCGCACGGCTTCCAGTCCGTTGTGGTCCAGATCGCGTCGGCCCAACAGAGCGCGCAACTGCTCGCGTTCTCCGTCACCGGCAATGCGCCACGTCTCTGCCAGCAGAGCGGTGGGCCGGTGGCCGCGCACATCGTCGAGGCTGGCCTTGCCGGTGCGCTCCGGATCCCCGAAAAGACCCAGCAGGTCGTCTCTGAGCTGAAACGCCTCGCCCAGCGGCAGCCCATACGCCGAATACCCCTCACGCAGCCGCTCGCCGGCGCCGGCCAGGGCACCGCCGATCAGCAGAGGCTGCTCGACGGTGTACTTGGCGGTCTTGTACCGGATCACCTTCAGCGACGCGGAGGTGTCAGGAGTGGTTCCGGTGTGCAGAATCTCCAGGCACTCGCCGGCGATCAGCTCACGGGCGAGAGCCGCCCACAGCGGACGGGCTCGGCCGAGGTAGGCGGCGGGCAAGCCGCTGGCGGCGAACAGCTGCCCGGCCATCGACATCAGCAGGTCCCCCACCAGCATCGCCAGCGACCGGGCCGCATGCGCCGCCCGTCGGCGGCGCTTCAGTGCTGCTCGCAGGGCCACGTGCGCGGTGGGGCGGCCGTGCCGCAGTGCACTGTCGTCGATGAGGTCGTCATGCACCATGGCGGCGGCGTGTACCAGCTCCATGGAGGCCGCCGCCCGCACCAACGCGTCACTGTCCGGCTGCCCGGCCGCGCGCCAGCCCCAGTAGCAGAACGCCGCTCGCAGCCGCTTTCCGTCCGTGACCGCCTGTTCCACCTGCCGGGCAACCGGGGCCAGGGCGGGATCGATCACCGCGAGCCTGTCGGCTTCCTGAGCGACGAAATGACGCAGCACCTCGTCGACATGGGCCCTGAACGCGGTCGGCTCCCAGCGCTCAGACACCATCGCCGGCCCGACGGGCCATGGAGCGTCGGGCGAGGACTTCCAGATGGGCCGGAGGTACGGCTGCGTACCGGTCGAGGGCCAGGCGCCCGCGTGCGAGCAGTTCCCGTTCGGCCTCGGCCGCCAAGTCGGTCGTGTCGGAACGACGCAGCAGTCCTCGCATCGTCCCGAAGGCCGCTCCCAGAGTGCTCACCGTCAGATCGGCCAGTCCCGCCACCAGCAGCACCGCCGGCTGTTCCAGGCCCCCGGGGCGTTCCGACTGCCGTGTCATGCCCTCTCCCCACCTGCAGAACGTACGTCTCGAGACGCCTTGCTTGCGCCATCCCTTTCAGCGTCGCGTCGCGCCAGGTGGAGGCAAGGAGAAACTCACCAATGAGCGATCGCACCGGACGGATGTGCGATCAGGGCATCATGGGCCGGCCTTTCGCGATCGAGGCGCTGACCCGTGCCCAGGCACAACGTCGGTGCCCGCAGGGGGAGTCGGACTGTTCGCGAGGAACGCGGTTGGCTCGGTGAACGTGCGGGGCTTTGCATGGCTTCGGGAAGGGCGGTCCGGTGATGTCCGGCTGCGGGTGAGCGACGAACCTTCCAGGTGACGGGTATGAGCTGTACATGCTGGGGTAGGCGCCCTGTCGTCGGCCCGTGGTGGGCTGGGGCGTGCATTCAGGGGAGGGAAGCATCATGGCGACAGTGACTGCGACGAAGATGGACACAGCCGGTCTGCCGGAGGTCGTCGACCCTTCCAGGGTCGCGCCGAAGGACGCCCGTGAGTTGTCCCGCCTGTTCTTCGACCAGCTGGCCGTGCTGGAGGAGGGTACGCCCGAGTACAGCTACGCACGCAACACGCTGATCGAGATGAACATGTCCTTGGTCCGCTTCGCGGCGGGACGGTTCCGCAGCCGCGGTCCGGAGGAGATGGAGGACATCGTCCAGGTCGGCATGATCGGCCTGATCAAGGCGATCGACCGGTTCGAGCTCACGCGAGAGGTGGAGTTCACCTCTTTCGCCATCCCCTACATCGTCGGCGAGATCAAGCGGTTCTTCCGCGACACCACCTGGGCCGTGCACGTGCCCCGCCGCCTCCAGGAAGCCCGCGTCCAGCTCGCCCGCGCCACCGAAGAGCTCCGCAGCCGTCTGGGCCGCACACCGACGGTGAAGGAACTGTCGGAGCTGATGTGCCTGCCCGAAGAGGAGGTGGTCGAGGCCCGAATCGCCGCCAACGGCTACAACTCCACCTCCCTCGACGCCACCCTGAGCACCAGCGAGGACGGCGAGGCCGTCCTGGCCGACTTCATCGGCACTGACGACCGGGCGCTCGAGCTCGTGGAGGACTTCCACGCCCTCGCCCCGATGATCGCCGCACTGGACGAGCGCGACCGGCAGATCATCCACATGCGCTTCGTCGAAGAACTCACCCAGGCACAGATAGGCGAGTTCCTCGGTGTTTCCCAGATGCACGTCTCCCGACTGCTCTCCCGCACCCTCGCCCGGCTGCGGGAAGGGATGCTCACCACCCGCTGACAGCAGCGCGCCCCCGGCCGGCCCCGACCGGGTGTGCCTGTCGAGGCCGCTGGGAACCTGTTGGTGTTGCACCGGCCAGACGACGCCGGCCTCACCGACGTCACAAGGGTCGCGCTCGACACCGCGCACGGCAGGGCCGGAAATGGAGGCGAACACACAGGTCCGAGTCCCGTGGGCCGGGGCAAGCCGGGTTCCAGGATGCGCGTCCTGTCGGACGCGAACGGACTGCCCCTCCTCGTCGGTTGTCTCGGCCGCCAACACCCAGGACGGCGAAGGGCTGAAGCCCATGATCGAGGGCAACCATACGAGACACGACTCCCATGGGGGAGACGCCGCTGGGTTATCCAGCGCACCATCTCCTGGCTGTCCGGCTGCTGAAGACTCAACCCCGGCTGCGAGCGCCACAGCCGCAACTCCCCGGCTCTTCTCGGCCTCGCCGCAGCCATGTGCTGCTACAAGCGGTTCGTCCGCCTCACCACGTAGGACATGGTCTCAATGCGGTCGAGGAAGCCGAGCACCCGATGGGCGACCTGCATCGCGGCCTGTTCGTCGTAGGACGGCAGGCTGCTGTCGGTGAACAGGTGCCTGTCGCCGGGGTAGAGGAACAGCTCGGCTTCCGTCACCGTCTCGACGACCGCGCGGGCGGCGTCCACATCACCCTCCCCGGCGAAGAACGGATCTGCGTCCATGCCGTGAATCTGAACCGGGACGTCTTGGGGCCAGGCGGCACCGAACTCCGAGACTGGGACGCACGCCTCGAGCAACAGTGCACCCTTTGCTCCGGGGCGAGTCTGGGCCAGCTTCTGCGCCGGCAGGACGCCGAGCGAGAAGCCCACAAAGATGAGCTCCGCAGGCAGCCCCTCGGCGGCGGCGGCTCCGCGCGCGATGATCGTGCCGAACCCGACGCTCTGGGCATAGGCGGCGCCCTCCTCGAGGCTGTCGAATACCTGCCCTTCGTACAGATCTGGAGCGTGGACGGTGTGTCCGGCCCGTCGCAACTGTTCGGCGAAACTGCGCACGCCGGCGGTCAGCCCGTGTCCATGGTGGAAGACCAGCACCTCAGCCATGTTGCTCCCCTCACACTGCGGTGCCCGGGTGGCGCCGCGGCACGAGTATGGACCGCAGCACTGACATCCACGGGCCTCGTCCGGACAGGACCAGGCCGGTGGTCCCTGTTCGGTGAGGCGGACTTCGAGGGCGGCGACTCGCCGGTCTCAAGAGCGCAGGCCCGAGCGGGCGGCCTCCAGACCGCGCGCCGGTCGCCGAACTCGCTGCTGTCGTCCGGCTGCCGGGGTTCGAAGCGGCTGATCGCCGGGTCGCCCGAGCCGTGCAACAGCCGTCTGCACCGGTCTGCGGCATGGCGGAGGAACTGCCATTTCGGCGCCTCTGCCGGCAGTCGACGGGCTCGCCGGGACTGTCCGAGAGCACTTGCTCCAGCAGTCGGTCGAAGGGTGCCGACGTCTAGCGGTGGAGCGGGAGGCGTCACCCAGCAACGGTCTCCCCTCTCCCGTGCGACCACCGGGTTGCGCGGGGGTCCGGCTACTGCTTCGCCGGGTCGGCGAGTGCCGCGATGCGCCGCAGCTCTGCCAGGTGTCCGGCGAGAGCGGTGCGGCCCGCGTCGGTGAGGGCGAGCCAGGTGTGGGTCCGGGAGTTCATGGTGCCTTTCTGACGGTGGCGTAGCCGGCCGTCTGCAGCACTTTCATCTGTTTGCTCAGGACGGAGTCGCTCACCCTCAGGGCGTCGCGCACAGTTGAGAACTCCATGGATTCCACCGCGGCGAGCATGGCGCAGATCTGCAGCCGGTGCGTCGGATGGATCACCTCGTCGAGGCCGGACGCGGTCATGGCCGGCGCAGGAGGTCGTGACGCAGGGCGTCGTCGTTGCGCCTGCTGACGTAGATGGTTGTGCAGCCGGTTGAGGGGAAGTTCCACCTACGAGGGCATCGCTGAGTGTTGCCGGGCCGTGGGTTTTTGGCGCCGTCCCGGTCGAGCTTCCCGCATGCCGGATCCGCTCATCCGGGTCCTCGGACCGCGTCGCCTGCGCGCATCGGACGGCTGTCTGCCCGGCACGGACGGCAGCCGGGCAGACGCCTCACCGTTCCCGGCCCCTCAGCACCCACTCACGCAGAGTGGCCTGGTTGATGCCAAGGTCGACGGAACAGGTGACAGGCCTGCGGCACGAAGGTACCTGCGGCATGGGGGAGACTGAAGTGCCCACCCGCGCGTGACCGTGTCCGGCCGATGCTGCTCGCCGTCGGGGGACCGCTCCGCAACAACACAATCGAAGACGACTCATCGACGCCAGCCAGTTCATATAAGGCTAGCGGAGGGTCCTCATGATGAGGGATTCCAGCTGTGGCCAAGAAGAAGAACAGACGCCCCGCGGACGAGTACCAGCTGCCACCGCACGTTGACAGGGCCCGGCAGGTGAGCAGGGCAGGGAGATGGAAGCCACGTCCAACGCCCCCACAGCGCCGCGTGATCCTGGCCGGGCTCGGCATGTCGCTCCTGTGCGCGGGCATGACTGCCGTCCTTTGGCTCCCATCGCACTCCCTGGTACGGGACCTGCGGACCAGGGGAGTCACTTCCGCCGCCACCGTCGTCGGCGTGGACTCGAAGCCGCAGTACGTCAAGGTGCGCTTCGTAGGCGGCCCTCGGGCGGGAGACGACGTCAAGCTTTCGGACTATGCCGGGATGTATCCCGAGGCTCGCCCTGATGAGGCCATGCTTGTCACGTTCGACCCCGAGCAGCCATCCCGTGCCCTCTCTCACAGTTGGGTGGAAGACCCGCCGGCGAACCTGCCGGCATACGGTACCTCGGCCCTCACCTCGGTGTGCCTGAGCCTCACAACGGCAGCGGCAATCCGCCGCGTTCGCATCCTGCGTGGCTCCGGACCCGGCCCGCAGCAGCCCACGTCGCTGTCGGAGAACGACGCCAGACTGGGCGGGACCCCATACAGCCGCAGCGACTGATTCACCCTGCTACTGAACTTGATTGGGTGATGCCCGGCCGCTCGACTGACCGTTGAGTCCCGCGCGCTGTACGGGTTGCGGGCGAGGTACGCGTATGGCGGTAGCTGACTAGTACTCAGAGGGCAGCCCGGGAATGGGTTCGGCTGGACGCGGTGGCCTGGATTTCCGCGACGGTACTGTTCGCGTCGCTCTGGGAGACGATGACGAGGGCCGCGCCTCGGTGGGCGAGCCTCGAGCGCGCAATGAAGCCGACGGGGGGCGTAGTGGCGACGACTCCGTCATCTGCAGCAGCGTCAATAGCGCCGGGCGCACGCCTTGGCGCCATATCCGCACCCCCACGCTTGCGGTAGGAGCATGTGGCCGAGCTCGGCCTCCCCGGCCTCCGGGCGGACATACCCCGGACACGCCCGGGCCCCGCCCGGGCAGCTCGGGCACCGTGCCTTCGAGCTGACGGGTCCGGGCCCTGGTCGCCGGTGACGGCGCCAGCGGTTTCATCAGTGTTGTCCCCTACCCGGCGAAGTCGCGGACCGTCCGCCATTCATCGAGCTGTTCGCCTCGGCCGATGTGCGCACCTACCTCAGTGGCCCTTGCTCGCGCGATGAGGTCCTCGGCGGCCTGGAACTGGGCAGGTTCACTTACGACACCCGCGCGGAGCAACTCATCAATCCCACAAGCGTCGCCCTGCCCAAGCAGCCCGGCGGCGGTGGTGCCTGGGGTCATGACCTGACCTCGGTCTACGGCAACCCGGCTCGCTTCTGGGTTGGGTGCCAGCGGAGGCGTCACCCAGTTCTCCAAGAGCGGCGCCTCCCGCTGCCACACGAACGACGATCTCACCAAGTGGCCCGCTGCCACGCAGGTTGCGGAGGTCGACAACGGCGCCAGCCATGGTGCACCGACTATGCCCATGAGCCCCTGGCCAACACTCGGACCATATCCAACAGTGTCGGCAGCGACCCAGTGATGGGGCGGGTGGCACAACCTGCGCCAAGGGAATGTGGCCTGGCCAACCTCGACACGAAGGGTGAGCCCACCGGCACCACCAGCTGGATCGAGGTCATTGACTCTCTGGACGGCATGAGAAAATACCGCTGGAGCGAGCACAGCAAGCACCACAAGGCGACCTGGGCGGTCGCCTCCTACCGGTAGCGAATGGTCAGTGGGCCCGGCGTGAATGCCTCCACTTCCCGGGGGCTGGACACGCCGGGTCAGTCCGGGGCCTGACCTCGCGCTTTCATGAGCCTGGTTGGTCGAGCCGTTGCTGTTGCCTTGAGGGGGCCGGCGTAGCTGCCGTCGAAGGCGCGGCCCAAGCCGCCCATCATCGTGGCCACTTTCTGGCCGCACTCGAAACCGCTGCCGTCCAGGGTGGTGTCGACGGTGCCGCCGCCCTCGATGCCGAGGACGCGGGGGGCGAAGTCCGGTCCGACCCCCGTTTCCGTCTTCGGGGGCCGTAACGGGGCCTCGGCCTTCGGATCCGGCCGGAATCCCCCTTATTGCTGGTGACTTCCGATTCGTTCACGCCGAACGCTCTGACGCGGATGCGGCCCCAGCCGGGGCGCGCGGGGACGGTACCTCGGCGACGGCTGCGAGGGGTTCGCGCGCCTGGCTCGTTGAGGTCGGCGCCCAGGTTGATGAGACAAGGACAGCACTAGATTTTCGGCCCGGGGTTCCTGGGCTGCCCTCCCATGCGGTGGTCGCTCCAGTCGATGCCGTCGTCGTGCTCTCTGCTCGAGGCGAGTCCGAGGAACCCGAGGAGGGGAGCTGCGATGAGGATGGCCCCGCACAGGCTGCCGATCGCGACGTAGGCCGCGGCGGCAGTGAGGGTCCAGAACAGGATGTCGCACACGATCCTCGCCCACAGCGGGAACGGGGCACGCCACGCGTGGTAGCGGTGGTACAGGCGCACGGGTTTGGCGGAGGCACGCTTGGATCGGCCAGCCTTTCCCTGGCCTGCCTTTCCGGCGCGGCCGTTACCGCGCGCACGTCCCTGTTCGTCTCCCATGGAAGTGTTGTGTCCTTTCGAGTGCCCGTGACCCCAGCAGCTCTCTGCCCTGGCCGGGCAGCCGTCGCTCACGACCCGATGCGCGCGAGCGAGAGCGTGAAGCTGCGCGGGCAGTCGGTTCGCTCGCCGGCGGGCCGGTCAGTGGGTGCGCTGGGCACAGGGCGCTGTGTTCGCAGTGCTGGCACCTTCGCCTCACCGACGGCCCCAGGATCGAGGCGGGCCGGGCAGCTAGCTCGGAGACGGGTGGTCTCAGCTGTGGAAGTTGATGTAACCGTTGCCGTCGGGGTCGTTGTTGCGGTTGGTGTGGGCGTGGACGTCGGCGCGGCTGTCTGAGGGCTTGTGCAGGTAGTTGGTGATCTTGTCGTTGTTCCACAGGAAGTTGTAGTTGTCGCGGTAGACGACGTTGCGGGTGTCGGTGTCGGAGCCGGTTCCGTGGCCGCCGCGCAGCTTCACATGGTCACCGGGCTGCAGGTAGCGGTTGGCGTGAAGGTGAAGCGGTTACCGGTGGCGTCCTTGGCGACGTAGCCCTTGAAGTTGATCGTCGAGCGCAAGGAGCAGTTCTTCACCGTCGGGTACCTCTCGTCGGTGCGGCCCGAGGAACAGCTGTTGGAGTCCCGGACCGGCGCGTCGTACTGCACTCCGCGGATCTTCGACACAGCCGTACTCGGCGGCGTGTGCGGGAACGAAGGACAGGGCGGTCAGTGCGCCGGCCGCAACAGCGGAGCCGAGGCGAGGGTCTTGCCGCAAGAGCGGGCTCCCCATGGTTGAGCGGGTGGTGTCGTCTGTGCAGGACACGCACCTGGGTCCGGTGGTTGCACGAGATGAGTGCCTTCACCCGTTCGAAGGACGCAGAGGTGCGTTGCCTGCGGCGGCGGAGGTGAGGTCACCGCCGCCTGCCTCCTCGTGATGCTCCTGGGCTGCCGCGGGTCGGGGGATGTGAGGTACCGGGCAGCGCAGATCGCAGCCCGCAACGACCGTGCCGGTACGGGCCCGTCATTGTCCGGCTTCGCGCAACGCGAAGGTCGTGCCGAGGGCTGCGGGAGGACGAGACAGCTCATCTCGTGGTGCTCCCGCAGGGGTCGTGTCCCTCATTGAGTACGGTCGTCGGGGGACTTACGTTGCCGGCCGGTTCATGCGAGGTCGAAGGCGCGACGGGCGCGTTCCACCTCGGGCATGTGGGTCGCGACCCACTTCAGGAGCACCTCGACCGGCTGCCGCATGGTCTTGCCCAGGGGTGTGATCCGGTACTCGACGGCGACGGGGCGGGAACTGAGGAGCACGCGCTCCACGATGCCGTTGCGTTCGAGCCGGCGCAGCGTCGCGGTGAGCGACTTCTGGGTCACCGCGGGGATCGCACGGCGCAGGTCGTTGAAGCGGCAGGGGTGTTCGCAGAGTTCGTTGAGGACGCTCAGCGACCACTTGTCGAGCACTTGGTCGAGGAATTCCCGGTGGGGGTGCTCGATCCTGAGCTCGCCGTCGTGGCTGTGCGTAGTACCCGGCACGATACCTGGTCTCCTTGAAGTGTCCTTCGTCTACCTGGTAGCAAAGGTATACCGAGTTGGTCGAGGTGAGGAGACCTCCATGTCCGTCCGTCGTTTCACACCCGAAGGCATGATGCAGCCCACCCCGTACGAGCATGTGGCCGTGGGCACCGGAAGACGTCACGTGCATGTCAGCGGCCAGGTCGCCCGGTCGGCGGACGGATCGCCCGTCGCCCCGGGAGACCTCGCCGGACAGGTCGCCCACGCGCTGCGGAACACCGGCAAGGGCCTCGCGGGGGCGGGTGCGTCGTTCGACGACGTCCTGAGGCTCACGTTCTACGTCACAAACTGGGCTCCCGAGAAGATCGACGCGTTCATGGCAGGGGTCGGGCAGGTGGCGGAGGAGATCGGGCTGACGGTGCCGCTTCCGCCCTCCTCGCTGATCGGGGTCGACTATCTGTTCGAGCCCGACGTCCTGGTCGAGGTGGAGGCGACCGCGATCCTCGACTGAGAGGCTCTCACCGTCGCCGCCTCACCACAGTTGGGTGCCCGGCGCGCCCTTGAACGGCCCACGCACCTCCGCGGTGATCCAACCGCCGTAGAAGTCCCCCTCCTGCGCCGTGACCTGCTCTCCGTCGACCGTGCGCAGGGTCATGGCACTGCCCGATCCGCAGTTCAGTACTCCACGGGTGCTGGGCGTGGACGACTTCGCGATCCGTCGCGGCCAGACCTACTCCACGGTCTTGACCAGTGTCGAAGACCATCGCTTAGTCGATGTGCTCCCGACCCGCGAGGGTGGACCGCTGGCCGCCTGGCTGATCCGCCACCCGGGCGTGGAGATCATCTGCCGGGACCGGGCGGGTGCCTACGCCGAGGGCGCCCGCCGCGGCGCCCCTGATGCCCTGCAGGTCGCTGACCGCTTTCATCTGTGGCAGGGCCTCGGCCGGGCCGTAGAGACCTGCGTCGCCGCCCATCGAGACTGCCTGCGCAACCCGATGCCCAGCGGCACGCTGCCGCAGGACACCTCACCGGCTTCCGATCGGCCGCAGAACGGCGCGGAGCCGGTCGGCCGGCGAGCCGAGCGGAAGAAGGCCGCACATGCCCTTGTCCACGAGATGCTCACCGAGGGTCACTCACGTCGGGCGATCGCCCGGCACCTGGGCTGGGGCCTCAACACCGTGCTGCGATACGCGAACGCCGCACGTTGGCAGGACACCATCCGCGACAACCGGCCCCGGCCCAGCAGGCTGGACCCCTACAAGCCCTACCTGGAGCGACGCTTCGCCGAGGGATGCACCAGCGTCACCCAACTCCACGGCGAGCTGGTCGCCGAGCAAGCTCCTGTCACCTACGGCATGGTGCGTGCACACATCGCCACCTTGCGCGCGGTTCCGGCCGAGGCACCGCCCCGGCCGCCGACGGTGCGGCAGGTGACCGGCTGGCTCACCCGGCACCCCACCGTACTGACCGAGGAGGACCGGGCCGGCCTGAAGGACGTCCTGGCCCGCTGCCCCGAACTGGACACGGCCTCCGGACACGTCCGCGACTTCGGCGAGATACTCACCGACCGCCTCGGCTGCACACTCCCCACCTGGATCGACGCGGTCGACGCCAGCCAGCTGCCCGGCCTCACCGGCTTTGCACTCCACCTGCTCCGAGACCTCGACGCCGTGACCGCCGGGCTCACTCTCGACTGGAGCTCCGGCAGCATCGAGGGCGCCGTCAACCGCATCAAGAAGATCAAGAGGCAGCTCTACGGCAGAGCAGGGTTCGAACTACTCCGCAAGATGATCCTGCTTCAGTGACTCTCCGCGACCTCGACCCCAGATGTTGCGCCAGAAACGCCTTCTGACCTCAATCGTCAGAAGCGCGGTCCGACAGTGGGATGTGAGACCAAGGCACGGGCCGCGACTTGCAGTTGTGCTTCCCATGCCGCCTCGTCGAGCCCCAGCGTGTACTCGATGCAGCACGCGCATGGCGGGAGTAGCGCCACGAATGCTTGCTCCTCAGCGGTCTCGACCTCCGCCTCCGCCCACTCGTCCGATGCCAACTCGGCAAGATTCACCTCCCCGGCGGTGAATCGCGCGGCCAGCCTGCGCAGCGCGTATCGTCGGGCCAGGTGGTGATCGGGCAGCTTGATCCCCAATTCTTGAAGAGCCTGCTCGAATGTGTCACGGATGTCCCGCGGGTCCGCATGACGCGGCAGACCAGCGAGCTCGCACAGGGCCGGCGTGTCCATTCCAATTGCGAGTGCCTGGGCAGCGGTCATCGGCAGGTCTTCCGGACACACCTGATCCGCCTGATACAGCCACGCTTCCTCCAGCAGGGGCGGGTAAGCGCTGCGGACAGGGCTGTCAGGCTCGGATGTGTCGTCTATCGCTGCCATGATTCATACGATGCCAGCACGGCTCGCGAGAGTGCCCGGAAATTTCGACTGTCCCGGCAAACCGCCCTGCGGGCTGACCCAACCCGTGCTGCCCCGGTGACACTCGGCGACTGCTCCCCAAGATCTGTGCCAGAACCCCTTGGAGATCAACGAAGCCACCCACAAGCCGGGCCAGAGGGAAGTCCTCATGCGCTTCCTGCTCGATCGCCGCCGCCTGTGCGCTCCTGGCCTCGCCCGTGCACGCGACACCACAGGGCAACGCCTTCTACGGCCCGCCCCATGACAACTGAGCCAGCCCCGAGACCGCGGGCCCTGATGCCCGGTCGGACCTCGCGGTGCCGACGGGTGATGGCTGCAACGCAACCACTTGCGGTTGTCAACGCCTGTGCACTGATGGAGAGTTGAGCTTCCGATGGACGAAAATGGGGAGATGGAAGATGCTCGGAAAGCCCGTCGTGGCGGCAGGCGTGGTCCTGTCATTAGCGGTGACGCTGACTTCTTGTGCCACCGCCAGCGGCAGCAGCGAGGCACGAGCCCTGGAAGAGGCCCTGCAGCCCGTTCGGGAGGCGCACTCCTACAGGATGACTGGCGAGATCCGCAGCCCTGACGGGACGAAGACCCCATTCGACGCCCAGGTCATCGCGGGAGGTGACTGTAAGGGGACGGTGGGCGGTGCCGAGAGCCTGCTCTCAAAAGGGCGGGTGTGGACGCGATGGAAGGACTCGGACGTGGATCAGGCCGTGTCGCTGCTCAACGACGGCCGAGCCGCCAGCGCGGGTCCTGTGACGCCTGCCGATGACGTGCCCGCCTGGGAAGCAGCCAGGCTGTTGCGTGGGGCGTACATGGTGACCGAACTCCCCGCGGAAACGCCGCAGCTTGAGGGCATAGCCGCTGTCTGCAAGACGGGGGAGCTGCTGGCTGGAGCCAGCAGTAGCGACAGCGACGTCCTTCCTGAACCGGTTACCGAACGCCAGGGAGCAAGGCTGCGACCTCTGACGCTCACGGATGGTCCCGTGAGGATTCGTGTGTACGTACCTGAGCACGGAAAACCATCAACCCGACTCGCGGAGTTCCACGTCGAAGGGGGCCGGTCCTTCTTCGTCCAGTTCAGCGGGCTCGGAGAGCCGGTCACTGTCACCCCACCCCGGAATCAGCAGACCGTCTCGTCATCCGATGTGATGTCCCTCCTTCGCTCGTGACTATGCCACCGGCCCCGTGATCATCTTCGGTGACGACTACCACGTGTACGTATTCCGCGACCGAGCGTTCACAGAGGCATGGTGGGAGATGCCCGACGAGTGCGTTTGTGGGTTCGACGCCCTGGCCAGACGTTGCGCATCGCGGGTGAGCCCATCGTGTCGCCCTTGAGTTCACTGGTGATGAGCCGACCGAGGCAGACCGGCGCCGTCTCGTTGTCGATCACTGCCAGCGGTTCCTTCATGGGCAGGCGCCGTCCCAAGAGTCCGATCTGTCCGTCGCTTCGCTGCCTGCTGAGGGCCCGCAGCGCGAATCCGCTCGCCCGGTAGCAAGCCGCGAGAAGACTGAGTTCGGTAGCAAATGGGGGCGCAGGCGATGCTGGTGAACGCGAGGAGACGTCACTTCGCGTCCGAAGCGTCGGCTGACTTCTGCGGCAGCCGACGAGCCTGGGCATGGCGGTCACCGGTCCATCGGTGACGACCCCGGCGTTGTGAGGTCTCGATGTTTCTGCGGGCGATGCAGTGGTGATGTGAGGCCCACCTATCATCACCGCAGGTGACCGTGGTCGTACCCCCATGCCGGCATAGGCTTGATCGTTCAGGCAGTCCGGCCCGGGTCGGCCCGTTCGGCAGCGGTTGGTGAACGAGCAGAATGTGAAGCGATAGAGGAAAGCCGCTTAGCGTCAAAGTGGCCAAGTGGCGGCTGAAATCGCTCGACGAGCGATAGCTCGAAGCGCCCGTACCCGCTTCACCTGGGAAGATCAGGCACATCATGTCGCCTGGATGCAAATGGCGTAAAGACGCCAGCAAGATTGTCGCTTGTGTCTGTTTGGTACGCCTTGTGGGGCTGTTGTTCCTCGTGGGACCTTCATAGAATCTTCATGCTATAGCGCTTGCTGGCTAATGCTGAGGGGGAAGCTTGAGTGCGAGTGAGTCGCAACTCAAGGAAACGGATTTCAAGATTCTTGAGTTGCTCTACAGCGGGCTGAGCGACGCAGGAGTTGCCCGACAGCTGGGTATAGGGCATCGCACAGTGCAGCGACGCGTGGGAAACATCATGTCCCAATTTCAGGTCAGGGGCCGTGTCGCGCTGGGGGCCAAGGCGCAGGAATTGGGCCTGCTCGGTTCGTTTGGCGAAGCGTCCAGCGTTTGGCGGTCAAAAGGTAATGGCGCGTCATCACAGCCGACGGCCTGGCCGGGCGAATAGCCCCGGCTGGCCGCGAAGCGGTAATGATGTGTAACCGGAAACTTCACGCCGGTGTCTGGGCTGTTACTGGCAGTGGAGAGAACAGCAAAAGGAGAACTATGCGCAAGTTCCTTGGAGTCCTGGTCGGAGTTGTAGCAGCGCTCTGCGCGACCGTGAAACCGGCAGCGGCAGACGACAACTACTACGACGACGACAACCTGTGGAGCATGGAGGCCTGCGAGTTACCCGGCCGGTCAGCTTTCAAGTTCTCCATCTTCTACAACTCCGGCCAGAAGGGAACCTGGAGAAACATCGGCTACCGCGTCTACAACTTCGACGTACTTCGCCCCGGAGGATCCGACCCCAGCACATACCGGCTCAGATTCTGCCACGAGGGCGCGAGCAACCCGTGGCCTGGCTCCAGCCAGCCCATCAAAAACAACGCCGCGTCCGGCGAGAACCACCACCCCAGGTATACAGCCCGCGTCTACTACAACAGCGGCTACAAAGGCGCTCAGGATGTGATGGACCCCTACCAGCACATCGCCCGCTTCCGGAACGTCTACAACCAGAACGCATCGTTCCAGTGGACCAACTCCTGACACAGGAAAACCGGAAGGGAAAACTGAGATGAGTAACCCGAAAAAGCGAATCACGAACATCGTGATGCCGTCCATCGCCGCCGTGGCTCTCGCCGCAGTGGCCTTCTCCACGGCCTCGCCGGGCACACCGACCCCGATGCCCCCCGGCCCTACCTGCTGGACATCACCGGCGTGGTCCAGGACGGCCTGCTCGAACTCGGCTGGACCTACCCGCCGGCCGTCTACGACGAATCCAC
>NZ_JBVJSX010000019.1:78037-90369 GCF_055606225.1 Streptomyces sp. NPDC037100 | reverse complement strand
GACCGATACCGGATCTTGTACGAGTGAGAGCACTTCGACCACCGCGACCGCGGATGCTCACACTCCTTGAAAAACGACCCCATCCCACGAACCAACGAACCCGACAACGAGATCAAACAACCTTTCCAGAATTCAGCAAAGGAAGGAGCTGACGATTTGAGCCCGCAAGACGGACCGCACTAATTCACCCGCTCATCACTTGTTGCTGCTTCACCCAGGATTCAACTTCTGAAACCCTGAATCGAATCTTGGAATTTGGACCCGGTCCGAACCTGTAGATCGCCAATCCCGAGCGCTGGGCGTTCTTATACAACCAAGAGACGGACACATTCAGATACTCGGCCGTTTCCCTGATATCCATAAAATGCCCCATCATGGCCTGTCACGACTCCATTCGCATACCGTTTCGGCCGCGCCAAGCGGCCTTTGACAAGTAGCGTTAGGTTAATTCCATAACCCGACTAGATGCCGGGCGCGATCAGCGTCAATACTCCGCAGGATCGCCGGTTTGGCCAACCGGCGATCGTCGGCTATGTTGCGCTGCTCCCGGCCGGACCGAGTCCTCGACCGCCGCCCAGCTAATCAGCCAGTAAGCCTTCAAGCTGAACCCTGTACGGCAGCAATACGCGCGGCCTTCCTGACGTCGTCCGCCTGTTGCAGCGCCGCCTTGAACCTGCGAGGGGCTGAGGTCAGCCGGAGAGAACGACGGTGGCGTGCAGTGATGCGTCAGTTCTTGACTAGGACGGTGGCAACGCGGAGTTGACCCACGCTGCATGGAAGGCAACGCGGTCGAACTGGTCGGCGAGTCCAGGCCGAGCCGGTTCAAGCGGTCTTCGTGTGCTTCGTGGCTGGGGGTTGGAAGGATCTCGACAAGGAACGCGTAGCCTCAGAAGTCTCCGCCGCCCTGGGAGGGCAAGCCCGGCGGCAGGTGAGGCAACGTGGTTGCTGAGGTGAACTCGTAATGCCGTCTCGGCGCTCAGGCTGCTCTGCCGGTCTCTGCCAGGATGCCAACTGCGAGGTGGCTGCGGTACTGGATGTGCCGTAGGCCGAGCCGGATATGCTGGACGAGGTGTTCCGAGGTACTGAAAGCGACGTTGGAAAGCCAGCCGCGTCGCAGGAGGGACCGGATCCGCTCGACCGGATGGCGTCGGAAGCGCAGGGCGGCAGGTAGTAGATGCTCAGCCAGTCCCGGGCCGTCGCACACCGCCGCAGCTCGGCGACTTTGTGGAGTGGTCCCAGACGAGCACGATCGGGACGCCGGGCTGCCCGCTGCGGTCAGCATGTTCCAGTAACGCGACAGGAACAGAGTCGGCGCTTGCCCTCGGTACTGACTGAGCGCAGACCGGCAGCAGTAATTCCGAGTACTGCTACCGCCTTGCCCGCGCTTGCAGCGCGGGAATCTCAGCGATTTTTCCTTCATCGAGGTGATCCCAGAGGATTCCTCCGGGCCTTCGCGGCGAAGTGCACTGAATGACGTCTTCCGGTGTGATCACCAGGTCGACGTTCACGTCGTGATCCGTAACCGGGATGGGGGTGTCGATCACCTGTAGCGAGTGAACGGTGGTGACGACCAGCGTCTCTGCTCCCACGAGCCCCGCCTCCGTGAGCAGCGCGAACTCCAGGTCCGAGTAACCGGCCCCCTTACCGATACGGGCACCATCCCGATTGACGGCCACACTCCCCAGGACCACAACATCCACCGGCCGCAGGGCGTCGACCTCGACAGTAGGTGCGATCGTGGCCGCTACCTTGCTGCTCGCTGCCTCGATCGACGGCACGTCCAGGACGGCGGGATCGAGCAGGTAGAACGGCTTGGCGGAGGCCAGCTTCGGCACGGCCATGTAGACGAGCTTGCCCTCCTCCAAGGCGCGTGCTCGTACTGGCAGCTGGGCCTTGTCCGGCACGGCCTTGACGACTCCGGCCTTCTTCCAGCGCTCCAGTTCAGCCAGCCTGGCGGCGGCTTCCTCCGATCCGCGGAAGTTGGGGATGCGGCCGTGGGCGGTGTCGTCGTACACGGCGCCGGCCGCGTCGAGCGCGTTCCACACCTGGGCCCGTACGAGTTGCTTGGCATCGTCTTGCATCGCTGACACCCAGGTTCTCCTCACTCCTACGCCGTCGTCATGAGAGCGAACAGCCGGTCGTGGACGTCGGCGACGATTCGCTCGTTCCGCCAGGGCCCCAGCTCGCGCGCGGCCCCGAAGACCACATTCAGCCCTCCACCGCCCCGTGTCCTCTCCAACTCGGTGATGGCCTCGGCCAGCGTAGCCACGGCCCCGTCGATCTCGCCCTGCCGGATATAGGCGAGCGTAAGGTTTCCCAGCACGATCGCGCGTGACTTCCGACGATCTTGCAGCTCTGTGGCCGTCGTCTCAAGGAACTTCTGCGCACGCCGGTGCTGTCCCAGTGAGAGGTAGCACGACCCTGCCAAGCGGCCGAACTGAGTCGAGGACACGAGATCGGCGGCCGCGTCCATCCCGTCAGTCTGTTCCAGCTGCTGCTGGGCCTGGGCAAGAGCCTTCTCGCAGTCGCTCGCCTCGCCGAGCATGGCGTGCGCCTCCCCGGCATGGAGGAGTGCCAGTCCGGTGACGGCTGGGCTGGTGGTCCGGGCTGTGTTGGCTGCCTGCAGGGCCAAGTCCAGGCCGCTTCGCGGGTCTTGGGCGCCGTAGAGCTCGACGTAGCACGTCCTCAGGAGTGCGCGTCCTTCGAGGGTGTGATCTCGCAGCCGCCGGGCGACACCGACACTCTCGTCGTAGAAGCCACGTGCTGTGGCGTGGTCCCGCCTCTGTGAAGCGTCCCAGACGAGTTGTCCCATGAGTGTGAGCACATCCGCACGGAGAGCCAGAAGCTCTCTCTCCGCGCGGCCACGCGGGCCCTTCCGTGCCATGAGGGTGATCAGGCTGAGCTGCTCTCCCCCCTTCGCCAGCAAGCTCGCCGACGGGGCCTGATCATAGGAGGCCGCGAGCTCGTCGTACTCGCGCCGGAGCTCTGCCACAGACGTGAGGTCAACCTGGGCAGTGCCGGAGCGCGTCGGTTCGTGAAGCGCGGGGCGCCCAGGGGATGGGCCAGTCTCCCGCTGCAACAGTTCGACGACTTCGGTGACCGAGACCCCGAGTGTCTCGGCGAGGCGTTGACGCATCCACGGCTGTGGGGACGCCGTTCCCGCCTCCCAGCGCACGACAGTGGATCGATCCACGCCGAGGTGTTCGGCCAGGCCCTCCTGCGTCAGGCCCATCGCTTGGCGCCGCTGGGCAAGCCTCTGCCGTCTGCGTGCCATGTCACAGCCCCCGTATTCCTTCAACGTCCAGGACGCGGCAGACACCCAGGTCATGCCCGTCGATGCCACATGGATGCATCACCGGCGCATCAATTCTGCTCTGGAAGCGCAGGAGTTGGCCCGGTTGTCTGGAGTTCCACATTCCAGACGAAGAAGGACCATGACGGTGTTGGGCCCACGTGCTGATGCCTGCGAGCGCGCCATCAGGTCAGGCCGCCATCTCGCAGCGCATGCGATCCAGAGCCTGCGCAGCGGTGTCGTGGATCTCGGGCAGGCGGCCCGTGGCCGTTCGCATGATGCGCTGAAGCTGGTGCGGAAGCCTCTGCACCGCCGCCTCCCGCACCGCGATGTCCAAAGACTCCATCGCGCCGCTGCGGTCGTCGGCAAGCAGCTGCACGTGCGCGACCGTCACCAGCTCGATCACCCGCCACTGGGGCGCGACCGTCGTTGTGGGCACCGGGCTGTGCTCGACCAGCCGTATGGCCGTGTCCACCTGTCCAGTGGCGATCAGTCCCCGGAGCCGGATCTCATGCAGCGAGAAAGGATTGAACAGACTGGTGTGGTCCACCGAGGAGAGCAGGTCTTCCGTCTCGCGCATCACTCGGCCGAACAGCTCCGCGTTGCCCAACGCGCCGGCCGCCCGGGCCAGCAGCGGCAGAACGGCGGCACGGTTGTCGTCGTCCGGCGCGAGGGCAGCGGCGCGGCACAGACGTTCTACGGCTGCACCGACGAGGCGTGCCTTGCGCAGTTCGTTCCCGTGCATTCGCAGTGCGTACGACGTCAGCGCCGGCTCCTCGAAGTACTCCACGAGATCCAGGCTCTTGGCGGTCCAACGGGCAGCCGTCCTCAGTCTCTCTTCCGGGAGGACGTTGCCCAGCGCGACGCCGAGCCCTACCCGGGCACGGGCGAGCAGATGGAGTACCTCTCGCTCGGTATGCCCCTCCTCGACACGGGCTTCGAGCCGGGCGACCAGCGGCCAGAGCTCGGAGACGGCCTCCGCTGCGTGTCCGGACTGCCTGGCGATCTCGGCGAGCCGAACGGTGGACTCGCCGAACTGCACCATGGCCCGGTGGTCGGTGTCGGCCACGTCCGTGACTCCGAGGACGTGCGGCGGCAGGCGCAGGTACTCGCAGACACGGCGCCGGGAGCCTACGTCGTCCAAGCTGCGCTTCCCGAGTTCAAGCGCGGAGATGTAGGTCTTGTCGTAGCCGAGGAGTTCACCGAGCTCGGTCTGGTTCAGTCTGTGCACCCGCCTGTAGAAGCGCAGGATGGGAGCCAGATCCCCTGTCGCCAGTACGAGTTCGGCCTGCGGTGTCGCCCAGTGCCACTGGGCGTGCTCAGCCGTCGGGCGGGATCCAGTGGCTTCACGGCTTGGGCCTGTGGCGGACTCTCCCCCGACCATGGCTGGCTACATCCGCTCGTAGTCGTCCAGGCCGACGGCGTCGCGGCGGTACCACATGGCCACGGCCCGCTTGTAGCCCTCTGGCATGTTGAGAGTCGCTACTTCCTCGGCGGCGAACATGCCGAGTTGCTTGTGCTCCTGGCTGACGACGGGCGGTTGGTCGGGTGTGAGCACCGTGCAGCCATAGGTGACGATCAGGACCTTCCGGCCGGGGATGGGCTCGTAGATCCACACGCCTCCGTCGATCAGAGGCCCGGCTTTCACCACCCAGCCGGTCTCTTCGCGGATCTCTCGTTCCACCGCCAACTCGGGGCTGTTATCGGTGGGCACAGCGCCGTCGGAGTTCCCGATCTCCAGGCGCCCGCCGGGCAGTTCCCACTCCTCGCGCTCGTTCTTGAGCAACAGCACGCGATGCTGCGCGTCGAGGGCAACGCCCTTCACGGAGACAGGCCACAGGGGCGGCGTGTACGTCATCGCGGTCCTCGTCCTGGGGTGGGTGATCCCGGCTCCCGGAACGTAGCACGGTGCGCACAACGTGTGCCTGAGCCGGGCGATTTACCCGAGTCGACAATCAGTCGCTTTACCGGGGCCTCGGCGACTTCCAGTCTGTCCGCACAGAAGCCGATCTAAGGAGCACGTCGATGCGCGTTGCCCCCGCTCGCTCCGCGACGCTCTTCGCGTCCCACTACGTTGACGTCCGGGCACCGCACGCTGCCGATGCGTGCGCTGCCCGGCTCCAGGACACTGGTCTGGTGACCGTCGACGGGCTCATGTCCCGTCAGGCGGTGCTCGCCTTCGCCGAACAGTTGATGCGGATCGCACCGCACCCCCACAGCGGCCCCGACGGGCTCACCGCCATCTACGACACGGGCACCCATGCGCACCGCGTCGGCTTCGCCGGACTCGGTCACGGCGAGCTGGAGGCGCACACGGAACGCGCCGGCGTGCCCCATCCGCCGCGGCTGATGCTGCTCGTCTGCCTGCGCCCCGCCGACGACGGCGGTGAAGTGCTGCTGGCCGACGGGCACGATGCCCTCGCCAGCCTGTGCGCCGCCGGGCGGGACGCAGCCGTCGTGCTCTCCAAGCCCCGGACTGCCTACTTCGGCGCGGGCGCCGGACACCCCTCTCAGGTTTTCACCGTCCATGCCGGCGGACGTGTATCCATCCGTCTCCGGCAGGACGGCCTGGCTCGGTGGAGCCCGATCGTCCACCCCTACCTGCCGTTTCTCAGGCGCGCGATCACAGGATGCCAGCGGCGCATGCGCCTCGAGCCGGGCCAGGGATACGTCCTGGACAACCACCGCTGGCTGCACGCCCGGGCCGCCTTCTCCGGCGACCGTCTGTGCCTGCGTGCCCTTGGAGACCCGCTGGTCCCCACGCAGGCGGGCTTCACGCCGGACTCCATCGGAATCTCCCTGCCCAAGACCAACGACGTCGTTTGACAACTTCCGATCTCGCAATCCATCGCCAACTGTCCCCGGCCGCTACGGCGGCCCCCAAGCCGTCCCCGGAGTCGCGGGGCATACGGAGATCCACACGATGAAACGCCTTTCGCGTATCGAGCAGTACGGCCTGATCGGCGACATGCAGACCAGCACCCACGTCTGCGACGACGGTTCGATCGACTGGCTGTGCCTGCCCCGCTTCGACGCGCCGGCCGTCTTCGCCGGCCTGCTCGGCACGCAGAAACACGGCACCTGGCGGATCGCTCCGGCCGCGCATGCTGACCGGTCCGGCTCCGGAGTGGTCGCCGAGCGCCGGTACTGCGGTGACTCGGGGCGGCTGGATGACATCCCGGTTCTGCACAAGCTGCTCGGGCACGAGATGACGCATCTGGCCCAAAATGCGGCCAGCGACGGCGCGGTGTGGGCAGCGCAGGACAGCTACTTCCCGGCCCAGCGCGGCATTGCGGACCGGGACTATCCGTTCCCGGTCGAGGTCACGCCTACTGGGTCGATCGGCAGATCACCACCAAGCTCTTCGGGCATCCGGTGTCGACCGACGAGGCCAGTGCCCATGCCTCCGACCGCTGCCTCAAACTCCATGCGAGTCCGATGCACGCCAGGGCCGTCGAGCAGCAGCGCCCGGCCACCGACAGCGTGGCCCGCGTGATCGACACACGAGGCCTCGACACCTTCAACCGGGTGTGGACCGACCCCACTTTGGTGCCGACGAAGGCAGAGACGGGCACGCCGGATCTCTGGCAACGACGCTTCGGATGAGGAGCTGCGTGCCCCGCAGTGTGCCTCTGGACCTCGCTGTGGAGGGCGTGGAACCTACGCCCTTCCCGGCATCGCGAAGACCGCAACAGATGAGTGAAGACCCAGGGTCGCAGCTCGTTCGAGCCGCCCTTCCCCCACTGACGAGGTTCCCCATGCCTGACAGTGCGTTCCCGCTACGTCCGGTCCCGGCCGGCCACCACAGACGGCGGCCACCAACCATCGACGCGCTTGCCCTGCATCATGTCCGCCGCGCCGTGGCCCTGCCCCTGCTGCTGCTTGCCGCGCTGCTGGGAGCTGCCTTCACCGTCTGGTCGACGTCCGCGATAGGTTCCGGCTGGCTCCTGCTCGGCCTCGTCTGCGGGCTGGCCGGCATCGCGCTGGTGGCGGACCGTGGAGCACGCACGGCAGCAGGAACGGCGCAGGCAGTCGTGGAGGAGGCCCGGGCAGCGGCGCTGACAGCGGTCACCGGGGCAGCGGCGGCCGTCGCGAAGTCGGTGCAGTGGTCGGCGGACGAGCTCTGCCGCGGAGGACGCCCGCCGCTGCCGGACATGCAGACGCCGCAGCCGGCCAGTCCGAACACCGAGATCGGCAAGGCGTTGAGTGCACTCCAGGTGCAGGCCATCGCCTCTCTGATACGCGTGCACGACGAGTCCCAGTCCGTCGTCCTGTTGGAGGTGCTGCGCCGTCTGGCCATGCGCGAGCACGCCCTGGTCGGCAAGGCACTTCAGGCACTGAGCCAGCTGGAGATGCTGACCGACGACCCGGAGCTGCTGGCCAAGATCTTCGAGATCGATCACCTTGTGACCCGGATGCGTCGCCAGGTCGAGAGCACGGCGGTGCTGGGCGGGCAGTCCCTGCGCAGCGTGCGCCGGCCTGTTCCCGTCGCGACGGCGCTGCGCGGCGCGGTCTCGGAGGTCGTGCAGTATCCGCGTGTGGCCGTCGCGGCCGGGTCGGTGGGCGCCCAGCTGGGTCTCCCCGGCCATGTGGGTCCGGACCTGACGCACCTGCTGGCCGAGCTGATCGAGAACGCCTGTGAGTGTTCCGATCCGGCGACGAAGGTGATGGTGCGGGCGCAGCGGGTGGCGAACGGGCTGGCGATCGAGGTCGAGGACCGGGCCATCCCCATGCATCCGCAGACGCGCGCACAGATGAACCGGCTCCTCAAAGCCCCCGACGAGGTCGACGTCAGCGGGCAGGTCCGAGCCGGCCAGCTCGGCTTGCTGGTCGCCGCGAAGATTGCCCAGTCACACGGGCTGTCCGTTCTCCTGCAGGAAAACGTGACGGGAGGCACCACCGCCCTGGTCGTCATTCCGGCACGGCTCCTGGTAGCGCTTCCCGCGATCGAGGACGCAGGCGCGCTGCCCAAGGAAGCCTGTCCCTCCACATCGCCGACGCGGCAGGTTGCCGCGCCTCCCACCATCCCGACGGCAGGCCCTGTCACACACTCCGGCACCTCAGGGGCCCCGGGAGCCACAGAGGCAGGTCACTCTGCTGATGCGCCTGCTCTTCCCACGCGTAGACGTCAGGTCGGCTCGTTCCGTCCACCGCGCGAGCGGGAGCAGGTCCCCGTGGCCGGGGCGACGCCAGGGCTTGCAGCCGCCTTCCGTAACGGCATCCAGGCTGGCGGGAGAGCCGGATCTCCCCCCGCATCGGCTGAGCAGCCCAAGCCCTGAGCCTCGCCCTTCCTTCCACATTTCCGGTGGCCCGTTACATCCGCTGGCACTTTCCCCTTTCTGGAGCGATCCCTATGAGCATGCACCCCGCGATGGACAACGTGACCAGCGACGCGCCCGCATCCGAGACGACAGCAAGCGGTCAACGGGACAACATGGCCTGGCTGCTGCGTCACTTCACCTCCGAGACTCCGGGCGTCACGCACGCCGTCCTGCTGTCGCGCGACGGACTGCGGCTGCTGGACAGCGACGTCGACAAGGACTGGGCGGACGAACTGTCGGCCGCGCTCAGCGGAGTGGCCTCCCTCGCGACGAACATCACCGGCCCCAGCCACAAGAAGAGGCCGGCCAGGCAAGTCATCATCGAGCGAGGCGACTGCCTGTTCTTTGTCCAGAGCGCCGGGTGCAGCGCAGCGTTCGAGGGCCATCCCGGCAACGAACGCGGTGAGGTGGACACGATCCTCGCCGTCATCGCCACCACGGACGCCGACGCGGGCACCGTCGGGTTCGAGATGGGGCGCCTCGTCCAGAAGTTCGCTCCTTACATGCAGATCCCCGTCCGCGTCGGCACGGGCGCTGAGGTCCGGTGACCGCACACGGCCGCTCGGCCGAGGAGTCGACGTTCGTGCGGACCTACACGCTGACGCGCGGGCGCACCAAGCCGCGGCACCTGCTGGGCCTGGAAACCGTGCTGGACGCCGGGCCGGGGCGACCCGGCCCGGGCCAGGCCGAGGAATGCGAAGACATCCTCACCCTGTGCCGAGAGCGCCGGCGTTCGGTGACCGAGCTGGCGGGCCGACTCGGCCGCCACGTCACCGCCGTCAAGATCCTCGTCTCGGACCTCTTGGACGCCGACGCCCTGGTCGTCTCCGTCGCCGATGCCTATGCCGCCTCCGACGCAGACGCGGATGAGCGTCCCACCACCCACCTATTGGCGGCCCTCTCTGTGGGCCTGAAGAGGAAGTGGCCCGATGCCATCGCCTACCCCCAGGCCGGATGACTCGACCGTGGCGCTGCGGAGTCCGTCGCGCCCGCAGGCCGGTGCACCGACTGTGCTGAAGATCGTGATTGCCGGGGGCTTCGGCGCGGGCAAGACCACCGCCGTTGGTGCCGTCAGCGAGATCACGCCGCTGACCACGGAGGAGTACTTGACCGAGGCGAGCGCGGACGTGGACAGCCTGGAAGGCGTCGAGGCCAAGCAGACCACCACGGTCGCCTTCGACTTCGGCCGCCTCAGCCTGCCGGACGCACCTGTGCCCCTGGAACTGTTCCTGTTCGGCACGCCCGGCCAGGACCGGTTCGTCGACCTCTGGTACGACCTCTCCCGCGGAGCGGTCGGCGCGGTCGTCCTGGTCGACACCCGCCGCCTGGAAAGCAGCTTCACCCCCGTCAGCTTCTTCGAAGACATCGGCCTGCCCTTCGTCGTCGCCATCAACCAGTTCGACGGAGCACACCGCTACCACCCCGAACAGGTCCGCACCGCCCTCGAACTCCCCACCTCTGCGCCGGTGGTCACCTGCGATGCCCGCGACCCGAACCACGTCGCCGGCGTTTTGCTGACCCTCGTCGGCCACGCCGTGAAGAACGCATCGGCAGGCCCCGCTCGCCCAGCAGCCACTACCACCCTCCAGGACGCCTGATGTCATATCAGCCCAACGACCCCTACCTCGTACCGCAGACCGCCCCAGCAACCCGGTCACTGCCGCGACGCAACATGCGAGACATCGCCCTTGCGCCGTCCGTCTCGGCCGACGTTGCCGTCACCGGCCCGCAGGACCAGCAGACGACCGAACTGGCTCGGCGGTATGAGCTGCTCGAGCGCCTGGGCGTGCCCACCGCTGCCCGCCAGGACTTCGACGAGCTGGCACGCGACATGGCCACGCAGGCCGGATTCCTGTACGGGTTCGTCAATCTCTTCCTGGAGGAGCAGACCTTCGTCGGGCTGCACCAGCCGCCCGCGGACAGCGGGTACGTCATCGTCGGCCGCACCATGAGCCGCGACCACGGCTGGTGCCCGGAGGTCATGGCCCGCAAGAAGGCACTCCCGCTGCACGACGTGCATGCCAGCCCGCGCTTCAGCGGCAACGACGTGGTCGACGCGGTCGGGATCCGCTCCTACTTCGGCGCACCGCTCATCCACGACAGCGGCACCGTGCTGGGCACGGTGTGCGTCATCGACCCCGAGAATCGGCCCCTGAGCGAGGCCCGACGGCTCAGAGACATCGTCATCAACGCCGGCGCCCAGGTGATGGACCACATCGCCCACGCGCCCGTCCGCTAGGCCGTTCCACCACCCCCACCCGGGAGCCGCAGGCGATCCCCGGCCGCTCCACTGTGCGACTTTCACCCAGGGAGAGGGAGACGACCATGCCCGCCACACCCACCACTCCGCCACCGGCGCTGCGTCCCTACCTCACCGCCCGCCACGAACTGCTGTGGGACGAGGCGGACGCCTTCGCGGAAGAGCACATCGCGCCGCGCGCCGCACGTATGGAGGCCGCTCCGGGCAGGGTGGAGCGCAAGGTCGCCGACCTGATGGCCGCACGGGGCTGGTTCGCCGTCACCGTCCCGGCCGCCTTCGGCGGTCTTGGCGCCGGCCATGTGGCCAAGACGGTCCTGGTCCACCGCATCGCGCGGGTCTCGGCGGCTGCCGCGGCCATCCTGCAGGCGACCCTCATCCCCGTCGGCGGGTTGTTGCACTTCGCCACTTATGAACAGAAGGGCCGCTGGCTGCCGCGGGTGGCGGACGGTTCACTTCTTTTGTCGATCGCCGTGACCGAACCGCGGGCCGGCGGACACATCGGCGGCATCGAAACCACAGCCGAACGCGCCGCCAATCAATGGGTGATCACCGGCAGCAAGGTCCACATCGGCAACAGTCATCTCGCGGGAGCCCACCTCGTCGTCGCCCGAACCGCCGAGGCCGGCGTAAGTACTTCCCAGGCGCTGACCGCGTTCATGGTCGAATCCGACCAACCCGGGGTCTCGATTTCCGACCACCGTCCCGGCCTCGGCCTGCACGGCTTCTCCGCCGGCCGCCTCGACCTCGACCAGGTCCGCGTCCCCGAGGACAACGTGGTCGGAGAGATCGGCCAGGGGCTGAGCGTGGCCCAGAGCAGCAGCATCCTGTACGGCCGTCCCAACCTGGCCGCGCTCAGCCTCGGGATCCACGAGGCGGTCGTGGCCACCACGACTGCCCGCCTCAAGGCGCGCGCCCGCTACCGGGGCGCCCTGTCCGATCTGCCGGTCCTGCGGGACCGCATCGGTGACATGGAGGCCCGCCTGCGCGCCGGACGAATCCTGGCCTACCAGTCCGTGCACCTCCTCGACCAGGGCCTGCCCTGCGATGCCGACCTGATCAACGCCAAGTATCTCGGCCACCAGTGGGCCATGCAGTCCACTCAGGACGCCATGGAACTGCACGGCGCCCACGCCCTCGACCGCGACTACGTCCTCCAGCGCCTGTGGCGCGACATCCAGCACACCTATCCACCGGCCGGAACCGGCGAAGTCCAGCGCATACGCCTGGCCGACGCCGCCTTCGACGAGGACCACATCCAGTGGTCCGAACGCCTCGCCGAAGCGGCCTGGGCACGACCCGACCCCACCGCCGCATGAGCCCCCGTGCGCGGCATCCCGTGAATCCAGACCGCCGCGCACGGGCCCGGGGGGCCGGAGCAAGGGCCCCGCGTGGGGCGGCGGTCTCCACTCCTCTGGGAGGGCCCTCCCCCCAAAAAGAGAAAAAAACGGAACCACACGTG
>NZ_JBVJSX010000019.1:0-78027 GCF_055606225.1 Streptomyces sp. NPDC037100 | reverse complement strand
AACCCCCACCGCAGAATACCCCCCTGTGCGAGGTACCCAGTGGACCAAAACTCCGGCACGCGGGCCCGTCCCCCCGGCCCCCGCCCCTCGTGGGGGCCGGCGGCACCCCTTCCGGTGACCGTCCACTCATCCGAGAAAGAGACACCCGTGACCCCGCCCGTGACGACCAGCGCACCGATCACACCCCTGACGCCGACCCTGCAGCGCGTCGCCCAGCACCTCGCTGACGACCTCACCCCCCGAGAAATCGCCACGAGGACCGGGCTGTCGGCCGTTACCGTCGGCCAGTACGTCCGCGACATCCGGGAGAGCCTCCACTGCCCGCCCCGCTGCAAGCCCCCGGTGATCGTGCACCGCCTGTTCGCTGCCCAGCAGGTCGCCCCACCCACAACGGACAGGCCAGCGCCCAAGCTCAGCCCGGAGCAGCAACTGCTGCTGCAGGCCGTCGCTGAGCACAGCAATCCCCACGACATCGCAGTCGCCGCCAAGATCGCCCCCGCCGATGTCCGAGCGGCACACGACGAACTGCTCGACAAGACCGGGGCGGCCAACACCACCCAGCTCGTCGTCCTTGCCCACGCGTGGGGCCTACTGGGCACCAGGCCAGCCGCCACGACGGAGAGCGGAGCGAGCCAGTGAACGCGTCACCCGTTTCTGTGGCCACCAAGCCATTCCCCGCCTCCCCGCACCGGCGCGCGACAGCGTTACCGGCCGTGTACGAGATGCGGACACTGTGCACCGACGCCGAACGAGACGAGGCCGCCGCACTCGTCCAGGACCGTCAACGCTGGCTCACCATGCGCGGCATGCCTGTACCCGCCCGAGCCGACATCCCGGCTCTGTTCCGCGACCCGCAGGCCAAGCCGGCCGGACTGTTCGAGGACGGGCTGCTGCTGGCCTGCATGATCCCGCAGCGCGGGCCCCACCTCCGATGGGGCGAGGGCCCGTGCCTCTTCCTGGGCTGCGTCCACACCCTGCCCGACCGCTCCGACGACACCGTCCGGCTGATCACTCTGTGGGTCTCCGACTTCGCCGCCCGGCTCGGCGTACCGCTCGTGCGGGCCGAGGTCTTGGCCCGCCATCCTCTCGACGTTGATCCGATCGCCACATTCCTTCATCGGCTCACCGACATGGGCTGGGACCTGCGAGGATCCGGCACCGGGCAGCACGATGAGCGAGTCGCTCGCCTCGAACTCACCGCAGAGCGCCGGCCTGGGCTGAGCGCGCTCATCGGCTGCCGGGTCCACGAGCCGCGTTCCGCCGCAGACCAGCGGGGCATCGCGTGAGGACCGCCGAACCGCTACGGCCGGACCTCGCCCGCGAACTCCTCGTCCGAGCCGCACAGTCGGCAGCGCGCCGGGCCAAGCGCGTGCGCAATTACCTCGACGCCGTCCAACTCGGCCAGGACCGTCACGCCGACCACGCCGACACCAAAGTGCTGCGCCGCATCCTGGCCGAACACGACTGGCCCGGCCACCGCCTCGTCGGCCCCGAGGCGGCACGTGCCGCCTGGAGCATCGCTCTTCACGCCGACGGCGAGCCCGACTTCCAACGGGCGGCCACCACCCTTCTGAAGCGCGCAGTCCAGGACGACGACGCGCGCATCCCGCACTGGGCCCACCTTCACGACCGTGCCCTGCACCGGAGTCCCTGGACCAGCGAAGGGCCGCCGTCGGGCTGCCGCCGATCGCCGTCGCCCTGGAGAAGGTGCGGCGCCGGTACGCCCCGGATCGCCATGCCGGCGACTCCCCGACCGTCGTGCTCGCGGGGGCCGCATGACGCGGCGGACCCCACAGGCTCCGCAGACCCAACGCTCGTCCGCAGACCCCTTACCTGAAAGGACCGTTGAAGTATGAAGCTCACTACCGCCGTCCTCGCTGCCGGCGCCGCCGTCTCCCTCACCACCGCCGTGGTCGGAGCCGCCCGGCTCAGGCAGGACGCGCGGCACCAGGCCGAGCGAAACGAAGTGGCCGTCGCGCGGAACCAGCTCGACTGGCTGACGCAGATGTCCACCAACCCCGCCCTCGCCAAGCTCTGGACGCCCGAGGACATCGACGTCGAGGAGTACATGCAGCTGCTCCATGCCAACCAGCAGATCTGCACCCTCAGCCTGCGTGACCGGCTGGGCTTCGTTCGCCACGGACAACTGCCCTTCTACGCCTCGATGCTCATGAACAGCGACGTCTGCAGGCGGTACTGGGCCCGTTTCGGAGACCTCCGCGCCCAGGAGGCCGAGGGCGACGAGCGCGCCGAGCACTTCACCGAGGTCCTGGACAGGGCTGCGAAGACCCACTCGCGGGCGCAGCCCGCAGCAGCCTGACGACACGGCTCACACCGACTCCCAGACGTCCTGGACCAGGCGACACCGTCAGCCGCCACCGTCTGGCACCAAGTTCCGGGTCCCGACCGGGGCCCGGCATTCCGCACCACTCATCGCCACTAGGAGGCAAGCATGACCGCAGTGCAGACGGAGAGGCCGACCGCCCCCGCGCAGCCGGACCTCGCAACCACCGACGAGACCGACCCGTTCGGACTCGACATCACCTTCATCGAGGGCACGCCGGCGACCGAGACGGTCCTGATGTGCAGCACGGGCGACACCTGCGGCAGCTCCTGCCCCAGCGCCTGCACCACCTCGTAAGCCGGTCCGATCCGGCAGCGCGGGCCGGGCGGGGCTTCCCGTCCGGCCCGCATCCCGCCCCGTCACGAAGGAAGAAGGGAGAGCGGTGATGACACGGGTACGTCCCAGCCTGTACCAGGGCGCGGGGCAGGCGATGCTGCGCGCCGCGGTGCACGTCACCGAGCCCGCCATGCCGCCCTGGCCGGCATCCACGGCACCGCTGGAACCGTGGCGTGCGTGGCTGAGCAGCGTCTGGTCCGACGATGCCTTTCGGCAGACAGTGACCGACGCCAGCCCCGACCTCGCCGGACAGGTGCAGGCCATCATCGACGGCCGCACGCCGAAGCCGCGCCGGGTTCGCCGTGCTGCTCTGGCCACGGCCCGCTACGCGATCCGGTACGCACACCGCTCCACCCCCTACGGCCTGTTCGCCGGCGTCGCCCTGCTCGGCTTCGACCAGTCGACATCCGTGCGCTTCGGAGAAGCCCACCAGGCCGTCGTGCGCCCCGATCCGGCCGGTCTCGACGAAATGCTCAGCGCCTGGGAGAGCGACAGCACTCGCATGGCCGACACGGCGGTCTGCGTCAACACGCTGGCCCGGCAGCGTAACGAGCACATCCACGTGCCGTCCGAGGGCGACGCCGAGTTCCGCCTCGCCCTGAACCCTGCGCTGTGCCTCGTGCTCAACCTGGCCCGCTCCCCGATCGAATATCGCCAGCTGGCCGACAAACTCGCCGCGGAGTACCCGGCTGTGAGCGACGCAGCGCGCCACCGGCTCCTGGGCGAACTGCTGCGGGTACGGCTGTTGCGCTCCTCGCTGCGCGCGCCAGCCACCGACGTCGACCCCTCAGGCGCCCTACCGCACGCGGTCCGCGCCCAGGCAGACCGGCTGCGGCCAGCATGCGACCTGCGGCTGGATGCCGACGTGCGGCTGCCCGAACAAGTGCTGACCGAGGCAGGGACGACAGCGACCGTGCTGGCCCGCCTGGCCACTCATCCGAACGGGACACCGACCTGGCGTCGGTGGATCGAGCAATTCACCGAGCGCTACGGCGAGAACGTCCCCGTTCCGGTGGAGGTGGCCACGGACTCCGACCGGGGCGTGGGCTTTCCGGAAGGGTTCGTCACCGTGAGCGAACCGCCCCGGCCGATGTCCCGGCGCGACCGCCTGCTGCTGGAGCTGGCCGGCACCGCCGCCGCCGAGGGCAGGCGCACGGTGGCCCTGACGGGCGCGATGATCGAGGAGCTGGAAGCGGCAGCCGGCGAGAAGCCACACCATCCGGCGCCCCATCTCGAACTGGCCGCTCAAGTGCACGCCTCCTCCGTCCAGGCCCTCGACCGGGGGGACTTCCGGCTGCGGGTCCTGACCGTCTCCCGCTCGGCCGGTTCGATGACCGGACGGTTCTGGCACCTCTTCCCCGGCACCGAGGCAACGTACGCACACCTGCCCACCATCGATGCGGAGGCGGAGCTGGCACAGCTGTCCTTCCACGCAGGACGTGTGCCGGCTGACCTGCTCACCCGCGCGCCCCAGGCCCTGCCCCGCGTCGTCAGCGTCGGCGAATTCCGCCGCCCCGCCCCGCACGTCCTCTTCCCCCGCGCCCTGTCGGTCACCGTCGCCGACGGCCGCCCCCAGCTGGTGGAGTCCGCGACGGGCAAGCCGCTGGAGCTGCTGGCCCCCACCGCCATCAACTTCTTGTGGAACAACTACACCCCGCCGATGGCCCGCTTCCTCGGCGAGATCAGCCGGGCCGCATCCCCGCAGGTGACCTGGTTCGACTGGGGCGCCGCCTGGACCCTGCCCTTCACCCCGGCCCTCACCTACCGACGCACCATCCTCACCGCCGCCCGGTGGAAGATCCGCAGCCGCACACTGCCCGCCCGCACCGCACCACTCCAGCAGTGGGCAGACCAACTCCACGCCTGGCGTGCCCGGTTCCGGGTGCCGGAGCGGGTCCTGCTCGCCGAGGACGACCAGCAGCTGCCCCTCGTCCTCACCCGCGACGTCGACCTGGACCTCCTGCGAGCGCACCTGGACGCCAGCCCCTTCGGCATCGCCACCCTGCACGACGCGCCCCCGCCGGACGCCGACGGGTGGATCGGCGGCCGGGCCCACAGCATCGTCGTCCCCCTGGCCAGGCGCTCATGACCGCGACGACCGTGCCCCGTACGCAGGACCTGTCCGAAGGCGCCCTGGGGATGGCCCTTCTCGACATCGAGCGCCGTGACCTGGCCACCGCCCGCCGCCACCTCGCCCAGGCCACCGTCCGAGGGGTGAGCGCCGGCAGCAATGCCAGCCTCTTCCATGGCGCACCCGCCCTGGAGTTCGTCCTCGCCCGCGCCCACGGGGCCGGCGACGACGTCCGCGCGGCCGTCGACCGCGTCGTGGACGCCCGGCTCGCCGCCGCCCACCGCCGTCAGGCGGCCGGCGCGCTGCCCCACCTCGCCGAATGGGACCTCATCCGCGGCCTGACCGGACTCGCCGCACTGCTGCTGTCCCGCCGCCCGATCGCGCCCCGGCTGTCCGACGTGCTCGCCTGCCTCGTCGCGCTCGCCCACCCCGCCCGCAGTGAAGGCCGGATCCTGCCCGGGTGGTGGTCGCCGGTCGGCCCCGACGGGAAGACGATGGCCGGCGGCCACAGCAACAACGGCATGGCCCACGGCATCGCGGGGCCACTGGCCGTGCTCTCCCTCGCCCAGCGCGCCGAAGTCAGCGTCCCCGGGCAGGAGGAGGCCGTCGGCACATTTGCCACCTGGCTCGACCGGCACGGCGCCCACTACTGGTCCACCGCAGCACACCTGGAGGCTGACCAGCCGCCCGCAGCGGAACCGGCCCGCCAGTCCTGGTGCTACGGCCAGCCCGGCATCGCCCGCGCCCAGCAGCTCGCCGCGCTCGCCCTCGGCGACACCGCCCGGCGCCAAGCGGCCGAGGACATCGTCGAGACCATCCTGACCGACCCGCTGCGGCTCGCCCGCATCACCGACTCGACCCTCTGCCACGGCTGGGCCGGCCTGCTGACCCTCACCCGCGCGGTCGCCGCCGACAGCCCCGCACCCGCACGCTTCACCCCGATCGTCCAGGACCTGCACCGACGGCTGGCCGCCGACTGGGAACGCCTGCCCAAAACCGGATTCATGGAAGGCCGCGCCGGAGCCCAACTCGCCCTGAACGCCACCGACACCACCGGCTGGACCCGCGTCCTCCTGCTCGCCTGATCCTCTCCCCGCCGCCTCGCAAGGAGTTTTCTGCCCATGACCTTCGACGACGAGAACCTGCCGATCCCCCCGGACACGTCCTGGTGGCACGCCTCCGTGGCCTTCCCCCACCAGCACGCGGACGCCGCCCGGGCCCTGGCGACCGCGCTGTCCGGGCGCCGCTTCCACTTCCTGCGCAAGGACGCCGGCGTGCGCCTGCGCACCGAACAGCCCGCCACCGGCCTGCTGGACCAGCTCGTCGCCGACCGCGTGCTCACCGGCTGGACGGGCGGGATCTACGAGCCGGAGACCCATGCCTTCGGCGGCCCCGAGGGCATGGAGGTCGCGCACGACGTGTTCTGCGCCGACAGCCCGGCCGCGCTCGCCCAGACTGGCACCCCCGGCGCCCGCGAGCGCAGCGTGATGCTCCTGTCCGCCATGATCCGCGAGGCGGGACTGGACCCGTTCGAAGCCGGAGATGCATGGGCCCGGTGGGCTGCCCTGCGGCCCCCCGTCACCCCGCCCCAGGGGCCCGCGCTGGAGAGAGCCGTCTCCGCGATGCGGCGGCTGATGAACGCGGACGCTTCCCTGCGCCCAGACGCGGAAGCGGGCTGGGTCGAGCGCGTCGCCGCGTTTGAGGACGCCGGCCGCCGCTTGCGCCGGCTCGCCGCTGACGGCCGACTGATACGCGGAATCCGGGGCGTCATCGCCCATCACGCGATCTTCGCGTTCAACCGCGCAGGCGTGCCTGCCGAAGCGCAGGCCGCCACCGCGTGGCTCGGCCGTCACGTCGCCTTCTCCACCGGAGAAGGAGCTGACGTGTCCACCCGCAAGTCCGCCCCGGCGGACCCTAGCCTCCCTCGAATGGAGACCACCATGACACCCGTCACCGACCCCAACCAGCTGCGCGAATCCCTCGCCCAGCGGCTCGTCGACAGCGGCCACCTGCGCAGTAAGGAGGCCATCGACGCCTTCCGCACCACCGACCGGCACGCCTTCCTGCCCGGCGTCGACCTGGAGAGCGCGTACAAGGAGGACGCGGTCCCGATCAAGCACGACGAGCACGGGGAGATGATCTCCTGCATCTCCGCGCCGTCCATCGTCGCCACCCAGCTCGAACAGCTCGGCACCCAGCCCGGCCACAAGGTCCTGGAAGCCGGAGCCGCCACCGGCTACAACGCCGCCCTCCTCGGTAAGATCGTCTCCCCCGGTGGGCAGGTGTGGACCCTCGACGTCGACCAGGACCTCGTCGCCGGCGCGAGCCAGCACCTCGCCGAGGCAGGCGTCGACAACGCCACCGCGGTGATGGCCGACGGCGCGGCCGGGCTGCCCGAGCACGCCCCCTACGACCGGATCATCTTCACCGTCGGCGCCGGCGACGTCCCCCTGAAGATCCTCGACCAGCTCGCCCCCGGCGGGCGCCTGGTCCTGCCGATGCGCATCCGCGGCAGCATCTCCCGCTCCTTCGCCTTCGAACGCGACGGCGACACGTGGAAGACCGTCTCCTGCGAGATGGCCACCTTCATCCCCCTGCGCAAGGGCGTCTGCGACGACGTGTACACCCTCGTGCCGATGGCCGGCGAGGGCAACGTGCGCCTGGAGACGTTCAGCGAGCAGGACGTCGACCGCGAGGCGCTGCGCTCCGTTCTCGACCAGCAGCAGACCAAGCTCTACACCGGGGTGAAGTTCCGGCAGGGCTCGGCGTGGGAGTGGCTGTACCTGTACCTGGCCTGCGTGCTGCCCAACGGCCTCTCCCGCCTGCCGGGCCAGCGCCCCGGATTCACCCCGCACTTCGGGTGGGGCTCCATGGCCGCCCTCGACGCCGGGTCGCTCGCGTACCTGACCATCCGCGAGGGCGAGGACGACAAGGGCCGGTACTGGGAGGTCGGCGTGATCGGCCACGGCGAGGGCGGCGCCAGCCTCGCCGAGCGCGTCGTGAGCGAGATCCGCGCCTGGGACGCGACCGGCGGCAACGACGCCCCCGAGCCGGGCTTTCGGATGGCCGTCGCGGACTCGCGTGACCGGCTGACGGCGGACGACGCCCGCTTCGTCGTCGACAAGCCCTACAGCCGACTGGTCGTCGACTGGGCGCGCAAGGGCTGAGCCGATGATTCCCGCGATAGCCAGCCGCATCCCCCTGGTCCGCCGCACCAAGGCGCCCGCGCTCCCCTTGGAGGAGCGCATCAACCACCTCACCGGGCTGACCGTCGCGCCCGCAGGTGCGGGCCACCATGACCTGGTGGCCCGCGCCTGCGGGGTCCTCAACTACGCCGCGCTCATCGCCTCCGACGTCGGCCTGCCCGACCTGGCCGAGGATCTGTGCTGGCGCCAGCACCAGGTCTTCACCGACGCCGGACGCCTCAGCGGACGGGTCGCCGTCATGTCGCTGATGCCGCTCGTCAACCTCTCCCGATTGCAGACTCGCGCCGGCCACGGCGAACTCGCCTACGGCTTGTTGTACTGCCTCAACGACGCTGCCCGACATCGGAACAAGGCTGACATCGACGGCCGCACCGTCGACCTGTCTGCTCTGACCGGCACGGACGAGGACCACCGCACGGTGTGCCAGGAGCTGTACGTCACCCTGCTCGTGGACGGCGCCCGCGCCCTCGCCCAGATCGGGCGGTGGACCGACGCGGCCGACGCCATGGCCCGGCATCGCGGCATTGGCAACCGGCTCCTCGACGGTCGCCAGATCAAGATCATGGCCCTGATGGAGCAGGGCCTGGACCAGCAGGCCCGCGACCTGATCGACACCACCCAGCCCACGGAGCCTTGGGAGAGAGCCATCGCCCTCCTCCTGCACGCCCACTGCCGGCCCGAAGACACCCCCGTCCCTGAACCCGACCTCGACCGCACCGTTGATGCAGCCGTCCAGCTCCTCGACCATCCCGATCCGCCGACCGCCGCCTTCCAGACCGGGACGGGCCTGTCAGCCCTGGAACTGGACCGCACCGGACGCCATGTCGCCCGCGTACTCGACTCCCTCGTCAGCGTTGCCCGACTCGACGCCTACGCCGCACGAGACGCACTGCACCACCCCGTCGCCGCGGCCGCCCTGGACGACCGGGCGACAGACGCGCTGAACGCGGTGATCGCCGCGGCCGGACTGGGATCCGGCGTCCTGTCCGCCCACCACCATGAGGCTCTGACGGGCGCGGTCGGCCACGCCGAGACAGAGCTGGAAAGGCTGCTACAGGCCGAACCAGATCCCGGCTAGGAGAGGGCGACCGGGATGGGCCCGCCGTGCTGCCCACGCTGTTTGGCGGTGTCGGCGTTTCGGCCATTTCCTGCCCGCGGCCGCTCCAAGCCAGACCAGGGATCCCGCGCCCGCGGGGTTCCCTGACGCAGGAAATAGCAGGCTCCCCAGCACGACCGAATGACGTGTGTTCGATATCGCAGCCGTGTCGTTAGACCTCACGACTCTGCCGCAGCGACCGTCCTAGGGGGAACGATGACCTCGGCCATTACGCAGGACCAGCCGCCGCAACCGCCAAAGGGGGCCGCGCCGGACGACGAACCGCAGGAGGCCGGTGTTCGAGAGGAGGAATACCTCTACCGCGACGAGTCGAGGCTCCAGGCCGGCTCCCTGCTGACCTCCCGCACCATGGCGCGGCGCCTGCCCTCGCTCGTGCGGCGCTCGGTGCAGATGGCCTGGCGCGTAGACCGCGGCGCGACCATCGGCCTGCTGGTGTGCCAGATCGGGACCGGCGTCCTCGCGGCCCTCGGCCTCCTGGCCGTCACGGGCACGATCACCGCGCTGATCTCCTCGGGCGGCATCACCGAGCGGCTGTGGGACGCCGCCCCGCAGCTGGCCGTGATCGCCGCCGCCACCGGCCTGCGCGCGCTGCTGGGCATCGCCGTCGTCTGGCTGACTGGCCGTCTGCGCCCGGTGCTCGGCCGGGCAGCGGAGCTGACGATGATCGAGGCCGCGCTCGGCGCGGAACTGGCCGCCAACAACAAGCCCGGCTACAACGACGCCTACGACATCGCCGACCGCGGCGCCCAGGTCACCCCCGACCTCGTCGAAGAAGCGCAGGACGTCCTCGCGGCGACCGCCACGCTCGCGGCCGGCGCCACCGTCCTGACCGTCCTGCATCCGATGCTCCTGCCTCTGCTCTTCCTCGCGTGCCTGCCGCAGGCCGCCGCCTACGTGCGCTCCGCACGCGTGATCTACCTGGCCGGGCTGGAGACCTCCGGGCGGCGCCGGATGCTGGGCAAGCTGCGCTGGCACATGGCCTATCAGGAGTCCAGTGAGGAGATGCGCGCCTGCCTGGCCGGGCCCTTCCTGATCGGCCGGTACCGGCGGCTGGCCGCCTCGGTCAACGCGGCCGAACGAAAAGCCGCGAACACCGGTGCCTGGATGGGGCTGGCAGGAGCAGTGGCCGGCGGGATCGCCTCGACCGCGGTGTGGGCGGCGCTGCTGTGGCTCCTGGCCTCCGGGCGGTTGAGCCTGGCGGCCGGCGGCGGCGCCGTCTTCGCCCTCCAGACCGCCACCGGCTCGGTGCGCGGCATCATCAACGGTGGGGCACGACTGGTGCGCACCGGCTGGTACGTGCAGGACTGGCAGAACTTCCTCGACAACGCCCACGGCCAGGCCATGACCGATTCCCGCGGCACCGCGCCCGTGACCGCGGCCCCGGAGCGTTTCGAGGTCCGCGACGTCACCTACCGCTACGACGGCGCCCCCAAGGACAGCCTGAGCAACGTCTCCCTGCACGTGCGGCGCGGGGAGATCGTGGCGCTGGTCGGGGAGAACGGCTCCGGCAAGACGACCCTCTCGCGCCTGATGTGCGGGCTGCTGCTGCCCACCGAGGGCGACGTGGCCTGGGACCACGCCTCCACCGCGGACCTGGACCCGTGGGGGTCGTGGGAGCACGTCGCGCTGGTGCCGCAGAAGTTCACGTACCTGCCGCTGACGATGCGCGACAACATCACGTTCGGGCAGGGCGACACCAGCGACGCCGCCCTGCTCGCCGCATGCGAGGCGTCCGGCGCCGCGGAGATGCTGCCGGGCCTGCGCTCCGGCCTGAACACCCTGTTGACCAGCGAGTGGTTCGGCGGACAGCAGCTCTCCGGCGGGCAGTGGCAGCGCCTGGTCCTCACCCGAGCGTTCCACCGGCAGGCGGCGCTGCTGGTGATGGATGAACCCACGGCCGCCCTCGACGCCCGCGCGGAGCACCGGATCTTCGCCGGCCTGCGCGAACTGGCCAAGGACCGCGCCATCCTGCTGATCACGCACCGGCTCACCAACGTGGCCGTCGCCGACCGGATCGTGGTCCTGGACGAAGGGCAGATCGTCCAGGAGGGCACCTACGCCCAGCTCACCCAGGAGCCAGGTCTCTTCCGGACCCTGTGGGAGCTGCAGCGCCGGATGAGCGGCGACACCCCCTGATCACCCCTCGCCGTTCCGCGCTGTCCACTCGCCCGTACACCGTCTCGGAAGGCAGAGATACGTGACCTCTCCCGTCTCCCCTTCGGATCACGTCTCACCGCGTGCCGATCTGCCCGCAGCGCAGTACGCCGCATCCCGGCATGCGGCGTGGCTCGGCGCCGCCGCGATCATCACCGACGAGGTCGGCCGGGTCCTGCTGGTGCACCCCACCTACCGCGAGGACGACTCGTGGCTGCTGCCCGGAGGCGTCGTCGAAGCCGGCGAACACCCGCACGTCACCTGCAGGCGCGAGATCACCGAGGAACTGGGCCTGGATCTACCCCTGTCGGCCGTGCTCGCCGTCCACTCCTTCTCCCCGCACCACCCCGACCTCCAGACTGCCACGGCATGCCCCGGCGAGATCCGGTTCGTCTTCGACGGGGGAACCCTCCACCCCGACCAGGTGGAGGCGATCCGCCTGCCGCGCGAGGAGCTGTCCGAGTACGCCTTCCTGCAGACCCGGGACGCGGTGCAGAGGCTGCGGCCCGTGGACAGGCAGATCATGCTCGCCGCCTACCGTGCCCGGCTCGGGAACACCGCCACCGCTCACCTCGCCGACGGCCGGCACATCCACGACGTCCCGGCGCTGGACCGCCATGACGTCCACGTCCGCTACCGACCCTTGTGGGACAGCCCTCTCCACCGCAGCCCCGTCCCCGAGCGGCTGCCCGTACAGCAAGCCTGGGCGTGGTGCTTCGCCCCCGACGGCCGGGTCGTCCTCGTGGCCGACCCCGGCCCGCGGGGTGCGCTGCCGATGCTGCCCGGCGGCACCGTGGAGACGACCGACGCGACTCCCGAGGACACCTTGCACCGCGAAGCCGCCGAGGAAGCCCAGCTCACCCTGGCCGATCCGGTGCGACTGGGCTGGGTGCTGGACGAGACCGGCGAGGTCTACGGCGGCGTGGGGTCCAACGCCCGGCTCCGCCTGGCCGCCCGGGTCACCGCCATCGGGCCGACGGCCGTCGACCCCGCCACCGGCCACCCCTTCGCCCGCCTGCTCGCCACCCCCGCCCAGGCAGCCGCCCTGCTGGGCTGGGGCCCGCCCGGCGCGCGGCAAGCCCAGCTCGCGGCGGAGACGGCACGCGAGCGGTGGGGCCTGCCCACCGCTCGCCCCGCCGCCATCGAGGAGATCCCGGCGGAGGGGATGCGGCTGACCTGACCCGAACAAGCACCCCGCCTCAACACGTCCCGCTCCACGCCCCTCTGAGGTAGCCCCATGCCGTTGTCGCACGACCACATCCGCACGACCGTCGAGACCTACCTCGCTCGCCACCCTCACGAACGCGACCAGCTCGGCGGCCTCCTGGACGCCCTCGAACGTCCCACCGACATCGCCAGCCGCTCCACCTTCACCGGACACGTCACCTGCGGCGCGATCGTCGTCGACCAGCTCGGCCGCGTCCTGCACGTGCTGCACCTGGCGAGCGGAAAGGTCCTCGCCCCCGGCGGACACACCGAGCCCGCCGACGAGTCCCTGGCAGCAGCGGCGCTGCGGGAGCTGCACGAGGAGACCGGCATCCCGCCGCAGGCCGTGGCACCGTGGCCCGGCTACGAGACTGTGCCGTTCGACATCGACACCCACGACATCGACGCCCACCCGGGCAAAGGCGAACCCGGCCACCAGCACTTCGACCTCCGGTTCCTCTTCCGCCTGCACACCGCGGCCGAGGCGCCGGTGGTGCTGCAGGAAGAAGAGGTCGGCGGCATCGAGTGGCGGCCCGTGGACAGGGTGACCTCCCCCTCCCTGCGCGAGAAGCTGCTCAAGCTCACGCCGGAGACCGAACCGGAGAGGGCCAACGCCTCCGCCCTGATCTACAACGACCGCGGCGAGTACCTGCTCCACCTGCGCGACTACTTCCCCGACCAAATCTGGGAGCCGGGCATGTGGTCCCTGCTGGGCGGTGGCCGAGAGCCCCAGGACGCCACCCTGGAAGACACCGTGCGGCGCGAGCTGGCCGAGGAAGCCGGCCTCGACATCGCCGACCTGACACCGTTCGGCACTGAGTACGCCTCCGACGGCGCCGGCTCGAGCGTGCCCATCGCCATCTACGCCGGCCGCTGGAACGGCGATCCCCGCGAACTCCGCCTGACGGAGGGGGTGATGCTGGCCTGGTTCGCCCCCGACGACCTCCACCGCCTGCGCATCGCAGACACCACCAGCGACCTCGTACGGCGCCACGCCGCCAGCCTCCCGGCCAACGCGTCCAGCACTGCGTCGCAGAGCGGGCTCTCATCGCACGAGGAGCACCGCCCAGCTGCGCCGCACGGCACAGTCCTCAACGTCATTGGCGTCCACCTCTACCTGGAGCGGCCCGACGGGACGGTGCTGCTCGGGCTGCGCCACCCCGACTCCGCGTTCGCGCCGTCCACCTGGCACGTCCTGGCCGGCCACTGCGAGCAGGAGAGCGCCATCACCTGCCTGATCAGGGAGGCACGGGAGGAAGCCGGCCTGCACATCGAGCGCCAGGACGTCGAACTCGTCCACGTCGTCCATCACATCGACAAGGCCGGGGACCGGCCCCGCATGGGCCTGTTCTTCCGCGCCCGCGCCTGGAGCGGCGAGCCGGAACTGCGCGAGCCGGACAAGTGCACCCAGTGGAAGTTCTGGGACCCCGCCGCGCTGCCCGACAACCTCGTTTCCTACACCCGCCAAGCCATCGCAAAGATCCAGAACGGGGATCTGTACAGCGAGACGGGATGGCCCGCATGACCGGCACACCGAGCGGCGCACACCGTCGTGTGCCCACTGCAACTGCGGCCGGCCGTGAGGACACCCGCCTGGTGGTGATCCGCGGCAACTCGGCGACAGGCAAGTCAAGCGTGGCCCAGGGCCTGCGAGATCACTACGGCCGTGGTATCGCGATCGTGGGCCAGGACGTGATCCGCCGGAACGTGCTCAGGGAACACGACACCGCGCGCGGCGCCAACATCGCCCTGCTGGGGAGGATCGCACGCGAAGCACTGAACGCCGGCTTTCACGTGGTGCTTGAGGGGATCCTGTACGCCGATCGCTATAGCCACATGATCACGTCTCTGGTACGGGACCACCGCGGCGTCTCCTGCTGCTACTACCTGGACGTGCCGCTGGAATCGACGTTTGTCCGACACGCGTCGAAGGCGGATGCCGCGTACCTGGCGCAAGTCACCGACAGCCACCTCGCCTCCTGGTACCGCGAGCTGGATCTGCTGCCCGGCGGTCTGGAGACCGTGATCCCGGCCGACAGCACGCTGCAGGACACCATCGCGCGAATCCTGCGCGAAACCGACCTGGCCTCTGCCTCCCCAACCCCGCCGCCGCAGTGCAAGCCGTCGCAGGGAGACTCGATGAGCAGTCTGGTGTTGATGTCCGATCCGCAGGTCGCCGCAGTCCCGGTGCGCGAGTGCGGGGAGCCGCTCGTCGACGTGCGTGACCACAGCTTCCGCGTCGATCCCCGCAAGCAAGATCCGCTGGGCGCGTTCGCCCACGTCCGCGAGGGCGTCCTAGCCCGGCTGGAGCACGCCCGCTCGCTCCTGCCCGCTGGCACCGACCTGCTGTTCATCGAGGGCTACCGGCCGCTGGCCCTACAGCAGCGCTACTTCACCGAGTACCGGGACGAGCTGGCCTCCGCTCGCCCCGGCTGGACAGCTGAGCAGCTGTACCAGGCTGCCAGCCGGTACGTATCACCACCGGAGATCGCGCCCCACTCCGCGGGCGCGGCCGTGGACGTAACCCTCGCCGACCAGGACGGTCACGAACTCGACCTCGGTACCCGCGTCAATGCCTCCCCCGAGGAGAGCGACGGTGCCTGCTTCACTCACGCCCCGAACGTCAGCGATCGTGCGCGCCACCACCGCATGCTGCTGCTCAACGCCATGGAGAACGCAGGTTTTACGAACTACCGAACCGAGTTCTGGCACTTCTCGGTAGCGGACCGGTACGACGCGTTGATGCGGCAGGAGCCGCACGCGCGCTACGGACCGATCGAACTGCCGTAGCGCGCTGGCATCCTCGTCCACTTCATCGCCACCCACGCCGATCCGAAACACAGGAGCGCGGCCACCGGACCCTGGCCCGGTTGGGATCCCAAGACCGCGACGGACGGAACGCATCGAACGGAGGCACGTGTGCCTGACGACACCCAGCAGGCGATCCCAGCCGTCCCGAGTCCGGCGACCGGAGGTGAACCACAAGAGCACCACATGCACCTGCTCGGGCGGTACTACCGCCAAGTGGAAGCAGGCCGCAAGACGATCGAAGTGAGGGTGGCCACCCCGCAGAAGCGCGCCGTCGCAGTCGGTGACACGGTCGTCTTCCACGACCGGGACACCGGGCGGGAACTCGACGTCATCGTTAAGCGGATCACCCCGTACCACTCCTTCGAGGATCTGCTCAGCTCGGAGGACACCGTGCGCATCGACCCGGACGGGCCGCCCGGAGAGCTGCTCGCCAACCTCCGCAGCATCTACCCGCCGGCCAAGGAAGCCCTCGGCGTTCTCGCCCTCGCATTCGACCACCGCCCTGCCCGGCCCGGCCGCCCCATGCCGATGACGCCCACGCAGTACGCGCAGACCGTCCCCCACCACACGGTGTACGGCTGCCTGTACATCCGCGACGAACACGACCGGCCGGTCCAGCTCCGCTCGGTCTACGGCTCGAGACTCTGGCAGTTCCCGGGCGGCAACTTGGACGCCCGAGGCGAGGACCCGCTGCAGACAGCACGGCGAGAGGCGGTCGAGGAGACGGGCCTCCAACTCGGTCTGGAAACGCCGAAGCTGCTCCTGACGCACTTCCTGCACGCCGGGCCGCGCCTGCCGCTGAACAAGGTGGGGCTCATCTTCGACGGAGGCCAGCTGACCGCCGACCAGCTCGGCCGGATCCGACTCGATCCCGCAGAGCACGACATGTGGGCCGTCCACGACCTCGCGACCTGGCAGGAGCTGATGGGGCCGCGCGCCTTCGCCCGCCTCGACGCCATCGAACGAGCCCGGCGCGGCGAGGGCCCCACCTACCTGATCACGCACACCTGATCCCCAGCACCTCCACCCAGGAGGCAACCGTGCCCGCCGAACTCAAGTTGGAGTCCTCCATGCCGCATCTCTCCATGCGCCGGTCGATATCCTCGGACGGCGCCGTCGGCACCGACCGCCTGCGTCATCTGGAGCAGGCTGCCTTGCGCCACGGAGTCCCCGTCGAGGACGTGCTGCTGATCGCCGTCAACCTGTACGGGATCACCTCCGACCAGGACCGTCACCGGGCCCGGGTCAACCTTCGCCTCGTGCGCCGCCCCGATGCCCCCTGGCAGATCATCGTCCCGCTGAACCAGCCGGCCAGCCCCTTCCGGCTCCGGAGCGACGAGCTGTCGCTGAACGGCGAGGTGGTCGCGCACGTCGGGCGCATCGATGCCGACGAGGCGGTCGGAGGGTACTTCCGCAACGACGGCCGCGCCGCGACCCTCAACCCCAACGCCCGCAGCCGGTGCGTCGGGTGCGGCTGGTGCCCCAACACCTTGGAGGCCGCCGCCGATCCGAGGATGCAGGAAGACCAGGGGCTCGACGCCCTGCTGCACGCCCTCGGCGAGCAGCATCCCCGCCGCAGCCTGGCCGAGCTGACCGAGGTCACCGTCTCCACCGGCTGTTTCGAGCGGGAGGAGGCGGCCGTCGCGCACCTAACCGCCCTGCGGCCCGCTCTGGAGCGGGCCGGCGTCAAGGCTCGGATCGGCTTCCTCACATCCGTGCTGCGCAGCGACGAGGCATTCGAGACCATCGCGTCGAAGGTGTCACCGTTCGTGCTCAGGCTGACAGCCGAGCACTTCACCCGGCGGGAGGCACTGATGAAGGCGACCAAGGCCGACCTTCGGCCGGAGCAGATGCCGGACCTGCTGATGCGGGCGCGGGCGGCGGGGCTGGACACCTCATACACGTACATCGTCGGGCTGGACCCGATGGAGGACCTCGTGCGCGGGGTGAACGCACTGGCGAGCGAGGTCACCGCGTTCCCGAACTTCCAGGTCTTCCAGGCGCACACGGTGATGATGCAGGGGATGCGGACGCCGGGCGCGGAGAGCCTGGAGTACTACCTGCAGGCGCGTACGGCGATCGAGCGGGCCATGGCACCGACCGGGCTGCGGCCGGTGGGCTGGGAGTGCTACCGGCCGCTGTGGTACTTCACCTACGCGGGAGAGGACCTCGTCGATGGACCCCGCTGACGCGGTCATCGACCGGGTGCGGGTAGAGCGCCTCGACGAGAGCGGGGCGGGTCCGTGGAAGGCTGGCGACAGCCGGTTCGCGATCGTGGTCGAGGCCGACGGAGTGACCGGGGTATTCGCCCCGGTCGACGAGCTGCCCGCCGCGCTCGTCGCCACCCGGCTTGGGCAGAGCGCTCTGCGGCACCCCGTGGCCGACCACACGGGTCTGTTGCACAGGCTCTTGGCCGGCCTCGGCCCGCACGCGGCGGGGCTCGGCCGCTGGGCGGTCGGGGCGCTGGACTGCGCGGTGTGGGACCTGCACGGCCGACTCGCCGACCTGCCGGTCGCGGCCCTGCTCAGCTACCGGCCCGAACCGCGAGTGCCGGTCTACGCCTCCTGGCTCTCCCTGGACCTGGCCTCCACGTCGGCCCCCGAGTCCGTCAAGTCCACCGCCGACGGGGGCTTCGCCTTCACCAAGTGGGCCCTGCGCGGCGCTGAAGCCGCCGAGATGGCGCTGCTGGCCGAACGGGCGGCGAAGTGGGCGGGGGACAGTGTGGCGGTGGACGCCCTGGGCGCATGGGGGCACCTGCGGACCATGGAGGTCGCACCGCTCCTCACTCCGGAGACGGTGCGCTGGGTGGAGGACCCGCTCCCGCGAACCGACCAGGCCGCGTACCGACAGCTGCGCCGACAGACGGAGGGGCTGAGGGTCGCATTCGGCGAGCGGCTGTCCCATGCGGAGGACGCCAGGGCCCTGCTGGAGCACTGCCGGCCGGAGGCGTTCACGTTCGACGCGGTGTGGTGCGGCGGGATCACCGAGGCGCAGGGCTGGCTCGGCGCCGCACACGACGCGAAGGTGCCCGTCCACCTGCACGGCCGGGCGTTCCTGCCCGCCGTGCACCTAGCCGCCGCGTTTCCGCACGTGTCGGGCGCGGTGGAGTACCAGGTGGTGTGGGAGCCGCGCCGCCAGCGGGCACTGTGCGGCACACTCCGGCCGGACGGCGGCCACGTCGCTCTCCCGGACCGGCCCGGTCTCGGGATGGAGGTGCGCCGGTAATGCCCAGGCACACGGGCGAGCTGGCGGTCCACGGCCGCCTGGAACAGCGCGAGGAGAAGGTCCTGCTCATCGTGGACGAGCGGCTTAGCGGACACGACACCTTCCTGTCCACGACCCTTCGCCTCGCCCGGCCGGTGCACCTGCCCGAACTCCCGGTCCGGATCCTCACCTTCGACGACGTCACCGTCCTTGCGCCCCTCGGCCCTGCCCTGCCGCAGGGGCAGGCCGGAGAGAGGTGGAGCGGCACGCTGCTGTTACCGCACGGCGCGCGCCCGCCGACGATCCCCGACGACCTCGCCCGGGCCGCTGCCGAGGCCGGTGTCGACACCAGCAGCTGGTCGCCGGCCGAAGCCCGGCAACTGCTGACCTTCCTCGGCGAGGCTGGCCCTGGCCCGGTGCGCACCGAACGGATCGACATGATCATCGCTGCTCTGGCGGGACGTTCGTGAGCACGGCGGCCCCGGTGCGGCTGGTGAGCCTCGACGTCGGATACACCCTGGGCGAGCCGTCCGGGACGACGCTGACGCAGCGCCTCGTGGAGCTGTCCCCGCTCCCGGCCCGGGAGGCGAAGAAGGTCGCTCAGCAGATCCTGCACGCCCTGGACCCGCGCAGCGATGCGACAGCGCCGCAGACGGTGTGTGCCGCTCTGAGGATCGCGCCGTCCGCCTTCCCCCAAGACCACTGTCCGCCCGGCTTCGCCCTGTGGCCCGGCGCGGTGGAGGCGGTGGCACGGATCGCCCGGGTCGTGCCGGTGGTCACCCTGTCGAACGTGAGCCACTGGGACGAGCAGGAGACCGACGTCGCAGCCCTCCTCGCCCCCCACCTCCGGGCCCATCACCCCTCGTGGCAACTCGGGTTTGCCAAGCCGGACCCGCTCGCCGTGGAGACTGTCGCTCGACTGCACGGCCGCGACCCCGCGGAGGTGCTGCACGTCGGCGACAGCCTCGACTACGACGTACGCGGGGCCCTCGCCGCCGGAGCCCACGCCCTGTGGATCACCTCGCGCCCGCCGTCGTCCGAGGCACTCCGGCTGCTGGCCGAGTTCCCCAGCCGGGTCACGGTCGTACCGGACCTCACCCGTGCGGTCGAGCACATCGAGCAGACCGTCCCTCCGTCCTTCCGTCAACCCAGATGATCAGGAGTTCTACCCCGTGAGCCAGTTCGACACCACCGCCCCGTACTACGCCGCCTACCGGCCCGGCATTCCGAAGGAAGCCGTCGAGCTGCTCGCTCAGCGGGTGGCCGGCAAGGAGCACCGGGCCCTGCTCGACCTCGGGTCCGGCACCGGGCAAGTCCCCCTGGCCCTGGCCGGGGCGATGACGGAGATCGACGTCGTCGAGCAGGACGCGGGCATGCTCGCCGAGGCCGACAAGGCGCTCGCCGGGCTGCCGCTCACTGTCCGCCTGCACAACGCTCCGGCCGAGGCGTTCACCCCACTCGCCTCTTACCGGGCCGACCTTGTCACGGTCTGCCGCGCCTTCCACTGGATGGACCAGGACGTGGTGCTGTCGCGTCTGGAGGACATGACCGCGCCGGACGCGACCGTCGCGGTCATGGGCGACGGCAGCCTGTGGACCGCGCGCTCCGCCTGGACCGACGCCCTGCGCGCCCTGATTCAGGAGTACCTGGGCAAGGAGCGGCGGGCCGGGCTGGGCAAGAAGTACGCGGCGCACAACCGGCCGTACCGCGACATCCTCGCCGAGTCCGCGTTCGGCCAGGTCGAGGAGCACACCGTCGCCGTCGAGCGGGAGTGGAGCACCGAGACGGTGATCGGCTACCTGTACTCGACCTCCTTCGCCACCCGGCCGCTGTTCGGCGAGCGGGTCGACGACTTCGAGCGCCGCGCCCGGGCTCTGCTCGACGATCAGGCCGCCGCCGGCGGCGGCCTGATCGAGCCTGCCTCCTTCCAGATCGTCCTCGGCTGGCGCGGCTGACCCGCTCCTCCCCCTTCGCGCCGGGGCGGCCCCCCTTCCCGCCCCGGCCCCGTGTCCCTCCGGAAGGAGATCCACCATGCCCAGTCCTGTGACGTGGAGCGACGACGAGCGGCGCCGGTTCGTCGACGACGGCGTCGTCATACGCCGTGGCCTGGTCCACGGCGCCGTCCTGTCCAAGGCGCGCGCCCTCGTCGGCGGCTGGCTGGCCGAGGCGTACGACCCCGCGCGGCTCACCGCTTACACCGAACGCAGCTTCGCCCCCGAGCTGGAGGAGCACCCCGACCTCCTCGCCCTGTACCGGCGAAGCGGCCTGGCGGAGTTGGCCGGAGACCTGCTGCGGCCCGCGAGGCCCGCCCCGGTCACCCGGGCGCAGATCCAGATCCGGCTTCCGCACGGCGCGCAGCAGCCCGTGAAGCGGATGCACGTCGACGGTGTCTCCTGCCCCCACCTGGAACCGCGCGACCTACGCACGTTCACCTTCATCGCCGGCGTCGTCCTGGACGGCAGCTCCACCGCGGACGCCGGCGCTATGCACTACGTGCCCGGCGGGCACTACCGGATGGCCGACTACTTCGCCACGGACTGGGTCCTGGGGCAGCCGGCCCAGACTCCCGACGACATCGACGCCCAGGACGGCACCGCTCTCACCGCCGAGCCCGGCGACGTGGTCGTGATGCACCACTTAGTCCCGCACCGGGTCGGCATCAACGCGAGCAGCACCCCGAGGGTGATGGCGTACTTCCGCGTCAGCCACGCCCAGCACCCCGACCTCGCCCGGCGCGCTCTGTCGGACCCGTGGCTGGAGTACCCGGCGCTCGCCGCCCTCGCCCGTCCCGGCACCGTGTGAGAGGGGAGAGCGCCGTGGACGTCCTCACCCCCGCCCAGCTCCCCGACGCGGCCCGGCTCCTGGCCGCCGGACAGATGGTCGCCGTGCCCACCCCCCGCTGGTACATGCTGTGTGCCCGCGCCGCCGACCCCGCCGCCACGAACGCGGTCTTCCGCGCCAAGCAGCGTCCCACCGCCAAGCCGCTGTTGCTCGTGCTCGATTCCCCGGCCACGGCCGAGATCCTGTTCGACCTGAGCGCCGACGCCCGGCTGCTGACAGGCGGCCTGTGGCCGGGGGACCTCGCGCTGCGTCTTCCGTGGAAGCCCGCGGTGGAGCCTGTCGCGGCGGTCGGCTCCCCGGCGCTCGTCGGATGCCCCGACGGAATACTGGGCCAACTGGTCGCCCTGGCCGGCGAACCGCTGGCCGCCGCCGTGTGCAGCATCTCCACCCCCGCCGCCGGCGAGAAGGACCACCCGGCGCTCACCGCCGGCCAGGTCGCCGTCTTCGAGCGGACCATGAGGGCCGGGATCGCCGCGGTCGTCGACGGCGGGATCTGCCCGCACGGCCGGCACATGACCATCGTCGACTGCCCCGCGGGCGCCGCAGCGCGCCTGGAGCGGGAGGGCGCCGTCCACGCCCGCGCCGTCGAAGCCGCTCTCGCCCCGACAGGAGGACCGCATGTGGGGTGACCTCGCCCGTCGGACGAACCGCCTGGTGCCCGACGCGTCGGTGGCCGCCGTCGCCGACGCGCTCGACTACCTCTGTCTCGCCCAGCTCTATCTGCGCGACAACCCGCGCCTGGCCCGGCCCCTGACCCCGGCCGACGTCAAGACGCGACCGGCCGGCCACTGGGGAGTGTGCCCGCCCGTCAACCGGATGCTCGCCGCCCTGGGCCCGCTCCAGGCGACCGTCCCCGACGGCTACGAGCTGCACGTCCTGCACGGCGCCGGGCACGCCGGCCCCTCCGCCCTCGCCCACGCCTACCTCACCGGCCGACTCGGCCACGCCCACCCAGGCTTGCGCCAGGACGAGGCCGGACTGCACGCACTCGTCGCCGGCTTCCCCCGGGCCGACATCGGCGGGGAGATCACCCCGATGATCCCCGGCCACCTGCACACCGGAGGCCAGCTCGGCCCCGCCCTCGCGATCGGGCAAGGCACCGTGCTCGACGCGCCCCACCGGCTGACCGTGGTCCTGATCGGCGACGGCGAGTGCGAGACCGGGACGACCGCCGCCTCCTGGCTCGCCACCCGCGCGCTGCACGGTACGGGCGACCACGGCACCGTTCTCCCCGTCGTCCTGCTCAACGGGCTGCGCATGGGCGGCAAGAGCCTGCTGTCCACCCTGAGCCGCGCCGAACTCACCGCCTATTTCACCGGACTTGGCCACCGGCCCGTCTACAGCGACGGGCACGACGTCGACCAGCTCCGCCAGGCGGTGGCCGAAGCGCTCGGCGCCGCCGCGCCCTTGGGCATTCCGGGCCCGTCGAGCGTCATGGTCCTCACCCTGGACAAAGGCCACGGCGCCCCCGCACACCTCGTCGGCACCCCGTCGGTCCACAAGACGCCGCTGCGCGACCCGGCCGGTGTGCCCGCCGAGTTCGACGCGCTAGCCGACTGGCTGGCCTCCTACCAGCCCAACCAGCTCCTCACCTCCAGCGGCCGACCCCAGCCGCACCTGCTGCCCGCGCTCCCTCTGTCCCGGCCCGAGCCCGACGGCCTCCCGGCGCCGCGCGGCTGCGTCGCCGCCTCCGCCCAGGTCGCCGACCGCGCCGCCGGCCGCCCGTTCACGCAGGTGGTCCCCGAGGTCCTGCGGGCCCGCGCCGAGCAGGGCCCGTTCCGCGTGTTCAGCCCCGACGAGCTGCCCTCCAACCGCCTCGACCTCACAGACGATGACGGGCGCCCGGTGCCGTGGGCGGTGGAAGTGCTCAGCGAGGAGCTGTGCCACGCCTGGGCCCAGGGCTACACGGAGACCGGCCGGCACGCCCTCGTCGCCACCTACGAGGCGTTCGCGCCGATCACCCTCAGCCTCATCCAGCAGCAGCTCAAGCACCGGTCCGTGCGTCGGCACGCCGGGCTCGCCCCGCTGCCCAGCCTGGTCTACCTCCTGACCAGCCTGGGCTGGCACAACACCCTCACCCACCAAAACCCCAGCCTCACCTCGGCACTTCTGGCCGGCGACGACCCCACGCTCCACGTCCTCACCCCCGCCGACCCCGCGCGCACCGCCGCCGCACTCACCTTCGCCCTGCGCAAACTCGGCCGGTGCACGATCGTCATCGCCGGCAAGCACACGACCGTCCACCACTCGCTGGAGACCCTCGACGAGGAACTGCGGCACGGCATCGCGATCTGGCCCCACCTGACCCACCCCGGCCCCGGCGAGCCCGACCTGATCCTCGCCTCCGCCGGCGACCTGCCCGCCGAGGCCCTGACCACCCTCGCCCGGCGGCTGCGCGCCGAACGCCCGGACCTGCACCTGCGGTACGTCCACGTCCACGACCTCACGGCCCTCGCCGAGGACGGCACACGCCCCCTCGCCCTCGCCCCGGACGCGTTCGCCCGCCATTTCGGCACCCGGGCACCGATCGTCCTGGCCACCAGCGGGCACGCTGCCGACATCCACGCCCTCCTCGGACGCCGCCACCCCGGGCCCCGGCTCACCGTCCTCGGCTACCACGACCCCGGCCGCCCCGTCTCCCAGGCCCACCTCCGCCAGCTCTGCGGCCTCGACGACCCCGGCCTGTGGCAGCTCGCCATCACCCTCACCAACACCCCGAAGGAAATATCGGCATGAGCACCCCGCTCCCACCCGTCGCCCCCGACGCCGGCACCATCGACGCCTTCGAACGCGACGGGTACGCGGTCGTCCGCGACGCGATCACCCCGGACCTGCGCGACCGGCTCCTGACCGCCGCCGAGAAGCTGCTGGCCAGCGACATCACCCAAGGCCGCGACCGAGGAGGCGACGGCAAGGACGGCTTCCGCGGATGCCTCAACCTCGACCCTGCGTTCCTCCCGCTCCTCGCCAACCCGGCCGTCCTGCCCACCGTCGTCCAGCTCCTCAGCCCGAACATCCACCTGCTGTCGGCCCACCTCATCGCCCTGCCCAGCGGCCCGCCCCGCACCATCCGCATCCCCGGACGCCACGGCTGGCACCGCGACATGTACGGCGTCACCGCCGACCTCGGCTTCCCCCACACCCCCCGCATGGCGATCAAAGCCGCCCACTACCTCACCCCCGTCACCCCCGACTGCGGGCTGACCATGTTCCTCCCCGGCAGCCACCGCCTTACCGACGAGCCCGTCGTCCCCGCCGGCGCCATCGACCCACTCGGCGCCGTCACCCCCGACATCACAGGAACCGACGCAGTTCTGTTCGAGAACCGGACCTGGCACACCGGAGGCATCAACCTCTCCGGCCGGCCCCGCATCGCCCTGATGCTCCAGTACGGGTACCGCTGGCTCCACCCCGTCGACGACCCGGCCACGGAACTTCGAGCGGACCCCGCTCTCACCTCCATAGAACAGCAGCTCTTGGGCCTGCCCGACCGCCACCCGGACGGATCCCTCGCCAAGGGCAGCGGAGCCGCCCCTATGCGCTCGTGGTGGCAGTCCGGCCCGTCTGTTGCACACTGCCGCTAGGCCATGTTTTAGGTTCGGCTTCCTGTGCACGCCCTGCATGCTGTTGGCGGATCGTCGTTCGTAGTGGCTGCGCCGGTCTGTGGCCTGGTGGCGTCTGCGCCGGTTTGACCGGTGCAGCATCCTTGCCCTGGGCGCCGGGCCGCGTGCGCAGCGACCGTGCCAGGCTGAGCCGAGAACGGCCTGATCAAGCGTGGCCAGGGGATGTCGAGTCCATGGCCTGCCGCCGGTCCGGTCGGCTCGCCGTCCTGCCTGGCTCGGTCGAGCGCCGTGATGCGGCGGTGCACGAGGGTCAGCAGGCCGTGGTCGGATTCAGCGCGCCAGGCGGAGCCGAACCTCTTCACGTCGAGGTGTCAGGGCCTCCTATTCCAAGGAGTACCTGCTACCTACACCCCTTGTGTATGGATTGCTCCGATTCTACGGTTAGTGATACTTATGCGTTCCCATTAGGACACTGCCATGCCGCAGGACCCGCAGGCGCCTCAGTGGGGCGAGGACACCCCATCTGCCCCGAAAGCGCATCGCCTTGCCAAGATCCTTCTGGGGATAGGCGCGACGCTCATTCTCATCATCATCGCCGCAGCGCTCGGGTCGTCCGGCGGAGGCGGCGGAGACGCCAAGCCTCCCCCGGCCAGCGAGGCTCCCACGGAGACCTCCCCGCCGAACGAACCAGCCCCTCAAGAAGAAGGGACGGAGCGTGAAGAGGCCAAGACAGACTCCCCTAGCGGCACTCCTCCAGCCGCCGAAAGCCCGAGCGTCTCGGGTCATATGGTCGAGCGCATCATCGACGGTGACACCATCGAAGTCCGCGGCGACGGCGGAGTCCTCCCCGAGGGCCAGACCGCCACAGTCCGCCTACTGGAGATGGACGCTCCTGAGGCGGGGACGTGCTACAGCGATGAAGCGACCGCTCGAATCGCGGAACTGCTGCCCGTGGGCTCCAGCGTGCGCGTCGAACGCGACAAGGACCTCAAAGACCCATACGACCGCTACCTGCTGTACGTCTGGAACGACGAGGGCCAGTTTGTGAACCACTCCCTGGTGAGCACCGGGCACGCCGAGGCTGTTCTCTTCCGGCCAAACGACAAGTACTGGCAGACGATCTCCCAGGCCGGCAGCGACGCCAAGGACACCGGAGCAGGACTGTGGTCCGCCTGCGGCACGGAGACAGAGGCCCCGGCGCCCCCCACTACTGCGGAGCCGACCGCTCCGGAGGACCCCTACCTCCCACCGCCACCGCCCGACCTGGACTGCTCCGACCTCGATGGACCTGTCCCGGTCGGCCCCGGCGACCCCCACCGTCTCGACCGCGACGGTGACGGCATCGGCTGCGAGAGCAACTAGACCCCAGAAGAGCAAGCCATGGGCCTTTCCATCAAGATCGCACCTGGACTCCGTGTGAGTGCCTCCTCCCGCGGAATCCGCACCAGCATGGGTCCGCGCGCCGCCCGGCTGCACGTCGGCGCAGGCAGAGCAGGCTTCTCCACCGGAGCCGGGCCCATTACCTACGGCACCAGCCTCGGCGGCCGGGCACGCAGCCGCGCACCCCGCACATCACTGACCGCACTGGAGCGCCAGGCACGGGCCGCGGAGAAGGCAGCCGAATACGAAGCAGTCGGTCGGGTGGAGCAGGCACTGCTTTCCGCACACCTGGAGGAATTCACCCCCGCCGCTGCCCCAGTACTGCCGGCACCCACGCCAGTCGATCCGAAAGCCCTGCGCCACATGCTGCGCACGCAGGCGCTCGAGCACGTTCCCCGGTGGAAGGTGCGGGACCGATCCACAGCGCGCAAGCAGGCCGACGAGCGGCTCCCCGCAGCCCTCCAAGAGGAGACAGCACGCCAAGCCGACGAGCACGCGGCGGCCCAAGCCGCCGCCGAAGCGGAATGGATCCGACTGACCAGCGGCGACCCGGCCACCCTCATCGCGGCCCTGGAAGCCGCCTTCGAAAACAACATCTCCCCAGCGGCACCCATCGACAGCACCGGCACCGCAGCAACAGTGGTTGTCACCTTCCCACCGCCGACCATGGTGCCGGAGCGCAAGCAGGCCACCACCCCATCCGGTAAGCCGACCCTGCACAAACGCACGAAAACCGAGCGGAACAACCTGTACGTACGCGCGCTAGCCTCCACCGTCCTGGCAACCGTTAAAGAAACTCTCGCAGCAGCGCCCAGCGCCAAGGAAGTGACCATCCTGGTCGTCCGGCAGGACCCCGACACCCACACACCGGAGGACTACCTCGCCGCGATCTACGCCGGCCGGTTCACTCGAGAGCGACTGGCCACCCTCAACTGGAGCCAGGTGGATCCTGTCGCCGAGCTGCTCCTCGCACCCGGTGCGATGCTGCACCGGCGAGGGCAAGCCGGCGACGTGCTCCCGCTTGATCTCGCCGCTGAACCGGAACTCGCTGCAGTCGTCACACAGCTACGCGCCGATTTGTAGAAGGCCCGACGTCGCGTACGGCCACAAGATCGCGCAGTCAGATTGGAGTACTAGAGCCAGGGGTACGCCCCAACGCCCCCCACCGGTACGAGCATCACGAGGGAGCCCGACATCGTGAGCGAGTCGACCGCCGTCCTACTCATCGGGATTACCGGCTCCGGCAAGACGCACCTTGCACAGGCCCTCTCCGCGAGGGGCGTTGTCCGTCTCAGCCTTGACGAGGAGGTTCACCGCCTCCACGGCCGGTACGGCGTCGACTACCCCGAGCACGAATATTTCGAGCGCGAGGCACCCGCGGTCGAGACCGTACGAGCGCAGCTTACGGAGCTGTTGCGCGCCGGCCGGTCCATCGTCCTCGACCACGGCCTCTGGCGTCGTTCCGATCGCGACGAGTGGAAGAAGACCGTCCGGGCCGCGGGAGGACGCCCACTGCTCGTCTATCTGCCAGCGTCCAAGGAGGCCCTCCTGCGGCGCCTCGCCGCACGCAATCGGCGTCGAGACGCCAATGCCTTGACCGTGACTCCCGAAGCCTTGGACGACTTCTTCGCTCGGTTCGAACCGCCTACCGACGATGAAGACGCAGTCACCTACAACGGTGACGCAGAGGTCATCCGCTCCATGGTGCGATGACGCCCTCGGCCGTCCCTCCGAGCAGGGGCGCCAGGTGCTCGGCCATCACGAGCAAGGTCCGGTCCGAATAGGCCGGTCCTACGAGCTGCACACCGATCGGGAGGCCGTCGGCGCCGTGCGCAATAGGCATGACCAGGCTGGGCAGACCGACGTGACTGGTGAGGTTGGCCCAGCCGGTCTGGTCGAAGAAGCTCCGTTCGACGCCGTCGACCGTGAGAGAACGGCTCCCGGCCGGGATCGCCGCGGTGGGAGCGGCGGGCGTAATGAGGACGTCGTACTGACCGTCGGCGAAGAACCAGTGCCACGTCTGCTGGAGCCGGAGGCGCTCCTCGTTGGCGCGGAGCCAGGCGCGGTGTGTCTGCGTGCGGTGGCGGAGGATGGCGGCCCGTGGGCTCGCGTCGTCCGTGTGCAGGTCACGGGCGGCGGCGAGTTCGGCCGCGCCGGCGGCATCGTCGGTGGCGGCCGTCGTGGTGGCGTGGAGGAGCTGCTCGAAGAGGCGGAGGGATTCGGCGAAGCCGACCGACCCCGCAGTGCGGTGGACACTGGCGCCGGCGGAGGCGAGTGTCCCTTCGAGGGAGGCGACAGCATCGGCGATGTTGCGGTCGACGGGACAGCTCGCGTCGTCGGCCCACACCGCCACGCGGAGCTGGCCGATCGGGCGCTGCGCCGTGGGCAGCGTGACGCTCCAGGGGTTGTTCTCGCCGGGTGACGGTGTCGTCAGTGCGGCGAGGAGCAGGTCGAGGTCGCGGGGGTGGCGGGCCAGGGGGCCGGGGCTGACCATGTCGCTGCTGGAGATCCATCCCGGCGGACGGGGGATGTGGCCGCGGGCTGGGACGAGTCCGTGGGTGGGGCGCAGGCCGTAGACGCCGCAGTAGTGGGCGGGGAGCCGCAGGGAGCCAGCGAGGTCGCTGCCGAGGTCGGCGGGGGTCAGGTGGGCGGCGACTGCTGCGGCGGGGCCTCCAGAGGAGCCGCCAGTGGTGTGCTTGGGGTCGTGTGGGTTGAGCGTGGGGCCGAACAGGGCGTTGTCGGTGTGCAGGTCCTGGCAGTACGCCGGGGTGTTGGTCTTGCCCATGATGACGGCACCTTGGTGGCGGAGCCGGGCGACCGCGTCAGCGTCGCGTGTGGGGACGTGGTCGGCGAGGTCTTCGGCGCCGCTGGTGGTGCGCAGGCCGGCCGTCTCGAAGCTGTCCTTGATCGTGAGGGGAAGGCCGTTGAGGACGCCGCTGCTCTCGCTGCGGGCGCGGCGCTCGTCGGCTGCGTGCGCGGCGGCGCGGGCCGCGCCGTCGTCGCGCGTGACGACGGCGTTGATCTGGCTGGCGTCTATCTGGGCGAGGTGCAGGTCGAGCAGTTCGCGGCTGGAGATCTCGCCGCGGTCCAGGGCCCGGAGCTGGACGTGGGCGGGCTGGTGGGTGAGGTCGTTCGTCATGCGGAGACTCGCTCAAGGTGGGGGGCTCGTGCGGGCTGGCGGGGCAGGTGGCGCGCGACGTCGAGGAGAGCGTCGATGTCGTCCATGGGCCTGGTGGTCTGGCGTTCGAAGTCGGCGAACTCGGTGAGCTGGTCGGGCTCCGGGCGGGCGCCGACCGCCCTGGCGGCGATTCCGGCGAGGATCTGGTCCGCCGTGACGGCCGCAGACAGATCCTTTCCGTGAAGCCCTCGGGCCCGGTGACGGGCTTCGCTGGCCTCGCGGACGGCGGCGCCGAGGTACTGGCGGATCACGAACCGGCCGTCCCGGATCTCGACGGCTCGGCGGTAGAGCCGGATCGAGATGCGGCGGAAGTGGCGCCGCTGGGCCGGGTCGACCCTGTCGATCGGCAGCTCGATCTCGGGTGCCTCGCTGTAGAAGGCCAGCCATAGGCGGCGCAGGCCGTAGTAGCTGCGGTACTGCTTGATCCGGTACCGGACGCTCTGGGCCTGGTCGCTGATGGTGGGCACGAGCCAGCCGATCAGCGTGAGCACGGCGCCGACATCGCCGCAGGTCCAGGCAAAGCCCTCCCATTCCGCGAGGGAGGTGTCGAAGGCGCCGGCGATCACGTTGCCGATGCGGACGGCGCTGTATCCGAGGGTGACGGTCGCGCCGAGGGCGACGATGCGCAGGCCGACGCGGACGGACCCGCGAGTGCTGCGGCGGGCCAGGCGCCAGCAGGCGCGGGCGAGGAAGACTTCGCCGATGGTGTAGGCCGTGACGTACAGGGTGAGGTACGCGGCGTACCAGTCGTCGTGCGCGTAGTAGAGCGTGAAGTCGATCGGGTGCGGCGCGTTGGGCGTCAGCAGGGCGAACAGCACCAGCAGCCCGGCGATCACCGCGAAGCCAGCCCAGAGCCAGCGGCGACTGAGCCGGGGGGCTACCTCGGGCGGCGATCCCCAGTAGGTGAGGACCACCTGTTGGCAGGCCAGGAGCGCGATCACGCAGCCCTGCGCGAGGGGCACGGAGATGTTGACGGTGCCGAGCACCCGGTCGAGGTAGTTCCACATCGGCGTGATGGAGAACAGGAACGAGAGCCCTGACAGCAGGAAGACAGCGGCCAGCGCGGCGGAGGCGGGGTCGCGGCGCCGGGTGGGCACGTCCCGCAGGAGGCAGAGGAAGCCGAGCGTCGCGACGACGAGGCTGATCGGGTGGAGCAGGTCCTTCACGGCCGGGCCTCCCGTCGGCGCAGCAGCGTGTGCGTCACCCGATCCTGCACTTCGTCCCCGGAGGACTCGTCGCTGCGCAACCACCGGTCGATGATCCGGCGCTGGAGCAGCGATGCTAGGAGTTCGGTGTCTCGCTCCTCGTCCTCGTCGTACTTGGTGCGCCCCAACATCATCTGCACGGTAGCCGGGTCAACGCTGGTGATGAAGGCCGGAGCCAGCGCGGAGACCGGTCGGTTCTCGTGGTGGCCGAGCAGTAGGTGGCTGAACTCGTGGGCGATGATGTGATCCTGGTGCAGGACACTGGTCCACGGGTCGTAGAAAACGTGGACGGCACTCTCTGTAACGGCACATGCCCCGCACACCGAGGGCGCCTGCTCCCGGGGCTCTAGGACCACCGTCCGTCCCGTGCGGCGAGAGACCTCGTCGCTGAGGTCGCGGATGTTGGTGACGTGCGGGAGCTTCAGCTCGGCCAAGAGGTCAGGCCGGCGCAGCCTACGTGCAGACCACATTGATTTCCTTGATCATTTACTGAACTGCGGCCGTTTACACGCCAGTTGAGGGCGGCAACCCCTCGGATTTTCGCACGCTCTCAACGATCCCCAGGACGGCATCCTTTCCGTCTGCGGAGACGTCGGATAGGCGAAGAAGAACGTTCTTGATCTTCGCGTCGCGAAGCAGCGCGAGCAACTCAAGTTCCTGCACGGTCTTTTCGGCGACGGCATCGTCGAACCAATAGGCGGGATCCACGCCGAAGAACCCTGCGAGCGCTTCGAGATGACGCTTCGTCGGGTTATCGCGCTGCCCGGTCCGCAAGAGCCACAGGTACTGCCCCGACAGCTTGCCCAGCCCTCGCTTCTCCATCAGTTCGGCCACTTCAGCGTTGCTGTAAGGGCCGCGATCGGGCGGGTGCACAGTGTCGAACAGGCGGTTTAGACGATCCATGAGCCCCTTGGGGCTCACCTGACCTTCGGCCACTCTTTCATGATCCTTTCCAGGACGGGTTCGTCGTAACTTCAGCCACCCTACCCCGCCATAAACACCAGTTTGACGCGCCGATCACACGTGTGGAAAGTTCTTCTTCACCAGCACGTTTCCGTGTGGCGCGTACCGCCTGTTTCAGGTCAACCTGTCCGTTTCTACCGGCTGGAGTACGCCGGGCGACGTGGCGCAAGCCACATTCGCCCAGCCACATACGTCACGTCTGGCAGGCCGTATTTGATCTTCGATCGGAAAGCGCGGAGGCGACCGTGGAAACTCCTCATCCACATCGCTTTTCCGCTGCCGGGAATACCAGACTCCCGCTCCAACTCGGGCACAATGGCAGGCCCTTGGCGTACGAGGCAACCGCGGCAACGGTGCACTTCGACGCGAGGACGGACCCCGCCAGGCCCTGTGCGGACGGCTGTGGCACACGACCGTTCGGCAACTCTCTGCAACCAGTACAGAGTTTAAGAACCAAGTCTGGATCTTGACACTGGTCCATGCGTATGTTCGTCGTCCCCGGGCAGCCCGCCTGCGGCGACGAACGTGAGGAGACCGCGAGCACGGACCGGACCGCGAAGGTCCGCAAACAGCGACGGCGCCCGGGAGCGGTAACTCACGGACGCCGAACGCTAAGCGGCATACCCGCCCCGGCAAGGGCGGAGATTGCCCACCATCACCACGCTGAGTCCTTCCGAGGGGCGCGTCAGCGTGGCAACACTGCAAAGGGGATTATCGCATGCCTCCTGCCCTGCGCAAAAGGCCCTTCCGCCTGGCCTGCGCGGCAGCCACCACCGCCTCGGCGCCTCAGCGCCCCGAGCCGGACCGCACGACCCTGGCCCCGGCGAGCAGCCGGACCCGCCCGCTCGTCTGGAGCGGCCGATGAGCAGCGAAGCCCGCGAGTGGGTGTGGGAGCACAGCTCCAGCCGAGGGGCCGCGCGCCTGGTCCTGCTGTCGATCGCCGACCGGGTGGCCGACGAGCAGTGCATCTCCTGGGCCTCGCTGTCCAGCCTGGCCAAGCGCACACGCGCCTCGGTCTCCACGGTGCGCGAAGCCGTCGAGCGCCTGCTCCTGTCCGGCGAGCTGGAACAGCTCCATGACCTCGTAGGCCCGCAGCGCAGCACGGTCTACCGCATGCCTCTCGCCGCCGAAGTGGTCGCCCAGGCCCAGCGCGAGCAGCAGGAGCAGGAAGACAGCGACACAGCAGCAGACGAGCCCGCGGGCCCCGCGAAGCTTCGGCTCTCGGCTCTGCGGCGGTACGGAATCCGCCCGCGTGAGGTGCCGGAATCCCCCGCGAGGGTCCGGAATCCGGCAGTACCGGAAACCGCCAGGTCGAGGCGGAAACCGGCACAGCGACGTACCGGCCACCGGCACAGCGATGTACCGGCTACCGGCACACAGAACCGTAGTGAACCTGATTTGAACCGGAGGTACAGCAGTAGTGGTGCTGCCGTCCTCCCGGCTGCCGAGTGGCAGGTCGACTCCGCCACCCACACCTGGGCTCGCCAGCAGGGACACCTCGATCGCCTCGGCGAGCAGGGCCTGCGGGCCGCCGACGCGAAGTGGCGTGCGCACCGGGCGGGCCATGCTCCGAGGGCGGCGGAAGCCTGGGCTGCCGACTGGCGCTCCTGGGTCGCCCGGGAGCACGCTCCCAGCCGACCGAACCTCTACGCCGTGCCCGGCAAGAACACCGCCGTACCGGGGGGCATGACGCGGACTGAGGCGCACACCGCCGCCCTGCTTGCCGCCCTCGGCGAGCCGACCGGAACGGAGGGCTGACCGTGGACCGCCGCGAAATCGCAGCCCTGCTGGCCTACATCGGCCGACTCGACCCCCGCACCATCCGCACCGACCAAGGCGAGGCCCGCGACCAGCTCGCCCAGTGGCACGAGCTGCTCGGCGACGTGCCGATGGCCACCCCGCACGGCTGGGACGTCCGCGTCGCCGCCCGCCAGCACATCCGCACCTCGCCGTACCAGATCCTGCCCGCGGACCTGGCCCGTCCCTGGGAGAGCTACCGGCGCGACCGCCTGGCGAGGCACTCCGACCCGACACCGTCCGTCGACCCGGACGACCAGGCCGCCTGGACCGCCGAGCTGGTCGGCACCCGCCGCGCCGTCGCCGCCGGTACCGCGCAGCCCGCGCAGGCCCGGGCGATCACCAGCGGTCGCGACGGAGTCGACCCGAAGCTGGAGGCGCGGTTGCGGGAGATCGGCTCCTGCATACCGCCCGCCGCCCGAGCAGCCCTCGCGCCCTACCGGCCCGCCCGCGCAGTCCGTGAGGCCGCTGTCGCGCAGGGGCTGCCCGATGCCCTGAGCGTGCGGTGCGAGTGGTGCCTGGCCCAGCCCGGCGAGCCGTGCCGCCGCCGGAGGATCGGCCCCGATGGCGGAGCCCGCGGAACCGCCCCGCGCGCCACTCCGCACCCCGGCCGTCTCGACCTCGCCGCCGCCGAGCAGGCACAGCGCACCGAGCAGGTCCAGCAGCCCGCCATGGCCTGATCCGGCGCCTCCGGCGCGTGCATTCCGTCCGCTGCACCGCCGCAACATCACCGTCCCGCACCGGCTGCGTCGCACGCCCTACGCCGCAGCTGGCACCCGACGCCGCACCCGCCGAGCACCGCCCTAGCCGGCCGGCGCGGCAGCACATCGGAGACTCGCCTTGCGCCACATCACCACCCACGACGCGCCGGCCACCGGCCTGCGCGGCATCGGAGACACCAGCTGGCACGTCCGCGGAGCGTGCCACGGCATGGACGTCGAGGACGCCGACGCCGTGTTCTTCCCCGGGCCCCGGGATCACGAGGAGATCGCGGAGGCGAAGGAGCTGTGTGGTTGGTGCCCCGTACGCCGCGAGTGCCTGGACTTCGCTCTGGAGAACGTCCTCAAGGAGGGCGTCTGGGGCGGGCTCACCGAAGCCGAGCGGCGCCCGCTGCACGACGGACTGCACCGGCGCCTGGACTACCGGCGCGTGACGGCCTTCTTCCAGGGACGCGACGTGCACCTGACCGAGGCCGAGCGGCAGGTTGTCATCGACCACGCCTACGTCCGGGGCTGGCGGCCCGACCGGCTTGCCGCCGCCCTGCAGATCAGCCACAAGCACGCCCGCGACCTGCTCCGGCAAGCGGCCAACAAGGTCCTCGACCGCGACCGCAATTACGGCGTGCCCCGCTCCAAGAAGAAGCGGAAGAAGACCTCCAAGGCCAAGGGCACCCCCGGGCCCGCAGCTCCCGGCACTCAGCAGCCGGCAGGCCGCCCGGCAACGTCGACCCCGGCGCACGCCCCTCTCGGAAAGGCAGCATGACCCACCCCGTCTTCGCCTTCGGTGCTACTTCGGACCTCCCTCTCCTCCTCGCCGCCGTCGTGCCCGCCGTCCTTGCGCTCGTGCTAACCGCCTGGACTATCCGGCGCCGGGGAACCCGCGCGCAGAAACGTCTCGGCGGCCCGGCGGTCAAGGTCGCCGCCGTCGCTGCCCTGGGCTGCACCGCCTACAGCGCCGACACCTCGTGGCGGTTCGCGGCCGACTACCTCGACATGGCCGGCACCGCCGAGCGCGCCGGCATGTTCGCCGCCGCCGAACTCGCACTGTTCGCCACCGCGCTGATGGCACGGCAGAACCTCGCCGTCCAGGGCGCCCCCGGCCTGCCGGGCACGCTGGTCTGGGTGATCACGACTGTGCAGGTGATCCCCGCCTACGCAGAGAGCGGCCCCATCGGCGGCACGGTCCGCGCCTTCGTCGGACCGGTCATGGCGGCGATGCTGTGGCACCTGGCCATGGGCATCGAACTGCGCCTGCGCACACCCGGCGCCGCCTCGAACGGACTGATCGCCGTCCTGGGCCGGGAGGCACGCGAGCGGCTGCTGTCCCGCCTGGGCATCGCCGCGCGAGACCGCGACGCTGCGCAGATCACCCGGGACCGAGCCACCGCCCGTGCGGTCACCCTCGCCGCCCGCCTCGCCGAGCGCACACCCGAGCAGCAGCGGAACCGTCGAGGCCGGCGGCTGACGCGATGCCTGTCGAAGGCGGTCGGCAGGGCCTCGGTCGGCACCGACCCCCTCCAGCGGGCACAGCTGCTCGACCAGCTCGCCGCCCGGCGACACGCGCTCGCGCTCGCCACGGTCCCGCTCCCTTCTCCCTGGTCCCCTGCGCACAGCAGCACATCGGCGGCCACGGTGCCCGCACAGCCGACATCGAATGTGCCGGTCCCCGTCCCCGGTCCCGACGGTTCCGACGAGCCGGTCCCGGACCGAGGACCGAGGACTCCTCGGGGACCTGTCCCCGAGGAGGCGGACCCGGAAGCCAAGGTCGGCGCGGGGACCGAGGGCGACGAAACTGAAACGACCGCGGGAACCAAGCCCCCGGAAGACGGCGCGGTCCCGGGGACCGAACCCGCCGATCCAGAAGCCGCAGCGCGGGACACAGCGGCCACGAGGACCGACCGCAACACGCGAGAAGTAGCAGCTCAGGACCCAGATTCTCATCGGGGACCGAGCCTCGCGAAGTCGGGGACCGAGAGGACCGAGGACCGAGGACCGACCGCCACCGAGTCCGGGACCGAGACCACCCAGGACCGAGGACACAAGGTCCCACTCCGCCGGAAGCCGGCCAGGAAGTCCGGGACGAAGAACAAGGACAAGCGTGCCCGGTCCCGCTCTCCGCAGACGGAGCGCCCGGCACGCGCGCTGGGCGAGTCCGAGCGCCAGCTTGTCCACGAAGTGCGCCCCCATGTTCCCGCCCTGCTCGAACGGGACGGCAACGGAGCGATCACCCGGGTGCAGCTGCGCGAAATCATCCGCCGCCAGGGCCTGACGGGTGTCGGTAACGACCGACTCGGCCTTGTTCTCCAGGAGCTGCGGAACGAGGACATCACGACGACGAGGAGCACCGCCCGATGAAGACCTGCCACCAGTTCAACACCGTCCGCGCGGAGTACGAGCGAGAGATCGGGTTCATGCTCGCTCACTCCGAGCGGCACGCGGGCAGGCCGGCGGCGAAGTCCAGCGCGAAGCAAGCTGCCTCGGCGAAACAGCGGATGGCGCGCGCGCTCAACAGTCACGTCGGGCGCTGCCCCGAGTGCGGCTGAACCGGCAAAACCCCAGTTCAAAGCCCGTACCCGCAAACGTGGCCCGGCTCCGTGCCGGGCCACCGCCCCGCTTAGGAGGTACGCCGTGATTCCGCGTCCCCCTCGTTCTTCCGAGCCCACCGTCGCCGAGGCCGATGCCTGGGCGGACGTCCTGGTCCGCCAGCAACTCCTACACGCCGTCGTCCTCACGCCGACCGGGCAGTGGCTCGTCCAGGACCGCCCCGACGGGCCGGTCCGCGTCCTTGCCAGCCCAGCCGGTGTCCTCGCGCTGGCCGCAACCATCCAGCAGCGCACCCGCTCTACGAGGCCCGAATCCCGATGACGAACGCACGCAAGAACGGCGCCACCCCGGAACCTGATCCCGACTCCAACTCGGTCTCCCGGCGAGCAAGTTGGGGCGGAAGCGTAGCTTCCGCCGAACCCGCCCCCTCGGGGGCGGGAGAGGACCTGCACCGGGGGGCGCAGGTCCTTGAGGCTTCGACCGGGGGCGGATCGAAGCCAGGGCAGGAGGAGAAGCAGACTGAACCGCGTGTACGCCGACAGCGCGCTCCTCGCGCCCGCCAGCGTCCGCGCCAGTCGCCCGAGAAGAAGCGCCTCCACCAGCCCAACACACGTTTCAATGATGATGAGTTCGCCGTGGTCAAGTCCGCCGCCGCCCAGTGCAATCTGTCCGTCGCCGGGTTCCTCGCCCGCTCCGCGCTCGCCGCCGCCCGCGACCTCAACCGCACCAGTGCCGAGATCGCCGACGAACGCGAAGTCATCACAGCCCTGTTCGACAGCCGACGTCGGCTCGGCTGGGCCGGCAGCAATCTCAACCAGGCAGTCAAGGCGCTCAACTCCGGTGCAGACGTTCCTCAGCTCGAAGCGGCCGTCGCCGCCGTACGGCGTGCCGCCGAAACCGCCCACGAAGCAGCCACACGGCTGATCGAGCACCACGGCTCATGATCCCCAGCGTCAACCCGTCCGGGTCGGACACCAGAGGTCTCCTCTACTACCTCTACGAGACCGGCAAGTACGAGGATCACACCGACCCCCATCTCGTCGCCTCCTTCGACGGCATGTCACCCAACCCCGGCCGCGACCCGAGCGCCACCCTCACAGACCTCCAGCAGCTCCTGGACCAGCCCGTGATGGCCCTCGCCAAGCACGCCCGCCCGGCCAAGCACGTGTGGCACACCTCCGTACGCGCCGACCCCGGCGACCGGATCCTGTCCGACGAGGAGTGGGCCGACATCGCCCGCCGCATCGTGGCCGCCACCGGCATCGACCCCGGCGACGGACAGCCCGGCTGCCGCTGGGCAGCCGTACGCCACGCCGATGACCACATCCACATCGTCGCCACCCTCGTCACCGAGGACGGCCACCGCCCCGACGACTTCCGCTCCGGCGCCCGCGCCCAGGCAGAAGCCCGGCTCATCGAGAAAGAACTCGGCCTCCACCAGGTCGCACCCGGCGACGGCACCGCAGCCCAACGGCCCACCAGCGCCGAACGCCACAAAGCCGAGCGGCAGGGTCGCGAGCGCACCGCCCGCGAGGAACTGCGCGAAACCGTACGACGGGCGGTGGCCGGCGCGAGGAGCGACGAGGAGTTCTTCGACCGGCTCGCCGCCGCCGGCCTCCTGATCCGCAAGCGCGCCGCTCCCTCTGGCGACCTCCTCGGATACAAGGTCGCCCTGCCCGATGACCTGAACAAGGACGGCGAGCCGGTGTTCTACCCCGGCGCGCGCCTGGCCCCCGACCTGTCGCTGCCCCGCATCCGCGAGCGCTGGGCCGGTGACGCGCAGGACGTTCCGGCTGCCCGGCGGGAGGGTGCGATCCGTACGGGGCCGGGCAGTCCGGCCGCCGCACGCCGCGGGACGGCCTCGGCCGTGTGGCAGGCCGTGCTCGTCGTCGAGCACGGCGAGGACGCGGTCGCCGCCGCCCACATCGCAGCGGCTGGCGAGGTCCTGGATGCCCTTGCCAAGACCTCCGCCGCCCACACTCGCCGCGAACTGCGCGACGCTGCAGCGGCTTTCGAACGGGCCTCGCGCTCTCACGTCCGCGCCGTGCGCGGGCACGATCGAGCCCTGCGGCAGGCCGCCCGCGACCTCGTCCAAGGCGGCCCGGCCCTCGGCCGCGGCGAGGACGGAGCCACCACGGCCATGGCCATCGACATGCTGTTCTTCCTCATCACCGCCGCCGCGCACTGGCACGCCAGGAAGGGGCACGCCCAGCAGGCCGAGGCCGCTACCCGGGCCGCCGCGCACCTGCGCACCGCTTACCAGGCCGCCGCCGCCCAGCCCCTAGGCGTGCTCTACCAGCGCGGCCGACGCCTGAGCCGACCGATGCTCCAGCGGCAGACCGTGCTGCTGCGCGAGGCGCTGCCGGAGCTGGCCGAGCAGATCCTCGCCGAACCCGGCTGGTACGCCCTGGCGGCGACCATCGCGGAAGCCGAAGCCGCCGGCCACGACACGGCCGTCCTTCTGTCCGACGTTGCCGGCCGCCGCGAACTCGGCACCGCGGACTCCGTCAGCGACGTGCTCGTGTGGCGGATGCGGCGGACCGCCGATCTGCCCGCCGACGCCTCCCACCTGTCCGAGATCAGCACCGCAGGGCGCCAGTCCGCAACGCGCGGGACGACCACCAGGCCCTCCGCGCCCGGCAGGCAGCGCAGCGGAGAGGACACAGCACGTAAGACCCTGTGAGCCCGCCGGGTACCTGCACTCGGACTCAGCGCATCACCGAGAAAAGGGGACGCGCCGCCGCTTCCCCCGCAATCCAGAGCATGGGCGTGCGCCACATCGAACCTCGGTGGCGACCAGGTCCGATGTGGGGGCTGTCGGCATCCGTGCACCCGCAGGACGGACGGGCGTGGCGCAGGTAGGGCGAGTCGAGCCAGTAGGCGTCGCGAAGTTGAGCGGTCGAGGGAGACGATGGCGTGTGATCGGGCACACCCTGGCATGGCCACCCCGGCGCATGGAGACACGCATCGTGGCCAACTCGTCATCTGGGCAGCCGAGAAGCCGAAGACCTCTGCTGACCTGGCCGGAGGTGACTGTGGACTTTGTGAATTGAAACCGCCGGGGGCGTGGGGCACGATCATGAAACGCCCAGGACGAGGTGCTGAGGTAGAGGAGGACGCCAAGGTGTTTCACCGGATACGCCGCAGGGCCAAGGAGCCGAGCGAAGCTCAGAGACAGTTCGCAGAGCTGTACGTGCAGCTGCAGGGCCAAGTCCCGCCCGGCTTCGGAGTGCCGGCGCCTGAGCCGGAGTCCGCCGCGCCAGCCGCCATCGTGGACGACTTCCTCCCGCCGGAACTGCGGGTGCCGAGCCACGACCAGGTCGAAGGCAAGATGATGCCGTGGAAGCAGCCCCTCGTCCTCGACGGCGAGATGGCCGCCTGCACCGAGTGCGGCGCATACCGGGACTGGCTCATCCTCTCCACCCGCGGTGAGATCTGGCTGCGCTGCAGGGCCGGACACCAGCAGCAGGAGACCCGCATCGACACCGCCTGGTACAACCGGCACTCCGGGCCGGCGGACGCGACGCACGCCACGTTCGAGGACTGCCTGCGCCACCTCGGGCACTGACCACCACTCCTACGACCCCACCGGGCCCGCGGGCCCGCACTGACCACCCGTCGCCTAGGACTTGTCCGGCCGATCATGTTGCTGGTTAGGGTGCGGGCGTGTCGAAGACGAGCGTGAGCAACGAAACCACCAGCATGCTCTGCCTGTGGGTCGAGCCATGGGGAACCGATCACTGGATGCGTCCGGGTGAGGAGTTCACGGTGGTGACTGAGACGGAGGCGGAGGAGTCGCCGTTCAATGTGGTTGTGCATGGTCAGGGCATCACGGTGTGGGTGAACTCTGGCAACGATGCCGAGGTCTTCGACAAGAACGGAGGCCGAGTGCCGTGTGGGCACCAGAGGCCGGCCGAGGGCGGTCTTTGAGCTGGGTTGTGGATCTTCAGGTCCGGAGCCAGATGGCCACGGCTGCCGCTGTCGCGGTGCCAAGGTAGACGTAACCGCGCTTGTCGTATCGAGTGGCGACAGCTCGGGACTGCTTCAAACGGTTGATAGCCCGTTCGACGGTGTTTCGCTTCTTGTATCGCTCCTCGTCGAAGCCCGGTGGCCGCCCGCCGCGTGAACCCTTGCGTAGACGGGCCGCCTTGCTGTCGGCCTTTTCCGGGATCGCGTGCCGGATGCCCCGCCGCCGCAAGTACTCGCGACACGGCCTGTTGCTGTATGCCTTGTCCGCGGCGAGGCTGTCCGGCTTCTGGCGGGCCTGCCCGGGGCGAGTTTGGGGACGCGGATCTTCTCCACGACCGGCTTGAACTGGGTGCAGTCCGCACTTTGACCTGGCGTGATGATCAGAGAGCGGACGGCAGCGGCCGTCCGCTCTCAGATGGACCTTGCTGGTGAACCCGCCCCGCGAACGACCTATGCCCTCACCTCCAGCACCACCTCCACCAGGCGGCCGACGAGGCTCTGCCACGGCGTCTCGTCCTGGTGTTCCACCTCGTCGGCCCCCTTTGAGGCGGGCGCAGGGGGCGGATCGATGCGCGCCCCGGCCGCGTGCTGATGTGCGCGGACGATGGTGGAGTCCACCGAGATGTCCCAGTCGATTTCACCTGCCGCGTCGGCTGCGGCCTGGACCTGCTGAAGCAGACGTTCCCAGGTGCCGTCGGCCGACCACAGCCGGTGCCGTTCGTAGACGGTCTTCCACGGGCCGAACCGCTCGGGCAGGTCCCGCCACTGAACGCCGGTCCGCACCCGGTGCAGGATCCCGTCGATCACCTGACGGTGATCCCGCCACCGGCCGCAACGACCGTTGCGCACCGGCAGGAACGGCCGCAGCCGTTCCCACTCGGCATCCGTCAGATCTCCCCGCCCCATGTCCACATCAACGACCTGTGGCCGAAGTAGTCACATGATCGGCCGGACAAGTCCTAGCACCAAGGGGTCAGTTCCGTCATGCGCGTTCGCGTTGCCACCGCCGTACTCGGCATCACCGCCGCCCTCCTCGCCGTGCCCGCCTGCTCCACCGACACCACCGGATCCAAGCACCAGCCCCCCTCCTCCCGTACCGGAAAGCCGGCCGACGCCGTCCAGAAGCCGGCCGCGCTCTCCTCGGCCGTGCTCGAGTCCCGCCTGCTCGACCCGCGCGACCTCGGCAGCGGCTACCTTCCCAAGCCGGAGCGTCGGGCCCAGCACGACGACGTCACCGTCATCGGCTGCCCCGCCTGAGCGAGCTGGGCGGCGATGCGGCGACTGGCGGCACGCTCGCCTTCCCGCACAAGGCGAAGGCGGACTTCACCTACGGCGGCAGCTCCTCGGAGATCTCCGAGGAGCTGTACAGCGATAGCGTGAAGAAGCTCTCCGACGGCATCCACCGGACCTTCGACGCCATGACCGGCTGCCCGACCTATCAGGTCGTCGCGGGCGGCACCCCGGTCGACGTGACCTCGCAGAAGCTGCCCGCACCCCACGCCAGCGGTGACGAGCAGTGGAGCCAGCTCCTGACGTTCATCGCCGGGGGACGGAGCACCGTGGTCAAGCAGACCGCGATCCGCGACGGCAACCTGCTGTTGGTCTTCTCCGGCTCCCCGGCCCTCGTCGACCGCCACCTCGACAAGGCCCTCGACAAGGCCACGGCAACGAGCTGACCTGCGTGCACGTCACGCTGCTGCCTCCGACCACCGCAGGTCGGGGGCAGCAGTGCGTTACTGGCTGACGCGTTGAGCGGCGCGAGCGGCTTGGCCTGGTACCCAGGCTCGGACCTGGCCGGGCTGGAAGCAGAGCACGTTCGGGTTGTGACTGTGCGGCCCGTAGCCGCTGCAGGCGTTCACGAGCAGGTACGCGCCTGCGGGAACCGTGCCAGTTCCAGAACCAGGCGTCCTGCTGCCGCCCGGTGTCGCACCAGGTCACGACAGCTTTGGAGCCACGGCGGCCGTGCTGGTAGACCCGCGTCACATGGAGGAGTTGCCCCTGCCCGGAGCTTCAGTGCTGCTGAAATGCCTGCCACTGCGGCGACGATGAGAGCGATGACCGTAAAGGCGCCGGGGCTGGGGTGCATCGCCGCCTCCTACATCGTTCCATCAACGGGCGGCAATTCTTCTTGGGCATCGAAGACCGGGCCACTTCACCCGAGAAGCAAGAAAGTCCCCCCCCCAACTGGGAGGGTGCCGGACTGCGATCGTCGAGAGTTGTGCGCGGGACGTTAGATGGCCGGCGCGCGCAGGAGGCGCTCCTGGGTGGCCTCGGGCAGTACCCGCCGCAGGACCGGTGCGGTCGAGCTGAGGGAGGCGGCGAAGGCGGCGACGAGATCGTGCGGGACGCTGGCGGCGAACGATGCCGCCCACAGACACGGTGCGCCGAGCGCGGGCTCGGCCCACGCCTGCCATCCGGCCGGTCCCGTCTCGTCGTCCTCGGCGGACAGGGCCCGCGGGTCGGCGTCCTGGATGAGGGGCGGGACCTCGCCGAGGCTGATGTGCGAGGTGAACGTCGGGTCCATCGCCGCCGCCTCGGGTTGGTCGATGCCGCGGAACCATCCGTGGGCGGCGACAGCGTCAAGGACCAGCTCGGATCCGGCGAGCGGCACGGCAGGCTGGTCGCTAGCGTCGAGCGCGATGAGGAAGTCGACCACCGCCTCGCCGGGGACGTCACGGGTGAAGTAGGCCGACCACTGGGCGAGCGGGCTGCTCGCCTCGGCTCGGGCGGAAATCTGCCAGGCGATCGGCAGCTCGCCCAAGTGGAACGGCTCGTCCGCCAGGCCCCACTGGGCCCAGCGCAAGGCATCGGGGCTGATGTGCAGGACGGTGCTGCGCAGGACCTGGCGGTCCTCCGGCGCCTCGTCCGGCTCGTGCCGTCCGCGGACGATCGTCAGGCTCGTCCAACCCAGGCCGACAAGCGCGTCGGCGACGACGTCGTAGAGGCGCCCATCGTCACCGGCCAAGTGCCGGGGGCCGACCCAAAACGCGGGCTGTCCGCCACGCGGGGCGGACGAGTCGGGCGGGAAGTGGGGGTACAGGGGCGCCTCCAAGGGCTCGGTGCGGGTCTAGTTGCCGCCGGCGCGGCGGCGAGGGCGGCGCGGGGGTGCCTGGACGGGGCCCTGCCACGTCAGGGCGATGGCGACCTCCGGCGGAAGGTGGCCGAGCTGTGCGTCCGGGTCGGGTCCTTCGGCGAGGTAGACGACGGTCTGGCCGGTCTCGTCGACCGACTGCAGGACCTGCGCCAAGCGGTGCGCCATCGGGGCGAAGGGGTTCATGGCCTGGCGGACCGGAGCACTCCGGTCGCAGCCGGACAACAGGTCGATGAGATCGCCGACGGTCATCTCCGGGGACGTCACAGACAGCCTCCTGGGGTTCGGGGGAAACGGGGGCAGTGGAACGGGCCGGCCTTCGGTACGGCCAGCGCTCACAGGGCGGTCACTACGTGTCGGTGTCCGCGCTGTCAGAGGCGGCGTGAGGTCTCCAGCACACTCGCTACGGTGGCGGCGACGATGTCGGCCGGCGTCTCGGTATCGAACGACAGTTGGTAGCCGCGGACTTTGGCGGTTCCGGTGACAGCGATCTTCCATCCCTCGCTATCCGTGCCGGGGCGGCCGAGCGGAAACCAGCCGAGGTAGAACCGGCCGTCCTTGGAGCTGACGTGCACGTCCGCGCGATCATCGACGATCAGGTGGAAGTCCTCGGCGGAAAACTGGTCCATGACCAGGGTCGGCTGACCGGGGCCGAGCTGCCACTCCCGCGGTCGCAGGGCTTCGACGGTGGTGGAGAAACCGGGGCCCGCAGGGGCTACGGTCACGGGCAATCACCTCTCTGACCTGGGGTTTCTTGCAAGGTCGTCTACGTTGACATGCCCTCGCGCCCGTTGGCCAGTCTTTCCGCGATCTTTCCTGTCTGCCCCCGGCGAACTTGTCCTTTGACATCCAATCCAGTCGTTTGACAACGAACCCTGTCGCTTCGGCCTTTCTGGCAGTGATGTCGGTCCCGCCAGATACACTTCTGTCGATCTTGACGAACGAGACACTGAGAGGAGGAAGGTGACGATGAGCGGGTCCGAGCGGCCAACACCAGGAGCGTGTGACCTTGACATGGTGATCGCCACTAACACGCTGGAAGTCGGGATCGACATCACCGGCGTTGAATTGTTGATCCTCGAAGATGAGCTTCGGGTAGCAATCCGTGACCCACGAGTTCGTGAAGCGGCGGCCCTGGGCTGGGAGTCTGACGACTTCCGGAAGATCTTCGAAGAGCGGCTGCTGGGCAGCAAGACTCACGCTGGCCCTGCCCACACGTACATTTCCGTCGAAAGCGCGAAAACCCGGCTCGCGAAGGCGGCGGACGCCCTTCGCGACGCGCAAGGTGTTCACGACCCAAGTCTCGTCACTGAGTATCTTGCTGCCCTAGCAGAACTGCTCGCCTATTACGTGAGCTTTCAGCGCCGCAGCTTGATGGCTCTACTCGCATCGTTGACGCCGAGGCCGGCGGACTGTGTGATCTGGGCACCGCGACCCCTTGATACATCACCCCAGGTCGCTCCTCGCGGCCCGAACCCCGCCTTCCCCGTGATCAGTCTTCGGGGCGGGCGCAGCGCGCTGGGGAGCGCCGTACTAGCTGCTTAAGCGACCCGCCGACCCTTGTTAGGTCGGAAGGTTCAAGTCGTGTTCTTTCTGCCGGACTCTGCCCCGTGGTGGGCTGTCTTGGGCATCGCATTCTTGTTCATCGTCGTGACCGGTGTGGGGGTCGTCCTGCGCGCGGTCTGGCCGCAGCAGTCGAGTGACCGCAAGGAGCTGCTGATGCAACGGCAGCGCGCGCGAGAGCAAGATCGCAAGCGTCGTGAGCGGCGGGAGGTAGAGAACCGGGAGTGAGTGGCGGGTGGCACGGGGGGATGACCAGTTCAACCTTCCACCCCTTCCGTGTGGGGCGCCGACGCTGTCCAGTGGCCGCACGCAACTGATGTCCCACGAGTCCGCTGACACCGAACCGAGTCCGTGGCGGTTCCTTGTCATCGAACCCAGTCGATGCAGGTCAGAGGCCGCGTACACGGCCAGGGCGGCAAGACCGCTTTGACAACGAAGTTAGTCGTCGCTGGTCAGCGGCATCCAGCCGACTAGCTTCGCTGTCAACGGACAGAACTGTCCGTTGACATCGAACTGTGGGATCTCAGGCCCCGTGGCCGAATTTCACGAACCGTGGCCGCTCAGTGGCCAGTTGGCTGCGACTGGCCGGCTACCCCGTCGCATTCGCAGCCGCCAGTCGGCGCGGCCGGGTTCCCCTTTAGCGTGATCTTCGGCGTGAAACAATGCCGGGATGGATGAGGGGACAGCTGCCGTACTCGCGGCGCTGATCGCGGTGGCAGGCGTGGCGCTTGGCCTGTTTGGGGCCCGCTGGCAGGCACGCGGCATGCAGGAGCAGGCGAACGCAGCCATCAAAACGGTCAAGACTCAGGGACGAGACCAAAATGCACAGTGGCGTCGGACCGTAAGGCGCGACGTCTGGGTCGAATATCTCGGCGCCGTGGATGAGTTCAGGCTGGCTGCGGGAGAGGTAGCAGGACATCTCGCTGACGAAGATTTGCCGGAGGCCGAGCTGGGACTCGAAGTGGCTCATTCTCGGTCTGTGGGCGCAACCGACGCATATCGCAAGATCGAGCTCGAAGGACCTGAGCAGATCGTCTCTAAGGGCTACGCCTTGCAGGGCGCCATGGTCCAGACGATCTTCGAGCTGGAGCAGGCACTTACCGCCGCACGAGCGATGGGAGTACTCGAAGAAGCCGGGCAGCGTGAGCAGCGCGAAGTTTCCTCCGATCAGCATCGGCCGATCGCGGCGGCTCTCAGTTCTCTACGCGAGCTGCGGGGAATGGAATCCGACAACCCGGGCAGCACGGAGTACGGACAGCGCCTCGGCCTCCAGATCCTCGCCTTGGACTTGCTATCTGCCTCTGACACCACGGCCCTCGTTTTCACGTACGCACACCAGCTGTCGCTAAGCGAGGCTGTGGAGCGCTACCCCCACGGGCGGTGGCAGCGTTTCCACGAAGTGCGAACAGACTTCGTTCAAGCGGCTCGCTCGCATCTCGATGGCAGCACTTGAGCCTGGCCGCCGGTCAGGGCGCGGGTAGATCGTCGCTCAGGCGAGCGCCGGTCCGAGGATTCCGAAACGACCCTGAGACTGGCGGGCCGGGACACGGCGCGAGACTCGGGCGAAACCGCAGGGCACGATGCGCTGCATCACACGAGCTGCGAGATCCTGCACGAACCCAGTCGTTTTGCTGTCGAACTGAGTCGCGCCGCATCCGGCGTGCCCAGAACCACGAAACGAAGGAGGGCCGACGGCAAGCCATCGGCCCTCTGGTCAGCTACCCCACAGCACAGCAAGCCCCGCAGATCATCAGCTGCCGAGAGTGCCCATGCACGTCATGCACCGGCTCGTCGCCCGCAGCTGCGCGTTCCCGCCAGTGGCAACGGCTGGACTGCCTTCGCTGATACGGTCCCAATCCCCGGGGGACGGATCGAGAATCCAACCCCACTTCGGGGGCCGCACCTCGTCTTCTGTCATGTGATCGCAGGCGCCCGGAACGTGCGCCTTACCACTCTGTTTGATCAAGATGGCGTTGCCGGGGAACCGCCGCCACTCCTGCCGAACACGTCCTGTCTCCGGGTACGCCTTGGGCACGCTGCCATCAGGAGGGCAGGGGCACCCCAGGCCGATGATGTTGTCGCATCGCTCGCAGCGCACCTCTTTCATATGAACAACTCTCCCATCTGAGAGTGCGCAGCTCACGCGCGTCGGCATGGCCTCGGTGTCCTTGCAGGGACACCGAGGGATCAACCGTGTTACGGGTCTTCATTGGCGCATACCGCGACGACTGGGTTGGATGGCAAAGCGGCTGGCTTCGCTGACAACGGACGCGAACTGCTGGATTACCGCCTCGGGACGAGTGCTGTCCCGTCTCGAATGATCTGACTTCCGCCTCAAGTGGTCTGGCCCGATTCGATTGTGGTCTCAGGTGACCTGGTCCGCTGTCCGTCCGTTCCACGACCGCATTCGGGCCAGGCTGAGGGGTCAGCTACGGCGTGGTCGTGCCACCAGAGGAGCGGACATGGACAGGCCCACCAGGTCGGTCCACACGGCGTCGCCGACTCCGTCGATGGCTTCCTTGGTGGCCCGCTCTTCGGTGGTCAGGACGTTGAGTTCCACCCGGAGGTCATAGGGCAGGTAGTCGAGGGCCAGGCGGCGGCCGACGTAGTCCATGACGGAACTGGCCTGCTTGACCTCTGGGTCGTTGGTGAGGCCGGCGGGCTCGAAGCGCATTCCGACGTAGTCGGTGACGAACGCCCTGAGCGGAACCCCATGCCGGAGGCCCTGGGTGATGGTCGAGGAGAAGGCGTCCATCATGCCCGCGAGCGTGGAGCCCTGCTTGGCCATTCGGATCAGCACTTCGGCGGGGGCCCCGTCCTCGGTGCATGCGACGGTCAGGTACCCCTTGCCCTCGCCGACCGTGAACGAGCGGGTCGTCGACTGCATGCGCCGCAGAAGATGCTGCCGGGTCGGCTCGACAGCGTGCTCCCCGCTGCGCGTTCGCGTCGTGCTGACCGCGAGGACGGCCGGGACACTGTCAACCGCGAAGATCAGGTCGGCGGCCTCTATCGCGGCGACCACCGCGAGCAGCGGGGTCGCCATCCGTATGCCGGCTTCCTTGACGAAGAATTTCGCCCCTGCGTAGTCGTCGCGACCGGGATGAGCTTGCGGAGCATCCGTACGGCGAAGCTCTTACCCGGGTCGAAGCTCTCCTGCTCGTCCTTGAGGAGCTTGTAGGTGCTGTAGAAGAGGACCGCCGCGAAGGCGAACAGCACCGCGGTGAAGCGGCTGACCACGGCCACGCCGAGGGAGAGGAAGATCCCGCGGAAGACGAGCGCGCCGATGACGCCGAAGAACAGCACGCGGTGCTGGTAGGCGCGGGGCACCTTGAAGTAGGCGAAGATCACGGCGAAGACGAAGAGGTTGTCGACCGACAGGCTCTTCTCCAGCAGCCACGCGGTCGTGTACTCGGTGCCCGCCGTGGTGCCGAGGACGAGGAAGACGACCGCGCCGAAGATCAGGGCGAGGCTCACCCACAGGCCGCTCCAGGCGGCGGCCTCCTTGAAGCCGATGATGTGCGCGGTGCGGTGGGACAGCAGGTCCACCGCCAGCGACACGACCACCGTCGCGGCGAACGCCCCCCACAGCCAGAGCGGGACCTCAAGCACGCCGAACACCCTCATCATGGCCCGCGCGGAATACGCCAGCCCTATACAGGAGTGTCCGGCATTGCGCTCCAGGGGGCATGAGCGGAGGTTGGTCGTACTGCTGTCAGGAGACGACGCGTCCGGGTTCCAGGTGATGCAGGTCGTCGCTCCGGCGGGCCTCGACATCAGCGGTCTGGGCATCGAAGTGACGGTCGGCGCCGGTGAAGGGCTGCCGCTCGATGGCGTGCTGCGGCTCGCGTTCCCGTGTCCAGGCTTCACCCCGTGCACGTGGCTGACCACCGTGTCCCGGGACGACCTGATAGAGCGGGCGGCCGTCCTGTCCTCCGGGAAGCTCAGCGAGATCGACGATGCCCTCCGACTCGCTGAACAAGCACAGGAGCGGACCCCGGCAACGACCGCGAAGCTCAGCGAGATAGGGGACGCCCTCCGTCGCGGTGAACTCGGGTAGACGGAGAAGGAGCCGACGCCCTCGACGGCACGGTCGATCTCGGGCGAGATGATCCACGCTGGACACCTGCCACCTCGACGCCCCTCACCATCGAGATCACGATCTACGGCTGGAGTATTGGGCATCACGTCCGCCCCTCCGCCCTCGGCCTGGGCTGTTCCGTTTCCTCGGATTCCCTCACTCGAAGGGGCACGGCCTCGGCTGGCCGGGCGAGCTCCCGCTCCAGATCGTCCAAGGCGCGGCGGGCCGCATCAATGCGTCGGAGCAGGAGTTGTTGGTCCTGTGGTTCCGGTGTCGGGCGTCGTGCTCGCGGCGGTTCCCGCTCCTCGTCCATGTCACGGGCCTCGTCGAGGGAGGTGATGACGACGCCGATGAGGACGTTGACGAGGACGAAGGCGGCGAGCAGGACGTACGAGGCGTAGTAGAGGAGGCTCCAGCGGGAGATCTCCAGGCCGGCCCGGACGGCGTCGCCGATGCCGTCCAGGGTCATCAGCAGGAAGAGGGTAAGAACGGCCCGGCCGATGGAGCCGTAGTGCTCGGGGTCGTGGCGCCCGAAGAAGACCCAGCCGACCATGGCGTACAGGTACAGCAGCAGGGCGCCGACGAGCAGGAAGCTCAGGGTGCCGGGCAGGCTTCGGGCGACTGCGACGAGCACGATGCGCAACTGGGGCAGGAAGCGGGCGGTCCGCAGGACCCTGGCCAGCCTGAGCAGCCGGAGCACGGTGGTGTTCTCGCGGACGACAGGCAGGAAGGTGCAGAGAATCACCGCGAGGTCGAAGACGTTCCACGGGTCCTTCCAGAAGTCCCGGGGACGGTCGGCGTGCGCGGCCATGCGCAGCAGGATCTCGACGGTGAAGGCGGCCAGACAAGCGTGCTCGGCGAGCCGTAACCAGCCGTGCCACTCCGCGACGAGACCGGAGTAGGTCTCCAGGCCCAGCAGCGCGGCGTTGGCGAGGATCACGGCGAAGACGGTGAGGGCGAACCAGCGGGTCTCGGTGACACCGCGGCAATACAGCGCAAGTCGCTGACGCCCGGGCGGAGCCATGATCTCGGCCACTTGGTCTGGGTGCTGCGGCATCCTGCTGCCTTTTCTCTTCCGTACCTGCGACGGCCGTCCCGGCCGGTCCCACCGGGCGCGGCTGCCCGGCGGGCGATCAAGCTCCAGAAGAGACTTCTACAGCACTGTAGTTACCAATGCGCGAGCGCCCCGGGGAAACCGGGGAACTCGCGCTCGGGATTTACGGTCACGCCGCCTGAGGCTGCAGGAAACGCGCCAGCAGGTCGTCCAGGCTCACCATGCCGGTGAGCCTGCCGGAGGCGTCGCGGACCACGGCGATCGAGGCGCGCCGCCGGCGCAGCAGGTCGATCGCGTCGGCGACGGTGGCGTCCTCGGTCAGCTCGGGCACCGGACGGGCCAGAGCACGGGCGCTGGTCGTCCGCCCTTGGGCGCGGGCCACCACGGCGTCACGGGCGTGCACGGAGCCGAGGACGGTGTCGTGCTCGCGGACCAGGAGCCGGGTGCGGTCACGGGCCGCGGTGAGACGCAGGATCTCGTCGAGACCGGCGGCGCCGTCGACCGAGGTGATCTCGGCGGCGGGCACCTGCAGTTCCCGCACCGGGGTCTCCGGCTCGGTCAGCGAACGAGTCAGCAGCTCCGAGTCCGTCTCGCTGATCAGGCCGAGCCGCTCGGACTCGGCCACCAGGTGGGTGAGCTGCTCCCGGTTGTGGACGGAGGCCAATTGGTCGCGCGGGCTGACCCTGCAGAGCCGTACCAGTGCGTTGCTGATCGCGTTGAGCACCCGGATCAGTGGGCGTACTGCCTTCACCACGGCCCGGAAGGGCGGGGAGAGCAGCATCGCGCTGCGTTCTGGGTGGGCGATGGCCCACGACTTGGGGGCCATCTCACCCACGACCATGTGGAGGAACACCACCACGATCATGGCGACGGCGAACGCGATCCCGTAGCTGAGCGCGCTGGGCAGCCCCAGCTTGTGCAGCAGCGGGTCGAGCTCGTGGGAGATCGCCGGCTTGGACACCGAGCCCAGGCCCAGCGTGCACACGGTGATGCCCAGCTGGGCACCGGCCAGCATCAGCGACAGCTCGCGCATACCTGCCAGGGCCGCCCCGGCGCCGCGCCGCCCCTTGGCCGCCGCCTTCTCCATGCGGTGCCGTTTGGCGGCGACCAGCGCGAACTCGGCCGCCACGAAGAACCCGCTGCCGATCAGCAGCAGCACGGTGACGAAGAGCGCCATCGGGAAACTCATGCCAGCTCCTCCGTCTCCGGCGCCGGTCGCTCGATCCGCACGCGCTCAGGCACGTGCCGGTCGAGGGTCCGTACGTCGATCACCGCGATGCCGCCCTCAGGCAGCTCCAGGGTGAGCCGGTCCCCGATGGTCGGGAAGCGGCCCAGCCGGTCGACGATCAGGCCGGCCACCGTGTCGTAGTCCTCCTCCTCGGGCAGCTCGATGCCGATGGCCTCGGCCACCTCGTCAAGCCGGCGTCCGGCGTCCACCAGCCAGCCGTCGCCGTCCGCGACGGCGATCTCAGTGACGGTGTCGGACTCGTCCGCGATGTCGCCGACCAGCTCCTCGGCGATGTCCTCGTACGTGACGATGCCCGCCACGCCGCCGTGCTCGTCCAGGACGACCGCGAACTCGTCGTCTCGCTCCCGCATCTGCGTCACGGCATCGGGCAGCGGCAGGGTGCTCGGAAGAAGTAGTGACCGCCGGGCGAGCGTGCCTGCCGTGGTGCCCGCGAGGCGGTCGGCCGGCAGGTGCATCAGCTCGGCTACGCCGAGGACGCCATTGATGTCGTCGGGGTGGTCGCCCAGCACCGGGTAGTTGGAATGGCCGTGCTTGGCAATCAGGTCGACCGCTTCGGCGGCGGTGGCGTCCTTGCGGACGAAGACAGCGTCCACGCGCGGCACCATCACCTCGTCCAGCGTCCGCTCGGAGAACTCCAGGGCGTGGTCGAGCAGGGCGGCGGTGTCCTTCGGCAGCGCGCCCTGTTCGTGGGACTCGCCGATCAGATGGCCCAGCTCCTCCAGCGTGGCGCCGTGGTGCAGCTCCTCCACCGGCTCGATGCCGACCTTGCGCAGCAGCTTGTTCGCCGCGCTGTCGAAGACGTGCACCAAGGGGCCGACGACCTTCAGGTACGCCAGCGTGGAGGCCGCCAGTGCCTTCGCCAGCCGCTCCGGCACGGCGATGGCGAGGTTCTTCGGGGCCAGCTCACCCAGCACCATCTGCACGACCGTGGCCAGCACGAAGGCCAGCACGACCGAGATTCCGCTGACGGCCGCGTCAGGGATGCCCACACCCGACAGCACCGGCCTGAGCAGCGCGGACACCGACGGCTCGGCGATGAACCCGACGACCAGCCCGGTGACGGTGATGCCGAGCTGTGCGCCCGACAGCATGAACGACAGCCGCTCCAGCACCTTCAGGGCACGGGCGGCCTTCCGGTTACCGGCCTCGGCCTCGCGGGTAAGGGCGAGGCGGTCGGCGGAGACGTAGGCGAACTCCTGGGCGACGAAGTATCCGGTACCGGCGGTCAGAACGAAGACGGCCAGCAGCCCCAGAAGGGCGTTCGCGGCACTCATCGAACACCATCCCGCCGCGTGCCGTGCTCAGGGAATGCCTGGCGGGATGGTCGGGGACTGTGCCCCGAGGGGTCCGTCGATCTGGCGGACAAGGGGTTGCTCCTTTTGTCTGGGGGTGCATCCGGACAACGATCCTGGCCGGAATCATGTTCCCGGCGCCTGCCCAAGCACGGCGCCGACAGGACTGCCCGTCACCTGAACCGCCGGAAGGCCCACTCCATCCTCGGCTCCGTCACACAGCGGAAGACCCGCCGGACGGGAAGAGTGCACAGCACGGTCACGATCGCAGCGGCAACGAGGGTCGCGGTCAGAACGCCGATGGGCTGGTGAACCCAGGCGGGGTCGTACCAGCCCCAGAACTTCGCCCCTTGCGCGAAGAAGCCGTGCAGCAGGTAGCCGTACAGCGTGCCCGCCCCCAGCACCGTGAACCACGTCCGGCGCCCGGGCACCCATGCAAGGAAACAGGCGACCAGAACCAGCGAGCAGCCGAAGGTGGTCAGCGTCATGACCGGCCCGTGCCAGTCGGGTGCGGCGAGTTCCTCGGCGCTGTTGCTGTGGAAGAACCACGCGTAGTTCATCCGTGGCACGGCCCAGTAGGCCATCGCGAGCGCGCAGGCGAAGACCGGCAGAGCCAGGAGGCGCACCTCACGGCGGCGCACCAGCCGGAAGTGCTCCGGCCTCAGCAACAGACCCAGCACGAAGTACGGCAGAAACTGCAGTGTGCGCTGCAGATCGAGGTCATTGCCGATGGACGGCGAGAGGGTCGCCAGCATCGCGAGGGCGAGCGCGAGCGGCAGCGGCCGGCGCACGCTCTTCCAGACCGAGGTGGTCAGCCGCCAGATGAACAGCGCCGCCAGGAACCATGTCAGGTACAGGGGGTCCAGCAGGCTGATCGGACGGTCGGGCTCCTGGTCCGTCCACCGGGTGTAGAAGGTGTAGGCCACCTCGAAGACGACATACGGAACGGCGACCCCGGTCACCAGCCGTTTGATCCGCCCGGGGCCCGCGTCAAAAGTGCGCGAGAAGTAGCCGGCAATGACGATGAACGCCGGCATGTGGAAGGCGTAGACGAGCGTGTACAGCGCGGTGACGGCCCGACTGCCTTCCCGCAGCGGCTCCCACGCGTGCCCTGCCGCCACCAGCACGATCGCCAGGTACTTCGCGTTGTCGAAGAACGCGTCCCGCTGCTGGACCGAATTCGGCGCCGCTGTCGGAGCAACAGTCTCGCCCTGTCTCACGTGGCCGAACTGTGACTGCTCCCGCTGTTCCTCAGCGGCCAGGGGAACCGAGCGCAGGGTGTCACTCATCGGCCCTCCCGAAGCAACCCGGGCCCTCGGCTCCTCGTCTTACAGCGGATACGGCTGTGGTGTGAGCACAGAACATCGTGAGCACCCTAACCAACATCTCTGTGCGACCGCTCCGACCACGCCAGTTGGGCACACATGAACCGAGCCGCCGCATGCGGGGGGCGCTCACGAGGCGGCCCGGCGGTCACGCGGTGGCCGACGCCGCCGGTCCGACCAGCTCGGACAGCACGTCCTCCATGGTCACGAAGCCGATGACCTTGCCGCCCTCCCCAACGACGGCGGCCAGATGGCTGCCCTCGGCGCGCAGGGCGGTGAGGGTGTCGTCCAGCGGGGTGTCGATGCGCACGCGGGTGACCTTGTGCAGCGCGGTGCGCGGGAAGGGCCGGTCGCGGTCGGTCAGGCCGAGGGTGTCCTTGATGTGCAGGTAGCCCAGGACCGTGCCGTCCGGGCCGGTGACCGGGAAGCGGGAGAAGCCCGCCTCGGCCGCCAGCCGTTCCAGCCGGGCAGGGGTGACCGTGTCGTCGACGGTGCGCATCCGCTGCGCCGGGACCGCGATCTCGCCCACCGGCCGGGTGCCCAGCTCCAACGCGTCCCGCAGCCGCTCACCATCGGCCGGGCTGAGCAGCCCGGCCTCACTGGAGTCGACGACCATACGGGCGAGCTGGTCGTCGGTGAAGACCGACTCGACCTCGTCCTTCGGCTCCACGCGCAGCAGCTTGAGCAGGACGTTGGCGAAGGCGTTGATCCCGAACACGAACGGCCGCAGTGCCCGGGTGAGCGCCACCAGGGGCGGGCCCAGCAGTAGCGCGCTGGGCACGGGGGCGGCCAGCGCGATGTTCTTCGGCACCATCTCGCCGATCAGCATGTGCAGATAGGTGGCGAGGGTGAGCGCGATGACGAAGGCGACCGGGTGCACCAGGGCGTGCGGGAGGTGCACCGCCTCGAAGCCGGGCTCCATCAGGTGCGCGATGGCGGGCTCGGCGACCGCGCCCAGCACCAGCGAGGAGACAGTGATGCCGAGCTGGGCCGTGGCCATCATCGCGGAGAGGTGCTCCAGCGCCCACAGCGTCATCCGGGCCCGCTTGTTGCCCGCCTGGGCGCGCGGTTCGATCTGGCTGCGGCGCACGGAGATCAGGGCGAACTCGGCTCCGACGAAGAACGCGTTGGTCAGCAGGGTCAGGGCGCCGATGGCCAGTTGCAGCGCCGTCATCGGGCCTCCTCCATGAGCTGGGCGGGCAATGCGGCGGCCGACTCGGTGATGCGTATCCGGTCGGCGCGGTGGTGCTCGACCTCCAGCACCTCGAGCTGCCAGCCGTCGAGGTGCACGACGTCACCCTTGCCCGGGATGCGGGCCAGACGGGTGGCGACGAGGCCGGCGACCGTCTCGTACGGTCCTTCCGGCGCGGTGAGTCCCAGGTCCGTGAGCTGGTCGATGCGGACGCTTCCGTCCGCCTCCCACACCGCGCGTCCGTCCCGGGTCGCCGGGGCGGGGATCAGATCGGGTGCCTCGAAGGGATCGTGCTCGTCACGGACCTCGCCGACGACCTCCTCGACGATGTCCTCCACGGTCGCCACGCCCGCTGTGCCGCCGTACTCGTCGATGACCACGGCCATGGTGCGGTGCGCGCGCATCCGCTCCAGGAGCCGGTCCGCGGTGAGGCTGTCGGGCACCAGCAAGGGCTCCGCGGTCAGCTCCGTGACCAGGGTGGCGGCCCGCTTCTCCGGCTCTAGGGCGAGCACGTCCCGGATGTGGACGGTGCCGACCACCTCGTCCAGGCTGTCGCGGTAGACGGGAAAGCGGGACAGCCCGGTCGCGTGGGAGAGGTTGGCCGCGTCTGCGGCCGTCGCGTGGACCTCCAGGGCCTTGACGTCGACCCTCGGCGTCATCACGTTCTCCGCCGTCAGCTCGCTCAGGTGCAGGGTCCGTACGAACAGTTCCGCGGAGTCCGCTTCCAGGGCCCCCTCGGCGGCCGAGTGCCGGGCCAGCGCGCCCAGCTCCTCGGCGGTACGGGCCGAGGCCAGCTCTTCTGCAGGCTCAAGACCGAAGCGGCGTACGAAGCGGTTCGCGGTGCCGTTGAGGTGCCCGATGAACGGGCCGAAGGCGGCCGTGAAAGCGCGCTGCGGACCGGCGACCACCTTCGCGACCGCCAGCGGACGCGAGATCGCCCAGTTCTTCGGCACCAGTTCGCCGACCACCATCAGCACGACGGTGGAGATGACCACGCCCAGCACGGTCGCCACCGACGAGGCGGCAGCGCCCAGGCCGATCGCCCGCAGTGGACCGCGCAGCAGCGCCGCGAGGGACGGCTCGGCGAGCATGCCGATCACCAGCGAGGTGACGGTGATACCCAGCTGGGCGCCGGACAGCTGCAGCGTGAGACGTCGTACGGCCTTCAGCGCACCGTCCGCGCCGCGCTCGCCGGCCTCGGCGGCACGCTCCAGGTCGGCGCGCTCGACGGTGGTCAGGGAGAACTCTGCGGCGACGAACACCGCGCAGGCCAGCGTGAGCAGGAGGGCCAGCAGGAGCAGCAGGACCTCGGTCACCGTGCCACCCCCGCTCCCTCGATCGCGAGAGTCCGGCGGGCCAAGGCACGGCTGGTACTGGGAGGCTCACCCATCGGGGGAACGTCGCTCCTTCTCGTATCACACGTGGACAGTGGGTGGAAACAGGATCGCCTGCCTCTACACCAACTGTAAAGGACTCGCAAAGCAGCGGGTCTGGGCGAGCAAGAGGTCCACCTGGCTGCCCTTCGAGGACTGATCGGCCCTGCCGACGTCCGCTTCCGGGTCATCACACTGGCCGTCTCCTGTACCGAACCAGGGCGTGGCCACGCCACCGAAGGTGCTGCGGCTCGAGTGGCGAGCGGTGTGTGCCGAAGATCCATGGCAGCGGCCCGGACCGCTGCTCCGGGCCGAGGCCTGATGCACAGCTGATGGGGATGATGCGGGTGGACGTCAACGAAGTCCTGCTGCCCGGAGTGGGCCTGCGCTATGAGTTCGTCAACCGCGACGGCGACCGCGTCGCGATCGTCGCCCGACGGTCCGGGGACTTCGAGCTGATGGTGTACGAGGGGGAGGATCCCGACGAAGCCCGGCCGGTGCTCCGGTTCACCAGTGAGGAAGCCGACACTGTCGCGGAGATCCTGGGCGCCCCGCGCATCGCCGAGCGGTTCGCCGACCTGACCCGGGAGGTGCCGGGCCTGAGCGCGGGGCAGATCCAGATCGGCCCCGGCAGCCCGTACGCCAGCCGTGCTTTGGGCGACACCCGGGCCCGGACCCGCACGGGTGCCTCGATCGTGGCCGTCGTGCGCGGCGAGGAGGTCATCGCCTCGCCCGGGCCAGCCCAGCCCTTGCGGGCCGGGGACGTCCTGGTGGTCGTCGGCACCCGCGAGGGCATCGCGGGCGTCCAGCGCATCGTCGAAGGCTGACCGTTGCACACGCCGACGGCCCTGCTGCTGGAGCTGGGGATCATCCTTGCCGCGCTCAGCGTGCTCGGCGCTCTTGCCCGGCGCTTCGCCCTCTCGCCCGTGCCGTTGTACCTGGTGGCCGGGCTGGCCCTGGGCGAGGGCGGGCTCGCGCCCGTTCCGGCCGCCCGGGAGTTCGTCGACACCGGTGCGTCGATCGGTGTGATCCTGCTGTTGCTGATCCTCGGCCTGGATTCACCGTCCGGGAGTTCACCGCGAGCCTTCGTCGCCACCGCCCCTCTGCCGCCGTGGACTTGGTACTCAACGCGGCGCCCGGCGCGGTGGCGGGATGGCTGCTCGGTCTGGACGCCGTGGGGACCATGGCGCTGGCCGGCGCCACCTACGTCTCTTCCTCGGGGATCGTCGCCCGCCTGCTCGGCGACCTGCGCCGACTCGGCAACCGGGAGACCCCGGCGGTGCTGTCCGTGCTGGTGGTGGAGGACTTCGCCATGGCCGGATTCCTCCCCCTGCTCGCCGTCATGGCCGCCGGAGGCACCTGGTGGCAGGCGCTGCTCGCCGTCCTGGTGGCCTCCGCGGCCGTCGCCGGGGCGATCACCGGCTCCTACCGCTGGGGCCACCACGTCGGCCGGGTCATGTCCCATCCCGACCCCGAGCAGCTGCTGCTGCGGATCCTCGGCATCACCTTGATCGTGGCGGCCCTGGCCGAGCTCATCCATGTCTCCGCCGCTGTCGGAGCCTTCCTCATCGGACTGTCCCTGACGGGCGAGGCCGCCGACCGGGCGCGAGGTGTCCTGGCTCCATTGCGCGATCTGTTCGCAGCCGTCTTCTTCCTGGCCCTGGGGATGTCCGTCGACCCCGGCGACCTGCTGCCGATGCTGCCTGCCGCCGCGGCGCTGGCCGTGGTCGGCGCCGCGACCAAGGTGGCCGCCGGCTGGTATGCCGCGGCCCGCGAGGGCGCCGGCCGGCGGGGGCGGCTGCGGGCCGGGACTGCCCTCATCGCCCGCGGCGAGTTCTCCGTCGTCATCATCGGCCTCGCCGGTACGGCGGATCAGCGCCTCGGGGCCCTTGTCACCAGCTACGTCATGCTCCTCGCCGTCTGCGGTCCCGTCCTCACCCGATTCGCGCCCACCCGCCCCGTAGCCGCCCGGCCCGCGCAAGGACCTCCCGCGTCTCATGGGCCGGAGCCCGCCGTGCGTCAGTGATGCCCCTCCGCGCCCCGCACCACCGCGACCGGACAGTGCGCGTGATGGAGCAGGGCCTGGCTGACCGATCCCAGCAGCAGTCCGGCGAAGCCGCCACGTCCCCGGGCGCCGACCACCATCAGCCGGGCGGAACGGCTCGCCTCGATCAACGCCTCGCGCGTCCCGCCGTGCACCACCTCCTGCCGCACGGTCACATCTGGGTACCGCTCCCGATGGCCGGCCAGCGCCTCGGCCAGCAGACGTTCCTCGCCCTGCGCGAGATCGGCCGACCGGTTCGTGTACCGCACCGACGCGTCCCGCGCGGCGGGCCTCGGCGCGCTGCCCATGGTCCAGGCGTGCACGGCCATCAGACCGGTCCCGTGCAGCGCGGCCTCGGTGAAGGCGAAGTCCACCGCTTTCTCTCCCGCCGCGGAGCCGTCGACGCCCACCACGACCGGGCCGTCGGCACGCAGTTCCTCTCGCACCACGAGCACCGGACACCGGCCGTGCACCGCCAGATGCACCGCCGTCGAGCCCGCCAGGAGCCCGGCGAACCCGCCCACCCCCCGGGACCCGACCACCACCAGCTCGGCGGCACGCGACTGCGCCTCCAGCACTTTCAGCGGCTCACCCGTCACCACGGCATGCGAGACCTGAATCTCCGCCTCCGTGGTCTTGGCACGCTTCACCGCCTCGGCCACCAGACGCTCGACCGTGTTCCGGACACCGCCCGCAGGCGGGCCCAGCGGGAACGGGCCCGGTGGTGGATGCATCGCGGGCCACAGGAAGGCATGCACCACCCGCAGTTCCGCGTCTCGCAGCCGCGCCTCGCGCGCAGCCACCTCGACAGCCGCCAGACCCGAGGCCGACCCGTCCACACCCACAACCACCCGACCGGCCACCGTGCCTCCCAGACCTCGGACGCCAGACCCCCACCTTCAGCTTCACGCCGATCTCGGATCACCGCCAGAGAACCGGGCGTCCTGCGGCTGAGTTATCCGGCCCCTCGTGCCCTGATCGAACGATCACTGGGGCATCCGCGTCGCAGGGCATCGCGTGCCACCTCCCCACGGCGCGCAACCACCGGAAACAGCCGTCGGCGGCTGAGCAGCACGGGCCGCGGGTGGCAGCGCCTCGCGAACACCTCGGCAGGGGCGCACCAGCACGCTTCGGACACGCCCCCGGAGTAGTGCGAGGGCCCGTTTTCGGCCTTTCCCGGCGTGCCCGCGCGATCCCCGCCCCGCCCGGCCTGCAACAGTCCTATGCTTCTACTCGTCTGTAGAAGGCCCGCGGCAGGGCGGGGCCTCATGCACGCGGAAGAGGACACGCATGGCTTCGATCGACCTGGACAAGGTGCTGGACAGGGCGTGGGCGGACAAGCCCCTGCCCGAGATCCTGGCCGCCCCCGTGGGCGCTCTCAAGGGGGTCTCCGACCGCGACGGCGAACTGCTGCAGGAGGCGTTCGGGGTCAAGACCGTAGCCGACCTGGCCGAGTTGAAGTACGTCCGCTGGGCGCAGGCCCTCGCCGCGCTGGACGCGGCCAAGTAGCCCGCCCCGCGCACAGCCGTGGTGCCGTGCGCCCGCCCCGGCGCGCGGCACCGCACCTGAACGAGACACACGCACGTATAAGGAGTGGACGCCACCATGGTGTTCAAACGACTGCTCGGATCACTCGGCGTGGGCGGACCCACCGTCGACACGGTTCTCGACCCGGGAGCCGCCCGCCCCGGCGGCGCGCTGACCGGCCAGGTCCATCTCAAGGGCGGAGACGCCGACTTCGACATCGAGCACATCACCCTGGAACTCGTGGCCCGGGTCGAGGCCGAGCACAGCGAGGGCGAGAGTGAGGGCGTCGTCGCCTTCGAGCGGTTCACCGTCGGCGGCGGCTTCCGGCTGGGCGCGGGTCAGCAACACAGCGTCCCGTTCACGGTGACACTGCCGTGGGAGACGCCGATCACCGAGCTGTACGGGCAAGCCCTCGGCATCGTCCTCGGCGTGCGCACCGAGCTGGCGGTGGCCAGCGCCAAGGACAAGGGCGACCTGGACCAGCTCAACATCGCCCCGCTGCCCGCGCAGGAGGCGATCCTGGAAGCCCTCGGCCAGCTCGGCTTCGGCTTCAAGTCCGCCGACCTGGAGTACGGGCGCATCGGCGGCACCGGCCAGCAGCTGCCCTTCTACCAGGAGATCGAACTGACCCCGGCGCCGCAGTACGCGAACCAGGTCAACGAGATCGAGGTGACCTTCCTGGCCAACCCGGGTGGCATCGAGGTCGTCCTGGAGGCCGACAAGCGCGGCGGCTTCTTCTCCGGCGGCCACGACGCGCTGACCCGCTTCACCGTCGGCCATCACGACTCCCGCGACTGGAACACGGAAGTCGACGGCTGGATCCGTCAGTTGGTCGAGCACCGGGTATCGCACGGCTCCCACGGTGCCTATGGTCACGGTGACCCGTACGGAGGGCACGGGCACGGCGGACACCACGGGCACGGCGAGCATCACCACGGCGACCACCACCGTTCCGGCCCTGGCATGGGCACCGTCGTCGCCGCAGGTGCCGCCGGGCTCGCGGTCGGCGTCGTAGGCGGCATGGTCGCAGCCGAAGTCGTGGACGAGGTCGGGGACTTCTTCGAGGGCGACGAGGAGGACGAGGGCTGATACCAGGCCCCGGCGGACTGTAAGAGGATGCGCAAGCAGGGGGTGGGCAGGCGCACTGCTCCGCCCCCTGCTGATAACTTCTACGGTGTTGTAGAAGAAGCGCTGTCCGGAGCACCCCGGTCCGGGCATCCTCCCGATACGTACGGAGTTCTCATGGCCCTGTGGGACCGCCTCAAGGAGTCCGCATCGACGATGCAGACCCAGCTCATGGCGAAGAAGAACGACCTCAAGAGCGGCGCCTTCCGCGACGCCAGCATGGCGATGTGCGCCCTCGTCGCCGCCGCAGACGGCACCGTCGACCCCTCCGAGCGGCAGCGCGTGGCCCAGCTCATCGCCACCAACGAGGTGTTGCAGAACTTCGACGCCGACGACCTGCGCCGCCGTTTCGAGGAGAATCTCAACAAGCTCACCGCCGACTTCGACTTCGGCAAGGTGAGTGTCATGCAGGAGATCGCCAAGGCGAAGAAGAAGCCCGCCGAAGCACGGGCCGTCATCCAGATCGGCATCGTCATCGGCGGCGCCGACGGCGACTTCGACAAGGACGAGCAGGCCGTGGTCCGCGAAGCGTGCTACGCCCTGGACCTGCCGCCCCACGAGTTCGACCTCTGACCGACCCGACCGTGTGGCGGGCCGCGCGCCCTTTCGGTGCCGGCCCGCCACACCAACGGTGAGAGCTGGAGTAGTGATGCCGGACGTCGGCCGACCCGAGATGCGGAACTCACTGGGGCATCTGCGCACGGCCGCGGTCCTGGCCAGCGCCGGAATGCTGGTCAGCATCGTGCTCTCGGCCCTGCCCCAGGAACCCATCCCGCTGCCGTTCAGCGCCGGACACCACCAGGACCGGCAGCCGGGCACCGCGACCATCACCGACGAGGCCGAAACCGTCTTCCGCCTCGTGGAGGGGGCAGGGCTCCCCGTCGAGAACGCGGGCCTCTACGCCCACCGCGAAGAGGACCCCGACGGTCTCCTGGGGGCACATGACGGCTACCTCGCACCCGCGCCGAGCGCCTGCAGATCCCCCGCCTCCCGCTCACCGGCCCAGGCCGAGCATGCCTACCTCAAGGGGCGGGTTCTGCTGCGCCTGTCCCTCTACCTGCCCGAGAGCGCGGCCGACACCTACGCCGCCGCGCTCGACGCCTCCGGCACCGTCCGGCCGGCCAGCCACCGAATGGACACGGCGGACGCCAACGGTGTGCCGATCGGACAGGTTGGTGACGCGGCTGGCTGGGGTGTGGCCGCCGATGCCGGGGTGGGGGCGGTCGCCGCGACGGGATCAACGCCTCGGCACGCGCTCTAGACCTGCGCCGGGTTGCTGTGCAGCTTGCGTCGTTCCCGGCGGTTGGGGTGGCGGATGACTACTCCCGCCATGCCGCCGGACCCGGTGAGCCGGATCAGCGGAGTTCCAGGAAGCCGGTCGGGAGTGGTCTTGTCCTTCAGGCCGCCGACGCCGGGATCCATGCCGCTGGTGTCTGCGGCCCAGCTGTCGGGGATGACAATCGTGACGCCAGACGTCTCCCCGTACGCCTCCACCGCGACCTCCGTGAGGTGGCACTCCACCCGGGTGAAGTCAATCTTCACGCCCCCCATGCCTGCCCGAGCGATCACGTGCCGGGGGACCTCCCAGCGGCCGGGACCTCGAGACGCGCCGTACATGCCGCCCTTGAGGACCAGCGGCGGCCGGCTCTCAGAGGATTTCAGCCTCGGCAAGTCGGCGGTCAGGACGGCCAACTCGGCGTAGGTCTTGGATGTCAGCGCTTGCTCCAGGCGCGAATCCAGCTCATCGAGATCGATTCGCCCCTCGGCTGCCGCATCGCGCAGCTGCTCCACCACTGCTTCCCGATCGTCGTGAGACGCGCGGAGCTCTCCTGATAAGCCGGGGCGCGGAGAGGGCTCCGGAAGCTGGGCAGTCATGACCACAAGGATAGGCAGCCGGCGGACTGAGCAGCCTGGGAATGCGCATCCCGAACAAGAAACACGGCGGAGACTGGCTTTCTTGACCCGCAGACTCTGAACGTATTGGGCTTCATCGGCCTGGGGCGCCTCGGTGCCGCCGCCCAGAGGAACAGCCCACGACGCCCCGTCAGGTCAGGAAACGGTCGCTCACCCGCCTCTCACCGGATGTCTTCGGGATCGAGGCCGACCCGGGTCAAAGGGGCGTGGCCGCGTGCAGGATGAAGACCATCGTCACGGCCGAGTTCGCCGACGACATCGCCGACACGGCAGCCCCCACCGCCGCGCCCCACGTCGCCACACCCACCGACGTGAACAGCGACGGCCAGCTGCGCACCGCCGGAGCGGGTCCGAGCAGAGCCGCCACCCGGCGCGGCACCGGTCCCGCCGCGGCCAAGCCGGCCAGGGTCTCCACCGGGGTGCCCCGGGACACCAGGGCCGCCTTGCCGATCGCGCACGCCACGGCCCGGCGGCTGCCGACCGTCTGGGCCGCCTCCTCGTCCGCCCACCGTTCCGCGGTGTACGACACCGCCGTCCGCAGTGGACGCAGGAAGGGATTGGCCCGCGCGGCCAGCTGGACCGCGAGAAGGAAGCGGTGGTGGCGGGCGGCCAGATGGGCCCGCTCGTGGGCGAACAGTGCCCGGCGCTCGGCCGGTTCGAGGCAGTCCAGTATGGCCGTGGTCACCACCACGCGATCCCGCCGACCGCCTCCCGGCAACGCGTAGGCATAGGGGACGTCGTCCGGGAGCACGGCCACCTTCGTCTCCCGCAGCCCGGCCAGCGCACGGTGGGCCCGACGGCGCACCCGCCCGTGCCGCCACATGGTCCGACCGCACGCCACCAGCACCACGACCAGCGCGGGGATCGCCGCCTTGCCGACGACCTCGTCGTACGGGACGGCCGCCCGCACCTCGGGGTCCGACCAGCCGTCCGGCAGCGGGTTTCCGGGGAGCTGGGCGGTGCCGACCACCATCACCAGGCCGAGGCACAGCGTGCTGCAAGCCGCCATCACCGCGGCCACCCCGGTCAGCAGCCGGGTCGCGGTCCGTGGATGCAGATGCTGCTCGGCCAAGCGCGCGATCGGCCACGCCGTCAGAGGCAGCACCAGCGGCAGAAAGACGAACACCCCCATGAGGCTTCAGTCTTCCCCTTCGTTCCTCGACTGACCCAGCAGCTCACGCAACAGCCGCTCGTCGTCCGGGCCCAGGCCCGTCACGAAGCTGGCCAGCACCGCCTCGCGGTCGCCCTCCGAGTCCAACACCCTGCGCATCTTGTGGGCGGCCAGGCCCGCCTGGTCCGACGCGGACGTCCAGGCGAAGGACCGGCCCGCGCGCTCCCGCGTTACCGCTCCCTTGGCCAGCAGTCGGGTCAGGATGGTGATGACGGTCGTATAGGCGAGGTCTCCGCCCAGGCGCTCCTGCACCCAGCCTGCCGTCGCCGGTCCGTCCGCCTCCCTGAGCGCCGACAGGACCAGCGCCTCCAGCTCACCCTGCCCCCGCCGCCGGGGGCGCTGCCGCTGCTCAGTCACGCCCTGTCTCCCTTCCGCCGCCGTCCGTTTCCCAAGCGGACATCGTATAGACGCCCCCAGGGCCACCACGCGGCCCGAAGAGCCTCGACAGTCACCCGCCACACCCTCTACAAAATTGTAGAAGCTACGCTGCCTCGCGGCATGCCCTCAGACAAGAAGGACCGGGAAAGGAGCGTTGGGACATGGGTGTCATCGCGTGGCTGGTGCTGGGACTCCTCGCCGGAGCGATCGCCAAGGCCATCCTGCCCGGACGCGATCCGGGCGGCTGCGTCGGCACGACGGTCATCGGCATCGCCGGCGCCTTCCTGGGCGGCTGGCTGTCGGCGCATTTCCTCGACCGGCCGGTGCGGCGGGATTTCTTCGACGCCGCGACCTGGGGCTCGGCCATCGCGGGCGCACTCGTGCTGCTGATCGCTTATCGCCTGCTGTTCGGCAACTCACGGGACTGAGGCGGGACATCGCACGACCGCACCGGACCCAAGGCACGGTCGCGTCACCCCTTCACCTTCTCTACAGTGATGTAGATTCTTGAGTCCGGGTCCGTGCCGCGGGCCTCGACCGCACCTGCCGAGAAGGAGTACGCAGTGGGAGTTTCCCTGTCCAAGGGCGGCAACGTCTCGCTCAGCAAGGAGGCACCGGGCCTGACCGCCGTCCTGGTCGGTCTGGGCTGGGACGTCCGTACGACCACCGGCACCGACTACGACCTCGACGCCTCCGCACTGCTCCTCGACACGTCGGGCAAGGTTCTGTCGGATCAGCACTTCGTCTTTTACAACAACCTCAAGAGCCCCGACGGCTCGGTGGAGCACACCGGCGACAACCTCACCGGTGAAGGCGAGGGTGACGACGAGGTCGTCAAGGTGAACCTCGCGGGCGTACCCGCCGAGGTCGACAGGATCGTGTTCCCGGTGTCCATCCACGACGCCGAGAACCGCGGCCAGAGCTTCGGCCAGGTCCGCAACGCCTTCATCCGCATCGTCAACCAGGCCGGCGGCGCCGAGATCGCCCGCTACGACCTGTCCGAGGACGCCTCCACCGAGACCGCGATGGTCTTCGGCGAGCTCTACCGCAACGGCGCCGAGTGGAAGTTCCGTGCCGTCGGGCAGGGCTACGCCTCGGGCCTGGCCGGGATCGCCGCCGACTTCGGCGTGGGCGTCTGAGATCCCGTGGAGGCGGCGCCCGACCGACTCACCCCGGGGCAGGTCCGGCGCCGCCTCCGCACCGCTCCGAGAGCGACACCGACGCCTTCCACCCCTCAGGAGACCATGTGGCCGACCCACTGCGCCTTCGCCCGGAGGACAGGCCGGACTTCGAAGCGGTACTGCACCTGGCTCTCACCACCACGGACATCCATGCGGCTGTGAACGCCGATCCCACCGGCCGGAACACGGCGCGCCTGCGTCTGAGCGCACTCGGGGACGCTGACGAGATCGCCGCCACGGCACGCGCGGAATACGGCACGTACCTCACCCTGCGTACGTCGGCACAGCCCGACCAGCAGCCGCCCCCTGCCGCCGGCAGCCTGCTGCCCGCCCTGGCGGTGCTCACCCCGCTCATCGCCGCCGCATCGGCCGCGGTCCTGCTCGTCCTCGGCTACCTGCTCCAACTGACCGAGGCGGAAGGCACGCTCCCCGGCTCACTGGTCACCGCCGGATGGGCCCTGACGCTGATCGCGGGCACCAGTGCCCTCCTCGCCTTCGCCGCGATGCTGAGAACGGCGATACGCGGCGGCGACGGAACCGCACATGAGGCACGCGTGCAGCAGGCACGGCAGAACTGGCAGCGGGCCCTGCTGGACCGGGGCATGCTGCCCCACCTGCGGCGGTGCCTCCGCGAGGATCCGTCCCTCCGCCCCACCCCGACCCTGGGCGTCCGCACCGCCCACTTCCATGACTCCCGCACCGCCACCAACCCGAAGGAGCACCCCTCCCATGTCGGTCAACCTGAGCAAGGGCCAGCAGATCAGCCTCAGTAAGTCCGACGGCACCGCCCTGAGGTCCGTCCGCATGGGCCTCGGCTGGCAGGCCGCACCCCGCAAGGGCTTCCTCGCCAAGCTCACCGGGGGGCGGGACATCGATCTGGACGCCTCCGCCGTCCTCTTCGCCGCCGGGCAGGCCGCGGACGTCGTCTTCTTCCAGCACCTGGTCAGCGACGACGGCTCGGTCCGGCACACCGGCGACAACCTCACCGGCGGCGCGGGCACGGGAGGCGACGACGAGGCCGTCCTGGTCGACCTGGCCCGCGTGCCCGCCCATATCGACCAGATCGTCTTCACCGTCAATTCCTTCACCGGCCAGACCTTCGCCGAAGTGCAGAACGCCTTCTGCCGGCTGGTCGACGAGACGACCGGCGCCGAGCTGGCCCGCTACACGCTCACCGGGGGTGGCGGCCACACCGCCCAGATCATGGCGAAGGTCCACCGCTCCGGCGGTAGCTGGCAGATGAAGGCCATCGGCGCACCCGCCACCGGCCGCACCTTCCAGGACCTGCTTCCGGCCATCACGCCCCACCTCTGAGCGTCACCGCCGCTACGCTCGCGCCGTCCAGGCCCGGGTCCCGGAGAAGAGAGAGCAGGACACCATGTTCGGACTGAGCGAACTCGCCGTCATCCTCATCGTGGTCATAGCCGTCATCCTCGCCAAGAAGGGCCCCGAGCTGGCCCGCTCCGCAGGCAAGTCGGCCCGCATCCTCAAGGCCGAGGCCCGCGCCATGAAGAAGGAGGAGGAGAACGAGGCGGCGGCAGACACACCTCCACGGATCATCCCGGGTGAGACCGCCGTACCGGGCACCGGCGCGACCGCACCCGGCACGGAACGGCCGTCGGCCCCCGCGCCCGACCGGACCGGGCGCACGGGCGGTACGCCGCCGCAGGACAGCAAGCCGTAGGCCCTGGACACGCCGCACGCCGAGGCGGGCGTCGCCCGGGTGCACAACGGACTGATTCCTTTTCGAACGGGCACTCGCATGTCATCAACGACTGAGGGGTGGCGAACCGATCATGGAGATCTCAGGCATCATCAGCGCGATCGTCATCGGCATCGTGATCGGAGTCCTCGGCCGGCTCGCCGTTCCCGGGCGCCAGCGCATCGGCGTCCTCTGGACGATCCTGATCGGCATCGTCGCCGCGTTCATCGGCACGGCCATAGCCTCCGGCTTCGGCGTCGCCGACACCGACGGTGTCGACTGGGTCGAGTGGCTCTTCCAGATCGCCCTCGCCGCCCTGGGCGTGGCGGCGGTCAGCAAGGTGAAGCTGCGGCGTTGAGCGTCGTCCGGCACTCCGGCGCCGCTCCCGCTTGCAACCGACTTCGGGATGATCTGGCTCTTGAAGGAGCCTTCACCCGCTCCGACGGACGATGCCCGATGGTGGGCAGGCATGGTGGCGACGGCGAGCAGCACGCTTACGCCACCATCAGGAAGCACAGGGCGGTACGACGTACACGGCGATCAGCCCGGCGGCCGTGAGGAGCAGCGCGCTCGCGCGCAGGCGAGTGAGTCGGTGACGTCCCCCTTCGAAAAGGTATGGGGCGTCCGGGGAGTTTCATACCTCTGCGGCGCCCGAGCCGACCAAGGTTGTCCCAGTCCGCGGACACCCCCGACGCGCGGGACCCGCAAGCCTGTGCCTGACTGCCTGCGCGACGGGAAACGATCATTCTCAGCGTGGGAAACGATCTTTGAGGTCTCTGCGTCGGCGCTGACCAGAACATTCCGTCGGTGCCCCGAAAGTACGGACTGCCGGGTTGGATGGCGCGGCTCAGCGAGTGCGAGCGCCGCCGCGCGCGGTCGGCGGGGCGGGAGCCGTGTGCGTGCTCCTGCTGGCGGCGTTGTTCGGCGCGGTCGCCGCCCATGCCCCCGGGAACCAGACAGCGGTGTATTGCTCGATGGCGTCGCGAAGCCCGGTGAACTCAGCTCCCTCCCACGGTGGTTGACCGGCGCGGTGGTACTTGTTGAAGGTGCCGTGAGTGGAGTTGTTCAGGGGCCTGTTGCTTGCCACGTCGCGGCGGTGAAAGGTGCCGTGGTCCAGGAAGCTGAGGCTGACCGCATCGATCTCGCCGCGGTCCGGGTGGACGACCGCAAGGCGTAGACCGCCGTAAGTGTCCGCGTAGATGGTGCGGGTGAAGTCGATTCGGAACCGAAGGTGCATGCCTGGAGTCGGCACGGCGAGGTAGGTGTTGCCCACGACGGTGCTGTCGTGAAAGGGGAGGCGGAGTTCGGCGAAGAACTCAGGGGCTTGCAGAGACAAGGAGGATCTCCGGTCGGGTCAGGAGCGTGCTACCGGCGGCTGGGCAGGGCCGGTCGGCTGGTGGTGCTCCAGCGCGGGACGCTGGCCACGGGCAGCGCAGCCGGACGGCGGGAGGAGACGGCCCGCTGCACGTCGAGCGGAGTAGGAGCCGGCGGGCCCGGCGGGAGGATCGGGGTGAGCTGGGCCATCCCCTTGATGTAGCTGGAGGTCACCTCGCGCCACCGGGGCAGGGGAGCCGGATCGGCGACGCACTCGGTGACGGCGGTGAGCAGGGCGACCGGGGTGTCGGTGCTGGCCGTGGCGTACCAGACGGGCCGGTCGATGGACTTGCCCGCCCACAGCTGCCAGCGCGCGTCGCGCGTGGTCAGTTCGGTTTCCGGATCGAGGTCGCCGGTGGTGAACTCCATGCCGGCGAGCCCGTCCGGGGCCTGGACCGCGAAGACGCCCCAGCGCGGACGGTCGATCTCCCAGCCCTGCTTCAGAAGCGGCACGACCGCGAGGAAGGGATCGTGCTCGTCGATGCCGGAGACCGGCCGGGCAAGGTATGCATCCGGCCCCTGCTCGTACGCCGTGGCCAGGATGGTGGTGAACGCCTGGACAAACTCGGTGGGGACGCGGTCGTTGAAGCAGACGCCCCACGCCGGCGGTCCGAAGGAGTCTTCGTAGGCGTTGATGCGCCAGAGCCCGTCGTCCTCGCCTTCGGGCAGGTAGCCCAGGCGCACGCGCCGGTCGGGAGCGCTCACGTACACGTTGGAGTCCTCGTCGTACCGCAGGTCCCAGCCGAGGTCGAGCAACGGGGCGAGGGCGGGGTCGCCGGTTCCGGTGGTGGAGGCGAGGTGGCGCGGGGAGACGTAGACGTCGCCGTCGATCTCGTGGTGCGAATCGGGCTGTGGGTTCATCGGTCTGCCCTCGTGGTGACGGTGATCTCGTCGGCGGCGGTGTCGAGGCGCTCGGTGACCTCGGCGGTGGTGCGGCCGGTGACGATGTAGAACCCGGCCCGAGCGGTGAACAGGTCGCCGTCGGGCGACAGGACGAGCTCGTCGCCGATCTCGCGGATCCACTGCACTTGGCGCAGCCAGGGGGTGTGGGCGGCGAAGGGCTGGTTGATGTGCCGGGCGGTCAGGGTGCCGGAGGTATCCGGGTAGAGCATGCGGATGCCCGCGGCCCCGCTGCGGGTCGGGGTGAGGTCCGGCGCTCGGCCGCAAGCGAGGTCGGCGGCGGCCCGGGGCAGGTCGATGCCGGTGGCCAGACGGACAAGGTGGCCGATCATGTCGCCGCCGATCCTGGCATTGACCTCGATCAACCGCGGCCGACCGTCCACCAGACGCAGCTCGACGTGCTGCACACCGTCGGTGATCCCCAGGGCCTTGACCGCAGCAGCGGCGGCCGGGGCGACCCGGGCCAGAAGCGGGTCGGCGGCATCGACGGTGTGCCCGGCCTCGTCGAAGTACGGCGCGGGGCCCAGGTGCTTGCGGGTCACGGCGACCGCCGTCGTCGCTCCGCGGTGAGTGACGCATTCGACCGAGAATTCCGGCCCGTCGAGGTACTCCTCGACCAGGACGCCGGTGTCCTCGCGACTGCGGCTCGCACCGGCCGAGGCGAACGCGAACGCGGCGGGCAGTTCTTCGGGCCGATCGACGCGGATCACGCCGATGCTGCCCGCCAAGGCCGCGGGCTTGATGACCGCCGGCAGGCCGAGGGTCATCGTCGCCAGGCTGGCCTCCAGCAGAGTCCGCGCCCTTATTGAGGCGGCCGAGGGCACGCCATGGCGGGCGAACAGAGCCCGGGCGGTGGCCTTGTTGCGACAGGCTCGCATCACCTCGACGGACGTCGAGGACAGACCGAGCGCACGGGCGAGACGGGCGGTGGGGACGAGGTGCCACTCGTCCCAGGTGACCACCCCGGCAAGGTCATGCTGCTCGGCCAGCGCCCGGCCGCCGGCGAGCAGCGCTGCGGGGTCGCTCAGATCGACCACGGTGTGGTCGACGATGAACGGCTTCTCCCACGACGGCTCGGTGCCGGTGAGCAGGACGACGTCGTACGCGGCGGCCACCTGCTCCAGGCAGTAACCGCGGTAGGTCTCGTCGCCGGGAGAAACGACGAGCACGAGAGGACGAGCGGACAAGAAGGGGTTCTCCGAATCGGTGGACGGCGAGACGAGGGAAGAGAGGGGTGTCTCAGGCGGCACGGCGGCGGCGCAGCTCGAACGCCGCTGCCCAGTGAGGGTGTTCGCTGATCAGGCGGCGGGCGTAGAGGGCGGTGTAGCTGTTGTTCAGCCCGGCGACCCCATGAGGGAGCTGGCGGCGCAGGTCCTCGAACAGGTCCTTCAAGCTGATCCGGGTTGCGCCGGCGGCCAGTCGGCGAGCGACCATGCGTTCCAGGGCCCGGTAGACGTGCGGGTTGTGGGCGTCGAAGGCGTGGAACTGCTCGGTGGTGGAGCGACCAGTCGCGCGGTGCGATCCAAGGGCGGCAATGGACATGAAGTTCTCCACAGGCTGGGGGCGCAGCAGGGTCAGGTGCGCAGGGCGGGATCGGTTCGCAGGCGGGCGAAGGCGCAGAACAGACCGAGGGCCTGCAGCACGGCACAGACGGTGATGACGTGGCCCAGCGCGTCGGGCGGAGTGAGCGCGGTGAGCACGCCGGCGACGGGGAAGGGCAGCAGGAGGATGAGGATGGTCGCCGACAGGGTGCTGCCGAACTTCTCCGGAGGGATCAGGCGGGAGCGCAGCGTGCGCAGGACGACCGTCATGCCGCCTTCGCCCGCCATGAGGACCGCGACCAGGACCAGGTAGGACCGGTAGTCGGGAGCCTGGGCAGCGGCGAGACAGCCGAGCGAGGCGAGGGCGGCGCAGGCGGCGCCGACCGGCCACAGACCGAGGCGGTCGAGCGCGAACCGGCAGAGCGTGACGCTGAGGAGCGTCGCTGCGGCAGCGGCGGACCAGACGAGGCCGACTGCAGTGGTGGACTGCCCGAAGTGCTTGACGACGATCACGGGACCGGCCGCTTGAAGAAGGCCGGTGGCCAGGTTGGACAGGGTCAGCCCGGTCACGAGCCAGCCGAGCGCGGGAAGCGAGCGGATGGTGCGCCACCCGGTGAGCAGTCCGGCCCCGGACCTCCCCTTCGGCGCACGGGCCGGTGTCACGGGCGAGTGCGGAGTGCGCAGGGCAAGCAGCGCGGCAAGCAACGAGAGCACGGTGATCACCGCGAGCATCAACGGCGGACCGGCAAGCAGGAGCACCCCGGCGAGCGCCGGACCGGCCAGGGTCGCCGTCTGGTCGATGCCGAGCAGGACGGCCTGGACACGGTGGGCCCGCCGTCCTGCTCGGCGGCCGGCGGCAGCGCCCGCGGTCTCGGCCGCGATATAGCTGAACTCGGTGAGCACGCCGGTCGTCGCCGCCAGCACCATCACGGTCGCGCTCGCCACGGTGCTGGACGGGTGGAGGTGGAGCAGGACCGCGCCGGCGGCAAGGGCCAGCGCCCGGCCCAGGGAGGCCAGGTGGAAGACCACCGCAGCACCGCGCCGGTCGACAACCGATCCGGCCCACCCGAACGCAGCCAGCCGCGGGATCCACTCCAGGGCGAAGGCTGCGCCCGTCAGCGCGGCGGAGCGCGTGGTGGCCAGGACGAGCAGCGGGATGCCGTAGGTGGACATCGCGAACGTCAACGCGTCCGTCGTGCGCGGTAGGTAGATGCTGCGTATCAGCCCGCCGGTGTGGCGTGCGTGCCGGGGTGTGACCGCTTCGCTCACGCGACCGGCTCAGGTTCGGACACCCTGGCCACCTGGAGGTTGTCGGCCAGCCACTGGATCAGGAGCGTGCGGAGACGGGCCAGGCCCGCCTCCGCTCCGTCGGCGCGCTCGGTGATGAGCGATGGTGCCAACAGGGCAAGGACGTGCCGGATGCGGATGCTGAACTCGCAGACGGGGGCCGGGACGGCGTGACGCCGGGCCCAGCGGGCCATCGCGTCGTACAGGCCGGCCAACTCCATCCCAGCCTCGGTCAGTTCCAGACCGGTGCCGGGCGCGATCCGGATGAGACCGTGGGCGCGGGCCGTGTCGGATGCGCTGCGCAGTTGGTGCGTGGAGAGGTCGGGCAGGGTGCCGGCCAGCCGTCGCGGCGGTATGGCGCCGTTGTCGTCGATCTCGGTGACCAGGCGGACCAAGGGCCGCGAGGCGAGCAGTTCGACAGCGCGCTGCGCTTCGGCAGAGGTAAAGGGGGTGCTCATCGGCGCGGGCCTCCCGCCGGGACGGCTGCCTTCGGGCGGGCGGTCGCAGCGTGCGAGAAGAGATCCCCGTTGTGCCAGGCCGGAGGGGAATGGGGTGTCCGAGCGGGTGGGAGCGCCGTGGGGGCCGGCCGAGACTGGCTGCTGATCCACGGCCTCGGCGCGGGTTTCGCCTGCGGGTGCCCCCAGATCGGGTGCCGGGCTGCCTGGTCGAGGGGCTCCCCGGCGGCCCACGCGGACAGGGTGCCGAGCACGGGGCCCAGGCCATCGCCGGCCGAGGACAGCCGGTAGGGCCGGCCCATGCCGTCGGTGTCAACCAGGCCGTCGAAGACGAGCTGCCGCAGAGGCGGATAGATATTGGTCCAGTCGCTGCTGGGCATCACGATTCGGGCCAGAGCCCGGCCGCTGACTTCCTCACGGGACTTCAGCACCCACAGGATGGCGGCGGCATGGCGCCGGGTGAGCAGGGTGAGGCTGTCCTCGATCTGCTCGATCGCGGCCAGCGGGCGGTCCGTCTTCTCCAGGTGTTCCTCGGCCCAGGTAACAATCATCGGTAGGACCGGCAGCAGGGCAACGCCACGTTCGGTGTGGCCGTAGGTCACGTGCCGTGCGGTGTGTTCGGTGCGTTCGACGAGTCCGGCGTCGCACAGCGCCTTGAGTTTGGGGTGGAGCTGGCCGTTCTGCAGCCAGGACACCTTGGCCGCCAGCTCGCTGTAGCGCAGCGGCGGGCCGGAGAGGGCCAGCATGATCCTGACGTTCCAGCGCGGGGTGATCATGGCGAGGGACTCGGTGACCCGGGCGATGTCGGCGTCGGCGTCAGGGGGCAGAGCGGTGATGGCCAAGGGAGAAACTCCTGGGTGAATGAGGGGGGATCGCCTGCGGGTCAGCGGCTGTGCGCCGGACTCGGCGCCGCAAGAGGCGGAGCCGGAGCAGGCTGCGAGGGAGCTGGCGGGACAGGCGTCGGGGCCGGGACGCGGGCCAGGCTCTGCAGGACGGCGGCGACCGATTTGGCCTGGACCTCGCGGACGGCCACGGCTTCGACGAGCCGGCGGGTGCCGTCGAGAAGGTGGGAGACCTCGTGCGGGCCGACCTGCCGTTCGGGGTGAATGAGCCGGGCGAGGTGGTCGCGGTGGAAGTCGATGCTGCGCTCGGCGAGGGCAAGGTCGTCGTGCATGCCGAGCAGGGCGCAGAGCATGCCGCGCGGATGGTCCTGGGCGTGGGCTTCGAGGTCGGCGAACGGTGCGCCGTACAGGTCCTCGACCCGTCCAGCTATGTCGGTGGACGTGGGGTGGGGCAATCGGGGGCTTTCACGGTCGGCGGGCCCGGGCCGCCCCGGCACGCTGGGGTGCCGGGGTGGCAGACGGGGGCAGGGTTGCGGTGGCCCTGAGCTGAGCCGTTCGTACGGGCCGGGCCTGCTGTGCGGGCGGGGGCATGGTGCGCAGCAGCTCGCCGAGGGCGGCGCGGTAGGCGTCGCGGGCCTCCAGTGCCGCGTCCAGCCACTGCGCGTCGAAGCGGAGCTGGTCCGCCGACAGTTCGCCCAGGTTGCGGTCCGGATCCATGTCGGCGTGGACGCGGTCGCGGACCCGGGCGACCTGCTCCTCGGTGAGCGCCAGGAAGGACCGCAGTTCCAGGGCCCGGGCGAGCGCGGGCGAGGCATCGTGGCCGACAGCCGCCTCGTACAGCTCGAGGACCGGCTTACCGAAGACCTTCTGCAGGTCGGCGTCCATGGTGGTGGCCTTGTTCCGGCTCATCGGGCGGCCCTTGCCGACCGCCACGCCGTCGCCGGTGCGGTTGAACCCGCGGGCCGGTTGGGGGCGCTGGTCTGCACCGCAGGCCCGGTGCGGGGCCGAAGGCGGGCGAGGCGCTCTGCGGCGAGGTCCTTCTTCCCCGGGGCGTTCGGGTCGAGGAGCCATCGCACCACCATGGCCCGGCCGTCGCGGGCAGTGACGGCCGCGTTCACCCTGTGGGCGAGGCCCATCGTCGGGTCGTCGACCTCGCTGGGCTGGGTCTGCAGTGCGGCGAGGAGGTCGTCCTCCGCGCGCTCCAGCACGGACTGAGCCTCGACGAGAAGGTTGTGCCACTTGACGACGTCGGTGGCGTCGGGATTCGCGGTCGGCGCGGCGGCGACCGCGGCCTTCAACTGGTCCATGCCCATGCCGAAGCGCGCTTCGATCCGTTCGGTGAGCACGCCCACGGCATCCGCAGAATCCTCGGACATGCCGTCGGACAATGGGGACCTCCTGTTCTGGATAGGCCGATGCGTAGGGAATATGAGGGGTCCTGTGCTCGGCGATGAGCCGCTTGCCGGGACGTGCTGAAGTGCGTTTAGTCCAGGCACATGCGGACGTCGCGGTAGACGTACGTACCAGAGACCCAGCCCTTGACGCCGGTCGTCTTGTCCGTGATGTAGACCCAGTTGCCGCTCTTCTTGTGAGCGGTGAACTTGTGGCTCTTGTGGAGCACGCCGAGCGCCGTGGACTTCGAGCTGGCCTTGGACCGGATGGTCGCGGCCTTGGCGTGCACCGTGTACGGGAGCGGCGGCAGGTTGTGGCAGCTGGCGGCGGTTGCTGCGGTGGGTACGGTCGCGGCGCTGGCGGTGGTGGCGGACAGCACCGGCAGCGCGAGTGCGCCGAGCATCGCCGCGGATATGGCAATTCGGGTGGAGCGCATGCGGAAGAAGCCTCCGTGAAGGCGTGGGGAATGTGTGGAAGGGCGCCGCGGGGGGGTGTCCCGGCGCCTGTATAAGAGTCCGGAGAATCGCCGGTTTGGCTAACCGGCGATCGTCGGCTATGTTGCGCCGCCCGCGTCGGGCTGAGCGCTCAGCGCGAACGGCCTGGCGGGCGCGGGGCAGGGGCCTTCGCCACACCGGCCGGGCGGCTGGCGGCGGCTGCCGGGCGGACCGGCGGGAGAGGGCCGGCCTCGCTGGTGAGCCGGTCGTCGCACCACTGCAGGGCCTCGTCGACCGTGTCGAAGCCGCCCTCGCGCAGGGTGTGCGTCCAGGTGTCGGTGTCGACCTCTTCGACCACAACGCGGAACGGCGACGGGGCGCGTTCGTCCAGGACGCGCAGGGCCACGACGACGACCATGTCGTCCGGGTCGTCGCTGGTGTGGGAGTAGCCCATGGCGTAGTGGTCGCCGTCGCCGGCGAGGCGTCGCTCCAGTGCTCGCGTGGCCTCGTCAGCCGGCGGCGGGCCCAGCTCGGGGTCGAGGCCGATGGCATCGTGCGGGCAGCCGCGGTGGATGAGCCAGGACTGCGCCATCGCGGGCAGCGGCAGCGGGGCCTTCTCGAAGCTGAACGTCCGCTTCTCGTAGTCCCGTTGCAGATGCACGGCGAGCACCTCGGGCATGCCGGGGTGTTCCCAGGTCGCGGTGCGGTCGAACAGGACGTAGTTTCTCTGCACTTCACTCTGCGGCGTAAACAGGTGAGGGTGGGCGCGCCTGGACGATCGACTTGTATGTCTCTAGTAGCGCTTCGTTACGTTGAGTGATCTCGGCTGATCGTGGGCAGATTCCCGGAGTGAGGTTGGGGGAAGTGGAACGGCTCCGGGGCGAGTTGGCGGAGTTCGTTGCCGATGTGTTCGGGTCGTTTCCGCGTCGGGATCAGCGGCGGTGGGGCGAGTGTTACCTGCGGGGCCTGATGCTGGATGGCCGGCGCAAGTCGATCCAGCCGATGGCCGGGCGGCTGCCGGACGGGAACATGCAAGCCCTGCAGCAGTTCGTGAACCAGTCGCCGTGGGATCCGCTGCCGGTCAGGCAGCGGATCGCCGAGCGGCTGTCCGAAGTCGTCAGGCCCGAGGTGTGGGTCATCGACGATGTGTCGTTCCCCAAGTGCGGCAAGGCGTCGGTGGGGGTGGCCCGCCAGTACTGGGAGCGGTCGGCCAACGGGCGAACTGCCAGGTCGCGGTCAGTGTCCATGCTGCCACCGACACTGCCTCGTGCACGTTGGACTGGCAGTGGTATCTGCCGCGTGAGTGGACGGACGAACCGGACCGATGCCGCAGGGCAGGAGTCCCCGGCGACGTGGTGCACCAGGAGAAGTGGCGTCTTGCACTCGGTCTCCTGGACACACTCGCCGAGTGGCAGTTGAAGGCGCCGGTCGTGGTCGCCGACGCCGGCTACGGCGTCAGCACCCCGTTCCGGCTCGGTCTGACGGGCGAGGACTGTCCTATGTCCTGGCCCTGACCGGGAAAGGGGTCGCCCACCCGGAGGACGTCGAGCCGCACCAGCCGGCTTACGGCGGGCTCGGACCGCCCATCCTTGCCCGCTACCGCACCCCACCGCGAGCCGTCTGCGTCCTCGCGGCGGAGACCCTCGGCTGGCGGACACCCGCCGAGCCCTTCGCTAGGCTCGTCGCAACACTTGAGTGATCGCGTGTTGCGATGATCGCCAGAATCCGCTGGTCCGCCGCGGCTTGGTCAATGCAACACCCCTCAGGGTCTGGTGCTGCGACCACCTCTAGAACCCAAGCTGTCGTCCGGGGCCATCGAAAAGTGTCGAAGCCAGGCGAGCGTGCCGTCCAGGAGGACGAAGTCCGGATTCTGCTCGCGTAGGACCTTCAGCAGGCCCGGTGCACGGTCGGCGAGGAGGTCGATGACCGCGCTGG
>NZ_JBVJSX010000018.1:0-98788 GCF_055606225.1 Streptomyces sp. NPDC037100 | reverse complement strand
GACATCTGGCAGAACGGCAACACCAACAGCTACCCGATGGGCGTCGGCAACGTCCTCGACGTCACCGCCCCGCTCGCCGCGCAGTCGGGCCCCGGACACTGGAACGACCCCGACATGCTCGTCGTCGGCCGCCCCGGTCTGTCCCTGACCGAGTCCCGCTCCCACTTCGCCCTGTGGGCGCTGATGAGTGCCCCGCTCATGGCCGGCAACGACATCCGCACCATGTCCTCCGACGTGAGCGCCATCCTGCGCAACCCGCGCCTGCTCGCGGTCAACCAGGACCCGCTGGGGGCGGGCGGGCGCAGGGTGCGCGACGACGGCAGCGCCGAGGTGTTCGCCAAACCCCTGTCCGACGGCTCGGTCGCGGTGGGCCTGTTCAACCGGGGCGCGGGTGCCGCGACGGTCACCACCACGGCCGCGCAAGTCGGCCTGTCCGGCGGGGCCTTCACCCTTACGGACCTGTGGACCGGCGCCACGTCCAGCACCTCCGGCCAGATCTCGGCGAGCGTCCCCGCGCACGGCGTGGCCGTGTTCCGCGTGACCGGGGGCAGCCCGCAGAGCGCCACCACCTCGCGTCTGCGCGGCAACGCATCCGGCCGTTGCCTGGACGTGGACAACGCCTCCACCGCGGCCGGCGCCGCCGTACTGATCTGGGACTGCCACACGGCCGCCAACCAGCTGTGGACCACGTGGGCCGGTGGCGAGATCCGTGTCTTCGGCGACAAGTGCCTGGACGCATACAACCAGGGCACCACCAACGGCACCCGCGTCATCACCTGGCCCTGCAACGGCCAGAACAACCAGAAGTGGACCGTCGGCTCCGACGGGACGATCCGCAACGTCCACGCCGGCCTGTGCCTGGACGTCAACGGGTCCGGCACCGCGGGCGGAACCCCGCTGGTCCTGTGGACCTGCAACGGGCAGGCCCACCAGAAATGGAGCCGCGTGTGAACCGCGGTTCCGGTAGGTGAGGGCGGCGGTTGGCACCGCCGTGGCCGGCCCAGGGCTGCACGCCGGTGCCGCCGGCGGTGCCGCCGCCTGCCACGTCGAGGCACTCGCCCGAACTGCTGCCCACGCCCCACGTGATCGAGTCACCCGACGGCACGCCCCGCAAGGGCGTGTCGGGGGCGGCGGGTGGCGCACCTGCGACCGTCGCCCCCGACACGGCAACGACGAGCGTGATCAGAGGGGGAGAAATCAGAGCCTTCTCATACGGTGTCCTGTTCTGCGAGTGATCGGGTGACGAACAAACCCGCCCGTCCGGGTGACGCACGGGTTCACGAGGTGCTATTCAGGGGGCCACCGACGGGCGGTCGAGGCTTTCTGCAGCGCGTTCCGTATGCGTGCCCGAAGCGCCACGTCACCTGGACATGAGGGGGAAGCGGTGGAAGCGGCTGGTTCACAGATGCGGGTGCGGCGACGCACCGTACCTCCGGTGGTTGCGGCGCGGTGGGCGCTGTGGACGTTTGTCATGGCCAACGTGGCGATCGTCGAGATCTTGTTCCTCAACGCCGGGACCGGGAAGAACGGGATACTCACCGTCGCCAAGTTCTTCGGCCTGCACGCCGCTGTGCTGATGCTGTTCCAGCTGCTGCTGGTGGCCCGGCTGCCGTGGCTCGACCGCCGTCTGGGCATGGACCGGCTGACGGTGTGGCACCGGTGGGTCGGCTTCACCCTGTTGTGGACCGTCCTCACCCACGCCGTTCTGGTGGTGCTGGGCTTTGCCCGGCTCGATGACGCGTCGATGGCGAAGACGTTCTTCGCGCTGGCCGGAGTGCCGGCCTCGCTGCTCGGGATGGGGGCAGCGGCGATCGTCGTCGTGATCGGCGCCGTCTCCGCACGGCATGTGAGGCAGCGGCTGCGGTACGAGACGTGGCACGGCCTGCACCTGCTGCTGTACCTGGCGTTGGGGCTGGCGTTCGTCCACCAGTTGCAGGAGACCACCACCTTCAGCTCCTCCACGCCCGCCAAGATCTACTGGTGGGCCCTGTGGCTGTTCGCGTTCGGCGCCCTGGTCGCGGGCCGGCTCGTCATACCCGTGTGGCGCAACGCCTACCACCGGTTCCACGTCACCGCGGTGGTGCCGGAGTCGGACGACGTGGTGTCGGTCCACGTCACCGGCCGCCACTTGGACAGGCTTCCCGCCCGGGCGGGCCAGTTCTGCATCTGGCGCTTCCCCGGGCACCACCACTGGTGGGCGGCGAATCCGTTCTCGCTGTCGGCGGCACCCGACGGCCGCAGTCTGCGCCTGACCGCCAAAGCGGTCGGCAGCACCAGCGCCGGCCTGCGGCACATCCCGATCGGCAGTCGCGCGTACGTCGAGGGCCCGTACGGGGCGTTCACCTCCTTGCATCGCACGCGGCCCGGTGCGCTGCTGATCGCCGGAGGGGTGGGGATCACGCCGGTCCGGGCCCTGCTGGAGGAGGAACCGGCCGGGGACGTCGTCGTGCTCTACCGGGTGCGCAGCGAGCACGACGCCGTGCTGGCCGACGAGGTGCGAGCCCTTATCGCGGACCGCGGGGGGCAACTGCGCCTGCTCACCGGCCGCACGGGGGAGGGGAACCAGCCCTTCGAGCCGGACAGTCTCCGGGTCCTGGTTCCCGACATAGCCGAACGCGATGTGTACGTCTGTGGCCCGCCCGCGATGACCTCGGCCGTGCTCGGGGCCCTGCGCGGGCTGAAGGTTCCCCACCGGCAAGTGCACGCCGAGCGGTTCGGCCTGGCCTGAGCCCCGCCTGCGGCGGTACAGGCCGGGGGCACGTACATCCTCCGGGCTGCGCGGGCGGGTCGCCCGGAAAGGCCCCGGCCCGGGCGAGCGCCACGCCGCCCGCCGCCCAAGCCGCCGCGCCGGTGCCGGGCCGCTGTCCCGCGAGGACGGCTGCGGCCGCTGAGCCCGGTCCTCGGCTCAGCGGGTCAGCACACCCGCCAGCGCCCCCGCCCCCGCGGCACAGGCCAGGACCGCGCAGGCCCCGGCCGCGTGGCGTCGGAGCAGGGCGCGCCGGAGGTGGGCGTAGCGGCTCTCGTACTCCTGCCGCAGCTCGTCGGCGCGTCGCACGGTGGCGAGCATGTGCTGCCGGGTGACGTCGAGACGCCGGTGGACGTAGTGGCCGGTGAGCTCCTCGGCCTGGGCGGTGGTCAGCCACGGCAATCGTGCGCAGAGCTCCTCGGCCTCGCGCTGCGCCTGGTCGCGATGAGCGTGGGCGAGAAGGAAGCCCTCGGTCTCGTCGGCCAGTGCGCTGCGCGGCTCGCCCAGCGGCACCTGCCGCCTGCTCCGTCTCACTGCCGCTCGCCCTTGTGGCCCTCGGCGTCGACGACATCGCGCTGTCCGGTGTTCTCCGCCTCGTCCAGGCTCGCCAGGTCCGGGTGGCGCAGGTCGAAGGCCGGCGACTCGGAGCGGATCTTGGGCAGGGTGACGAAGTTGTGGCGGGGCGGCGGGCAGGACGTGGCCCATTCCAGCGAGCGGCCGTAGCCCCAGGGATCGTCGACCCCGACCTTCTCGCCCTTCTGGGCGGTCCGCCACACGTTGTACAGGAACGGCAGGGTGGACAGGCCCAGCAGGAACGCGCCGATCGAGGAGACGGTGTTGAGCGCGGTGAAACCGTCGGCGGCCAGATAGTCGGCGTAGCGGCGCGGCATGCCCTCGGCGCCGAGCCAGTGCTGCACCAGGAAGGTGGTGTGGAAGCCGACGAACAGCCGCGGGAAGGCCACATCGGGTGAACCGATCTGCAGCGGCATGACGGCGTTGGCGAACCCGGCGAAGGTGGGCGTCGCGAACAGCAGCAGCATGATCGTGCCGTGCGTGGTGAACGCCTGGTTGTACTGCTCGCCGGAGACGATCTGCAGTCCCGGCCGGGCCGGCTCCGCCCGGATGAGCATCGCCAGCGCCCCGGCGACCAGGAAGAACCCGAACGACGTGATCAGATACAGGTGCCCGATCTTCTTGTGATCGGTGGTCGTCAGCCAGGAGACGACCACCTTCCCTCTGCCGCGGCGCTCCACTGCGGGTACGGGTGAAACCGGTTCAGTGTGTGTCGCCATCAGTTCCTCGATCGGCAGCAACAGGCGGACGGTCGTCTGCCCCGGAGGAACCTATTCGGTAGGATTTGTCATCTTTATCTGCCGTCGGGTGTCCCTGAGCCGAATGGTGCAATGAAATCCATTCGCCCGAGCGGCGGGCTCAACGCCCGTGTGCGCACGATCGCGGTGACCGCGGCGGTTGCGAGAGGCCGGCGGGTCCGGTCAGAACCCTCTGCGCCACCGCCGAGGGAAAGTTCAGTCCCAGCCCGTCGCGTATCCGGTCGTGGAGACTGAGCGGCACGCCGAGCAGTGCGTTGCCGGGCGGTCGTCGCGGAACGATCGGGTAAGTGGTTTCAGTGTCTGTGTCATGTTTTGTTCCGGCCCGGGCGCGGCACTCGGTACAGCACGAGCGTGCTCCCCCTGAGAGGTGACCTTCGCTGCGTGCGGTGCGCCTTGACGCGCGCCGGAATCCGGCCCGGCCGCCGGGCGGAACAGAGGGTGGTCGATGACGACGATCGGCGTGGAAGAGGAATACCTGCTGCTCGACCCGGTCACGGGCCTGCCGGTTCCTCAGGCGGACAAGGTGCGCGCCGCGGCGGGCGTGGGGCACCTCGTGACGGACCAGGAGGTGCAGTACGAGCTGCTCCAGGCGCAGGTCGAGGTGGCCACCCCGGTCTGCGACACCCTGGAGGAGGTCGGAGGCCATCTCCTGCGTCTGCGACACGCCGTCGGCGTGGCCGCCGAGGAGCACGGCTGCCGGATCGGAGTCTGCGGCACCCCGCCGCTGCGGCACGGCCGCCCCATCGCCGTCACCGATCAGGCCCGCTACCGCGCCATGGTCGTCCAGGCCCCCCAGTTGGTGGCGGAGCAACTGGTCAACGGCACGCACGTACACGTCGCAGTGCCGGACCGGGAAGCGGGCGTGCAGGTGCTGAACCGGATCCGCTCCCGGCTGCCGACGCTGACGGCCATGGCGGCGAACTCCCCGCTCTGGGACGGCCACGACACAGGCTTCGCGAGCTGGCGCACCGTGATCTTCAGCCGGTGGCCGGTCAGCGGCATGCCTCCGCACTTCCGAGACGCCACCGACTACGACCGGCGCGTGGAACGGCTGCTGGAGTCGGGTCTGATCTCGGACGTCGGTCAGCTCTACTGGCAGGCCCGCCTCTCGGCCACCTACCCCACCATCGAGGTGCGGTGCCTGGACGTCCAGCTGCGCGCGGACGAGGCGGTCATGCTCGCCGCGCTCATCCGGGCCCTCGTGGAGACCGCCCTGGCGGAAGCGGCCGCCGACGCGCCCCTGCCCGATATCGCGCCGGAGCTGCTGCAGGCCGCCATGTGGCACGCCGCCCGGCACGGGCTCGGAGACACCCTTCTCGACCCCAGCGGCACCCCGCACCGGGCCGGCGACGAGCTCTACGAGTTCCTGCGGCACGTCGCTCCCGCCCTCGACGCATCCGGCGACTCCCGGCAGGTCGCGTCTCTGATCCACCGGCTGCTGCAGGACGGGACCGGCGCGGACCGGCAGCGCGCCGCTCTCGCGCACGGCGGTCTCCGCGCGGTCACCGAGCTGATCAGCGCCCAGAGCACGATGCCCTGACGCCCCGGTCCGCTCCTCAGGCCATCGCGGCGCAGGCGGCGGCGACAGCGGTGTCCGCGCGGGCGTGTACGACCAGTCGTGTGCCGCCGGCGCCGGCGTCCGCCTCGAGCGCGCGGCGGACGGGCGCACTGTGCGTGGCCACCGACAACAGGGTGCCCGTCCGGCTGCACCGGTGATGGACCCGGAGGACCACGCTGACCACCGCGCTCCGAGCGGCCGGCTCGTCGAGGACGATGACCACGGGTGCCGGCCGGTAGGCCTGGACGAGGTCGCTGATCCTCGTGAGCAGCGTGGCACGCCCGCCGATGCCGGGGTCCTGGTGGACCGTGATGACGAGGACTCCGTGATCGAGCGAATGGGACAGCAACACGGCCTCCGTTCCTCCGTTTCCTTTGTCGGCGGGTCGTTCGGCCGTGGAAGTACCCGGGGGCGGCCGTTCGAAGCCCCACCGGGCCGGCGCCGCTCCCGCACCGTCCCCGCCGGGGCCGTGCGCGCTCTCCGGTTGGCCGGCGTGGTCCCCGGGTGGTGATGTCCGACCCCAGGACGGACAGCCACTCCGGGGCGGTCCGGCCGGTGCCGGGAGACCCATGTGGTGAGCACCCACTCGGGGGACGCGTGATGGCCGGAAGGCGACCCTGCCGAAAGAGTGGGGGAGACGAACCCGTTCCCTTCGGTCCTGCCGGGGCACTCCGTCCGCGCGCGAGTTCCTACACCCCCAGGAGACCGTCCCATGAGCTTCAACCCATTGGAACAGCGGGGCATCCCTCTCGACCGCCAGCTCCGCAGCTGGCGCGAGCTGAACGTGCAGCCCATCGACCCCGACCGCTGCGACCCGTACACCCGCTGCCGCATCATCGCGATGAACGGCATCGAGGTGGAGGCCATCCTCTTCAGCCACCAGCTCGCCCGCAACACCGTCGATCCGGAGGTGAAGCGGCAGCTCGCCCGGACCCGCTACATCGAGGCGCAGCAGCAGAAGGTGGTCAACTGGCTGCTGCCCGGCGTGTCCTCGGTCCTGGAGACGACCATCGCCTACGAGCAGGTCGCGGTGGACCTGACGGCGTGGGTGGCGCGCATGGAGCCGGACCCCTACTTGAAGCAGGCGTACGAGTTCGGGGTGCTGGAGGACTTCGACCATTTGTACCGGTACGCCAACCTCTACGAGATGATCGAGCACCGCAAGGCGGAGTCGATCGTCGACGACCTCACCGAGGTGATGCCGGGCCGGCCGACGAAGTACCACCACCGCGACCCGTACGACAACGTCCGTGACCCCTACGACAAGAGCGGCACGAACCCGCTGTCCAAGCTGCACGCCCTGACGATCACGGCGGCGGAGCAGCAGACCATGAACTTCTACATGAACACCGGCCCCACCTACATGGAGCCGATCGCCCGGCAGCTGTACCAGGAGATCGGGCTGATCGAGGAGGAGCACGTCACCCACTACGAGTCGCTCGTCGCCCCGGGGGAGACGTGGTGGGAGCAGCTCGTCAACCACGAGTACAACGAGTGCTACCTGTACTACTCCTTCATGGAGCAGGAGAGCGACCCCAAGGTGAAGGCGATCTGGGAGCTGCACCTGAACATGGAGCTGGAGCACCTGCACATCGCCTGCGACCTCATGCGCCGCCACGACGGCCGGGAACCGCAGGAGGTCCTCGCCCCGGAGCTGCCGAACGTGCTCACCTTCGAGCCGAACAAGCAGTACCTGCGCCACCTGCTGGACACCCAGATGGACCTGACCACGCTGGGCGCCGGATATGTGCGCGAGGCACACGAGCGGTTCGAGAAGATGCAGGAGCAGATCCATGGTGGTGAACAGCCGCCCAGCGAGCGAGTGATGGTCCAGCACGACGAGATGTTCGGCCGTGAGTACCGCGTTCAGACCGAGGGCGAGCACCCCGACCCCGCGATGCGCGAGAAGTGAGGAGGCCGACCATGCCCGAGACGCACACTCCCCAGGCCGGCGACGATCGCACCGCGGACAACGACGTGGTCGCGCTCCTCATGCGCCAGCACGGCGACATCCGTAACCTCTTCGACGAGGTCGAGCAGAGCCGGGGCGAGGAACGCCGTGACGCCTTCCGCCGCCTGGTGCGGCTGCTGGCCGTGCACGAGACCGCCGAGGAGGAGGTCGTCCATCCCTTCGCACGGCGAGCGCTGCCCGGTGGCGAGCAGGTCGTGGAGGACCGGCTCGCCGAGGAGCGGGCGGCCAAGGAGACCCTGGCCGCCCTGGACGAACTGGACACCGACGATCCGAAGTTCATGCTCCAGCTGATGAAGCTGCGCAAGGACGTGCAGGAGCACGCCCGGGCGGAGGAACGCTACGAGTTCACGCACATCCGCCGCAGCACCGACGCCGACGGCCTCGCCACCTTGGCCAAGGCTGTGAAGGCCGCCGAGGCCATGGCACCCACCCGCCCCCACCCTGGCGTCGAGTCCGGCCTGGCCAATGTGGCCCTCGGCCCCGTCGCGGCCCTGGTGGACCGCACGAAGGACGCCGTCCGCAAGGCGATGGACAAGGACTGAAACTCCGCGAGGGGCCGTTCCTGAGTCAGGTGGCCGGCCGGGACCGGCGGGATCCCCGGCGCGCCGGTCGTCGTGGGGCCGGACGGGGCCCTGTGGCAGACGGGTCCTCTGGCCGGACAGGTCCTCTGGTCCGAGGTTCCTCTCGTCAGAGGGGTCGTCCGGTCAGACGGGAAGGACGAACGGAGGGTGCGCCCCGTTCAGGAAGTAGTCCCCGACGTCCTGGAGCCGGTGGCCGACGGGCTCGTACAGGGTATGCGTCCGGGCGTTGCGCCAGAAGCGGTCGAAGCCGAGCCGGGCGGAGGCGGAGCGGGCGCCGATGATGTCCAGGGCGCGAGCGGTGGACTCCTGGGCGGCCTTGGACGCGGCGGCCTCGGCCATGGCCACCAGGACGGAGATCTCCGCGTAGTCCTCGTAGGTGAGGTCCTCGCCGTGGTCCAGCCCGCCCTGCACGGCCTGGCGTGCCTCGTCGGCGAGTGCGGACGCCGAGCGGGTGAGCACGGTGAGCTCCCCGTACGCCGTCAGCACCTGCGGATCCTGAGGGGAGCCGACCGGCCAGTCCGGGTGCCAGTGCGAATGGCCGGACCTGCTCTACTCACGCGCCTCGGCGAGCACGCCCTCCGCCATGCCGAGCCGGAGCTGCGCCGACAGCAGACGACCGACCGGTGACACCAGAGCCGTCAGGGGCGACAGGACGTCCTGGTCCGCCGACGGGGGGCCCAGCACGTCGTCGGCGGCGAGGGGCACGGCGTCGAACTCCGCGCTGCCGCCCGCCGCCAGCCGCTGGCCGAAGGGGTCGGCGTCGAAGCACACCCGCAGTTCGGGGCGGTGGCGCCGTGCGGGCTCCCGGCCGCCGCCGGGCGGGCCCTCCGCGCGCGACCGGGTGGCCGGTCGGCGACGGCGGCGAACGCCTCGGCGCGGGAAGGGCCCTCCACGCGCGACCGGGTGGCCGGCCACGCCCACACCGGATGCGGTCACGACCTGACCGCATCCCGTGCGACCGTGAGCGCGCAAGCCGCCCGGACACCAGGACCGCGGGTCGGCACACGACGCGAAGGCCGAGGTGCCCCGATGACCGTTCTCGACGCCCGGGCGCTCAACCGCGCCACCCTGGCCCGGCAGTTGCTCCTCGAGCGCGCCGACCTGCCCGTCCTCGACGCGGTCGCGCACCTGTGCGGACTCCAGGCGCAGGAACCGCAGGAGCCGTTCCCCGGCCTGTGGTCGCGGCTGCGGGCCTTCGACCCGGCGGAGCTGTCGGACCTGCTGACCGGGCGCCGTGTCCTGCGCACCCACCTCATGCGCCGCACCGTCCATCTCGTCACCGCCGACGACGTGGTGGCCTGGCGTTCCCGCCACGACGCCATGCTCCGCCAACGGGTTCTCGGCGTGTACCGGCGCGAACTCGCCGGGATCGATCCCGGCGAACTGGAGGCGGCGGGCCGCGAGGTCATGGCCGACGGCGAACCCCGCTCCATGCCCGACCTCGCACGAGCCGTCGCCGACCGTCGGCCCGGGGCGGAGCCGCGCCCCCTGGGCGAAATGCTGGTCGCGGCCCTCCTCCCGACGGTCCAGGTGCCGCCGCGCGGCCTGTGGCGCACCAGAGGGGCTGCGCGTTACGCGCTCATCTCCTCGTGGCTCGGACGCGACATCGACCCGCCCTCCCCGGACGTCTCCGACCCCGTGGGCCAGACGCTGGTGCGGCGCTACCTGGCCGCGTTCGGCCCCGCCGCCTCGGCCGACCTGCGCGCCTGGTGCGGTCTCGCCGGACTGCCCGCCGCGGTCTCCGCCCTCCGCGGGGAACTCGTCTCCTTCCGCGACGAACGCGGCCGCGAGCTGCTCGACCTCCCCGACGCGCCCCGCCCCGATCCCGACACCCCGGCGCCGGTGAGGTTCCTGCCGGCGTTCGACAACGCGATCCTCGGCTATCACGACCGCAGCCGGATCATCGACGACGCGCACCGTCATCTGTCCGTCGCCGGCGCTCGAGTCGTCCTGGTCGACGGCAGGGCCGCCGCCACCTGGACCGTCGAGGCGGGCACGGTGCTCGTCACCCCGCTGCGCCGCTTCTCCCGGAGCGACCGCGCGGGCGTCGCCGAGGAAGGGCGGGCGATGGCCTCCTTCCTCTCCGGCGACGAGAGCGACCGGGTACGGATCGCGGCCTCTGCCGACTGAACCGGGACTCGCGCCGCTCGGGGAGGCGCTTTCCCGGCTTTGATCGGCGGGCGTTCCCGGCGGACAGGCGCACACTGGAAGGGTGCTGCCGGTGCTCATGAGGGGGTGTCGGCCCGTGGAATCGTCAGAACGTGTGACCGTGCGGTGGTGGCGGTGGCGGCGCAACGCGCTCAAACGGCGCGTCGACGTCGTCGAAGCCTGGATCGTGCTCGCAGGCTGGGTGCTCGCCCTGCTGGGAGGGCTGGTCGCGGGGCTGCTCGCGGCGGACACGGTCGAGCGGGCCGTAGAGCGGCAGCGGGCCGAGAGCCGCCAGGTCCAGGCGGTGGTGGTCGAGGACGCACCCGGCCCGTCACCGGCCCGCGAGGCGAGCGACCACCGGGTGTGGGGCAAGGTGCGGTGGACCGCGCCCGACGGCTCGACCCACCGGGAGGCGGCCCGGGTACCGGCGAGAGCACCCGCCGGAAGCACCCACTCGGTGTGGGTGAACCGGAGCGGTGACCTCACGACCCCGCCCGTGTCCGGCGGCGAGGCCTGGCTGCACATCGCCATGGGCGGCGCACTCGCCGGCATCTTCACGGGCGCCGCGGTGCTGGGAGCCACCTGGCTGACCCGCACGGGCCTCGACCGGCGCCGCATGGCCCAGTGGGGCGCGGAGTGGGAGCGGATCGACACGCGGAGGGGCTGGAAGACGGGCTGAACACGACGCTCTTGCGCAGGCCTGGCGGACCTGGTGTCGTCCGCCCCGCCGACGCACCTTCCGCCCCCGTCGGCCCGGCTCCGGCGCCTGTGGCCCTCGGACCTGATTCGGAGCGCGTCCGCGGCCCTTGGAGCCGGTTTCGGCGTGGTGCCCGCGACGCCTGGACCCGGTCTTGGCGTGCTTGCAACCCCGGGACCGGCTCCGGCGTGCCTGTGCCCCTCGGGTGCCGCTCGGGGCCCGGGGACGATCTTCGTCGCTGGAGACCTGGGTGTTGGACAGCCCGGAGCGGTGACGTCCGCAGGGCCAGGGCGGGCAGCGGTGCAGGTGGGCGGGGCGGTGGAACGCCCCCGGCCCACCCGGAGCGGTGACGTCCGCAGGGCCAGGGCGGGCAGCGGTGCAGGTGGGTGGCGCGGTGGAACGCCCCCGGCCCCGCGTGGGCTAGGGGGACGGCTGGGGGAGGGGAGACGCGGACGGCAGGGGTGTGGCGGTGGGCAGCCGCGCGGTCGCACCCTCGACCTGCCGCACCGTGCTCTCGCCCGGCCGGTCGCCCGTGCCCGCGCCGGTGGACAGCTGGGACCAGGCCCCGAGGGCCAGCGCGACGACGGCAGCGGTGGCGACCACCCGTCCCGCGCGCCGGGCCTTGGCGCGGCGGTCCAGGTCCCGCCACGCCACGCGGACCCAGAGGTCCTCCGGCTGCCACAGATCGCCGACGGCGTGCGGGGGTTGGAGCTGCCGCCCCGCAGCCCGCTCCTCGGCGGAGGGTTCCCTGGGAGCGGAGACGCGTATGGCGGACTCGGTGTCCGTGAGGAACCTCAGCCACACGTCGTCGCGGAGCGGAACGCCGGGCGGCTCGTGGGGAGTTCTCCGCCCGTCCGGCTCTTCGGTGGTCACGTCCTGTCATCCCCTCTCGCCGGCGCCTGATCACTGCGCAGCGCAAGATCAGTATGCCGCCCGGGCACCGGAACCGCCCCCCGTCCGGCGGCGGACGGGACGTCCGAGACCGACTTGGAACGTGCCGTGTGCGGGAGGGCCCGGCCGCACTCCCGCCGCACCGCTCAGACCGTGGCCGGCAGGACGTGGTCACCGACCTTGTCGGTGCTCAGGCACAGCGAGCAGACGACCGCGTCGTGCGTCCGGCAGGCGGCCACGTCCGGCCGCTCGAACTGCTGTCGGCACACATGGCATTCGTAGGCGACGGCACTGGGGTTGCCGTCCTCCTCCAGCAGCGGCTCGGCGATGCCGTCGTCGGTGCGGCGCAGGTAGTACCGGCCCTTGGTGACCACGGCCATCAGCGGTGTGAGGACGAAGGCGATGACGGCCGCGGCGACGGGGGAGTACGGCTGGAGCGTGTCGCCGAGGGCGTGGAAGTACATGGCGATGGACAGCGCCGAGGCGGCGACGAAGGCCACGACCCCGACGGGGTTGACGGCGTAGAGCATGCCGCGGCGGAACTCGGGGGCGTGCGGGGACAGCTTCAGCACGTACTTGTTGATGCCAATGTCGGTGGCCACGGTGACCACCCAGGCGATCGCGCAGTTCGAGTAGAAGCCCAGGATGCTGTTCAGGAAGCTGAACATGTCGGCCTCCATCAGGGCCAGCGCGAAGCCCAGGTTGACCAGGACGAAGACCATCCGGCCCGGATAGCGCCGGGTGACCCGGGTGAAGGAGTTGGTCCACGCGAGGGAGCCGGAGTACGCGTTCGTCACGTTGATCTTGATCTGGCTGATGACGACCAGCACAACGGCCAGGGGGACGACGAGCCAGGACGGCATCATCGCGTCGAAGGCACCCTTGAACTGCTGGATCGGCTCGGGCGCTGCGGAAGCGCCGACCTCGGCGATGATGTACACCGCGAGGAACACGCCGATGGCCTGCTTGAGAGCGCCCAGCACCACCCAGCCCGGGCCGGCCATCACCACGGTCGTCCACCAACCGCGCTTGTTGGCCTCGGTCTTGGGCGGCATGAAGCGCAGGTAGTCGATCTGCTCGCCGATCTGGGCGATCAGCGACAGGCACACGCCCGCACCGAGCAGCACGGAGGCGGTGTCGATGCCGCCGTCCCCGTCGGTGCCCGCGTAGGCGAGGAAGCGGTCGACGGTGCCGGGGTCGGTGGCGACGAGGTAGACCAGCGGGCCGACCATCAACAGCAGCCAGATCGGGGTGGTCCACACCTGGAGCTTGCTCAGGGCCGTCATGCCGTAGATGACCAGGGGGATCACCATCAGGGTGGAGACCAGGTAGCCCAGCCACAGCGGCAGTCCGAGGCCCAGCTTCAGGCCCTGGGCCATGATCGAGCCTTCCAGGGCGAAGAAGATGAAGGTGAAGCTGGCGAAGATGACGCTGGTGAGGACGGAGCCGAAGTAGCCGAAGCCCGAGCCGCGGGTGATCAGGTCCAGGTCGATGTTGTAGCGGGCCCCGTAGTAGGCCAACGGGAAGCCGGTCACGAAGATGACGACGGCGGCGACGGCGATCGCGAGGAGGGCGTTTCCGGTGCCGTGGGCCAGGCCGATGCCGGCCCCGATGGAGAAGTCGGCCATGTAGGCGATACCGCCGAGCGCGGTCGTCGCCACCACCATCGGGGTCCAGCGCCGGTAACTGCGCGGCGCGAAACGGAGCGTGTAGTCCTCGAGGGTCTCCTTGACGGCCTGGTCCGTGCCCGGCGCCACCCGCGGTGCGGGATCCGGCTCGGCGACTTCGGCCGGTCGTGGCTCGGTACTCATGCCACGCCTCCTTGCTGCGGGTCGGTGACTGACAAGGCAGGCACGGTAGGCAGTGGCCGTTACCCCTGAATACTTCCTGGGTGAAAGGAATGTTTCGGAGCCATCTGAACGGCGCCGCCGCCCGTTTCTACGGCACCCCCAGCACGAACAGCACGTATCCCGCGTACGACCCGGAGGCCAGCGCGGCCGTGCCGAGGACCGCGGCCAGGGACGGCCATCGGAGCCGGCGCATCGCGAGAGCGAGGGGGACGAACAGCGGGAAGAGCGGGAGCAGATAGCGCGAGACGTTGCCGAAGTACTGCTGGGTGGTCATCACCATGAGGTAGGAGAGGACCGTGTAGACGACGAGCACGGCAGGCGGTCGCAGGCGCGTCAGCAGCACCGTCAGCACCGGCACCATCAACACCACGCAGACGCCGATCACGTCCTCGAAGGGCATCGCGAAGCGGTAGTCGAAGTGACCGACCGGGATGGAGGTCAGCACGTGGAACGTGTGGACTCCCCAGTCGAACTTGTGGGCCCAGGCGCCGTCCTGGAGCTTGGAGTAGCCGTTGATGTCGCCCATGCGGTAGTTGACCCAGCCGAGGTAGCCGAACAGGCCCAGCGGCGCGATCGCCACAGCGGCCAGGGGACGGCGGATTCCGTCCTCGCGTCGGCGCAGGGACAGCACCGCTGCGACGGTGAGGGCGGCGACGAGCGCGACGGCGGTGGGCCGGCACAGCCCGGCCGCGCAGGTCAGCAGGCCCGCCGTGAGCCAGCGGCGGGTCATGACCGCGTGGCAGGCCCACGCGGCGAGGGCCGTGTAGAGGGACTCCGAGTAGCCCGACCATTCCGTGCCCGATCCGGGCCAGACCGCCCACAGACCGGCCGCGACCAGACCGGCCCGGTGGCCGCCGAGGCGTTTCGTCACGGTGTGGATGCCGAGCGCGGCGGCGAAGGAGGCGAGGACGGAAACCGTCATGCCGGCGCCGTACAGGCCGAGTCCGGTGCACTCCGAGACCAGCCGCATCAGCGTCGGGTACAGCGGGAAGAACGCCGCCGAGTTGCCCTCCAGCGTGATCAGGCCCGTCGCGCCCGGGACCGGCTTCAGGGCCGGGTCGTAGCCGTGCGCGGCGATCTGCTGGTACCACCAGCCGTCCCAGCTGGCCAGGACGTCCCAGGCGTGCTCGCCGCCGCCGAAGCGCGGGTTCTTCTTCCGGAAGTCACCCGCGGAGTCCAGCAGGAACATGAAGACGGCGAAGCCGGCCAGCTTCAGCACGCCGTACGTCAGCAGCACGGGCCCGTAGCGCTCGGCGACGGTGCGCAGCCGCACCCGCACCCGCAGCCGCAGTCGCGGCCGGAACTTCCGTGCGCCGTGCGGGGCTTCGGGCCTCGCGGTACCGACGGGCGGACGGCGCAGCTGGACGGTGCTCATGCGGCGGAGGGTCCTGTCGTGCGGCGGGCCGGGAACACCCAGGCCCGGAAGAGGAGGAAGCGCAGCAGCGTCGCGGCCAGGTTGGCGACGACCAGAGTCACGAGCTCGACCGGGTGACCGGCCCCCGGCGCGGTGTGGTGGAGCAGGGCGAGCGAACCGCTCGTCAGGGCCAGTCCGATCAGGAAGGCGGCGAGGCCCTTGAGGTGATGGCGCAGTGCGCCGCCACGGCCCCGCACACCGAAGGTGACCCGCCGGTTGGCCGCCGTGTTGGCGATCGCGCTGAAGAGCAGGGCGAGCGCGTTGGCGGCCTGCGCTCCTGTCACCGGTCTGAGCACGGTGTACAGCAGCAGATGGCACAGGGTGCTGGCGGCACCGACGGCGGCGAAACGCACCACCTGCCGGGCCAGAGCCGCGGGCAGCTCCCCGGCCGGCTCCCCGGCCAGGTCGCCGCCGCTGCGGCGCAGCGCGGACAGCGGCAGCCTGCCGCAGGCCAGGGCTCCGCCGATCCTGGCCATGCCACGCAGATCGGCCAGCGCCGTGGAGAGGATGTGGACCCGGCTGTCGGGGTCGTCCACCCAGTCCACCGGCACCTCGTGGATCCGCAGGCCCGCCCGCTCGGCGATGACCAGCAACTCCGTGTCGAAGAACCACTCGCGGTCCTCCACCAGCGGCAGCAGCCGCTCGGCGACGTCTCGCCGCACCGCCTTGAACCCGCACTGCGCGTCGGAGAAGCCCACCGCGAGGGTGCCACGCAGCAGCCCGTTGTAGCAGCGGGAGATGATCTCCCGTTTCGGCCCGCGCACCACCCGGGAGCCGCGGGCCAGCCGGGAGCCGATGGCGATGTCCGAGTGGCCCGAGATCAGCGGCGCGACCAGCGGCAGCAGCGCGGCGAGGTCGGTGGACAGGTCCACGTCCAGATACGCCAGCACCGGGGCGCGGGAGCGTGACCACGCGGTGTGCAGTGCACGGCCCCGCCCCTTCTCCGCCAGCCGGATCCAGTCCGTGCCGGGCAGTTCCGCGGCCAGCCGGGCGGCGATCCGCGGGGTCGCGTCGGTGCTCGCGTTGTCGGCGATGGTGATGCGGAAGGCGTAGGGGAAGGTCTCGCCGAGGTGTGCGTGCAGGCGCCGGACGCAGGGTTCGAGGTCGTTCTCCTCGTTGTACACCGGAACGACCACGTCCAGGACGGGGTCCGGGTGGTGCGCCGGCAGGGGCGCCCGGCGGGGCAACGCGGACGGTTCGGTCGGTGTGCGGTCGATCAGGACCGGCCGCAATACGGTTCGCATGGCTGTCTCACGGTCTCTTTCTGGCGTGGGGGCATGCCCGCGCGCCGGTTCCGGGCATGCCGAAGGCGCCCGTGACGGGTGGAGCATCGAGAGGTTCGGGGCGGGGGGTGCCCCCTGCTGGAGGGCCGCTGCTGGGAGGGCCGCTGCTGGGAGGGGGCCGCTCAGGCGGCTACTCGGGATAGACCGATGCGGAGGGTTGTTCGGAGTGCGGAGCCGACGGAGGGGCGGTCGTCGGTGTGGAGGAGGGAGGGGGCGCGGGCGGTGTCGAGGAGGTCCGGTTCTCGGAGGCCGTGGTGGTCGGTGCGGGGTCGGCAGGCTCGCTCGTCGTCCCGGACGGGGTGATGCCGCCGGTGGTGGTCGCGGTCGCGGGCAGGGTCGTCTCCGGCTGCTCGGTCGGGGTCGCGCTCGGTGCCGGCGCCAGGCTCGTCGGGGTCCTGTCCGGTGAGGTCGTCGGGCTCGTCACCGGCCGCGGCCGGTGGTCTGCGGGCTGGGCGCGGGTGAACATGCTGGGCAGCAGGGCCAGTCCGACGCTGAGCCCGGCCACCGCCACGGCGGAGCCGCCCGCCTTCCACAGCAGCCGCGACCGGCGGCGGGCCCGGATGCCCGCGTGCAGCCGCTGCCGGTGCGCGGGCTCGTAGGGGGTGTGCTGCCGGGTGTCGTGCATCAGCCGCGACAGGTCCCGCTCGAAGTCGTCCATCGGTACTCCTTTCACCCCACGGGCCTGACGGTGTCGGACAGGATCTGGCGGAGCCGTGCGACCCCGCGTGACGCATGGGACCGTGCGGTGCCCACCGGGCAGCCCAGGGCCTGGGCGACCTGGGCCTCGGGCAGGTCCTCGTAGTAGCGCAGCACCACGGCGGCCCGTTGCTTCGGCGACAGCTGGGCCAGTGCCGCCTCCAGCCGCGAACGTTCCGCGACGGCGGACGACACGTCGCCCGGGTCGGCGCGGTCGGGCAGGTGCTCCACCGGGCGCTCACCCCACCAGCGCCGTCGCGCCGAGCGGGCCGCCAGTCGCACCAGCACCGTCCGGACGTACGCCTCGGGAGCCTGTCCGGCCACCTTCGGCCAGGCGAACCACAGCTTGACCAAGGCCTCCTGCACCAGATCCTCGGCCCGCTGCCGGTCGCCTCCCGTGAGCAGACGCGCGACATGGAGCAGCGCCGACCAACGGGCGGCCGCGAACTCGTCGAAGCCGTCCGCCCGAAACTGCTCCATCCTCACCGTCCTGCGTCTCAGTGGCCCCCTACACCTCTCAAAAGACGCCGGCCCCCGCTTCACGATGCACTCGAAGCCTGTGATCCACCTCACCTCGACGGATGCCGGATCCGGGCACGGAAAAGGGGCCCGTGCACAGGCACGGGCCCCTTTCCGGGCAGGCGTGGGCTTCCTAGGTGCGGTCGCCCTTAGGCTGGGCGGGCTGGTCGGGCGTACCGTGCGGCGGCGGGCTGTGCGGCTGCGGCGACGTCGCGGGCGACACGGGCGAGCCTGCCCGGCCACCCTCTCCCGTCTCGGGGCGCCGGGCGTTCGGGTCACCGGACGTCGGCTCGGCGCCAGCGCGCAGTGCGTCGAGCCGTGAGCCCAGCAGTCGGGTCACCGGCAGCCGGTCGGCGTGCGACCGCTCGTACGCGAGCAGTTGCTCGACCTCGTCCCCCGACAGCGACCGCACACGGCTCTCCAGGCCGTCGATCGGCAGATGGTCGTAGTCGGGCAGGGGCAGGGTGCTGCGGGCGGGATCGGCCATGGTTCTCACTTCTCTGTGCACGACGCGCCGTGCGAGCCGGGGGGGGTCAGCGGGCTCCCGGGCCGCCGCTGCCGAAGCCGCCGCTGCTGCCCTCGTTCCAGCGCGGGCGTTCCTGCGAGGCGCTGGTCCGGTCGCTCTGATTGCCGTGGGTCTTCAGCTCGTGCGGCGTCAGACGCTCCTCACTTCTCGGCATCTCGTCCGGCTCGCGGCGCTCCAGCGTCTCGCGGACCGGTCCGCCGTCGGGCAGCCTGGGCTGCTCGTCGGGCCGCGGCGGGCGCCGGCGCTTGTGCCGCAGGCCCAGGATGAAGGCGCCCAGCAGCAGGGCCAGGACCACCAGACCCGTCACGACGAACCCGAAGCCGGGGGCGTCGCCGCCCGCGGCCATCTCCATCCATGTGTCAGTCATGGCCCGCGGGTACCCCTGGTCCTCACCATGAACCCGGCCCGCTCCGCTCGGAGCGGGCCCGTCCGTGAGCGGTATTCCGCGGGAAACACCGGTTTGACCGGAGCCGACCGGGGCTACCCGCGCTATGTGACTTCGACGACATCCCAGCAGGAGCTGTTCCGGTTCCTGGAGGACCGGTTCGCCTGTGCGCAGGCGTGTACCGAGTGCGCGCGGGCGTGCGCGCTGCGCGCGAGCCTCGTGGATCCCGACGGCACCGAGAACCAGGAACTCGTACGACGCAAGGGCATCATGGCCGCGGAGGTCTGCGACGCGACCTGCCGTGTGCTGTCCGAGCAGAACCAGGTGGACGAGAGCACCATCCGGATCCAGGTGGAGTGGTGCCGGACCGTGTGCCTGGAGGCCGCCCACGTCTTCGACCGGCAACAGGGAGCGGAGGACTCGGCGGCGGCCTGCCGTGCGTGCGCACGGGCGTGCACGGACTTCCTCGCCACTCTGAACTGACAACGCCATTCCTTATTTCTGAAACACGTTCTACGGTGTGCGCCGACAGGACCGGCCTTGGGAGCCTGGAGGCGCCGTGCACCTCGAATACACGCCCGAGCAGCAGCGACTGCGCACCGAACTGCGGTCCTACTTCGCCGAACTGGTCCCGGACCAGGCGTACGCGCGGCACGACGACCCGGCCGCCCGGAAGCGGTTCTACCGCGAGACGATCCGGCGGCTCGGTACGGACGGCTGGCTCGGCGTGGGCTGGCCGAAGGAGTACGGCGGGCGCGGCCTCACGGCCATGGAACAGTTCATCTTCTTCGACGAGGCCGCCCAGGCCGGTGTCCCGCTGCCGCTCATGGCGCTGAACACCGTCGGTCCGACGATCATGCAGTACGGCACCGACGAACAGAAGGCGTACTTCCTGCCGAGGATCCTCTCCGGCGAGATCGACTTCGCCATCGGCTACAGCGAGCCCGGCGCCGGCACCGACCTCGCGTCCCTGCGCACCAGGGCGGTACGCCGGGATGGGGGCACCTCCCGCTCGAGCGAAGCCGAGAGTGGGGGAGAGTACGTCGTCAACGGCCAGAAGATCTGGACGACCAACGGCGACACGGCCGACTGGGTGTGGCTCGCGGTGCGCACCGACCCGGACGCACCGCCGCACAAGGGCATCACCATGCTTCTGGTGCCGACCTCCGACCCCGGCTACTCCTGCACCCTGATCAACACCCTCGCCTCGCACGACACCACCGCCAGCTACTACGAGAACGTCCGCGTCCCCGTCTCGCGCCGGGTGGGCGCCGAGAACCAGGGCTGGCGGCTGATCACCAACCAGCTCAACCACGAACGCGTGACCCTGGCCGCCCACGGCACCATGGCGATCCGCGCCCTGCACGACGTGCGGCGCTGGGCGACGGAGACCAAGCTCGCCGACGGCCGCCGTGTCGCCGACCTGCCCTGGGTACGCCGCCTCCTGGCCCGGACGCACGCCCGGCTGGAGGCGCTGAAACTGCTCAACTGGCAGATGGTCGGCGCGGTCCAGGACGGCACCCTCACCCCGCAGGACGCCTCGGCCGTCAAGGTGTACGGCTCCGAGGCCCGCCGCGACGCCTACGCCTGGCTCATGGAGATCGTCGCCGCCCCCGGCACCCTGAAGGAGGGCTCGGCCGGCGCGGTCCTGCACGGCGAACTGGAACGCGGATACCGCTCGGCCGTCATCTTCACCTTCGGCGGCGGCAACAACGAGATTCAGCGGGAGATCATCTCGTGGATCGGGCTGGGGATGCCGAGAGTGCGGCGCTGACGGGTTGTGACGAGGATTCTTGGATTCGGCGGAGGGGAAGCCTGCTCATACGGCGATGGGGACAGTGGACGGCCCCGAGGTACGTGGGTGCTTCAACCAGGTCCGCCCAGCATGATCTTCCACACCCGGGTCGCGACCTGCAGGTTGAGGCGGTCCTCCACGTTCGTGAGGTCATGGCCGCTGATCCCACGGATGCGCTGGAGTCGGTAGCGCAGCGTGCTGCGGTGGATCGCGAGCGATTCGGCGGTCTCGGCGTAGTTGCCGCCGCAGTCGAAGTACCGGGACAGGGTCTCCACGAGCTCCGTACGGTGCCGGCCGTCGTAGTCGACGAGTTGTCCGAGCCATTCCCGAACGAACGCCTCCAGCTCCTGGTATTCGTTTCCAGGCCCCAGGATGCGGTAGAGGCCCAGATCGTCGAACAACGTCGTGCCGTAGGGCCTTCGGGACCGGCGGCGCACCTCCAGGGCACGCAGTGCTTCCTGGTAACGGCCGGGGATACCGTCCGGGGTGTCGCAGCGGGCGCTCACCCCGATCGTCCCGTCCGGTGTCCCGGTCTCCCGGGCGAGCGTCTCGTACAAGGCGTGGACGCGGGGGCTGCCCTCGGCGACCAGGACCACGTGGTCGGCACGCCGAGTCACCAGCGACGGCATACCCACGGCCGAAGCCGCCCGGCCCACGGTCCGCGCGAAAGCGTCGTCCGCGGCCCGGTTCCTCCACTGCACGACGACCACGTACTGGATTTGATGCAGGTCGTGTCCGAACGCCTCGGACCGGGCGTAGGCGCTCGCCTCGTCCGTGCCCCCCAGGAGATCGTCGACCAGTTCGCGGCGCAGCCGCAGCTCCACCTCCGCCAGATGGCGCAGGTGCGACAGTTCCACGGCGAGTGACGTGGTGGCGTGCTGCAGCGCGAACACGGTGTACTCGTCGGCGTCGTTCTTGGGATCGACCAGTGCCAGTACTCCGAGGACGTCACCGCGGGGGCGTACCAGGGAGATCAGCCGGTCGCTGATGCGCACGGGCCCGCCTCTCCGAGCGACCCCCTGGAGCATCTCCTCATGGCGTGCGGGGTCCGGTTCCGGATAGGGGTCGGGCCGGCCGGGACCGGTCCAGGACCGCAGTCGGCCGAAGCGGTCCTCCACCAGCACGGGAAATCCGGTGAGCTCGTGCAGGGCGCCGGTGATGGCCTCCTCGCCGCCGCCCGAGGCCGCGACCTCGGCGAGGGCCTCGTGCACGGCCCGTTGATATCCCAGCTCGACCACGAAAGAGACCAACCGCTGCTGAAGTGTTGCCCGTTCCCGTCGCAGTCGGTGCAGCTCCAGGGCGTCTTCCCGCTGGCGGCGGTGCGCGACGGCGACCGACAGGGCCGCGGCGGTGAGGCGTACGAGCGTGGCGAGCAGGAAGTGCTGGGCTTCGGTGGGCCGGGACCGAGACGTCACCACAAGGTAGCCGTGCAGTCCACCGGGGCCGTGCAGGGCCAAGGCCCGGCCCCAGGACCGGCCGGGAACGGTTACGGGGACGTCCCGCCCTGTCAGCTCTCGCACCGTCCGGTCCACGGCTGACGCATGACCCGGCCCGACCTGCGGGCTGGGGACCATATGGCCGTGCACCCTGAGGTATCCGGCCTCGGCTCTGTACGGGCCGACAGCCGACACGTGGTCCATGGCCAGGCGCAGGATCTCGCTTTCGTCCCGAGTGTCGAACAGGGCGCGAGAGACTGCCGGCCACTTGCGGGATGCCAGGGTGGAAAGGGGCGGGCGAGACCCTCGCCGAGAGATCGTGGGGTGCTGTCCCAGACGGCCCGGCGGAAGGCCGCCTTCCCGGTCGGGACGGCGTCGGTACGCACTCCGGCCCCTGAAGTCGGCCATGGGATTACACCCTTCCCTGAGCCCCCAGAGAGGTGACAGCGCCTCTTCCTCTACGCCTTCCCCGACAACGTACCCGAGATGTCCGGCAGGCTCCGTCTCGTGCTCGCGGGGGGACGGGCTCCGTTGTTCTTTGACCTGCCGGGTGCAGGCGCAGAGCTGATCGGTTCGCGAGTCTGGGGCGTGCCGGGGCCGCCGTGCACACCGGCAGGAAGGGCTGGGCGATGAGCGAGCAGCCTCGTAGGACCGTTGCCACGTACGAGACGTACCAGGAAGCCGAACGCGCTGTCGACCACCTCTCGGACCAGGGGTTTCCCGTGCAGAGGGTGGCCATCATCGGCCAGGACGTCCGCCTCGTCGAGCAGGTCGTCGGCCGTATGGACTATGGCAGGGCCGCCCTGCACGGAGCGGCGAGCGGGGCCCTTCCCGGGGCGCTGATCGGCTGGCTCTTCGGCCTGGTCGACTGGGTGGACCCGCTCGTCTCCGCCCTGCTCGTCGCCCTCTACGGCCTGATTTTCGGAGCGATCGTGGGTGCGCTGTTCGGCCTGCTGCTGTACGCCCTGCAGGGCGGCCGACGGGACTTCGCCTCCGTCCGCTCGATGCAGCCCAGCCGGTACGACGTCGTCGTGGACGAAGCGGTCGCCGACGAGGCGGTACGGCTGCTCGGCGGATTGCGGACCGCCGGTGGACGCCCCGCCCATACCTGAACGATCGGATCCACAGTGCCGGCGCTTGCCGCCGCACGGGAGGAGTTCCTCATGGCCAAGGCAGTGGGCATCGACCTGGGCACCACGAACTCGGTGATCGCCGTGTGGGAGGGCGGCGAAGCTTCCGTCGTGCCCAACACCGAGGGCAACCGTACGACACCGTCCGTGGTGGCCTTCACCGACACCGGGGAACGGCTGGTGGGCCAGCTGGCCCGGCGCCAGACGATCCTCAATCCCAAGGGCACCATCTACTCGGCCAAGCGGTTCATCGGCCGGCACTTCGACGAGATCCCGGACGAGGCCAGGGCGGTGGCGTACGACGTCGTCGAGGGCCCGGGCGGCGTCGCCCGCTTCAAGGTGCGCGACAAGCTCTACGCGCCCGAGGAGATCAGCGCCCAGGTGCTGCGCAAACTTGCCGACGACGCGTCCAAGCAGCTCGGGGAACGGGTCACGGAGGCGGTCATCACCGTGCCCGCCTACTTCAACGACGCCCAGCGCACCGCCACCAAGGACGCCGGGCGGATCGCGGGACTGGAAGTGCTGCGGATCATCAACGAGCCGACCGCGGCCGCCCTCGCATACGGCATGGACAAGAAGCAGCACGAGACGGTGCTGGTCTTCGACCTCGGCGGCGGCACGTTCGATGTGAGCATCCTCGACGTGGGCGACGGCGTGGTGGAGGTGCGTTCCACGGCGGGCGACAGTCACCTGGGCGGTGACGACTTCGACCGGCGTCTGGTGGATTACCTCGCGGACGACTTCCAGAAGGAGAACGGCATCGATCTGCGCAAGGATCCGCAGGCCCTGCAACGCCTGTTCGAGGCGGCGGAGAAGGCCAAGACCGAGCTGAGTTCGGTGACGCAGACGCAGGTCAGCCTGCCGTTCATCACCGCCGATGCCTCGGGCCCCAAGCACCTCACCGACTCGGTCATGCGGTCCACGTTCGAGCAGATCACCAGCGATCTGGTGGAGCGGTGCCTGGGACCGGTCCAGCAGGCCATGGGCGATGCCAAGGTCGGCGAGAGCGACATCGACGAGGTCATTCTCGTCGGTGGCTCCACCCGCATCCCCGCCGTCCAGGCTCTCGTGCGCCGGCTGACCGGCGGCAAGGAACCCAACATGAGCGTCAACCCCGACGAGGTCGTGGCCCTGGGCGCCGCGATCCAGGCCGGGGTGCTCAAGGGCGAGGTCAAGGACGTCCTGCTGCTCGACGTCACGCCCCTGTCGCTGGGTGTCGAGACACGCGGCGGCGTGATGACGAAGATCATCGAGCGGAACACCACCATCCCCGTGCGCCGCACCGAGACCTTCTCCACCGCCGAGGACAACCAGCCCGCCGTCGACATCGTCGTCCTCCAGGGCGAGCGCGAACGGGCCGCCGACAACCGGGTGCTCGGCCGCTTCCAGCTCACCGACATCCGCCCGGCGCCGCGCGGCGAACCGCAGATCGAGGTCACCTTCGACGTCGACGCCAACGGCATTCTCAACGTCAAGGCCCGAGACCAGGACACCGGCAAGGAACAGGGCATCACCATCACCGAGAGCTCCAACCTCGACCGCGGCGAAGTCGAACGCATGGTCCAGGAGGCCGAGCGCAACCAGGGCGAGGACCAGGCCCTGCGCGAGGCCGTCGACGCCCGCAACGAGCTCGACGCCGTCGCCTATCAGGTCGACAAGCGCCTCGCCGAGCTGGGCGACGCCGCACCCGCGCACGAGAAGGCACGCGCCGAGATGCTGGTGTCGGATGCCCGGGCGGCGGTCAAGGAGGAGGCGGGCGTGGAGCGGGTGCGGCCCCTGACCTCCGAACTCCAGCAGGTGCTGTCAGGGCTGTCGGCACATCAGGCTGGTGCCACCACGGGCGGTCCCGACCAGGACACCACCGGGGACGGCGCGACCGGCGGCGGCCCGAGCGGCGGTGGCGGTGACGACGACGTCATCGATGCCGAGTTCGACAAGGACTGAGGAACCGCCATGCCGATCCACCCCAGGGAATCCGACCCGGCCGTGCCGGACCCGGCCGACCCGGCTCCGGAGGACGCCGCACGCCCTCCCCGAGGGGATCTTCCGCGCTCGGGCCCGCCGACCGGGCCGAAGCCCGACACGGACGAGGAACCCGGCCCCGACGCGGCCGGCGGCCCCGCACCGTCCGAGGACGAGCACACGGCCGAGCTCAAGGAACTCGAGGACCGCTGGCGGCGCGCGCTCGCCGACCTCGACAACCTCCGCAAGCGCCACACCAGGGAACTGGAGCGGGAGCGGACGGCCGAGCGGTCCCGCACGGCCGCCGCCTTCCTGCCCGTCGTGGACAACCTCGAACTCGCCCTGACCCATGCCGGATCCGACCCCGGCGCGATCGTCGAGGGCGTCCGGGCCGTTCGCGACCAGGCGGTGAACGTCCTCGAACTGCTCGGCTACCCGCGGCACGCGGAGACCGGCGTCGCCTTCGACCCGGCCCGGCACGAGGTCGTCGGCGTCGTCCAGGACCCCGACGCCCCACCGGGCACGGTCGTCGAGGTGCTCCGCCCGGGCTACGGGGACGGTGAACGCCAGCTCAGGCCCGCCGCCGTGACTGTCGCGAAGCGGGAGTGACCGGTCATGGCACAGGACTTCTACGAGGTGCTGGGCGTGTCACGGACCGCCGGCCAGGACGAGATCCAGCAGGCATATCGCAAACTCGCCCGCAAGTACCACCCCGACGTCAACAAGGACCCGGGGGCGGAGGAACGCTTCAAGGACCTCAACGAGGCGTACAGCGTCCTGTCGGACCCCAAGACACGGGCCCGTTACGACCGCTTCGGCGAGGACTTCCGGAAGGTCCCCGAGGACTGGGAGGAGCGGGTCGGTGCCGGCGCGGGACCCGGCGGCGGCTTCCGTGCTCGCAGGACCGCGGGCGCGGGCGGCCCCCATGTCCGGTACACCGGCTTCGGCGACGACTTCGCAGCGGGGGGCGTCGACATCGAGGACCTGCTCGGCTCGCTCTTCGGAGCGGGCGCCGCCCCCGGCGGTGTACCGGGAGCCGACCAGGAGGCCGAGCTGCCGCTCACCGTCGAGGAGGCGTACAGGGGCGGCCGCCGCACCGTCACGCTCGCCGGCCCCACCGGTCAGCCGCGGCGGTACGAGGTCGACGTACCGTCCGGCGTCACCGACGGGCAGCGCATCCGCCTGGCGGGCGAGGGCGGACGGGGCAGTGGTGACGCCGCCGCGGGGGATCTGTATCTGCGGGTGCGTATCCAACCGCACCCTCGGTTCCGGCTGGACGGCCGGGACGTGTACGTGCAGCTTCCGGTCACTCCCTGGGAGGCCGCGCTGGGTGCGACGGTTCCGGTGCCCACCCCCGGCGGCGGCACGGCCAAGGTCACGGTGCCCGCGGGCTCGTCCAGTGGCCGGCGGCTGCGGCTGCGCGGCGAGGGCATGCCGAACCCGCGCGGTGCCGACGGCAACCTCTACGCCGAACTCCGCATCATGGTGCCGCCCAAGCTCAGCGACCGGGAGCGCGAGCTGTTCGAGGAGCTCGCCGCCACCTCTTCGTACGACCCCAGGAGGACGTGATGAGCGACCGACCCTCATGGGCGGCCACCGGCGGTCGGACCGCCCGGGACCACGCGGGCGGGCGTCCCGTACGGACGAGCGCCGGCTCCACGGCCGTGCGGTACGCGCTCGTCCCCGTGCCCAGGCTTTCCCTGGACACCGTGGCCCGCCGCTCGGGCCTCCACCCCGACCTGGTCCGCCGGTTCGTCGCCCTCGGCCTGGTCGACGCCGAACGCGACGCCGCGGGGCACCTCGTGTTCGACCCCGCGGCCCCGGCGGTCCTCGCCCGCGTCCAGCGGCTGCGCTCCGGACTCTGCCTCAACTACGCATCCATCGGTCTGGTGCTCGACCTGCTCGACCGCATCAGCCTGCTCGAAGCCGCACTGCGCGACCGCGGCAGGAGGAGTGACTCACCCCCATGGACATGAACCGTCTCACCCAGAAGTCACAGGAAGCCCTCCAGGAGGCGCAGACCGCCGCCGTCCGCATGGGCCAGACCGAGGTCGACGGTGAGCACCTGCTGCTCGCGCTCCTGGACCAGGAGGACGGCCTGATCCCCCGGCTGCTGCAACAGGCGGGCAGGGAGCCCGAGGAACTCCGTGCGGCTGTGCGTGCGGAGCTTTCCCGCCGGCCCAAGGTGACCGGCCCGGGTGCGGCGCCGGGCCAGGTGTTCGTCACCCAGCGCCTGTCCCGGCTGCTGGACGCGGCCGAGCGGGAGGCCAAACGCCTCAAGGACGAGTACGTGTCCGTGGAGCACCTCCTGCTGGCCCTTGCCGAGGAGGGCTCGTCCACCGCCGCCGGACGGCTGCTCAAGGAGCACGGCATCACCCGGGACTCGTTCCTGAGCGCGCTGACCCAGATCCGCGGCAACCAGCGCGTGACCTCGGCCAACCCCGAAGTGGCGTACGAGGCCCTGGAGAAGTACGGCCGCGACCTGGTCGCCGAGGCCAGGGGCGGCAAACTCGACCCGGTCATCGGCCGGGACGCCGAGATCCGCCGCGTCACCCAGATCCTCAGCCGCAAGACCAAGAACAACCCCGTCCTCATCGGCGATCCCGGCGTCGGCAAGACCGCCATCGTCGAGGGCCTGGCCCAGCGCATCGTCCGCGGCGACGTCCCCGAGGGCCTGCGCGACAAGACGGTGTTCGCACTCGACATGGGCTCCCTGGTCGCCGGGGCGAAGTACCGGGGCGAGTTCGAGGAACGCCTCAAGGCCGTGCTGTCCGAGGTGAAGGCCGCCCAGGGGCACATCCTGCTCTTCGTCGACGAACTCCACACCGTCGTCGGCGCGGGCGCCGCCGAAGGAGCCATGGACGCGGGCAACATGCTCAAGCCGATGCTCGCCCGCGGCGAACTCCACATGATCGGCGCCACCACCCTCGACGAGTACCGCAAGCACATCGAGAAGGACGCCGCCCTCGAACGCCGCTTCCAGCAGGTCCTGGTCGACGAGCCGAGCGTGGAGGACACCATCTCCATCCTGCGCGGACTGCGCGAACGCCTGGAAATCTTCCACGGCGTGAAGATCCAGGACACCGCGCTGGTCTCCGCGGCCACCCTCAGCCACCGCTACATCACCGATCGGTTCCTGCCCGACAAGGCCATCGACCTCGTCGACGAGGCGTGCGCCCGGTTGCGTACCGAGATCGACTCGATGCCCGCCGAACTCGACGAGATCACCCGCCGCGTCACCCGCCTGGAGATCGAGGAGGCCGCCCTCTCCAAGGAGACCGACCCCGCCAGCAAAACCCGCCTCGAGGAGCTGCGCAGGGAACTCGCCGACCTGCGCGGCGAGGCCGACGCCAAGCACGCCCAGTGGGAGGCCGAACGGCAAGCCATCCGCCGCGTGCAGGAACTGCGCCAGGAACTGGAGCAGGTCCGCCACGAGGCGGAGGAGGCCGAACGTGCCTACGACCTCAACCGCGCCGCCGAACTCCGCTACGGCCGCCTCCAGGACCTGGAGCGCCGACTCGCCGCAGAGGAGGAGCAACTGGCCGCGAAGCAAGGGGAGAACCGGCTGCTGCGCGAGGTCGTGACGGAGGAGGAGATCGCCGAGATCGTCGCCGCCTGGACCGGCGTCCCCGTCGCCCGCCTCCAGGAGGGCGAACGCGAGAAGCTGCTGCGCCTCGACGAGATCCTGCGCGAGCGCGTCATCGGCCAGGACGAGGCCGTCAAGCTCGTCGCCGACGCCATCATCCGCGCCCGTTCCGGCATCCGGGATCCGCGCCGCCCCATCGGCTCGTTCATCTTCCTCGGCCCCACCGGCGTCGGGAAGACCGAGCTGGCCAAGACCCTCGCCCGGGCCCTGTTCGACTCCGAGGAGAACATGGTCCGCCTCGACATGAGCGAGTACCAGGAGCGGCACACCGTCAGCCGGCTCATGGGCGCACCGCCCGGATACGTCGGCTACGAGGAAGGCGGCCAGCTCACCGAGGCCGTACGCCGCAAGCCGTACTCGGTTGTGCTGTTCGACGAGGTCGAGAAGGCCCACACCGATGTTTTCAACACCCTGCTGCAGATCCTCGACGACGGCCGCATCACCGATGCCCAGGGCCGCACCGTCGACTTCCGCAACACCGTGATCATCATGACGTCCAACATCGGCTCCGAGCACCTCCTCGACGGCGCCACCGCGGAGGGTGAGATCAAGCCGGACGCCCGCGCCCTGGTGATGGGTGAGCTGCGCGGGCACTTCCGTCCGGAGTTCCTCAACCGCGTCGACGACATCGTGCTCTTCAAGCCGCTCGGTGAGCAGCAGATCGAGCGGATCGTGGAGCTGCAGTTCGACGAGCTGCGGCAGCGAGTCGCCGAACGCCGCATCACCGTCGAACTCACCGACGAAGCACGGGAGTTGATCGCCCACCAAGGCTACGACCCGGTGTACGGTGCACGGCCGCTGCGGCGTTACATCTCCCACGAGGTCGAGACACTGGTCGGGCGCGCCCTGCTGCGCGGCGACGTCCAGGACGGCGCGAAGGTCCGCGTCGACGCCCAGCACGGAGAGCTGGTGGTCACCTACGACCAGCCCGAGGACGTGAAGGGAGCGAGGGCGGCATGAGCACCGTACAAGCCACCAACGTCACCTGCCCGCACTGCGGGCGCACCAACCGGATACCCGTGGCCGCCGAGGGCCGCCCCAGGTGCGCCAACTGCAAGCAGCCTCTGCCATGGATGGCCGACGCGGGCGACGACGACTTCACCGAGGTCGTCGAGCAGGCCACCGTGCCCGTCGTCGTCGACCTGTGGGCCACCTGGTGCGGCCCCTGCCGCATGGTGAGCCCCGCGCTGGAGAAGGTCGCCGTCGATCTCGCGGGAAAGATCAAGCTGGTCAAGGTGGACATCGACAGGAACCCGCGGCTGGCGCAGCGGTTCGAGGTCCAGGCGGTACCGACGCTGTTGGTCCTCGACAAAGGACAGACCATCGCCCGGCAGGCGGGTGCCGCACCTGCCCCTGCCCTGCAGCGGTGGGTGGAGCAGTCGATCGCGGGCCGCGAACCGGCCGGGAAAGGGTGATCAGCCATGACCGTAGGAACCGACCCCCACCTCGCGCTCGTCCGGCCGGTCCGGCCACTGACCCCCGAAGGGTGTCAAGAGTGTCTGCTGCTCGGCTCCCCGTGGGTCCACCTCAGGCTCTGCCTGACCTGCGGCCACGTCGGCTGCTGCGATTCCTCGCCCAACCGGCACGCGCGCCGTCACGCCGCCGCCGACGGCCATCCGATCGTGGCGTCGCTGGAGCCCGGCGAGGACTGGCGGTGGTGCTTCGCCCACGAGGCGTTCGTGTGATGGCCGGGGACGAGACGCGGCCGGGCGCAGCGCCTGTGCCGGACGAGGCGGAGGAGAGCGTCCCCTTCGAGACCGCCGACATCTACGGCGCCTATCCCCGCCTGCCGGACGACCAGATGGACCGCCTGGCGCAGCATGGCCGGCGGCGCGCGGTCGACGCTGGTGACGTGCTGATCCGGGAGGGGGAGCGGTGCGAGACCTTCTTTGTCGTCCTCAGTGGCTCGGTCGCCATAGTCGAGGACTACGGCACGCCCGACGAACGCCTGCTGCGTGTGCACGGCCCTGGCCGCTTCATCGGCGAACTCGGCCTCCTGAACGGGCAGGTGGCCTTCTACACCGCCGTGATCAGGGACCCCGGTGAGGTCCTCGCCCTGTCCATGGACCAGCTGCGTGACCTGGTGACCCGGGACTCCGTCCTCGGCGATGTGGTGCTGCGCGCCTGCCTGGGCCGGCGTGCTTTGCTCGTCGGTCAGGGCGCCGGTTTCCGCATCGTCGGCTCGCGCTATTCGCCCGATACCCGGCGGCTGCGTGAGTTCGCCGCCCGCAACCGGCTGCCGTACCGCTGGATCGATCTGGAGACCGACGAGGAGGCCGAGGAGTTGCTGCGCCGCTTCGGCGTCGGCCCGGCGGAGACACCGCTCGTCATCTGGCGGGACACCACTCTGTTGCGCAACCCCAGTAACGCGGAACTGGCCCGGCTCATCGGCCTGCCGTCGCTGCCTGCCGGAAACCATCACGGCGATCTCCTGATCGTCGGCTCCGGACCCGCTGGTCTCGCCGCCGCGGTGAACGCCGCCTCGGAGGGCCTGGGCACGACCGTGGTCGAGGCCATGGCCAGCGGCGGCCGGGCCGCCACGTCGTCCCGCATCGAGAATCTGCTCGGCTTCCCCTCCGGCATCTCCGGCGCCGAACTCACCGAACGCGCCGTGCTCCAGGCCGACAAGTTCGGCGCCAGGATCAGCGTCCCGGCGGAGGCGGCTCGGCTCGAACCGCGGGACGGGCACTACGCCGTCGGGTTCGCCGACGGCAGCGAGATCACCGCCCGCACAGTCGTCCTGGCCACCGGCGCTCGCTACCGCCGCCTCCGGGTGCCCGGTATCGAACGCCTGGAGGGAACGAGCGTCCACTACTCGGCGACCGTCTACGAAGCCCAGCAGTGCCGCACCGACCCGGTGGCCGTCGTCGGTGGAGGCAACTCCGCGGGCCAGGCCGTGCTCTTCCTGGCCGGGTACGCACCGCAGGTGTATTTGCTCGTCCGTGGGGCGAACCTCGAGGCGCACATGTCCCGCTACCTGATCGATCAGGTCGAGCGCCACCCGCGGGTGCGCGTGCTGCTGCACACCGAGACGACCGAGGCACTCGGCGACAAGGTGCTGGAGGCGGTCACCGTGGTCGACCACCGTACGGGCGAGCATCGCCACCTCGCGGTGCGCGCCCTGTTCGTCTTTACCGGCGCCGACCCCCACACCGAGTGGCTGTCCGGCGCGCTCGCCCTCGACGCGCGCGGCTTCGTGCTCACCGGCGCGGAGGCGCAGGCCTGCTCCGCCCCCGGATTCTGGCAGAGCCAGGGCCGCGACTGCCTGACGTTGGAGACCAGCCTGCCGGGCGTCTTCGCCGCCGGCGATGTCCGCAGCGGCTCGGTGAAACGCGTGGCCTCCGCGGTCGGCGAAGGCGCGATGAGCATCCACTTCGTGCACCGCTACCTGGGCCACACGGCCGCGCCCGGCGGCACCGACAGCTCACCGCACACCCGTCCGAAGGAGTCCGCTTGGCTCGCATGACACCCAGCGGGCGACGAGATCACGAGAAGGAGAAGGAGGCGATGGGAATGACTACGCCCGTCCGGCACCAACGGGGTGCCGCAATGCAGGCCAGGCCGCTTGGCTGGGCACGCAATCCGCTGACGGAGTTCGACCAACTGCTCAGCGAGATGAGCGGACTGATCGAATCCACGGTGGGAGGCGCGGCACCCGCAGTCGCGTGGACACCCCTGGCGGATGTCACGGAGTCCGACGACGCCTTCCACATCGAGATCGAACTCCCCGGCGTCAAGAGCAAGGACATCGACGTCGAAGCGAACGGCCAGGAAGTGGTGGTCACCGGAGAGATCAAGGAGAGGGAACGCAAAGGCGTCCTGCGACGGAGCACCCGCCGCACCGGAGCCTTCGAGTACCGGCTGCGGCTGCCCGGAGAAGTCGACACCGAAAAGATCAACGCGCAGATGTCGGACGGGGTGCTCACCATCACCGTCCCCAAGGCCGAGGTCGCAAAGCCCCGGCACGTCGAGATCAGCGAGACGAGTGAAAGCACCGGGAGCAGCGGCTGAGACACGAAGGCCGCGGTTCCGGTCACCCGTCCGGCACCGCGGCCGGCCGGCGAGGCTCGACATCCGGGGTGACTCATGAATGACGACCCGTATCACAAGCCCTCACCGCGGCGGAGGGTCGGCATGTGGCTCGCCACCCGCTTCCTTTCGGCTCCGCAGACGCCAGGCGCGCAGCAGCCGAAGGGGGAGCAGACCGAGCGGGGCTCGCCGGCCCATGTCCGCCTGGTCCTCGCGGTCGAATGCCCGTGCGTAACGCTCAGCGTTCTGGGCTGTCGGATATCGCTTGCTTCCCTCCTCTCCGCACCCACGCGCGCAGCGCCAGAGCATCGTGTCGCCCTCATGGCAAAAGCACCCGGCGGGCTCGACAGCGCACCGGGCGACCCCATGACCAGCGATGACCGGCGCAGAAGGAGGCAAAGATGAAATACGACGGATTCCTCGCCCACGTACGCGAACGAGGCGAATACAAGAACCCGGACGAAGCCGCAGACGTCACCAACGCCGTGCTGGAAGTGCTGGCCCAACGGATCAGCCCGGGAGAGGTCAAGGACCTCGCATCCCAGATGCCCGGCCCGCTGGGACAGGTTCTGGACCATGCAACGCCCCAGCAGGCGCAGAGCTTCGGGATCGAAGAGTTCTACCGCCGGGTCGCCGAGCGCACGGGTGCCCGGCCGCGTACGGCACAGTGGGACGCCAGCGCGGTCCTGACCACCGTCGCCGACGCTGTGACCGGCGGAGAACTGAATCAGATCATCAGCCAACTCCCCTCCAGTTACGCGGTCCTGTTCGGAAAGGCCGACCTCGCGGACTGAGCTCGTGCAGCGCTCAGAACGAAAGGCCCACGCAGCGGCGCCCCGGCCGCCCCAGTACCAGGTCGCGGGCGGTCACGGATCAGGGGGCTGCCACTCGAACATCAAGATCGTGGCGTCGTCGCTGAGTTCGTTGTGCTGATGCTCGAGGATGGCGTGGATGAGCAGGCGCAGCACTTCCGGGGCGCTCTGCCCTGCCGCGGTCGACCGGATGACGTAGTCGGTGAAGCGTTCCAGACCGAACTCCTCGCCCGCCTCGTCGCGTGATTCCACGACGCCGTCCGAGTAGAGCAGTATTCGGTCATCGGGCTCGAGGCTGACGTCGTGCACCTGACGGGTGGTCCCGGCGAGACCGGCGGGCAGACCCAAAGGTGGCTCAGATGGCCGCTCCAATGCCTCGTGGAGCAGACGATGGCGACGGATGAGCAACGGAGGCGGGTGACCGCAGTTGCACCATCGCAGCACACCCGTGGGCATGTGCAACTGTGTGAAGACACCCGTGCAGAACTGCTCCGGAAGCCACTTCGCCAGCGCCTCGTCCACGGTGCCCACGAGTTCGTTCAGTTCTGCCCCGCTGCGCCGGGCGTTACGGCAGCCTGCCATGGCGACAGAGGTGGCAAGTCCGGAGGCCAGATCGTGCCCCATGCCGTCGAGTACTGCGGCGTGCAGAACGTCCTCGGTGAACGCATGGTCGAAAGCATCGCCGCCCAGTTCGTACGCAGGCTCCAGAACCGCCGTCGACACGACCCGCCCGGTGCCGATCGACCGGGGAGGGAGAAATGCCCTCACCATCTCCGTGGGCAGGTGCATCGGCCGGGTACGCATGCGCTGCGCGATGGTGTCGCTGTAGGTGCGCTTGGATGTGATGATCAGTGCGAGGAGCAGCGCCGCGGTTCGGCAGCGCCGTAGCTTGAGCCCGTCCAGGGTGCTCACGTTCAGCTCCACGACGCCCAGCCGCTCCGCCCCGTCGGCCAGGGGCAACCACACGTTCAGACCTTCGGAGGGGTCTTCTTCCACTCGGAGTGAGTCGGTGCGGTAGGCCCATCCGGCCAGCGAAGTGTCGAGCTCCAGTTCCGGCTCGCCTTCGACGAACGGCACCAGCAGTCTCTGCTGGATGTCGACCAGATAGACAACGGCCCTGCCCAAGCCCATGGCCTCGGTATACCGGTTCAGGACCGCGGGCAGTTCCGCAGGTGATGCCAGCTGCGCAGCCCTGACCAGTTCATCCAGCAGCCGCTCCCCGGGCCCGACGGACACGTTCCTGTCCATGCCTGCGATGATCCCTTCAAGGACGAGCCGTCACAATCTGAGCTCTCCGGCACCCGAGCCGGGGGCCGATCAGGCCGCTGCGCAGCCGAGGAAGCGGAACGCGCTGACGCTGTTCGGCCGTGGCCTGCACCGCCTGTTCCGGTCGCCACTCACAGCAGGAGGTCGAAGACGGCTCGAGCCTCGTCCCAGTGCTGGGTCTGAGGGTTTTTCAGGTCGGGGTGGATGATCTTGAAGCTCTGGGCAAGGGCCAGGCTGAGTCCGCCGATGATGTCCGGATAGGCCGCCTCGGTCTCCTCATCGGGCGTGCGGTCCAGAGCGGGGTGGGTGGCGAGCTGTTCCAGGATCGGCTTGAGTTCCATTTCCTGGTCGATCTTCCGGAAGTGGTGAATGCTCTCCTGCAGGCCTTTCGTGATCGGCAAGTCACAGGTCCGGATGATGTCGCGCCCGTTGGCCTTGGCAGTGGCCTGGGCGACGGTCAGCAGATCGTAGAGCTTGGCGTCGACGAAGTCGCTGTAGCGCTTGAGATCGTTCTTGTCGACGTTCAGTCCTGCGGCCGCGCGAAAGAACCTCTCGAATTTGACGATGGACATCACGGTCATGATGGCAACCTCCGGCTGCGGGAGCCGGGTGGCTCCCGACCCCTGGGCTTCCAAGTCAGCCTGGCCGACGGGGGCGCGCGAACGCTTGCGCATGTCGGGCCCAATTGGCCTCCCTGTATTGCCCTGCCAGGCCCATGCGCCCGACTGTCCGGGTTGTCGGACGGGCGGGCGGACCGACAGCAGGGCCGGAGAGCGCTCGGGAGAGGCCGGTGAGCCCCGCCCCTGCAGGCGGAGAGGCCGACGTGTCACGTGGCGTGGACGTTACCGCGGCGGCGTCTGCGGGCACTCGGGATCGGCGGGGTAGCCGACGAGGAGGGTCCGGTCATGCAGGTGCGGTCTCAGGGCGTTACGGTCGTGGCTCTCCTGGCGGATCCGGACGCGCCGACGGAGATCGCGCAGCGCATGGCCCGGACACTTCCTGATCGGCTCGCCGACAAGTCGGGCCAGGGGCGACGGTTCGACGTCGAGGTGGTCAGCGAGCCCTTCACCTCGGGGACGGAGGACCCGCCCACCCTGATGGGCCGGATCATGAACCGTGGGAGTGCGGAGAACTGGGACATCGTCGTGGCCCTCACCGACCTTCCGCTGCACTCACACGGGCGCAAGCTAGCTGTGAATCTGAATCACGAACACGGCTTGGTGCTGCTGTCTCTACCTTCACTGGGGGGCCTGCGGCTGCAGACGAGGGCCCGGCGGGCCGTCGAAGAAGCCGTGCTCGGCATGGCGAGTCCGCAAACCGATGGGGCTGAGGGAACTCCGCGAAGTCAGCCACCTCCGGGGCCCTCCGTCAATCGTCTCGCCCCTTTTCATCCGGGCCGAACCGATGAGAAGGAGACCGACGATCTTCGGTTCGTCGTCAGCGGGCCGCGCGGTTACCTGCGGGTGCTCGCCGGTATGGTCCGCGCCAACCGGCCGTGGCGATTGGTACCGGGCTTGTCAAAAGCCCTGGCGGCCGCACTCGCCACGGGAGCGGTCGCCACCGTGAACTCCACCGTCTGGACCCTCGCCTCGTCCCTCAGCACGCCACGCCTCGTGATTGCCACGGTCGGATCTCTCGCGATCATGATCGGCTGGCTGATCATAGACGCGGAGCTGTGGCATCGATCAACAGACAGCTCGCCGGAGGCGAGGCAGAGGGCGCGGCTGTACAACGCCTCGACGGTCGTGACCGTGGGTATCGGCGTTCTGGTCTGCTACGTGGGTTTGATGGTCATCAACTGGGTGTGGGCGCTGTTCATCCTCAACGGCCAAGCGTTCGCTTCCGTGACACGAACTCCACTGCACGCTGGGGAGTACGTGACGCTGTCCTGGTTCGTCGCTTCGGTCGCCACCGTGGGCGGCGCGCTGGGATCAGGCTTGGAGAGCGACGATGCGATCCGGGCAGCCGCCTACTCCAAGCGCGAACAGGAACGTCGCCACAGGCTCCAGGACGGCCACGATGACTGGCCGACGTCGGAGTCGGAGACACGGCGGTAGTCGGTGGTCGTCCGGAGGGGAAGGTTTCGCTGATCGATGCGCGCGTGCTCGTTTCGCGTCGAGGACCGACGGGGACCCGGACAGCACGCCGCCGGACGCCGGTGTTCCGCGTGGCAAGCCGCCGGCGGCGCCGTCGCACCTGATCCGGGTGAACGACCCGCAGAGGCATGCCGGAGTACGGACCGCGTCCCCCCACGCGTTCAACTCCCGACAGTGAGGCTCTTCGCGCCGTCTCCATCACCGCCATGGTGCGGTCATGCCACGACATCAAGGGATCGCAGTCATGAAAGCAGCGGTATACGAAGGCCCGCGAACGGTCGCGGTGAAGGACGTACCGGACGCGAAGATCGAGCACCCCTGCGACATCATCGTCAAGATCACCGCCACCAACATCTGTGGTTCTGACCTGCACATGTATGAGGGCCGCACCTCGTTCGAGTCCGGCCGCACGCTGGGACACGAGAACCTGGGCCAGGTGGTGGAGGCCGGCTCGGCGGTCCGCAAGGTCCAGGTCGGCGATTATGTGGTACTGCCCTTCAACATCGCCTGCGGCTTCTGCAAGCAGTGCGAGCGGGGACTGACCAACTACTGCCTGACCATGCAGCCGGAACCGGCCCTCGCCGGAGCCGCCTACGGGTTCGCCGACATGGGCCCCTACCAGGGCGGCCAGGCGGAACTGCTGCGCGTCCCCTACGGCGACTTCAACGCGCTGCGCCTGGGCGAGGACGCCGCCGAGCGGCAGACCGACTACGTGATGCTCGCCGACATCTTCCCCACCGGCTATCACGCCACCGAGATGGCCAACGTCCAACCGGGCGACCAGACCATCGTCTTCGGGGCCGGTCCGGTCGGGCTGATGGCGACCTACTCCGCCCTCCTCAAGGGCGCCGGCCGCGTCTGGGTGGCCGACCACCAGCCCGACCGGCTGCGCAAGGCGGAGGAGATCGGGGCCATACCGATCAACACCGCCGAGCAGGACCCGGCTCAGGTCGTCAAGGAAGCCACCCTCGGCCTGGGCGCCGACAACGGCTGTGAATGCGTCGGCTACCAAGCACACGACCACGAGGGACACGAGGACGCCAGTCTCACGCTCAACGGACTCATCGACACGGTCAGGTTCACGGGCCACATCGGCGTGGTGGGCGTGTTCCTGCCCGAGGATCCGGGCGGCGCAGAGGCACAGGGGGAGCTGGAAGCACAGGGGAAGGTCCCGATCGACTTCGGCATGATGTGGTTCAAGGGCCAGCGCATGGGCACCGGGCAGGCGCCAGTGAAGAAGTACAACCGGGCGCTGCGGGATCTGATCGCCGGCGAAAAGGCAAAGCCGAGCTTCGTCGTTTCGCACGAACTCAGTCTGGACGATGCCCCCACTGCGTATGAGCACTTCGATGCCCGCGACGAGGGCTGGACGAAGGTGGTGCTGCATCCCAACGGGCACGGGAACGGCAGCAAGCGATAGGAACTCAGGGGCCGCCGCCCGTCTGTCTCCCTGGACCAGTCCGGGTGACGGGTGGCAGTCACCCTGATTCCGGCAGGGGCTGAGCCGGCGGCGACCACTGGAGTTCGGCCCGGTAGGACGGACCGTGGCCCCCGCATGCCGGCCGGCCCGGAGGCGAAGACCCCGCCGGACATGCGTGCGAGGAAACCTGGGACTGGTGAGGCCACATGCTGATGTGTCGCGTATTCACCGATGCTCAGTTCTTGGGCCCCGCGGGAGACTTCCTCGTCCTGCGGCCGCACCTCGACCAGCCCGTCGCGACCCGGCAGGGCGTTCCGACCGGGCTCACACCGTGAGGTGGCTGCGGACCTTCGGGGAGGTCGTGCGATCCGGGCTCACGATCGAGGAGACGCGGCTGGAGCCCCTGCTCGCGCTGCGCACGGCTGCTGGGGTGGCGCTCGTCATCGGGCCGGCGCTGTGGCTGGTCTCCCCTGCGTACGCCGCGTCCGCCGCCCTCGGTGCCTACTCCGCGGGTGCGGCCACCTTCCAGCGCACCTGGCGTCCGCGCAAGGTGATCGCGCTCGGCGCGGGCGCGGGCTTGGCGCTCGGCACCTTCGTGGGCTACCTGGCAGCGGGGCGACTCGTGACCTTCCTCCCCCTCCTGGCCGTATGGGCCTTTGCCGCGGGGATGGCGTGGTCCCTCGGATCGACCGCTGGAATCGTCGCAGCGACGACGGTCGGCAGCATGCTGGTGACCATCACCCTGCCCACGAGCGTCGCACGAGCCCTGGAACACGCCGGGGTCATCGCGCTCGGAGGCGTGGCACAGGCCGTACTGATCTTGCTTTTCCCGATCCGTCGATGGGGGGCACATCGTGACGCCCTCGCCGACGCGCTGGCCGCCGTTGCGGACCACGCCCGCCGGCTGCGACAGGACCCGACCGTGCCGTTCGACCCGGAGCCACTGATGACGGCCCGGGACGCGGCCGCCGTGACGCCATCCCAAGCCCGCACCCGTCCCCCCGTCCTCCACGGCCCCCGGGGCCTCGCCGAGCGCATTCTGCCGGTCGTCGCCGCACTCGCCGACCCGGACGTCGGCGCCCCGGCGGAGGGACCCGGGCGGGACCGCGCACGGGAGTTGCTCGACGCGGCCGCCGACGTCCTGGACGCGGCCGCCCGTTCGATCCGCCGCGGCACTCCCGCCGAGGTGCCGCCCAGGAGTGCGGACGTCCTGCGCGTCGACGATGAACACGAGGTGCTGGAGGGGCCCGCCCGGCAGGCCGCCGAACGGCTCGTGGAACTGCTCGCCGAGGCGTTGGACATCGCCGGGAGCGGCGGCGCGCGCGACAAGGCGCCTACGCCGCCCGGCCCCGCGAGTGCCCAGTTCCTGGTGCGCCCGACCATGTTCCGACTGCTCCCGGTCGTCGTCCAGGCGGTCCGCCGTGAGCTCCGCCGGGACTCGCCCGTGTTCCGGCACGCCGTCCGCCTGGCGGCGGTGGCCACGCTCGGCTATCTCATCGCTTCCCGGCTACCCGTGGGCCACGGCTATTGGGCGCCCATCGCCTCGGTGATGGTGATGCGGCCGGACTTCCACCGGACGTACGCACGTGCGGTGGGCCGTCTCGCCGGGACCCTGGCGGGGGTCGCGCTCGCCACCGGGATGGTGCGGGCCCTGGGCCCGGACGCCCATGTGTTCGGGGCGCTGGCGGTGGTCTCGGCGGCCCTGTCGTACACGCTGCTCCGTACCGGCTACGCCTACTCCCAGTGCTTCACTGCCGCGTACGTCGTCTTCCTGCTCGGCATGGGCGGCCAGGCATGGGAGCAGACGGTCCCGGAGCGGGTGGTGCTCACCCTGCTCGGCGGGGCCCTGGCCATGCTGGCGTACGTGGTGTTCCCCGCATGGGAGACCCCCCGGCTGCCGGGCCGGCTCGCGGACTGGCTCGCCGCCGACGGCCGCTACGCGGCCGCGGTGCTCCGCAGTTACGCCGAACCGACCCGGGAGCATCGGGCCGACATGCGCAGGGCCCTGCTGGCGAGCAGGCAGGCGCGTGCCGCCTGGCAGGAGGCCTACGACCAGGCAAGGCAGGAACCGGTCCGCCCCCGGGGTCTGACGTCGCGCGAGGCGGAGGATGCGCAGGAGGCGCTCAAGGGGTTCGACCGGGCAGCGATGCTCATGGAGAGCCACGTCCCGCGGGCCGACAGTCGTTTCGTCCCCGAGGCGCAGCGGTTCGCCGAGGCCCTGGAGGCGGACACCGCGCAGGCGGCAGACGACGTGCGCGAGCACAGGAATCCCGACTGGGGGCGCGTGGAGGAGGCGCTCCACGCGTGGGAAGGCGTCGCCGGGGACCGGAGCCCGGTGCTGCGGCGCGGGGCGGAACTGCAGAAGCGGGCCCTGGAGGACCTCGCGGCAGCAGTGAGCCGCACACCCCTGGAACGGGACGTCGGCTCTGCTCGCGAGGAGCAACGGGTGCGGGCTGCCGGGGCTGCGGAAGGTGACGGATCAGGGCCCGCGCACCGGGGTGGGTGAGGGCTCCGGCGACCTGGGGCGGGAAGTAGTCTCCCGGCGGCTTCGAGCGCCGCCACACGTACACCGCCGTCGCCATCACGAGGATCAGCCCCGCCAGGATGAGCAGTTGGATCCCCTCGACGTTCCACCGGAAGGACTTCTCCGCCTGGCTCCTCGCGGTACGGCTCCTGGATCGACCTGATGATGTCAGGGAGGCCCCCGACGGCGAGGAGCCCCGCGAACAGTACGAGGAGCGCCGCGACGACGAGGTGGATGCCGTCCTCGATCCTCGGGAGAATGGGTCGCACAGTCAGCATGCAGGGGGTGCCCCCGCCCGCAGGCGCGGCGTGCTGTCGAACGGGTGGACGAGCGGATCCCTCCCTGTGGTGGCAGCCTGGGGAGATGCGGCGAGGCGCGGCATCACCGAGGCCTACCAGGCGGCAGGACAAGGGTTATGAGGCAGCCCGACTCGAGCACGAACGGCAGGAACCCGCGGCCCGTCCTGGCGCCCACCCGGGGTCTGCCCTCCGAGACGGCCCGGGACCTTGTCTCGAGCCGGCGGGAGGTACCGCGCCACCGCACCGCAGGGGGATCAGCCGGCAGACGGACACCGACGGTGCCCCTGGCCGGCGAACGAACAGGTCGAAGTCCGACGTGGCCGAAACGTCGGCACCCGCCTGGAGGACGGCGACTGGGACATCAGTGCCTTCCTCACCGCCCTGGAGAGCTGGGCGGAGCACAACCCGGTCCGCGCCGAGGCCGGCCATGAGCACGGGGTCGCGCTCTGTGGCGGGCACACCGTGCCGGAGGACGCAGGTGCACTGGAGGTGTGTGATGAGAGCTGACCGCTCCCACGAGAGCCGTGATGGTCACGTACTGGTCCTCGACGCTGGCTCTTCGAGCCTCCACATCGCTCTGTTCGCGGCCGACGGTGAACGGGTGGCGGATCGAGACGCCTCGGAGCCTCCGGGGCCTGCTGCGGCGGCGGAACTGCGGAACTTTCTCAGCGAGGTGCCCGCTCCTGCGGCGGTTGGTCACCGCATCGTCCACAGCGGTCCGCACCTGACTGGACATACGCTGATCGACACACCCGTACGGGCTCTGCTGGAGGACGTCGCCGATCTCGCGCCGCTGCACGTGACCCCTGCCCTGCATGTGGTCGATGCCGCACGAGAACTCCTGCCCGACGTTCCTCATGTCGCCTGCTTCGACACTGTCTTTCACAAGGATCTGCCGGCACAGGCGTGCACGTACGCCGTGCCGGAACGATGGCGAGCCGAATACGGGCTCCGCCGATACGGCTTCCACGGGCTTTCCTACTCGTGGGCACTGCAGAGGACGGCGCAGGCCCTGGGCCGACCCGTCGACAACCTCCAGGTCGTGCTCGTGCACCTGGGCGGCGGCTGCTCGGCCTGCGCCGTCCGGAACGGACGCAGCGTGGACACCACCATGGGCCTCACTCCGCTGGAAGGACTTGTGATGAGCCGGCGCAGCGGCAGCCTCGACCCCGGCGCGCTGCTGTGGCTGCAGCGGCGGCACGGTCTGAGCACGGACGAATTGGATGACACACTCCACCGGCATTCCGGTCTGCTCGGCCTCTCCGGTACCTCAGGAGACACCCGGGACCTGGTGCGCGCCCGCGCGGAGGGTGATGCCGCGGCCGCGTTGGCGCTGGCGACGTTCACACTCAGCTGCCGCAGGGGCATCGCCTCGATGGCCGCCTCGCTGGACCGGCTGGACGCGCTGGTCTTCACCGGCGAGATCGGCGAGGACCAACCCGAGGTTCGCGAGGAGATCTGCTCGGCCCTGACTGTTCTCGGTGTACGAGGCGGGCTGCTCGTCCCCGAACTGGACGATTTGATGCGGGAAGGCCTCCGGCGCATCGATCAGGCGGTGAGAAGTGTCCCGGTCCTCGTGGTCGCAACCGGCGAGACACAGCAGATCGCCGCCGAGACCCGACGGGTGCTCGGCGTCGCTGACCGGACACGGTAGCTGTCACCAGTTGGACAAGTTTGTTGTCACGTCTGGTGCGTGGCCAGTCGTGTTGTTACCGGATAACGGACGTCGCGTTCGAGGACCCACCTGGACGAGGCCCGGAGCCAGGGCTGATGCATGCTCGCCGTGGGCAAAATGAGGAGCACCGCGCCGATCACCGTCCAGGTCTGCTCCGCGTACCCCAGCCAGGTGAAGCCGGCGACCCGCAGCGCGCAGCCGGCCAGCACGATCGGGCGTACGCCGTAGCGGTCGACGAGTGCGCCGCCGACCACGAAAAGGCCCTGCTGGCTGAAGGTGCGCAGACCCAGGACGAAGCCGACCATCCACCCATGTAAGAAGCCGATACCAGAGGTGAGTTGGGTAAGGATCAGCAGCCGCAGCAGCGGTGACAGATGCTTCCAGGTCCGCTCGCGTGAAGGCTTGGTCGTCCGGACGGTTCGGCGGGTCAGGGCGCGGGAGATGAGATCGGGCATGGTGGTGTCCGTCTGTTCCTGGGTTGTAGGAGTACGGGCGTACGCGGTCGTTCCGACACCGTCTGCGCCGTCCCGCTGGGATGGTCCGTGTGCGCTCCGGGGTCGGCCGACGCCCGCCGCCTCAGCCGCGGGATGCGTACTCCACCGGCCGCCCTGACCGCGAGCGCCCCGAGCAGGGCTCCAGGACGGCGGCCGGGGCGAGGACGGCCCAGAGGGCCCGTTCGGCATACGGCCTCTCGGCACCGTTGCGGGACATCAAGAGTTGAGTCCTGCAACGACCGTCAGCCGGACGGCGATACCGAGGCCACTGCGCCGAGGCGGCAGGAGTGGGCGGTTACCTGGTCTTGAACCGGCCCGGACGCACGAAGTCCAGGCCTTCGGTTGTCTGCTTGCCGAGCGCCTCGTGCGCGGCGATGTGGCCGTAGCCGGTCGCCATTTTGAAGCCCTTGCCGGAGAATCCGGTGGCGCAGTAGATGCTGCTGTTCTGATCCAGCCAGCCGATGAGGGGATGCCTGTCCTGGGTGAAGAGGTCGGGGAAGGCGTCGGCGCGCGCGATGGTGGGGATCAGGCCGGGGAAGAATTCGGTGACGATCTCGGTGACCTTTTCGACTTCTTCCCGGGTGAGTTCCCTGGGCACGGCGTCCGGGTCGGGGGTTGCCCTTGCGAGCCCGGCCACCGGTCCGTCCACCGATGCCTTGACCGTCACGCCGTCGACGGCGGGCGCGCCGTACATGGAGCGATCCTCGTACCACCGGCTGAAGGCGGGGAAGTTCTCCGGCGAGAACTGCGTGCCGTCCTGGGCGATGAACCAGGTCAGGACGATCCGATGGGTTTCCGTGACGGCCTTGAGGCGGTCGGGCATGAGCCTTCGGGACCAGCCGCCCGAGGCGACGACGACCTTCTCGAACGTCCAGGTTCTGTCGCCCGAAGTGACGACCACGCCGTGGTCGGTTTCGGTGATGCTGTCCACGGGTGTGTTCTGCAGGACGGTGGCGCCGCCTGCCTGGGCCGCCGCGACGGCAGCGCTGACGGCGCGGTCGGTGCGCAGAACACCGGCGCGGGGGTCGTAGACGGCGCAGTCGTCGGGGCGGAGATTGTGCTGGGGGTAGCGTTCCGCCATCTCCTCCCGGCTGAGGACGTAGTGCTCGGCTCCGGTGATGCGCGTTGCCTCGAGGAGACTGTTGATGTAGCTGCCGTTCGCCGTCCCGATGGACAGGCCCCCGGTAGGCGTGAGGATGTCCTGCTGCCCGGTTTCGGCTTCGAGCTCGGCCCAGAGGCCGCGGGAGCGTTCGATGATGGGGTAGTACTCGGGCCTGCCGAGGTAGATCATGCGGAACAGGCGGGTGTCCCCGCCGACGGCACTGCGGCCGTGAGCGGGGGTGGCGGCCTCGAAACCGACTACCGAATCGGACAGCCGGGAGGCCTGCCACAGGGCCATGCTTCCGATGCTGCCCAAGCCGATGACTGCGAGTTGTGCGTCCATGACAGCAGTTCCCTTTTCTTTTACTCGTGGAGTCCGGCGAGGCGGCTGCCGAATCTGGCCAGGAGTGAGGTCTTGCTGGAGCCCCTGCGCTCTTCCCACTGGTCCGCGATACCGAAGAGCCGGTACATGGCGTGAACACCCAGCCAGCGAACGGGTTCCGGTTCCCACTTCGGCGCCCGGTAGCCCACCCAGGGAAGCGTGGTCCGTTCGGTTTCCCTCTCGAAGGCGAGCTCCGCGAGGGTCCTGCCGCCGACATAGGCTGCCGTGACGCCGTGCCCCGCGTAGCCGGAGGACGATCCGATCCCGGATGCCGGGTCCCAGTGCACGCCGCCGTTCCAGTCACGCGTGACGCCCAGGACTCCCGACCAGGCGTGATCCACCTCGAAGGGGATGCCAGGGAAGAAGGTACTGAGCTTGTGCGAGATCAGGTCGATGGTGGACTGGGCGGTCGCACCGGCTCCCCCCGTGCCGGACCCGAAGCGGTAGGGGACACCGCGGCCCCCCATGGCGATACGGCCGTCCGACGTCCGCTGGGCGTAGATGAAGGTGTGCGCGGAGTCGTTGAGGCACTGGGGCCCGTCCCAGCCGATCTGCTGCCATGCCTCCTCCGGCAGGGGCTTGGTCACGATCATCGAGGAATTGACCGGGATCAGGCTCCGGCGGCCCAGCAGTTGTCCCGAGTAGCCTTCGGTGCAGATGAACGCCTTGGCCGCGGTGACACGTCCGTCGGCCAGGATGAGGGTCTTGCCCTCGACACGGTCCACGCGGCTGCTCTCGTAGATCCTGACGCCCATGGAGGTCAGGGTGTCGGCGAGGCCGTAGACGAGTTTCGCGGGGTGGATCCGCGCGCAGTGCTTGTAGAAGAGTCCGCCGTGGACGGTGGAGATGTTGATCCGGGACTGGAACTCGTCCCGGTCGAGCAGGTGGACTTCGTCGTCGGTCAGCCCGTACTTCAGTTCTGCTTCACGCCGGGTGACAAGGCGGCCCAGCCCCGCCCGCGTGTGGGCGGCGACGAGCGCTCCGCCCTTGTGCTGATCGGCATCGATCCCCTCGGCCTCAAGGATGTCCAGGACCGCGTCGACGCCGGCGACGAACTCCTGCTGCAGCGCCCGGCTCGCCTCCAGCCCTCCGCCGGCGCGGGCGAAGGTGGCACGGTTTCCCGGCGGCATGGCCGAGAGCCAGCCACCATTGCGCCCCGACGCGCCGTAGCCCACCTGCTCGGACTCGAAGACGGCGACCGAGAGCGACGGTTCGAGCTTCTTGGCGAAGTACGCCGCCCACAGGCCGGTGTAGCCGCCGCCGACAATGGCCACGTCGACGGAGTCCGGGCCGGTGAAACGGGGGAACGAGGGCTTCTTGTCGGCCAGTTGGGCCACCCAGAAGCCAAGCTCTCCGTTTCGGGGTGGTGCCGCAAGCGCGTTCATGTCGTGTCCTTCTTCTGTGTCTGGGAACCGTGTGGGCCGGTGCGGGAAGGCGGTGTGGCCGCCGTCGACGGGGCGGGTTGCCCCGGTGATGTACGAGGACTCAGACGACGCGAGGAAGCCAACGGCGGCGGCGATCTCCGCGGGGGAGTGGCGAGGTGCCTGAGCGGGTGCCGGCGCCGGCCCCGAGGCCCCCCACGCCCGCGGATGGGGGCCTCGGGGCCGCTGACCTGCGCTGGAGGGAGGCCTTGATATGTGCGTTGTGACGTATGGCCTGGAGTCGAGGCTGTGCTCGGCGCCGAAGTCCTGCACACGGCCGATGGTTCCCGCATCACGTCGACCGGCACCATCGGCGCTTCGGTACGCGCCGCTACACCGCGGTGCAGATCATCTGGATCTCGACCGGGGTGTTGAGCGGCAGCCCGGCGACACCGATCGCGGTGCGGGCGTGCCGCCCGTTCTCGCCCAGTACCTCGATGAGCAGTTCACTGGCCGCGTTGGCGACCTGCGACTGCTCACCGAAGTCCGGCGTACTGGCCACGAAGACCAGCATCTGCATGATCCGGACCCGGTCCAGATCGCCCACCGCCTGAACGGCGGCTGCAAGGCAGTTCAGCGCGGCATGGCGCGCGAGCTCCTTCGCGGTTTCCAGCTCCAGGTCCCGGCCGACAACGCCCTGACCCAGCAACTCACCGTCCCGGTAAGGGAGTTGGCCGGAGATGTGGATGCTGGAGGCCACCGCCCGGTGGTGCACGAAATATGCGTTGCCGGGAAGGTCGGGCAGCTCCAGTCCGAGGTTCTGGAGCCTTTCCGAAGCCGAGTCGCCCTTGACGGTCTGAGGCAGGGGCAGGCTCATGCCGCCACCGCCTTGCTGTGGACCATTTCCTCAGTTCTCCTGTTCTCGGGTTCTTCAGTTCTCCGCTCGGACGTCAGGGGCGCGGCAGGCCGAAGAGGACCGGGAGGTCGGCGATGTCGGTGATCCGCTCGTAGCCGAGCCAGTGCTCGTCGTGCTCCCAGCCGCGGTCCATGTACACCTTGTTCTTGATACCCATGACAGCCGCCGGGCGCAGGTCGTACATGGGGCTCGCGGAGACGTGCACGAGCTCGTCGGGTGTCACACCGAGCTTGTCGAACATGTAGTCGAACGCGCCGAGCCGTGGCTTGTAGATGCCCATCTCCTCGGCGCTGATGACGACCTCGAAGGGGGCCTTGAGGTTCTCCGCGAGGCGCTTGGCGTGCGCGGTGTCGCTGTTCGTGATGATGACCAGCGGGACCTCTTCGGCCAGGCGGTTCAGAGCCTCGGTGACACCGGAGTACGGGCCCCAGGTGGGGATGGTCTCGTACACCGCCCGCGCGTCTTCCTCCCGGTACTCGAGACCGACCTTGCGCGAGGCGCGTTCCATGGAACGGGCGACGACCTGGTGGAACGGCTGGTAAGCGCCCGTGCACTCGTCGATCCGGTACGCCTTGCAGATCCGCAGGTACTCATCGGCGACCTCGGCCGGCAGTCGGTCGCCCAGGATCTCGCGCATCGTGTCGTTGATGCTGAACTTGATCAGCGTTCCGTTCATGTCGAACGTCGCGAACTTGGGCTTGATGTCGAATGCCACTGGTCCTCCTGTGTGTTTAAGTGGAGTGGCCCACTGTGGTCGATTGTCGACCATTTGCCTGGTCGATTGTCGACCAAGCGTGTCTGAGCTGTCAACAGCGTCAGAGGAGCGCCTTGGGGCAGGGCGGCGCTGACCCCCCTGCCGTATGCATGAGGTGATCGACCGGCGCAGCCCACTCGATGACGTTGGCGCAACCGGCGGAGGTATAGTCGACAAACGACCAAGTGGTCGGCAATCGCTGAGGGAGGGCCACGGGGTGGACCACAAGTTCGAGTGGCAGGAGCAGCGGACGACGACGCCTGAAGGTGTCTACCGCACACTGCGAGCCGCCATCCTCGATGGGGCCGTGCCTCCTGGTGGCCAGCTGCGCGAGGCGCACATCGCCGCGGACCTCGGCATCAGCCGGTCCCCGCTGCGCGAGGCGCTGACCAAGCTGGAGGAGGAAGGCCTCGTCGTGAAGATCCCCTACCGTGGGGCGTTCGTCGTAGAGGTGAGCGCTCGGGAGGTCGCCGAGATCGACTCGGTCCGGCTGCGTGTCGAGCCGTACGCCGCCGAGCTCTCGGCCGAAGCACTGCGCGGTCCTGAGCGGCCCCAGTTGCTGCAAACCGTCGAGGATCTCCGCCGGGCCATGGAGAAGGGCGACATCCCGGCCAGCATCGACGCGCACCTCCGATTCCACAGGCTCTTCTACGATCTCTCGGGCCACGGCGTCCTGCAGAGTCTCTGGAACGGCTGGGAGACCAAGCTGCGCCTCCACCTCAGCGTCGACCACCGCACCTACAGCGACGACCCGCAGCAACTGGTCGTCGAGCACGAGAGGTTGGCCGCCGTTGCCCTGGGTGGCGACACCGACGCGTTCCGCCGGGAACTGGCCGCCCATTTCCCCATGGGACTGGGGGCCAAGACGGAAGATCCGGGGGAGCCTGCGTCCCGGCATGTCTGAGGCCATGCCAGCCTGCGTGAAACATCCAAGCCTGCTCGCCACGGCGTCGACGCCGCTGCGTTCGGTGGTCGAGGTGTGCGACCACGGGCAGGCATCGGTGAAGGGTTTGCCGGCGGGCGTATGCCGGATCGAGCGGCTGCGTCGAGTCCTGGGTGCCTCCTGTCGTGGCCGCGATCGGTCGGCTTCCATCCGGCAACTGCCGCGCGCACGGTGACGGACCCGCCCGCGCACCGCGACCAGGCAATGCGCCTATGTCGCCGACTCCGTTCGGGGTGGGGCAGCTGCGGGCCGATCGCGGCTGGTGAGGCGTATGCGTAACCGTTGATCGGCATGCATTCCGGCGGCGCCGTCCGCGCCGTGCCCAGGTTGCCGACGTTGTCGACGTATCTGCGGGCGACTCCCCCTGGAGCGCGGTGTCGCGAGGCTCGGGGACGCGGACCGCGTTCACTGTGCCGTTGAACGGCAAGCGCTGATTGGTAGTCAGGTCGGGCGGGTCGGGCGGGTCAGCGGGTCAAGGGGCTTCACTCATCGCGCACTGGCCATGCGTTCACGATCGAATCTCAGTCTTGACAAAGTCTAAACTTGGGTTTAGTTTTCAAGCTCCTTGAGTAGGTGTGCGTGGCCTGGGTGGGTTTGTCCATGGGGGTTGGCTGCTGCACCTGGCCCCTGCTGAAATCGGAGTTGAACATGAGGTGCTACGACTGCCTCCAGGAGGCGCGCAGCGACACCACCGGCATCGGTGTGTGCTCGCGCTGCGGCTTGGCCACCTGTGAGAACCATGCCCGCGTACGACAGGTGCAGGTCACCCGCCAGATCGGCATGGGTGCTACGTACGGCCGCATCCCGGCACGCAGGGTGGTCTGCCACACCTGCGACATGGCCGAGATGGCGCACTGACCCGCATGGTGCGCTTGTCGCACCGCATCATCGGTCGCCGAACGCGCGCTGCCCGTCCGAGCGCCCCGTTCTTGGCCTGCCCGGATGCCGTCCCGCACACTGGTGCGGCGTCCGGGCCTCAGTCGCGGCCACGGTGGGTGTGCCGTGCTGGAGGCGCGACCGCGGACGGCAGAGTATCCATGATGTCCTTGCCGGCGGTCGTCCCGGCACGGTGATGGGGCCGGCGTTCCTTCCGGCCCGTGCCCGTAGGCACTCGGTCAGTCCCGAACCCGCCTGGCGTCTCACGCTACAGGCGCTTCCCTGAAGGGCCGCTGCGCGCTTGCCCTGAACCGCCACGTCGCACTCTCGAACTGATTCCGCGGCCGCGTTCGAGGTTGAAGTTCGTATTGACAGCGCTCGACGGACAGCCATATGGTCGACAAACGACAATAGCTTGACGGTTTTAAGCCAACATAAGGGGTTTTGTCGCCGCCGTTCCTCGAGAGGAGAGCCGAGTACAGATGATCAAGAATCATGAGACTTCGGCAGCGAACACCGACTCGGCTTCCGATCGGCTTCAGACCCTGGGGCTGGCCCTTCCCGAGCTCCGGGAGAACCCGTACTACGTGCACCACCGGGCGGTGGACTCCAGCATCCACATCTCCGGCCAACTCCCTTACCGGGACGGTAAGTTGCTGGGTCAGGGCGTTGTCGGCCGGGACCTGGAGCTGGAGACCGCGAAGGAGCTCGCGCGCCATGCCGTGCTGAACTGCCTTGCAGCCGCCGTTGAGGCGGTGGGCGATCTGGACCGGGTCCGGATCGTGCAGATGCTGGTCTTCGTGGCCAGTACGCCGGACTTCGGTGAGCAGTCGCAGGTCGCCAACGCGGCCAGTGAACTGCTCATCGAGGTACTGGGCGAGAACGGGCGGCACGCCCGCACCGCGATCGGTGTCGCCGGGCTGCCGCTCAACACCCCGGTCGAGATCCAGATGGTCATCACCGCTGCGTAGGGCGGCCCCGACGGCGGTCTACCCGAGTGCGCGCGATATCGCGGGGCACGCACGTCTGGCATCGAGGGGAGTCAGCACCCGCGCCCCTCGATCGTCTCCCCTCGATCGGTCCAGGCAGAACCACAAGGAGGGCAGCGTGAATCAGCTGCAACGAGCACTCGACGCTCTGGTCGAGCGGATCGACACCCCCGCGCCGATCGTGCTGGTCGACGTCATGCAGGGCAACATCGACCGCATGCAGGGCTTCGCCGACCAGCACAACATCAAGGTCAGGCCGCACGTCAAGACACACAAGTGCGTGGAGATCGGTCGGCGCCAGATCGAGGCCGGCGCGGTCGGGATCACCGCGGGAAACGTCGGTGAGGCAGAGGTCTTCGCCGCGGCCGGCTTCGACGACATCTTCCTCGCCTACCCGATCTGGGCCGCGGGATCGAAGAAGCCCCGGATCCGCCGGCTCGCCGAGTCCGCCCGGCTGCGGGTCGGCGTCGACAACGTCGCTGCGATCGAGGCCCTCGCCGACGCGATGGGAGACGAACCGGACCGCCTGCAGGTCGTGATCGAGGTCGACTGCGGCGCCCGTCGTTCCGGGGCGCCGCCCGAGCTCGCGGGCGACCTCGCGCTCGCCGCCCGCAAGCGCGGTCTGGTGCCGGCAGGCGTCTTCACCTATCCCGGTCACGGCTGCGCCGGTCGCGACGCTCGCCGGCGTGCCGCGCAGGACCAGGAAGCCGCGCTCACCACCGCGGTACGCGGCCTCGAAGGCGTCGGGGTCACCGCAGAGGTGGTCAGCGCCGGCTCCACGCCCACCGTCGAGTTCTCCACCAGCAGCACCGTGATCACCGAGATCCGTCCCGGCGAGTACGTCTTCGGCGATCTGAACAACGCCCGGCTGGGTGCTTGCGCGGAGGACCAGATCGCGCTGTTCGTCGCCGGGACCGTGGTCAGTGACTGGGTCCCCGGCCAGGTCATCGTCGATGTGGGCAACAAGGCCCTCAGCAAAGAAGGCAGCCCCGAGATCGGCTACGGCGGCATCGCCGGCACGAAGGCGGTCCTGTCCAAGGTCAACGAGTACCACGGGTTCCTCCCGCTGCCGGACGGCGATTTCCGCCCCAGCGTCGGAAGCGTCGTACCGGTGGTGCCCAACCATGTATGCCCCGTCGTCCTCGGTTTCGAGGAACTGATCGTCACCGACAGCACGGGCACGTCGCTGGAGCGCTGGCCGGTCGACGCCCGCGGATTCCTCAACTGACCGGCACGGGACGAGACCCCCGTCCTCTCCAAGCCCCCCACCCCCGACCGACCTCCCCCGTAATGAGGAGTGCCTGACATGAGACTCAAGAACGTCACGGCCCTGGTGACAGGCGCCAGCAGTGGCATAGGGCAGGCGGTGAGTTCCCACTTCCGCCGTGAGGGCGGCCGGCTCCTGCTCACCGGCCGCAGGGAGCGGCTCGACAGCGCTGAGCCCGACGATCTGTACGTTCCCGGAGACCTCAACGACGAGACGTTCGTCGAGCACCTGGCCAAGCAGGCCGCAGAGACCTGCGGCACCGTCGACGTCGTCGTCCTCAACCACGGCCTGCAGGCCGACGGTCCGCTCACCGAGATGGCCTGCGACGACGCGAGGAACGTGCTCGAGAGCAACCTGCTCAGCGCGTTCCTGGTGATGAAGCACTTCGCCCCGCTGATGCCCGAGACCGGCGGCTCGTTCGTCTGCGTCAGTTCACGGCTGGGCATGGTCGGCATGTCTGGGCAGGTCCTGTATTCCGCCGCCAAGGGGGGCCTCATCATGCTCGCCAAGGGCGCCGCGATCGAATGGGCCCCGCGCAACATCCGGGTCAACGTCGTGGCTCCGGGTCTGACCGCCACACCGATCATCGAAGCGGCGTTCCAGCGCAGGCCTGACCCCGAGGGCTACCGCCGTCAGCGCGAGAGCACGATCCCGCTCCAACGCCTCGCCACCCCTGAAGAGGTCGCTGACGCGGTGCTCTTCTTCGCCTCGCGGGAGTCGTCGTACGTGACCGGATCGGTCCTGACCGTCGACGGCGGGTACACCGCCGGCTGAGCACCCTGCTGGGCATCACCATCAGCAAGGAGCTGCACGACCTTTTCTCCGTCGCTCCTTCTGCCTCGGGCGTCCGCCGACTGCGGCATGAACTGTCGAACAAGCGTCGAGCGCGTGCCCCATTCGTCTGCTCCACTCGAACGGCGTCACCCTCAGTGCGCCCGTGCCGACAACCGTAGCCGAGCCACCCGGCCACCTCGGCACCAGCCACGATGGCTCGTATCGGCCTCCGCACATCGGGAACGGGCCATGCCCACGAGCGTGTGTCAGCTGCCGCTTGGCAGCAGCTCGTCGACCGTGGCCGCGGCCACCAACTTCTCAAGCTCCAATAGGAAAGACATGTCGCTCCTGAAGGCCATCGACACCAATCCCTCCTTCACGCCGCGAACTCACCACGCTCACCTCCAGAAGACGGGGTATCGGCCGGGAGCAGCGCGGAGTCCGGGTGATGGGTCATGGCCCTCAGACTGGAGGCCGGGCCGATCACGGCCCATCCGGCAGAAGGCTGCCGTGGCCCTGCCGAGTGGTGGGTGCTACCCCGCCGTGTGGCTGGAGCTGCAGCTCAGCAGGCCGCCGGGACCGATCGGGGCTTTAGGGTCGAGTCGGCATGGGCCGGACGGTATGAACGAAGGGTAGGGGGAGCGCGTGATCCGGGTAATGGTGGTCGACGACGAGGCTCTGGTCCGCTCGGGCTTCCAGCTGATTCTGGGCGCGTCCGAGGACATCGAGGTCGTCGCGACCGCGAGTGGCGGCGAGGCGGTCGAGACGGTCCGCCGGGAGCGGCCCGACGTGGTGCTGCTGGACATCCGGATGCCGGACGTCGACGGGCTCACCGTGCTCCGGGAACTGCGCACGATGCCGGACCCGCCGGTGGTGGCGATGCTGACCACGTTCGACGCCGACGAGTACATCCTCACCGCCCTGCACTCCGGCGCGGCCGGTTTCCTCCTCAAGGACACCGAGCCCGAGCAGCTCGCCCACCTGGTGCGCACCCTGGCCGCGGGCGGTGTGGTGCTGTCCCCCAAGGCGTCGCGGACGCTGCTGCACAGCCACCCCGGCACCGGGACGGCCGTCGACGAGGAGGCCGCGCGGGTCCGGCTGCTCACCGCGCGGGAGCGCGACGTCCTCGTCCTGGTGGCGGAGGGGCTGTCGAACGCCGACATCGGGGCGCGTATCCACCTGGGGGCGGGCACGGTGAAGGACCACGTCAGCGCCATCCTGACGAAGCTTCGCGTGGCGAGCCGGGTACAGGCGGCGCTGCTGGCGCAGCGGGCCGGGCTACTCGACGAGCGCCTGCGGTCGGAGACCGGCGGATGAGCCGTGCACGCGCCCTGTGGCAGCGGGTTCCCGCGCCGGTCATCGACCTCGCCCTGGTGGCCGCGGCGGCCGTGGACGTGCGGCTGAACAACTGGGAGCCCACGCGCCTCGAGCTCGCGCTGGCGGCTGTCGGGTGCACCGCGCTGGCCTTCCGGCGCCGCTTCCCGCTCGTCGTGTTCCTGCTCACCCTGCCCGTCGCGCTGATGCAGGATGTCGCCGTCGCTGTGCTCGCGGCGCTGTTCACCCTGGCCGAACGCTCCCGCAACCGCCGTCTCCTCGCCGTGTGCGTCGCCCTGGCCGCCGTCGCGAGCAGCACTCCGTGGCCCCTGGCCGAGGTCGACCGGACCATGACATTGGTCTTCTTCGTGTACGGCCTGGCTACGGCCGCGGCACCGGTCCTCTTCGGCCAGCTACTCCAGGCACAGCGGGACCTGGCGCGGCGGTTGGCCGAGATCGAGGAGGCAAGGGAACACGAGCGGACCCTGCACGCCCAGGCCGTCCTCGCTCGCGAACGCGCCCAGCTGGCCCGGGAGATGCACGACGTGGTCTCCCATCAGGTCAGTCTGATCGCCGTACGGGCCGGGGCGTTGCAGGTCGCCGCCCGGGACGTGGACGCCAAGGAGGCCGCTCGCACGATCCGTTCGCTGAGCGTCACCACGCTCGACGAACTGCGCACCATGGTCACCCTGCTGCGGGCCTCCGGCGGCGACGCCACCGAGCTGACGCCTCAGCCCACCCTTGCCGACCTGCGTAAACTCGTGGAATCGAGCGGCACTCATGTACAGCTGACGGGGGAACTGCCGCCCACTGTGAGCACACCGACCCAACGCGCCCTCTACCGTACGGTTCAGGAAGCGCTGACCAACGTCCGCAAACACGCACCTGGCGCCACGGCCAGCGTCGAATTGTGGCAGGACGGCGAGGGCATCGGAGTGACCGTCACCAACACCCCATCCACGCGTCCTTCCCTGTCCCTCCCCGGCTCCCAGCAAGGCCTCGTCGGGCTGCGGGAACGTGCCGACATCCTGCACGGCACCCTGGATGCGGGCCCGACCACGGAGGGCGGCTACCGGGTGCGGCTGCGGATCCCGCTCAGCGCGGACTGAGCTGTTACTCAGGGCCTGTCCGGCGGATCATTACCTACGGCAGGTGAACCCTGGACAGGGATCCGCCGGATGCGGATGCGGATGCGGATGCGGATGCGGATGCGGATGCGGATGCGGACGGGGGCAGCGGGGTCAGGCCATTGCGAACTTGGCGACGTACTCGTCGAAGGGCTCGATGCCGACTTCTGCGCGGAGTTCGTCCATGCGCTCGGGCTCTTCGCAGGGCCAGAGAACCGGTGCCCCGTCCTTCACGCCGGCGATCTGAGTGCCGTAGATCTGCTTGCGGCCCTCATTGACCAGCGTGCGGTCGCACAAGAAGGCCAGCTCGCGTGGGCTGGCCGAGCCTGCCGACACCGCCTGCCGCAGCAGCTTCAGGGCGCGTCGTTGAATTTCAAGCTGCCGGTCAGCGTGCTGGGCGACCAGCTACGCTGCGCGCGCGGCCTCCTCGCCGACCACTTCCTCCGTCGGCCAGCCGTACTCGTCCGTGATCTCGCCGAGCCGGTCAACGCTCGGTGTACATGGGGGGCCTTTCGCGGTCTTGGTCTGCGTGGGTGTGGGTGTGGGTGGTTGTCCGGCCGGGCGTGGGGCAGTGACCGACCGGACGACCTGGCGTGTGGTGGGTCATCGGGCGGGGGTCAGGAGCTGGGTGGCCGCCAGTTGTGCGTACAGCGGGTCCTCGGTCACCAGTTCCTCGTGAGTGCCGACGGCGCGGACCCGGCCGGCGTCCACGACGACGATGCGGTCGGCTCCGGTCACCGTGGACAGGCGGTGGGCCACCACCAGCACGGTGGTTTCCCGTGCCACCTCCGCGATGACGTCCCGCAGCGCCAGCTCGTTGACGGCGTCGAGCTGCGAGGTCGCCTCGTCCAGGAGCAGCAGCCGGGGCTTGCGCAGCAGGGCGCGGGCGATGGCGACGCGCTGCCGTTCGCCGCCCGACAGTTTCGAACCGCGGTGTCCGACCGGGGTGTCCAGGCCGTGGGGCAGGCACTCGACGAGGGTGTCGAGCTTCGTGCGGGCCAGGACGTCGCGGATGTCGTCGTCGCTCGCGCCGGGCGCCGCGAAGACGAGGTTCTCCCGCAGGGTGCCGGCCAAGACGGGCGCGTCCTGTTCCACGTACCCGATGGCGGACCGCAGCTCGGACAGGGACCAGTCCTGGACGTCCTTGCCGTCGACCAGGACCCGGCCGCCGGTGACCTCGTGGAACCGCTCGATGAGCGCGAACACCGTCGACTTGCCCGCGCCCGAGGGACCGACGAAGGCCGTCAAACCGGTTTCCGGAACCTCGAAACTCACCTGCCGATGGACGTACGGCAGGTTCGGGCGGTAGCGGAAGGACACGTCCTCGAAACGGACCGATGCCGGATCCGGCACCGCTGCCCCCTGCTTGGGCAGGGAGACCCTCCGCCGGTCGGCCGGTTCTGTGGAGAGGCGTTCGACCTGCGCGATCCGGGAGATCGCGGCCGCCCCCTCCTGAAAGGAGGTCACGGCTTCGATCAGCGTGGACACCGGCTCGATCAGGTAGAAGAGGTACAGCAGGAAGGCGATGAGGGTGGAGACGGGGATCTCCCCGGACGCCACGCGCGCCCCGCCGACCGCGAGTACCGCGAGGAAGGCCAGCTGGACGGCGAGTTCGTCGGCCGAGCCCGCCGCGGCCTCCCACTTCGCGCTCTTCACGCCGTGCCGCCACGCCCGCCGCGCCGCCGCCTCCACCCGGGCGGTCTCCCGGCCCTCGGCACCGGACGCCTTCACCGTGCGGAACGCCCCGAAGGCCCGCTCCAACGCGACGGAGATCTCCCCGACCGCCTGCTGCGATCGCTCGGTGGCCCGGGCGATCTTCGGCATGACCAGCGCGACGGCCCCGCCGACCAGCACGACCACGCCGAGCGTCACACCCAGCAGCACGACATCGAGCAAAGCCATCATCACGATCGCCGCGACGAACGCGACCGCACCCGTGGCCGCGGAGACGACCGCCTGCGTGCTGACCGCCCGCAGCAGCGTCGTGTCCGAGGTGACGCGGGACATCAGATCACCCGGCGGGATCCGCTCGAACTCCGCGAGTCGCAGCCGCAACAGCCGCCCCACCACGGTGCGTCGAGCGGCCAGGACCACCGACTCCGCCGTCCGCTCCAGCACATACGCGCCGAACGCCTCGACCGCCGTGCCCACCACCACCAGCACGGTGAGCCCGATCAGGATCCCGGCGATGGTCCCACCGGAGGCCATCCGGTCCACCAGCGCCTTCGTGGCCAAGGGCTGCAGCAGTGCCCCGGCGGCCCCCGCCAGGGCACACAACAGACCAAGGGCAACGGACCAACGGTGCGGCCGGACATACCCGTACAGCGCCCTGACCGTCTCCCGGGCAGACAGGGACGTCTCATCCTTCGCCGGGGCGGATGGGGTGTTCACAACATTCCTTCCTTCTGCGGTCCGCCCGGCACCGCATGGACGGTGCCGGGCGGACCGGGCGTGATGGTGTGCCGGCTCAGCGGACGAGTCCGGGTGTGCTCGAGGAGAGGGCGCGCACCAACGCTTCGGGGAGCTCAGGGCGTACGACGACCAGGACGAGGGCGCCCGCAGCCAGCACCAGGCCGAGGAACTCCAGGAAGTCGCCCCTGCGAGGGACCACGTCATGCCCCGGTTCGTCGGCTGGTGAGGCGTGGGAGGTGTCGGGCTCCTTGCGCCGCGCACGGTGTGTCATGCCTCCACCCTGGAAGCCCGGCCGCCCCGCACCCATCCGGCAACCGTCGGGTCCACCCCCGCCGAGTGGCTGGACAAGACCACCTCCCGGTCGCACCGGACCGGGTCGGGGACGAGGTTCCGCCGGTCGGCAGGGCGGTACCCGCCGGTCGGCGGGGGCGTTACCGACGCCTGCCGGATGGCCCGCCCCCTGAGCTCCGCGCGAGGTTTGCCGTATGACACAGACGCAGCCGCCGCAGGAGACGTCAGCTCTCCCGGAGAACTCACCTCCGCCGCCCCGAACCTCCCCCGAGTCCGCCGTGCCGGCCTCGGCCGGTCCCTCGATGGGACGCCTCGTCGGGGTGGACCTGGCCCGCGCGCTGGCGGTGTTCGGCATGTACGTCGTGCACATCGGCCCCCCGCTGTCCGCCACGAGCGGCGTGGCGAGCTGGATCCGCTACATAGCGGATGGCCACTCGTCGGTCCTGTTCGCCACCCTCGCCGGGTTCTCGCTGATGCTGATCGCCGGCCGCCGCGAGCCGAAGACGGGCCTGGCGGGCCGGCAGGCGAAGGCCCGCATCGCGATCCGCGCCGTGATCCTGCTGGTGCTGGGCACCGTGCTGGCGATGGAGTACGGGGGAGTGATCATCCTCGGCTTCTACGGGGTCTACTTCCTCCTCGCCCTGCCCCTGGTGCGACTGAGCGCCAGGACCCTCGCGATCATCGCGGCCACCTTCGCCCTCGTCACACCGCAGCTGGCGTTCGTCCTGACCTCGCTGCTGACTCCGTCGGTCCAGGAGAGCATCAACGCCTACGACCCGCTCCGCCGCCTCAGCGAGGTGGGAGTGCTCGACCTGCTGCTCACCGGCTTCTACCCGGCGCTCACGTGGATGTCGTTCGTGATCGCGGGCATGGCGCTGGGCCGCCTCGACCTGTCCTCCGGCACCGTTCAAAAGCGCCTCGCCGCGCTCGGCGCCGCCCTCACCGCCGCCGCCTACAGCATGTCCCTGCTGCTCGCCGGATCGGACGGGTTGAGGAGCATGGCGGAAGACGGGTCGTCGTCCGGCAGCTCCGGTTCGATGCCCTCCGCCAGCGGTTCGATGTCCCCGGACGGGGGGTCGTTCCCCGAGATGTCCGCATCGTTCCTGCTGAAGGCCGGGCCGCACAGCGGGACCACGTTCGACATCATCGGCAGCGTAGGCGTCGCGATCCTCGTGATCGTGGGCGCGACGGTGGCGATGGACCGCCTGCCGCGACTGCGCCGCCTGGCGAAGCCGGTCATCGCCGTGGGCACCATGTCCCTGACCGCCTACGTCGGCCATTTCCTCGCCCAGTCCGCGCTGTCCGTGCCCGCCGGGACCGGCACCCAGCAATCATGGGTGCCGCTGATCATGTTCGTCCTCGGGGCGACCGTGTTCGCCGCGATCTGGTCCCGCTTCTTCCGCCGAGGCCCCCTGGAATACCTCCTCAACGCCGCCACCAAGCCGGCGAAGCACATCCGATGAGACCCGGCCGGGGTGGGACGCCCCCGCGCACCTGTACGAGAGGCGCAAGAGGAGCCGGGCAGGGACTCCTCCGGTAACGGGGCGAGGCTTCGGGCGAGTCGGCGATGCCGATCGCAGATCGCGGCCCCCGGGGTCGTACGCGGCGTATTCCTGCAGATCGTGCCAGGTGGTGAAGAGAGGAGTGTGCGGGCGTGGTTGGTGAGGAAGCTCCACCCTCACTGCTGGTCCACCCTGCCTGGCCCTCCAACCGCCTTATAGCCGGATGATGACGAGAGCGATGTCGTCGGGGGCGCCATCAGCGACGTCGAGGCGGGCCAGGAGTGCGTCGGCCAGCAGGTCAGGGGGGAGGGTTTGGTCCTGGGCCAGGGCTGTGGTCAGGCGTCCCAGGCCTGCGTCGATGTCCTCGTCGCGGCGCTCGATGAGGCCGTCGGTGTACAGCACGAGGGTGTCTCCCGGGGTGTACGAGAGGCCGGCCTGGGGACGGGGAACGTGGTGCTCGCGTGCGCCCAGTGGGGGATCGGTGGCCTTGGTCAGCAGTTCGCAGGTCCCGTCGCGGTGGAGCAGGATCGGTGGTGGGTGTCCGGCGTTGCTGTAGATGAGCAGCTTGCTGCGGGGGTCGATGAGTACCTTGACCGCGGTTGCGGCCATCGCGCCGTCCACGTAGCGGGAATAGAGGCCAAGGACCTCCAGGGCCTGGGCGGGGCCGGGGATGGCGCGGATGACGGCGCTCAGGGCGCTGCGGAGCATGCCCATGACGGCCGCGGCGTGCAGGCCGTGGCCGACGACGTCTCCGACGGCCACGGCGTAGCGGTCGGGCGGGAGGTCGACGACGTCGTACCAGTCGCCGCACACATTCAGTGACGCGGTCGCCGGCAGGTAGCGCACGGCGATGTTGCTGTGCCGGTCCAGGTCGGGGACGGAGAGCATGGCTTCCTGCAGGGTGAGGGCGACCCGCTGTTCACGGGCATGGGCTGCACGCAGTTCCTGGTTCAGCCGGTCCAGCTCACGGGCCCGCGCGTAGAGCTCGGCTGCCGTGCCCTTCGCCCGCTCGGCCAACTCCTCGCTGAGCTGACGTTCCCGAGGTGAGTGGACGAAGGCCGTGACGTCCTCTACCTGTTGGATGATCCACTTCACTTTGCCGTCAGCTCCGGAAAGCGGGGTGTGGATCACGGACCACCATCGTCCCTCGAACCCGCCCGGCTGGTCGGGGCGCGGAAGGTCGTACCGCTGCAGCACCGCGGTTTCCGGCTGACCGGTCTCCAGAAGCCGGTGCAGGGACGCTTTCAGGTTCCGTTCTGCGTCGTCGTGGACGCCGGGATTTTCCGGCAGGGCGTCGAAGAAGTACTTCCCGATCAACTCGTCGTTGGTCAGCCCGGTGCTCCTCAGGCATGCCGGGTTGACGTAGCGGATCACCAGGTCCGTGTCCAGTACCAGGTACGGGCTTGGTGTGGCGTCGAAGAACGCCGTGAAGTCGATATCCGCTGTCATTACGCGCTCTCCGTCGCTCGCGAGCGCCACCGCCTGCCCTGACCTATCAATCTACGAGCAATCCAGTGTCCGTGCATCGCCCGCCTTCCTTCGTCGGCATCGTGCACCTGACCGTGACCCGAAGGCGCTGCCGAAGCTGTGCGAAGTCTGGACGGTGCCGCACCGCTTGATGTCCCCGCATGCCCGCCGGCCCCGCCCGGGCTCGTACCGCACGGGCGAGATGAGCATCAGGATGCCGACCGGAAGCGTCTCCGCGCGTATCGTCGGCGAGCCTCCGGGGGCCGAGGAGCCCTGGCATTGTGGGCATCGCGAGCAACGCATGGAGATCGCGCGATGCGGCATCGTCCCGGTCGACGGCACCAGCGCAGCAGGTCTCACTCGGCCCTCTCCGTCCTCGTCAGGCGATATGGGGCCGGGCGGGGTGACGATGGAGGGGAACCGATTCGCCCCCTTTCTTCTCGGAAGGCGTGAGCTGGTATGACATCTCCCTCCGATTCCCCATCGGGCACCGGTACTGGGCCCCAGCACGGCACCGGGCCACCAGAGGCCTCCCTCGGCGGAAGCCTGGCAGGCTTGGCGAACATGGGCTGGCAGATCCTTCTCACCACGGGCCTGGCTGCCATCGCCCTCGGCGTCGCGGTCCTTGCCTGGCCGGAGGAGACGCTGCGGGTCGTCGGCGTGCTCTTCGGCATCTATCTGCTGGTCATCGGTGTCTTCCAGCTGGCCGCCGCCTTCGGCACGCACATCCCCGGGCATCTTCGGGCCCTGCATTTCCTCGCGGGGGCGCTGTCCGTCCTGCTCGGGCTGATCTGCTTCCGCGGCACCCTGCAGTCGATCCTGCTGCTCGCCCTGTGGATCGGCTTCAGCTGGCTGCTGCGCGGGACCATGGTGACGGCCACGGCGGCCATGTCCCCGGACACGCCGGCGCGAGGCTGGATGCTGTTCAGCGGGATCATCGGCATGCTGGCGGGCATCGTGCTGATCGTCTCGCCGTTCACCTCGATCGGCGCGCTCACCCTGGCGGCGGGCATCATGGCCATCGTCCTCGGCGTGATCGAGGTGTTCCACGCCATCAGGATGCGCATCGAAGTCGGCCGTCTCGCGCCCAGGACCACTACAAAGCGGCGGCCCGCGTTCCGCTCCCAACCGCACCCTCAGCACTGATCGCGGCGGGAGACTCCGGCCGCCCCGCTACCGCGGGCCCCACTCCCGAAGCTGCAGCCGAGCGTGACGCCCTTCGCCCACGGTGGTTCTCATGAAGGGAGTTCGTGCCGCACCCGCGTGGGCGCGCGCCCTACTTCGCATCACCCGATTCACCATGCCCCTGCCAGGGCCGGGCGATCCCGACGAGGGCGATCCCTGCCGCGGTCACGGCGATCAGCATGATCAGTGCCATCGGCAGGGAGCTGCCCTCGCCGAACAGTCCCACCAGCGGTGAGGCGAGAGCCCCGCAGAGGAACTGCAGGCCGCCCATGAGCGCGGACGCCGCACCCGGAGCCACCCGGCCCACCGCCTGGCCGATGCTCATGACTCCCGGGAAGACAAGGCCGATGCCGCTGACCGTCACGAACAGCGTGATCCAGGTGCCCGCGAGGCTCTCGCCCACAACCACGACCAGCAGGACCTGCGCCAGTGCGCCGAGCGAGGAGAGGCATACTCCGGCCGTGAGGAGCGTGTTCAGGCGTACGCCCCGCCTCGCGAGTCGGGAGAAGACCGCCCCGGCGATGAGCATGCCTACCGCGTTGGTGGCGAAGATGAGGGAGTACGTCGTCGAGGAGACCCCGTGGAGGTTCTCGAAGACGAAGCTGGAGCCGCTGATGTAGGCGAACAGCGCCCCCGAGACGGGGGCGATGACGAGGACGTACCCCATGAACGTGCGGTGGGCGAGCAGCGAGCCCATGGCGCGGAAAGCGCTCACAACCCCGCCGCCGTGCCGCCGCTCGGGCGGCAGGGTCTCCGGCACCGCCCGCACCACAGCCAGCGACAGCAGAACACCCAGCAAGGTCAGTACGACGAACACCGCGCGCCAGGTGGACACGGACAGGATGACCCCGCCGAGCACCGGCGCGGCGACCGGTGCGACGCTCATGATCTGGGACAGAACCGCGAAGTAGCGCGGCAGTTCGGTGCCGTGGAAGCGGTCGGTGAGCACGGCGCGGGCCAGCACCATGCCCGCCGCGCCGGTCACACCCTGCAGGAAGCGGGCGCCGGTCAGGACGGCGATGTTCGGGGCGACGGCGCAGACGAGGGAGAAGAGCACGAACCCGGCGGACCCGGATATCAGCAGCCGGCGCCGGCCGAGCCCGTCGCTGAGCGGTCCGATGACCAGCTGGCCGATGACCAGTCCGGCCAGGAACGCGGTCATCGTCAGCTGCACGGCCGAACTGCTCGCCCCGAGCGCGTCTCCCATCGCGGGGAAGCCTGGGACGTACATGTCGGTGGTGAGGGGCGCGACCGCGGTCAGGGCGCCGAGTACGGCGACGAGCGCGGCGGCTGCACGCCCGGCTGGGGCGGGGACGGCGGGGGCGGGTTCGGCTGCGCGGTGCATACGAGAGGGGAGCGGAGGTACCATGGAGATAAAGGTAACGGGTAGTTCACCAGCTAACAAATGCAGGGAAGGTACGCCGCATGTCCTCCTCCCCGGCCTCCGCCGCCGACATCCGCACCCAGTGGGCCGAGCACAACCCAGGCCTGGACACCTCCCCCATGGAGCTGATCGGCCTGCTCAAGCACGCCACGGGCCTGCTCAGCCGCGCTGTGGAACCCCTCTACGCGGGCGCCCCTCTCACCGCGCCTGAGGTCGACGTGCTCATCCCCCTTCGCCACGCGACCGACCCGGTCATCGCCCGCGGCCTGGCCGAGCGGCTGGGGCTGTCCCGGGCAGGCGTGAGCAAGACCCTCGGCAAACTGGAGAAGCGCGGCTTCATCGCCCGCACCCCCAACCCCGCCGACCGCCGTGCCGCCCTGGTCACCGTCACCGAGGCCGGCGCCCAGGCCGTCGACGACCTCTTCCCCCGCCAACTCGCCGCGGAGGTCGACCTGTTGGCGGGGCTCGGAGAGGACCGGGAGTGGGTGTGCAAGGCGCTGGAACGGCTGGTGCAGGTCATGGAGACGCGCGTGGGCCACGACTGAGGCCCGCCGAGGACGGCGTCGTGTGCCGTGAAGCGCAGTTGGCCCCGGGGGGCTGCCGTTCCTTGGGGGCGATCAGCCGCATCCCCTTCGGCCGGCAGTCCAGCTCGACGGTGCCGTCACGCCTCCGGAGCGATGTTCGGGACAGTGGCTGCCGCTGTGGCCTGACGTCCGAGGCTGATCGACTGTCCGGCTTCGACGGCAGGCTCCCCGGCGTCGCGCAGTCGGCCCGCCGGGACTCGCTCGATGCCCAGCAAACGGTCGAGTGAGAGAGGCCCAGGGCCGGCCAACAACACCACCCCGAAGGCAGCGATGAGAACGAGGGGAAATTCCGCACCCGCCCCGGAAGCCCGCCCGGTGTGGGGAGTCATGAAGCCGATGTTGACATTGACCAGGGCCATGGCGGCGCACAGGTGCACGGTCAGCATGACCGCCGTCAGCCGGGAGACCAGGCCGAGCAGCAAAAGGGCCCCGCCGATCGTCTCCCCGAGGGCAACGGCCCAGCCCATGACCACGGGCTCGGGCACTCCGAGACTTCCCAGGAAGGCGCTGAAGCCGGTCGGTCCCTCGAGCAGCTTGTCCACTCCATGGACGGCCATGACTGATCCGGCTGTCACACGGGCCAGGAGCGGTGCGGCTGCGCCGGACCGGTGAAGCGGCGCCAGTCCCAGCACCTTGCGAGTGGTTGAAGTTCCTTGTGCGGTCACGATGGGCCTCCCGGTTGTTGAGGGTGTGGACGAACGCAGTGGTTGCGGAAACGCCGGCCTTGAGCGGACGTGGAAGGGTGGCAGACAGCCCGACTCGCTCCTGTGCCGTGAGGAGCTCACCGGTCGAGGAAGTACCGCTACCGTGACGGATGGAGGGTCCGGGCGGAATGCCGTGGAGGATCGGATTCCGGGATGCCGTCATCCATCGCACGGATATGGGTGCTGTGCCCCCGCTGTCGCCTCGCCCTGAACAGGGGCGGTTTCGCCGAGCGCGAGTCCGTCTCCGGTGACGTCGAGGGCGCCGAGGTCGTTCTCGGAGTGCAGCACGACGCGGCCGGGGATGAGGGTGGGCAGGCCGACGCCGAGGTTGATGGAGGAGCCGTCGGCAACGATCGTTGCCCGTGACAGCAGGCCACAAGCTCAGCGGACATCGTCCATGAGCTGCTCGGCCCAAATGGTCTTTCCGTTCCGGCCGTAGCGGCAGCCCCAGCGTGTGGTGAGCTGGGCGACGAGGAACAGGCCGCGCCCTCCCTCGTCGGTCGTGTGCGCGCGCCGCAGGCGAGGCTGGGTACTGCTGGAGTCCGTGACCTCGCAGACCAGACCGTTGTGGTGGATCAGGCGCAGGTCCACCGGCGGGCGGGCGTAGCGGATGGCGTTTGTCACCAGTTCGCTGACGACGAGTTCGGTGGTGAATGCAAGATCTTCCAGACCCCACGCGGCGAGCCGTCGGGCCGTCCAGTCGCGGACGTCGGCGACGGCGGCCGGGTCGGCCGGGCACTCCATGTGCGCGACGGCCTCCGCGGGGATGGCGCGGGTGCGGGCCAGCAACAGGGCCATGTCGTCGCGCGGTGGTTGGTTCCCGAGGCCGGTGAAGACGGCTCGGCCGGTGTCCTCCAGAGCGCGCTCCGGGCGGCAGGAACTGGCAAGGGACTTCATAAGGTACTGGAGCCCTTGGTCGATGTCGTGGTCATCCCGTTCGACGACACCATCGGTGTAGAGGGCCAGGACGCAGTCCGGCTCGAGATCGATGGTGGTCATCTCGTACGGCATGCCGCCGACGGCGAGCGGCGGCCCGGTAGGGATGTCGACCGGTCGGGCGGTCCGGTCAGGCCGGACGATGAGGGGTGCCGGGTGCCCCGCACTCGCGATGGTGCAGTGCCGGGCGACCGGGTCGTAGACCGCGTACAGGCACGTGGCGCCGACCGTGTCGTGGTCGCCGGCCGGCGCCTCCGCCGCGAGACGCTGAACCAGGTCGGAGACCCGGGTGAGCAGCTCGTCGGGTTCGATTTCAAGGTCGGCGAGGGTTTGAATGGCGGTGCGTAGGCGCCCCATGGTGGCGGTCGCGTGCATGCCGTGGCCGACCACGTCTCCGACCACAAGGGCCAGCCGGAGAGAGGGCAGGGGAATGGCGTCGAACCAGTCACCACCGATCTCGGCCCCTCCGCCTGCGGGCAGGTAGACGCCGGCGGTCTCGGCGGCCGGGCTGTCGGTGGTGGCCGGAGGAAGCAGGCGTTGCTGCAATGCGGCGGCCGCACGGTGCTCTCGTGTGTAACGGCGGGCGTTGTCGATGGCCAGTGCGCCTCTTGAGGCGATTTCCGTCATCAGATCCGCCTCCTGCCCGGTGAACGGCTCGGATTGGTCGATGCGCCAGACAAACGCATCACCGAGCATGAGGCCGCGGGCGTACAGCGGCGCAGCCATCACCGAGTGGAAGCTCTTGGGGAGGAAAAGCTCGACCAGCCGTGGATCGCCGAGCATGGCGACGAACTCATCGCGGCTGAAGATCACCGTCCTGCCCTGTTGGAGGCTACGCAGCAGAGCTTGGTCAGGGAGCGGAGGGAGCACATCACCTCGGTTCATACCGACCGGTGGTGTCGCGTCCGCCGGGGCCATAGCGGCGCAACGCATGCGAATGTCTCCGCCGCCCACCCACTTGGATGGCTCGTTTCCGTCGAACACGGCAAGGGCGAGGTCCACTACCACGAAATCCCCGAGGTCGGAGACGAGCAGGTCCGCCAGATCCTGCGCGGTGCGCATGACGTCCAGGGAACCCCCGACGCGCACGGCCGCCTCGCGGAGGAGTTCCAGGTGCCTACGAGCCCTCAGGTGTTCGGTGATGTCGCTGAACACGGCGGCAACGCCTATAGGGTGCCCGCCCCCGTCCTCCAGACGGAATGCGGACAGCGACGTGGCCCACCGCCGCGCCGAGTCCTCCCGCGACCTTGTCCACTGCTCCCTCCCCACCACTGGTGTGCCCGTCTCCAACACCTGGTGCAGGACCGCCTCGACATCCTCGGCGTCCTCGGCGGCCATCATGTCGCGCAGTGAACCGCCGATCGGCAGTCCGGGAGCGCCGAAGATCCCCGAGACGGCGTTGCTCCGCACGATGGCCATGTCCGTGCCATGCAGAGCGATCCCGATCTGATTCTGTGAGGACAGCGCACGCAAGAGCGCGACGCCTTGCTCCCGATCCGTCACGACTTCCGTCGGCGCTGCCAGGACGAAGAGTTCGGCCAAGCCTTCCACCTGCATCGCCCGGAAGGTGACATGGACGGTGCCGCCAGAGCGATGCCGCAGCCGTACTCGCCCGGACGCCGAATTCCCGGTCGGAAGGTCGAGGGCAGGCAGTCCGGCGGAAACGTCGGCCAGGAGTTCGCGCACCGAGTGACCACAGACCTCATCGGCGGGAAACCCAGTCAGCTCGGCCGCCGCTCCGGTCCACCGCAACACCGTCCCCCGGGTGTCCAGCACAGCGGCGGCCAGGCCGTCGAAGGTGAACGACCGGTCGCCGACATCATGACTGGACACACTCATCCGACCTCGAGGAACGCTCATCGATCAAGTTAAGCCAATTATGATGCTTTCGGGTGATGAGTGCCTCATGCGGCTTTCGTCGTGACTCGGTCGACTCGACGGGGGCTGAGCCCGGGGCGCAGGCGATTCGCCAGGGCGACGGGCTCGGACGGTGCTCCCCTGGGGATTGAGGGACTGCTGCCGACGTGGCTCGATGGTGCCGCGACGGGACCGGGCACGCGTTCTCCGCAGACCGCCCGCTTTCCCGCCGCACCGGGCTCGCCTCTTGTGCGGGCCTTGGATGGACGAGGCTGTCGTGGAAGATACAGGACCTGTGAACGCACGCCGGGAGGCTGGCCTCGAACACCGATCCGACTACGCCTCCGGCACGGCGCCGCCGAACCCGCCACGCTGGGCTGACACGCTCACAGCGAGTCACCGGCCTGGGTTGCCAACCCTTGGGATTCTTTCAGCCGGGGAGCACGGCCGACCAACCCCCGTCGACGACGAGGTTGGCGCCAGTGATGTACGACGCCTCGTCGGAGGCGAGGAAGACGGCGGCGTTGACGACCTCGTCGGGCAGGCCGACGCGGCCGAGGGGGATGTGGCGGGCGATGGTGCGCATGGGGTGGTCGGTGGCGAGGAGGTTGTCGCGGGAGCCCTCGGTCTCGACCATTCCGGGGCTGATGCAGTTGGCTCGGATGCCGTGCGGGGCGCCTTCGGCAGCGAACTGCCGGGTCAGCGCGATCACGGCGCCCTTGGAGGCCGAGTGCGCGGTACGCCGGTTCGTGAGCGAGCCGGTCAGTCCGGCCGTCGAGCCGACCGTGAGGATGCAGCCGCGGCTGCGGACCAGGTGGGGCCAGGCGACGTGCGCGGCCAGCCACACCGAGTCCAGTTCGGCGCGCAGCGTGAAGGTGAAGTCCTCATACGGCTGGGTGTCGACGCCTCCGAAGCGGACGGCGCCGGCGTTGGCGTAGAGGATGTCGATGCCGCCGAAGGCGTCCACGGCCTCCTCCACCCACGTCCGCACGGAGTCCTCGCAGGTCACGTCCAGCGGGCCGGGGACGAGGGCTGTGCCGCCCGCCTCGGCGATCAGCCGCTGGGTCTCCAGTGCCGCCTCGTGCAGCAGGTCGCCACCGACGACGATCGCGCCCTCGGCCGCGAAACGCAGCGCCGCCGCCTTCCCCTGGCCACGGGCCGTTCCCGAGATCAGGGCCACCTTGCCGTCCAGCCGCCTCATGACGCCCCCGGTCGCAACGCGTCGGAGATGGACTTGGCGCCGCCGTGCGCGGTGAGGCCACCGTCGACCGGGATCTCGGCACCGGTGACGAAGGAGGCGTCGTCGCCCAGCAGGAAGACGACCAGCGGGGTGACCTCGTCCACCGTGCCGGTGCGACCGAGGGGGGTCTCACGCACATTTGCCTCGCGGAAGGCGGGCGCGGCGGAGGCGGTCATCTCGGTCTCGATGAAGCCGGGATGGATGGTGTTCACGCGGATGCCGCGTGGGCCGAGTTCCGCGGCGGCGGTTTTTGCCAGGCCGCGCAAACCCCACTTGCTGGCCGTGTAGGCGACCGGGTAGTGGCCGGTGAGCCCGGCGGCCGATCCGACGTTCACGATGGACGAGCCAGGCGGCATGAGGGGCATGAGGTGCTGGATGGCAAGGAGCGGGCCGGTGACGTTGACGGCGTGGACGCGGGCGAAGTCGTCGGGGCGTACGTCGCCGAGGCGGTCGCGCCAGGTGATGCCCGCGTTGTTGACCAGGCCGTGGATACGGCCGTACGACGCCCGTAGTTCCGCCGCCAGTTCGGCCCAGTCCCGCTCGCTGGTGACGTCGAGGCGGCGGCAGCCTTCCCCGGGTTCGACGTCGGTGGCGATGACGCGGGCGCCCTCACGGGTCAGCGCCTCGGCCTCGGCGGCGCCGAGACCGCGCGCGGCGCCGGTGACCACCACGACCTTGCCGAGGAGCCTCTTGCGGTGCAGGTCGTTCATGGCCGCTCCTGGGTGTGACGGTGCGCGGTCGACAGCGGGACCGGCTCTCTGCCTGCGACCACGGTGTGGGAGACGGCGCCGATGCCCTTGCCCTTGCACGGGCCGAGGCGGACTTGCGTGTCGCGGGACCACAGGTCGCGACCCGACACTGGCGATGAGGATCTTCTGAAACCGGGGGCGCTGTATGCCGAGGGCGCCGGGCAGGTCGTCGCCGCCGGTCTGGACGTCCTCGGCGACGTGCAGGACCGCCCCGCCGGGAGTCCTATGGCGAAGGGTGGGGAAAAGACGTGGGATTTCATGGAGGTGTCCTCCTCATTGCGGTGCGACCAATGTGGCCTCACCCCCTTGAATCTGGGAAATCGATTCCGTGGATCGGATCATCCGTGGCGTTTATGCATTCGTTTTCGTGAGTGGTGGGAGCGTGCCATGAACCTGGCCAGCCTGGACCTCAACCTCGTCGTCGCCCTGCGCGCACTGCTGGAGGAGCGCAACGTCACCCTCGCCGGTCGGCGGATCGGCCTCAGCCAGCCCGCGATGAGCGCCGCCCTGGCGCGGCTTCGCCGGCACTTCGACGACGAGCTGCTCACGCGTGTAGGCGGCCACTACGAGCTGACCGCTCTCGGCCAGGTCCTCCTCGACCGCACCCTGGCCACCTGCGACCTGCTGGAACGCCTCTTCACCAGCCAGGCCGCCTTCGACCCGGCCACGGACTCCCGCGAGTTCACCCTGCTGGCGACCGACTACGCGGTGGCGATCTTCGGAACCGAACTCGCCCGTGCCGTCCACGCGCGGGCGCCGGGCATCCGCCTGCGGTTCACCCCGCCCCCGCTTGAGGTCTCCGTGGACACCGCCACCATGCTCAGCGCGGCCGACGGCCTGTTCATGCCGCACGGAGTCATCAGCGGTTTCCCGGCCACCGAGCTGTACCAGGACCGCTGGGTCTTCCTGGTCGCGGAGGACAATCCCGAGGTCGGCGAGCGGCTCACCCTGGAGGATCTGGCACGGCTGCCGTGGGTGACCTACCAGCGCACCTACGACGCCCCGGCGGCCAGGCAACTCGGCATGCTCGGCATCGAGCCGAGGACCGAGGTCTCCGTCGCCAGCTTCCAGGCGCTGCCGTGGATGGTCGCCGGCACCGGCCGCATCGCTCTCGTCCAAGAACTCCTGGCACAGCGCCTGAGCAGCGCCCTGCGGGTACGGATCATGGAGCCTCCCTACGACGCCGCGCCGCTGCGGGAGATGCTGTGGTGGCATCCGGTCCACACCCACGACGCCGCGCACATCTGGCTGCGGGAAACAGCCGCGCGGGTCTCGGCGACGATGGCCGACAGCAGCACGACGACGCCGCATCCACCGGGCGAATGACCATATCCGGCATACCGATCGGATGAGGGGTGGCCCCACCCGTCGTTCTGGCTGATAGTCGGGGCAGCCGCTGACGCCCGCACCACCGGGCCCAGCTTTCGAGCAGTCCCTGGAATGCCTGCACTCGAAAGCTTCTGACAAGCGGCGAGCGGGCGAAGAACCGCGAGCGGGCATCCCACTTTCCTGTGCACCTGCACCTGCACCTGCACTCGCACCTGCACCTGCACCTGCAGAGCTTGACCATCCACGCGCAGCCCGGAACTTCACGGGCTCGGCCAAAGGAGGACGCAATCATGTCCACGCATCTCACGCGACGCACCGCCATAACCGCAGGCCTGGCCTTGGGCGCATCCCTCGCGGTGATCAATCCCCTGACGACGCAGGCAGTCACGCGGGGCTCGACCACCAACACCAAGAGATCCGCCGGTATCACCGGGCTGCAGTGGGGTGCTGTCGCGCTCACCGCCGAGCAGTTCCCGGTGATGAAGGAGTTCACCGAGAAGGCCCTGGGGCTGACACAGGTCTTCGGCTCGGATGAGTTCGCCGTGTTCTCCACGCCCAACGGCAACCTGTTCGAGCTCTACGGACCGAAGGCTCCCCAGAACCCCTGGCGCACCAGCAACACCTCCGCCGCAATCGGCTTCGACGCCAAGGACCTGGAAGAGGCCGGGGCGGTGCTGGAGAAGGTCGGCGCGCAATGGGTCTCTCCCGTTCATGTCATTCCCGGAGTGGGAGCAGGAGGGACGGACTACCGCTACCGCTTCTTCCGCGCTGCCGACAACCGCGTCTACGGGCTGTCCCAGAGCAACATCGACGTCCACCAGCCCGTGCCCGAAAGTGCCACGGGCGCGGCCGGGATCAACAAGCTTCAGTGGAGCGCCGTCGCCGTGACCGCCGAACAATACGCACAGATGAGGAATCTCACGGACCGCGGTCTGGGTCTCTCAATGCACTTCGAAGACACTCAGTTCGCTGTTGTCGGCACGGAGAACGACAGCCTGTACGAGCTCTACGGACCCAAGGCCCCTAATTATCCCTGGCGGACGAGCGACACGTCTATCGCCATGGGCTTCAACACCATCGATCTGGACAAAGCCATGCCCTACATGGAAGAGCATGGCGCTGAATGGGTCTCTCGCGTTTACACCATCCCCGGCATAGGTGCAGGAGGGACGGACTACCGCTACTGCTTCTTCCGCGCCCCCGACAACCGCGTCTACGGTTTCTCCCAGAGCAACCTCACAAGCTGACCGCTCGGCGGGCCGCCGCGACCGGAACCCGGACTGCCCGTGGGAATCGGGGTTCGGGTCGGCTCGCCAAGCAGGCATCAACCGCGGGGAGTCGCTGCGACTACTCGCCTTTCCGCGTGGACCGGTGCCCGAGGCGTGGCACGGCCGCTACGGCGATTCCGCTGGGTCCCCCGTCTCCCAGCTCCGGCTCACCGCCGCCCCGCTGCCCATCACCGGAGCCGCCGGCTCAGGCGTCAACGCGATCGCCCTCAACAGCCCGAACGCCAAGGCCGTCGAACAGCCCATCGAGCCGGCCGGGTGCGCCGTGCCCAGGACAGCCGCGGCGCACCCGGCCTTCCTCCCGCCATCCCGTCCTGGACCGAGATCGCGGTGAAATGCCACCGCCCCGACGCGATCACCTCGGTCGGGCGTTCTGACGAACTTGGCACGTGTCGCCGAGCGATTTGCGCATCAGGGCAGGCTGAACCTGCCCTGTACGGCGGTGCGTTCATCAACCGGCAGGCGTGGAAGTTCCAGGCCCGTGACGGCAGCTCTCTCCGGTGGCTCACCCAGCGCGGCCACGCCACCGGAGGCCGCCCGGCGCGAGTGACGGATCGACGCCCGGACTGGAGCCGGGCATGGACCCCTTCCGCGAGCTCCTCGTCGGCCGCAACTCTGCCTGAGGTGCACGGCCGGCGGGGCCGGCTCAGCGCGTGAGCGGTGCCGGGCGGGGTCGGCCGACGAGCTGCGGGGTGAGAAGCGCGCCGGCACGGTCGGCGAGGACGGCCATCTCGTAGCCGACGAGGCCGATGTCGCAGCCCTCCTCGGCGAGGACGCCGAGGCAGGAGCCGTCGCGCATCTGGTTGACCAGCATGAAGCCGTCGAGCATTTCGATCAGGACGAGTTTCATGCCGCGGAAGCCGTGCGTCTGGGCGGCGTTCTGGGCGAGGGAGGTGATGCCGGACACGACGGCGGCCAGGCGGTCGGCCAGATCGCGGGTGAGGCCGTCGGAGGCGGCTATGAGCAGGCCGTCGGAGGAGACGGCGACCGCGTGGGTGACGCCGTCCGCGGTGCGGGCGAAGTCGGAGACGAGCCAGCCGAGGCTGTTGGGTGCGGAGGTCACGGCGAGTCGGTCCTATCCGGCCTCGGCGCGCGTGACGCCCGCCCGGAAGCCGTTGAGCATGGAGGAGACGTACTTCCGCCGGTCCGGCGGTGCGGCGTCGTCGTCGGGGGTGAGGAGCCGGGAGGGAAGAGTGACGAGCGCGGACACTCCTCCGCCAGGGGTGTCGGAGAGCATGACCTCGACGCCGTGGCGGCGGGCGAGGCGGCCGACGACGTAGTGGCCGAGGTAGCGGGTGGGCGCGACGAGGAAGGCCTCCTCCCCTGCGATGCGGGCGTTGGCACGGGCGAGGTCCTCGGCGGACATGCCGACGCCGTGGTCGACGACGGCGATGTTGAACTCGCCGCGGTCGCCCCAGCCATGGACCTCCACGGGCTGCTCCGGTGCGGAGAACGTGAGGGCGTTCTCGACGAGCTCCGCGAGCAGGTGGGAGAGCTCGGCGACGGCACGGCCGCTGATCCGGCAGGGCTCGATCTGGGCCATGGTGACCCGTCGGTACTGCTCGACCTCTCCGATGGCGGACTGCACCAGCTCAAGACTCGTGGCGGTCGTGGTGCGGATCTGGGGCGCACGTTCGTCCACCAGGACGAGCAGGCTCTCCGCGTTGCGGCGCATACGGGTGGCGAGATGGTCGAGTTCGAAGAGTTCGGCGAGCGCCTCGGGGTCGAGCTCCTGCTGCTCCAGGGCGGTGATCAGGGCCAGCTGGCGGCGGACGAGTCCCTGGTTGCGGCGGCCGAGGCTGGCGAGGGACTCGGCGGTGTTGCGGCGCAGCACGGCCTGCTCGGCGGCGAGTCCGAGCGCGGTGTGTTCGACGTTGTGCAGCGCCGCGACGACCCTGGTGATCTCCTGTGCGCTGCCGCGCGGTTGCTTTTCGTCCTCGATCTGGTCGAGTTCACCGGCCTGGATGCGGGCCATGGTCTCGGGGAGGCGGCGCCGGGCGATGTCGTCGGCCTCGCGGGCGAGCCCGTCGAGGGGCCTGGTGATGGAGCGGTCGGCCATGACCGCGGCGGCGATGAGGGCCGCGATCACCAGCGCGCCGAGGGCGAGGTAGCCGGCCAAGGATGCGGTGGCCTCGTCGCTGAGGGTCTTGGCACGGGCCTCCACGTCGGAGTCGACCCGGCGCTGTGCCTGGTGAACGGTGGAGTCGAGGCGGACGATGTCATTGGCGAAAGCCGTCGCGTCGGCACGGATCCGTGAGCCGTCGGAAGCCTTCATGGCCGTGTTCTCGACGGAGTCGAGGCGCCGGGTCACCGGCGAGGAGAACATCTTCGTGACGGCGTCGCGCTGCGCCGGAGTGGCGATCTTGAAGAAGCGACCCAGGGCGGAGACGCGGGTGGCGTGTCTGTCCATGAAGTCGGGGTAGTTCGTCCCCCGGAAGGACCCCGCGGCCAGGACGCCGCTGAGCAGGCTGCATTCCTGCATGCCGGCCTCCTTCGCCTCGGCGAGGGCCTCCAGGGCGGCCAGGTCGTCGCGCAACAGCTGGTCGCCGCGCGTGACCGTGTCGGCGGTGGGGTCCGCGGCGCTGAGCGCACCGATGACGTCGGTGTAGTAGGTCTGGGTCTTCGTCCGGTCGGCCGAGCCGGAGTCCACGCCGTCGCGGATCGCGGTCAGCCGTTCGAGGCGACTCATCGCCCCGGCCACGACCGGCTCCTCACGCACCTCACGCCGGAAGGCGTCGACCCGGTCGCGGCTGCGGTCGAGCCGGTTGCGGTGGCTCTTGTCACCGGCGAGCAGGCCGTTGGTGAAGAAGCGTTCCGACTGCAGGTTGTGCACCAGCTCCTGGATGCGCAGTGCCACCTCGATCTGCGCCCTCGTGCCGCGGGCGTCCCGGTAGGCCTGGAGCTGGCCGACGACGGCCAGGCCGACCACCACCAGCAGCAGGCATGTGGGTACGGCGAGGACGACCGTCACACGCCCGCGGATGGTGCGCCAGCTCAACGCGCCGCCCACGGTCTGCGCCCGGTTGCTGCGGACGGGGAACTGCATATGCGGTCCTTCTCCTCACGGTGAATGCCAGGAATGCGCTGAAACTCGCGTACGAAGCCGTGGGGGGAGAGACGAGCCGTACCGCGGACCCTCACCGGGCAGCGGCGCATGGGTGCACCGACGGACCAAGCCGCAAGCAGCGGGCGTCGGCACCTGAAGACGATCATCGGCCAGATCTGCCCCGACGCCTAGCCCTCTCAACATCGGGTTGCCGGATCCGTCCATCCGTCCGGCGGATCAATACCCTTTTCGCGGTGGCCTGCAGAGGAGTTCAGCAGGCGGCGGAAAGGGGGTCGAAGCGCAGGGGCGCGTTCGTGCGGGCCGTGATGTCCTCGACCGTGACGCCGGGCGCGGTCTCGATCAGGGCGAGGCCGTTGTCGGTGACGTCGAGGACGCCGAGGTCGGTGATGATCCGGTGGACGCACCGTTCGCCGGTGAGCGGCAGGGTGCACTCCTCGACGATCTTGGGGGTGCCGTCCTTGGCGGTGTGCTCCATCAGGACGATGACCCGGCGGGCGCCGTGGACCAGGTCCATTGCGCCGCCCATGCCCTTGACCATCTTGCCGGGGATCATCCAGTTGGCCAGATCGCCGTTCTGAGAGACCTGCATGGCGCCGAGGACGGCGGTGTCGATGTGGCCGCCGCGGATCATGCCGAAGGACAGGGCGGAGTCGAAGAAGGAGGCTCCGGGCAGGACGGTGACGGTTTCCTTGCCGGCATTGATCAGGTCGGGGTCGACCTCGTCCTCGGTCGGGTACGGACCGGTGCCGAGGATGCCGTTCTCCGAGTGCAGGACGACATGCACGCCGGGTGGAAGGTGGCCGGGGATGAGGGTGGGCAGGCCGATGCCGAGGTTGACGTAGGAGCCGTCGGTGAGTTCGGCGGCGGCGCGGGCGGCCATCTGGTCCCGGGTCCAGCCTGGTCGTGTACCGAGGGTGGTGCTCATGCGCGTACGGTCCTTTTCTCTATCTGCTTGTCCGCGGCCTGTTCGCCGGTCAGCTCCACCACCCGCTGGACGAAAACGCCCGGCACGTGCACCGCGTCGGGGTTCAACTCACCGGGCTCCACCAGTTCTTCGACCTCGGCGACGGTGATACGGCCGGCCATCGCCGCGAGGGGGTTGAAGTTGGCCGACGCCTTGCGGAAGACGAGGTTGCCGTGGCGGTCACCGCGCCAGGCGCGTACCAGGGCGAAGTCGGTGGTGATGCCGTGTTCCAGGGCGTACGTACGGCCGGCGAAAACACGGGTCTCCTTCGGCGGGGAGGCGAGTGCGACCGTGCCGTCGGCGGCGTAGCGCCAGGGCAGGCCGCCATTGGCCACCTGTGTGCCGACACCCGCCGGAGTGTAGAAGGCGGGGATACCCGCGCCACCCGCGCGCAGGCGCTCGGCCAGCGTGCCCTGCGGCACCAGCTCCACCTCCAGTTCCCCGGACAGGTACTGGCGGGCGAACTCCTTGTTCTCACCCACGTAGGAGCCCGTGACGCGGGAGATGCGGCCGGTGGCCAGCAGGACACCCAGGCCGCGCCCGTCGACTCCGCAGTTGTTCGACACGACCTCCAGACCGGTCGCACCCTGGTCGTACACCGCCTGGATGAGCACGTCGGGTATGCCGCTGAGGCCGAAGCCGCCGACGGCAAGCGACGCACCGTCAGGGATGTCTGCGACCGCCTCGACAGCGCTCGCACAAACCTTGTCCACGGATGAAGTTCCTTTCTGTTCCTGCCGGCTCAGATGTGCTCGCCCAGCCCGTCGGAAATGGCCTTGGCGCCGCCGTGCGCGGTGAGGCCGCCGTCGGCCGGGATCTCGGCGCCGGTGATGAACCCGAGCAGTCGTTCGGGGTGCGGTTCGGTCACGGCCGCTCCCGAATGCGTCGGCGGGCAGCGGGAAGCGGGACGGGATCGGCGCCCGTGACCACGGTGTTGGAGATGGCGCCGATGCCCTCCACGGTGAGTGTGACCGTGTCGCCGGGCTTCAGCGGCGGCGGGTCCTGCCTGCCGCGCAGGCCCCACAGCTCGGCGAGGCAGCCGCCGTTGCCGCAGGTCCCGGATCCGAGGACGTCGCCGGGGCGGACGACCGTGCCGCGCGAGGCGTAGGCGACCATCTCCTCGAACGTCCAGCAGTCCCGCACGGTGGACGGCTGGAGCGGCGCCAGCAGGCGTACCTCGGAGACGTGCGGCCCGGCCGGCACGTCGAGTGTCGCGGCACCCGCGTCGAGCAGCCGGGGCAGGCCGCCTCCCTTCGCCAGCAGCCCGGTCAGGGAGGAGACGCCGGGCAGGGGGTAGAGCGTGCCGTCCTCCTCGACGACGGCCACATGGCGTCGGTTTCGGTACTCGTACGCGGCGAAACGCATGGCAGGTTCCTGTCGGCGGGAGGGGTGGGCACAAGGACCCGGGGGCACGGCAAGGTAGTCAGGGCAGTTGACAGGGCTACCGCGCCCCCGGGGATCGAGGGCCTCGCCGGTCAGACCGGCGGGGCGACGAAGCAGCCGCGGTCGACGTCGTTGAACGACTCCTTGGCGATCAGTTCGTTCATCGGGTTGGCGGTGCCCCACTGGTCGGTGACCTCGGGCTTGGAGAAGTCGAAGACGTGGGGGTGCCAGGTGTCCTCGTCCAGGACCTCCAGCTCGGTGGTGTACTCGACCGTGTTGCCCTGCGGGTCCAGGAAGTAGGTGAAGGTGTTGTCACCCGCCATGTGCCGGCCCGGGCCCCAGATCTTGCGGAAACCGGCCCGCATCACGCGGCCGGACCCGCGCATGAACTCGTCCAGGCCGCGCATCTCGAAGGAGATGTGGTGCAGGGAGGTGTGCGGGCACTGGGCGATGGCCATGGAGTGGTGCAGGCTGTTGATCCGCATGAAGTGCATGACCTCACCGATGCGCGGCGAGTGCAGCGTGTCGGAGAGGCGGAAGCCGAGGTGGCGCTCGTACCACTCCCGAGTCACGTTCAGGTCAGGGGAGTTGAGGACGACATGGGACAGCTTGACCGGGATCGACTCCTTCGCCTCGATCTTGCGGTGCCTGCGCACCTCCACGTCGGCGGAGACCTCGATGGCTCGGCCGTCGATGTCGAAGAAGCGGAACCCGTAGCCTCCGCCCGGGGTGTCCACCTTGCCCGGCTGGGAGATCAACTGCACGCCGCCCGCGAGAAGTTGCTCGGCGAGAGCGTCCACGTCGGCGGGGCTCGCGGCGCCGAAGGAGACCAGGTCGAGGCGCTTTTCTTCGGCCTTGCGCAGCCGTACGACGTACTGCTCGGGGGAGCCCTCGGCGGCGAGGAAGGAGATGCCGGAGTCCTCGGCGACCTTGGTCAGGCCCCAGACGCCGCCGTAGAAGTCAAGCTGCTTGTCGTAGTCGGGCACGGCCAGGTCGACGTGCCTGAGGTGGGTGAGCAGACGTGCGCTCATGGTGGGTTTCCTCCTGTGTGAGGGTCAGGTCAAGCCCAGCAGTGCCGCCGCGTTGTCGCCGCGCACAGCGTGGAAGTCGGCGTCGGGCAGCCGTGCGGCGTGCAGGGCGCCGACCGGGTCCTCGGTGCCCATGTCGAAGGGGAAGTCGGAGCCGAGCAGGACCCGGTCGGCGCCGGCCGCTCGCACGAGCTCCCGCAGCACGTGCGGGTCGTGGACGAGGGAGTCGAAGTACAGCCGTCTGAGGTAACTGCTCGGCAGGTGCGCGCAGTTGGCGCCCGCGTCGGAGCGGGCGGACCAGGCGTGGTCGGAGCGGCCGATGTGGGTGGGCAGGTAGCCACCGCCGTGCGCCGCGATCACCTTCAGTTCCGGGTGCCGGTCCAGGACACCGGAGAAGATCAGGTGCGAGAGGGCCACGGCGTTCTCGGTGGGCTGGCCGACGGTGTTGGACAGGTACCACTGGTCGAGGCGTTCGTCGAGGGTGCAGCCGAACGGGTGCAGGAAGAGGAGCGCGCCCGTCTCCTCGGCGCGGGACCAGAAGGGTTCGTACGCCGGGTCGGACAGCTCTCGGCCGGGGGTGTGGCTGGAGATCTCGACACCCAGCAGGCCCTGGTCCAGGGCGTGTTCGAGCCCGCGCACGGCCGGCTCGGGGTGCTGGAGGGGCACGAGCCCCAGCCCGCGCAGTCTGTCGGGCGCTGCGGAACAGTGGGCGGCCGTCGCCTCGTTGGCGATCCGGTAGACCTTCTCGGCCGTGTCCTCGTCCGTCCAGTAGTGGTAGTGCGAGGGGGAGGGGCTGACCAGCTGGACGTCCACCTTCTGGGTGTCCATGGCGGCCAGCCGGACGGCCGGGTCGGTCAGCTTCCGTATGCGCTCGGCGACCATGGGACCGTTGACGGCGAGGGCGGCCGGGCCGTTACGGCGGGCGTCGAGGGCCCTGGCCCGGGCCAGCCCGGGAAGCTCCGCCACCAGCGCGTCGACCTCGGGCAGCAGCACATGGGCGTGAACGTCGACAGTGGGCGTCGTCACGGCGTCTCCTTCAGGACGTTCATCGTGCGGACCATCAGACCCGGCACGTCGGCGTCGCGCACTCCGTCCAGCTGCCACTGACCGAGCTGCACGGACGCGTCGACGACGGTCCGAACGCGCGGGACGCGGCGCTCGTAGTAGGCGTGGAACAGCTCGTCGTCCCAGTCGCGCCCGCTGGTGAGCAGTTCGGCGAGCACGAGGGCGTCCTCCAGGGACATGGCCGCGCCCTGGGCGAGGGTGGGCGGGCAGCAGTGGGCGGCGTCGCCGACCAGGACGACCCGGCCCCGGTGCCAGGAGCCCTCCACCAGCAGGCGGTCGAACCAGGTGTAGTTGACCTGTGCCGGGTCGGTGATGTGCTTGGTGATCTCCGGCCAGGCGCCGCCGTAGCCCTTCGCGAGCCTGCGCATCTCGTCCGCGTACGTCTCGGGCGGGATGGAGGCGCGGTCCCGGTTGGCCTCCACCACGAAGGCGTAGAGGGTGGTCCGGCTGGTGGGGGTGTATCCCGCGATGTAGGCCGGGCCGCCGTACGTCAGGTCGGAGCGGATCACGCTGTCGGGGCGCGGGGCGGGGACGCGCCAGATGGCCATACCCGTGGGTTCGGGCTTGTCGGTGACGCCGATCATGGCGCGAGTGGCGGAGTTGAGGCCGTCGGCGCCGATCACCAGGTCATAGCGGCCCGCGCTGCCGTCGCTGAAGCGCACCGAGACGCCGTCGGCGTCCTGGTCCAGGGTCTCGACGGTGATGCCGAGGCGGACGCCGGCACCTGAGGCGCGGACCGCGTCGATGAGGATCTGCTGCAGCTGGGGACGCTGCATGCCCAGAGTGGCGGGCAGATCCGGACCGCCGGTCTGGATGTCCTCGGCGACGAACAGCAGCGTGCCGTCCGGGGCGGTCACGCCCAGCGATCCGAAGGCGGACCCGGATGCGCTCACCTGCTCCCACAGGCCGAGTTCGCGCAGTGCGCGCAGGGCGTTGCCCTGGAGGGTGATGCCGGAACCGGTGGTGGCGTTCCAGTCGGGTTTGGCCTCGATCAGGTCCACCGCGATGCCTGCCCGGCGCAGCAGGACGGTCACGGCACTGCCGGAGGCACCGCCGCCGATGACGAGGACAGCGGGCTCTTTCGTCATGGGAAACTTCCCTGTCCGTTGGTTACTTGACGGCGATCGGATTGACCGGGGAGCCGACGGCTCCGGTGATGGGCAGCGGGGCGGCGGTGAGCCAGAACTCGTACACGCCGTCGGCCGCGCAGTCCTCGGCGAGGGCGTCGAGGTCCCACATCTCGCCGATCAGCAGCCCCATGTTGGGGATGACGACCTGGTGCAGCGGCTGGAAGGCGTGCTCGAACTCGTTCGGCCGGACCTCGAACCCCCAGGTGTCGGTGGCGATCGCGGCGATCTCGGTGCCGTGCAGCCAGCCGGCCGTGGTGAACGACAGACCGGGAGCGGCCCCGCCTGCGTAGTCGCCCCAGCCGTCGCGGCGAGCGCGGGCCAGCTGTCCGGTCCGTACGACGACGATGTCCCCGCGGCCGACGGTCACCCCGTGCGCCTCGGCGGTCGCCGTCAGGTGCTCCTCGGCGATCGCGAAACCGTCGGGCAACTCGCCGTATTCTCCGAGGACTCGGCCCACGTCGAGCAGGACGCCGCGCCCGGCGACGTGGGGGGCCATGTGCTCGATGCCGGTGACGAGGTCGCCGAAGGCGGTGACCACCTTCTCCGAGTCCCGCCCGTTCCACGCCTTGCCGTGGTCGAAGATGTGCCCCAGCCCGTCCCACTGGGTGGAGCACTGCAACGGCATCGCGATCACGTCGTCGGCACCGCCATGGCCGTGCGGGAATCCCTGGTTGTCCAGGGCCGCGTCGGTGCCGGTGTCGAGCATGGTGTGCACCGGGTTGGTCCGGCGCCGCCAGCCCTTCTGCGGGCCGTTCATGTCGAAGCGCTGCGAGAGGGAGAAGCTGATGCCTCGCCGGACGAGAGCGGCGCCCTCACGGCGCTTTGCCTCGTCGAGGAAATTGAGGGTGCCGAGCACGTCGTCCTCGCCCCAGCGGCCCCAGTTGGAGTACGCCTTGGCGGCCTGGGCGATCGAGCCCTCGGGATCCGTACGGTCGATCATGCCGTGGCACCTTCCGCGACACAGCGGGTGCGCTGCATGCCCAGCCCGGTGATGGAGCCCTCCATGACGTCGCCGCCCTGCAGCAGCCGGCCCCAGTGGATGCCGTTGCCTGCCGGGCTGCCGGTCAGGACGAGGTCGCCGGGCAGGAGCCGGGCGGTCCGGGAGATGTAGGACACCAGCCGCGCGACCCCGAAGAGCATGTCCTTGGTGGACTCGTCCTGCATGGTCTCGCCGTTGAGCTTGAGCGTGACCCGCAGGTCGCCCGGGTCCGCGATCGACTCGGCCGGCACGATCCAGGGCCCGAGCGGGGTGAAACCGGGGGCGTTCTTGCAGCGCAGCCAGTCGGTGCCGATGGCCTTCATGTCGCGTCGGAAGACGGTGGCGCGGTCGGTGAGGTCGTTGGCGATCGTGTACCCGGCGACGTACTCCAGCGCCTTCTCGACCGGCACCCGGTGGGCCGGCCTGGCGATGACCGCCGCCAACTCCAGCTCCCAGTCCGGCTGTTCGGCCCAGGCGGGGAGGGTGACGTCGTCATACGGTCCCGCGATCGTGCTGGGCAGGCCGATGAACACGTACGGCAGGTCCTCGGCCGCCCGCCGGTCCATGATCGCGGCGATCTCGGCGCGGGCCTCCTCGACCGTGCGGTGGTCGTCGGGGACGCGGTGGGCGACCTCGAGATCGATCACATGCTGGCGGTAGTTGGCGCCGGACTGGAAGATCTGCCGCGGCTCCACCGGGGCATGCACCCGCAGGCCCTCCAAGGGCCGCCAGGCGGCGGACGCGTCCGCCGCCAGAGTGCGCAGGCGCGGCAGCATCGTGTCCCAGGACTCCAGCAGCGTGCGGATTGTCAGTGCGGGGGCACCGACTGCCGAGCGCAGGTCGAGTACGCGACCGTCGGGGGTAACGAGAGCCGGGAAGGGCGTTCCGTCAGGGGCGGACAGTGTTCCCAGCGCGAAAGGTCCGGCGAGGGGTGGGGAAAAGACGTGGGATTTCATGGAGATGTCCTCCTCATTGCGATGCGACTAATGTGGCCTCACCTCCTTGAATCTGGGAAATCGATTCCGTGGATCAGATCATCCGTGGCGTTTATGCATTCGTTTTCGTGAGTGGTGGGAGCGCACCGTGAACCTGGCCAGCCTGGACCTCAACCTCGTCGTCGCCCTGCGCGCACTGCTGGAGGAGCGCAACGTCACCCTCGCGGGACGGCGGATCGGCCTCAGCCAGCCCGCGATGAGCGCCGCCCTGGCGCGGCTTCGCCGGCACTTCGACGACGAGCTGCTCGCGCGTGTCGGCGGCCACTACGAGCTGACCGCTCTCGGCCAGGTCCTCCTCGACCGCACCCTGGCCACCTGCGACCTGTTGGAACGCCTCTTCTCCAGCCAGGCCCACTTCGACCCGGCCACGGACTCCCGCGAGTTCAACCTCCTGGGCTCCGACTACGCGGTGGCTGTTTTCGGGACCGAACTGGCCCGCGTCGTCCACGCGCAGGCGCCGGGCATCCGCCTGCGGTTCACCCCGCCCCCGGTTGAGGTCTCCGTGGACACCGCCACCATGCTCAGCGCGGCCGACGGCCTGTTCATGCCGCACGGAGTCATCAGCGGTTTCCCGGCCACCGAGCTGTACCAGGACCGCTGGGTCTTCCTGGTCGCGGAGGACAATCCCGAGGTTGGCGAGCGGCTCACCCTGGAGGATCTGGCACGGCTGCCGTGGGTGACCTACCAGCGCACCTACGACGCCCCGGCGGCCAGGCAACTCGGCATGCTCGGCATCGAGCCGAGGACCGAGGTCTCCGTCGCCAGCTTCCACCTGCTGCCGAGCATGGTGGCCGGCACCAACCGGATCGCTCTCGTCCAAGAGCTCCTCGCACAGCGCCTGTGCAGCGCGTTCCGGGTGCGGATCATGGAACCTCCTTACGAAGCCGCGCCGCTGCGCGAGGTGCTGTGGTGGCATCCGGTACACACCCGCGACGCCGCGCACATCTGGCTGCGGGAGACGGCCAAGCGGGTCGCGGCGTCGATCACCGCCAAGAGCAACGACGACCTCGCATTCACAGGGCGGATGAACATATCCGGCGAACCGATCCGGTGAGGGCTTGGCAGGGGGGTGGCTCTGGCACATAGTCGGGGCAGTTGCTGTCGCCCGCCATGCAGGGCGCACATCCCTCCCTCGGGTGCATCGACGCCCCGCGACGTGGCACGGCCACAGGCGGTGGCACGCGCCGACACCCCTGCCCCGCAATGTGGAGCCGCCGCATGCCTGGACCATCCCTTTCCCCGCTGTCCCCCGTGTCCGCCGACACCGCCGTCCCCGAAGCCGAGCAGGCGGGCCGGCTGCGTGCCACGCTGCTCATGGCCGGCAGCTGTCTGCCCATCCTCGGTGCCATCCTGATCGCCCCCGTGCTGCCGAAGATGCAGCACCATTTCCAGGCGGTGCCGGGGGCGAGGGTATTGGTCCCCGTCGTCCTGACCGTCCCCGCGCTGGCACTCGCGCTGCTTGCTCCGTTCGCCGGCGTCGTCGTCGACCGCCTGGGCCGCAAACGCCTCCTGGTGATCTCCACAGTGCTGTTCGCGGTGTTCGGCACGGCCCCGCTCTGGCTGGACTCACTCGAAGCCATCGTGGCCAGCCGCGTCCTGGTGGGCGTCGCCGAGGCCGCGATCATGACCTGCTGCACCACGCTGATCGGCGACTACTACACCGGACGCCGACGCGATCGCTATCTCGCCCTGCAGACCACCTATGGTTGCATCTCCGCGACCGCCTTCTTCGTCCTCGGCGGCGCGGTCGGTTCGGCGGGCTGGCGTGCGCCGTTCTGGATCTACGGCATCGGTCTGCTGCTCGCGCCGCTCATGGCCGCGGCCCTGCCCAAACCCCAGCCACGGGACGGCGCGTCCAGCGACACCACCCGACCCGTGCGGCGGCCGTTCCCCATACGTCGCATGGTGGGACTGTGCGTGCTCACGGTTTTCGGCGCCATGGTCTTCTACACCGTGCCCGTCGAGATGGCGTACCTGCTGGAGGACCTGGGGGTGCGCTCCAGCGGAGTCATGGGACTGGCCGGCGCGCTCGCCAGCGCCGCCTCGGTCACGGGCTCGCTCGCCTCCACCAGGCTGCCCGGAAGCCCCGCGACCAGGCTGCCCGCGGCCTTGGCCCTGTGCGCGGTCGGATTCGGCGTGATGGCCCTGTCCGACAGCCCCGCAGTCATGGTCGTCGGTGCGGTGCTCAACTGCCTTGGTACCGGCGTCACGCTGCCGACGCTGCTCACGATGGCGATGTCCAGGCTGGACTACGCCGACCGTGGTCGCGGCATCGGCCTGTGGACGGGGGCGTTCTTCGGGGGCGAGTTCGTCTGCCCGCTGGTACTGCTCGCCGTGGAGTCCGCTGTAGGCAGCCTCGCGAGCGCGGTCGGTGTTCTGGGCGTCGCCACGGCCCTGCTGGCCGCCGGCCTGCTGCTCGCCCGTCGCCGGCCGGCGGCCGCGCACGCCAACGCGGAGGACAACGCAGCGGAACACGCGGTCACCCCGTGACGTGGCCGCCGGCCTGAAGGAGACCGCGGCCGGACGATGCCGCGACGCGCACCGGGAACCGTGTGCGAACAGATCGGTCGGCGCCACGCCCGTCGGGCTCGCGTCGACCGGCCGAAGGAAAACCCTGAACCAGGAGGTACACCAGTGAGAATCGCCCGTATCGAGACGGACGGCACAGTGCGGGCCGCCGTGGTGTCGCCCGGCGGTGAGGCCGCGCGGATCCTGGCGTCGGAAGTCGGTGTGCTCGACCTGCTCTCGGCGGAACCCCATGAGCGGGAACGGATCGCCGCGCGTGCGACCCAGAACGAGATCCAGCTCTCGCAGGCGCGGCTGCTCGCACCGGTCGACCCGCCCACCGTGCGTGACTTCTCGGTGTTCGAGGCGCACACCGAGGGCGTGCGTCAGTACATCTATCCGGGCTCCACGATCCCCGATGTCTACTACGAGTCGCCGTTCTGCTACTTCTCCAATCCGCACGCCGTCATCGGCCCCGACGCCGAGGTCACGATGCCACCGGGATGCGTCGACCTCGACTTCGAGCTGGAAGTGGCGGCCGTCATCGGCCGCCCGGGCTCGAACCTCGCCCCCGGGGAGGCCGGCGCACACATCGCCGGCTACACGATCCTCAACGACTGGTCGGCCCGCGACCTGGCCGGTTCGGAGCTGCGCCTCGGGCTCGGGCTGTGCAAGGGCAAGGACACCGCCACCACGCTCGGGCCGTGGATCGTCACGGCGGACGAGCTGGAGGGCTACCGCCGCGACGACCGGCTGGACCTCGACATGCGCGCGTGGATCAACGGCCGGGAGCTCGGCCACGACACGCTCGCGAACATGGCCTGGAGCTTCGAGGAACTCGTCTCCTACGCCTCCCGTGGGACCTGGGTGAAGACCGGCGACGTGCTCGGCGGAGGTACGTGCGGCTCTGGCTGTCTGATGGAGCTGTGGGGCCGGTACGGCCGCGACGACTACCCGCCTCTCAAGCCGGGGGACACGGTCACCCTGACCGTCGAGGGAATCGGCACGCTCGCCAACACAGTCGTCCCCGGCCCGGCCCCGATCCCGCTGCCGCCGGCCCGCCGCGGGCGCGTGCGCTCCCGCGCCAAGGTGTGACCCGGGCACCTGCCCGTGCGGGCGATCACCGCCGTGCTCTTCGCCAAGGGCGAGCCGCGGGCCCGGCACGCGGGACGGCTCGGCACCTGACGATCACGCAATACTGAACAGACGGAGACCCTAGAGATGACAACGAGTACGCGGCCCACCGCGGATGGACTCGTAGCCGACCGCCTCGTGATCCGCGAGCTGATCGAGTCCTGGGCGGTGTGGCGCGACGCGCTCGACTGGGACCGTTTCCGCACCGTGTGGCACGAGGACGGGCGGATGGAGGCGACCTGGTGGCAGGGCCCGTTCGAGGACTTCATCCGGATGAGCGTGGAGGGGTTCGAGCGGGGGGTGCGGATCCTGCACTTTCTCGGCGGATCGAGTATCGACGTCAGCGGCGACCGCGCGGTCGCCCAGACCAAGATGACGATCGCGCAGCGGGCCGAAGTAGACGGTGTGCTGTGCGACGTGGTGTGTACCGGTCGCTTTTACGACTTCTTCGAACGCCGGCAGGGCCGGTGGGGGCTGGTGCTGCGCCAGCCGATCTACGAGAAGGACCGCATCGATCCGGTCGATCCGTCAGCGGCACCGCGCCTGGACCCGGAACTCCTGGCCCGGTTCCCGGAAGGGTACCGGCACCTGGCCTACCTGCAGACGAGGATCGGCTACCAGGTCAAGGACGACATGCCGGGCCTGACCGGCCCCCAGGTGGAGCGGCTGTACGGGCAGGGCACGGTGTGGCTCGCCGGCGCAGAAGGAGCACTCCACCGATGAGCAACGAGGTACCCCCCGTTCGATTCAGCCCCGACCTGCTGCTCGACCAGGTGCTGGAGACGTTCGCGGACACGCCCGACGAGCGGCTGCGGGAGATCATCACGGCCGTGGTCCGGCATGTGCACGCGCTCGCGCGTGAGCTCCGGCTCAACACCGAGGAGCGCCGTGCGGCCGTACGGTTCCTGACCGCCGTCGGACAGATGTGTGACGACGTGCGCCAGGAGTTCGAGCTGCTCTCGGACGTACTCGGTCTCTCCAGCCTGGTGGAGACGTCGAGTACCGCTGACGCGACCACGATCCACACGCTGACCGGCCCGTTCTACGCCGCGGGCTCCCCGCACCGGGACTTCGGCGCCACGATGGTCGACCGCGACGACGGCGACCCGTCGGCGATGCTGCGCGGCCGGGTGACCGACGTGGCCGGCAATCCCGTGGCCGGAGCCGTCCTGGACGTCTGGCAGAACGCCTCCAACCGGCTGTACGCGATCCAGGATCCGAAGCAGCCCCAGTTCAACCTGCGCGGCAAGTACACCACCGACGCCGACGGCCGCTACGAGATCCGCACGATCAGGCCGGTGCCCTACACCATCCCCGACGACGGGCCGGTGGGAGCGCTGCTGGAGGCGACGGGCAGGCACCCGTGGCGCGCGGCCCATATCCATCTGCTGGTCACCGCCGACGGCTACCGGCCGCTGACGACCGAGGTGTTCGACGCCGAGAGCGACTACCTCGACTCCGACGCCGTGTTCGGTGTGGCGCCCGAACTGATCATCCGCTTCGAACCCGGGGGTGACGGTTCGACGGTCGCCGTCTTCGACATCGTGCTGGCAGCGGAGGAGCAGGAGTGAAGACGCGTTCGTTCCTCCACCGCGGCCTTCCGGGACGCGTCCGTTTCGGGGCCGGCGCGCTCGGCCTGCTCGGTGAGGAGGCGGCCGAGCTCGGGTTCGAGCGTGCGTTCGTGGTCTGCACTCCCGGCGGCGAAGCGCTGGGGCGCCGGGCGCTCCATGCCCTCGGGCACCGAGCCGCGGGAATCCATCCGCATGCCGTCATGCATGTGCCCGCGCCGGTGGCGCGCGCGGCGGTGGAGGCAGCCGCGGCGGCGGGCGCCGACTCGGTGGTGGCCGTCGGCGGCGGCTCGCCGATCGGTCTGGCCAAGGCGATGGCGCTCGACCTGGGCCTGCCGGTGCTCGCCGTCCCCACCACGTACGCCGGATCGGAGATGACCCCGATCTGGGGCGTGACCGACGACGGCGTCAAGCGCACCGGCCGCGATCCCCGGGTGCAGCCCCGGGCGGTGGTGTACGACCCCGAACTGACGCTGGCGTTGCCACCGGCGGTGTCCGCGGCCAGCGCGATGAACGCGATCGCCCACGCGGTGGAGGCGCTGTACGCGCCGGACCGGTCACCGCTGGTGTCACTGATGGCCGAGGAGGGGATCCGCGCGCTGAGCGGCTCGATCCGCGCCGTGGTCGCGGCTCCGAAGGACCTCGCGGCGCGTGGCGAGGCGCTGTACGGCGCATGGCTGTGCGGTGCGTGTCTGGGATCGGTGGCGATGTCACTGCACCACAAGCTCTGTCACGTGCTCGGCGGGGCCTTCGACCTGCCCCACGCCGAAACCCACACGGTGGTGCTGCCGTACGCGGCCGCCTACAACGCCGCCACCGCCGCTGAGGCGATGGCGCGAGTGGCGCACGCACTCGGCGCCGATGACGGCGTCAGCGCGCCGGTGGCGCTCCAGCAGCTCGCGTGGTCGCTGCCGGTTCCGCGCTCACTGCGCGAGCTGGGCCTGACGGAGGCCGATATCCCGCGGGCGGTCGAGCTGGCGACGCGCGATCCCTACGCCAACCCCGCGGCGATCACCGAGGAGGGAGTCCGAGTGCTGCTGACGTCCGCGCTCCGTGGCGAGCCGTTGTCGGCATCGGCGCGGTGATGAGGCGCCGGGTCGCCCCGCACAGCCCGCTGTGCCTTTGCATGCCGGGCAGCGGTACGCCGCACGGCGTCGGCGTCTTCCCGACGAGCTGCCGGCACCCGCGGCCCGGATCGCCTGATCCGTTTGTCGAAAACCGCCCGCGGCGGGGTCATCGAACGGGACTGGCCGCACGGAATCCGCGCGGCCGGGTCCCCTGCCCGTCGCAGGTCAGGTGACGTTCACTGCAAGTTTCCCCCGGGTCGACCGGTGACGGGCCGGTGGCCTCGCCACCCCGCCTTCGCCCGGGAGCAGCGCAAGAGGACCGTGAACTCCGGCCGCACCAGGGCGATTCCACCAGGGCCCATGTCACCGGTCCGGGCATCGTGCGCACCAGGCCCAGCAGGCTTCGGTGCCTCGCTGCATGCCTGCGTCCGCGACCTCTTCGAGATCTGCGCCCGAGCAGAACGCCCGGCCGGTGTGGCTCACCGCTGCCCGGGTGCGTCCTTGGCGCGCACGGAGGCGGCGGTGGCCCTGCGCGCGGTCGTTTGCCGTCTGCCGGATATGCGCATCGCGGCGGGAGCGACGGGCTCGGAGTCCGATGCTCGGCCTGCTGTCCTGTCGAGCACCGATGAGGGTGGCGGTGCAGCGCCAGTAGGCGCCACACGACGCCGTTGGTGACAGATGGCGTCCCGCCAAGTGGTGTAGGGGATCAAGCTGCCGGAATCCGCAGGTCATCGCCGCGTCGACTCGGCTCGGCGCCGCGAACGGCGCTGACGGCAGGTCAGCCGCGATCGTCGCCTCGGCCGGTCGCTTGTGCTCGCGCGCCCCGCCACGAGCGGTCGGCCAGGTGCTGTGGGCCGCTGCCGGAGAGCCCGCCGTGCGGGGGCGGGACGCCGGGGTATCGCCGGTCACAGCCGGAGGGCGAACCAGGTGGTCTTCCCCTGCTCGTAGGGGCGGACGCCCCAGTCGTCGGCGACGGTGTCGACGGGGATGAGGCCGCGTCCGGACTCCTCGTCCTGGGCGGCCGGCCGTGGCTGGGGCAGATGCGGGCTGCGGTGGCTGATCCCGACGGCGGGCTAGCTCCTGCACCACGGCAGTAGGACGCCGCCCGTCGCCCCGATCGGCGCCCTCCGTTTCGGCCCTTCCCTTGGGAGGAGCCACCCCCGTCCATTGAAGTGCGATCTTGTGGCTTCTCCTGATCGGCCATGAGGTGACGCCCCTTGTGGATGGTCGCGGCCTGGGGGCCGGCGCGAGAAGACGATAGCGGGACCCCTGCGATACATCGGATGTCTTTACGGGTTCATGCGGCGGATCGAGTTGCGCCTGTTCGGCCACCCTCGGGTGGTCCCTCGTTACGGATCAGCAGGTATCCGGGGTGTCAGAAGCATTGACGCTGGACAGGCTCGCACATACCTTCAGCGTCGATGCCGTGAGGGTCCAACGGATGGTGAACAAACCTTTCACATACATGGGGTGTATTTGCAGATCCGTTCCCCCGGTGAGCGTGTCCGGCCACGCGATCCGTCACCCCCCGCCCTCCAACGGAATCCGCCATCATCAAACAACCTGAGGAGAACTGGATGCTGCTCCACAGACATCCGCCCACCGGGCGCAACGGCTGCCTCCGGCAGGCGGCGCCGTGCCGCTCCGCGCGCCTGCGGCGGACGTTTGCCGTGGTGTGTGCGCTCGTCATGGCAATGATGGGGTCCATGCTTGTCGCCGCCCCGGCCCAGGCAGCGACGTCGATCACCCTCGACGGCACCTCGGCCGGGCGTACCTTCGACGGCATCGGCGCCATCAGCGGTGGCGGGGGCAACAGCAGACTGCTGATCGACTACCCGGAGCCGCAGCGCAGCCAGATCCTGGACTACCTCTTCAAGCCCGGCTACGGCGCCAACCTGCAGATCCTCAAGGCGGAGATCGGCGGCGACACCAACTCGACCAGCGGCGCCGAGAAGAGTATCGAGCACACCAGGGGCACGATCAACTGCAACGCCGGATACGAGTTCTGGCTGATGGAGCAGGCGGTGGCCCGCAACCCCGAAATCAAGCTGGCCGCCCTCGCCTGGGGGGCGCCGGGCTGGATCGGCGGCGGCAACTTCTGGTCCACCGACATGATCAACTATCTGGTCTCCTGGCTGGGCTGCGCCAAGTCGCACGGCCTGAAGATCAGTTACCTGGGCGGCTGGAACGAGCGCGGCTACCAGATCGGCTGGTACAAGAATTTGCGCTCGGCGCTCAACCAGGCCGGCTACTCCTCGATCAAGATCGTGGGTTCGGACGACCAGGGCTGGGCGATAGCCGACGACATGCTCAAGGACTCCACGTTCGCCTCCGCCGTGGACGTCATCGGCTCCCACTACCCGTGCGGCTGGGGCACCCCCCAGACCTCCTGCCCGAGCTCCGCCAACGCCAAGGCCACCGGCAAGCCGCTGTGGGCCAGCGAGAACGGCTCACAGGACTACAACAGCGGCGCCGCGGCCATGGCCCGCGCGAACAACCGGGACTACATCGACGGCAGGATGACCGCGACCATCAACTGGCCGGTCATCGCTGCCATGACGCCCAACCTGCCCTACTCGACGATGGGCCTGATGGTCGCCAACCAGCCCTGGTCCGGCTGGTACTCCACGGGCCGGAGCCTGTGGGTGACCGCTCAGACCACCCAGTTCACCTCACCGGGCTGGAAGTACCTCGACAATTCCACCGGCTACATCGGCGGCAGCGCCACCAACGGCAGCTACGTGACGCTGAAGTCCACCAACAACACCGACTACAGCACCGTCATCGAGACCACACAGGCGTCCGCGGCGCAGACGCTCAACTTCACGGTGACCGGCGGACTGTCCACCGGGACCGTCCATGTCTGGTCGACCAACGTCAACTCCACCGACCCCTCGACCGCGATGGTGCGCCTCAACGACATCACCCCCTCCGGGGGCGCCTACTCGCTCACCGTCCAGCCGGGATACGTCTACACCGTCACCACCACGACAGGGCAGGGCAAGGGCACCGCCGTCAGTCCGGCGAAGGGCTCCCTGGCGCTTCCGTACGCCGACTCCTACGAAAGCTACGCCACCGGCACCGAGGCCAAGTACATCCAGGACCAGCAGGGCGCCTACGAGGTCGCCGGCTGCGGCGGCGGACGGGCCGGAAAGTGCGTCCGCCAGATGTCGGCACAGGCGCCCATCACCTGGGCCACCCTGTCGCACCCCTACGCGCTCTTCGGTGACCTGGGCTGGAAGGACTATCAGGTCTCCAGCGACGTACTGCTGGAGAAGGCGGGCTACACGGAGCTCATCGGCCGCGCCACCTGGCAGCACTCCTTCGGTCCGGAGGGCCTGAACGGCTACTACCTGCGGGTCAGCGACACCGGTGCCTGGTCCATTCTGCGCAACAACACCGACAACAACTTCGTGACGCTGGCCAGCGGCACGGTCTCCGCGCTGGGCACCAACTCCTGGCACAAACTGAGGCTGGGCTTCCACGGCGACACGATCACCGCCTGGATCGACGGCGTGAAGGTGGGGTCGGTCAACGACAGCACCTACACCGCGGGACAGGCCGGTTACGGCAACAGCCAGGGAGAGACGGGCCAGTTCGACAACCTGTCGATCGGGTCGACCACGAAGCTCGTCGGCGTCGGCTCCGGCCGCTGCGTGGACGTGCCGGGCTACAACCAGACCAACGGCACTCTGCCGCAGCTGTGGGACTGCCACGGGGGCGAGAACCAGCAGTGGACTCTGACCCCGGCCAAGGAGCTGCGGGTGTTCGGCGACAAGTGCCTGGACGCGAAGGACCATGGCACCTCCAACGGTACCCCCGTGGAGATCTGGTCCTGCAACGGCGGCGGCAACCAGCAGTGGAACCTCAACTCGAACGGCACCATCGTGGGCGTCGAGTCCGGTCTCTGTATCGATGCGATCGACGGGGGCACCGCCAACAACACCAAGCTCCAGCTCTATTCGTGCCACGCCGGTACCAACCAGCAGTGGACGCGGACCTGACCCGAACCAAGCACCAGCCGCTGCCCGCAGCACCGCGGCTTCGACACCTCGGGGGCCGCCTTCGGCCGGCCCCCGAGGCCGGATGCCCATCCCGGTGACGCGGCAGCCGCCCCGTCAGGCAAGACCAGGGTTCCGCCCGGGCCGGCCCCCTCTGGCGGCTCGGGCGGCCCTCCGGCGTGCCGAGTCCTCCGGTGATGCGGAGCCGAACGGCTCCGGCGGGGGCCGTCGGCTTCGTTGGCACCGTGTGACCGATGAGGAGCAGCACGACATGGAAAGAAGGCTCATGAGACGGTGTCGGAACGGGACGGCCACCACGGGAGTAGTGGCTCTCGCCGTCCTGGGGATGTCGCTCGTCCCGGTCGACGTGGCCACGGCCGCCACCGGACCGCAGGACGGCCACGTGTACGCGCTGACCGTGGCGCACAGCGGCAAGAACGCACAGGTCCAGTCGGCCTCGCCGGCCGACGCGGCGGCCGTGGTGCAGAACGCCCCCTCCGGCGACCCGAACCAGCTGTGGCAGGCCGTCGCGCAGGGAGACGGTTCGTTCTCGCTGGTGAACATCAACAGTGGCAAGTGCATGGACGTGTCGGGCGGGTCCACCGCGGCGGACGCGCAGATCATCCAGTGGCCGTGCAGCGGCAACAACAACCAGCGCTGGAACTTCAACGGCTCCGCGATCACGTCCGTCAACAGCGGAATGTGCCTCGACGTCTCCGGCAGCTCGACGGGCGACAACACACCGCTCGTCCAGTGGCCGTGCAGCGGCAACAGGAACCAGCAGTGGAGCCTCACCGAACGCTCCCGGGTCGTGGCCTTCGGCCCCGGCATGACCGCCGGCGGTGACACCTTCTCCGAGCAGACGCTGCGGATGGTCGTCCACACCAGCGTCGCCGGTTCCGGGGTGCGCATCCGTCTGTCCAACCTGCGCAGCACCACTCCGCTGTCCGTAGGTGCCGTCGACGTGGCCGTGCGGTCCGGCGGCGCGGCAGCGGTACCGGGAACGCACCACACCGTGACCTTCGGCAGATCCGGCAGCCCGACCGTCGCCGCCGGGGCGGAACTCACCAGCGACGTCATCCCGATGTCGGTCACCGCAGGGCAGGACCTCCTGGTGAGCGTGTACCTGCGGGGCACGACGGGCGCCTCCACCTTCCATCGTGACGCCTTCCAGACCTCGTACCGGTCGGCGGCCGGCTCCGGAAACCACGCCGGCGAGGACGCCGCCACCAACTTCACCACCTCGATGTGGAGCTGGCACTACCTGTCTGGCGTGGACGTCGTGCCGGCCGCCGTGACCACCGGAACCGTGGTGGCCTTCGGCGACTCCATCACCGACGGATACAACACCACGACCGACGCCAACCGGCGCTGGCCGGACCGCCTGGCTGCCAGGCTGCAGTCGGCGAGCGGCGGTCAGCGGCTGGCTGTCGCCGACGCGGGCATCTCGGGCAACATGGTGCTCCGCGCGACCGGCTGGGATCCCCAGGGACCTGCCGGTGTGAGCCGGTTCGCACACGACGCCCTCGGCCAGCCGGGCGTACGGGACGTGATCTTCATGGAGGGCATCAACGACATCAACGGCACCCCCTCCCTCACCGCCGACCAGCTGATCAGCGGATACCGGAACATCATCGCCCAGGCACACGCCGCCGGCGTGAGGATCATCGGCGGCACCATGCTGCCCCACTCCACGCAGAGCAGTTCCCTGGCCAACATCCGGGTGACAGTGAACAACTGGATCCGCACGAGTGGCGCCTTCGACGCGGTCGTCGACTTCGACGCCGTCATCCGGGACCCCAACAACCCCGCCCGGATGCTTCCGGCTTACGACAGCGGTGACCATCTGCACCCCAACGACGCCGGAATGCAAGCCATGGCCAACGCCGTCGATCTGTCCACGCTGCGGTAGGCGCGATCAGGCCCCGGCCGGCGGACGCACGGAGCCGCCTCCCTTCGGAGGGGGCCCCGAGCCCCGTATCGGCCCGTCTCGGTGAGGGTGAGGGTGTGCCGTCTGACCGGCAGTCCAAAGGGGCAGGAAGCGGGGACCCGAGTCCTTGACCGGGGAGTGGGGGAGCGGCCGCCGAGAGTCTTCGCCGTCGTGGCGGTCCTGCCGACGGCGATGTCGGTGGGCGGCACCGTCCGGTCCTGAGTGACGCCGACCGCTTCGGGATCCGAGTCGAGCAGCGGCCTCGGTCTGTTCCTGACTCCCGCCCGAAATGGCCTGCCGCCATCCGGTCCGTGCGTGGGAGGGGGAGACCGGATGGCGGCAGGGGCGAAGGGGATCGCGAGGTCAGTCGTCGATCGCTCGGATCGGGTCATCGGTCAGACTGGTGGCCAGCCACTGCTCCACGGCCGTGATGTGGACGGTCGCCGCAGCGGCGGCATGCAGGGCGTCGCGTGACTGAAGCGCGCTGAGGATCTGCTCGTGGTCCTCGTGAGCGCTGTTCAGGGCCTGACGGGTCTGGCTGCCGCGGACGATGCGGACACGCTGGGTGCGGGTGGAGAGCACTTGCAGCAGCATCGACAGCACGGGGTTGCCGACCGCCTCGACGATCCTGAGGTGGAAGGCGATGTCGTGGGCGACGAACTCCTCCACGGTGGCGACGGTCCGGGACCGCTTGAGGATGTTGCGCAGTTCCCGGAGATCGTCCGGCTTGAGCAGCGCGGCTGCCAGCCCCGTCGCCTGCGGTTCGAGCAGTCGTCGTACCTGGAGCAACTGCAGAGCCGTGTGGCCCTGGGAGACGTCGGCGGCGAAGGAGAGACTCTCCAGCAGGAGATGGGGCTCCAGACTGGAGACGTACGTGCCGTCGCCCTGCCGGGTGATCAGGATGCGCATGGCCGTCAGCGCCCGGACCGCCTCGCGCAGGGAGTTCCGGGACAGGCCGAGCTGTCCGGCGAGGACCTCCTCCTTGGGGAGCCGGGAGCCGGGCGCGAGTTCGCCGGCGACGATCATCGCCTTGATCTTGTCGATCGCCTCGTCCGTCAGTGCCACCAGGGTGCCTCTCTGAGTCGGGGATGCGCCGGCCGGTGGCTCCGCCGGCCCGAGCCGGGTCGGCGGAGCCCCTTGCGGTACGCGGCTATTCCTGCTTCTCGCCGGAGGCGAACCGGGAGATGATCAGGGCGACGATGATGATGGCGCCGTTCAGGAACTGGTTCCACAGCGCCGGTACGCCCGCCAGGGTCATGACGTTCACGACCAGCTGGAGGGTGAGGACACCCGTGAGGGCGCCGAACACGGAGCCCTTGCCGCCGTTGAGACTGACTCCGCCGATGACGGTCGCGGCGAATACCTGGAAGATCCAGCCGCTGCCCTGGGTGGCGGAGATGGAGCCGTAGTGGCCGCTGTAGAGGATGCCGGCGAACGCGGCGAGGACGCTGCCGAGGATGAGGACGATCCACACGATGCGGTCGACGCGGATGCCCGCGGTACGGGCCGCCTCCGTGTTGCCGCCGATCGCGTACAGCGCCCGGCCGTGCCGGAGCCAGGCCAGTGCACTGCCGCCGAGGGCGAAGAGCAGCGCGCACACCCAGATGGCGGCAGGGACGCCGAGCCAGGACGCCTTGCCCAAGTAGGTGAAGGAGGAGGGCAGTTCGACGATCGACTGGCCCTCGGAGAGGGCGACCTGGAGGCCTCGGAGCATGGTCAGGGCGCCGAGGGTGACGATGAAGCCGTTGAGCCGCAGCTTCAGGATGAGGAACCCGTTGACGGCACCGATCACCACGCCGACCAGCAGACAGAGAGGGATCGCCGTCCACTCGGGAAAGAGACCGAGCCCGCTGAACCGCCCGCCGCTGCTCGGCAGCACGAGCCACACGGCGATGACCGGAGCCACACCGATGGTCGACTCCAGCGACAGATCCATCCGTCCGGCGACCAGGATGAAGGTCGTGGCGAGCACCAGCAGGCTCAGTTCGGTGGACTGCTGGGCCACACCGATGAGGTTGTCGGCGGTCAGAAACGCCGGCGAGACGATGAACCCGATCAGGCCCAGGACGAGGATCGCCGGAACCAGGGACAGTTCACGGAAGCGCCCGAGGTCGACCCGGCGGCGCGTGGTGTCCGCGGCGGCCGGCTCGGCCTTGCTCACTGCGGGCTGGGTGAGATCTGTGGTGGCGGACATGACTACCTTCCGTGCTCGTCTGCGCCGGTTGAGGCGGGTACGGCGGATGCGGGAGACGCGGTGGCGGAGGCCGTGTCGCCGCTGACACCCTCGATGGCGGCGACGACGACCTCGTCCTTCCAGCCGCGGTCGAACTCGGCGACCACGCGCCCGTGGAACATGACGACGACCCGGTCACAGACCTTCAGATCGTCCAGTTCGTCGGAGACGATCAGCGCGGCCTTGCCGCCGTCGGCGACCTGCCGGATGCGGCTCAGGAGGAATTCCTTGGACTTGACGTCCACGCCGTTGGTGGGGCGGATGGCCACCAGGACGTGCGGGTCGGTGGCCAGGGCGCGGGCCACGACGACCTTCTGCTGATTGCCGCCGGAGAGCGCGGAGACGGGGGTGGCGGCTCCCGGGGTCTTGATGTCGAGGTCCCGGATCATGCGCCGGGCGAACGCCTTGGTGCGGGCCGGCAGCACCGTGCCGAACGGGCCGAGCTGGTCGGTGACGGTGAGGGTCGCGTTCTCCGCCACGCTGCGGTTGTTCACCAGCCCCTGGAGGTGGCGGTCCTCGGGGACCAGACCGACCCCGGCGGTGAGCGCGGACGGCACACTGCCGGTGCGTACGCTCCTGCCGCCGACTGTGATCCGGCCGTCCTTGGCGCGGTGCAGACCGGCGATCGCCTCGCCCACCTGCACATTGCCGCTGGCGGTGGCGCCGGCCAGCCCGATGACCTCGCCGGAGCGGACCGACAGGGAGATGTCCTCGCAGACGCCGGGCAGTGTCAGGCCGTCGATCGCCAGCAGTTCCGGGGTATCCGCCCGCGCGACGGGAGGCCGGCCGGCGGTGGCGGCGATCGTGGAGGCCGACTCGCCGGTCATGGCCTCCACCAGCGCCTGGTGGCCGAGTTCGGCGACGGGCGAGGTGAGGATGTGGGCCGCGTCACGGTAGACCGTGACCGTGGTGCACAGGTCGTACACCTCTTGCAGATGATGGGAGATGAAGAGGAAGGCGACGCCCTGACGCCGGAGGTCGAGGAGCTTGTCGAAGAGCCGGTCGATGCCGCGGGCGTCGAGTTTCGCGGTCGGCTCGTCGAGGATGATGAACCGAGCCCCGAACGACAGGGCCCGTGCGATCTCCACGAACTGCCGCTGCTCGACGGTGAGGTCCTTGGCCCGCGCCGTCGCATCGACGGCCACGCCGTACTCGCCGAGCAACTCCTCGGCACGCTTGCGCAGTTGCTTCCAGCGGATGGGTTGCACCGCTGAGGCGCTCTGCCGGTTCAGGAAGAGGTTCTCGGCGACGGTCAGGTCGCCGATGATGGTGGAGCGCTGGTAGACGCAGGCCCCCCGGGAGCGCCAGGCGTCGATGTCGCCGAAGGCGGGCGCCGCCTCGCCGGAAAAGCGCAGGGTTCCGGTGTCGGGCTGCTGGAGGCCGGTGAGGATGGACACGAGCGTCGACTTGCCGGCGCCGTTGCGTCCGACCAGGGCGTGCGCCTCGCCGGGGGCGACGGTGATACGGGCGTCGCGCAGCGCGACGGTCGCGCCGAATCGTTTGCTGATGCCGGTCGCCTCGGCCACAGGGGCCGGAGTGCCGGGGCCGGTCGCCGGGGCGGTCGCGGTGTCCGCCATGGTGGATACCGTCCTTCGTGTACGGAGGCTGGAGCCGAGGGGCGCGGGCGGGTACCCGCGCGGGCGGGGCGGGCGTCGGGGGACGAGGGCTGCGCGTTCCCCGACGCGGCGGGTGGGAGATGCGGGTCGTCAGCCGACGTTGTTGCCCCACAGGGTCTTGTCGTCCACGTTGTCCTTGGTGACCAGCGGGGCGGGCAGCTGGTCCTCCAGGCCGTTGGGGAGTTTGATGATGGTGGAGTCGTGGTCGGTCT
>NZ_JBVJSX010000017.1:0-132206 GCF_055606225.1 Streptomyces sp. NPDC037100 | reverse complement strand
CTTGATCAGCACCCCTCGATCCTGTCACTAGCCACTGACACGGTCCGATCCGGGATCGGCAAGGGGGCACCGTCCAGTTACGGGACAGCTCTTAGAGGGCCGTGTTTGAGGTAGCAGGTGGCTCTTGGGCGGACAGTTCTTCGGCCAGTTCCATACAGCGCAGGCGGGCTGGGGAGAAGTCGTAGGGCATCTTGCCGATGGCTTCGAACACGCTCATGGAGCCGGCCTCCCGCCTGTCAGGGCTGAGGTCGGCCTCGTCCTCGCCGTCATCGGCGGTAGCAGGGTGCAAAGTGTCCCAGGCGTCGAAGAGGGCATCGTCGTCCTTCCCCAGGCCGGACTCCTCGATGGCGGCCTGCAGGGCGCTTTCGAAGGCGTGCCGCTCGACGGCCACCTGAGCCACCCGCGGATCATCGACGGCGACGCTGTCATCGAGTGCCTCCTCGGCGTCATCGATGCGGTCGGAGTCCTCCCGCAGAGTGGGATGCGTAGCCAGGACGACGAAGCGGGTGGTCTGGACGGCCGCGCCGAGCGGGCCGAAGATCCGCTCAGTGACCAGCAGACTGTCCAGGTCCGCCTGACGCAGGGAGCCCTCGGGCAGGCTCTTGAGACGGTCGGTGACGAAGTCGGAGAGCAGGCCCATCCGGCTGCCTTCGGTGCGCATCCGCTGCACAACGGTCCGCTGCCGCCGCAATTCCGCCTCCTGCTCGGCGAGGGTTTCCTCCAGCCGCTCCAGGATGCCCGCGATACCGTCTCCGCTGTCCGCACCAGCGGAAGCCGTGCCGGTGGTGAAGGCGTCACGGATGTCGTCCAGGGCGATCCCGGCGTCGGCCATCTTGCGAATCCACAGCAGTCGGATCATGTCCTCGTACCCGTAGCGGCGGCGGTCATCGCCGCCCCGCTCAGCCTCCGGGAGCAGGCCGATCTCGTGGTAATGGCGAATCGCCCGCGGCGTTGTGCCGGCGAAGGCCGCCGCGTCACCGATCTTGACCTGGCGAGGTGGCATGAAGGACATGAGCAGGGACCTTTCCTCAAGGGACCGGGACGTAAGTCCACCGGACCACATGCCGCTACGGAAGGTGCAACCCCGTACACACCGCCCCGCGACAATGCCGCCCTCGCTCTCACTCCACCGGCAACCCCGCCCCCCGCCACGCCTGGAACCCCCCGACCAGGTCCGTGGCCCGGTGCAGGCCCAGCTGGTGCAAGGACTGGGCCGCCAGGCTGGACGCGTAGCCCTCGTTGCAGATCACGACGATGCGCAGGGCGTGGCTCGTGGCCTCGGGGAGGCGGTGGCTGCCCTGGGGGTCGAGGCGCCATTCCAGTTCGTTGCGCTCGACGACCAGGGCGCCGGGGATGAGGCCGTCCCGATCGCGCAGGGCGGCGTAGCGGATGTCGACCAGGAGTGCGTCGCCGGCCTGGGCAGCCTCGTACGCATCCTGCGGTTCGATCCGCTCGTAGCCCGACCGGACACGGTCCAGCAACTCGTCGATACCGACCGGCGGTCGGGTGTCGTGGGGTGTCGGCCCCGGTGCGGCGCTCACTGCCAGTCCTCCGGACGCTCGACCTGCTCGAGTCGCAGGAGGGGGCCGCTGCGGCTGTAGCGGCGGATCTGCGGCAGAGGCGGGTAGTAGGCGTGGACGGAGATCGCGTGCCGGTCGGGGGACTCGTTGAGCACCTCGTGGACGTGGTGTCGGCCGAAGGCCCGGCCCTGGCCGGCCCGCAGCCGGCGTTCCCGGTCCACGTCGTCGGTGAGTTCCAGGGTCTTCCAGCCGTCGGTGGGCAGCCGAGCCGCGAGCGAGTTCTCCTTGAGCTCGCCCGAGGCGGTCAGAAAGGCGCCGACCGAGTCGGCGTGGTCGTGCCAGCCGGTGCCCGTGCCGGGCGGCCAGCCGATCAGCCATGCTTCGCTGCCGCCGGGCCCGTCCAGCCGCACCCAGGTGCGGCCCTCGGGGTCGAGCGGCAGGGAGTCGATCAGCTCGGTGTCGGCGGCCGTGCGCCGGACGAAGTCATAGAGGTCGGCCTGGGTGGGAGCCGGAACGGTGGAGACGGAGGGCGTGGCAGGAGGGGTGGCAGAAGGGGATACAGACACGGGTGCCGTCCTGAAGGTCCTGATGAGGGTTCGCGAGCGAGGCGCGGCAGCCGACGGACAGAGCGCGGCGCGCGCACAGAAGAAGAGGAATGCGAAATCAGCAGGACGGGCGACACACGCAGCCCGCATAACGGAGGAGGTCCATATGGACCCTCCGCCACAGGCGCACACAGGTGTCGGTCACGAACCGGAGTACACCACGGCCGCCCGGACGGGTCAACTCACTGTCACCATGCGGACGCACTGTGACAGTGAGCACAACACCCCGGGACCTGCCACCGGGGCCGGCCGCACCGTGAACCGGCCGAAGCACCGGGCCTATGTGACGTGAACACATCCCCCAGGGCGTACCCCCAGGCCGGTTTCAGCGTGAACCGGCCGATGCGCCGGCCTATGTGACGTGAGCACATCCCCCAGGGCGTACCCCCAGGCCGGTTCCAGCGTGAACCGGCCGAAGCACCGGCCTATGTGACGTGAGCACATCTCCCAGGGCGTACCCCCCAGGCCGGCTTCAGCGTGAACCGGCCGATGCACCGGCCTCTGCCTGCGCCTTCACCGGCCCACCCACCGTGGCCTCCGCCGCGGCGTACAGATCGGCCGGGCGCACTCCGCCCAGCGCGGTGACGAGGTGCCCGTCGGGACGCACCAGCAGCACAGTGTGCGCGGCCGCACCCGGGTAGCTCTCGGCGACGAGCAGCTCGGCGGGGTGCGGCAGTGCCGTGACCGCCGCCGCGAGCTGCGGCATGATGCCCGCGCTGACCCAGTGCCTGCGCTCCCAGACACCTGTGCCCGGTGCGATCAGCACCACGAGCAGCGCACCGCGGCCGAGCCGGTCCCGCAGCCGCACGAAGGTGCCGTCCTCCGCGGTGACCCGTACGTCGGTGACGGGTGCACCGAATGGGGTGTCGACCGGGACCTCTCCTTCGAGGGATCGGGGTGCGAGCGGTGAATCGAAGTACGTCCCCGGCGCGCCGAGCTGGCCGTGCCCCAAGTGCCCCTCGGTGAGCAGGGCGTCGTGGCCCCGGGACGAACCGGGGACGACGGCCCGCAGCCCGCCACCGCCGCGCAGCAACGGCAGTGCCTGGTCGGCGGCGCGGAGCCGGGCGGCGACGACCGCCCGGCGTTCCGTCTGGTAGCTGTCGAGAAGCGCCTCGTGCGGCCCGTGGTGCCAGGCCAGGGCGAGCTTCCAGGCGAGGTTGTCGGCGTCCCGCAGGCCCTCGTCCAGCCCGTGCGTGCCCAACGCGCCGAGCAGGTGGGCGGCGTCCCCGGCGAGGAACACGCGGTCGGCGCGCCAGCGGCGGGCCAGCCGGTGGTGGACGGTGTGGACACCGGTGTCCAGCAGCTCGTACGGCGGGGTCGTGCCGCCCTCCCAGCCGGCCAGGGTCTCCCGGATCCGGGTGAGCAGCAGTTCGGGGGTGACCAGGTCCTTGCCCGGCGGCAGGAGCCAGTCCAGGCGCCAGACGCCGTCCGGCAGCGGACGTGCCGTGACCTCGCCGGCCGAGGGCCCGGACATGCGCCACGGCGGCAGGCGGTGCAGCAACGCCTCGTCGTGCCAGGGCAGTTCCGTACGGAGCGCGGCGACGGCGTGACGTTCCACCGCCGTACGGCCCGGGAAGCGGATGTCCTGGATCTTGCGCACGGTCGAGCGGGGGCCGTCGCAGCCGACCAGGTAACTACCGCGCCACCAGGTGCCCTTGGGGCCGCGGGTGTGGGCCGTGACGCCCGAGGGCTCCTGTTCGAGGCCGTCGAGGCGGCTCTCCACCGCGATCTTGACGAGCCGTTCGCCCGCGAGGGCGGCGCGCAGGGCGCCGGTCAGTACGTGCTGGGCGATGTGCAGGGGGGCGGGCTCGGTGCCGTCGAAAACCACCTCGCGCATCACCTGCTTGCGCCGCATCGACCGCCATCCGGCCCAGTGCGCACCGGCCCGGGAGAGGGGCATGCCGGTCAGCCGTTCCACGAGGGCGGCGGTGTCCTCGCGCAGGACGGCGGTGCGCGCCGCGCGGGGTTCGTCCTTGCCCGGACCCTCGTCGAGGACGACGCACGGTACCTCCTGACGCGCCAGCGCCAGGGCGAGCGTGAGCCCGACGGGCCCCGCTCCGACGATGATCACCGGGTCCACGGCGTGGCGCCCCCTGCCCGCGGTGGTGTCCTGAGAGACGTAGGTGAACAGGAAGTTGGAGCAGGGTGCACGATCACAGAACGTATGCAACCCATTGCCGGTGCTTGCGTCAAGTGACCAGGGGCTGGTGGCGATCATGGCACCGCATCAAGGTTAGCGAGCGACTCACTGGTCACTCGATGAGGTGTCAGGTTTGGTCGGAAACGGATGGCTTCTGGCTTGGTACGACTGTGGCCCGCCGGAATCCCGGCGGGCCACAGCAGGAGAGGCTGTCGGGCCGTCAGATAGTGCCACCGGCACCGGTGCCGTAGGTGCCGCCCACCTCGGCCGCGTTCACGTCATCGACCTTGTCGGCCCCGAGAACAGCACCCGTGCTCCGCTTGCTGCGCCGCAGCCTGCGCTCCAGCCACGAGGCGAAGGAAGTGAGGATGAAGTTCAGGATGATGAAGATGACCGCCACCACGATGAAGCTGGGGATGACGTTCGCGTAGTTGGCCGCGAGGGTGCTCCGCGTGTTGAGGAGCTCGGTGAACCCGAGCATCACGCCACCCAGCGCGGTGTCCTTCACGATGACGACCAGCTGGCTGACGATGGCGGGCAGCATGGCGGTGACAGCCTGCGGGAGCAGGATGCTGCTCATCGTCTGGCCCTTGCGCAGGCCGATCGCCATGGCGGCCTCGGACTGCCCCTTGGGCAGGGACAGAATGCCGGCCCGCACGACCTCGGCGAGGACCGAGGCGTTGTAGAGCACCAGGCCGGTGACCACTGCATACAGGGGCCGCTCGTCGCTGGGGATGCCCGTGGAGCGGACGTAGAACTCGTTGGCGAACAGCATCAGGAGCAGCACCGGGATCGCCCGGAAGAACTCGACCACCGCGCCGGCCGGGATGCGCACCCAGCGATGGTCGGACATGCGTGCGATGCCGAGGACGGCGCCCAGCGGGAGGGCGATGACCATGGAGAGGGCTGCGGCTTTCAGAGTGTCAGCCAGGCCCGGCAGCAGGTACGTCGTCCATGCTTCGGATGTGGTGAACGGCTTCCACAGGGCCCATTCCAGCTGGCCCTTGTCGTCCATCGTCTGCCAGACCCACCACAGCAGCAGGGCGAGCAGGACGAAGAAGACCACTGAGAAGAGCACGTTGCGCCGCTTGGCCCGGGGGCCGGGGGCGTCGTAGAGGACGGACGTCATCGCTTCACCGCCAGTCGCTTGCTCAGCCAACCGAGGATCAGGCCGGTGGGCAGAGTCAGTACCACGAAACCGAAGGCGAAGACCGCGCCGATGAGCACTGTCTGAGCCTCGTTCTCAATCATGTCCTTCATCAGGAGGGCGGCCTCCGCCACGCCGATCGTGGCCGCCACGGTCGTGTTCTTGGTCAGCGCGATCAGCACGTTCGCCAACGGCCCGATGACCGAGCGGAACGCCTGCGGCAACACGATGAGCCGCAGGACCTGGCTGAAACTCAGTCCGATGGCTCGGGCTGCCTCCGCCTGGCCGACAGGCACTGTGTTGATGCCCGAGCGGATCGCCTCGCAGACGAAGGCTGCGGTGTACGCGACCAGGCCGAGCACCGCCAGGCGGAATGCCTTGGCCTCGAAGTCGTCGGGGACGCCCATTGTCACGCCGAAGATGTTGGCCAGGCCGAGCGAGGTGAAGACGATGATGACGGTGAGAGGGATGTTGCGGACGATGTTCACATAGGCGGTGCCAAACCCGCGCATCAGCGGAACAGGGCTGACCCGCATGGCCGCCAGCAAGGTGCCCCAGATCAGAGATCCGATGGCCGAAAGGACGGTGAGCTGCACCGTGACCCAGAAGGCACCCAGCAGGGTCGGGTCGTCATAGTCAGATAGAAAGTCGAACACGATCTCCCGCGCTTCCGGGTGTGTGGCTTGGGCAGCGGACGTGCCGCGCCGCCGCCGGAGAAGCAAGGGGCGGCGGCGCGCCTGCGGATCCCCGCTGTGATCGCGGGGATCCTGCGTCGGCGGAGTTCCGCGTTACTGGACGATCTGGCCGATCTTCGGGGCCTTCTCGTTCTTGTAGTTCGCCGGCCCGAAGTTCTCCGTGACGGCCTTGTCCCAGGAGCCGTCGCTGACCATCTTCTCCAGCGCGTCGTTGATCTTGTTCACGGTCTCGGTGTCGCCCTTCTTCACACCGATGCCGTAGTTCTCGTTGCTCAGCTTCAGTCCGGTGAGCTTGAACTGACCCTTGTACTGCTCCTGCGCCGCGAAGCCGGCGAGGATCGAGTCGTCCGTGGTCACGGCGTCGAGGGCGCCGCTCTGCAGACCCGCGATGCACTCCGAGTAACCGCCGAGCCGCTGGAGCTGGGCCTTCGGCGCGATCTCGTCCTTGACGTTCTGAGCCGAGGTGGAGCCGGCCACCGAGCACAGCTTCTTGCCGTTGAGGTCGGTGCCCTCCTTGATGTCCGAGTCCGCCTTCACCAGCAGGTCCTGGTGGGCCAGCAGGTACGGACCGGCGAAGTCGACCTTCTGCTTGCGCTCGTCGGTGATCGAGTACGTGGCCGCGATCATCTTCACGTCGCCGCGGGACAGCGCGTTCTCACGGTCGGCGCTCTTCGTCTCGACCCACTCGATCTGGTCGGGCTCGTAGCCCAGTTCCTTGGCCACGTACGTCGCCACGTCCACGTCGAAGCCGGAGAAGGAACCGTCGGGCTCCTTCAGGCCCAGACCGGGCTGGTCGTACTTGATGCCGATCTTGATCTTGTCGCCGCCGGAGCCGTTGGAGTCACCGCCGTCGTCGCCACCACAGGCGGTGGCGGTCAGGGCGAGGACAAGAGCGGTGGCGGCCGCAGCGGAGACCTTGCGGAGCTTCATGGTGAACATCCTTTGCCGTGAAGAGAGAAAACCGTCGTTGCGGGTGACGCGGATCGTGGCGAATGCGACCCGCGCCGTCAGTGGTGCAGGATCTTCGACAGGAAGTCCTTGGCACGGTCGCTGCGCGGGTTGCTGAAGAACTGGTCGGGCGCAGCCTCCTCGACGATTCGGCCGTCCGCCATGAACACCACGCGGTTTGCCGCAGATCGCGCAAAACCCATCTCATGGGTGACAACGATCATGGTCATACCGTCGCGGGCGAGCTGCTGCATGACCTCCAGCACCTCGTTGATCATCTCGGGGTCGAGCGCGGAGGTCGGCTCGTCGAAGAGCATCACCTTCGGCTCCATGGCCAGCGCACGTGCGATGGCGACGCGCTGCTGCTGGCCGCCGGAGAGCTGCGCCGGGTACTTCTCGGCCTGCGCGCCCACGCCGACCCGGTCGAGCAGGGCCCGGGCCCGCTCCTCGGCCGCCTTCTTGTCCTTCTTGCGGACCTTGATCTGGCCGAGCATCACGTTCTCGAGCACGGTCTTGTGCGCGAAGAGGTTGAAGGACTGGAAGACCATGCCGACATCGGCGCGGAGCCTGGCCAGCTCCTTGCCCTCGGCGGGCAGGGGCTTGCCGTCGATCGTGATCGTGCCGGAGTCGGTCGTCTCCAGGCGGTTGATGGTGCGGCACAGGGTGGACTTGCCGGACCCGGAGGGTCCGATGACCACGACGACTTCACCGCGGGCGATCGTCAGGTCGATGTCCTGGAGTACGTGCAACGCGCCGAAGTGCTTGTTGACGCTCTTCAGGACGACCAGTTCTCCGGTCGCGGCCACATCTTCCTTGGCCACCGATACTTCGGTCATCGCTCTCAGGCTCCGTCCTCCTCGGTTTCGGAGGACAGTAGTAACCCCGTACGACCTGCGTCATTACATCTGAGGGGAATCTGAGCATCACGATCCGATAGCAATCGGACACGTGTCGTAGCACTTGGGAGCGGCGCTCATACCAGCCGGGTAACGGAAGCGGTCCGCAACCGGAACCCTCTTGACGCCGTCCTCATCCATCAGCGTGACTGCACAAGGTGCACGCGCGCGCGTGCACACGTTTTCGTACACATCTAGATCGTACGGCCAGTGAACCGAAGGGGGCCCGGATGAGACTGCTGCTCGTCGAGGACGACAACCACGTCGCCGCCGCCCTGTCGGCGGTTCTGGCACGGCACGGGTTCGACGTCACGCACGCGCGCAGCGGTGAGGAGGCCCTCCAGGCACTCGTTCCCGAGGGCGACTGCTTCGGTGTCGTCCTCCTCGACCTCGGCCTGCCCGACCAGGACGGATACGAGGTCTGCGGCAAGATCCGCAAGCGCACCAGCACCCCGGTGATCATGGTCACCGCGCGCTCCGACGTGCGCTCCCGCATTCACGGCCTCAACCTCGGGGCCGACGATTACGTGGTGAAGCCCTACGACACCGGGGAGCTGCTCGCCCGTATCCACGCGGTCAGCCGGCGCACCTCCCACGAGGACACTTCCAGCGGCATCGAGACCGAGCTGCGGCTCGGCCCGGTGCACATCGAGCTGCCCAACCGCCGGGTCAGCGTGGACGGGTCGGTGATCCAGCTGACCCGCAAGGAGTTCGACCTGCTGGCCCTGCTCGCGCAGCGGCCCGGGGTGGTCTTCCGCCGGGAGCAGATCATCAGTGAGGTGTGGCAGACCAGCTGGGAGGGGACCGGGCGGACCCTTGAGGTGCATGTGGCGTCCCTGCGCGCCAAGCTGCGCATGCCGGCCCTCATCGAGACCGTACGCGGAGTCGGATACCGGCTCGTCGCGCCTGCCGGGTAGCGGGGCCGGGTGCGCACTCGTCTGCTTCCGCTGCTCATCGTCCTGATGGCGGCCGTTCTGCTCGCGCTCGGCATCCCGCTCGCCGTCAGCCTCGCCGGCGCCCAGCAGCAGAAGGTCGTCGTCGACCGGATCGACGACACGGCGCGCTTCGCCGCCCTCGCCCAGTTCGTCACCGACTCGCCCGACGGCACCACCGGTGCCTTCGAGAACGAGCGCCTGGCCACCCTCAGCAGCGAGCTGCGCAGCTACTACGAGGTCTACGGCATCCGGTCCGGTGTCTTCTACCGCACCGGCAGGGCCATGGCCCATGCCCCCGCCGAGTGGTCGCTGCCCCAGGAAGGCGAGGTGCGGGACGCCTTTGCCGAGGCGAAGCTCAGCCGCCGCAGCCATGACCCGAAGCAGGTGTGGCCCTGGCAGCGCCGCAACCTCGTGGTCGCCTCGCCGGTCATCCGGGACGGCGACGTGGTCGCGGTCGTCGTCACCGACTCGCCCACCGGACAGCTGCGCTCACGCACGCTGCACGGCTGGCTGGTCATCGGCGCGGGCGAATTCGCCGCGATGCTGCTGGCCGTCGGCGCCGCCCTGCGGCTGACCGGCTGGGTGCTCAAGCCCGTGCGCGTCCTGGACGCCACCACCCATGACATCGCCACCGGCCGGCTCAAGTCCCGGGTCGCCGCAGCCGGCGGCCCGCCGGAACTCCAGCGGCTCGCCCGGTCGTTCAACGAGATGGCGGACAACGTCGAGGACGTGCTGGAGCAGCAGCGCGCCTTCGTCGCCGACGCCTCCCACCAACTGCGCAACCCCCTGGCCGCGCTGCTGCTGCGCATCGAGCTGCTCTCGTTCGAACTGCCCGAGGGCAACCAGGAGATCGCCTCGGTCCAGGCCGAGGGCAAGCGCCTCGCGCAGGTCCTGGACGACCTGCTCGACCTCGCGCTGGCCGAGCACACCGAGGCGGATCTGAGGATCACCGACATCGGTGAGCTCGCCGCCGAACGTCTTGCGGCCTGGGCTCCGACCGCCGAGGCCAAGGGCGTGCGCCTGGTGGGGGACTGCCCGCCGACGACCGCGTGGGCCGACCCGGTCGCGCTGTCCAGCGCGCTGGACGCGGTCATCGACAACGCGGTGAAGTTCACGCCCGAGGAGCAGACCGTGGAGGTGACCGTCGCCTCCAACGGCGACACCTCCACCGTCGTCGTGGCCGACCAGGGTCCGGGCCTCACCGAGGAGGAGCTGGCCCGCGTCGGTGACCGTTTCTGGCGCAGCGGCCGGCACCAGAACATCAAGGGCTCGGGCCTCGGGCTGTCCATCTCGCGGGCGCTGCTCGCGGCGGGCGGCGGTTCGATCGCGTACGACCGTCATGAGCCGCACGGACTGAAGGTGACGGTGTCGGTGCCGAGGTCGGCGCCCACGGCCTGACGGGAAGGCGACTGTTTCGCGACCGCGGTCCGCCCGGGCGCTACGGCTTGACCGACTGGTAGTAGCGCTGGGCGCCGACGTGCAGCTTGAGGGGGTCGGTGTAGATCGCCGTGCGGACATCGACCAGCTGGGCGGAGTGGACGGTCGCGCCGATGAGGTCCCGGCTGTCGAGCACCGTACGGGTCAGCCACTCGGTGAGCCGCGGATCCATGTCGCTGCGCGTGATCAGCAGGTTGGACACCGCGAGCGTCGGTATCGCCTTGCCGCGCTGGATGGTGGGGTAGGCCGATTCCGGCATCTTCGTGGCCCGGTAGTAGCGCGTGGCGCCGCCCTGGTCGTGCAGTCTGGCCACGAGCGTGGCGTCGATCGGCACGAACCGGAAGGCCGACGCCGACTTCTTGGCCGGCCGGCTGAGCCCGTCGGTGGGCAGGCCGCCCGACCAGAAGAACGCGTCCAGGCCGTGGCCCAGGCGCTTGGGTCCGGTGTCGATGCCGTCCGACGACGGCTTGATGTCCTTCTCCGGGTCGATGCCGGCCGCCTTGAGCACGCCATTCGCTATCAGCCGCACACCGGAGTCGGGCAGCCCTATGGCCACGCGCTTGCCCCGCAGGTCCGCGACGGAGCGGATGTCCGAGTCCGGCGGCACGACGAGCTGGACGTAGTCGTCGTACAGACGGGCGACACCGCGCAGCCGGTCGGCGCCCAGGTTCCTGCCGAGCTTGTACGTGGCGACGGCGTCGGCCGCGGCGATCGCGAAGTCCGCGTCGCCCCTCGCCACGTCCGCGACGTTCTCCTGCGAACCGGCACTGGGCTGCAGCCGCACCTTCAGGTCGGGCATGTCCTTGTCGATCTCGTCGCTCAGGAGCTTGCCGTACTCGTGGTAGACCCCCGCGCGTGTGCCCGTGCTGAACGTGATGGTCCCGCTCGGTGGCTCCTCGGCCCAGGGGCGCAGCCACCACATCAGCAGGCCGAGGACCACGAGGGAGGCGGCGCCGCCCTGCAGGGCCCGACGTCTGCCGATACGGGGGAGCGTTCTGGACATGCGGGCGATCCTGCCAGCCGGGTGGCCCCCTGACCAGGGCAGGGGGCCACAAGCCGGGCGGGGGAGTGTCCGTGCCCGCCACTACAGTCGCCCCCATGAGCTCTTCGCCCGCTGACCTGGTCCGTGAATTCCACCGCGCCTTCGGCCTGGACGCCCGCAGCACGCCGACGGAGGTCTCGCCGGAACTGGCGGCCCATCGCGGCGAACTCCTCGCGGAGGAAGCGGCGGAGGTCGCCGAGGTGTCGGTGCGAGGGCCGCTCGACCGGCTCGCCCACGAGCTGGCGGACGTGGTCTACGTCGCGTACGGCACCGCCCTCGTGCACGGCATCGACCTCGACGCGGTGCTCGCCGAGATCCACCGCTCCAACATGACGAAGATCGGCCCCGACGGCTCGGTCTCACGCCGCGAGGACGGCAAGGTCCTCAAGGGCGAACACTACGAGGCACCGGACGTGCCGGGGGTGCTGCGCAGGCAGGGGTGGGTACCGGGCGGGGGCGCCTGACCTGGGGCACGCCCCAGAGATCACGCCCCTGTGCCTCGGCCTGGCGCCCTGCGCCCGGGCGCCCTGCGCCTCGGCCCGGGGCCCTGCGCCTCGGCGCGGCGCCCTGCGCCCCGGCCCGGCCCCCTACGCCTCGGCGCGGCGCCCTGCGCCCCGGCCCGGGGCCCTGCTCCTCAGCCCGGCCCCCTCGCCTCGGCCCGGCCCCCTGCGCCCCGGCGCGGCCCCCGGCGCACCCGGCCCACCCTTCCTCAGTCGGCGACCGGTGCCTCCGCCTCGGCCGCCCGGGGCGTGGGCTCCAGGCGGTGGGGCTCGCGGCGGCGGGACCACCAGGTCGCCACCGGCTCCGTGTAGCGCGCGGTGAGCGGGCCGAGCACGACCAGGATCAGCACATAGGCCGTGGCAAGGGGGCCGAGGGACGGTTCGATCCCTGCCGCGACCGCGAGACCCGCGATGACGATCGAGAACTCTCCGCGTGCGACCAGCGCGCCCCCTGCCCGCCAGCGGCCCTTGACGGAGATCCCGGCCCGCCGGGCCGCCCAGTACCCGGTGGCGATCTTCGTCAGCGCGGTGACGACGGCCAGCCCGAGGGCGGGCAGCAGGACGGGCGGGATGCTCGACGGGTCGGTGTGCAGCCCGAAGAAGACGAAGAAGACCGCTGCGAACAGGTCACGCAGGGGGCTCAGCAGGGTGTGCGCGCCCTCCGCGACCTCCCCCGACAGCGCGATGCCCACCAGGAAGGCCCCGACCGCCGCCGACACCTGGAGCTGCTGCGCGACACCCGCGACCAGGATGGTCAGGCCCAGCACGACCAGCAGCAGCTTCTCCGGGTCGTCGCTGGAGACGAACCGTGAGATGAGCCTGCCGTAGCGCACGGCCAGGAACAGCACGAGTCCGGCCGCTCCCAGCGCGATCGCCAGGGTCACGCTGCCGGCCATCAGCCCGACGCCGGCCACCAACGCCGTGACGATGGGCAGGTACACCGCCATCGCCAGATCCTCCAGCACCAGCACGCTGAGGATCACCGGCGTCTCCCGGTTGCCGACCCGGCCCAGATCGCCCAGCACCTTCGCGATCACGCCGGACGACGAGATCCAGGTGACACCGGCCAGCACGACCGCGGCCACCGGGCCCCAGCCGAGCAGCAGCGCCACCGCCGCCCCGGGCAGCGCGTTGAGGGCGCAGTCGACCAGACCGGACGGGTAGTGGGTCTTGAGATTGGAGACCAGATCGCTCGCCGTGTACTCCAGGCCCAGCATCAGCAGCAGCAGGATGACGCCGATCTCCGCGCCCGTGGCGATGAACTCCTCGCTCGCGCCGAGCGGCAGCAGACCACCCTCACCGAAGGCCAGACCGGCCAGGAGATACAGGGGGATCGGCGAGAGCTGGAACCGGCCGGCGAACCGGCCGAGCAGGCCGAGGCCGAGAATGATGGAACCGAACTCGATGAGCAGAACCGCGGAGTGCAAAGGTTCACTCCCGCCCGAGTATGGTCGCGGCCGCGTCGACGCCCTCGCGGGTGCCGACGACGATCAGCGTGTCGCCGCCCGACAGCCGGAAGTCCGGCGCGGGTGACGGGATCGCCTCGGCCCGGCGCAGCACGGCCACCACCGACGCGCCCGTCTCCGTCCGCATCCGCATGTCGCCGAGCACCCGCCCGTTCCAGCGCGAGGTCGCGGCCACCTCGATCCGCTCGGCGACCAGCCCGAGATCCGTGGTGTACAGCAGGCTCGGGCTGTGGTGGGACGGCTTCAGCGCGTCGATCAGCGAGCCCGCCTCGGAGCTGGTCAGCTTCAACGACTGTGCGCACGAGTCGGGATCGTCGGCCCGGTAGACGTTCACCGTGCGCGTGCCGTCGCGGTGCGCCACCACCGACAGATGGCGGTGTTCCCGCGTCTCCAGGTCGTACTGGACCCCGATACCCGGCAGCGGCGTCGCCCTCAGGCGCGGAGCTGACACGTTGCTTCCCCTTGTTCGTCTTGTCTGCCTTGTCGGCCTTGTCCGTCTTGGTTGTCGTGCTGTGTCGGTCTGATGAACGGTGCCGATCATCGGACGAGTCAACTCCGCATGCTCCCATCCGGCCCTACGGTGACGACATGGGTGTCGTGACGGATATACGCAGCGGCCGGTCGCCGGAGAGGGCGGACGGTGCGGTGCACTGCGCGAAGGCGGGAAGGAGCGGACCCAGGAGCGTGTCGTTGTTCTGGCGGATCTTCTCGCTCAACGCCGCCGGCCTGGTCGTGGCCACGGCGCTGCTGCTCGGCCCGGTCACCGTGTCCACCCCCGTCCTCGCGGGCGAGGCCCTCGTCCTGATCGGCGGTCTGGTGCTGCTGCTCGCCGGCAACGCGCTCGTGCTGCGCTACACCGACACCGATCCGTGTGCTGCTCGCCGACGACCACACCCTCGTACGCCGGGGTGTGCGCCTCATCCTGGACGGCGAGCCCGACCTCACGGTCGTGGCCGAGGCCGGAGACGGCGCCGAGGCCGTGGCCAAGGCCCGGGAAACCCCGGTGGACCTCGCCGTCCTGGACATCGCCATGCCCCGCACGACCGGCCTCCAAGCGGCCCGGGAGCTCTCCCGCCGGATGCCCGACCTGCACATCCTGATCCTGACGATGTACGACAACGAGGAGTACTTCTTCGAGGCGCTCAGGGCCGGGGCCAGCGGCTACGTACTCAAGTCCGTCGCCGACCGCGACCTGGTCGAGGCCTGCCGGGCCGCCGTGCGCGACGAGCCGTTCATCTACCCGGGTGCCGAACGCGCCTTCGTCCGCTCCTACCTGGAGCGGCTGCACCGGGGCGGCGGCCTGCCGGAGCGGGCCATCACCGAACGCGAGGAGGAGATCCTCAAGCTGGTCGCCGAGGGCCACACCTCGAAGGAGATCGGGGAACTCCTGTTCATCAGCGCCAAGACCGTGGAGCGCCACCGCGCCAACCTTCTGCAGAAACTCGGTATGCGCGACCGCCTGGAGCTGACCCGGTACGCGATCAGGGCCGGACTCATCGAACCCTGAGCCCGGGACGGAGGTTGTCCACAGGCGGCCGGGCCACGTTCGCCGACCGCCTACCCTTGTCCTCATGAGCAGCATCGACCGGAGCCAGTCAGTGGGCGGCACGCGCACATACGAGGTACGCACCTACGGGTGCCAGATGAACGTCCACGACTCCGAGCGGTTGTCCGGACTGCTGGAGGACGCCGGCTACGTCCGTGCCCCCGAGGGCGCCGACGAGGCGGACGTTGTCGTCTTCAACACCTGCGCCGTGCGGGAGAACGCCGACAACAAGCTGTACGGCAACCTCGGCCACCTCGCACCGAAGAAGGCGGCCCGCCCCGGCATGCAGATCGCGGTCGGCGGCTGCCTCGCTCAGAAGGACCGCGACACCATCGTGAAGCGGGCGCCCTGGGTGGACGTCGTCTTCGGTACGCACAACATCGGCAAGCTGCCCGTCCTGCTGGAACGGGCGCGCGTGCAGGACGAGGCGCAGGTCGAGATCGCCGAGTCGCTGGAGGCGTTCCCCTCGACGCTGCCCACCCGCCGCGAGAGCGCGTACGCGGCCTGGGTCTCCATCTCCGTCGGCTGCAACAACACCTGCACCTTCTGCATCGTCCCGGCCCTGCGCGGCAAGGAGAAGGACCGCCGCCCCGGTGACATCCTCGCCGAGATCGAGGCCCTGGTTGCCGAGGGCGTCTCCGAGATCACGCTGCTCGGGCAGAACGTCAACGCCTACGGCTCCGACATCGGCGACCGCGAGGCCTTCAGCAAGCTGCTGCGCGCCTGCGGGAAGATCGACGGGCTGGAGCGCGTCCGCTTCACCTCCCCGCACCCGCGGGACTTCACCGACGACGTCATCGCCGCCATGGCCGAGACGCCGAACGTGATGCCGCAGCTGCACATGCCGCTCCAGTCCGGCTCCGACCCGGTCCTGAAGGCGATGCGCCGCTCCTACCGCCAGGAGCGCTTCCTGGGGATCATCGAGAAGGTCCGCGCCGCCATCCCGCACGCCGCGATCAGCACGGACATCATCGTGGGCTTCCCCGGCGAGACCGAGGAGGACTTCGTGCAGACGCTGCACGTGGTCCGCGAGGCGCGCTTCGCCCAGGCCTTCACCTTCCAGTACTCCAAGCGCCCCGGCACCCCGGCCGCCGAGATGGACGGCCAGATCCCCAAGAAGGTCGTCCAGGAGCGCTACGAGCGGCTCGTCGCCCTCCAGGAGGAGATCTCCTGGGAGGAGAACAAGAAGCAGGTCGGTCGCACGCTGGAGCTGATGGTCGCCGAGGGCGAGGGCCGCAAGGACGACACCACCCACCGCCTGTCCGGCCGCGCCCCCGACAGCCGCCTCGTCCACTTCACCAAGCCGGACCAGGAGGTCCGCCCCGGTGACGTGGTCACGGTCGAGATCACCTACGCCGCCCCGCACCACCTCCTCGCCGAGGGCCCCGTGCTGGACGTGCGCCGCACGCGCGCGGGCGACGCCTGGGAGAAGCGGAACGCGGCCGAGAAGGCCAAGCCCGTCGGGGTGATGCTGGGCCTGCCGAAGATCGGCGCCCCCGAGCCCCTGCCGGCCGTGGCGAGCGGGTGCGGCTGCGACTGAGCCGGGCCGCTGCCGCCCTGTGCGGTGACAGCGGCCCCTGAGGGCTACCCTGCCGATCATGCTTGTCGCCGCCGCTGTCTGCCCCTGCCCGCCCCTCCTGGTTCCCGAGGTCGCCGCGGGAGCCGCCCCGGAACTGGATGCCGCGCGGGCCGCCTGCACGGACGCGCTGGGGGTGCTCGCCGCCGCCCGGCCGGGACGGCTCGTGGTCGTCGGACCGGTCGGCGGTGCCGGGCCCGAGACCTACCCGGCGGGAACGGCGGGGTCCTTCCGGGGCTTCGGCGTCGACCTCGACGTTCGGCTGGGCGCGGCCGAGGACGCGGACACGGAAGCGCGGCTGCCGTACTCGCTGGGTGTGGCCGCCTGGCTCCTGGAGCGGACCGAGTGGTCCGACGCCCCGGTCGAGGGATTCGGGGTGGGGGAGTCCTGCCCGACCGAGCGGTGCGTGCGGTCCGGAAGGGACATCGCCGCCTTGGACGAAAGGGTGGCCCTGCTGGTGATGGGAGACGCCAGCGCGTGCCGGACGCTCAAGGCCCCGGGCTACCTGGACGAACGGGCGGCTCCGTTCGACGCGCAGGTCGCACGGGCGCTCGGCGCGGCGGACCTGGCCGCGCTCACCACGCTGGACACCGGGCTGGCCCACGAGCTGAAGGTGTCCGGCCGGGCTCCCTGGCAGGTTCTGGCGGGCGCGGCCGAGGGCGCGGACCTCGGCGGCTCACTGCTGTACGAGGACGCGCCGTACGGCGTGGGATACGTCGTCGCCGCCTGGTCGTAGACCTGGGCCGCAGGGTGCGGGAAGGGGGCGTGGCGGGGGGCCGCGGGAACGGTCGTAGTGGCCGCAGGGTGCGGGAGAACGGCGGACGGCCGGGAGCCCTCGTGCTCCGCGGCCGTCCGCCGATGTGTCCTTCGGTGTGCTGATGCGTGCTCGGGCCGGGTCCGGCCGCGGCCCTCGGCGCCGAAGCGAGCTCAGGAGGTGGGCGGTGGTGCCTCCGGAGGCGGAGTGCTGCCTGCATCCGTCGGGGGAGCCGCGTCCGTCCAGGCAGCCGCGTCCCGTGGTGGTGCCGTCCGGCCTGTGCCGGGCGGCATCGTCGTGCCGGCCGCGCCGGGCATCCTCGTGCCGGCACTCTCCGGTGCCCGGTCGCCATGGTGCGTGAATCGGTCCATGGCGCCCTTGGCCCGGCCCGTGCCCGACTGGATCCTGTCGCTGTACTTGCCCCTGGTCGTCTTGTCGACGGCCTGCGCGGTCCTGTCGAGACCGTGGTGGATCTTGCCCTCGTGCCGCTGGGCGAGGTCGGAGACCTTGCCCTTGGCCGGGCCCAGCTTGGCTTTCACGTTGTCGATGAGACCCATGGCTCACCTTCCCTCGAGCGGGCGGTCACTTACGGGCGCCCTCGCCGGCCTCGTTGTCGGCCGCCTTCTCGGTGGACTGCTGCTTGGGGATGTCGACGCCCTCGGGCTCGGTGACCTCGGGGGTGGGCTCGGCAGCCGGCTCCGCCGCTTCCGGGGCTTCGTCGTTGCCCTTCGCCTCGGCGGTTCGGGCGGCCTCGGCCGTCTCCGCCCCGGCCGTCTCCGCCTCGCCCCCGGCCTTCGCCGCGTCGTTCTGAGCCTTGGCTGCAGGCGTCTCCGCCGTGGCCTTCGACCGCCGGAGAAGTCGTGCAAAAACGCCCATATCTACTCCATACGTTACTCGTGCGGGCGAAATCCCGCGTTGCCCGGTGCGTCGGTTTGCGCGGCCCGGGCCACCGCCTCTGCGATCCGGCGGCAGGAACCTCGCAACGGGCAACGACCCCGCGTCCGTCGCGTCACGTAACTCGTTCGAGACCACGGTTGGAGGTTTGCGAGACTGGGGCGGTGAGCAGTGCACCCCCCGCCCCCCGCGTCATCGCCGTCGTCGGACCGACTGCGGCCGGAAAGTCCGATCTGGGCGTCTTCCTGGCCCAGCGTCTCGGCGGCGAGGTCGTCAACGCCGACTCCATGCAGCTCTACCGAGGGATGGACATCGGTACCGCCAAGCTGACGCCCGAGGAGCGCGACGGCGTACCCCACCACCTGCTGGACATCTGGGACGTGACCGTCACGGCGTCCGTCGCCGAGTACCAGCGCCTGGCCCGCGAGCGGATCGAGGCGCTGCTGGCCGAGGGGCGCTGGCCGATTCTGGTCGGCGGTTCCGGACTGTACGTGCGCGGGGCCGTGGACAACCTGGAGTTCCCCGGCACCGACCCCGAGGTCCGCGCCCGTCTGGAGGAGGAACTCGTGCTGCGCGGCTCCGGTGCGCTGCACGCCCGCCTGGCCGCCGCCGACCCCGAGGCGGCCCGCGCGATCCTGCCGAGCAACGGCCGCCGGGTCGTCCGCGCCCTTGAGGTGATCGAGATCACCGGCAGGCCCTTCACGGCGAATCTCCCCGGCCACGACTCGGTGTACGACACCCTTCAGATCGGCGTCGACGTGGCCCGCCCCGAACTCGACGAGCGCATCGCGCGCCGGGTCGACCGGATGTGGGACGCGGGCCTCGTGGACGAGGTACGGGCGCTGGAGGCGCAGGGGCTGCGCGAAGGGCGTACGGCCTCGCGCGCGCTCGGCTACCAGCAGGTGCTCGCGGCGCTCGCCGGGGAGTACACGCTCGACGACGCGCGGGCCGAGACCGTGCGTGCCACCAAGCGCTTCGCGCGCCGCCAGGATTCGTGGTTCAGGCGCGACCCGCGGGTGCACTGGTTGAGTGGGGCGGCGGCCGATCTCACGGAACTTCCGCAGCTCGCGCTGTCCTTGGTCGAACGACCGGTCACAGCCTGATCACGTCATGGCATCGGGACGCCCAGGCCGTCATCCGGTCCTTCGGCGGCGTGCCATCATCGAGCTTCGATCGACCGAACTGAGTCCTGGTTGGGAGGGCGCGTGGCGATGGAGGCCGGCCCTCGCGACACCGCACGAAGCACCGATCACATCACCGCAGAGTGGGATGAGACGGAGCGCGGGGACGCGTCGGAGCAGAACGGACCGGAGCAGAACGCACCGGAGCAGGAGGCGGAGCATCTCAGCTCCGACGGGCCCGACGAGACGCAGAGCGTGACGGACGACGGTCCCGAGCCCGGCGAGATGTTCGCCGACGAGGTCGAGGTCGAGTTGCGCCCGCAGCGCCGGCTCCGGATCTGGCAGCTGGCGCCCATCGTGAGCCTCGCGGCACTCGGCTCCCTGATGTTCGCGTTCCCGCTCGCCTTCGACTTCGGCGACAGCGGGGCCGTCATCGCCATGCTGGGCCTGCTGATCTGCTCGTGCGCGGCCGGGTGGGGCATGATGGCCGCCCGTCGCGTCGGCTACACCTGGCCGGGCCTGCCGGCCCGCGGCTCCGGCCGCAGACCCGACTGGCGGGTCGTCCTCGCGTACGCCCTGGTCGTGGCCGTCGTGGTGGTCCTCGCCGTGTGGCGTGTGGCGCGGCTGCGCTGACCCCCGCACGGGCTGCAGGACGCTGTCACAGGCACGCCGAGGCGTTGTCGGAGGCACCCCTTACGATCGAGGCATGAGCACGCGGATCGCCTTCCTCAAGGGCCACGGGACCGAGAACGACTTCGTGATCGTCCCGGACCCCGAGAACGCCATCGACCTGCCTCCGGCCGCCGTCGCAGCCCTGTGCGACCGGCGCGCGGGCATCGGCGGCGACGGGCTGCTGCACGTGGTGCGGTCCGCCGCGCACCCGGAGGCGACGGGCATGGCGGCCGAGGCGGAGTGGTTCATGGACTATCGCAACGGCGACGGTTCGGTGGCGGAGATGTGCGGCAACGGCGTGCGGGTCTTCGCGCGCTACCTCCAGCGCGCCGGTCACGTGACCGAAGGAGATCTCGCGATCGCCACGCGAGGGGGTGTGAAGACCGTGCACCTCGCCAAGGACGGTGACGTGACCGTCGGCATGGGCCGCGCGGTGCTCCCCGAGGGCGACGTCACGGTGAGCGTCGGCGAGCGCAGCTGGCCCGCGCGCAACGTCAACATGGGCAACCCGCACGCGGTCGCCTTCGTGGACGACCTGGCGCACGCGGGTGACCTGCTCTCCCCGCCGCCCTTCAGCCCTGCGACCGCCTACCCGGACGGTGTGAACGTCGAGTTCGTGATCGACCGCGGCCCCGGGCACGTGGCGCTGCGGGTGCACGAGCGCGGCTCCGGCGAGACCCGCTCGTGCGGCACGGGCGCGTGCGCCGTCGCCGTGGCCGCCGCCCGCCGTGACGGTGTTGATCCGAAGGCCACCGGCGCCCCCGCGACCTACACCGTGGACGTCCCCGGCGGCACGCTGGTGATCACCGAGCGGCCCGACGGCGAGATCGAGATGACCGGCCCGGCCGTGATCGTGGCCGAGGGCGAGATCGACGCGGACTGGTTCGAAACGGCGACGTCCGCGTGAGCCGGGGCCTGTCGTCCTGAAACATCCGGGCGTCGTCAGCCGGACGATCCGAAATCGCCGTTGATATTCGGCCACTTGGCGAGAATCGCATCACGCGGCTCGCTCGATGCAGGGGTACAAACCTCACATTCATCCCTCGAATGGGTGATCAGTTTCACGCTCGGCGAGAGGCGGTCAGTCGGGCGTGGTGGGCTCGGTAGCATCAAGCACCGGCCCGGACGGGGGACCGAAGCCGCCCCCTGAGCCATGTCCGCTCTGGGGCGCCCGCCCGCCGGTTGACGCAGCCGGAGGTGCCCATGAGTGCGGAGGCCACGAATTCCGTGACCCCAGGCCAGATGCAGGGCGCGGTGTCAGGAGCGGTGACACCGACAGCCACCCGCAGAAAGGCCCGCCCCCGGATCGACCTGCGCCGCTTGGGCCGCGCGGCCCTGCTCGGCCCCGCCGCCAGGGGCCGGCTGCCCGACGCCATCAGTCATGTCGTCGAGGCCCACCGCGCCCACCACCCCGAAGCGGACCTCGAACCCCTGCGCCACGCCTACGTCCTGGCCGAGTCCTCGCACCGCGGCCAGATGCGCAAGAGCGGCGAGCCGTACATCACCCACCCCCTCGCCGTGACCCTCATCCTGGCGGAACTCGGCGCCGAGACCACGACGTTGACCGCGTCTCTGCTCCACGACACCGTCGAGGACACGGACGTGACGCTCGACCAGGTCCGCGACCAGTTCGGTGAGGAGGTCCGCTACCTCGTCGACGGCGTCACCAAGCTGGAGAAGGTCGACTACGGCGCCGCCGCCGAGCCCGAGACCTTCCGCAAGATGCTCGTGGCCACCGGCAACGACGTCCGCGTCATGTCGATCAAACTCGCCGACCGGCTGCACAACATGCGCACCCTCGGCGTCATGCGCCCCGAGAAACAGGAGCGCATCGCCAAGGTGACACGTGACGTGCTCATCCCGCTCGCCGAACGGCTCGGTGTCCAGGCGCTCAAGACCGAGCTGGAAGACCTGGTCTTCGCGATCCTGCATCCCGAGGAGTACGCGCACACCCGGGAGTTGATCGTCCGCAACGCGGCCCGCGCGGACGACCCGCTCGCCGAGGTCGCCGACGAGGTGCGGGGGGTGCTGCGCGAGGCGGACATCCCCGCCGAAGTCCACATCCGCCCGCGTCACTTCGTCTCGGTGCACCGCGTCTCCCGCAAGCGCGGCCGGCTCCGCGGCTCCGACTTCGGCCGCGTCCTGGTCCTGGTGAACGAGGACGCCGACTGCTACGCCGTCCTGGGCGAACTGCACACCTGTATGAAGCCGGTGGTCTCGGAGTTCAAGGACTTCATCGCCGTACCGAAGTTCAACCTCTACCAGTCGCTGCACACGGCCGTGGCGCGCGAGGACGGCCAAGTCGTCGAGGTTCTCATCCGCACGCACCAGATGCACAAGGTCGCCGAGGCCGGCGTCGTCGCCCTCGGCAACCCCTACGCCCCGGCCCCCGACGACCCGGCCGACGGCGAGCGCGTCGACCCCACCCGCCCCGGCTGGCTCTCCCGGCTCCTCGACTGGCAGGAGGCGGCACCCGACCCCGACCACTTCTGGTCGACCCTGCGCGAGGACCTCGCCCAGGACCGCGAGATCACCGTCTTCCGGCCTGACGGCGGCACCCTCGGCCTGCCCGAGGGCGCGACCTGCGTGGACGCCGCGTACGCGCAGTACGGGGAGGACGCGCACGCCTGTATCGGGGCCCGGGTGAACGGCCGCCTGGCGACGCTGAGCACCGTGCTGAAGGACGGCGACACCGTTCAGCTCCTCATGGGCCAGGACCCGGCGTCGGAGCCCTCCCGGGAGTGGCTGGAGCACGCGCACACCCCCGCCGCCCGGATCGCCATCCAGCGGTGGCTGGCCGCCCATCCGGCACAGGCGGAGTCCCAGCAGAGCCAGGCGCGGATCGCGGAGAACCGGACAGGCCTCCGGCCCGCCGACGTACCCGAGCCCGACGCGGCGCCCGAACAGCCCGCCGACCGCTCCGGCACCGGCAACGTCCTCGCCGACCTGCCCGGTGCGGCCGTCCGGCTCGCCCGCTGCTGTACGCCCGTACCGCCCGACGAGATCACCGGCTTCGCCGTACGCGGGGGAGCGGTCACCGTGCACCGCGTGGAGTGCGCGGCGGTGGCGCGCATGAAGGACGGGGGACGTGCGGAGATCGGTGTGCGCTGGGGAGAGGCCGCCGAGTGCCGGGTCACGCTGGTCGCCGAATCGTTCGTCCGTCCGCATCTGCTGGCCGACCTCACCGAGGCCATGGCCTCCGAGGGGGCCGAGATCGTCTCGGCGACCGTCGAGCCCCCCACCCAGCAGCAGGTGCGGCACACCTACACCGTGCAGCTCCCCGACGCCGGCCATCTGCCCGGCCTGATGCGCGCGATGCGCGACGTGGCCGGGGTGTACGACGTCAGCCGGGCGCAGCCGCAACCGCAGGGCGACTGACGCGGCCCACGCCGGTGAACGGCCTTCCGGCAGCGGCGAGGGAACGCCGGCCAGGCGCCATCGCCTGACCCGGGCCGAAGTCTGTGCCGTGCGGGACGCCGGGATCGCGGTGCCGGCCTCGTGCGTGGAGTCGGCTCGGACCTGCGGACGGCCTGCCCGGGCGGTCGGGACGGCGTCGGGGTCTCGCCGCACAGGCCCGGCCGCCGACCTGCCGGCGAACGGCCTGCTCGTACGACCGCACCGCTGTCGTGGTGGTGCTGGGCGGCGACACGGCGTCAGCCACCGTGGCACCCGGCGCAGACCCCGGTACTCGGTTCGGGTGGGGCGGAAGCGCGCCGTCCGTGACGTTCACCCACGCGCTGATAGCCATGGGGCATGCTCCTGACCTCGCACAGCCGGGCCGCCGCCCCCACCCGGCGGCGCCGGACCGCCGCCGCCCTGCTCACATCGGCCGTCTCCGTCTGCCTCGTCGCCGCGAGCGCCCCCGCCGTCCCGCTCGGCGTCGGCGACCGGCTCTTCCCGTACCTCGGCAACCCCGGCTACGACGTGGCGTCGTACGACCTCTCCTTCACCTACCCGGGCAGCAACAGCCAGCCGCTGCGGGCCGTCACGACCATCGACGCCTGGACGACCGCCGACCTGGACCGCGTCAACCTGGACTTCGCCCACGGCACGGTCCAGTCGGTCGAGGTCGACGGCGACCCGGCGGAGTTCCACACCGCCGGCGAGGACCTGGTGATCACGCCCGAGAACTCGGTGTCGGACGGCAAGTGGATGCGGATCACCGTGCGGCACACCAGTGATCCCGTGCCCGCCAAGGGCCGCGAGGGCGGCTGGGTGCGCACCGCGGACGGTCTCGCCATGGCCAACCAGGCCGACGCCGCGCACCTGGTGTTCCCGTGCAACGACCACCCCTCCGACAAGGCGATGTTCACCATCCGGGTGACGGCACCCGACGGGCACACGGCCGTCGCCAACGGCCTGTCCGCCGGAACGGAGAAGTCAGGCGGGACGACGACGTGGACCTACCGCACCCAGCACCCCATGGCCACCGAGCTCGCCCAGGTCTCCATCGGCCGCTCCACGGTGCTGCACCGCACCGGCCCGCACGGGCTTCCCGTACGGGACGTCGTCCCGACCGAGCACCGCAAGGCGCTCGAACCCTGGCTGGAGAAGACCCCTGGTCAGATCACCTGGATGGAGAACAAGGTCGGCCGCTACCCCTTCGAGACGTACGGCCTGCTCATGGCCGACGCCTCCATCGGCTTCGAACTGGAGACCCAGACGCTCTCGCTCTTCGAACGGGAACTGTTCACCGACCGGGTCCACCCCTCGTGGTACGTCGAGTCGATCATGGTCCATGAGCTGGCCCACCAGTGGTTCGGCAACAGCGTCAGCCCCCGCACCTGGTCCGATCTGTGGCTCAACGAGGGGCACGCCACCTGGTACGAGGCGCTGTACGCCGAGGAGCAGGCCGGCAAGCCGATGCAGGACCGGATGAAGGCCGCCTACGGCGCCTCCGACCGCTGGCGCGCCGCAGGCGGACCACCCGCCGCGCCCAAGGCGCCCGACGCCGGCCGTAAGACCGACATCTTCCGCCCCATCGTCTACGACGGGGCGGCACTTGTCCTGTACGCCCTGCGCCAGGAGATCGGCCGCCCGGCCTTCGACCGCCTGGAACGCACCTGGGTCAAGCGGTACCAGGACGGCACGGCCACGACGGACGACTTCGTCCGGCTCGCCGCCGAGATCTCCGGGCGCGACCTAAACGGGTTCTTCCAGGGCTGGCTGTACGGCGAGAAGACGCCGCCGATGCCGGGCCACCCGGACTGGAAGCCGGAGGCTCCCGCGAAATCGCAGACCTCCGCGAGGCCGCAGACCTCCTGAAGCAGGCCCCCGCGAGGCCGCAGACCCGCAGTAGCGGGCCCCGCGAGGTAGACCGGGCCGGCGAAGACGCCCGCCCGATAACACGGTGACGAGACGCCCCGTGCCGTGCGACCATCTTCAGGTCGGCGCGGCACGGAGCGCCGGGAATCTCCCGGACCGCCCGTGCGTTGCAGACTGTGAACGGTTTCCCACCAACGTAAGGATCCAATGACCTCCTCTTCTTCCTTTTCCCAGGACTCCAAGCGCTTCGCGCACAGCCACCCCGATGGTTTTCGGGCCGATGCCCTGATGGAAGAGGACGTCGCCTGGAGCCACGAGATCGACGGAGAGCGGGACGGCGACCAGTTCGACCGCTCCGACCGCGCGGCCCTGCGCCGTGTGGTGGGCCTCTCCACCGAGCTCGAGGACGTCACCGAGGTCGAGTACCGCCAGCTCCGACTGGAGCGGGTCGTCCTTGTCGGCGTCTGGACCTCGGGAACCGTGCAGGACGCGGAGAACTCCCTCGCGGAGCTCGCCGCCCTCGCCGAGACGGCCGGCGCGCTGGTGCTCGACGGAGTGACCCAGCGCCGCGACAAGCCCGACGCGGCCACCTACATCGGCTCCGGCAAGGCCGAGGAGCTGCGCGACATCGTCGTCGAGACGGGCGCGGACACCGTCATCTGCGACGGTGAGCTCAGCCCGGGCCAGCTGATCCACCTCGAGGACGTCGTCAAGGTCAAGGTCATCGACCGGACGGCTCTGATCCTGGACATCTTCGCCCAGCACGCCAAGTCCCGAGAGGGCAAGGCACAGGTCGCCCTCGCGCAGATGCAGTACATGCTGCCGCGACTGCGCGGCTGGGGTCAGTCGCTGTCCCGGCAGATGGGCGGCGGCAAGGGCGGCGGCCTCGCCACCCGTGGTCCCGGTGAGACCAAGATCGAGACGGACCGGCGCCGGATCCGCGAGAAGATGGCGAAGATGCGCCGGGAGATCGCGGAGATGAAGACCGGCCGCGAGATCAAGCGCCAGGAGCGCAAGCGTCACAAGGTGCCGTCCGTGGCCATCGCGGGCTACACCAACGCCGGTAAGTCCTCGCTGCTCAACCGCCTCACGGGCGCGGGCGTACTGGTCGAGAACGCCCTGTTCGCGACCCTCGACCCGACCGTGCGCCGGGCCGAGACGCCGAGCGGACGGCTGTACACGCTGGCCGACACGGTCGGGTTCGTACGCCACCTGCCCCACCACCTGGTCGAGGCGTTCCGCTCCACGATGGAGGAGGTCGGCGAGTCCGACCTGATCCTGCACGTGGTCGACGGTTCGCACCCGTTCCCGGAGGAGCAGCTGGCCGCCGTGCGCGAGGTGGTCCGGGACGTCGGCGCCACCGACGTGCCCGAGATCGTCGTGATCAACAAGGCGGACGCGGCCGACCCGCTGACGCTCCAGCGGCTGCTGCGCGTCGAGAAGCGGTCCATCGCGGTCTCGGCCCGCACCGGCCAGGGCATCGAAGAGCTGCTCGCGCTCATCGACAACGAGTTGCCGCGCCCGTCGGTCGAGATCGAGGCGCTCGTGCCGTACACGCACGGCAAGCTGGTCGCCCGTGCGCACGACGAGGGCGAGGTGATCTCCGAGGAGCACACCCCGGAGGGCACCCTGCTCAAGGTGCGGGTGCACGAGGAGCTGGCGGCGGAACTCACGCCGTACGTTCCGGCTCCGGCGCTCTGAGTCCGACCTGAGAGCGCGTCGCGCTTGAACGCGAGAAGGCCCGCCCCCGTTGCCGGGGAGCGGGCCTTCAGCATGCACGGGTCACTGACCGCCGTACGTCTTGCTCATGTTCTGGTAGAGCGCTTCGGCGTCGCGGCCCAGCTGCGGCCCGGCCAGCCAGGTGTTGTCGGCCGGGCCGATCGAGGTGTTGGAGACCAGCACCGACTTGCCGTTCAGGACCCGGAACCAACCGCCCCCGGAGGAACCGCCGGTCATGTCGCAGCCGATGCGGTACATCGTCGGCAGGGACGGGCTGAGCGAGAACCGGCCGGGGACGCCGATGCACCTGAACATCTTCTCGCCGTTGTAAGGCGGCGCGGCCGGGTAGCCCCAGGCGCCCATCTTGGCGGCCTCGGCCGCGGATGGCGCGGAGAAGTCCACGTCCAGCGCGGCGCCGACGGTCTCCTCCAGGGACTTGGCGCCCTGCTCCGGCTTCACATGCAGCACGGCGTAGTCGTACGCGGCTCCGTCACCGCCGCTCTCCGAACCGCCCTGGATCCACTGGTTGGAGGTCGAGACCCAGTTCGCCCACCAGTTGCCGTACGGCGCGATCTCCGTCGGGTTGGCGTCGGTCAGCTCCGCCTCGGACTTGCCGAGGTCGTTGTAGGCCGGGACGAACACGATGTTGCGGTACCAGCCGCCGTTGCCGCCGGCGTGCACGCAGTGGCCCGCCGTCCACACCAGGTTGGACTTGCCCGGGTGGTTGACGTCCTTGACGACCGTGCCGGAGCAGACGGCCGGGCCGTCGGGGGAGTCGAAGAAGACCTTGCCGACAGGCGCCGCGTTGCGGTGGTACGGCGTCTTCTCGGCCTGCGCCCGCACCGGCGCCGGATCCGGATCGCTGACGCCCTGGCCGGCCGACGCGTCCTTCGTCGTGACCCGCTTGTCGGCCTCGTCGGCGGACTGCATCCGCTCCGGCTTCCAGAGGCCTTCGATCACCGGGTTGACGAAGTCCTTGGCGTCACTGAGCCACTTGTCCTTGTCCCAGTCCTTCCAGCCGCCGCTCTTCCAGCGGTCGACGTCGATCCCGTGCTCCTTGAGCTTGCCCGCGAGATCGGCCGGGATCTTGGCCTTGCCGCCGCCGTTCGCGGAGGCCTGGGAGCTGGTGGCGTCGGGCTTGTCACTCGCCGAACCCCCGGAACCGCCGCAGGCGGTCGCGGTGAGCGCCAAGGCGGCGACGAGCCCGGCGGCGGCGAGGACGGTGCGCCGCCCGCGCCTCGGTGCGGGCGTAGGTGTGGAACGCATGGTGCGATGACCCCCGTTGGTGCGTACTGAGTGGTGCTGGTCCTGCTCAGCGCAGGTGCCGCGTGTGCACGGCATGGGCGCGAGAACCGGTGGCTCCGCGCAACTCACCACTATGCCCGTGGAGTTGAGGGCGTACCGGGGTGAGCCGGTGAAGGTTTCCGAGAGCCCCCGGGGGTTGATGTCATGCGCCAGGGGGATCCGCTGCGCCGGGCGCGCTCCGGGTGCCCGGCGCAGCCCGGAGCGTTCGGGTGCGGGTACGCCGTCGCCATCGACGGCGAGGTTCAGTGGACCGTGACCGACCGGCGGCGAGGTTCAGTGGACCGTGACCGACCGGCGGCGAGGTTCAGCGGGCCGTCACCGACCGGCGAATTTCTTGCTGACCGAGTCGTACACGCCCTTGGCCACGCCACCCAGGCGCGGTCCGGCCAGCCAGCCCGACTTCACCGGGCCGATCGAGGTGTTGGACACCAGCGCCGGCTTGCCGTCCCACCCCGTCGCGACCCAGCCGCCGCCGGACGAACCGCCGGTCATGGTGCAGCCGATGCGGTACATCGTCGGATCCGACGCGGTGACCGACAGCCGCCCGGGCCGGCTCTCGCACCGGTACAGCTTCTGCCCGTCGTAGGGCTTCGCGGCCGGGTAGCCTATCGCGGTGACGCGCTTCACCTGCGGCACCGCGGGCGCCTTGAACTCGACCGGAAGCGCCGAACCGACCATCTCCTCCAGCGACTTGCCGCCGCTGCCCTTCTCCGGCGTGACATGGATGACCGCGAAGTCGTACGGTGCGCCGTCACCGCCCGTCGAACCGCCCTGCTCGATCCACTGGTCCGAGGTCTGCGCCCAGTCACCCCACCAGACACCGTAGGGGGCGACGTCCTCGCGGGTGGCGTTCTCCAGCTCCGCAACCGGCTTGCCGTCGTCGTTGTACGACGGCACGAACGCGATGTTGCGATACCAGCCGCCCTTCTTGCCCGCGTGCACGCAGTGGCCCGCCGTCCACACCAGGTTGGACTTGCCCGGGTGCGCCGGGTCCTTCACCACGGTCGCCGAGCAGACGGCCGATCCTTCGGGGGAGTCGAAGAACACCTTGCCGGCCGTGGGGGCGTTGGCGTGGTACGACGGCGGCACGGCCTGCGCCTCGACCGGATCGGGCGTCGCGTCGGTCACGCCCTGGTCCTCGGCGAGGTCGCTGTCGTCGACGCCGTGGTCGGGCTCCTCGGCCTCCCGCATACGGTCCGGGTTCCAGAGCCCCTCGATGATCGGGTTGATGTACTCGTTCGCCTCGCGCAGCCAGTCGTCCCGGTCCCAGTTCTTCCAGGCGCCGTTCTTCCACTTGTCGATGTCGATCCCGTGCTCGCGCAGCCGGTCCCTGATGTCCGCCGGGATCCTGAGCTTGCCGTCGTCGGAGGCGGTGGCGGACGCGGAGGCCTGAGCGTCCGCCGTCGCATCGCCCGACTCGCAAGCGGTGGCGGTCAGGACGAGCGCCGAGGCGAGGGCCACGGCTGCCAGGACGGGGGAGTTCCTGCGGCGTGCCCTCCCTTCTCGGGCGGTATGGGACGACGGCCGTGTGGATCGCATGATCTGACTCCCCCTGGTACGGAACGAACGTGGACGAACCGGCGTTTCAGCCCGATTCCCGCTGCCTCGTGGGAGGTTCGGGGCGACCTCGCGGTGTCCGGGAACGGCATCACACACTATGCGGTGGCTGTGGGGGCGACCCGACGGATCCGCAACAGTTCCGTCACGGAAAGGATCTTGAGGCAACCCGTAACCCGGTGAGCGGTCCGCGGTTGGTAGCGGTGGGGGTCCTGCTGTCTGTGCGCGGTCCCTCTGTGTGCCCGTGCCCAGTGGGAGGTCAGGGAAGTCGTGGCGGAATCCACCCGTGGGGGTTGTGCACCAGAGGAGGCCGCTGTGGGGCGTACGCGCGCGACATCTCTCCTCGGCGGAGCGTTGGAAGACACCGCCCCTGTTCCCCGCTCCGCGCACGAGGGAATCCTGCGCCGCCAAGCCGCACGCGAATCCGCCGCCCGAACCTACGCCCGTTCCCTGCCGATCGTTCCGGTGCGGGCCCGGGGACTCACCATCGAGGGCGCGGACGGCCGCCGCTACCTGGACTGCCTCTCCGGCGCCGGCACCCTGGCCCTCGGCCACAACCACCCGGTCGTCCTGGAGTCCCTCCGCAAGGTGCTCGACTCAGGCGCACCTCTGAACGCCCTCGATCTGGCGACACCCGTCAAGGACGCCTTCCTCACCGAACTGTTCCGCACTCTGCCACCGGGCCTCGCGGATCGGGCGCACGTGCGGTTCTGCGGGCCGGCCGGCAGCGAAGCCGTCGAGACCGCCTACGCGCTGGTCCGCGCAGCGACCGGTCGGAGCGGTCTCCTGGCTTTCACCGGTGCCGGTGGCGGAAGTACCGCCAGAGCCGCCCTCGACACCACCTCCACGGACACCCATGACGCGCGGATCGCCCGACTGCCCCACCCGCAGGACTGCCGCTGCCCCAGCGGGATCGGGGTTGGGGGCGAGAGCGGGGCCGACCGCGCCGCCCGCTGGACCGAGACCCTCCACGACGAACCCGCATCCGGGGTGCCACTGCCCGCCGGGGTGATCGTCGAGCCTGTCCAGGGCGAGGGCGGAGTGATCCCCGTCCCCGACACCTGGCTGCGGCACATGCGACAGCTCACCGCCGACCGGTCCGTCCCGCTGATCGCCGACGAGACCCGGACCGGCGTGGGCCGGACCGGTGCCTTCTGGGCGGTCGAGCACAGTGGCGTGACCCCCGACGTGATGGTCCTCTCCGACGCCATCGGCGGCAGTCTGCCGCTGGCCGTCGTGGTCTACCGCAACGACCTCGATCCCGGGGAACCCGGTGTCCCCGCCGAATCCTTTCCCGGCAACCAGCTCGCCATGGCCGCCGGCGCGGCAACCCTCGCCCACGTCCGCGAGAACGCTCTCGCCGAACGCGCGGCGACCCTCGGGGCGCGGATGCTGAACCAACTCCAGCAGCTCGTATCCGAGTTCGCCTGTGTCCGTGATGCGCGGGGGAGAGGGCTCATGATCGGCCTGGAGCTGGTGGATCCGGAGAGAGAAGGGGAGCCCGGCTCTTGCGGTGCCACGCGGGCTGCGGAGTGCGGCGTGGAGCCGTCGGACAGGCCGGGCAGCGGACCCCGGCCCCTCCCTGCCGCTCCCGAGCCGGCTGCTGCGGTTCAGCGGGAGTGCCTGCGACGCGGCCTCATCGTCGGACTCGGCGGGCTGCGCGCAAGCGTCGTCCAACTGCTGCCGCCCCTGACCATCACCGATGAACAAGCGGCCGCCGTACTGGACCGCTTGGCCGACGCGGTCCGGGCGGCGGCCCGGTGCCGTGATGGCGGCACGGCAACCGCACCGTGAACGCGGTGAGGCCACACGGCGGGTGTGGGGGGCCGCGCGGCATGCCTGCGCACCAGGGGTGCGCCACCGATCGCCGGGCGCCCATGCGCCACGAGCCAAGACTCCCGCAGGCAGTGAGCACCGCACGCCGCGCGCCGTGTGTCCCTTGGGCCATGAGCATGAGCCTCGAAGCCGCGCGCCGTGTGTCCTGTGGGCCGCAAGCCCGGCAGGCCGCGCGCCGTGTGTCCCGTCCGCCCGTCCGCCCGCCGCTCGACTTCGCGCCGCCATGCCGCGCCGAGTGAAGCTCCTCGCCCCGCAGCCCTCACCCGCGTGATCCCGGACAACTCCACGAGGTACCTGCCGTGAACTCCACCCCCCACCCCGACGACCACGCCCCCTCGGCACAAAGCCCCGCCGACGCCTGGCCATCGGCGACGTCGCCGAGCCCGCTGGTCCCTCACCAGCGGCCGGCGGCGAAACCCGCCCAGGAGCCGAGCGCAGGCCATGACGGTGACCCACTGGAGCATCCCGACCCGTACACCGTCGCCCACGCTGCCGCTGTGGAGAACCTGCTCCGCTGCTGGGCACGCGAGACCAACGCGCCCGCCCCGGCCGACGGCGTCCTGCGCATCCCCCTTCCCGGCACCGGTACGAGCCTCCTCGCACCGGTGCGCTACTGGTCCCCGACGGGCTGGCACCGCTTCGGCCCTCCTCGCCTCGCCGATGCTCCCCATACCGCCCCACCTGCCGACGCCGTCACCATCGCCGCCCTGCTCACCAGGGAGACGTCCACCCACTCCTCCGTCATCAGCCGCGCCCGAACCCCCTCCCACCCCACACGCGTCCCCAGCTCCGCCCCATCCGGCTCCGTCGACGGCGTCGGGCTCGTCGCAGGTGTGGCCGACTCCCTCCGACGTGCCGCCCGATTCATCACCGACCGCCGCGAACGCCCGGCCGACGGCCCAGACCTCTTCCTGTCCGCGGAACAGGCACTCGTCCTCGGACACCCCCTGCACCCCACACCGAAGAGCCGCGAGGGACTCACGGAGGCGGAAGCATCGCTGTACTCACCAGAGTCGCGCGGCTCCTTCCCCCTGTACTGGATGGCTGTCGCTCCCTCCGCCCTCGCCACCGATTCCTCCTGGACCGAGCGCGGCCGCCCGGTAGCCGCGCCCCTGCTCACCGCCCGGCTCGCCGGAACCGGAGCGCGGTTGCCGGAGGGATACGCCCTCCTGCCCCTGCACCCCTGGCAGGCACACGAGGTCCGGCGCCGTCCGCAGACCGCTGCCTTGCTGGACACCGGACTGCTCCGTGACCTCGGCCCCCATGGCCCTGACTGGCACCCCACCTCCTCCGTACGAACCGTCTACCGAACCCATGCCCCCGCGATGCTCAAGCTCTCGCTGGGCCTGAGCATCACCAACTCCCGCCGCGAGAACCTCCGCAAGGAACTGCACCGCGGCGTCGAGGTCCACCGCCTGCTCCGCACCGGCCTCGGGCAGCAGTGGCGCGCCGTGCACCCGGGCTTCGACATCGTCCGGGACCCGGCCTGGCTCGCGGTCGACACCACCGACGGCGACCCGGTGCCCGGACTGGACGTGGTGATCCGCCACAATCCGTTCCGCCCCTCCGACGACGTCTCCTGCGTCGCCGGCCTCCTCTCGCCGCGCCCGTACACCCCGACCCCGCCGGAGGGGGCTCCGGGGAGCCCCGACCAACACGGCCCGGCCCTGCGGTCCCGCCTGGCCGAGGTGGTCACGCGACTCGCCCGCCGTACCGGCCGACCCCGTGGAGCCGTCGCGGCCGAGTGGTTCCTCCGCTACCTGGCCCACGTGGTGCGTCCCGTCCTCTGGCTGGACGGCGAGGCCGGCGTCGCACTGGAAGCGCACCAGCAGAACACCCTGGTCCTGCTGGACGCCGACGGCTGGCCCACGGGTGGCCGCTACCGCGACAACCAGGGCTACTACTTCCGTGAATCCCGGCGCCAGGACCTCGACGACCGGTTGCCCGGTATCGGAGAGCGGAGCGACACGTTCGTCTGCGACCAGGTGACCGATGAGCGGCTCGTCTACTACCTGGTGGTCAACAACGTGCTCGGCCTGATCGGCGCGTTCGGCTCCCAAGGGCTCGCCGACGAGCGACTGCTGCTTGCCGCCTTCCGGTGCTTCCTCGGAAACCTCGCCTCGGGCCCCGCCCGGCTGCGCACCCCGCTGCCCGCGCTGCTGCTCGACTCACCCCTCCTGCGCTGCAAGGCCAACCTGCTGACACGGCTGCACGGCCTCGACGAACTCGTCGGCCCGGTCGACACCCAGTCCGTCTACGTCACCATCGCCAACCCCCTGCACTCCTGACCGCTCCGATCGACCCTGACCATCGCCGACCCACCTCCTCCATCCCTGAGACATGCCACCCCCTTCCTGAGAGGAGCGTCCGGTGCCTCCCGCCGACCCGATCGCCGAGACCGGTATCGCTGCCGCTGTCATGACCGCCGCGACCGTCGCGCCCGCTCGTCTCGATGCCGTCCCGCGCCATGACGACCTCGTCGACCACATCGCCGCATGGGGCCCGGCAGACACACACGCAGGCCGGTTCCATCTGGTCCCCGCATGCATCGAAGGCGACCTGGAGCTCATCAGCCGCTGGATGAACGACCCCGCCGCTGACGCGTTCTGGGAGCTGGCCGGACCGCAGGAGGTGACGCGGGACCACCTGCGCGCCCAGCTGGCCGGCGACGGACGCAGCGTGCCGTGCCTCGGCCTGCTGGACGGAACACCGATGAGCTACTGGGAGATCTACCGGGCGGATCTCGATCCGCTGGCCCGGCATTACCCCGCCCGGCCTCATGACACGGGAATCCACCTCCTGCTCGGCGGAGCCGCCGACCGGGGGCGCGGTCTGGGCGGTCTGCTGCTCCGGGCCGTGGCCGATCTCGTTCTCGCGCAGCGGCCCTCCTGCGCACGCGTCATCGCGGAACCCGACATTCGCAACACCCCCTCCATCGCCGCTTTCCTGGCCGCCGGCTTCCGGTTCTCCGCCGAAGTCGACCTGACCGCCAAGCGAGCCGCTCTCATGGTCCGAGACAGGCCCCTCCGTCACCTGTTGTAGCGCTGTGTCACCGCGTCATCACTCATTGAACGCAGTCCGTGCCGAGACAGTTCCCGCCCACCGCGCCAACTTCTCGAGCAGCCGCGCCATGACCTCCCCGTCCGGCCGGTCGGCCCGATCACCACCCCCCGAGGAGCCCACGGTCTTGATCCCGTCCCCCGAACCCGCCTTGATCGCCCGTTTGTCAGTGCAGGGTCGTAGGGTGGTCGCGCTATGACGAAGCCCTCACTCCCCGAACTCCTGCATGCCGCCGTCACTGCCGTCGGTGGTACGGAGCGCCCCGGTCAGGTGGCCATGGCCGAAGCCGTCGAGGAAGCGATCGACGACGGCTCACACCTGCTGGTCCAGGCCGGCACCGGTACCGGAAAGTCACTGGGCTACCTGGTGCCCGCGCTCGCGCACGGGGAGCGTGTGGTCGTCGCGACCGCCACCCTCGCCCTGCAGCGCCAGCTGGTGGAACGCGACCTGCCGAGAACGGTCGAGTCGCTGCACCCCCTGCTGCGCCGTCGCCCGGAGTTCGCGATGCTCAAGGGCCGGTCGAACTACCTGTGCCTGCACCGACTGCACGAGGGTGTCCCGCAGGACGAGGAGGAGGGCCTCTTCGACCAGTTCGAGGCCGCCGCGCCCACCAGCAAGCTGGGCCAGGACCTGCTGAGGGTGCGCGACTGGGCCGACGAGACCGAAACCGGCGACCGTGACGACCTCACGCCCGGCATCTCGGACCGGGCCTGGGCCCAGGTGTCGGTGTCGTCCAGGGAGTGCCTGGGCGCCTCGAAGTGCGCGTACGGCGCCGAGTGCTTCGCCGAGATGGCACGCGAGCGGGCGAAGCTCGCCGAGGTCGTCGTCACCAACCACGCGCTGCTCGCGATCGACGCCATCGAGGGCGCCCCGGTCCTCCCGCAGCACGAGGTGCTGATCGTCGACGAAGCGCACGAACTGGTCTCCCGGGTCACCGGAGTCGCCACCGGCGAGCTCACCCCCGGCCAGGTCAACCGCGCGGTGCGCCGTGCCGCGAAACTCGTCAACGAAAAGGCCGCCGACCAGCTCCAGACCGCCGCCGAGGGTTTCGAACGACTGATGGAGCTGGCGCTGCCGGGCCGTCTGGAGGAGATTCCCGAGGACCTCGGGTACGCCCTCATGGCGCTGCGCGACGCGTGCCGCACGGTCATCTCCGCGATCGGCACGACCCGCGACAAGTCCGTCCAGGACGAGGATGCCGTCCGTAAGCAGGCCCTGGCGTCCGTGGAGAACGTGCACGACGTGGCGGAGCGCATCACGAACGGCTCCGAGTGGGACGTGGTCTGGTACGAGCGCCACGACCGTTTCGGTGCCTCGCTGCGTGTCGCCCCCATGTCCGTCTCCGGGCTGCTGCGCGAGAAGCTCTTCGCGGACCGCTCCGTGGTCCTGACGTCCGCGACGCTGAAGCTGGGCGGCGACTTCAACGGCGTCGGCGCCTCCCTGGGTCTCGCCCCCGAGGGCACCGAGGGCGATGACGTCCCGCAGTGGAAGGGCATCGACGTCGGCTCGCCCTTCGACTACCGCAAGCAAGGCATCCTGTACGTCGCCAGACACCTGGCGCGTCCCGCCCGGGACGGTGACCGCGCGGACATGCTCGACGAACTCACCGAGCTGATCCAGGCGGCGGGCGGCCGAACCCTCGGCCTGTTCTCCTCCATGAGAGGCGCCCAGCTGGCCGCCGAGGAACTGCGCTCCCGGATCCCCGAGTTCCCGATCCTGCTCCAGGGCGAGGAGACGCTCGGCGAGCTCATCAAGAACTTCGCGGCCGACCCGAAGACCTGCCTCTTCGGCACGCTGTCACTCTGGCAGGGCGTGGACGTCCCCGGGCCCAGCTGCCAGCTGGTCGTCATGGACAAGATCCCGTTCCCGCGCCCGGACGATCCTCTGATGAGCGCCCGCCAGAAGGCCGTGGAGGACGCCGGAGGCAACGGCTTCATGGCGGTCGCCGCCACCCACGCCGCGCTCCTCATGGCACAGGGCGCCGGGCGGCTCGTACGGGCATCGGGGGACCGGGGCGTGGTCGCCGTCCTCGATCAGCGTCTGGCGACGGCCCGGTACGGGAGCTACCTCAAGGCCTCGCTGCCCGACTTCTGGTTCACGACGGACCGGAATCAGGTGCGGAAGTCGCTTGCGGCGATCGACGCTGCGGCCCAGCAGGCAGACGCTGCGGCCCACCAGGCAGAAGAAGAATGAGCCGGGGGTCGGCCGGCGGCTCAGCCGCCGGCCGACCCCCGGCTGCACGAGTCGCTGGCCTCAGGGTTCGGCAACCGCCCCCGGACAGCGCAGGGCCCCGGAACCGGCGCAGGGGTCCCGGGGCCGGTCAGGGGGTGGGCCGCTGGGCCCGCCCGACGCGGTGCGCGCTGTCAGACGCGGCGCAGCACAGCCACCACCTTGCCGAGGATGGTCGCATCGTCGCCGGGGATCGGCTCGTAGGACGCGTTGTGCGGCAGGAGCCAGACATGGCCGTCCTCGCGCTTGAAGCGCTTGACGGTGGCTTCGCCGTCGAGCATTGCGGCCACGATGTCGCCGTTCTCGGCGACCGGCTGACGGCGCACCGTGACCCAGTCGCCGTCGCAGATCGCGGCCTCGATCATCGAGTCACCGACGACCTTGAGGACGAACAGCTCACCGTCGCCGACAAGCTGGCGGGGGAGAGGGAAGACGTCCTCGACGGACTCCTCGGCGAGGATCGGGCCACCGGCGGCGATCCGGCCGACCAGCGGCACGTAGGACGCGGCGGGCTTGCCCGCGGTGTCCGTGGGCTGCACCGAGGCGGCCTGGTCGGAGCCGCGCACTTCGTAGGCGCGCGGGCGGTGCGGGTCGCGGCGCAGGAAGCCCTTGCGCTCCAGTGCCATCAGCTGGTGTGCGACGGAGGAGGTGCTGGAAAGGCCGACGGCCTGACCGATCTCCCGCATCGACGGCGGGTAGCCCCGACGCTGCACGGAGTCCCTGATGACCTCGATCACCCGGCGCTGGCGATCGGTGAGTCCCGAGCTGTCCGCCCGGATGCCGGGAGGTCGGCCCGGCAGGGAGCGCTTGTGCCCCTCAGGGTTCGTGGCTTCGTTCATCGCATGCACCGGCTCCAGTCGGCCCTGGGAGCGGTCCTGGGCAGCGATGGCGGCACTGTCTGCGGTGGTGGTCACGTCGGCCCCTCTCGATGGTCTCCCTGCTGGACAACGGTAGTTGCTTTCGAAAGGTTGCGCCAAACACACGTTCGAGTGAAAAAACGGGAATCACCGGACGCGATCGTGTGTCCGGGTGTATTGGCGGCCGCGCCACCTGGCGGGCAAAAGGGCCCATTGCTGTACTCTTCACCGCCGGGGTGATCGCCTCGTGGACTGTGCCCCAGTCTGCCATCCGGCATTCCCTCGCCCGGGGACCAGCCCCCATTTGCGCGGGAGTCCCACGTCCCCTCCTCGCGGCGCCCACGGTATCTCCGCATGTGCCGTGGCGATACGGCCGTGCAAGAACGGATGCGACCGTGCTCCGGGTGCGGCCGTCGGCGGCGGCGCCTCCGAGGTGGACGGGCATGTGCGGCAGAGGTCCTCGCACGTCACCTGCGCCCATGCGTGCGACACGCGAGATGGGCGTGGATGTATGAGCCAATCCCCACATCTAGTGGTTGGATTGCATCAGTAGCCCAGAAGTTGTGGTCCCCCGGGTCTCGAGGCTCATGGTCATCCCCTATGCTTGGGACTGCTTCGTGGGGCGCGAGATGCCCGACGGGGCTAATGAGTCTGCTGTGAGGAGGGTTGGTTTTTCATGCACTGCCCCTTCTGCAGGCACCCCGACAGTCGGGTCGTGGACAGTCGTACGACCGACGACGGCACATCGATCCGCAGGCGTCGCCAGTGCCCTGACTGCTCCCGTCGTTTCACGACGGTGGAGACGTGCTCGCTCATGGTGGTGAAGCGGTCCGGAGTCACCGAGCCCTTCAGCCGCACGAAGATCATCAATGGTGTGCGCAAGGCGTGCCAGGGGCGACCTGTCACCGAGGACGCGCTCGCCCAGCTCGGCCAGCGGGTCGAGGAGGCGGTGCGAGCCACCGGAAGCGCCGAGCTGACCACCCATGACGTGGGCCTGGCCATACTCGGCCCGTTGCAGGAACTCGATCTCGTCGCCTATCTGCGGTTCGCCTCCGTCTACCGGGCGTTCGACTCGCTCGACGACTTCGAGGCGGCCATCACGGAACTGAGGGCGCAGACGGGACCCCCCGAGACGGACGACCCGGACCGCAAGGGCGCGGCTGCGGGGGGCCGGGAAGACGACCGCGGGCCCGGAGGGACCAAGCAGGTTCCCGAGCCCGCAGGCGCCGCCGACTGACCGGCGGGCCGGACCCGGAAGGCAGCTCCGGGCCGGCCGGGCGGCGGCGTGAGAAGACCTGTTGCGGGCGTGTGAGGGTGCCCGCAACACCAGACAGAACATCGTGCACCGGGAACAACGGGGCACTTCAGGGCGTTTTCGCCCGTACAGGGAGGCGGCATGACAGAGACGGCGAGCGGTCCGGCACGGAGTTCCCGAGCCAAGGGCGCCAAGGCGAGCAAGGGCCTGCGTGTCGAGCGCATCCACACCACCCCTGGGGTCCACCCCTATGACGAGGTGGCCTGGGAGCGCCGTGACGTCGTCATGACCAACTGGCGCGACGGCTCGGTCAACTTCGAGCAGCGCGGCGTCGAGTTCCCCGACTTCTGGTCGGTGAACGCGGTCAACATCGTCACCAGCAAGTACTTCCGCGGTGCCGTGGGCACCCCGCAGCGCGAGACCAGCCTGAAGCAGCTGATCGACCGCATCGTGAAGACGTACCGGCAGGCCGGGGAGGACCACAAGTACTTCGCCTCGCCCGCCGACGCCGAGATCTTCGAGCACGAGCTGGCGTACGCCCTCCTGCACCAGATCTTCAGCTTCAACAGCCCCGTCTGGTTCAACGTCGGCACCAAGCAGCCCCAGCAGGTCTCCGCCTGCTTCATCCTGTCCGTCGACGACTCCATGGAGTCGATCCTCGACTGGTACAAGGAAGAGGGCATGATCTTCAAGGGCGGCTCCGGCGCCGGCCTGAACCTCTCCCGGATCCGCTCCTCCAAGGAGCTGCTGTCCTCGGGCGGCAACGCCTCCGGCCCTGTCTCCTTCATGCGTGGCGCCGACGCCTCCGCAGGAACGATCAAGTCCGGTGGCGCGACCCGCCGCGCCGCCAAGATGGTCGTCCTCGATGTGGACCACCCGGACATCGAGGACTTCATCGAGACCAAGGTCAAGGAAGAAGAGAAGATCCGCGTTCTGCGTGACGCGGGTTACGACATGGACCTGGGCGGCGACGACATCACGTCCGTCCAGTACCAGAACGCCAACAACTCGGTCCGTGTCAACGACGAGTTCATGAAGGCGGTCGACCAGGGCGGCCAGTTCGGGCTGCGCGGCCGGATGACCGGCGAGGTCATCGAGGAGGTCGACGCCAAGGCGCTCTTCCGCAAGATCGCCGAGGCCGCCTGGGCCTGCGCCGACCCCGGCATCCAGTACGACGACACCATCAACACCTGGCACACCTGCCCCGAGTCCGGCCGCATCACCGCGTCGAACCCGTGCAGCGAGTACATGCACCTGGACAACACGTCCTGCAACCTGGCCTCGCTGAACCTGATGAAGTTCCTGAAGGACGACGGCAAGGGCAACCAGTCCTTCGAGGCCGAGCGATTCCAGAAGGTCGTCGAGCTGGTCATCACCGCGATGGACATCTCGATCTGCTTCGCGGACTTCCCGACCCAGAAGATCGGCGAGAACACGCGCGCGTTCCGCCAGCTCGGCATCGGCTACGCCAACCTCGGCGCCCTGCTGATGGCCACCGGCCACGCCTACGACTCCGACGGCGGCCGCGCCCTCGCCGGCGCCATCACCTCCCTGATGACGGGTACGGCGTACCGGCGCTCCGCCGAACTCGCCTCGGTCGTCGGGCCGTACGACGGCTACGCCCGCAACGCCGACGCCCACAAGCGCGTCATGAAGCAGCACTCGGACGCCAACGACACGGCCGTCCGCATGGACGACCTGGACACCCCGGTGTGGGCCGCCGCCAGCGAGGCCTGGGGCGACGTCCTGCGCCTCGGCGAGAAGAACGGTTTCCGTAACTCTCAGGCGTCCGTGCTCGCCCCGACCGGCACCATCGGTCTGGCGATGTCCTGCGACACCACCGGTGTCGAGCCCGACCTCGCCCTGGTCAAGTTCAAGAAGCTGGTCGGCGGCGGCTCGATGCAGATTGTCAACGGCACCGTCCCGCAGGCCCTGCGCCGCCTGGGCTACCTGGAAGAGCAGATCGAGGCGATCGTCGCCCACATCGCCGACCACGGCAACGTGATCGACGCCCCCGGTCTCAAGCCCGAGCACTACGAGGTGTTCGACTGCGCCATGGGCGAGCGGGCCATCTCCCCGATGGGCCACGTCCGCATGATGGCGGCGATCCAGCCGTGGATCTCCGGTGCCATCTCCAAGACGGTCAACATGCCGGAGACGGCGACCGTCGAGGAGGTCGAGGAGATCTACTTCGAGGCCTGGAAGCTCGGCGTCAAGGCTCTCGCGATCTACCGCGACAACTGCAAGGTCGGCCAGCCCCTCTCCGCCAAGACCAAGGAGAAGGAGAAGGCGGAGATCACCGAGAAGACCGAGGAGACCATCCGCACCGCGGTCGAGAAGGTCGTCGAGTACCGCCCGGTCCGCAAGCGCCTGCCGAAGGGACGTCCCGGCATCACCACGTCCTTCACCGTCGGCGGTGCCGAGGGCTACATGACCGCCAACTCCTACCCGGACGACGGTCTCGGTGAGGTCTTCCTCAAGATGTCCAAGCAGGGCTCGACCCTCGCGGGCATGATGGACGCCTTCTCCATCGCGGTCTCCGTCGGTCTCCAGTACGGCGTGCCGCTGGAGACGTACGTCTCGAAGTTCACCAACATGCGCTTCGAGCCGGCCGGTATGACGGACGACCCGGACGTGCGGATGGCGCAGTCGATTGTCGACTACATCTTCCGTCGCCTGGCGCTGGACTTCCTGCCCTTCGAGACGCGCTCCGCGCTCGGCATCCACTCCGCCGAGGAGCGTCAGCGTCACCTCGAGACCGGTTCGTACGAGCCGAGCGAGGACGAGGTCGACGTCGAGGGCCTGGCCCAGTCGGCGCCGCGCGCCCAGGAGCTGAAGGCCGTTTCCGCTCCGAAGGCCGAGGAGGCGGTCAAGCCCGCCCCGCAGCAGGCCCACACCAGTGCCGAACTGGTGGAGATGCAGCTGGGCATCCAGGCCGACGCCCCGCTGTGCTTCTCCTGCGGTACGAAGATGCAGCGTGCCGGTTCCTGCTACATCTGCGAGGGCTGCGGCTCGACCAGCGGCTGCAGCTGACGCCGAGCACCTGAGCCGATGACGGAGGGGCACCGCCTGCGGGCGGTGCCCCTCCTGTCGTAGGTGCCTCGTCGGTGGCGAGGTCAGGGACGGTGTGCCGAGCCCATCGTCCCGGTGAAGTCCACGGGGTCGCCCTCGAAGCCACGAAGGCCGGTGCGGAAGCCCCACGGCCCCGAGCCGTCCCGGGCGAACTCCGCGACCGTCGCCGCGGTCGCGCCCAGGACACCGCCGAAGTCATCCTCCGCGAGGACGGTGTACCCCTCGCGGATACGCAGTCCGGGGTTGCGCACACTGACGAAAGTGCGCTCCGCCGGGCGCTGTTGGATGACGACTCCGACGACCACGCGCGCGTACCGGACGTCGAGCCGGTCCAGTTCCAGCGTCATGACTTCGTCGTAGCCGAAGCCCTGGCCGTCCTTGCTGTCCCGGTTGAGAGTGATGGTGCCGTCCGGTGAGCGGCTGTCGAAGTGCACCACGTATGCGGGATCGCCGTACGGAGCGTCCGCCAGGTAGGTCGCAGCGACCAGGTCCAGGTCGGTGGACGGCTGCCCCGCCGGACTGGGATCCCACCGCACCGCGATCTCGACCTTGCGAAGCCCCTTGTTGAGCCCGTCCACCAGAGTCCCCTTCCCCGTACCGACCCGTCCGCCGGCCCAACTGCCGGGCGCGCATGACTGTTTGTCCATCCTGCCACGCGCGCGGGTACGTGCGGGGAGGAGCGGTCCAGCCGAGAGTGACCGACGCCACGCTCCGTGGCCTTACCATGGCGCGGTGCTGGTCAAGTGGATTCGCTGCACCGTGGTGGACCGCCGCGGTTTCGAGCGGGGGCAGCGGAAGTGGGCGGGGCTTCTGGGGGAGCCGGGGTTTCGCGGGCAGGGGGGTGGCTGGAGCCGGGGGCGGCCGGACGTGGCGCACATCTTCGCGTTCTGGGAGAGCCGCGCCTTCTACGACTCCTTCATGGCACGGTCCCATGACCGGCTCGCGTCGTCCCAGGCGGGCACGTTCAAGGACGCCCAGGTCAGACTCTTCGACTACCGCTTCGACGTGAAGACCGGCTTCGAACCGCGCTTCACGGACGCCGACCTGCTCCGGGTGGCGCTCTGCCGTATCCACGAGGCGCGGGCCGAGCACTTCGTGCTGATGCAGGAGAAGGTCTGGAACCCGGCGATGGCCGGCTCGCCCGGCATGGTGCGCGGGCTGTTCGGTGAGGCACCCGGGAACGAGTTCATGGTGCTGTCGATGTGGCGCTCGGCCGCCGAGCACGGGAAGTACCGCACGGAACGCGTGGAGCGGCTCGCCCTGAGGGCCCAGACAGAGGCGGACGTGGCGGCGCTCACCGGGGACGTCGTGGACATGGAGTCGAGCTGGACGGTGTGATTCCGGGCGGTGTGTGATTCAGGGCGGTGCTTTCGAGCGGTGTGATCCATGGCGGCACCGGCGGGCGAACCGGATGGCGTGACTCCGGTGGGTGATTTCCGGTGGTGTGACTTCCGGTGGTGTGACTTCCGGTGGTGTGACTTCCGGTGGTGTGACTTCCGGTGGTGTGACTTCCGGTGGGGTGAGTCCGGGACCCGGACGCACTCATTTCGATCGGACAAGTGTGCGACCGAAGTGATCTGTGGTGCAGGAATCGTGTGACCTACGCTGTATGGGTGCGGTGTGAGTGCTCCACGGGCCCTCACCCGATCTAGGGTCTTGGCATGGCACGACCACGGCGCATCGTCCTTGTCCGGCACGGCGAGTCAACGGGCAATGTTGATGACTCCGTCTACGAGCGCGAACCCGACCACGCCCTGGCACTGACCGGGCGCGGCCGACGGCAGGCGGAGGCGACGGGCGAGCAACTGCGCGAGCTCTTCGGCGACGAGCGCGTCAGCGTCTATGTCTCCCCGTACCGGCGTACGCACGAGACGTTGCGCGCGTTCCACCTGGACACCGGTCTCATACGGGTGCGCGAGGAACCCAGGCTGCGCGAGCAGGACTGGGGCAACTGGCAGGACCGGGACGAGGTCCGCCTCCAGAAGGCCTATCGGGACGCGTACGGCCACTTCTTCTACCGCTTCGCCCAGGGCGAGTCCGGTGCCGATGTCTACGACCGGGTCGGGGGCTTCCTGGAGAGCCTCTTCCGCAGCTTCGAGGACCCGGACCACCCGCCGAACGTCCTCATCGTCACGCACGGCCTCGCCATGCGGCTGTTCTGCATGCGGTGGTTCCACTGGACCGTCGCGGAGTTCGAGTCGCTGTCGAACCCGGGGAACGGCGAGGTGCGGATGCTCGTTCTGGGGGAGGACGGCAAGTACACGCTCGACCGGCCCTTCGACCGCTGGCGAGATCCAGAGCCGTACGAGATCACCGGATAGAGTGGCAGGGCGATGACCGCTGATTCCTCCCCCGACGTGCGCCTGGCCCGCGCCCTGGCCTGCCTGCGCGGACTGTCCGTCGGGGACGCCTTGGGCTCCCAGTACTTCGTGCCGGTGAACTACCCGCTGCTGAAGCGCCGCGAGGTGCCGTCCGGGACGTGGCAGTGGACGGACGACACGGAGATGGCCGGCTCGGTCGTCGCCGTCCTGGCCGCCCACCACCGCATCGACCAGGACGCCCTGGCCCTCTCCTTCGCCGAGCGCCACGACTTCGACCGAGGGTACGGCCCGGCCGTCAATCGCCTCTTGCGCCTCGTCCGGGAGGGTGGCGACTGGCGGGAACTCGCCGCCGCGCTCTTCAAGGGACAGGGGTCGTGGGGCAATGGCGCGGCGATGCGGATCGCCCCGCTGGGCGCCTGGTACGCCGGCGATCCTGAGCAGGCGACGCATCAGGCGGAGATCTCCGCCTACACCACTCATCAGCACCGCGAGGCGGTCGTCGGGGCCATGGCCGTCGCCGCGGCGGCCGCGTTCGCCGCCGCCCCCGAGGGGCCGCCCGGCGCCGAAGCACTCCTCGACGGGGTCATCGATCTGGTGCCGAAGAGCGCAGTGGGTGCGGGACTCCGCCGGGCCCGGGACATGCTCGACTACGACGACCCGGGCACGGTCGCGGCGGTGCTGGGATGCGGGCGGCGTACGACCGCCCACGACACCGTGCCCTTCGCTCTCTGGTCGGCCGCGAGAAGCCTGGGCGACTACGAGCGGGCGTTCTGGACGACCGCCCAGGTGGGCGGGGACGTCGACACCACGTGCGCCATCGTCGGCGGCGTCGTCGCATCGGGGAAGGCGGGGGCGCCGCCCGCCGACTGGGTCGAGCGGACGGAGCCGCTTCCGGACTGGGTGCCCCTGTCGGCCTGAGAGCCAGGACTCCCAGCCATCGGAACTCTCCGTACGTCTCGGGAACTCTCTGTAACCGTCGGTCCGTTGTTCCGGTATCCGTTGTGTGGGCCATCGAGGCGCACGTGTGCCGGACATTCGGGTGAGCGCGGAGGAGGGGGCGTCATGAAGTTTCCGTTCGCGGTTCTGATCCGTTGGTCCAGGTGGGGCGCTGTCGCGCCTCGTGTGGGAGGCATGCGGTTGGCCGCGCTGCTGACCTCGCCCTCCGTTCCCCGCATAGAGCCCGAGTGTCCGAGGGAGCTGATCGTGAACCGGCTCGACGGGCGTCGGCGAGTCTGTGTCGTGCCCGCCCACGGGCCACCGGGGCCGGCTCGTGACACCCTGGAATCAGCCGAGCCCCGGTCCGGCAGAGCCGGAGAGCGCCTCCAGGTCGCTCTTGCGGACCCGGATCACCAGCCAGGCCGTGACCAGAGCGAGGACGGCCATCGCGGCGGCCGGGATGAAGGCCGTCGAGATGCCCTGCGCCAGCACCTCGTGCCCCCAAGGTGCGGGCAGTTGCTGGGTCCTGGCGAACTCCGCCTTCTGCTCCGCGGATCCGTCGGCCATGAACTTCGGAAGCTGCTTCTCCGCCTCGTCCTTGGTCGCCGTTCCGAAGACCGTCGTCAAGATGGCAAGGCCCAGCGATCCGCCCACCTGCTGCGTGGTGTTGAGCAGCCCGGACGCCGCCCCCGCCTCGTGCGGGGCGACACCGGAGACTGCGGTGAGCGTCAGCGTCACGAAGTTCAGCCCCATGCCGAAGCCGAACACCAGCATCGGGCCCAGGACCCCGCCGGCGTACGAGCTGTCGGAACTGATGAGCGCCTGCCAGGCCAGTCCGGTCATCGCGAGTGCCGAGCCCACCAGCATGAAGGGCTTGGGGCCCAGCACCGGCAGGAACCGCTGCGACAGGCCCGCGCCGAGTGCGATCACGACCGTCACGGGCAGGAAGGCGAGCCCTGCCTCGATCGGGGTGTACCCGAGCACGTTCTGCACGAACAGAACGATGTAGAAGAACATGCCGAACATCGCCGCGGCCAGGCTCAGCATGATCACGTACGTGCCCGAGCGGTTGCGGTCGGCGAACATCCGCAACGGCGTGATCGGCTCCTTGGCCCGGGACTCGATGAGCGCGAAGGCCAGCAGCAGCACCACGGCGGCAGCGAAGGACCCGATGGTGAGACTGTCCCGCCATCCCTCGTCCGCAGCTCGGATGAAGCCGTAGACGAGCAGCGCCATGCCCGCGGTCGACGTCACCGCGCCCGCGATGTCGAAGCGGCCGGTGTGTCGTTCGGACTCGTTGATGTACAGCGGAGTGAGCACGGCTATCAGCACGCCGATCGGCACGTTCACGAAGAGCACCCAGCGCCAGTCGAGCCACTCGGTGAGCATGCCGCCCGCGAGCAGACCGATGGCACCACCACCGGCGGAGACGGCGGCGAAGACGCCGAAAGCCCGGTTGCGCTCCGGCCCCTCGGGGAACGTGGTGGTGATGAGCGCGAGCGAGGTGGGCGAGGCGATCGCGCCGCCCACCCCCTGCAGGACCCGGGCGGCCAGCAACTGCCAGGGCTCCTGGGCCAGCCCGCCGAGCAGCGAGGCGAAGGTGAACAGCAAGATGCCGGTCATGAAGATCCGGCGCCGCCCGAGGATGTCACCGGCGCGGCCGCCGAGGAGCAGCAGGCCGCCGAAGGTCAGTGTGTAGGAGCTGACGACCCAGGTGAGGTCGGTGGTGCTGAACTCGAGCGCGGCTTGAATGTGCGGAAGCGCGATGTTCACAATCGTCGCGTCGAGTACCACCATGAGCTGGCAGGCCGCGATGACGGTGAGTGCGATACCGGGGCGGCCCTCCCGGCGGGCCGCGCCCGGCTTGCGATCTTGGAGCAATGGAGAGGTGGTCACTATGGGTCCCCCACGAGTGCTTTAGTGAACGCTGACGTTCACTGCCGCGTCAACGGTAGTGAGTCCCCGACAGTGAACGCAAGCGTTCACTTACGGCGTCGTCGTCCGGCGCGTCCCCCCTGTGTGGCCGTCCGACGCGTCCCCCGCCCCCGAAATGCCCGCTTCCTCTGCTCGTTGGAGAGAGTCAGATGGTTACCCCCAGCTGGGCGGATGCGCCCGCTCGGACGGCCGCTCGCCGCCGAGGCGCGGTACTCGAACGCGCCATCCTCGAAGCCGCCCTGGATCAGCTCAGCACCGTCGGCTGGAACGGCCTGACGATGGAGGGCGTCGCCGCCGGCGCCCAGACCGGCAAGGCTGCGGTCTACCGGCGTTGGCCGTCCAAGGAGGATCTTGTAGCCGACGCCTTGCGTGCCGGGCTGCCGCAGTTCGATGCGGTCCCGGACGAAGGGGGAGTGCGTGATGACCTCTTGGCGCTGTGCCTGCGAGCCCGTGACGCGATGTTCTCCCGTCCGGGTTCCGCGCTTCGCTCGGTGATTCACGAGTGCGACACAGCGCAGGCCGAACGCTTCCGTGCCGTGATCTTCGAGGGGGTTGTGGAGCCCACCATGGAGATGTTGCGCGAGGTTGTCGGTCGAGGTGTCAAGCGAGGTGAGGTGCGCCCCGAGGCTGTGAACGGTTATGTCTTCGACGCCATACCGGCGATGATGATGTATCGCTCCAAGATGTGCGGATGTGAATGGGAGGACCGTGAAGTCGAGGAGATGATCGACCAGTTGATGGTTCCGCTGTTGCGTCCGCACGGTTCCTGACATCCCGGCCGAGGGGTCTGTCGCTCCTGCGGGAGGGTGCGGCACAGTCGCGCTGTGCGGTGCGCCATGCTCGCGTCGTACGGTGCGCCGCGCTCGTGTTGCACGGCGCCCGAAGGAGGCTCGCGATGGTGGCGAGCCCGCCGCGGCGGACCGGGGTGTCGCGGACGCATAAGGGCGGCGTAATCTAGGTGCGCCATGCCGTACGAACCGCCTACTCACACCGTCGAGCGCTCCCTTCGAGCCACGACCGGAGCGAAGATCGTTGCAGGTGTCGACGAGGTGGGGCGCGGCGCGTGGGCCGGTCCCGTCACCGTCTGCGCGGCGATCACCGGACTGCGCCGTCCGCCCGAGGGGCTCACGGACTCCAAACTGCTCACCATCAAACGACGCACCGCCCTCGCCGAGGAACTGCGGACCTGGGTGACGTCGTACGCACTGGGGCATGCCTCCCCGGAGGAGATAGACGCCCTGGGCATGACGGCCGCCCTGCGGCTCGCGGCGGGGCGTGCGCTGGACGCACTGCCGGTCCGTCCCGACGCGGTCATCCTCGACGGCAAGCACGACTACCTCGGTACCCCCTGGCGGGTCCGTACGGTGATCAAGGGTGACCAGTCCTGCGTGGCGGTCGCAGCGGCCTCGGTGATCGCCAAGGTCCAGCGCGACAAAATGATGGCCGAACTGGGTATCGACCATGCAGACTTCGGTTTTGCGGACAACGCCGGGTATCCATCACCGGTGCACAAGGCCGCACTGGCGGAGCGGGGCCCCACCCCCTACCACCGCTTGTCGTGGGCGTATCTTGATGCGTTGCCCCAGTGGCGGCACCTCAAGAAGGTCCGCAGTTGGGCGGACGGAAGCGTTCCGGAGATCGAGGGTCAGCTCGGCTTCGACTTCTGACGGTTTCGTTCCGCGCATGCGCCACCCGCCGAAGCGGGCCGTACTAGCGTTTGATAAATATCAACCCATGCCTCTCATTCCCGAGGAGCCTCAGATTCACGAGAGTGCCCAGGGTCCCCGCGCCACTCCGGCCAGCGGCCGAATCGCGCCGACCCCCCGTCCCGTACCAGGCCCCCGTCCCGCGGCCCCGTCGCGTCCCGGTCGCCCCGGCCCTCTCCGGCCGGCGCCGCCGGTGCAACGTACGCCGCGCGATGTGGCCGCCAAGCCCGCTCCGTCGGGCCCTGCTGCCGGTGCCGCCGCTCCGGTCACCCCGCAGATCCAGCTGATCCCGGCTTCCGTGGAGGGGGCGCTCGACGCCGCCGAGGAGGCCGTGGACCTGCTCCTGGACTCCGGTCGTGCCCCCGGTGACATCCTGGTGATCACGACCGGCGAGCAGCACCCGTGGGCCGCCCACGAGCTGTCCTTCGGTGAGACCTCCTACTGGGCTCAACACGACGCGGGCGATGACGTCTTCTACACGGACGCCGCCATCGCGGAACGCGCCGCGTCGCGTCCGGTGGTCGTGGTCGCTGTCAACGGTGGTCCCGAGGCCGCGGCCGTGAGCGCCCTGTCCCTGGCCCACTCCCGGGCCGGCGCCCTGCTGATCGTCTGTGGTGACCCGCAGCGGATCAACTCGGTGCTGGGCGCGGGCGTCTGAGCCGGTGCCGTAGCGCCCGGTAGGGCGCTGGGGCGACCTGGGGCGCCGCTGCTGCGGCGCCGCACGGCGGACGATTCACCCTGCCCGGCGAGTGGGAGACCGTGACAGTGTGCTGGCCTCGTCCGATCAAGGGAGCGCCACCGCGGTTGCGGCGGACGACTGTGCGTGCGGCTCGGGCAGAGCAGGGTTCAGAGTGCTCGTTCCTGCTGCCCGTCGTCGTGATCCCGGAGTGCCGGGCGGCACGGCACCGTTTGTGCCGGGGCCGTGGGGGAGCGGCCGGCCGGGACTCAGCGGGCCGCCGCCGCGCGGCGCAGTACCTCGGAGGCGCCACCGGTGCGCGGTATGGGCGGCGGTGCCTCCGACGTGGCGAACGGCTCCGGTGCCGAGGCGGAGTGAGGGCGGCGTCCACCGCGGCCCTCGCCCAGGACCTGCCAGCCGTCACGGGTCAGCGTGATGTACGCCCCGCAGCGCAGCCCGTGCAGGGTGCACGCGTCGCGCAGCCCCCACATCCACGCGCCGTCCTCCTCCGTCCAACGCGCGTCGCCCTCACGGCAGTAGAGCAGCACCGCGGTGCGTACCGGTGTCCGGCGGCGCAGATCGTGCGGGATGACCCGACGCAGTTGCGCGAGCAGCGCGTTGCGGAACATCCAGCCGTCGGCCGGAGCCGAACGGCGCACGAACGAGGCGCTCGCCCGCAGCCGCTCGTCCGGGTCGAGCACGGCGACGACAGCGGTCGCCGGCTGCGGGTGGTGCCGGGCGTGCAGTCCGCTGACGATCTCGCGGGGGTTGCGCAGGAGTGGGATCCCGGCGGCGGCCCATTCCGCGGGTTCGAGCAGGCGGTTGGCGGAAGCGACGGACGTCGACGCCGCTACCGAGGCCGGAGCGAATCCGAAGGTCACGGTCCTCCCTTCGGCTACGCGCCCACACTGCGGGCGGGGTCGGATTCTGGGAGCGCGCACCGCGGCAAAGCCCTACCGGAGCGTCGGGCGAGCCGTGCGGGAGCGGACTTCAATTCTTCCTGTCGAACTTGAATGCGGCAACGAGCAATTGAGGCAGCCGACCGTTATCGGATGCTCCGCGGCTAATATCCCCGGGGTGTGTGTCGACGGACCACCTCTGGGGCGTTCGAGCACGACACGTTCGTACGTCATGAGGGTGGGCGGCGTCCAGAGGTGTGTGCCGGGACAACCGCCCCGAACCCGGGCACGCCGTCAGCCCTGCACGGCCAGCACCAGCGGCAACACCCCCTGCGCACCGGAGCGTCGGAGCATGCGGGTCGCGACCGCGAGGGTCCAGCCGGTCTCCGTGTAGTCGTCCACCAGGAGGACCGGGCCACGGGCCCCGGCGAGAGCGGAGGCGAGGGCGGGCGGCACGGTCAGAGCCCCGTCGAGCGTCTTCAACCGCTGGGCGCTGTTGCTCCGGGAGCTTGGGTGAGCATCACCGGTGTACTCGACGGTGCCCAGCAGCGGCAGCCGGCCGATCTCCGCGATGTGGGCCGCCAGTGAGTTGATCAGCTGCGGCCGCGTACGCGAGGCGACGGTGACGACGCCGGCCGGGCGCGATCGGCCCTCCGGTGCGCCGGGGGCCCAGCCGCCGGGGCCCTTGGCCCAGTCGGCCAGTACGTCCACCACCGCCCTGGCCACGTCGTCGGGCACGGGGAGGTCGGGGGCCTGGGGGGCGAGCATGGGCCGCAGTCGGTTGCCCCACCCGATGTCCGACAGGCGTCCCAGCGCGCGTCCGGGCGCGGCCTGTTCGTCGGCGGGGATGCGTCCCTTGAGCTCCACTCCGATCGCCGGCAGCCCGGTGGGCCACATCCGCCGGGGCTCCACTTCGACACCTGCCCGGCCCAGGTCCACGCGCGCGGCATCGAGCGCCTCCTCGGACGTGTCGGCGGTGAAGCGCGGACCGGCGCAGTTGTCGCAGCGACCGCACGGCTTGGCCGCCTCGTCGTCCAACTGGCGCTGCAGGAACTCCATGCGGCAACCCGTCGTCGACGTGTACGCGCGCATGGCCTGCTGCTCGGCCTCTCGCTGACGCGCCACCCAGGCGTACCGCTCGGTGTCGTAGGCCCACGGTTGCCCGGTCGCGATCCAGCCGCCCTTGACGCGCTTGACCGCCCCGTCCACGTCGAGGACTTTGAGCATGGTCTCGAGCCGGGAGCGGCGCAGCTCCACCAAAGGCTCCAGGGCGGGCAACGACAGGGGCTTCTCCGCCTGCGCGAGGAGATCGAGCGTACGGCGCACCAGGTCTTCCGGGGGGAAGGCGAGCGAAGCGAAGTACTTCCAGATCGCCTCGTCCTCCTTGCCCGGGAGCAGGAGCACCTCGGCATGCTCCACGCCACGTCCCGCGCGGCCCACCTGCTGGTAGTAGGCAATGGGCGAGGAGGGCGAGCCCAGGTGCACCACGAAGCCCAGGTCGGGCTTGTCGAAGCCCATACCGAGCGCCGAGGTGGCGACCAGCGCCTTCACCTTGTTGCCGAGGAGATCCTCCTCGGCCTGCTGACGATCGGCGTTCTCCGTCTTGCCCGTGTACGACGAGACCGTGTGGCCGCGCTGCCGGAGGAAGGCGGTGACCTCTTCGGCGGCGGCCACGGTCAGGGTGTAGATGATTCCGGACCCAGGCAACTCGTCGAGGTGCTCGGCGAGCCATGCCATCCGGTGCGCGGAGTCCGGCAGGCGCAGCACGCTCAGGCTCAGGCTGTCCCGGTCCAGCGGGCCCCTGAGGACGAGGGCGTCCGAGCTGCCGCCGGTGCCGAGCTGCTCAGCCACGTCGGCGGTCACGCGCGCATTGGCCGTGGCGGTGGTCGCGAGCACCGGCACCCCGGACGGGAGATCGGCGAGCATGGTGCGCAGCCTGCGGTAGTCCGGGCGGAAGTCGTGGCCCCAGTCGGAGACGCAGTGGGCCTCGTCCACCACCAGGAGCCCGGTGGCGGCCGCGAGCCGAGGGAGCACCTGGTCACGGAAGTCCGGATTGTTGAGCCGTTCGGGACTCACCAGCAGGACGTCCACCTTGCCCGCGGCGATCTCGTCCTGAACGGCATCCCACTCCTCGGTGTTGGAGGAGTTGATGGTCCGGGCGTGGATGCCGGCCCGGGCCGCCGCCTCGACCTGGTTTCGCATGAGCGCGAGCAGTGGGGACACGATCACGGTGGGACCGCTGCCCCGCGCCCGCAGCAGCGAGGTCGCCACAAAGTACACCGCGGACTTGCCCCAGCCCGTGCGCTGGACGACAAGGGCACGGCGTCTGTCGGCGACCAGCGCCTCGATCGCCAGCCACTGGTCCTCGCGCAGCCGGGCCTCTCCCGAGACGTCCCCGACGAGACGGGTGAGAACGGCGTCGGCGGCCGCCCGGAGTTCCGCGTTGCTCGTGTGCTCCATGCGTTCCATACAACAGGACGGCACTGACATCCGGAGCCGTGCACCGAGACCTGTGGACGCAATGGCTGTGGATGACGCGTCCCTGACCAGACTTATCCACAGGCTCAAGCGGAGGTTTGGGTTCCGCGAGATCGTCTTCGCATGACGAACCACAGCGAAACGACCGGATCCTCTGAGAACGGTGACATCACCGGGCCCGAGACGCAGAACGGGCACACGAACAGCAAACAGGAGAAGAAGGGGAACGACCCGTCCGGGCTGCACACCTCCAGCCCGCCGTGCGCCGGTCACGCAGGTGAGCACCAGGTCACCCTGCGCACGCCGGCCGAGCTGGCCGACGCCCTGCCGTACCTGCTCGGATACCGCCCCGAAGACAGCATCGTCCTGGTCGCACTCCACGACAGCAACGGACGCGGGCGGTTCGGAGGCCGGGCCCGGCTCGGTATCCCCGCGAACGCGGACGACTGGCCCTCAGCAGCCCGGCAGCTGTCCCAGGGCCTCGTGACGGGCAGCGAACGCCGAGGAGCCCGGCCCGAGTCGATGGTCGCCTTCCTGTGCCAGGAACCGGAGAAAGGACAGACCGGCCGCCAGGTGATGGAGCGGCTGCGGCCCCTGGCCCAGAGGCTGCGCGTCGAGTGCGGTTCCCTGGACGTGGTGGTCGTCGAGGCACTGTGCATCTCGGATGGCCGCTACTGGTCGTACTGCTGTGACAACGAGGCATGTTGCTCCTCCGAAGGAGCCCCCATGGGCCTCCCCGGAACCTCCGTGCTGGCCGCAGCCGCCACCTACGCCGGGATCCAGGTGCGCGGCACGCTGCGGGAGCTCCGGGCCCGGTTGCTGCCCTGGGAGAACGCCGCGGCCATCGAGCAGGAGGCCGCCCTGGACACCGCCAGCATGGCGCTGGTGCCGAAAATCCTGGACGACGCGGGCCGCGCCATCGTGGCCGACGAGACGCTGGAACTGGCCGGCAGGATCCTGGACCGCTTCGCCGAGGCACGGCCGGTTTCCGGCATGCTCCTGGCGGATCTTCGCGACGACGAACTGCTCGGCTACGACGAGGCCGCCCGGCTGATCCTCGGCCTCCAGGACCGAGCCACCCGCGACCGGGCCGCCGCGTGGATGGAGGGCGACGAAGCCGCACGCGCCCTACGCCTCTGGCGGACCCTCGCCCGTCGCTGTGTCGGGCCCTACGGTGAACACGCCGCTGCGCCGCTCACCCTCGCCGGCTGGGTCGCCTGGTCCGCCGGCGACGAACTCGAGGCTCGTGAAGCCCTTGCCATGGCCTTGGGCGCCGATCCCGACTACCTCTTCGCCCGCCTCCTGCACCAGGCCTGCAACGAAGGCCTCGACCCGGAGTCGATCCGCAGGTGCCTTCGGGCGGAGCGGGAAGACCGTGGGCGTGCGGCCGCCGACCTGGAAAGGCGGGCGGACAGTACCGAGTCCGCCGGACGCGACACCACCGCGGCGACCGAGACCGAGCCCCATGGCAAACCCTCTCAAGCAGCGGCGCCCCGGCTCGGACCATCCGGCAACTCCTCACCGGCGACCGTGCCACCCGAGTCCGAGCCGCACGCAAAGCCCTCTCGATCGGGGGCGCCGTCCCGCCGTCGCCGCCGCACTCGTCCGGCCGCCACCACCGGCGCAGCATCCGGCGGTACCCGCGAGGCCGACCGTGACGGCGGATCCCGCACCACCGGCCGACGCGCACCGGCAGGCGCCACACGTCCCGCTGGCACCACACGTTCTGCGGCCACCTCACACCCTGCGGCCACCTCACCCCCTGCGGGTGCTACCGAATCCGGTGGTCGCCCAGGCTGTGCGACAACGGCGGGTACCGCCCGGCCCGGCAGTGTACGAACGGGCGGCGCGCGTGCGCGTGCACCGAAGAAGGCCTCCATGCCTGGCCAGGACAGGGGCGAGGACGGTGTGCAGTCCGGCCACGGCGTGCGCGGTGAGGAGTGAGCTTCCTGCGGGTGGCCTCAACGCCATGGGGCCGGAGCACGGGCGTGACCCGCAGGACGCTCGCAGCGTTCACCTGAGTGGCGGAACGGCCGGACGGGCCGTGAGGCCGCACCGCCCCTGCTCCGTCGGAGCCCTCCGGCACCCGCGCCGAACTCGATCTTGGCGCACCGAGCGCAGAGGAAGCCGTCCCATGCACCAGCCGACTCCGCCCGCCGCCGACGACCGCCGCCCCCAGGGTGGCCCCCCACTGCCCCTCGGGTCGGGCCTCGGCCCGCCCGGGGGCCGGGTACCGCGAGCAGGGGACCAGGTTGTCCCTCCGCGACCGGCTGCACATGTCGACGGTTACGGGCCGAGGTTCCCCGGCAGCACGTCCTACCCCTCTGCACCCCTCGGCGCCGACTGGCGTCCGCCCTCGCCGTCGGGCCCGGGCCGTTCGTTGCCACGGTGGTCGGGCCAGAGCCGTCGCCCTGGCACGGGTCCGGGATGCGGCCCGGCCTCATCGCCCTTTGCTCAAGGGCGGACACCGTCACCCTTGGGGCACTCATCCACACCCCCGCCCCGGGGTGCAACGATCCCCGGACTGCGCTGGTCCGCCGACCTGCCCCCCGCCCACACCGCAATGATCTGTGTCGCCCTTCCCGGCCTGGCCATCTCAACCGAGGACGGGCAGCTGACCGGCCGCGGACTGGAGGGCTTCTACCGTGCAGGCCGCCGCGTGCTCTCCCGGTGCGAGATCCGGGTCGCCGGACGAGAACCGCTCGCGGTACAGGCCCGCATGGCCTCGGCCGACCGTGCCCGGTTCGTGGGCACACTCCGTACGTCACCGCATACGGGCCCGGACCCTGACGTGATCGTGGAGCGTAACCGCTTCGCCGACGGCACGGAGCGGGTCACCCTGCACAGCGCGGCTCCGCGCACCCTGCGGCTGCCGGTCGAGATCATCCTGGGCACTGACCTGGCCGACCTCGGCACGATCGCCTCCGGCAGTGCGGGCCCCGGACTCCCCGCAAGTGTCCACGGCTCCGGCCTGCGCTGGTCCAGCGCCACCGGCAACGCCTCCGTAACGGCCGAACCGCCTCCCTCGGACGCCCTGGCCTCGGCCGGGCTGCTGCGGTGGGAGCTCGACCTGCCACCGGGGGGCAGCAGAACCGTCGAGCTGCGGGTGCGGCCGGACTGCGCGGGGCCCCTCCGAGCCGTGGGACGAGCGGCGACCAGCCCGCTGGCCGCCGCGTGTGCGGAGGGCGACGACCCGAGAGTCCCCACCCTCCTGCGGACGAGTATCGAGGACCTCCAGGCCCTCCTCCTGCGTGACTCAGCGCACCCCGCCGACACCCACCTCGCGGCCGGGGCACCCTGGCGCTGCGGTCTGGCTCCCGCCGACGCGCTGGCCGCCGCCCGGATGGTGCTGCCGCTGGGAACCGGCCTTGCCGCGGGAACGCTGCGGATCCTCGCGCGGACCCAACTCACCGGACCTGGACCGCAGTCCGGAATGATCCCCGGTCCCAGACGGGACGCCGGGCCGTACCTTCCGCCGCAGTGCACCGGCACGGAGGCCACGCTGCTCTTCCCCGCCCTGCTGGCAGAGGCCCGCCGCTGGGGACTTCCCGACCAGGAGACGGAGGCACTGCTGCCCGCCGCCGAGCGCTGCCTGACCTGGCTGCAAGACACCGTGGGCGACGGTACCTACCTGCGCGACCCGAACCCGGGAGGGCCCGTCCGCTGCGAGACACAGGCGCACGCCCACCGTGCCGCACTGCTCGGAGCCGACCTGCTCGACGCCTGTGGCCGGACAGGGGCAGCGGCGCTCCGGGAGTGGGCGCAGACCCTGCGGACCGCCTTCCGGGAGCACTTCTGGGTCGAGGACCTGGGAGGCGGCCGGCCCGCCGCGGCACGTGCCCCGGACGGCAGCCCGGTGCCTCACCTGGGCGTCGCTGCAGTGCACCTCCTCGACACAGGCCTGCTGGGCGGTGGTGAGTTGGCGCCCGGCCTGCTCGACAAGGTCCGGACCGAGCACCTGGCCCGGCTGCTCGGAAGCCCCGTCATGGACTCGGGCTGGGGCCTGCGCGGACTGGGCTCGAAGGAAGCGGGATTCAATCCGTTCGGCCACCGCGCGGGAGCAGTACGGACCCAGGAGACAGCCCTCGCCGTCGCGGGACTCGCCGCCGCGGGCTACGAGAAGGAGGCCGGCTCACTGGTGCGCGGCGTGCTCGCGGCCGCCGAGACCTTTGCCTACCGGCTGCCCGAGATGTACGCCGGGGAGCAGCGCACGGAAGGAAGCGCTCCGCTACCACACCCGGCAGCCTGCCGTCCTGCGGCCACAGCGGCGGCAGCCGGAGTCATGCTGCTGACCACCCTCGCCGGCATCCGCCCCGATGCCCCGGCAGGCACGGTCACCCTGCGCCCCGTGCGCAGCGCACCCCTCGGGGAGATCGGTTTCACGGGACTGCGCGTGGCGGGTGCCCCATTCTCCGTGCGGGTCGGCCGACTCGGCCTGGCCATGGTCGAGGAGGCGGCCGACGGACTGCAACTGGGGGTGTGACGTGCAGCGATGTGCCACTTCATGACCAGATTCAGGCAGCTGAGTCCATAAGCGGACCGAAGCGGATCACTAGGCGGACGGACCGGCGAAGGAGGTGTTTATCGTCAGGCAGACGACTATGATCGCCGCATGCCCTACGACCCGTCAGCGTTTCCGCCCTTCGCCGTCACCGTGGACCTGGTCGTGCTGACCGTGCGCCGCCATGCCCTGTGTGCGCTGGCGGTGCGCAGGGGGGAACCGCCGTTCCAAGGGCGCTGGGCGCTGCCCGGCGGCTTCGTACGGGCCGACGAAGATCTGGCGCAGGCCGCGGCGCGCGAGCTGGAGGAGGAGACAGGTCTGCGCGTCCACGACCCGTCCGTCCCGGCTCAGGACAACGGCGCGCACCTGGAGCAGCTCGCCACCTACGGAGACCCCAAGCGGGATCCCCGGATGCGTGTCGTCAGCGTCGCCCACCTCGCCCTCGCTCCCGATCTGCCCCCGCCCAGAGCGGGCGGAGACGCCAGCAACGCGCGCTGGGCCCCGGTCGAGGAACTGTTGCAGCAGGGCGGTTACGGGCGTGAGGCCGAGCCGGTCGCGCCGCTCGCCTTCGACCATGCGCAGATCTTGGCGGACGGAGTGGAGCGCGCCCGCTCCAAGATCGAGTACTCATCACTGGCCACCGCCTTCTGCCCACCCGAGTTCACCGTCGGGGAACTGCGCCGTGTCTACGAGGCGGTGTGGGGGGTCGCGCTCGACCCGCGCAACTTCCACCGCAAGGTCACAGGCACGCCCGGCTTCCTGGTTCCCACGGGTGGGACGACGACCCGCCAGGGGGGACGCCCGGCCCAGCTCTTCCGCGCCGGTGGCGCGACGCTGCTCAACCCCCCGATGCTGCGCCCCGAGGTGTGAGTGGCCGGCCGGGCGCGGGCGGCGCCGTGACCCGGCCGCAGCCCGGTCACGGGTGTTGGTCCTTCCCGAGGCGGACCTCGGTAAGGCCCTGGGGTGCCCGAAAAAACGGACATAGCGCGCTATCTTGCTGTGAGTGATCCAGGCCTTCGGACTGACCAGCAACCCCCGCAAAGAGCTCCCGCCCGCAGCCGACGACGTCTCGTTCGAGGCGCAGGCGGGCCGCATCACCGCGCTGCTCGGAGCACCGGGCGCCGGCAAGACGACGGTTCTCAGACTGATGCTCGAACTCCAACAGGGTCGCGGCATCACCCACTTCCGGGGGCGTCCGCTGCACCGCATCGCCCACCCCTCGCGCGAGGTCGGTGTGTTGCTGGGCGACGTGCCCGGGCATCCCGCCCGCACGGTCCGAGGTCATCTGCGCATGCTGTGCGCAGCCGCGGGGGTTCCGGTTCGGCGCTCCGACGAAGTGCTCGAGGCGGTCGGGCTCGTGAGCCTGCGCGAGGAGCGCCTCGGCACCCTCTCCCGCGGCATGGACCGGCGCCTCGGCCTGGCCTGCGTTCTCCTGGCCGACCCGCACACCCTCGTCCTCGACGACCCGGCCGACGGACTCTCCACCCGTGAGAGCGACTGGCTGCACGGCATGCTGCGCGCATACGCGGCCCAGGGCGGCACGGTCCTGTTCACCACGGCCGACCCCAAGGGGGCTGCGCGCACCGCCGATCGCGTCGTCACCCTGGAACAGGGCAGGCTCGTGGCCGATCAGGAGGCCGCGGAGTTCGCGCGTACGCGCCTGCGCCCCCGTGTGGCAGTGCGGAGTCCGCACGCGGCCCGTCTTGCAGCTCTCCTGGCCAAGCAGGCCCGCACCTCGCAGCGCTCCGTCGAAGTCGTCCGAGAGGGCGGCAACCGCCTTTCGGTGTACGGCGGTACCTGCGCGGACATCGGCGAGATCGCGTTTCGCCACGGCATCGTCGTTCACCAACTCGCCGACGAGATCGGGGACATGGGACCCGGTGCGGGTCTCGCTCACGCAAGCGGGCCGCGCGACGCGATCCTGGCCGAGCCGGCGCGCGTCACGGACACACACGGGACGGCCCTTGCGCCCAGGTCCGAAGAGTCGGCATCGTCCGGCGGCCCGTCGAAGCTCTCCGCAACGGACCCCCCGGCCCCCACAGCCGAGCCGTGCCCCGTACTCGAGCCGGGATCCCTCTCCCACGCAAGGGAGCCGGTCACCAGTCAGCCGTCCTTGTCCTTCGGGCAACCGCAGCTGCCCGACGCCGAGCTGCACGAGCTCTTGGAACTCTCCCCGGCCGGCCGATCAGACGACGGCTCTCCGGCAGCGACCGCGCCGTCCCGGCCACGGGCGCCGCAGCCGACAGGTGCCCTGACCGCTCGCACGCCCGACGCGCTGCCTCCTCTGCCGCCCCCCATCTCCGTCCGTCCCGCCCCCAGCCCGCTCCGCCCACTCCGCTACGAGATCCGCCGTGCCACCGGGATCGGCACCGGGTTCCTGACCGGGGCCGTCGTACTTGCCGTGTCCGCCGTGACTGCCGTAGCGCTCGCACGCATCGGGCACACCCCGCAGCCGCGCCTGCTGGCCGCGTGGCCGCAGGAGCTGCCCCTGCCGCCCGCGGCGCTCGGCGCGGGCCTGCTGGGCGCGCTGGCCTTCGGCGACGAGTTCCGCCACCCCGCCCTGGCGGCGGACCGCGGCACTGTGCCCCGCCGGCTGGGGCTGCTGGCCGCCAAACTGCTCGTCTCCTCGATCACCGCGCTGATGCTGGCCGTCCTCACCGTCGGCTGCGACGCCGAAGTGCTGTATCTCGTCTACGGACGGGAGCTCGCACAGGTTCCCGCTGACTGGTTCCTGCTGATGACGAGTTGGATCGGGCTCGTGGTCGGCTGCGCCTGGGCCGGTGTACTCGCCGCAGGTGTCTTCCGGTCCACCACGGCCGGGCTCGCCGCCGTGACCGCCGTCCCCCTCCTCGTCGTACCCGTCGTGCACAGGCTCGTGAACGGTCCGTCTGTGCGAACCGCGGCCGGGCTCCCCGTGCGACTGCGAGAGACGCTCCTGCCACGGTGGCCCTTCGGGGGAGAGCGCTACCTGGAGGCCGCGCTCAAGGTGATGTCCCAACCCGTGGCCGGCGCACTGACGTTGTCGCTGGCCGCGCTGCTCTGCACGTATCTGCTCACCACCCTGCGCAGCAGATTCCGGTGACGACTGTCCGTAACCCTTAGTCCGGCCATGCGCACAACTCCCCGCAGAGCGCCCATTTCTTTCCGATAAGGCGTCAATTGCGACGGGGTGAGCGATCACCCTTTCGTGTGCTTTTCACCAAAGACCTCAAGGGAGTTGGAAGCGGCGCCGACAAATGATGCGTGAGTACCCTTGCGCACACCATGATGACCGCCGCCCGCTCCGCTGACTCCGGCCTCGCGAGCCCGGGCGAACTCGACCGCTACCCGTACGCCGAGGCGCCCGCCGCCGACCGCGTTGGGATCCCTGCCTGGGACGGCGGAGACCCCGAGCTGGGCCGTGTGGGCCGCCGTGCCGCGGGCAGCCGCGGACGCGGGCTGCACGGACAACTCGTTCAACAGCTGGGTCAGATGATCGTCTCCGGCGACCTGGGCGCCGATCGGCCGCTGGTGCCCGAGGAGATCGGTCAGCGATTCGAGGTCTCCCGCACCGTCGTCCGCGAGTCGCTCCGCGTCCTGGAGGCCAAGGGTCTGGTGAGCGCCCGTCCGAACGTCGGCACGCGCGTGCGCCCCGTCAGCGACTGGAACCTCCTCGATCCGGACATCATCGAGTGGCGGGCCTTCGGGCCCCAGCGCGACGACCAGCGCCGCGAGCTGAGCGAGCTGCGGTGGACGATCGAGCCGCTCGCCGCCCGCCTCGCCGCCGGCCACGGTCGCGAGGACGTCCAGCAGCGCCTTGCGGACATGGTCGAGATCATGGGGCACGCGATGGCTCAGGGTGATGCGCTCACGTTCTCCCGCGCCGACTCCGAGTTCCACTCGCTGCTGATCCAGGTCGCGGGTAACCGCATGCTGGAGCATCTGTCCGGCATCGTGTCCGCGGCCCTGCAGGTCTCGGGCAGCCCGGTCACGGGCTGTGACCGGCCGAACGAGACCTCCCTGGGGCACCACGGCCGCATCTGCGACGCCCTCGCCGCCGGTGACGGAGCGGCGGCCGAGGCGGCCATGCGTCAACTCCTCATGGTCCACCCCGAGGTGGAACGGGTGGTGCCCGCCCCGCGCGAGCACTGACCGCGTTCCGCGGGCGGCGCGGCCGGGTGTGCCACCCCCCTCCTGTGGCAGTGCCTGATCGGTGATCCGCCTCCCGTCGGACCCCGTGGGATCCTTGTGATCCTGCGGGGTCCGACGGCGCGAAGGGGTCGATACCCGGTGGCGCGGTCGGGGCGATACCGCATGTGACCCGTTCTATCCATGTTCGACCGTTTTTGTTCGCTTACGGGGTGTGACTCGGGCCACGCAGATTCGGCGTAACGCTCGTGGGGAGAACGCGATGACCTAAGAGGTGACAGCCGCGGAGGGAATACGGACGTCGTTCACGGCGCTGTGCATCTTCCCGGCCCCCGCCCGCGCCGTCGGCCCATCCCCAAGCCGGCGGTCGGCTCCAGTCCACACCGGACGGGGCCGGAAGCCGTTTTCCAACGTTCCGAGAGGTTGTTCGTGTCGGCCAGCACATCCCGTACGCTCCCGCCGGAGATCGCCGAGTCCGTCTCTGTCATGGCGCTCATTGAGCGGGGAAAGGCTGAGGGGCAGATCGCCGGCGATGACGTGCGTCGGGCCTTCGAAGCTGACCAGATTCCGGCCACTCAGTGGAAGAACGTACTGCGCAGCCTCAACCAGATCCTCGAGGAAGAGGGTGTGACGCTGATGGTCAGTGCCGCAGAGCCCAAGCGCACCCGAAAGAGCGTCGCAGCGAAGAGCCCCGCCAAGCGCACCGCCACCAAGACGGTCGCGGCCAAGGCGGTGACCACCCGGAAGGCCACCGCCACCGCCACGCCGGCGGCGTCCACCGCCGAACCCGCCGTCGAGGAGGAGGCGCCCGCCAAGAAGGCGGCTGCCAAGAAGACGACCGCCAAGAAGGCGGCCGCGAAGAAGACCGTCGCCAAGAAGACCGCGGCCAAGAAGACCAGCGCCAAGAAGGACGACGCCGAGATCCTCGAGGAGGAAGTGCTCGAGGAGGCAGCCCCCGGCAAGGCCGGCGAGGAGCCCGAGGCCACCCCCGAGAACGCGGGCTTCGTACTCTCCGACGAGGACGAGGACGACGCGCCTGCCCAGCAGGTCGCCGCCGCCGGTGCCACCGCCGACCCGGTCAAGGACTACCTCAAGCAGATCGGCAAGGTCCCCCTGCTCAACGCCGAGCAGGAGGTCGAGCTCGCCAAGCGCATCGAGGCCGGTCTGTTCGCCGAGGACAAGCTGGCGAACGCCGACAAGCTGGCCCCGAAGCTCAAGCGCGAGCTGGAGATCATCGCCGAGGACGGCCGCCGCGCCAAGAACCACCTCTTGGAGGCCAACCTCCGTCTGGTGGTCTCCCTGGCCAAGCGCTACACCGGCCGCGGCATGCTCTTCCTGGATCTCATTCAGGAGGGCAACCTCGGTCTGATCCGCGCGGTCGAGAAGTTCGACTACACCAAGGGCTACAAGTTCTCCACGTACGCCACCTGGTGGATCCGTCAGGCGATCACCCGCGCCATGGCCGACCAGGCCCGCACCATCCGTATCCCGGTGCACATGGTCGAGGTCATCAACAAGCTCGCGCGTGTGCAGCGCCAGATGCTCCAGGACCTGGGCCGCGAGCCCACCCCGGAGGAGCTGGCCAAGGAACTCGACATGACCCCCGAGAAGGTCATCGAGGTCCAGAAGTACGGCCGCGAGCCCATCTCACTGCACACCCCGCTGGGCGAGGACGGCGACAGCGAGTTCGGTGACCTCATCGAGGACTCCGAGGCTGTCGTTCCCGCCGACGCGGTCAGCTTCACGCTCCTGCAGGAGCAGCTGCACTCTGTCCTGGACACCCTGTCCGAGCGTGAGGCGGGCGTCGTCTCGATGCGCTTCGGCCTCACCGACGGTCAGCCGAAGACCCTCGACGAAATCGGCAAGGTCTACGGCGTCACCCGTGAGCGGATCCGCCAGATCGAGTCCAAGACCATGTCGAAGCTGCGCCACCCGTCCCGTTCTCAGGTGCTGCGCGACTACCTCGACTGAGCGAGGTCGTACGACAACGGAAGGCCCGGTTCCTCTGGGGGGGACCGGGCCTTTGCCGTGCGCCCGGGCGCGGGTGCGGGGTGAGGCGCGGTGGATCACTCTGGGTGTCGCATGGACACCACGGAGTGAGGAGTGCGAATGCGTCGTCGTCTGGCACGAGCTCTGTTCCTGCCGCTGGCCCTGGCGGCCGCGGTACCAGCCCTCTCAATGGGCTCCAGTGCCCCTGTGGCCGCCGACAGTGTGGTCATAGGTGGATTCCCCGTCGAGATATCCCAGAGCCCGTGGACGGTGGCCCTGTCCAGTCGTGACCGGTTCGGGGGTACGCGAGCGGGTCAGTTCTGCGGCGGCGTGGCGGTCGGCCGCACGACCGTCCTCACCGCGGCCCACTGCCTGGACGAGAACATTCTGGGCGTGCCACTGGAGCGCGTACGGGACCTCAAGGTCATAGCCGGACGCACGGACCTGCTCGCGGGCCGCGGCGGCCAGGAGATCGCCGTGCGCCGCACATGGGTGAACCCGGCCTACGACGGGGACAGCAACGACGGGGACTTCGCCGTGCTCACTGTCGCCGAACCCCTCCAAGCGGACTCGGTCATCACCATGGCGGCCCACGGGGACCCTGCGTACACGGCAGGCGGGACCGCGACGGTCTACGGCTGGGGTGACACATCGGGCGCCGGCGATTACCCGGACAGTCTGCGGGCCGCACGTGTGCGCGTGCTCCCCGATGCGCTCTGCGAGGAGGCGTATCCGGGCGGTTCCGACGGCACCTACGACGCCACGAGCATGGTGTGCGCCGGGGAGGCGGAGGGAGGCCGGGACTCCTGCCAGGGTGACAGCGGAGGGCCGCTGGTGGCCCAGGGGCGGTTGATCGGACTCGTGTCCTGGGGGATCGGCTGTGGTCGGGCCGGCAACCCCGGGGTGTACATGCGTGTGTCCGAGATCATGCGGACGCTCGGCTGGGCGCGGTCGACTTCCGCAGGTGTCTGAAGCGCCCGGCGGAGTCTGTGCCGAGTCGAGCCTGTGCCGGGTCGGCGGACGTGGACGGGCGGCTGCCTCTGGTGACCAGAGGCAGCCGCCCGTCCACCGGCCTGTGCCGGGCTGGCTCGTCGTCGGACGCGAGGTGTCAGCGCTCTTCTTCGGAGGCGTTCGCGGGAGCGGACGTGAGCCGCTCCGTCTCGTCCTGTATCTCAGCGGCGATCTTCTTGAGTTCCGGCTCGAACTTGCGCCCGTGGTGGGCGCAGAAGAGCAGTTCTCCGCCGCTCAGCAGGACGACGCGCAGGTACGCCTGGGCGCCGCAGCGGTCGCAGCGATCAGCGGCCGTCAGCGGGCTCGCGGGGGTCAGAACAGTAGTCACGTCGCCTCTTCTCTAGCTCGACGAGCTGTCGTACCAGGGTCAACATCCAACCAGCCCCAAAACGTTCCCGCTCGTGGCTTTTCCTCGAAAGAATCTTTGCGAGGCGGCTGTCTGCTGCCGGTTGGCGGCGAATGTGCCGTATTGCGTGTCTATGTGTCTTACGGGGCTTCGCGTTGTATCGGTGGTCGGTCCTCCCGGCTGGGTTGCCGGTTGTTCATGAGGACGTGCCCGGAGCCTAAATGGTTCATGCCTGGAAGGGAACGTGATGTGTACTTCACTCCATCGAGGGATCGAACACGTATGCGAGTGTGGACTAGTGTGAGTTTTCGACGAGGGTGGCGTTACAACGGCTCTACCAGGCCTCGGTACCCTCTCACCGGTGACTGAAGCCGTGCCCTTACCCACGAGGGCCCCATCCGAAATTCAGCGAGGAGCGAACCGCGTGACCGCCGAGACGTCCGTGCCGTCCACAGCTCTGCTGGCAGGAGCAGACCGGGACGGATCCAACTACACCGCGCGGCACCTGCTCGTCCTCGAGGGGCTCGAGGCCGTGCGCAAGCGCCCGGGTATGTACATCGGGTCGACCGACAGCCGTGGCCTGATGCACTGCGTCTGGGAGATCATCGACAACTCCGTCGACGAGGCCCTGGGCGGGTACTGCGACCACATCGAGGTGATCCTCCAGGACGACGGCTCGGTCGAGGTCCGGGACAACGGCCGGGGCATCCCGATCGACGTCGAGCCCAAGACCGGCCTCTCCGGTGTCGAGGTCGTCATGACCAAGCTGCACGCCGGCGGCAAGTTCGGAGGCGGCTCCTACGCCGCCTCCGGCGGTCTGCACGGCGTCGGCGCCTCCGTGGTGAACGCCCTGTCCGCCCGCCTGGACGTCGAGGTGGACCGCGGTGGGCACACCCACGCGATCAGCTTCCGGCGCGGGGTGCCCGGAGCCTTCGCCGGGAACGGCCCCGACGCCAAGTTCGAGGCCAAGGGCGGCCTGCGCAAGGCCAAGAAGATCCCGAAGACCCGCACCGGCACGCGCGTGCGGTACTGGGCCGACCGCCAGATCTTCCTCAAGGACGCCAAGCTCAACCTGGAGACGCTGCACCAGCGCGCCCGCCAGACCGCGTTCCTGGTGCCCGGCCTGACCATCGTCGTGCGCGACGAGTTCGGGCTCGGCGAGGGCGGCAGCAAGGGCGAGGAGTCCTTCCGCTTCGACGGCGGCATCAGCGAGTTCTGCGAGTACCTGGCGAACGACAAGCCGGTCTGCGACGTGCTCCGCTTCTCCGGGCAGGGCATCTTCAAGGAGACCGTGCCCGTCCTGGACGACCACGGCCAGATGACGCCCACCGAGGTCACCCGCGAGCTCGGCGTCGACATCGCACTGCGGTGGGGGACGGGCTACGACACGACGCTTCGCTCGTTCGTCAACATCATCGCCACGCCCAAGGGCGGCACCCACGTCGCCGGCTTCGAGCAGGCCGTCGCCAAGACGATGAACGAGGTGCTGCGCACCAAGAAGCTCCTTCGCGTCGCCGAGGACGACATCGTCAAGGACGACGCCCTGGAGGGCCTGACCGCGGTCGTCACCGTGCGCCTCGCCGAGCCGCAGTTCGAGGGCCAGACCAAGGAGGTCCTCGGGACCTCGGCTGCTCGCCGCATCGTGAACAACGTGGTCACGAAGGAACTCAAGGCATTCCTGACGTCCACGAAGCGGGACGCCGCACAACAGGCCCGTGTCGTGATGGAGAAGGCCGTCGCCGCGGCCCGTACGCGCATCGCCGCCCGGCAGCACAAGGACGCGCAGCGCCGCAAGACGGCCCTGGAGTCTTCCTCGCTGCCGGCCAAGCTGGCCGACTGCCGCAGCGACGACGTCGATCGCAGCGAGCTGTTCATCGTCGAGGGCGACTCCGCGCTCGGCACGGCGAAGCTCGCCCGGAACTCCGAGTTCCAGGCGCTGCTGCCGATCCGCGGCAAGATCCTCAACGTCCAGAAGTCGTCCGTGACGGACATGCTGAAGAACGCCGAGTGCGGCGCGATCATCCAGGTCATAGGGGCCGGCTCGGGGCGGACGTTCGACATCGACACCGCGCGCTACGGCAAGATCATCATGATGACCGACGCCGACGTCGACGGCTCGCACATCCGCACTCTGCTGCTGACGCTGTTCCACCGCTACATGCGGCCCATGGTCGAGGCCGGCCGGGTCTTCGCGGCGGTGCCGCCCCTCCACCGCATCGAGATCGTCCAGCCGAAGAAGGGGCAGGACAAGTACGTCTACACGTACTCGGACCGCGAACTGCGCGACAAGCTGATGGAGTTCCAGAGCAAGGGCATCCGCTACAAGGACTCGATCCAGCGCTACAAGGGCCTCGGTGAGATGGACGCCGACCAGCTGGCCGAGACGACGATGGACCCGCGTCACCGCACCCTGCGCCGGATCAACCTCTCCGACCTGGAGGCCGCCGAACAGGTCTTCGATCTGCTGATGGGCAACGACGTGGCACCGCGCAAGGAGTTCATCTCCAACTCGGCGGCCACGCTGGACCGGTCACGGATCGACGCGTAGCCGCTGCCTCGGGCGGTAGCCGGGTAGGGCCGGGTGAGAGCAACCACCAGGTCGGTGCCTGCGTCCGGCCCGCGTGAGGCGACTGGTCCGACGAGCTCCTCGTACGACGGGCCCTCGCCGGTGCGACTTGAGGGCCTGGTCACCGTCCGCAGCGTTGGTGAATCGTCCGGTCGTGAAAGGCGTCTCTCCACCCCCGGGTGGAGAGACGCCCGGCCCGGAATCAACCCGTGATCCACCCAGGCTCCGATCCCGTGGCCCGGCGATTTCCGTAGCGTCGAAGGCCTCGGCGGCACCCGCTGCCGACACCCCTTTCTCGCTCACGGAGTGCGGACGCTCGTCCCCGGACGGCTGCTGTGGGGTGCCTTCTCCGACAGCCACGCGAGCGGCTGGAAGGCGGCGGCCTGCGCCGCAGGAGTCCTGCTGGCGGCCGTGCTCGCCGGGGCCCACATCAACAACCTCTTCACCAAGACCGGACTCAAGGACCGTGCACAGGCGGTGCGTTACGCCTTCGGGAAGGGACTCGTGCGGCCACCAGCGGGTTAGTCACCTGATGGGGTGAAGAGCGAAGGGAAGAAGAGTCGCGGATCTTCCCGTTCTGTCCATCCTTGGGCATGCAGCAAAGCAAGGGCCGTCCCCGCGGCGGCGGAGCGGGCCAGGAGAGTTGGGCCGAGCCTCTCGACGGCCATGATCCTTTCCCGCCCGGGGAGGCAGGGCAGCTCAGGTATGACGACCCCTGGTACGACGCCCTCGCCTCCGGCTGGGGCGAGTCGGCCGGCGACGGGGCGCAGGTCCACGCGCTGGTTCCGCCCGCGCCGGGAGAGGGCGTGACGCGGACCGCGGCGGCCGATGTGTACCTGGAAGTACAGCGCAGTGCCGCCTTTCAGGAGGTGCGGCGGCGGTACAGAAGGTTCGTGGTGCCGGCGTTCGTGGCCTTCTTCGCCTGGTACGTGGGCTATGTCGTGGCTGCCACGACAGTGCCGGAGCTGATGGCGCGGCCCGTCGCGGGAGCGGTGAACGTGGCGATGGTGGCGGGGCTGGGGCAGTTCCTGTCCACGTTTGTGCTCACCTGGGCGTACGCACGGCACGCGCGGTTGCGCAGGGACCGGGCCGCGCTCGAACTGCGCTGGGACACACAGGAACTGACGCGTGGTGTGAGCGGTGGTAGATCGTGACGGGGGAACACCAGACGCTGGCGTTGCTGCTCTTCAGCGCGTTCGTCGCGGTCACGCTGGGGATCACCACATGGGTCAGCCGCAACAGGCGTGGCTCGGCGGAGGAGTTCTACGCCGGCGGGCGGCTCTTCTCACCCATGGAGAATGGTTTTGCCATCGCGGGCGACTACATGTCGGCCGCCTCCTTCCTGGGAGTCACCGGGCTCATCGCGCTGTTCGGTTACGACGGGCTGCTGTACGTCGTCGGGTTTCTCGTGGCGTGGCTCGTGGTGCTGTTCCTGGTCGCCGAACTGGTGCGCAACTGCGGCCGGTTCACGCTCGCCGACGTCGTGGCGTCCCGGATGAGGGAGCGGCCGGTAAGGATCGCGGCGGGAACCTCCTCGGTGACGGTGTCCGTTCTGTACCTGGTGGCGCAGATGGTCGGCGCGGGGAGCCTGGTGGCGCTGCTGCTCGGCGGTACGAGCGACGCGGCGCGGTCCTGGACCGTCATCGGGGTGGGCGCGCTCATGGTCATCTACGTGTCGCTGGGAGGCATGCGGGCGACCACGTGGATCCAGATCGTCAAGGCGGTCCTGCTGCTCGGGGGTACCGTCGCGCTGACGGTCCTCGTGCTGGTGCGCTTCCACGGCGACGTGGACCGGCTGCTGATCACGGCGGCCGAGCGCAGCGGGCACGGAGCGGCGTTCCTGGCACCGGGGCTGAAGTACGGCGGGGACTGGACCGCCCGCTTCGACTTCATGAGTCTCGGGCTGGCGTTGGTGCTGGGTACGGCGGGGCTGCCGCACATCTTGTCGCGCTTCTACACCGTCCCCACGGCGCGTGCTGCCCGCCGCTCGGTCGTCTGGGCTGTCGGGCTGATCGGCGGCTTCTATCTCATGACGATCGTGCTCGGGTTCGGCGCGGCCGCCATTCTCGGGCCGGACGCGGTGCGCGGGTCGAGCGTGGCCGGCAACACGGCGGTTCCGTTGCTGGCGCTCGATCTGGGAGGTGGGGCGGGGTCCACCGGAGGGACGGTTCTCTTCGCGATCGTGGCCGCGGTCGCCTTCGCGACGATCCTCGCCGTGGTGGCCGGTATCACGCTCGCGTCCTCGGCATCCGTGGCCCACGACCTGTATGCCTCCCTGCGGCGTCGGGGCGGCAAGCCGCGCAGTGAGGTGGCCGTGGCCCGTATCGCGGCTGTCGGCGTCGGCGCGGTGGCGATCGCGCTCGGGCTGCTGGCGCGGGATCTCAACGTGGCGTTCCTCGTGGGCCTGGCCTTCGCCGTCGCCGCGTCGGCGAACCTGCCGGTGCTGCTCTACTCCCTCTTCTGGCCGGGCTTCACCACACGGGGCGCCGTCTGGGCCGTCTACGGAGGCCTGATCCCGTCTGTGGTGCTCGTGGTGCTGTCCCCGGTGGTCTCAGGCAGCCCCGACTCGCTTTTCCCGGGCATCGACCTCCAGTACTTCCCGTTGCAGAACCCGGGCCTGGTCTCGATTCCCCTAGGCTTTCTCGCGGGCTGGCTGGGCACGGTCACCTCGGCGGAGGTCCCGGACGAGGCCAAGCATGCCGAGACCGAGGTGCGGTCGCTGACGGGTGCGGGAGCGGCGTAGGGCGGTGCCTGCGGTGCGGTGACCAGGACGGCGTCACCGCCTTCGGAAGACCAAGCGGCTGACGGCCCTAGCCGCGGGTCGCCCACACGTAACGGTGTTCCGGGCGGCCCGCGTCGCCGTACTTGAGGGTGAGCCTGGCCCGTCCCGTGCGCTCCAGGAGCTTCAGATAGCGCTGGGCGGTCTGGCGGCTCACCCCGGTCCGCTCGGCGATCTCCTGGGCGGACAGGGGCCCGTTCGCGTGCATCAGGGACTGGCGGACCAGCTCAGCGGTGGTGGGGGAGTGCCCTTTGGGCAGATCGGGCTCCGACGGGGCCGACAGGGCCCCGAAAATGCGGTCCACCTCGGCCTGTTCCGCCTCCCCGCCGCCGTCCAGGGTGCGGCGCAGTTCCGCGTAGGCCTCCAGCTTGGCGCGCAGGCCGGCGAAGGCGAACGGCTTGACCAGGTACTGCAGTGCGCCGTGCCGCATCGCCGCCTGCACGGTGGAGACGTCCCGGGCCGCCGTCACCATGATCACGTCGGTCTGGTCGCCGCGCCGCCGCATCTCCTGAACCACCGCGAGTCCCGTGGCGTCCGGAAGGTAATGGTCCAGGAGCACCAGGTCCAGCCGGGGCAGTGTCTCCAGCTGATGCAGCGCTTCCGCCGCGCTGTGGGCTTCACCGGCGACATGGAAGCCCGGCACCTTCTCGACGTAGGCGGCGTTGACCTTCGCGACTCTCATGTCGTCGTCCACGACCAGGACCTCGATCATCACGACTCCTTCTCGGTGGTCTGCGGAGCTGACGGCACGGTCAGCACGGCCGGTTCGGGACCCGGCTCGGCCAGTGCCTCGGGCAGGACGACGGTGAACTCCGCGCCCCCGCCGTGCGCCTCGCCGACCGTCGCGCTGCCACCCTGCCGTTCGGCCAGCCTGCGCACCAGAGAGAGTCCGATACCCCGCTCACGGTGAGCCGGCGGCTTCTTCGTAGACCATCCCGAGGTGAAGATCAACTCCCGGTGTTCCGGCGGGACGCCCGGCCCCGTGTCACGCACCCGGAGGATCGCCGTACGCCCCTCGGCGCGCAGTTCGACCTCCACGCGCGCGTGCGGCTTGCCGGCGACCGCGTCGAGGGCGTTGTCCACCAGGTTTCCCACGACCGTGACGAGTCCCTGCGGGTCGACCAGTCGGTCGGGGAGCCGGGTCCGGTCCGAGACCCACAGGGCGACGCCCCGCTCGGCCGCGACGGTCGCCTTGCCGACCAGCAGGGCTGCGAGCAACGGATCCTCGATCCGTTCGGTGACCTGTTCCGCGGTGGCCCGGTGGTCACCGACCACCTCGCCGACGAACTCGACGGCATCGTCGTACATCTCCAGCTCGAGCAGCCCGAGAAGCGTGTGCATACGGTTGGCGTGCTCGTGGTCCTGGGCGCGCAGGGCGTCGATCAGACCTCGGGTGGAGTCCAGTTCGCGGCCCAGCTGCTCCAGCTCGGTGCGGTCGCGCAGGGTGGCCACGGCGCCGCCGTCGTCGGTGGGCATGCGGTTGGCCACCAGCACCCGCTGGCCGCGCACGGTGAGCAGATCCGTGCCGGTGACCCGTCCGGCCAGTACGTCGGCCGTACGGCCCGTGCCGAGCGCCTCGTCGGGTGAGCGGCCCACGACCGTCTCCCCGATGCCCAGCAAGCGCTGCGCCTCGTCGTTCACGAGGCGGATGCGGCCGGTGCGGTCCAGGGCGACGACGCCCTCGCGGATGCCGTGCAACATCGCCTCGCGTTCGGACAGAAGCGCCGCGATGTCGGAGAAGGCCAGGTCCCTGGTCTGCCGCTGGACTCGCCGCGAGATGACCCACGCGGCCAGCGCGCCCACGGCCAGGGCGCCCCCGGCGTATGCGAGAAGCCCCGGGATGGCGTGGATCAGACGGGCCCGGACGCTGTCGTAGGCGATGCCGACCGAGACCGCGCCCACGACATGGCCCTCGCTGTCGCGCAGCGGCACCTTGCCCCGGGCGGAGCGGCCCAGGGTGCCGCTGTCGATCTCCATGACCTCCTTGCCGGCCAGGGCCTGGCCGGGGTCGGTGGAGACGATGCCGCCGATCTGCTTCGGGTCCGTGTGCGACCAGCGCACGCCCCGCCAGTCCATCACCACGATGTACTCGGCTTTGGTGGCCTTCCGGATCCGCTCCGCCTCCCGCTGCACCGGGCCGTTCGGCGCGGGGGGAGTGTCCCGCAGGTCCTTCGCGAGGTCGGGCAGTTGCGCGGTCGTCTGCGCGATCGCGAGCGCACGGCGCATCGCCTGGTCGTCCAGCTGATTGCTGAGGGGAGCGAGGAACAGCCCGGTCGCGAGCACCGCGACTCCCGCGGCGATCACGACCTGCATCAGCAGCACCTGCGAGAACACTCGCCGGGGCAGGCCGAGGCGCAGGCGGCGTGCGGGGGGAGTGGGGCTCATACCCCAGACCGTACGTGCGGACGGCTGCCCGCCCTAGACGGGGGTGGCGTGGATCTCCAGATCAATGTGAATGCGAGCCGGTCGACGAGCCTCGTGGTCAGCCGGCCAGTGCCGTCGCCACCCGCACCTCGCGCACCGCCACCACGTCCATCCGCGCGGGTGAACCGAGAACGGACGCCCCGCAGCTCTCCGGGTGGGGCGGCAGGCCCGCGGCCTGGGCCACCTCGACCTGCCAGCGGCGTCCGTCGGTGTGGGCGACGGTCACCTCCCAGCGCGGTGACGCACCGGCCGTCCGGACGACGCTCAGCGCCTCCGCGGTGTATTCCCCGGTCCTGGTGCGCACGGCGAGCTCGGCAGCCTGGCCGGGCCGCTCCCAGGCGGAGCTGCCCCGGCATCCCTCCATGACGATGCGCCCCTCCCGCGCGCTGTGGAGGACCTCCTTGAGGGAGTGGGCCTCGGCCCGGCCGTACGCGTATCCGTACGGCAGCACGAGCACTGTGGGGGAGAAGCGGTGACCACCCAGATGGGTGACCTCCCAGACGCCTTCGACCCCGGACGTCGCCAGCTCGGCCGCGAGGGGACGGCCGAGGAGGGCGCAGCAGCGGTCACGCTTGCCGTTGGTGCAGACGAGGGCCAGCGGGTCGCCGTCGTGGGGCCGGCCGCCGAGCAGTGCGTCGAACGTGCGGTGGTCGCCTCGGCCGAGTGCCGTGAAGTCGAGGTCGAGCAGCTGTCCGGGGTCCGAGGTCGAGGCGCTGTGCAGCCACACGTTCCCCGGGACGACGTGCGCCACGTACACCCGGCGCGTGGCGGGCATGCGGCGGTCCGCGTGGCGCCCGGGGCGGCGGATGAGCGCGATCCGTACGCCCGTGTCCTTCGCGGCCGTCTCCAGGGCACGTCCCAGGGCGGGGTCCAGGTGGCTCGAAGTGAGCGCCTTGGCACCCCACGGACCGGGCTGTTCCAGCAACAGCCAGGTCCTCGCGGTGGCCGCGGTTCCCGAAACGGGCTCGTCGAAGTCCCGGGAGACGCTAGAGCACGTACTCACAGAGGTGAGCCTAACCTGACTTGGCTCGCGACGACTTTCGGCCCCTCCCGCTTTACTCCGGCAGTGGCTGGGGAGGCCTGGGGCCTGCCGCATTGCTCCGGCAGTGGCTGGGGAGGCTTGGGGCCTGCCGCTCTACTCAGGCAGTGGCTGGGGAGGCTTGGGGCCTGCGTAGAGACCACTCGGTCGCATCCGCAGCGGGCGTTCGCCGTACTCCTCCAAGGCGTGGGCGATCCAGCCCGCCGTCCGGGCGACGGCGAAGATCGTCTCGCCCGCGGTCGGGTCCATGCCGCTGGACACGGTGAGCACCGCGAGGGCGAGGTCCACGTTGGCGTGCAGGGGGGCGTGGCGGGCGGTGGTCTGCACGATGTCGCGGGCGGCGAGGAGAGCGGGCTCCGCACGCGGGATCTGTTCCAGGAGGGCGAACAGGGCACGCGCGCGTGGGTCCTCACCGTGGTACAGCCGGTGTCCGAGGCCCGGGACACGGCGTCCGGCGCGCAGTTCGCCGGCGATCACGGGCGCCGCGTCGCCCTGTTCGAGCACGTCCCACAGCAGCCGGTGGGCGAGTCCGCTGGCCGCGCCGTGCAGCGGGCCCTCGATCACCCCCAGCCCCGCGGTGACCGCAGCGTAGGCGTGGGCACGGGCCGACGCGGCGACACGCACGGCGAGGGTGGAGGCGGCCAGGTCGTGGTCGACGAGGAGGGCGAGGGCGGTGTCCAGGGCCCGCAGGGATGCCTCGTCGGGGTCCTTGCGCACCGACAGCCTGCTCCACAGGCGTTGGGCCAGCGGGCCCTCGTCACGGCGGTGATGCCCCGCGGGAGGCAGCGCGTCGACGAGCGTGGGGATGAGGGTGCGCGCGGTGCCGAGCACGGCCTCCTCGGACAGGTCGAACCGCAGCGGGTCCGCGGTCGCGGCGGCGATCGTCGCCACCCGCAAGCGGTCGGTGGGAGCGGCGTGTTCGGGCAGAGCTTCGACGGCCCGGCGGGCGACGGCGACGGAGGCGGCGGGCGCGGTGAACGTGCGGCCCGGGAGCATCCGGCCCGTCCACAGCCACTCGGCGACCTCCTCGTAGGTGTGCCGTGTGGCCAGGTCGACCGCGTCGACACCGCGGAAGAAGCAGCGGTCGTTCTCGATGAGCGTGATCCGGGTGCGTACGGACAGCTCGCCGCCGGAACCGGAACCGCCCGCGCTCTCCCGCCTGTTGCGCCGGGCGAGGGCCTCGACCTCCTGTGCGTCGAAGGTGCTGCCACGCCCGCCGCTCACCCGTCGGCTGCTGAGCTGGCCGCGGCTCACGTACGCGTACACGGTCTCCGGCTTCACGCCGAGCAGCTCGGCGGCCTCCTTGGTGCTCAGCCGTCGTTCCGCGCCAAGGGGGGCGGGTTCTCGATCGCGCATGGGGGTCACCGTATCCGTCTGGCAGACCATTGACTGATCTATTGACTCAATCAATATTGACACACTCTTAATCAATCATAGACAGTCGAATCAAGTTCAGGGAGGAAGTCATGTCCGTCAACAGGTCAGCAGCCACTCTTCTCGAAGCGCCTCGGGGGCTTGCCGGGGTCGTCGTCACCGACACCCGGATCGGTGACGTCCGCGGTCTGGAGGGCTTCTACCACTACCGGCAGTACTCGGCCGTCGACCTCGCGCGTACCCGCGGCTTCGAGGACGTCTGGCATCTGCTCGTGCACGGAGAACTGCCGGACGCCGCGCAGAGCGCGGCCTTCGCGGCCGAGACCGCCGCGCTGCGGCGGCTGCCCGACGAGGTGCGAGCGGCGCTGCCCGCCATCGCGGCGGCCGGCGGGCGATCGGGGCCGCTGGCCGGGATGCGTACCGCCCTGTCGCTGCTGGGCGCGGCGAAGGGATTCCGCCCCGTGTACGACATCGACGCCGACCGGCGCCGGCAGGACACCATCGAGGCGGCCGCGGCCGTGCCCACGCTGCTCACGGCGCTGCACCGGCTGGGCAACGGGCTGGAACCGGTTCAGCCGCGCGAGGACCTGTCCTACGCGGCGAACTACCTGTACATGCTGACCGGTTCGGTGCCGGCAGAGCCGCACGCGAGGGCCGTCGAGCAATACCTGATCTCAACCATTGATCACGGATTCAATGCGTCAACCTTCACGGCCCGGGTCATCGCCTCGACGGGCGCGGACGTGGCGGCGTGTCTGGCCGGGGCGGTGGCCGCGCTGTCGGGTCCGTTGCACGGAGGTGCGCCCAGCCGCGCGCTGGACACCCTGGACGCGATCGGCACCCCGGACCGGATCGAACCCTGGGTGCGTCAGAGGGTGCTCGCCGGTGAGCGCATCATGGGGTTCGGGCACGCGATCTACCGCACGGAAGACCCACGGTCCCGGATGCTGCGCGAGGTCGCCCAGGGGTTCGGCGGGCCGCGGGTGGACTTCGCCGTCGAAGTCGAGCGTCGTGTCGAAGCGATCCTGGCGGAGCTGAAGCCCGGCCGGGAACTCCACACCAACGTCGAGTACTACGCGGGCGTCGTCATGGAACTCTGCGGCCTGCCCCGCGAGATGTTCACCCCGACCTTCGCCGCCGCGCGGGCGGTGGGCTGGAGCGCCAACATCCTGGAGCAGGCGGAGGACACGAAGATCATCAGGCCGGTGGCGCGGTACGTGGGGCCGGAAGCGCCGGCGCCTGTGCCCGCCTGAGCGTTCGTGCCCGACGGGGGTGCCGCGACCTGAGCGTCCCGGAGGTGCTGCCGACCCGTTCACTTCGGCGTGGATCTCGCGGCTCGTATTCTGGGGCGGCATCCCATCCCCCACGTGTGCCGGGAACGCGCGCCGGTGCACGCGTCGGCGCGAGAAAGGTCGCACGGTGAGCCAGCCGAGCCCGCAACCGCAGCAGATCCCGGTCGTCGTCCTGGCGGGATTCCTCGGCTCGGGGAAGACCACCCTGCTCAATCACCTCCTGCACCGCAGCGGCGGAAGCCGTATCGGCGCCCTCGTCAACGACTTCGGGGCGATCGAGATCGACGCGATGGCAGTTGCGGGAGCGCTCGGCGACTCGACGGTCTCCCTCGGCAACGGCTGCCTGTGCTGCGCCGTCGACGCGAGCGAACTGGACCACTACCTCGAGCGGCTCGCGGAGCCCTCCGTCGGCATCGACGTCATCGTCATCGAGGCCAGCGGTCTCGCCGAGCCGCAGGAACTCGTGCGGATGCTGCTGGCCAGCGAGCATCCGGGCGTCGTCTACGGCGGGCTCGTCGAGGTCGTCGACGCCGCCGAGTTCGACGACACCCGGGCCAGGCACCCCGAGATCGACCGGCATCTCGCGCTGGCCGACCTCGTCGTGGTCAACAAGCTGGACCGGGCCGCGGACGGCGACGGTGTCCTCGCACTGGTCCGGTCCCTCGTCGACCGCGCCGCCGTCGTCCCGGCCACCTACGGCCGGATCGACCCCGAGTTCCTCTTCGACTGCCGCCCGAGCGAGGAACGCATCGGACAGCTGTCCTTCGACGACCTCCACGAAGACGACCTCCACGAAGACGACCTCGACGACGACCCCCACGACCACGACCCGCGCGACGGTCACTCCCACGCCCCTCAGGACGGCCACCCGCACCCGCACAACTCGGACGCCCACGCCGGGCACCTGCACGCCGCCTACGACAGCTTGTCGTTCGTCTCCGAGGCCCCCGTCGATCCTCGTCGGCTGATGACGTTCCTCGACAGCCGGCCCGAGGGGCTGTACCGGATCAAGGGCTACGTCGACTTCGGGCCGTACGACATCCGCAACCGCTACGCCGTCCATGCCGTCGGGCGCTTCCTGCGTTTCTACCCGGAGCCCTGGCCGGCCGGCGGCGAACGCCTCACCCAGCTCGTCCTCATCGGCTCGGGGATCGACGCCGCCGCCCTCGAGAAGGAACTGCAGGGGTGCAGGAGCGAGGCCCCACACGCCGACGAGCACGGCATGTGGGGCGTCCTGCGGTATGTGCGCGACCCCGAGGAGGACGGCGCCGACCCGGCCTAGACCGGCCCGGCCACCACCGCAACCGTCTTCGCCAGGGACACCCCGGAACCGTCGCGGCGCGGGTCGATCTCCGGGAGCTCGGCCGGAGTGCCGTTCTTCTGCGCCGCCAGGGCCGGGACGGGGCCCGCCCACGCCAGGGACAGGCAGTCCTCGCCCTTCAGGAACCGCTGACAGCGGACACCGCCGGTGGCGCGGCCCTTGCGCGGGTACTGGTCGAACGGGGTCAGCTTGGCCGTCGTCTGGACGGAATCGTCCAGCGTGCCCCGCGATCCCGCGACGGTGAAGACGACGGCGTCCACGGCCGGGTCCACCGCCGTGAACGAGATGACCTTCGCGCCCTCGGCGAGCTTGATGCCCGCCACACCGCCGGCCGGGCGGCCCTGCGGGCGGACCTGGGAGGCCTGGAAGCGCAGCAGCTGCGCGTCGTCGGTGACGAAGACCAGATCCTCCTCACCGGTGCGCAGCTCGATCGCGCCGACGATCCGGTCGCCCTCCCTGAGGCTGATCACCTCGAGCTCTTCCTTGTTGGCCGGATAGTCCGGCACCACGCGCTTGACGACGCCTTGCGCCGTACCGAGCGCCAGACCCGGCGACGATTCGTCGAGCGTGGTCAGGCAGACCACCGTCTCGTCGTCCTCCAGGGAGACGAACTCCGCCAGCGGGGCACCCCCCGCGAGGTTCGGCGCCGACAGCGATTCCGGGAGCTGCGGCAGGTCGATCACGTTCAGCCGGAGCAGCCTGCCCGCCGAGGTGACCGCACCCACCTCGCCACGGGCGGTGGCCGGCACCGCCGAGACGATCACGTCGTGCTTCACGCGCTTGGCGGCGGCGTCCTTTGCGAACGGCTCGCCGTTCGCCGTGCGGGCCAGCAGACCCGTGGAGGACAGCAGCACCCGGCACGGGTCGTCGGCCACCTGCAACGGCACGGCCGCCACCGGGGCACCGCCCGACTCCAGCAGGACCGTACGCCGGTCGGTGCCGAACTTCTTGGCGACCGTGGCCAGTTCGGAGGAGACCAGCTTGCGCAGCTCCGCGTCCGAGTCGAGGATCCGGGTCAGCTCCTCGATCTCCGCGTTGAGCCGGTCCTTCTCCGTCTCCAGCTCGATGCGGTCGTACCTGGTCAGACGGCGCAGCGGCGTGTCCAGGATGTACTGCGTCTGCACCTCGCTCAGCGAGAACTGCTCCATCAGACGCTGCTTGGCCTGCGCGGAGTTGTCGCTGGAGCGGATCAGGCGGATGACCTCGTCGATGTCCAGCAGGGCCGTCAGCAGCCCCTCGACCAGGTGCAGCCGGTCGCGCTTCTTGCCGCGGCGGAACTCCGAGCGTCGCCGTACGACGTTGAAGCGGTGGTCGAGATAGACCTCAAGAAGCTCCTTGAGGCCCAGCGTGAGCGGCTGGCCGTCGACCAGGGCCACGTTGTTGATGCCGAAGGACTCCTCCATCGGCGTCAGCTTGTAGAGCTGCTCCAGGACGGCCTCCGGCACGAAGCCGTTCTTGATCTCGATCACCAGACGCAGGCCGTGCTCACGGTCGGTGAGGTCCTTGACGTCGGCGATGCCCTGGAGCTTCTTCGAGCCGACCAGATCCTTGATCTTGGCGATGACCTTCTCGGGGCCGACCGTGAAGGGCAGCTCCGTGACGACGAGACCCTTGCGGCGGGCCGTCACGGGCTCCACCGACACCGTCGCCCGGATCTTGAAGGTGCCGCGACCGGACTCGTACGCGTCCCGGATGCCGGACAGGCCCACGATGCGGCCGCCCGTGGGCAGGTCGGGGCCCGGGACGTGCTTCATCAGGGCGTCGAGATCCGCGTTGGGGTACCGGATCAGATGGCGGGCGGCGGCGATGACCTCGCGAAGGTTGTGCGGCGCCATGTTCGTGGCCATGCCGACCGCGATGCCCGAGGCGCCGTTGACCAGGAGGTTCGGGAAGGCGGCGGGCAGGGCCACCGGCTCCTGCTCCTGGCCGTCGTAGTTGGGGTTGAAGTCGACGGTGTCCTCGTCGATGGACTCCGTCATCAGGCTCGTGGCCTCGGCCATCCGGCACTCGGTGTACCGCATGGCGGCCGGCGGGTCGTCGTTGCCCAGCGAACCGAAGTTGCCGTGGCCGTCGACCAGGGGGACCCGCATCGAGAAGGGCTGGGCCATGCGCACGAGGGCGTCGTAGATCGACGCGTCGCCGTGCGGGTGCAGCTTGCCCATCACCTCGCCGACGACACGGGCGCACTTGACGTACCCGCGCTCGGGGCGCAGGCCCATCTCGCTCATCTGGTAGACGATGCGGCGGTGCACCGGCTTGAGGCCGTCGCGTGCGTCCGGCAGGGCGCGGGAGTAGATGACCGAGTACGCGTACTCGAGGAAGGAGCCCTGCATCTCGTCGACGACGTCGATGTCGAGGATCCGCTCCTCGTACGAGTCGTCGGGCGGCGGGGTCTTCGTGCTGCGGCGGGCCATCGCTGCCGGCTCCTCCTGTTACTGGTCGCTCGCCTACAAGGCGTTCATGCGCTGACGAGACACCGACCGTACTCAGCCCTTCGGGCCTGCGCGCGCTCGCCCTCTCGTCACCGACCGCCCCTGCGGCTCGCTCATGCTGCTGCGATCCGGATCTGACGCCGACCATTGTGGACCGCCGCACTGACAACCGGGACCCAGGGACCCGGTCCGGACCGCATCCCGCGCTCTCGGGCCCAGGTCGCCGCCGGGAACTTCACCAGGGCTCCGCACGCTTGCATACAGTGGCAGGACCGGCAGGAATCCGCGGTCTGAACAACCGCTCCGCGAGCGAAGGGACGTACATGCCCATGGGTCACACGGCCACAGCCCAGGCAGGCTCCGGGGGCCTGACAGCGACCGAGCACCGCCTGGCCAACGGCCTGCGCGTGGTGCTCTCCGAGGACCACCTGACCCCGGTCGCGGCGGTGTGCCTCTGGTACGACGTCGGCTCACGCCATGAAGTCAAGGGGCGTACCGGCCTGGCTCACCTTTTCGAGCACCTGATGTTCCAGGGTTCCGCGCAGGTCAAGGGCAACGGTCATTTCGAGCTCGTCCAGGGCGCGGGCGGCTCGCTGAACGGCACGACCAGCTTCGAGCGGACCAACTATTTCGAGACCATGCCCGCCCACGAGCTGGAGCTCGCCCTCTGGCTGGAGGCCGACCGCATGGGCTCGCTGCTGGCCGCGCTCGACGACGAGTCGATGGAGAACCAGCGCGACGTCGTCAAGAACGAGCGCCGCCAGCGCTACGACAACGTCCCGTACGGCACCGCCTTCGAGAAGCTGACCGCCCTCGCCTACCCGGAGGGCCACCCCTACCACCACACCCCGATCGGTTCGATGGCCGACCTGGACGCGGCGACCCTGGAGGACGCGCGCGCGTTCTTCCGCACCTACTACGCGCCGAACAACGCCGTACTCTCCGTGGTGGGCGACATCGACCCGGAGCAGACGCTCGCCTGGGTGGAGAAGTACTTCGGTTCCATCCCCGGCCACGACGGCAAGCCGGCACCGCGCGACGGCTCGCTGCCGGAGACCATCGGCGAGCAGCTGCGCGAGGTCGTCGAGGAGGAGGTCCCGGCCCGTGCCCTGATGGCCGCCTACCGGCTGCCGCACGACGGCACGCGCGCGTGCGACGCGGCCGACCTGGCCCTCACCGTCCTCGGCGGCGGCGAGTCGTCCCGCCTGTACAACCGGCTCGTGCGCCGCGACCGTACGGCCGTGGCGGCCGGCTTCGGCCTGCTGCGGCTCGCCGGGGCGCCCTCCCTGGGGTGGCTGGACGTGAAGACGTCCGGTGACGTGGAGGTTCCGGTCATCGAGACCGCCATCGACGAGGAGCTCGCCCGGTTCGCCGAGGAGGGGCCCACGGCCGAGGAGATGGAGCGCGCCCAGGCCCAGTTGGAGCGCGAGTGGCTGGACCGGCTCGGCACGGTCGCGGGCCGCGCCGACGAACTGTGCCGGTACGCCGTGCTGTTCGGCGATCCGCAGCTCGCCCTGACCGCCGTCCAGCGCGTGCTGGAGATCACGCCGGAGGAGGTCCAGGAGGTCGCCAAGGCCCGCCTGCGGCCCGACAACCGCGCGGTGCTCGTCTATGAGCCGACCGCCCCCGAAGCCCCCGCCGACCAGGACGAGAACGAGGAGGCGGCCCGGTGACCGAGCTCGCCACGATGGACTTCCACCCCCGGCCGCAGGCGGGCGACGCCAAGCCGTGGGCCTTCCCGGCCCCCGAGCGCGGCTCGCTCGACAACGGCCTCACGGTGTTGCGCTGCCACCGCCCCGGCCAGCAGGTCGTCGCCGTGGAGGTGCTGCTCGACGCCCCCCTGGACGCCGAGCCCGCCGGCCTCGACGGTGTGGCCACGATCATGGCCCGGGCCTTCTCCGAGGGCACCGACAAGCACTCCGCCGAGGACTTCGCCGCCGAGCTGGAGCGCGCCGGCGCCACCCTCGACGCGCACGCCGACCACCCCGGCGTCCGGCTCAGCCTGGAGGTGCCGGCCTCCCGGCTCGCCAAGGGACTGGGCCTGGTCGCCGACGCCCTGAGGGCTCCCGCGTTCGCCGACAGCGAGGTCGAGCGGCTGGTCGCCAACCGTCTCGACGAGATCCCGCACGAGTTGGCCAACCCGTCCCGCCGTGGCGCCAAGGAGCTCTCCAAGGAGCTCTTTCCGGCGGACTCGCGCATGTCGCGCCCGCGGCAGGGCACCGAGGAGACCGTCGCCGCCATCGACTCCGCGGCCGTGCGCGCCTTCTACGAGAAGCACGTCCGCCCTGCCACGGCCACCGTCGTGGTCGTCGGCGACCTCACCGGCATCGACCTGGACGCCCTGCTCGGGGACACGCTGGGCGCCTGGACGGGCTCCCCGGCCGAGCCGCGTCCGGTGCCGCCGGTGACCGCCGACGACACCGGCCGGGTCGTCATCGTGGACCGCCCGGGCGCCGTCCAGACGCAGCTGCTGATCGGCCGGATCGGGCCGGACCGGCACGACCGCGTGTGGCCCGCGCAGGTGCTCGGCACGTACTGCCTCGGCGGCACCCTCACCTCCCGCCTGGACCGCGTCCTGCGGGAGGAGAAGGGCTACACCTACGGCGTACGGGCGTTCGGCCAGGTCCTCAGGTCCGCCCCGGACGGCACGGGTGCGGCGATGCTCGCCATCAGCGGCTCCGTGGACACGCCCAACACCGGCCCCGCTCTGGAGGACCTCTGGACGGTGCTGCGCACCCTCGCCGCCGAGGGGCTGACCGACGCCGAGCGGGACGTCGCCGTGCAGAATCTGGTCGGCGTCGCGCCGCTGAAGTACGAGACGGCAGCGGCCGTCGCGAGCACGCTGGCCGACCAGGTCGAGCAGCATCTGCCCGACGACTACCAGGCCACGCTGTACCGGCAGCTCGCCACGACCGGCACCGTGGAGGCCACCGCGGCGGCCGTCAGCGCCTTCCCGGTGGATCGGCTGGTGACCGTCCTCGTCGGTGACGCGGCGCAGATCAAGGCGCCTGTCGAGGCCCTCGGCATCGGCGAAGTCACCGTCGTCGCCGCCGAGTAGCGGCACGCCCGCGCAGGGGCCCTGGTTGTCTTCAAAGGCGCCAGGGCCCCTTTATGCCCGAATTGGGGTGGGAGTTGCCTGTCTGCCCTGTGGGATGCGCTACAAAAGCCGGGATTCGTTTGGGAATTGAAAGTGGCGCCGCTTAGCGTCGTCCGGGCTGTTCGTCAGGCAGTGCGCCGCACCCGCGGCACCGGACAGTCATCGCCGAGTCCCCGTACGGCGCGAGCCAGGGGAGCCGGGGACCCACCGCAGTCCCTGGGGTGAATCGGACGCCCGCGCGTGCCGCGAGGGAGTCCGTAGGAGACCTTCCTGCTCCGAACCCGTCAGCTAACCCGGTAGGCGAGAGGGAAGGAAAGGACCAGCCACCACATGGCGTTCACTCGCGCCACCGGGAAGCACCGTCGTCCCAGCAGGATCCAGCGTCGCACCGCCCGCGCGGCGGGTGTCGCGGCCCTCGCCACCACCGGCGTGATCGGCACCGTGGCTGCCCCCGCGGCCTTCGCTGCCGAGCCCAGCGCCGAGCAGACCGGCCTCACCCCGGTCGTCACCATGGGCGACACCGTGGCCCAGCAGATCGACGCCCAGGCCGTCGCGCAGCAGCAGGCCGCCGAGGAGGCCGCCGCCAAGCGGAAGGCCGAGGAGGCCGCCCGCAAGCGGGCCGCCGAGGAGGCCGAGAAGGCCAAGGAAGCGGCCGAGGAGGCCCGCGAGGCCAAGGAGCGCGCCGCCCGCGAGGCCGAGCGCAAGCGCCTCAACGCCTACGTGGCCCCGATCTCCGGCTCGTACGTCTCCACCGGCTACAAGGCCAGCAGCGGCCTGTGGTCCTCCGGCAGCCACACCGGCGTGGACTTCCACGCCGCCAGCGGCACCTCCGTGCACGCCGTCGGCGCGGGCACCGTCGTCGAGGCCGGCTGGGGCGGTTCCTACGGCAACCAGATCGTGATCAAGATGAACGACGGGACGTACACCCAGTACGGCCACCTGTCCTCCGTCGGCGTCTCGGTGGGCCAGCAGGTCACCCCCGGCCAGCAGATCGGCCTGTCCGGCGCGACCGGCAACGTCACCGGCCCGCACCTGCACTTCGAGGCCCGTACGAGCCCCGAGTACGGCTCGGACATCGACCCGGTCGCCTACCTGCGCTCGCACGGCGTCGGCGTCTGAGCGGAACCCCTCCGTCGTTCCCGAAGCCCCGGCTCCCCGAGCCGGGGCTTTCGGTGTTTTCCGGATGCCCGCCGGATGCCCGCGGGGCGTCTCTGGAAGCCCGCCGGATGTCCGCTGTCCAAAAAATATCCCTGGATTCCCGCCTGCCGTCGGAAATTCCGGCTCATTGCAATAGAGTCACGGAAACACGCGCCGCTCGTCGGCGTTTCACGGGGATTAAGGGGAGGTCGGTCATGCGTATTCCCGCGCACTCGGTGTGCACGGCCATCCGGGACGACATCGTCGCGGGTGTCCACGCACGCGGCAGCCGGCTCACCGAGGAACTCCTCGCCCGCCGCTACGGCGTCTCGCGGGTGCCCGTCCGGGAGGCGCTGCGCACTCTGGAGGCCGAGGGCTTCGTGGTGACTCGCCGGCACGCGGGCGCGTGCGTGGCCGAGCCCACCGAGCAGGAGGCCGGCGACCTGCTGGAGATGCGGATGCTCCTGGAGCCGCTCGGTGCGGCCCGCGCCGCCCAGCGCCGCACCGAGGCGCATCTGAAGGTCCTGCGCGGCCTGGTCCGGCTGGGCCAGGACAGGGCCCGTCGCGGCAACAGCGACGACCTGCGCTCCCTGGGCGCCTGGTTCCACGAGACGCTCGCCCAGGCCTCCGGCAGCCACGCCCTGACCTCGATGCTCACCCAGCTCCGCCACAAGATCACATGGATGTACGTCGTGGAGGCGCCGCTCAGCCCGGTGGAGTCCTGGACGGAACACGGCGCGATCGTGGACGCGGTGGCGCGCGGGGACGGTGAGCGCGCTCGGGCGGTCACGGCGCTGCACACCGAGCGCGCGATCGGCGCGCACCGCCTGCGCCTCGGCTCCGCCGAGGAACGCGCCGACCGTGTGAGGAACTCGCAACATCCCGTAAACACGGCGAGCCTGCGGCTTTAACACGGCAGCCGTATACAAAGAGAGGCGAATTCCCGGGGGTTTATTTCCGATGCCCGAAGACGGGAATTACTGCCCCCTATGGACCGGGAATGGCGAAGGGCCCGCCCGGTCAATTCGGACGAGCCCTTCGCTGTGCGCCGCATCGGGCGCTCAGGACATCAGACGGTCTCGGGCAGTTCCTCGAGACCCTCGGAGACCAGCTTCGCCAGCCGGTCGAGGGCGGCGTCCGCGCCCTCGGCGTCGGAGGCGAGGACGATCTCCTCGCCCCCCTGGGCGCCGAGGCCCAGGACGGCCAGCATCGAGGCCGCGTTGACGGGGTTGCCGTCAGCCTTGGCGATCGTCACCGGGACGCCTGCGGCCGTGGCGGCTCGGACGAAGATGGAGGCGGGGCGGGCGTGGAGGCCCTCGGCCCAGCCGACGTTGACGCGGCGCTCAGCCATGTGTTGCTGCCCTTCGGTGTTCAGGGTTGTCTAGACCAGTTTCCCATATCGTGAAGCCCGCCCGGAGCGGTCCTCGCGGTCCACTCCGGGGGTGCCGTCGGATCGCGGCCTCGACCCGACTGACGCCCTCCACAGACTGCCTCGCGCCGTTGTCAGGCGCTAGCCGTACTCTGGGGCCCATGCAGACCTCGCCGGACCGGCACGAGTATCCCGCCCACTGGGAAGCCGACGTGGTGCTGCGCGACGGGGGTACCGCGCGCATCCGGCCCATCACCGTTGATGACGCCGATCGCCTGGTCAGCTTCTATGAGCAGGTCTCCGACGAGTCGAAGTACTACCGCTTCTTCGCGCCGTACCCTCGCCTGTCCGCCAAGGACGTCCACCGCTTCACGCACCACGACTTTGTGGACCGGGTGGGACTCGCGGCCACGGTCGGCGGCGAGTTCATCGCCACCGTACGCTACGACCGGATCGGCGCCGACGGAACACCCGCGTCCGCACCCGCCGACGAGGCCGAGGTCGCCTTCCTCGTACAGGACGCCCACCAGGGCCGCGGGGTCGCCTCCGCGCTGCTCGAACACATCGGCGCCGTCGCCCGCGAGCGCGGCATCCGTCGCTTCGCCGCCGAGGTGCTGCCCGCCAACACCAAAATGATCAAGGTGTTCACGGACGCCGGCTACACCCAGAAGCGCAGCTTCGAGGACGGTGTCGTCCGTCTGGAGTTCGACCTCGAACCCACCGACCGCTCCCTGGCCGTGCAGTACGCCCGCGAACACCGCGCGGAGGCACGGTCCGTGCAGCGGCTGCTCGCCCCCGGCTCGGTCGCCGTCATCGGCACCGGCCGCAGCCCCGGCGGCGTGGGCCGCAGCGTCCTCGGCAACATCCGGGACGCCGGGTACACCGGCCGCCTCTACGCCGTGAACAAGGCCCTCCCCGAGGGACAGAAGGAGCTCGACGGGGTGCCCGCCCACCGCTCGGTGCGGGACATCGACGGCCCGGTCGACCTCGCCGTCGTCGCCGTCCCGGCCGAGCACGTCCCCGAGGTCGTCACCGAGTGCGGCGAACACGGCGTGCAGGGGCTGGTGGTGGTGTCCGCCGGGTACGCCGAGAGCGGCCCCGAGGGGCGTGAACGCCAGCGCGCCCTCGTGCGGCACGCGCGCACGTACGGCATGCGGATCATCGGCCCGAACGCCTTCGGCATCATCAACACCTCCCCACGGGTACGGCTCAACGCCTCTCTCGCCCCCGAGGTGCCGCGCCCCGGCCGGATCGGTCTGTTCGCCCAGTCCGGCGCCATCGGCATCGCCCTGCTGTCCCGGCTGCACCGGCGCGGCGGCGGCGTCACGGGCGTGACCGGCGTCTCCACCTTCGTCTCCTCCGGCAACCGCGCCGACGTCTCCGGCAACGACGTCCTGCAGTACTGGTACGAGGACCCCGACACCGACGTCGTCCTCATGTACCTGGAGTCCATCGGCAATCCCCGCAAGTTCACCCGCCTCGCCCGCCGGACCGCCGCGGCCAAGCCCCTGGTCGTCGTCCAGGGCGCGCGGCACGGCGCCGCCCCCCAGGGGCACGCCGTACGGGCGACCCGGCTGCCGCACGCGACCGTGTCGGCGCTGCTGAGGCAGGCCGGCGTCATCCGCGTCGACACCATCACGGAGCTGGTGGACGCGGGTCTGTTGCTCGACCGCCAGCCCCTGCCCGCCGGGCCCAGGGTGGCGATCCTCGGCAACTCCGAGTCGCTCGGTCTGCTCACCTACGACGCGTGCCTCGCCGAGGGGCTGCGGCCGCACCCTCCGCAGGACCTGACCACGGCGGCGTCCGCGGCCGACTTCCACGCGGCCCTGTCCCGGGCACTGGCCGACGACCGGTGCGACGCCGTCGTCGTCACCGCCATACCGGCGGTGGGGGAGGGCTCGGTCGGCGACGCGGCTCTCGCGCAGGCCCTGCGCTCGGCGTCGGCAGCGGCCCCGTCCAAGCCGGTCCTGGTGGTCCACGTGGAGCTCGGCGGCCTGGCGGAGGCCCTGTCGGCGGCGGCCAGCACGGCACCACAGGCCGGGTCGGACAATCCACCGCAGAAAACCCCCGGCCCGATGCCCGTCGCGGCGCAGCCTCCCGCCGCCGAGGCCCCCGAAGACGCCCACCTCATCCCCGCCTACCCCGCCGCGGAGCGCGCCGTCCGCGCCCTCGGCCAGGCCGTCACCTACGCGCAGTGGCGACGCGACGCCGCCGACCCCGGCAAGGTGCCCGAGTACGACGACATCCGGGAAAAGGGCGCCGCATCACTGATCGGCGGCCTGCTCGCGCGCGGACAGGGGCTCACCCTCGGCACGGACGAGACCTGCGACCTCCTCGGCCACTACGGGATCCAGGTCCACCGCGCCCTGCCCGCCCCGACCCCCGACACCGCCGTCGAGGCCGCCCGCACCCTCGGCTACCCCGTCGCCCTCAAGGCCACCGCCCCGCACCTACGGCACCGCGCCGACCTGGGCGGCGTCCGCCTCGACCTCGCGAACGAGGAGCAACTACGCCGGTCCTACGACGAGTTGACCGAGCTGTTCGGTACGCCGGAGGAGCTGCGGCCGGTGGTGCAGCGGATGGCGCCGCGCGGCGTGGACGTCGTCGTACGGGCCGTCATCGACCCCGCGGCCGGAGCCGTCCTCTCCTTCGGGCTGGCCGGGGCCGCCTCGCAACTGCTCGGGGACACCGCGCACCGGCTGATCCCGGTCACCGACCGGGAGGCGACCTCGCTGGTGCGCTCGATCCGCACCGCCCCCCTGCTGTTCGGCTGGCGCGGCTCCGCACCGGCCGACACCCGGGCCCTGGAGGAGCTGCTGCTGCGGGTATCCCGGCTGGTCGACGACCATCCCGAGGTCGTCGCGGTCACCCTGGAGCCGGTCGTCGTCGCCTCGCACGGACTGAGCGTTCTCGGCGCATCCGTCCGTCTCGCGCCCCCTCCCGCCCGCGACGACCTCGGCCCGCGCACGCTCCCCGCGTACTGACCGGGGGCGAGCGGTCCCTCGCAGTCAGTGGTCCCCCGTAGGATGGGCGTCATGGCCAAGACCAGTACGACGACCCAGGGGCTGCGGGCGGCGATCGAGCGCAGCGGCTACTACCCGGCCCTCGTGGCCGAGGCGGTGGAGGCCGCCGTGGGCGGTGAGCCCATGCGGTCGTACCTGGTCCACCAGGAGACGACGTTCGACCAGAACGAGGTACGGCGGCACGTGACGGTGCTCGTCCTCACGGACACCCGCTTCATCGTCAGCCACACCGACGAGCAGGCCGCCGACAGCACCTCCCCGACGCCGTACGCCACGACGTCGACCGAGTCCGTGAAGATCGGCCGCATCTCGTCGGTCGTGGTCAGCCGCGTGGTCGCCAACCCCGAGTCGTACAAGCCGGGAACCCTGCCCCGTGAAGTGGTCCTCACCATCGGCTGGGGCGCCGTCTCTCGCATCGACCTGGAGCCGGCCGCCTGCGGCGACCCCAACTGCGAGGCGGACCACGGCTACACCGGCAGCTCGACGGCGGACGACCTCAGCCTGCGCGTCAGCGAGGCCGGGGACGGACCGGAGACCGTGCGGGAGGCGCTCGCCTTCGCGCAGGCCCTCTCCGAGGCGACCGCGGACACGACCCGCTGATGGCACAGCCCGATACGGCTTGGGACCGGCACCCCGAACCGCTCACCGTCGCCTCCGCACCGGCCCCCGCGTACGGCAGCGGATCACTCGCCGACCTCCTGCCCACCCTGGCCGCCGGCCTGGGCGTGCCGGACATGAGCGCCACGATCACCGAGCTGACCCCCGCCGACCGCAACTGCGTGTTCCTGATCGACGGCCTCGGCTGGGAGCAGCTCAGGGCGCACCCCGAGGACGCCCCCTTCATGACGTCCCTGCTCGCCACCTCCCGCGGTGGCACCGGACGTCCGCTCACCGCCGGCTACCCGGCGACCACCGCGACCTCTCTCGCCTCCGTCGGTACCGGCCTGCCCCCGGGCGCGCACGGTCTGCCCGGCTACACCGTCCGCAACCCGGACACCGGCGAGCTGATGAACCAGCTGCGCTGGCAGCCGTGGGCCCCGCCCGGCCCCTGGCAGCCGTACCCCACGGTCTTCCAGCTGGCGCACGCGGCCGGGGTGCACGCCGCGCAGGTGTCGTCCCCCACCTTCGAGAACACCCCGCTGACCAAGGTCGCGCTCAGTGGAGGAACGTTCCTCGGGCGGCTGTCCGGCGAGGACCGCGTGGACCTGGCGGCCGAGCAGCTGGCCGCGGGCGACCGCTCCCTGGTGTACACGTACTTCGCCGAGGTCGACGGAGCCGGCCACCGTTACGGCGTCGACTCCGACACCTGGCGTGGCCAGCTCATGTACGCCGACCGCCTCGTCCAGCGACTGGCCGAGCAACTGCCGCCGCGCAGCGCCCTCTACGTCACCGCCGACCACGGCATGATCGACGTGCCCTTCGACGAGGAGCACCGCATCGACTTCGACGAGGACTGGGAGCTGAGCGCCGGTGTCGCCCTGCTCGGCGGCGAGGGCCGCGCCCGCCACGTCTACGCGGTGCCCGGCGCGGCCAACGACGTCCTGACCTGCTGGCGCGAGGTGCTCGGCGAGCAGTTCTGGGTGGCCTCACGCGACGAGGCCATCGCCGCGGGCTGGTTCGGCCCGCGGATCGACGATCGGGTGTACGGCAGGATCGGCGACGTGGTCGCGGCCGCCCGCGACGACGTCCTGCTCATCGCCTCCGAGCGGGAGCCGAAGGAGTCGGCGATGGTCGGCAACCACGGTTCGATGACCCCCGCCGAGCAGCTGGTCCCCTTGCTCGAAGTACGCTCCTGAGACAGCCCCACCCCCGAGCCCACCCTGTTCTCCCACGCCGAAAGGTGCTCAACTCCACATGCCCGAGCTGGTGTTCTTCTGCGGAACGATGGACTGCGGGAAGTCGACGCTGGCTCTCCAGATCGAGCACAACCGCTCGGCGCGCGGACTGCAGGGCATGATCTTCTCGCGCGACGACCGCGCCGGCGAGGGCAAGCTGTCCTCGCGCCTCGGCCTGGTGACGGACGCGGTGGAGGTCGGGGACGGGCAGGACCTCTACGGCCACCTCGTCGACCACCTCTCGCAGGGCGGCCGCGCGGACTACGTGATCGCCGACGAGGCGCAGTTCCTCGCGCCGGAGCAGATCGACCAACTCGCACGCGTGGTCGACGATCTGAGCCTCGACGTCTACGCCTTCGGCATCACGACCGACTTCCGCTCCAAGCTGTTCCCCGGCTCGCAGCGGCTGGTGGAACTGGCCGACCGGGTCGAGGTGCTCCAGGTCGAGGCCTTGTGCTGGTGCGGAGCCCGCGCCACGCACAACGCCCGCACGATAGGCGGGGTGATGGTCGTCGAGGGCGCCCAGGTGGTCGTCGGCGACGTCACCCATTCCCCAGACGAGGTCGGCTACGAGGTCCTGTGCCGGCGTCATCACCGTCGCCGGATGACAGCGGCGACGTCCCGTGCGGCGGCCCTGTCCCCGGACGTGTTGCCGGTGACCTCCGCCTGACCCGCGGCCGGCTCGCCGGGTTCAGCCCGGGCGTTGCAACAGTGCGAACCGCGCCCCTTCCGGGTCCGACACATGCGCCACCCGCCCATGGGCGGTGTCGTGCACCGGCTCGAGGGCCTGTCCGCCGAGGTGGACCAGGTGGTCCAGGGCGTCGTCGGCGTCGGCCACCTGGAAGTACGTGACCCAGTGCGGTCCCCGGTCGCGGGGCAGGGCGTCCCCGAGGCCGTGGATTCCGGCGACGGGTTCGCCGCCGAGGAGCAGGGACACGTAGTCGAAGTCGGCGGAGACCACCGGCTCCTCCTCGTAGCCGAACACCGTGCGGTAGAACTTGGCGACGCCGGCTGACTCGAAGGTCAGCAGTTCGTTCCAGGCGGGTGTGCCGGGGACGCCGGCGACGGCTGTGCCGAGGTGTGCGGCGGCCTGCCAGATGCCGAAGACCGCGCCGCAGGGGTCGGAGCCGATGGCCAGGCGGCCTGCGTCGGCCGCGTCGAGCGGGCCCACCCCGATCGTGCCCCCGCGGCTGCGCACCGTCTCGGCCGTCAGATCCACGTTCTCCGAGGCGAAGTACGGCGTCCACGCGATGGGCAGATGGCGGTCCGGCGGCAGCCGTCCGATCCCGGCCACCTCGCGCCCGTCGAGCAGCGCACGCACATAGGGCCCGAGCTGCTGGGGCCCCGGCTGGAACTCCCAGCCGAACAGCGCTCCGTAGAACTCCTCGGTCGCGTCCGGGCCGTGCACCATGAGGCTCACCCAGCAGGGCGCGCCGGGCGCGTGCCGAGCGGGTGTGTCGCTGTTCGGCCCGGCGGACTCCCGTGCGTCGGTCATCGTCACTCTCTTCTCGGCCTCGCGGTGGCCGTGCTCTCCGCAGCCTGGTGGGGCGGCCCTGTGGGGCGTTCCTTGTCCGGGAGAATGCCCGATGTGCGGGCACCCGTGCTCACGGCGCGCTTGTCGGCGGGCGTCGCTCAGCTGTACAGCATGTGCTTGTTCCCGTACGCCCCGTGACCGCCCCGCTCCGGCCGAGCAGAGTAGCCGGACACGGACGGCTCGGCCACCCCCGTGCGCGAGGATGGGGGCCATGAACGCCATCATCTCCGCATCCGACCTCGCCAAGGACCTCACGAGCGTCCGCCCGCCGGTCCTGCTCGACGTCCGCTGGCAGCTCACCACGGCCAAGGCGGCCGGCGAGCCGCCGTTCGACGGCCGGGCCGCGTACGAGGCCGGGCACCTGCCCGGAGCCGTCTACGTCGACCTGGACCGGGAGTTGGCCTCCGCGCCGGGCGAGGGCGGCCGGCATCCCCTGCCCGACCTCGCGCGCTTCGGTGCCGCGATGCGCCGGGCCGGCGTCTCGGCCGGAACGCCGGTCGTCGTCTACGACGGCGGCCAGGGGTGGGCGGCGGCCCGGGCGTGGTGGCTGCTGCGCTGGACGGGTCACCCGGATGTGCGAGTCCTCGACGGCGGGTTGCCGTCCTGGGAAGGGCGGCTGGAGAAGTCCGCGCCGGCTCCGAAGGAGGGCGACTTCGTGCCCGAGCCCGGGGCGGCGGGGCTGCTCGACGCGGATGCCGCCGCGGCGCTGGCGCGGTCCGGGGTGCTGCTGGACGCGCGGGCGGGGGAGCGGTACCGCGGTGAGGTGGAGCCGATCGACCCGGTTGCCGGGCACATCCCGGGCGCGGTGTCGGCGCCCACCACGGAGAACGTGGGGGCCGACGGGCGTTTCCTTCCCGCCGGTGAGCTGCGGGAGCGCTTCAAGGGGCTCGGTGTGACCGAGGGTTCGAGGGTCGGCGTGTACTGCGGTTCGGGGGTCTCCGCCGCCCACCAGGTCCTGGCCCTGGCGGCTGCCGGAATTCCGGCCGAGCTGTACGTGGGGTCCTGGTCGGAGTGGTCCTCGGACCCGGACCGGCCGGTCGCCGTCGGTCCGGACCCGCAGTGATCTGACGTGAGGAGGAGGGGGCGCGCCCGGACGGCGTGACCCCTCCTCGCCGGATTGACTCGTTCCAGAGCCGGCCCGGCTACTCCTGCTTCTTGCGCCGCGTGCCGAACACGATCTCGTCCCAGCTCGGGACGGCCGCCCTGCGGCCGGGGCGTACGCCGTCCGCTTCGGCCTGGCGGTCGGTGGCACCGATGAGCCGGTCGCGGTGGCTGCCCACACTTCGCGGCATGAGGACATCCGCGTATGCGGAACCGGCCGAGGCCGCGGGAGCCGGAGGCTCCTCCTCCTCGACCTCGGCGGCGACGACGGTCTCCTCCTCGGTCTCCGCCGGGGGGAGTTCCGGAACCACCAGGTCGCCGCGGAAGCTCGGCACCGCCTCGAGCAGGCTGGTCAGCGAGTCGCGCTCACCGGTGGTCTCCTCGATCGGCTCGGACGCCTGCGCGGGCAGACTGGGCCGCTCGCGTTCGGGTCGGTCCAGCGGTCTGTCACGTGGCAGCCGGGCGATCCGGGGGACGAACGGGAAGCTGGGCTCGGCTGCGGACAGGTCGTCGGACTCGCCGATCAGGGAACGCGCCTCGTCGTCGACGGCCTGGACGAGCCGCCGGGGCGGGTCGTACGTCCAGCTCGCCGAGTGCGGTTCGCCCGCGACGCGGTAGACCAGCAGGACCTCCCACGTGCCGTCGTCGCGACGCCACGAGTCCCACTGGACGGTGTCCTTGTCGGCGCCGCGCAGCAGCAGCCGCTCCTGCACGGCCTCGCCGAGGGGCGGGCCGGAGTTCTCGCCGGGGCGGCGGACCGGGGTCTTGCGGGCCCGCTCGGCCATGAAGGCGCGCTCGGCGAGCACGGGGCCCTCGAAGCGGCGCACCCGGTCGACGGGGATACCGGCCATCTGCGCGACCTCTTCCGCGGTCGCGCCGGCACGTATACGCGCCTGGATGTCGCGGGGGCGGAGGTGGCTCTCGACCTCGATCTCGATCTGGCCGAGACGGGGACGGTCGCCGCGCACGGCAGCGCGCAGGCGTTCGTCGATCGGAAGCGTGTACTCCGTAGAGTCGGCAGCCTTCAGCACCAGCCGTGTGCCGTCATTCGAGACGGCCACGACACGCAGTTCGGGCATGGGGACCTCCCGGGTGGTGCCTGCCGACGTCACGTGCGTCGCTGCTTCCGCTAGTCGAGTGTGGCCTGCCCGGGTGCAGCCTGCCACAACCTTGCCGAGTTGCCCGGCGTGTCGGGCGCGGGCCCTGGATCGCCGTTATGGCACGGTTACCTATTCGCAACGCTAAGTGACGAACTCTGTCACCCTGTGCAACTAGCCCCCTCCCGGCGGTCCTTAAAGGCCCTGTACACCCTGACGGGAGACCGGACCCAGGGCTCGCAACAGTACTCCATTCGGGCCACGTGCGTGGATCGGCGCGCCGCCCAACTTCTGGCAAGGGGGCCGACTTGGCCGTCCATGCCCCCATCTCACGATCTTGAACGTGGGGTACTTCACGTAATCATCAGAATCGGAACCAAAGGGTCGGGCCGGGAACATGGTCGCCACCTGCGGTGGGCGGCAACCGCCCGGGAGGGGTCGGCCCGCCGTACAACCCTTTCCTGCCAGGCGAGTTCACCGCCGCCCGGTGACCGCGCGCGGACCGGGCGCCGGAAGCGGCCGGTGGGCGCGGCGGACGTCGCCTTCGGTGTGACGATGGCCGGAATCACCCCCTACGAGCCGACGCCGGACCGCAGCCTCAGCGGCGGCGGCACGACGCCGAGTCCGGCCCCGACTTCGAGTGCCATGGGGAGCGAGGGCGCGGGGAGCGCCACCGAAGTGCGCCTCCTACGCCCCCAGAACCCTCCGCAAGTAGTCGTTCTGGAACAGCCGATCGGGATCGAGGCGATCCCGCAGCGCCGTGAACTCGCCGAAGCGCGGATACACCCGGGAGAAGTACTCGGCGTCCCTGGTGTGGATCTTGCCCCAGTGCGGACGGCCCTCGTGGGCGGTGAAGATGCGCTCGGCGGACGTGAAGTACCGCTGGTACGGCGTCCCTCGGAACATGTGGACGGCGATGTACGCGCTGTCCCTGCCGGAGGCGGTGGACAGCGTGATGTCGTCGGCGGGGGCGGTGCGCACCTCGACGGGGAAGCTGACCCTGAGGCCCGAGCGGTCGACCATCGTCTTCAGCTCGCGCAGCGTCTCGACGACGGCCGCGCGCGGAACGGCGTACTCCATCTCCACGAAGCGCACCCGGCGCGGCGACGTGAAGACCTTGTAGGGGATGTCCGTGTAGGTCCGCGCGGACAAGGCCTTGCTGGAGATCTGGGCGATCGCGGGGATCGTGGCGGGCACCGCGCGGCCGACCCAGTTGGCCACCTGGAAAACCCCGTTGGAGAGGAACTCGTCCTCGATCCAGCTCTTGAGCTGGGGCACGGGCTTCTCCGGGCCCGCGCTGCGGTTGTTGCGCTTGGTGTTGGTGCTGCCGGTGTGCGGGAACCAGTAGAACTCGAAGTGCTCGTTCTCGGCCCAGAGTTCCTCGAAGTCGGAGAGGACCCGGTCGAACGGCATCGGCTCCTCGCGGGCCGTGAGCAGGAAGACCGGCTCGATGGCGAACGTGATCGCGGTGACGAGGCCCAGGGCGCCGAGGCCGATGCGGGCGGCGGCGAAGACCTCCGGGTTCTCCTTCTCGGAGCAGGTGAGAACCGAACCGTCGGCGGTGACCAGCTCCAGGCCCTTGATCTGGGCGGCGATAGAGCCGGACTCGCGGCCCGTGCCGTGCGTGCCGGTGCTGGTGGCCCCGGAGACCGTCTGCTCCATGATGTCGCCCATGTTCGTGAGCGACAGGCCCTCACGCGCGAGCGCCACATTGAGCCTCTTGAGCGGAGTGCCGGCCTCCACCGTGACCGTCATGTTCTCGCGATCAATGCTGCGGATGCCGGTCAACAGTTCAGGACGGATCAACATGCCGTCGGTAGCGGCTATGGATGTGAAGGAGTGCCCGGCACCGACTGCCTTCACCTTCAGACCGTCCTCGGCGGCCCGCCGCACTGCGGCGGCCAGCTCGTCGACGGAGGCAGGGGTGACCTCTCGCGCGGGACGCGCTGAGACGTTGCCGCCCCAGTTACGCCACGTGCCGTTCTTTCCGTTCGCTGTGCTGCTCAACGGAGCCTCCCCGACCCGGTGCCGGTCGCTTGAGCCGGCGGAACCCGAGGAAACCCACCGCGACCGCGACGGCCCCGGACACCGCCGGAACCCCGTACCCCGCACGCGCCCCGGCCGCGTCGATCACCCAGCCGGCCGCGGAGGAGCCGAGTGCGACCCCCACCGCGAGCCCGGTGCTCACCCAGGTCATGCCTTCGGTGAGCTGCGCGCGTGGTACGTGCTCTTCGATGAGGGACATCGTCGTGATCATCGTCGGAGCGATGGACAGACCCGCAACGAACAGCGCCACGGCCAGAAACGGCAAGTTTCCGACCAGTAGGAGGGGGATCATACTCACGGCCATGGCACATACGCCCAGCAGCCACCGACGTTCCGGCGCCCCCGCGAAGCGCAGCAACCCGAAGACCATGCCCGCGACACAGGAACCCCCCGCGTACAGGGCGAGGACGACGCTCGCCGCGGCCTTGTGGCCCTCCTCGTCGGCGAAGGCCACCGTGACCACGTCGACCGCCCCGAAGATCGCGCCGGTGGCGACGAAGGTGGCCACCAGGACCTGAAGGCCCGGCGCGCGCATCGCGCTGCCGCCGCCCTTGCGCTCCCGTGGGTGGGGCTCGGGTTCGGTGGCGCGCTGGGCGGTCAGCCAGAAGACGCCGACCGCCAGGAAGCACCCGGCGAGCAGCGGACCGGCCTCCGGGAACCAGGCCGTGGACAGTCCGATGGAGATGATCGGCCCGAAGATGAAGCAGACCTCGTCCACCACGGATTCGAACGAGTACGCGGTGTGCAGGTGCGGGGTGTCGCGGTACAGCGCCGCCCAGCGGGCCCGGATCATCGCGCCGACACTCGGGACACAGCCGATGCCGACGCACGCCGCGAACAGCACCCAGTCCGGCCACCCGTAGTGTGCCGCGAACAGCAGGACGGCCGCCGCCGTGAGCGAGATCAGCGTGGCCGGACGCAGCACCCGCCGCTGCCCGTACTGATCCACCAGCCGGGAGACCTGCGGCCCGGCCACCGCGGCGGCCAGCGCGATGGTCGCCGACAGGCCACCGGCCAGCCCGTAACGCCCCGTGAGCTGCGAGATCATCGTGACCACGCCGATGCCCATCATCGACAGCGGCATCCGGCCCAGGAAGCCCGCAGCGGAGAAACCCTTGGAGCCTGGTGCTGCGAACAGGGCGCGGTAGGGGCTGGGCAACGGGCTCTCCGAAGGACTCAGTAAGCTGCGAACGCAGTCGACACAGCTTACGGCCCTGAACGCCCCGATGCACCCGTCCGGCCCGGCGCCGGATCGCCCCGGGCCCGCCTGCCGCCGCGCGGGTGCCACCCCGCCGTTTCCCGGCTGTCGGTGCAGGGTGGCAGGATCGACTCATGCCAGACGCGCGCGATGTCAGCCCCTACGACGCCCTGCTCCTGCTCTCGTTCGGCGGCCCGGAAGGCCCGGACGACGTGGTTCCGTTCCTGGAGAACGTGACGCGTGGGCGCGGCATCCCCAAGGAACGCCTCAAGGAAGTCGGGCAGCACTACTTCCTGTTCGGCGGGGTCAGCCCGATCAACGACCAGAACCGCGCCCTGCTGGACTCCCTGCGCAAGGACTTCGCCGACCACGGCCTGGACCTGCCGGTCTACTGGGGCAACCGCAACTGGGCTCCGTACCTGACGGACACCCTGCGCGAGATGGTCCGCGACGGCCGCCGCCGCATCCTGGTCCTCGCCACCAGCGCCTACGCCTCGTACTCGGGCTGCCGCCAGTACCGCGAGAACCTCGCCGACGCGCTCGCGGCCCTGGAGGCGGAGGGCCTGGAGCTGCCGAAGGTCGACAAGCTCCGGCACTACTTCAACCACCCGGGCTTCCTGGAGCCCATGATCGACGGGGTGCTCCGGTCCCTCGCCGAGCTTCCCGAGGAGGTCCGGGACGGGGCGCACCTCGCCTTCTCGACGCACTCGATCCCGACGGCGTCCGCCGACACCTCCGGCCCCGTCGAGGAGCACGGCGACGGCGGCGCGTATGTGAAGCAGCACCTGGACGTGGCGCAGCAGATCGCCGACGCCGTCCGGGAACGCACCGGCGTCGACCACCCCTGGCAGCTCGTCTACCAGTCCCGCTCCGGTGCCCCGCAGATCCCGTGGCTGGAGCCCGACATCTGCGACCACCTGGACGAGCGGCACGCGGCCGGCGTCCCGGCCGTCGTCATCGCCCCGATCGGCTTCGTCTCCGACCACATGGAGGTCCTCTACGACCTCGACACGGAGGCCAAGGCCCGGGCCGAGGAGCTCGGTCTGCCGATGCGGCGCTCGGCCACCGTCGGCGCCGATCCGAGGTTCGCCGCCGCGATCCGCGAGCTCGTCGTGGAGCGTGCCGCCGTCGAGCGCGGGCAGGACGTCACGCCGTGCGCCCTGGGCGCCCTCGGGGCGAGTCACAACCTCTGCCCGGTCGGCTGCTGCCCGGCCCGCGCCCCCCGGCCCGCCGCCGCGGGCGCCGACAGCACCTACGCCTGAGGAGCCCCGTGACCGACCCCCTGCACACGGACCTGCTCGACCTCGCCCGGGAAGCCGCCCGCCGTGCCGGCGCGCTGCTGCGGGACGGACGTCCGGCCGACCTCGCGGTCGCCGCGACCAAGTCCAGCCCCATCGACGTGGTCACCGAGATGGACATCGCGGCGGAGAAGCTGATCACGGACCTGATCGCCGAGCACCGCCCGGACGACGGCATCCTCGGTGAAGAGGGCGCCGCCACGGAGGGCACGAGCGGCGTCCGCTGGGTGATCGACCCGCTCGACGGCACGGTGAACTACCTGTACGGGCTGCCCACCTGGGCCGTCTCCATCGCCGCCGAGCAGGACGGCGAGACCGTCGTCGGAGTCGTCACGGCCCCGATGCGCGGTGAGACGTTCCACGCCGTGCGCGGCCGCGGTGCCTGGGCCACCGGCGCCTGGGACGGCGAGCGCAGGCTGGCCTGCCGCCCCGCACCGCCCCTGGAGCAGGCGCTGGTGTCGACGGGCTTCAACTACGTCGCCGACGTCCGCGCCCACCAGGCCGATGTGGCCCAACGGCTGATCCCGCTGCTGCGCGACATCCGGCGCGGCGGCTCGGCCGCGGTCGACCTGTGCGACGTCGCCGCGGGACGCCTCGACGGCTACTACGAGCGCGGCCTGCACCCGTGGGACCTCGCGGCGGGGGACCTGATCGCCCGGGAGGCGGGCGCGCTGACCGGGGGGCGCCCCGGAGAGCGCCCGTCGGGCGCTCTGGCGGTAGCGGGTACCCCCGGCGTCTTCGAGCCCCTCCAGCGGCTCCTGGAGGATTTCGGAGCCTGGCACGACTGAGGAGGCCGGGGCTGCCCGGCAACGGCCGACGGCGCGATGAACACCAGGTGAACGCGCCCTGCGGCAACGCGGCGGGCCCCGGCGCTGGATTCGCCGGGGCCCGCTGTGTGCTGCGTGATCAGACGCTCGTCGCGCCGACCTGCACACCGTGCTCGGCGGCGAGGCGGCGCAGGTCGTCGAGCTCGCCCTGCTCCACGTCGACGAGGAACTCGTCGCCCTCGTCGCGAGCCCGGGACAGATCGGACTCGGTCGCCCTTATGCGCTGCAGAAGTCCTGCGGTGAATGCGTCCATGCTGCGCCCCCTCGTCCTGGGTCGTGGGTCGATGGCACGGGGGTGTGCCGTTCGGAAGGGACGATCACGCCGCCTGTGGATGCCCAGCGCCGCTCGGCCGGGCGGCGACGGTGCCGGACACCCACGCCCGCCCTGCGGAAAGCGGATTGATGCGCACCGCATGGTGGTGCGGCGCCAGCAGAGCGTGATCGTGGGATGTAAAGCCGTCCTCCCCAAGCTCCCTTCCGTGGAAACCTAACCGGAGGAGAAAATCTCGTATTCCCCCTCCGGGCCACGTGGATCTCACCCGCCTTACCTCCGACTTATGGCCGAAAAGGGCAGGATGGAGGGCAACACACCAAGGATTGTAGAAGACCCCTGCCCACGTGTGCCCGGTGAAGGGCTACGCGGGTGGACATGAGGAAGGACCAGCAACGTGCGCGTACTCGTCGTCGAGGACGAGCAGCTGCTCGCCGATGCGGTGGCCACCGGACTGCGCCGGGAGGCCATGGCCGTCGACGTCGTGTACGACGGTGCGGCCGCCCTGGAGCGCATCGGCGTCAACGACTACGACGTGGTCGTCCTCGACCGCGACCTCCCGCTCGTGCACGGCGACGACGTCTGCCGCAAGATCGTCGAACTGGGCATGCCGACGCGCGTGCTGATGCTGACGGCCTCCGGAGACGTCAGCGACCGGGTCGAGGGACTGGAGATCGGCGCCGACGACTACCTGCCCAAGCCCTTCGCCTTCAGCGAGCTCATCGCGCGCGTACGCGCCCTCGGCCGCCGCACCAGCGTGCCCCTGCCGCCCGTCCTGGAGCGCGCCGGGATCAAGCTCGACCCCAACCGCCGCGAGGTGTTCCGCGACGGCCAGGAGGTCCAGCTCGCTCCCAAGGAGTTCGCGGTCCTGGAGGTGCTGATGCGCAGCGAGGGCGCCGTCGTCTCCGCGGAGCAGCTCCTGGAGAAGGCCTGGGACGAGAACACCGACCCGTTCACGAACGTCGTGCGCGTGACCGTCATGACCCTGCGCCGCAAGCTGGGCGAGCCCCCCGTCATCGTCACCGTCCCCGGCTCCGGCTACCGGATCTGATCCCCCGTGGCAACGACCCCCGCGCCCCCGCAGGCGCCCCCCAAGCCCACCTGGGACCCCCGAAGGCCCGTGCCGCCCTTCCCGTGGCTGCGCCCGACCATCCGCATACGGCTCACGCTGCTCTACGGCGGCATGTTCCTGATCGCCGGCATCCTGCTGCTGTCGATCATCTACCTGCTGGCCGCGCAGGCGCTCAACACCGGGAACGAGCCGCTCTTCAAGATTGTCGGCGGCACGGAGATCAAGGTGGCCAGTGATCGCTGCCCCGCCGTCAACTCCGCCAGTCCGACGCTCGCCGAATTCAACGCGGCGATCAGCAAATGCATCGACGACCAGCGTCATGTCGCACTCGACAACCTGCTCAGCCGTTCCCTGCTGGCCCTGCTGGGCCTGGCGGTCATCGCCTTCGCCTTCGGCTACGCCATGGCCGGGCGCGTGCTCTCCCCGCTGGGCCGGATCACCCGCACCGCCCGAGCGGTGGCGGGCTCGGACCTGTCCCGCCGGATCGAGCTGGACGGCCCGGACGACGAGCTGAAGGAGCTGGCGGACACCTTCGACGACATGCTGGAGCGGCTGCAGCGCGCCTTCACGGCCCAGCAGCGCTTCGTCGGCAACGCCTCGCACGAGCTGCGCACGCCCCTGGCGATCAACCGCACGCTCCTGGAGGTGCACCTGTCCGACCCGAACGCGCCGATGGAGCTCCAGCAGCTCGGCAAGACGCTGCTGGCCACCAACGAGCGCAGCGAGCAGCTCGTCGAGGGCCTGCTGCTGCTCGCCCGCAGCGACAACCAGATCGTCGAGCGGGGGCCCGTGGACCTCGCCGAGGTCGCCTCGCAGGCCATCGACCAGGTGCACGGCGAGGCCGAGAGCAAGGGCGTCGTGATCCGGGGCGAGCAGAAGCCCGCGGTCGTGCAGGGCAACGGCGTGCTGCTGGAGCGGATCGCGCTCAACCTCGTGCAGAACGCCGTGCGCTACAACGTGGCGGAGGACGGCTGGGTCGAGGTCACGACCGAGGTCCAGCACGGCCAGGCGGTCCTGGTCGTCTCCAACACGGGTCCGGTGGTGCCGGCGTACGAGATCGACAACCTCTTCGAGCCGTTCCGGCGGCTGCGCACCGAGCGGACGGGCAGCGACAAGGGGGTGGGGCTGGGGTTGTCCATCGTCCGGTCCGTGGCCCGCGCGCACGGCGGGCACATCTATGCCCAGCCGCGTGAAGGGGGTGGACTCGTCATGCGCGTCACGCTGCCCATCTGAGATCATGTCGCCGATCAACTCGGCGTCACACGGAGATGTTCGCTTTGCGCGGAATTTCTGATCCTTCACCGTGCGTGCACCGTGTGTGATCGATCACAGGGACGCCTTTCCGGCCATCTACTCTCCGTGATCATGCAGGCTGTCGTAAAGCCGGGAAAATCCCGGTTTTCGGGGGTCTTGATCACGGGAAGTACACGGTGAGACGCCTTTGGCGTGCAGCATTCGGACCGTGTACGGTCCCCATCGCCATCCAAGCCGATCACTCGTCAGGAGTCCGGTTGGGTGTCGATTGAGTAACAGACCTTGATGTGAGGCAAAATCTCCGCCTCAGGTCGGGCACAAGTCCGGCCTCTCACGCGTTACGTGCGCTGGAGACACCGCAGACACCCAGAGGGGGAGAGCGACCATGGCAACCGATTACGACACTCCACGCAAGACCGACGACGACGTCGACTCGGACAGCCTCGAAGAGCTGAAGGCCCGGAGGAACGACAAGTCGGCTTCCGCCGTGGACGTCGACGAGTTCGAGGCCGCCGAAGGCCTCGAGCTGCCCGGAGCCGACCTCTCGAACGAGGAGCTGGCCGTCCGGGTGCTCCCGAAGCAGCAGGACGAGTTCACCTGCATGAGCTGCTTCCTGGTGCACCACCGCAGCCAGCTGGCCCGGGAGAAGAACGGTCAGCCGATCTGCCGCGACTGCGACTGAGGGCGGGTCGGCCGTGACTGGCTCGACCCCTCCCTGGAAGCGCCGCTTCTCCAAGCGAAAGGCGGACGAAGGGCCGATGGACGGCCCGCAGTACAGCGTGCGTGACGACGAGCGAGGCTCAACCGGTACCGGGGCGGCCTCGCTCGAACCCGCAGCGGACCGGGATGGCCTCCCGGCATCCGTGGACGTCCCCGCACCCGTCGCGAGACGGCGGGCGGGGACGATCCGGGAGCGGGCCAGAGAAGGCGCCCGCAAGGGCGGCGACCGGGCCCGCGCCGGACTCGCCTATCTCGCCGACCGGATCATCGAACTGGCCCCGCGCGTGCCCGTACGGGACCTGGCGACACTGCGCAGGCAGTTCCCGGGCCTCGGCCCCGAGGAGCTGGCGGACAGGCTCGTGGCGGGCGCGGCGAAGGCGACGGCGACGGTCGGAGCGGGTGTAGGCGCGGCCGCGATGCTCCCCGTGCCCCCGGCGATGCCGACGGAACTGGCCGCAGAGGTCACCGGCGTCGCGGCGATCGAGCTGAAGCTGATCGCCGAACTCCACGAGGTCTACGGCGTACGGCCGCCCGGCAATCTCAAGCAGCGCAGTACCGCGTACCTCGACTCCTGGTCGGGAGAGCGCGGCATCGACGCGTCCAAGCCGTCGACCATGAGCACGGCGCTGAACAGCCGCATGAAACGCGAACTGCGGCAGCGGATCATGAAGCGCACGCTCCGCAACATGCCGAACCTGATGCCGTTCCTGGTGGGCGCCGCCGTAGGGGCGGTCATGAACCGCGGCGAGACGAGAAAGCTCGCCGGCCGGATCCGAGGGGACCTGCGCAAGATCCAGGTGCCCTGGGAGGCCCTGGAGGCGCTCCCCGCACTGGAACGTCCGGTGGACGCCCTGCAGATGGGCGAGATCACGCATGATCCCCTGGGTCGTCACCAGGGGCATCGGCACGACGGCGGCGAACACGACAGCGGACGCGGCGACGGACGCTGAGGCGGCCAGGCGGCCAGGCGGGACGGCGGACGCCGAGACGGCAAGCGCGGCTGCGGAGGCCGGGACCGGCCCGTCAACACCGCGAGCGGTGACGTCCCGTCCGGGTGTGCTACGGGTTCGCCGTCCGCAGCGCCTCCGCCAGGCGCTCCGGCTCGCGCGTGGACAGGTACAGGTACGGAGTCGGATCCTGCGGGTCCGTGACCTCCACGCGCAGAGCCGTGGGGATGTACGCGCGCAGCAGCAGGAAGGCGCGCGGGTCGGCCTTGTAGGTGCGCCAGGCGCGGGCCTCCTCCGCGTCCAGCACCTCCGCCTCGCCCAGGGCCGCCAGCGGGATCTTCGCCTCGCCCGCGATCAGGGAGTCGCCGACCACGCGGATGCGCACCGAGCCGTACGAGCTCGCGGCGACGGCCGCCACCGCGGTGCCCCCGGCCAGGCCGCCGAGCATCGGCAGGGTGCCGAACGGAAGCAGGATCAGGGCCATCGAGACGCCCACGAGGAACGAGATCAGCCACCAGGTCCGCGGAGCGGTCAGGCGTTCTTCGTACGGAGCGGCGGAGAGCTGCATGGGGCCTAGCTTGACACGGTGTCCGGAAGGGGCCGACGCGCGGGTAAGGTCTCCGGCTGTGAGTGGTACTTCCGCAGCCCTTCAACCCCCGGCCGACGCCGCGCGACCGGTGCGGCACCCGGACGCGCCCGCGCCCGGTGAGCTCCTCGGCGCGCACTACGGCGAGTGTTTCGGCTGTGGTGGCGACCAGCCGCACGGGCTGCATCTGGAGGCGCGGGCCGGCGAGGGCGTGTCGCTCACCGCCGAGTTCACCGTCCAGCCCGCCCATCAGGGCGCCCCGGGCCTCGCACACGGCGGTGTGCTCGCCTCCGCGCTGGACGAGACCCTCGGTTCGCTGAACTGGCTGCTGCGCACGATCGCGGTGACCGGGCGGCTGGAGACCGGCTTCGTACGGCCCGTGCCCGTCGGCACCACGCTGCACCTGGAGGCGGAGGTGACGGCCGTGGCGGGGCGGAAGATCTACTCCACCGCGACCGGCCGCGTCGGCGGTCCCGGCGGGCCCGTCGCCGTGCGCGCCGACGCCCTCTTCATCGAGGTGAAGGTCGACCACTTCGTCGACCACGGTCGCCAGGAGGAGATCCAGGCGGCCATGAACGATCCGGACCAGGTCCGGCGCGCCCGTGCCTTCGAGGTGAACCCGTGAGCACAGGCCGTCCCGTGGCGACCGACGGTCCCGCCGACCCCGCCGGCCCCTTGAGCCCGGCGAGCTCCGTGAGCCCGGGTCGCCGCATAGGCCCGGAGAGCAGCGTGAGCCCCGAGAGCCCCGAGAGCCCGGAGCGCCCCATGACTCCCACGAGCCCCGCGAGTCGTCAGCCGCTGGATGTGCTGATCCGGCGCGTCGATCCGGACGTACCGCTTCCGTCGTACGCGCAGCCCGGGGACGCCGGGGCCGATCTGCGCACCACCGAGGCGTGCCGACTGGAGCCGGGCGAGCGGGCCGTGCTGCCCACGGGAGTGTCTGTGGCGCTGCCTGAGGGGTACGCAGCCTTCGTGCACCCGCGATCCGGTCTGGCCGCTCGCTGCGGCGTCGCCCTGGTGAATGCCCCGGGGACGGTTGATGCCGGGTACCGTGGGGAGATCAAGGTGATCGTGGTGAATCTCGACCCGCGCGAGGCCGTGCGGTTCGAGCGCTTCGACCGGATTGCCCAACTGGTGGTCCAGCAGGTCGAGAGGGTCCGCTTCCAGGAGGTGGCGGAACTTCCCGGCTCCGCGCGGGCCGAAGGGGGCTTCGGGTCCACCGGAGGCCATGCCGCGGTGGACGGGACGAGCGGCACAAGCGGTCAGGCCGCCCTGGGCGGTCAGACGGGTGGGAATCGATACGCTTCGGTCGTATCCGACCGGGAAGGACAGTGACGTGTTCGGACGTCGCAAGAAGAGGGATGCCGCCGAGGACGCGGCCGGCGAGGCCGAGCAGGTCGTCGACGGTGTCGACACCGAGGCGGACGAAGAACGCGAGCGCCTGAGGCTGGAGCCCGCGCCGCGCCCCGACGGGCCCTGGGACGACTCGGAGGTCCGTGACCCCGGCGAGGGCCGGGTCGACCTGGGCGGTCTGTTCGTGCCGGGCGTCGAGGGCATGGAGCTCAGGGTCGAGGTCGCGGGCGACGCGATCGTGGCGGCCACGGTCGTGCTGCGCGACAGCGCCATCCAGCTCCAGGGCTTCGCCGCCCCCAAGCGCGAGGGCATCTGGGGCGAGGTGCGCGAGGAGATCGGCACCGGCATCACCCAGCAGGGCGGCATCGTCGACGAGGTCGAGGGACCGCTGGGCTGGGAGCTGCGTGCGCAGGTGCCCGTACAGCTGCCGGACGGCACCGGCGGCTTCCAGGTCGTGCGGTTCGTGGGCGTGGACGGCCCCCGCTGGTTCCTGCGCGGGGTCATCTCGGGCCAGGGCGCCGTGCAGCCGCAGGCGGCAGGGCTGCTCGAGCAGATCTTCCGGGACACCGTCGTGGTTCGCGGTGAGGGCCCCATGGCGCCCCGCGACCCGATCGTCCTGAAGCTGCCGAACGACGCCCAGATGGTTCCCGAGGGCGTCCAGCAGGAGGAGGGCTCCCGTTTCGCGGGCGGAATGGGCCAGCTCCAGCGCGGACCGGAGATCACCGAGGTCCGCTGACCGCAGAGACACCAGGGCCGTACCCGCGGGGTGCGGCCCTTTCTCATGCGCGTTGAGGAGAGGGACCAATACGCCGTGAAGGTCGCTGGCCCGGCGCGGCCGCCCCGTCGGCGGCAACAACCTCTTTGCCGCCTGGAAGACCCTCACCCACGGCGACACCCCCGCATGACGCCCTGACCGGCCGGGCGCCGGGCGCCGGGCGGGGACCCCGGGGGGCCCGGCCCGCCCATGGGCGGGCCGGGCACGTCAGAGTTCCGTCAAAGTGCGGCCCGGAACCGGGCCGGGAGCCCGAACGCCGCGCCTTGCGGCCGTAGGGTCGACGCTGCGCAGTCGGCAGACCACCGGAAGACAATGGGGCCATGGCACGCGGCAAACTTCGGATCCACCTCGGGGCGGCACCGGGCGTCGGCAAGACGTACGCGATGCTGTCCGAGGCGCACCGCCGTGTCGGGCGGGGCACGGACTGCGTGGTGGCATTCGTCGAGCACCACGGCCGGCCCCGCACCGAAGTGATGCTGCACGGCTTGGAGCAGGTGCCGCGCAGGGAGCTGGAGTACCGCGGCGGCGTCTTCACCGAGATGGACCTCGACGCCGTCCTCGCCCGCCGCCCCCAGGTCGCGCTGGTGGACGAACTCGCCCACACGAACGTCCCCGGCTCCCGCAACGCCAAGCGCTGGCAGGACGTGGAGGAACTGCTCGCCGCCGGGATCGACGTGGTGTCGACCGTCAACATCCAGCACCTGGAGTCCCTCGGCGACGTCGTCGAGTCGATCACCGGGGTGCGGCAGCAGGAGACCGTGCCGGACGAGGTGGTGCGCAGGGCCGACCAGGTCGAGCTGGTCGACATGACGCCGGAGGCGCTGCGGCGGCGGATGGCGCACGGCAACGTCTACCAGCCCGACAAGGTCGACGCCGCCCTGTCGAACTACTTCCGTCCCGGCAACCTGACCGCCCTGCGCGAGCTGGCGTTGCTGTGGGTGGCCGACCGGGTCGACGCCTACCTCACCCAGTACCGCAGCGAGCACCGGGTGTCGAGGATCTGGGGCTCGCGCGAGAGGATCGTGGTCGGTCTGACCGGCGGTCCCGAGGGCCGCACGCTGATCCGCCGGGGCGCACGGCTGGCCGAGAAGGGCGCCGGCGGTGAGGTGCTGGCCGTCTACATAGCCCGCAGCGACGGGCTGACCTCCGCCTCGCCCAAGGAACTGGCGCTGCAGCGCACCCTGGTCGAAGACCTTGGCGGAACGTTCCACCATGTCGTCGGCGACGACATACCGGCCGCGCTGCTCGCCTTCGCCCGGGGCGTGAACGCCACCCAGATCGTGCTGGGCTCCTCGCGCCGCAAGACCTGGCAGTACGTCTTCGGACCCGGCGTCGGCGCGACGGTCGCCCGGGAGTCCGGACCCGACCTCGACGTCCACATCGTCACCCACGACGAGGTCGCCAAGGGCCGCGGACTTCCGGTGGCCCGGGGCGCGCGTCTCGGGCGCTCCCGGCAGGCCTGGGGCTGGATCGCCGGTGTCGTCGGCCCGCCCCTCCTCGCGGCGCTGCTCAGCGCCGTCGACCTCGGCCTGGCCAACGACATGCTGCTGTTCCTGGCGCTGACGGTGGCGGCCGCCCTGCTCGGCGGGCTGCTGCCCGCCCTGGCGTCGGCGGCGGTCGGGTCCCTGCTGCTGAACTACTTCTACACACCGCCCCTGCACCGGTGGACCATCGCCGACCCGAAGAACATCGTCGCCCTCGTGATCTTCGTGGCGGTCGGCGTGGCGGTGGCCTCCGTGGTCGACCTCGCCGCCCGCCGCACCCACCAGGCAGCCCGGCTGCGGGCCGAGTCCGAGATCCTCTCCTTCCTCGCCGGCAACGTGCTGCGCGGCGAGACGGGCCTGGAGGACCTGCTGGAACGCGTCCGGGAGACCTTCGGCATGGAGTCGGCGGCCCTGCTGGAACGGGCGAGCGACGTCGAGCCGTGGACCTGCGCCGGCCGCGTCGGCCGGGGACGTCCTGTCGAGCGGCCCGACCAGGCGGACGTGGACATGCCTGTCGGTGACCACATGGCGCTGGCGCTGACCGGCCGTGTGCTGCCCGCCGAGGACCGCAGGGTGCTGGCCGCCTTCGCCGCCCAGGCCGCGGTCGTCCTGGACCGCCGCCGGCTCCAGGAGGAGGCCGACCGGGCCCGCACGCTCGCCGAGGGCAACCGCATCCGCACGGCCCTGCTGGCAGCCGTCAGTCATGACCTGCGTACACCCCTCGCCGGTATCAAGGCGGCCGTGACCTCCCTGCGCTCCGAGGACGTCGAGTGGTCCGAGGAGGACCGGGCCGAGCTGCTGGAGGGCATCGAGGAGGGCGCCGACCGCCTCGACCACCTCGTCGGCAATCTCCTCGACATGTCCCGGCTCCAGACCGGCACCGTCACCCCGCTGATCCGCGAGATCGACCTCGACGAGGTGGTGCCGATCGCGCTCGGCGGCGTCCCCGACGGCAGCGCCTGCCTGGACGTGCCCGAGGCCCTGCCCATGGTCGCCGCGGACCCCGGGCTGCTGGAGCGGGCGGTGGCCAACCTCGTGGAGAACGCCGTCAAGTACAGTCCGCCCGGCGCGCCCGTGCTGGTCGCCGCCAGCGCGCTGGCCGACCGGGTCGAGGTGAGGGTGGTCGACCGGGGGCCCGGCGTCCCCGACGAGGCCAAGGGCCGCATCTTCGAGCCCTTCCAGCGCCACGGCGACGCCCCGCGCGGTGCGGGAGTGGGTCTGGGGCTCGCGGTGGCGCGCGGCTTCGCCGAGGCCATGGGCGGCACCCTGAACGCCGAGGACACTCCCGGCGGTGGGCTCACCATGGTCCTCTCCCTCCGCGCGGCGGGAACCCGCCCGATGCCTCACCCCACCGCAGAACCGGAAAGGCAGGCCTCATGACCCGCGTTCTGGTGGTCGACGACGAGCCCCAGATCGTGCGCGCCCTCGTGATCAACCTCAAGGCACGCTCCTACGAGGTCGACGCGGCCCACGACGGCGCCACCGCCCTGAAGCTCGCCGCCGCCCGCCACCCCGACGTGGTCGTCCTTGACCTGGGCCTGCCCGACATGGACGGCGTCGAGGTGATCAGAGGTCTGCGCGGCTGGACGCGGGTGCCGATCCTGGTGCTGTCCGCCCGGCACTCCTCCGACGAGAAGGTCGAGGCGCTGGACGCGGGGGCCGACGACTACGTCACCAAGCCGTTCGGCATGGACGAGCTGCTGGCCCGGCTGCGGGCCGCCGTGCGCCGGGCCGAGCCGGCCGGCGGTGAGGGCGACGTGATCGTCGACACCGGCGAGTTCACCGTCGACCTGGCCGCGAAGAAGGTCGACCGCGCCGGCAGAGACGTACGGCTGACGCCCACGGAGTGGCACCTGCTGGAGGTCCTCGTGCGCAACAGCGGCCGCCTGGTCGGGCAGAAGCAGCTGCTCCAGGAGGTCTGGGGGCCGTCGTACGGGACGGAGACGAACTATCTGCGCGTGTACATGGCGCAGTTGCGACGGAAGCTGGAGGCGGATCCCTCGCACCCGAAGCACTTCATCACGGAGCCGGGGATGGGCTATCGCTTCGAGAAGTGAGGGGTGTGGCTCGCGGCCGGGGGTGTGGGGGCGCGGGGGTGGCCGCCGGGGGATGCGGTATCGCCGGGCCGGGGAGGGGCTGTCGCTTCGAGAGGTGAGGGTGTGGCTTGCGGCCGGGGGTGCGGGGGTTGGCCGCCGGGGGGGGCGGTATCGCCGGGCCGGGGATGGGCTGTCGGTCGGGAAACAGGCTCCTCGCCCTTCGTCAGCAGGCCCCGGTACGCTTCAGATATGAGTGCTGTTCCTCGTTCCGAAAAGCCGGTGGGCCGGTTCCGGCGCATGCTCGACCGGCTCTCCTCGTCGCAGGAGGACCTGGAGTCCGAGGAACTGCGGGAGGACACCGAGACGACCGGCTGCATCCGGATCGGAGACTGTCAGGACCGCCAGATAGTGACGGTAACTGGTACCTTGCGCACGGTCACCCTTCGGCCGCGCGCCGGAGTCCCCGCCCTGGAGGCCGAGCTGTTCGACGGCTCCGCCGCGCTGGACGTGGTGTGGCTCGGCAGGCGCTCCATCGTGGGGATAGAGCCCGGACGCAAGCTGATCGCGTCGGGCCGGATCTCGATGAGCCGGGGCCGCCGGGTGCTGTTCAATCCCAAGTACGAACTGAGACCCCTCGGACGGGAGTAGCCGGTGACGTCGCTCGACAAGCCGACCGAAGAGACATCTGCGGACGACGCCCGGGCGGTGACCGAGGCCGCCCTGTTCGAGGCGTTCGGCGGCGTGCGGGGCATGGTGGAGACGGTGCTTCCCGGCCTCCTCTTCGTCACCATCTTCACGATCAACAAGGACCTCCACCTGTCGGCGATCGCGGCGCTGGCCGTGTCGCTGGCCCTGGTCGTGGTCCGGCTGGTGATGAAGGACACCGTCAAGCACGCCTTCAGCGGTGTCTTCGGCGTGGCCTTCGGCGTGGTCTTCGCGATGATGACCGGCAACGCCAAGGACTTCTACCTGCCCGGCATGCTCTACACGCTGGGACTTGGCCTCGCCTACATCATCACCACCCTGTGCGGGGTGCCGCTGATCGGGCTGATCCTCGGCCCGGTCTTCAAGGAGAACCTCTCGTGGCGCACCCGGAACCCGGGCCGCAAGAAGGCCTACGCGAAGGCCAGCTACGCGTGGGGCACGATCCTGCTCGCCAAGTGCGCGATCCTCTTCCCGCTGTACTGGTGGGCCGACACCACGCAGCTGGGCTGGGTCCTGGTCGCCCTGAAGATCCCGCCCTTCCTGCTCGCGGTGTACCTGACGTGGGTGTTCCTCGCGAAGGCACCCGCGCCGATCGACGTGTTCGCGGAGATGGAGGCGGAGGAGAAGGCGGCCGAGGAGCGGGAGCGGCAGGCCGCGGCCCGGTCCGCCGAGCAGTGATCCTCCCGCACTGACAGAAACGGAAGGGGCGTCCCGGACACGCGGGACGCCCCTTCCGCCGACTCGGAGACGCGCTCAGCCAGTCGGGTTCCGCCGCACCGACAGCAGGTCCTCCAGCTGCTCCTCGCGGGCCTGGGCGGCCACGAAGAGGAGCTCGTCGCCCGCTTCCAGGGAGTCCTCCCGGGACGGGGTCAGCACGCGGTTGCCGCGGATGATCGTCACCAGGGACGTGTCCTGCGGCCAGTCGACGTCGCCGACCTGCGTGCCGGCCAGGGCCGACTCCTCCGGCAGGGTCAGCTCGACCAGGTTGGCGTCGCCGTGGCTGAAGCGGAGCAGCCGGACCAGGTCGCCGACGCTCACCGCCTCCTCGACCAGGGCCGACATCAGACGCGGGGTGGAGACGGCCACGTCCACGCCCCAGGACTCGTTGAACAGCCACTCGTTCTTGGGGTTGTTCACGCGGGCGACGACCCGCGGGACGCCGTACTCCGTCTTGGCGAGGAGCGAGACCACCAGGTTCACCTTGTCGTCGCCGGTCGCGGCGATGACGACGTTGCAGCGCTGGAGCGCCGCCTCGTCCAGGGACGTGATCTCGCAGGCGTCGGCGAGCAGCCACTCGGCCTGCGGGACGCGTTCGACCGAGATGGCGGTCGGTGCCTTGTCGATCAGCAGGACCTCGTGACCGTTCTCCAGCAGTTCGCCCGCGATCGAGCGGCCGACGGCGCCGGCTCCGGCAATGGCGACCCTCATCAGTGACCGCCCTCCTCTTCGGGACCCTTGGCGAACGCCGCCTCGACCTTGTCGACCTCGTCGGTGCGCATCATCACGTGCACCAGGTCGCCCTCCTGCAGCACCGTCTGCGAGGTGGGCAGGACCGCCTCGCCGAGCCGGGTCAGGAACGCGACGCGCACGCCGGTCTCCTCCTGTATCCGGCTGATCTTGTGGCCGACCCAGGCGGTGGAGGTGTGCACCTCGGCGAGCTGGACGCCGCCGGTGGGGTCGCGCCACAGCGGCTCGGCGCCGGAGGGGAGCAGACGGCGCAGCATCTGGTCGGCCGTCCAGCGGACGGTCGCGACGGTGGGGATGCCCAGGCGCTGGTAGACCTCCGCGCGGCGGGGGTCGTAGATGCGGGCGGCGACGTTCTCGATACCGAACATCTCGCGGGCCACGCGGGCGGCGATGATGTTGGAGTTGTCTCCGCTGGAGACGGCGGCGAAGGCGCCGGCCTCCTCGATGCCCGCCTCGCGCAGGGTGTCCTGGTCGAAGCCGACACCGGTGACCCGGCGGCCGCCGAACGAGGAGCCCAGCCGGCGGAAGGCCGTGGGGTCCTGGTCGACCACGGCGACCGTGTGCCCCTGTTGCTCCAGGTTCTGGGCCAGTGCGGAACCCACCCTTCCGCAACCCATGATCACAATATGCATCGCGTCACACCGCGCTTCCTGCAGGCCCTCTGGGCTTCCTGAATGTCGTGCTCATGTCTCTCTCTCGGCTCGCCAGGCATCACGTCGCGGCCTGCGTGCGGGCCGCCGGGCAACATCATGCCGGTGGAAACACGCCATGATGCCCTCCGGGAGGGTGCCGGGTTCGGCTGCCCGACTCCAACGTATCCGCAAAGCCGAGGGCGTTGCCGAGGCCCTGCCGGGCCCCGAACGACTAGCGCGCCCCGGGCGAGACGTCCTTGCGGCGGCTGATGCTGCGCACGCTCGCCAGCGTCAGGATCCCGAGGGCGACAAGAGTGGCCGCGGCGCCGATCAACTGGGCGGGGGTGTGCATGGGACCTCCAGGGGCGGCAACGGCCGGGAAGCGGACGGGGCTTAGTCATATAGGCATGGGAAACGGGTGACCTGCGGAATCCTCAGCCGCATGCGCCTCTGAATTCACTCGGAGAGCAGACGGAACGCCGATGAGGGGTGGCGGGTGGGCGACCTCGCAATCGAACGCCTACGATCCTCTGTTGTGTCCAAACTGACCGACGTGCCCAAACGGATCCTGATCGGGCGCGCACTGCGCAGTGACCGGCTGGGCGAAACGCTCCTGCCGAAGCGCATCGCACTCCCCGTCTTCGCCTCCGACCCGCTCTCCTCCGTGGCGTACGCGCCCGGCGAGGTGCTGCTGGTCCTGTCGATCGCGGGCGTGTCGGCGTACCACTTCAGCCCCTGGATCGCCGTCGCGGTCGTCGTGCTGATGTTCACCGTGGTCGCCTCCTACCGGCAGAACGTGCACGCCTACCCCAGCGGCGGCGGCGACTACGAGGTGGCGAACACCAACCTCGGACCCAAGGCCGGCCTGACGGTCGCGAGCGCGCTGCTCGTGGACTACGTCCTCACCGTCGCGGTGTCGATCTCCTCCGGCATCGAGAACCTCGGCTCCGCCGTCCCCTTCGTGGTCGAGCACAAGGTGCTCTGCGCGATCGGGGTGATCGTGCTGCTGACCCTGATGAACCTGCGCGGGGTGAAGGAGTCGGGCTCACTGTTCGCGATCCCGACCTACGTCTTCGTCGCGGGCGTCTTCACCATGATCGCCTGGGGGGCCTTCCGCGGACTGGTCCTGGACGACACCATGCGGGCACCGACGGCGGACTACGTCATCAAGCCCGAGCACCAGGGCCTGGCCGGCTTCGCCCTGGTCTTCCTCCTGCTGCGCGCCTTCTCCTCCGGCTGCGCCGCCCTCACCGGCGTCGAGGCGATCTCCAACGGCGTCCCGGCCTTCCGCAAGCCCAAGTCGAAGAACGCCGCGACCACCCTCGCCATGATGGGCCTGCTGGCCGTCACCATGTTCTGCGGCATCATCGCGCTGGCCGCCGCGACCGACGTCCGCATGGCCGAGAACCCGGCCGAGGACCTGTTCCTCAAAGGTGTCCCGCTCGGCGGGGACTACGTCCAGAACCCGGTGATCTCCCAGGTGGCCGAGGCCGTCTTCGGCAAGGGCAGCTTCCTGTTCATCATCCTGGCCGCGGCCACCGCGCTGGTGCTGTTCCTCGCCGCCAACACCGCCTACAACGGCTTCCCCCTGCTCGGCTCGATCCTCGCCCAGGACCGCTACCTGCCGCGCCAGCTGCACACCCGCGGCGACCGGCTGGCCTTCTCCAACGGCATCGTGCTCCTCGCCGGCGCCGCCGCCCTGCTGGTCGGCATCTACGGTGCCGACTCCACCCGACTGATCCAGCTCTACATCGTCGGCGTGTTCGTGTCCTTCACGCTCAGCCAGACCGGCATGGTCCGGCACTGGAACCGCCACCTGGCCACCGAGAAGGACCAGGCCAAGCGCCGCCACATGATCCGCTCCCGGGCCATCAACGCCTTCGGCGCCTTCTTCACCGGCCTCGTGCTGGTCGTCGTCCTCCTCACCAAGTTCACCCACGGCGCCTGGGTCGCCCTGCTCGGCATGGTGATCTTCTACGCGACGATGACGGCCATCCGTAAGCACTACGACCGGGTCGCCGCCGAGATCGCCGCCCCCGAGGGCCCGAGCGACGACCTCGTACGGCCCTCCCGCGTCCACTCGGTCGTGCTGATCTCCAAGATCCACCGCCCGACGCTGCGCGCCCTGGCCTACGCCAAGCTGATGCGCTCGGACACCCTGGAGGCGCTGAGCGTCAACGTCGACCCGGCGGAGACCAAGGCCCTGCGCGAGGAGTGGGAGCGGCGCGGCATCGACGTACCGCTGAAGGTCCTGGACTCGCCCTACCGCGAGATCACGCGGCCGATCATCGAGTACGTCAAGAGCCTGCGCAAGGAGTCGCCGCGCGACGCGGTGTCGGTGATCATCCCCGAGTACGTCGTCGGCCACTGGTACGAGCACCTGCTGCACAACCAGAGCGCCCTGCGGCTGAAGGGTCGGCTCCTGTTCACGCCCGGGATCATGGTGACCTCGGTGCCGTACCAGCTGCAGTCCTCCGAGGCGGCCAAGCGGCGGGCCCGCAGGCAGCAGGACTGGAACGCGCCGGGCTCGGTGCGGCGCGGCCCCGCGCAGGTGCGGTCCAAGGAGTCCTCCGAGCCCAAGTCCTGAGGATCTCCCGAGGCGACGGCTCGTGTGAAACGGCCGGGCGGCGGCCACGTAGACTGGTGGGCTGTTGTCCGGCCGTTTCCGTTCGGCCTTTCCCCCTCACGCGTTATGGAGTCACTCCGCCATGCAGGCAGAACCGAGGAAGTCGCTGGTGGGGGAGGAGTACGAGGTCGAGGTCGGCCCCGTCGCCCACGGCGGTCACTGCATCGCCCGCACGTCCGAGGGCCAGGTGCTGTTCGTACGGCACGCGCTGCCCGGGGAGCGGGTCGTGGCGCGCGTGACGGAGGGCGAGGAGGGCGCGCGGTTCCTGCGCGCCGACGCCGTGACGGTGCTGGACGCCTCCAAGGACCGCATCGACGAGCCCTGCCCGTTCGCCGGCCCCGGCCGCTGCGGCGGCTGCGACTGGCAGCACGCCAAGCCCGGCGCGCAGCGGCGTCTGAAGGCCGACGTCATCGCCGAACAGCTTCAGCACCTCGCCGGGCTCACCCCGGAGGAGGCCGGCTGGGACGGCACGGTGCTGCCCGCCGAGGGCGACAAGGTGCCCGCGGGCCAGGTCCCCGCGTGGCGCACCCGCGTCCAGTACGCCGTCACCGCCGACGGCCGGGCGGGTCTGCGCCGGCACCGCTCGCACGAGGTGGAGCCGATCGACCACTGCATGATCGCGGCGGAGGGCGTCAGCGAGCTGGGCATCGAGAAGCGGGTCTGGACGGGCATGGACTCCGTCGAGGCGATCGCGGCGACGGGCTCCCAGGACCGCCAGGTGATCCTCACCCCGAAGCCGGGCGCACGCCTGCCCTTGGTCGAACTCGACCGTCCGGTCTCGGTCCTGCGCGTGGACGAGCGCTCCGGCGGTGTCCACCGCGTCCACGGCCGCCCCTTCGTCCGCGAACGCGCCGACGGCCGCACGCACCGGGTCGGGGGCGGCGGCTTCTGGCAGGTCCACCCGAAGGCCGCGGACACCCTGGTGACCGCGGTCATGCAGGGCCTGCTGCCCCGCAAGGGCGACATGGCGCTCGACCTCTACTGCGGCGTCGGCCTCTTCGCCGGTGCCCTCGCCGACCGTGTCGGCGACCAGGGTGCGGTGCTCGGCATCGAGTCGGGCAAGCGGGCGGTGGAGGACGCGCGGCACAACCTCGCGGACTTCGAGCGGGTCCGCATCGAGCAGGGCAAGGTCGAGAGCGTGCTGCCGCGCACGGGTATCTCGGAGGTCGACCTGATCGTGCTGGACCCGCCGCGGGCGGGGGCGGGCCGCAAGACGGTGCAGCACCTGTCCTCGCTGGGCGCGCGGCGGATCGCGTATGTGGCGTGCGATCCGGCGGCGTTGGCGCGGGATCTCGGGTACTTCCGGGACGGGGGGTACCGGGTGCGGACGCTTCGGGCGTTCGATCTGTTTCCGATGACTCACCATGTGGAGTGCGTTGCCATCCTTGAACCGGTCACAAAGGGCGCCTGACCTGCGGTTTCGTGCGTGCGCATTATGTGCGGTGCGGGCGTTACGGGCGATATCTTGACGCTGAAATGACGCTCGTGACGCTCATTTGACGCTCGTTCTGATGGAGTGTCAGGTGTGTTGCTTGGCTGGTCAGGGCATCTGAAGGGACTGGGGTCGCAGAGCTCTTACAGTAAGCCGGAATGGGGAGCAGTGGGGAGGCTGCCCAGCGCCGTGGCGCCAGAGTTACTCCTCATGCCCGACGGGTCGTACGCCGTCAGGACCTTGCCGCAGTGTCATGGTCGGCGCCCGCCCGTCGATCCGCACAGACCGCCGCACCATCCCCCCGGTTCCTTGGTCTTCGTCCTCGTTCACCAGTTCCCGTAGTCCTCCACGTAGGTGGCGATCAGCTCGAGCAGGGCGTCGGCCCGGTGCCGGTCCTCGCGTTGCTCGCGGAGGGCCTTGTCGGCGGCCTGGAGGCGGGCCAGGGCGGCCGGTTCACCGTCGACCAGGTCGTCGACCACCGGCGTGGTGACCAGGTCCAGGCATTCGGTGAGCAGGCGGCGGGTGGCCGGGGCAGGGGGAGCAGGGTCGGGGGTGGCGAAGCTGGTGGTCAGGTAGCGCGCGGGGTCCGTGAGGCTCCAGCCGACGACGGTGCCGTGCTGGACGAGGAGTGCCACGTCGGGGGCGATGCCGATGCCGGCTTCCAGCGGTTCGTCGAGGACGTCGAGGTCGCGCAGGCAGGTCAGCACGGCATCGCCGGGAGCGCGGCACAGCACCGTGCACATCTCGTGCCGGAAGTCCTTGACCTCGTCCGCGCGGAGCCCGCCCGGGCGTACTTCGGGCGGGACGGTAAGGCGGGCCGAGTCCTCGGCTGAGGCGGACTCTTCCGGAATTCGGAATTCAGCCCCGACCATCTGTCGGTCGCTCGGGGCGAAGCGGAAAACGTCGGGGAGGTCCCACAGCAGGTCCTGGCTGCCGAACGTGTCCGCGAGGAACTTCTCCCGTTCCACCCGGTCCGCATAGGGGGAAACGATCAGGAAAGTACCGAGGAGACGGGGAACGAGGTCGAGCGGCTCGTCCGTCACCGTCGCGGACCAGCCGCCGTCGAACTTCAGTTTCGTCGTCATCACTGCCTCATCTGATCTGTACCGCCGGAGGCTGGAAGCGGCCGTCCTTGGCGGGAATCCTGCCGTTCACGATGTCCTCGTGCGTTACCGGCGCACCGGGGTCCGTTGGTTTCCCGCCGAGCGCCGTGGCTCCGGAGTCGCCCTTGATGCCCGACGGTCCGTATGCCGTGATGGCCTGGCCCTGGGTGTTGCCGGGGCCGTCGATCACCACGATGTCGTCGCCCTGTCTGAAGGTGAATGTCCCGGCCGTGCCTGTCGAGTGGTACACGGCGTCCGGGTTCTTGAGAATCTCGATGACTCGTTCGTCGCTGAAGTCGTGTCGGGTGTCCCCGTGGTAGTCGTGGCGCTTCTTGAACCCGCTGTCCTGTGCTCTCTCGACGATGTCGTCCACGACCTTGTTGATCCGCTTCTGGGCCCGCTCCTCCTTCGTGTACTTGGGCATGAGGCCCAAGGGGTCGCACCCGCTGTGCGGGTTGTGCACGTACGCGACGGGGTTCGGGGCGGGAGCGAGGCCGAGGGGGTCGGGGGAGGTGTAGCGGCCGGTTTCGGGGTCGTAGTGGCGGAAGTAGTTGTAGTGGAGGCCGGTTTCGGGGTCGTAGTACTGGCCGGGGAAGCGGAGTGGGGTGTAGGTGCTGCTGTCCCGGGACCAGGCCGTGGTGCCCCAGAGCGTGCTCCGGGTGCGCCACGCGATGTCGCCCGTCTCGTCGATCAGTTCGGTGGGGGTGCCGATGAGGTCGGTGGCGATGGCGAAGAACCGGCGGTCGATCTCCTCCTGGCGGTCGTCGGCCGTGAGGATGCGCTCGGTCTGGGCCAGGGGGACGTCGGCACGGTGGTCCCAGGTGAGGGCGACCGTGTTCGCGGCATCCGGCTGGTGGCTGGTCTGTTCGCACAGGGTGAGGCCGTCCCAGGTGAAGCGGACCTCCTCCACCACGCTCTCGCCGTCGGTCGCCAGGCGCTGTTTCGTGGTGCGGCGGCCGAGTGGGTCGTAGCGGTACCTCCAGCGGGTTCCGTCGGGGGTGGTCACGGAGGTGAGGCGGTTCTCCGTGTCCCACTCATAGCGCCAGGTGTCGGGCTTGCGGGAGAGGCGGGTCTTCTGCCGCAGGGTGACCCGGCCGAGGGCGTCGTGTTCGAAGCGGACGTCTCCGGCGCGGGTGATGGTGGTGCCGGTGTAGGCGCGCGGTCCGGTGGCCTCGCTGCCGGGGTGGCGGGACGGCCAGGATGCGGAGGTCTGGTTGCCGGCGTCGTCGTAGGCGTACCGCTCCGTCCAGCCCTGGGCGTGGACGGAAGTGACGCGGCCCGCCCGGTCGAGGCCGAAGGTGCGGGTGCCCGACAGCCGGTCCGCGACGGAGGTCAGGTGACCGTCGGCGCGGTAGGAGTAGGCGCGGCTGTTGACGTTGTGCCCGCCGGCGGTGATGTGCTGCGCGGAGAGCCGTCCGGCCTCGTCCCAGGCGAAGGTCATGGTGATCGCGTCGCCGAAGGCGCGGGCGAGTTCCCGGCCGGCGGCGTCGTGGGTGAAGTCGATCCGGTGATCGCCGGTGGTCAGGCGGTGGGGTTGTCCGTCGGCGCCGTAGGAGTAGGAGGTGACGTGACCGGTGGGCGTGGTGCGGCGCGTACGGCGGCCCAGGGCGTCGTACGCGTATGAGATGGGACGGCCGTCGACCAGTTCCGTCTTGGTGAGTCCGCGTCGGTCGTACTGGTAGCGGAGTTCGCTGTCCGGTCCGGCTGCCTCCAGCAGGCGTCCTGCCCTGTCGTGGGTGTAGGTCGTCACCTGACCGTCGACGTCCTTGCGGACCACCTGGCCGAGCTGGTCCCGCTCGAACGAGATGGTCCCGCCGAGCGCGTCGGTGCGGGCGGCGAGCCGGCCCGCGGCGTCCACCCGGTAGGTGAGGGTGCGGCCGTCGAAGTCGGTCTCGGAGACGATGTCGCCGGCGGCGTCGTAGTCGTAGGTCCAGGTCAGCCCTTGTGGGTTGGTGACGCGGGTGAGGCGCAGCTCGGCGTCGTGCTCGAACTCGTAGCGGGCGCCGTCGGGTCGGGTGCGGGCGACCGGCAGGTCGAAGTGGGTGTACTCGAAGCGGGAGACGCCACCGACCGCGTCCGTGTGGGTGAGGCAGTTGCCCTCGCCGTCGTAGGTCCACGACTCCGTGGCTCCGTCGGGGCCGGTGCGCCGGGAGAGCTGCCCGTCGGGGTGCCACTCCAGGCGGGTGACACCGCCCTCCGGATCGGTGATGCGGACCGGCCTTCCGAGGGCGTCCCGCTCCGTGCGGGTGATGGCGCCTGCCGGGTCGGTCACCTCCACGGGCAGTCCTGCCGCGTCACACGCCACTCGTGTCGTGGCTCCGAGGGCGTCGGTGACCGACGTGAGTCGGCCGGCGTGGTCGTAGCTGTAACGGTTGGTGGAGCCGGCCTGGTCGGTGACCGCCGTGCGGTTGCCGCGTTCGTCGAACTCATTGACCCTGCGGGTGCCGTCCGGCCCGACGACCTCCACCGGCAGGCCGAACGGGCCGCGCACGGTACGCAGTTCGCTTCCGTCGGGGCGGGTGGCCGAGACGGCCCGACTGTCCTCGTCGTAAGAGAACGTGGTGGTGAGACCCAGTGGGTCGGTGCGGGTCAGGAGGTTGCCGTGGGTGTCGTAGGTGAAGCGGGTGGTGTGGCCGAGGGGGTCGGTGGTGGCCAGGAGACGGCAGCCGGGGCCGAACAGGTGGCGGGTGCTGTGTCCGCCGGCGGTGGTGAGTGTGGTGGTGCGGTGGCCGGTTTCCGGGTCGGGTTCGGTGTAGGTGAGGGTGATCTGGACGTGGCCCGCTTCGCCGCCTTCGGCGATGACGCGGTCGCGGTCGTCGTAGATGTAGTCGTAGCGGCTGTTGTTGGAGTCGATCCAGGCGATGACGCGATGGCGGTCGTCGTAGACGAAGGTGGTGGTGGCACCGGAGGGTTTGGTGACGGTGGTGAGGTTGCCGTCCTGATAGCCGTAGTTCATCAGGGGCAGGTCCGCGCCGCCCTCGCCCGCGCCGGCCAGGGACAGGGCGGTGACCAGGCCGTCGGTGACGGACAGCTGCACCCGGTGGCCCGCCGAGTGGACCAGGGCCAGCGGCAGGCCGTTCTCGCCGCGGTCGACGGTGATGGTGTGGCCGTTGCGTTCGGTGATGCCCGACAGCCAGGACTCCCCGTCGCCCCCCGGTTCGCCGGGCGGGGCGGTGAAGTGGAAGGTCAGGCCGCTGTCGGGGTCGGTGACGGTGTAGTCGCCGTCGGCGTCGCGGGCCAGCAGGGTGCGGCCTCTGCCCGATGAGGGGGTGGTGGGGGCGCCGGGGATCGGGTGCGGGTACGGGATCAGGAGGCCGTCGGCGGTGACGTGGACGACTCCGATGGCGTCGATGCGCAGATGTTCGTCGACGGTGGAGGTCCAGGAGGGGCCGAGGAAGCGGCCGACCGCGCAGCCGGACTCGGTGCGGCGGGTGAAGACCAGCGGCAGGATGCCGGGTATCTCGACGTCGGTCTGGGGCAGGAACATCCGGCCGGAGGCGAGGTCGACGGGGTCGGTGCCGTCGGTGGTGCGCTCGCCGTCGGGGCGGTTGTGGGTGCCGTCCGGGGCGTCGTCGACCAGTTTGCGCGCCCGTGCGGCGTCCGCGGCCTCCTCGGCGATGCGGATGCCCTTCACCGCGGCGCCACCGCCACCGGTGGCGGCGGTCAGCGCGAGGTCGGGAATCAGTCGGCCGAAGCCCTCGGCCGGGTCCTTCATGAAGTCGCTGACCATCTGCTTGCCGGTGCCGACCGGGTCGTTGGCGGCGACGATCAGTCCGGCGGCGAGGCTGTTGAGGGATGTGGCGTACTCGGCCGGGTGCGTGATGTTGTACGGGTCGACGGGGTTGACGCTGCGGACGAAGTTGAGGATGCCCGCCGTGCCCTTGATGATCCCGCCCCCGACATGGTCGCCCATGATCTGGAACTCCTGGAACCCGCCGGCCAGTTGCTCGGCGTAGGAGGGCTTCTGCGGGGCCATGTCGCGTGCGGCGCGGACCGCCGTGCGCGCGGTCTCCGCGGCCGAGTTCCGCTGCTTGCGGGCCTCGGTGAGGATGTCCTGCGCCTCCTGCATCAGCTTCTTGCCGGGGTCCTCGAACGTCGCCGCGGGCCTGGGTGGGAGCGAGGACGGGTCGCGCTTGTCGGCGGGCTGGGCGTTGTAGCGGTCGACGGCGCTGTTGAAGTCGTCGACCTTCTTGCGGTGGGCTTCGGCGGCGTCCTCGGAGGCCTTGACGCCCTCCTTCCACTTGTCGATCGCCGTCTGTGCCTGTGCCTGGGCCCAGGTGATCGTGCCGGCGAACGCGTCGAGCGCGGCGAGCGCCTTCGCGCAGGCGTCGGCGGCGGCGTACCACTTGGGCGGCTGGGTGCTCACCGCGGTGCGCAGCGCTTCGGCCGTCTCGCCCTTGAGCCGGGAGGAGTCCAGGCCCTTGAGGCCGTCACCGGCGTCGTCGAAGGCCGTCTGAAAGGCCCGGAGCTTGTCGGCGGTGGCGTTGATCTTGCTTGGGCTGCCGTAGATCAGTTTGGTCTTGTCCTCGGTCTGCCCGAGGTCCAGCTCGTCGACCTCGGCGCCCATGCGGTTGGCGACCGAACGGGACTGCTCGCGCACCCAGTCGGCACCGGACTCCCAGCCGACGTCGTCCAGCCGGTCGGCGGTCCAGTTGCCGGCGTCCTCGACCCGGTTGCCGGCCCATTCGACACCGTCCTCGACCGCGTTCTCGACCGAGTCGGGCGTGATGTCGCTGAGGAAATCGCCTATACCCACCGTCAGTTCCCCCCGGACTCACCCTGCTGCTGCGCCTGCTGGGCGCGTTCCTCCGGCGAGGGGCCGAAGGTGTTGTCCAGCGCCTGGTTCCACTGCTCCTCGGAGACTCCCGACGCGTCGATGATCGCCTGCGACCGCCGGCCGCCCTCGCCCTCGGTGAGAACCGTGCGGCCGGTGTCCTTCCACGTCTGCTCGATGTCCTCACCCGCCTTGTCGAACGACTCCGCGCTCCAGTCCGGGTTCAGGTAGTCCGGCGTGACGATGTCACCCCAGCCCTGCTGGGCGATCTCCTCCTCGGTGGCGTGCGGGTTGCCGCCCATCACGGAGTTGACGCCCACCTTCAGGGTGCCCTCGACGTACTGGTCGTGCTCCCACTGGGTGCCCGCTGCCAGCCCGAGGCGGTTCGCGATCGCGCTGGCGTCGCCCACCAGAGCCCGCACACCCCACTCCCAGCGCTCGCAGAAGTCCTCGAAGTCGACCGAGAGGCCGTGGTGCCCGGCCTCCATCCCGGTCATCGCCAGCTCCGAAAAGCCCTTGCCCAGCACTGAACCGGTGGCGCCGCCCAGATCACCGAGCCCGTCGATGGTCGCGCCCACGCCCTGCGTGAACTTCGCGACGGACGCCTTGTCGAATTGCAGATCGGCCCCGTCAGCGCCCATGGCCGAGCCCCTCCTGCGCCTCGCCGGAGTCGACGGCGACGCCGTCCGCAACGATGCCGACGACCGGCGGGAAGAACATCGACCCGTCCTCGGTGGCGATGTCGACGGCCAGGCCGGCGGGCTCGTCCAGGGACGGCACGACCTCGTCGACGATGCGGGCGCCCAACAGCGCGGCGTAGTCCATGGGCTGATCACCGGATGCGTGCAGCAGGGCGAACCGGGCCAGTGCGGCCTCGTCGGTGAACCCGCAGATCCACCGCACCCCGCCCGACCGCGCCGACCAGAGGCCCCCACCGGCCGTGGGCACCAGCAGGACCGAGCGCCGCATCTCACCGACCAGAGCCCGAGGGTCACCGACTCCCCTTCTCTGCTCGGCGATTCGCTCGGCGAGCGCTGTCCTGGTCCGCTGCACGGCCTCTCCCCGTCCTAGGTGACTGATGGCACCGTAGATCAAGACGCGCGCGAACATGTCGGCGGTTCTCCTGAGGGCTCATCATGGGCCTGAGTCATGGAATTCGAGGCTGCGTCCAGAGTGAGCGGGAGCGGGCTCCTACACGTGAGCTGGTCGTGGCGAACTCTTCCGCCCGAAAGGAGGGATGGGCGGTTGGTCATGACGCTCATTTGACGCTCTGGGCGCCTGCACCCGGGACAGAGAGTCGACAGTCGGGCTCTGGCCTGTGCTTTTCTGCGACTCGCCCAGGCCGATATCTCTTCGATGACGTCGCATGTGGAGTGCGTGGCGATTCTTGAGCCAACCCGATAGGGCTTTCGACCTGGGGTTTTCTGGGTTTGCTCCGTCCGTCCGACCTGTTTCCCCCTGCGCACGACGTGGAGCGAGTCGCTTGCTGAACCTACGGTCCTGACCTGCGGCTTCACTCCGAGCAGGCCGTGTTGGACGCCCTGCCAGGGTGAGGTGACGCGGCCTACGTCTCGGGCCGGGTCCCTCAGCCATGGCGGGGCCGCCGGCCGTTGTGGCTGCGGCCCCGCTCGGGTGTGCGGGTCAGGACGGGTCGCCGTACTGGAGGCCGCGTCCGTTGGTGCCGACGTAGACGCGGCCGTAGGTGTCGGGGTCGCCGGTGATGACGCCGACGCCGCCGATGGCGCCCCACTGGTGGGCCTTGTCGTTGACGCGGAGCCAGGTGGCACCCTTGTCGGTGGAGCGGAAGACTCCGGTGACGTCCTTGACGGTGCCGATCAGGTACAGGGCCTGGTAGTCGGTGCCCGGCTTGGCCTTGCCGAAGCCGAGGGCGGAGGCGGACTGCACCGACCTGAGCGTGGTGAAGGTCCGGCCGCCGTCGGTGGAGTGCAGCAGCCCCTTGGTGCTGCCGGCGATCCACAGGTCTCCGGCGATGCCGGGGACGGCCTTGAGCCGGCCGTCGGGCAGGTTGCCGGCGCGGGCGGTGAAGGTCGCGCCGCCGTCGGTGCTGGCGTAGAGCGTGCCGCCGGACAGCGAGTAGAAGGTCTTGGCCGAGGAGCGGTCGGCGACGACCACGGCGCCGTCGCCCAGGCCGCTGACCCTCGACCAGCTCGCCCCCTTGTCGGTCGAGCGGTACGGGGCCTGACCGGCCTGGGTCCAGACGATGGTGGAGCCGTCCGCCGCGAGCGCGACATGCCCGTCCTGGGCGCCGGCCACCGGCTCTGCCTTGAAGCCGTTCCAGCTGAGGCCGCCGTCGGTGGAGTACGCGCCGTCCTGCGCGCCGCCACGGCCGACGCGGACCATCACCGAGGGTTTGGACTGGGCGAAGTCGATGTCGGTGCTGTTGGTCATCAGCGGGTTCTTGAGCCGCCCGGAGGGCACCTTGGTCAGGGAGTCGTGCCGGAAGCCGCCCTGGTCGCCCATGGCGGTGATGACGGTGGCGCCGCCGGGAGGGGCGATGGCGTCCATCAGCGCGGTCTCCTCCAGCCCTCGGGCGCCTATGCTCCAGTGGCTGGTGCCGCCGCTGTCGGAGGCGCCTGCGTCCTTGCTGCGCAGGATGCCGTTGCCGGTGCCGTACAGCACGTGCCCGGAGTCGAAGGGATCGATGGCCAGGGCGGTCATCCAGTGCCCGGTGTGGGTGCCGACGTAGGGAGCGGCGGAGGCGTTGCGCACGGACTTGTCGGCCAGTGCCTTCCAGGTCGTGCCGCCGTCGGTGCTGCGGTAGACCTCGTCCTCAGGCCACCAGCGGCCGAGGGTGGTGACCATCACCGTGGAGGGCTTGCGCGGGTCGACGGCCAGACCGGAGAACCCGTAGCTGCCCTGGGACGGGGAGACGTTCTTCCACGCCCCGCGGTCAGGCGTGTACTTCCACACCGAACCCGCCGTCACGCCGTTGGGTCCGAGGTTGTTGGTGTACGTCAGGTACAGCGAGCCGTCACCGGAGAGCACGCCGTGCTGCGGCAGCTGGCCGGTGGGCTGACCGGAGACGGCCTGCCAGCTGCCGCCGCCGTCGGTGGAGCGGTACAGGGAGGTGGACCTGTCGGCGACGCCGACGTAGATCGTCTTGCTGCCGGCCGGGCCGTACGTCACGAAGGAGATGCCGGCGCCACTGCTCACCCCGTCCTTGACGGGGAACGAGGAGACCTGCCGCCATGTCACGCCGTGGTCGTCACTGCGCCACAGGCCGTTCTTGCGGGTGCCCAGCAGCAGCGTGCCGTTGTCGGCGGGGTTGATCGCGAGCCGTTCGCCCGCGCCGCGGCCGTCCTCGTTGGCGCCCAGCTTGAAGGGCAGAGCGGTGCGCTGGAAGGTGCGGCCCCGGTCGGTGGAGCGCAGGATCGCGCCGTTGCCCGCCCACTCGTTGGTGTAGGTGCCCGCCCCGAGGTAGAGCCGCTTGGGGTCGACGGGGTCGGTGGCCACCGAGTCGATGCCCAGCAGGTTCCAGTCCTTATCGCCGATCCAGTCGGTCAGCGGGATCCACTGCTCGGCCCCGGTGTCCCAGCGGTAGGCGCCGCCCATGTCGGTGCGCGCGTACAGCAGGCCCTTCTCGCGCGGGTTGAACACCAGCCCGGTGACGTAACCGCCGCCCACCACCTGGGCGTTCTTCCACACATACGGTCCAGCCGCGGCGGTGGTCCGCCCGTTGCCGACCCCGGCCGCCCGGGTCTCGCCCACCTTCACCAGCTTCCACTGCTGGTTGGTGGTGCCCCGGCTCGGGTACTGGATGAGCGCCGCGCCCTGGGCCGTGGAGCCCCCGGAGAGGTCCAGGACCTGGCCGCTCCTGCGGGAGGTGAAGGTGACGGCGTCGGAACCGCTCACGTTGCTGATCTGCCATTCCTGCGACGTGGCGGAACTGTTGGTCTGCTGCTCGGCGGTAGCCCCCTGCGCGGTGGAATTGCCTGCTATGCCCAGCACTTTGCCGCTGTTGCGGTTCACCAGCTCGTAGTAGCCGTCCCCGGTGGGCTTCAGCTTCCACTGCTGGTTGGCGGTGTTCTGGTCGGTCCACTGCTGGATGCGGGTGCCGTCGGCGGTGGAGAAGCCGTTGACGTCCAGCACCTTGTCGCTGCGCACGGAAACCAGCCGGTAGTAGGCGTCGCCGTCGACCGTCGCGGCCTGCGAGTCCTCCTGCGCGTACAGGAGATACGGCACGAGAACGGCGGGCACGCCGAGCAGCAGACCGGTGGCGGTCCAGCCGCGGCGGTGACGCCCGCGGCGCCCGCCGTTCGTGGGGTGGTTCATGGGGAGGCGTTCTCCTTGCGTACTGTTCAACAGTGGAAAGCAGGATTCCGGCCTCGGAACTGGCCGGATCCGCTTCCTTGTCGTCACAGGTTCTGCACAGGTTGCCGCGAGCCGGGAACTTTGTTCAGATCACCTCGTGGCGCGGTAGGCGCTGATCAGCGTCTGGGCGACGCTGTTCCGGGAGTTGGCGGTGTGCTCCTCTTGGCCCACGCCGCCTCCTTCTGAGCAGCCGCCTGGAGGAAGGGCCTCCAGGCCCTGGGCTCGCACGGAGATGTGCACCGTGCCGCCGCTGTCCCAGTCGGTCAGGTTGTCGGCGCCGTAGACCGTCGCGCCCGGAGGCCATGCGTGAGGCCCGCGACGACGTGGAGCAGCTCAACGCCCATGACGCCGCCTTCCACCGCGCCGTCGTCTCGGCCACGGGCAACGAGACCCTCCTCACTCTCCTGGTAGGGATCTCCGGCCGCACCCTGGCCGAGCACGAGGCGATCTTCAACGCGCTGTCCACCCGGGATGCCGTCCTCAGCCAGGCCGCCGCACTGCTGCACGTGAGCAACACCGAGCAGTGGCTGAGGGAGCACCTGCGCTCGGTCGAGCCTCTCCCCGTCCGGACGACAGAGCGGAAGGGACGGGCGGGCGCTGCCTGCTCACTGGGTGTAGAAGGTGGCGTCGGCCCGGTCGGTCGTCGTACTGAGAGCCTGGACGTACAGCAGGTAGTTGTAGTGGCGGATGTAGCGGCCCGGGAGGTTGTACGACTCGTACGAGACTCCGGCGGAATCCGCGAGGCCGGCCCGGGCGGTGTAGGAGGCGTCGGACGCGAACTGCGCCGTGCCGTCGTTCTTGTCCACCCACGCCTCGGAGTTCTTGTGACGCAGGAAGTAGCCGGGGAAGTTCGCCGACTCCAGGGAGACGGTGCCGCTGCCGGCGAGTCCGGTGACCACACGGAACTGCGAGTCGGCCAGCGGGGAGACGTTCGGCTCGATCTTGGCGCGGTACTCCCAGTGCCGGATGAACCGGTCGGGGAAGTTGTACGAGGAGAGCCGGACCGGGGTGAGGCCGTCGGCGACCGGGATGCCGAAGTCGGGCGTGCCGTCGGCCTTCCAGTAGATCTTCTGCACACGGGTGCGGCGGTTGGGGTCGTTGAGCGGGGAACCGCTGATGTCCCGGTAACTGCGGTCGTGGTAGACGAGGATGTCCGACTTGCCGTCCTCGGAGACCGTGAACTGGTTGTGCCCGGGACCGTACTGACTGGTGGCGGCGAAGCTGGCGAAGACCGGGCCGGCGCTCTTGGCCCACGACGAGGCGCTGAGCAGGTCGGCCGAGGCGGACGCGGTCAGCATGCCCATGCAGTAGTTGGCGTCGGTGGCACTGGCCGAGAAGGTCATGAAGACCTTGCCGCCCCGCTGGATCACGGCCGGGCCCTCGTTGACCGTCTCCCCTCCGGCGGTCTCCCACGAGGCGGTCGGCCGGCTGATCATGACCGGTGTGCCGGTGATGCTCCACGGGCTGGACATCCGCGCCACGTAGATGTTGGTACCGCGGCCGACGGCCGGGTCGTTCTGCGCCCAGGCGAGGTAGCGGGTGCCGCTGACGACGAAGGTCGTCGCGTCCAGGGAGAACGTGTCCAGCGGCAGGGCGATACGGCCCTTCTCCGTCCAGGTGCCGGTGATCGGGTTCGCGGCCGTGCACTCCAGGACGTAGGGCCGGATCCGCCAGATGTCGTTGGCGGCGCCGGCGGCGAAGTGGATGTACCACTTGCCGTCGATGAAGTGGATCTCCGGAGCCCAGATGTGGGCGCCCATCTCACCGGTGGAGTGCTTCGTCCAGATGGTCGTCTCGGCGGCCGACGTGAGCCCTTGGATCGTGGTGGCGCGGCGGAGCACTATGCGGTCGTACGCCGGGACGGTGGCGGTGAAGTAGTAGAGACCGTCCGTGTGCTTGAAGATGTGCGGATCGGCCCGCTGCTCGGCGATGGTGTTCGTGTACGTCACACCGGGGGAGGCGGGCACGGCGGCGTGGGCGGCACCGGTCGAGACGCCGGTTACGGTGGCGGCGGCCGAGCCGGCGATCATGCCGAGGACCGTTCGACGGGTGAGCGCAGGTCTCACGGAGTACTCCCTCTGGTGCGGGTGCGGGTGCGGGTGCGGGTGCGGGTGCGGGTGCGTGCGACGGACGCCTCTTCACCCGGGGTCGATATATCGAACACCGTTCGTAAGCTCGGCCAGAACGTAAGTTCTGCACCTCTCTCCGTCAACACTTGTCACACAGATACCCGGCGCGTCTTCCCGCCGTCGAGAAGTGAGGCTCGCGCTGCTCCGTGTCGGATGTATGGACGCGCCCTGAAGGGATGCCGGCGCTCCCGCGGAGGCGCCGGCATCCCTGTCGGTGCGGGTCAGTTCGTCACGCGGAAGGTGGCGTCGCTGCGTCCTGTGGCGGTGGTGATCGGGTCGAGGCGGAGTTGGTAGGCGTAGTGGCGGATATGACGGTCGGGGTGGTTGTACGACTGGAACGACGACCAGCTCGCGTCGGCGAGCCCGGCGACCTGCCGGAAGGTGGCGTCCGCGGCGAACTGGGCGGTGCCGTCGTTGCGGACCAGCCGGAAGTCGTAGTTGGCGTGGCGCAGGAAGTAGCCGGGATGGTTCACCGACTCGAAGGAGACGGTGCCGGTGCCTGCCAGGCCGGGCCGCAGCCGGAACTGGGCGTCGTCGCCGGTGATGTTCTGGTCGATGCGCACGTCGAAGTCGGCGTGCCGCACGTACCGGTCCTGGAAGTTGTACGACTGGAGCCGGTGGGCCGGGATGTCGCTCCAGCGTGCGAGCACGCGGGACTCCTCGGCGGCGGTGAGGTTCAGGATCGAGCCGTGGCGCTTCTTCGTGACGCCCATGGAGTAGGTTCCCGACGCCGGCATCCGGTAGGTGCCGGGGGCGGAGGGGGTGGTCGCCGTGACCGGCATGTACCCGCGTCCGGAGGAGTACTGGTCGAGGTAGAGCGCCCACTCGTTGCGGTCGCGGAACTTCATCCACATCGGGCCCTCGACCTGGGCACCGGTCAGGCCGGTGCCGGAGAGGTTGCCGAGATCGGTCCAGGCTCCGAGGATCGAGTTGCTGCCTTCGAGGGTGATCTGCCCGTCGCCGGAGGCCCGCACATAGCGGTAGTTGCCGACGCCGGCCGGCGTTTCGACGATCTGGGTGTCGATGATCTCCTGCATGCCGGGGCGCTCGATGTACGGCTGCGGGGTGGTGATGGAACGGAAGTCGCTGGTGTGGGCGTAGTAGATGCGGTGCTTCTTTACGCCGTCGACCGGCTTGTTCGTCGCCCAGTACAGGACGTAGTCGTTGGAGGCCGGGTCCCAGATCGCTTCCGGTGCCCATGCGTTGCGTCCGTCGGGGATCGCGCCGGCGACGCTGAGCAGCCACGGCTGCGACCAGGTGACCAGATCCGTCGACTCCCACACCACGAGGTTGCGGCTGCCGTTGTACACGGCGGCCTCCCAGTTCTGCCCGCAGCTGATGCACAGGTCGGTCGCGATGATCCAGTACTTGTCACCGTTCGGGGATCTCACCAGTGCGGGGTCGCGCACCCCCTTCGTGCCGACCGTGGAGCGAAGGGCAATTCCGCCGCCGTTGAGCTCAGTCCAGTTCAGGCCGTCCGTGCTGTACGAGAAGTAGATCTGCTGACCGTTCGCCCCCTCCCCGATGAAGTGCGTCATCAGGTAGCCCGGGTCGGCGGCGGCCACCCGGTCCGGTGTGATCAAGGCTTGGCCTGTGAAGAGCAGGCAGGCAGCGAGCAGTGTCGCAGCCAGCCGGGCGCGAAGCGCGGACATGTATGTCTCCTGTCGTTCTGCAGTGCCACCACGGTCTGCCGTTCGCGCTCGAAGTCCCGGTCCCGGTGCAGGAGGGGCAGTCCCCGCAGCTTGGTCCGCTGTCGTCGGACTGCCCTCTTCCGGCCGGACGTCTGCCTGTCACGGGAGCGTGGTCCACTTCTGGTTGTTCTGGCCGTTACAGGTCCACAGGATGACCGGGGTCCCGTTGGCGGCCCCGGCCCCGTTGACGTCGACGCACAGCCCGGCATGGACGTTGCGGATCGACCCGTCGGAACCGACGGTCCACTTCTGGTTGTTCTGGCCGTTGCAGGGCCAGATGACGACCGGCGTGCCGTTGGTGGTGCCCTGGTTGGAGGCGTCCAGGCACTTGTCGCCGTAGACGCGGATCTCGCCGCCGGCCCAGGTGGTCCACAGCTGGTTGGCGGCCGTGTGGCAGTCCCAGATCAGCGTCTTGGACCCGGCCGCCGTGGCGGCACCGTCCACGTCCAGGCAGCGGCCGGACCCGGTACCGCGCAGGCGTGCGGTGGTGGAGGCCACGGGGCTGCCGCCGGTCACCTTGAACACGGCGACACCGTGCGCGGGGACGCCGGCCGAGATCTGCCCGGAGGTGGTCGACGTGCCGCCGGTCCACAGGTCGGTGAGGGTGAACCCGCCGCCGGACAGGCCGACCTGTGCGGCCGTGGTGGTGACGGTCGCGGTGTTGCCGCCTCGGTTGAACAGGCCGACCGCGACGGAGCCGTCGGACAGGGGTTTGGCGAACACCTCGGCGCTGCCGTCGTCGCGGACTCGGCGTCCGCCCGCGCCCAGCGGGTCCTGGTTGACCGCGAGCAGGCGCGGGTTGCGCAGGATGGCGCTCACGTCGGCGGACATGGTGCGGATGTCGTTGCCGGCCATGAGCGGGGCACTCATGAGTGCCCACAGGGCGAAGTGGGAGCGGGACTCGGTCAGGGACAGACCGGGGCGGCCGACGACGAGCATGTCGGGGTCGTTCCAGTGCCCGGGGCCCGACTGCGCGGCGAGCGGGGCGGTGACGTCGAGGACGTTGCCGACGCCCATCGGGTAGCTGTTGGTGTTGCCGTTCTGCCAGATGTC
>NZ_JBVJSX010000016.1:74119-145028 GCF_055606225.1 Streptomyces sp. NPDC037100 | reverse complement strand
AGGGGAAGAGAGGGAGAGGGGAGAAGAAGACCGAGGGGGCCAGAGGGGGAAAGGGTGTGTTCCTCAGGGGGCCCGCCAACCACCCCCCCCCCCCCCGGCCCACGCCCAGCTCGCACGGAATCCCGACACCATGTCATGGCCGCCCGTCCGCCGATCCGGAGCGAGGTGGCCCGAGAGGGAGTACGAGAAGGTGGCCACACCTAAAAAGGGCAGGAACGCGAGCGCCCAGAGCAAGCCGGGGCGCTCGCTGGCCCTGATCCTGATCGCCATCGCGGCGCTCACCGGTGGAATGTTCGCCTCGGGACACACCAAGCCACGCCTGGGCATCGACCTGGCCGGTGGCACGAGCATCACGCTCCGCGCGGTCCCCGAGGCCGGCAACGAGTCGGCGATCAACAAGACCAACATGGACACGGCCGTCTCCATCATGGAGCGCCGTGTCAATGGTCTGGGCGTCTCGGAGGCCGAGGTCCAGACGCAGGGTCGCGACAACATCGTCGTGAACATCCCCAAGGGGACCAACTCCGAGCAGGCCCGCAAGCAGGTCGGCACCACCGCCAAGCTCTACTTCCGCCCGGTCATCGCCACCGAGGTCTCCGGCGGCAAGGGCACGGCCAGCCCCTCCCCGAGCCCCACCGGCAGCCCCTCGGACAAGCCGTCCGGCAAGGCGTCCGACAAGCCCGAGGCCACCGACAAGAACTCCGCCTCCCCGTCCGCCACGCCCACCACCCAGGGCCGCGCGGTCACCGACGGGCTGAAGGCAGACGCCACGCCGTCCGCGAGCGCGTCGGACAAGCCCGCAAGCAGCCCCTCCCCGTCGGCGAGCGGCGGCTCCGCCGAGGCCGACGCGAACGCGCTGCAGGCGAAGTACGCCGAGCTCGACTGCACGGACGCCAAGATCCGCTCCACCGTGGGCGACGGCGTCAAGGCCTCCCAGCCCACCCTGGCCTGCGGCAAGAACTCGCAGGGCCAGTGGCAGAAGTACATCCTCGGCCCCGCGGAGGTCGACGGCACGGACGTCGACAAGGCCCAGGCCGTCCTGAACACCCAGACCGGCGCCGGCTGGACCGTCACGATGGACTTCACGGGCGCCGGTGCCAAGAAGTTCGGCGACATCACCGGCAAGCTGGCCCAGAACCAGCCGCCGCAGAACCAGTTCGCGATCGTCCTGGACGGCGACGTGGTCTCCGATCCGTCCGTCAAGCAGGCCCTGACCGGCGGCAACGCCGAGATCTCCGGCAACTTCAACCAGCAGTCCGCCCAGGAACTGTCCAACATGCTGAGTTACGGCGCCCTGCCGCTGACCTTCAAGGTGGACAGCATGACGACCGTGACCGCCGCGCTGGGCGGTGACCAGCTGCAGGCCGGTCTGATCGCCGGCGCCATCGGTCTCGCGCTGGTCGTCATCTACCTGCTGGCCTACTACCGCGGTCTTTCGTTCGTCGCGATCCTCTCGCTGCTGGTCTCCGCCGCCCTCACCTACACGCTCATGGCCCTGCTCGGCCCGGCCATCGGCTTCGCGCTGAATCTGCCGGCCGTCTGCGGTGCCATCGTTGCCATCGGCATCACGGCGGACTCGTTCATCGTCTACTTCGAACGCGTCCGTGACGAGATCCGTGAGGGCCGTACGCTGCGCCCCGCCGTCGAGCGGGCCTGGCCTCGCGCTCGGCGCACCATCCTGGTCTCCGACTTCGTGTCGTTCCTCGCCGCCGCGGTGCTCTTCATCGTCACCGTCGGCAAGGTGCGCGGCTTCGCCTTCACGCTCGGTCTGACCACGCTGCTCGACGTGGTCGTGGTCTTCCTCTTCACCAAGCCGCTGCTGACGCTGCTGGCCCGTCGCACCTTCTTCGCGAGCGGCCACAAGTGGTCCGGCCTCGACCCGAAGAGCCTGGGTGCGCAGCCGCCACTGCGCCGCACCCGCCGTCCCTCCGCCCCCGTCGAGACGAAGGAGGCGTGAGATGTCGAAACTCGGCAACCTCGGCGCCCGGCTGCACCGTGGCGAGATCGGCTACGACTTCGTCAAGAACCGCAAGATCTGGTACGGCCTGTCGATCCTGATCACCATCACGGCCGTCGTCGGCCTGGCGGTTCGCGGCCTGAACATGGGCATCGAGTTCCAGGGCGGTGCCGTCTTCACCACCCCGAAGAACATCAGCGTCTCGGTGTCCCAGGCCGAGGAGTACGCGGAAGCGGCCTCCGGTCACGACGCGATCGTCCAGGGGCTCGGTGACGGCAGCCTGCGGATCCAGGTCGCGGGCATCGAGACCGACAAGGCCAACCAGATCAAGGACCAGCTCTCGGAGGACCTCAAGGTCGACGCGGAGCAGATCAACGCCGAACTGGTCGGTCCCAGCTGGGGTGAGCAGATCGCCAACAAGGCCTGGCAGGGCCTCGGCATCTTCCTGATCCTCGTGGTCATCTACCTGGCGATCGCGTTCGAGTGGCGCATGGCGCTCGCCGCGTTCGTGGCGCTGATCCACGACATCACCATCACCGTCGGCATCTACGCCCTGGTCGGCTTCGAGGTCACACCGGGCACGGTGATCGGTCTGCTGACCATCCTCGGTTACTCGCTCTACGACACGGTCGTGGTCTTCGACAGCCTCAAGGAGCAGACGAGGGACCTCACCAAGCAGACCCGCTGGACCTACAGCGACGTCGCCAACCGCTCGATCAACAGCACCCTGGTCCGCTCCATCAACACCACGGTGGTGGCGCTCCTGCCGGTCGCGGGCCTGCTGTTCATCGGTGGCGGTGTCCTCGGCGCCGGCATGCTGAACGACATCTCGCTGTCGCTGTTCGTCGGCCTCGCCGCCGGCGCCTACTCCTCGATCTTCATCGCCACGCCGCTCGTCGCCGACCTCAAGGAGCGCGAGCCGCAGATGAAGGCCCTGAAGAAGCGCGTCCTGGCCAAGCGGGCCAAGGGTGAGACCGAGGTCCAGGGCGACGACGAGGTGTACACGGACGAGCCCGAGGACGCCGCACCCGCGGTGGTCGGGCCGCGCCACCAGCCCGCCTCCCGCAGCCGCGGCCGTGGCCGCCCCTCGGGGAAGCGCCGATGACCGAGATCAGGGAGCTTCTCCTCAGCCGCATCAGGGACGTGGCGGACTACCCGGAGCCGGGCGTGATGTTCAAGGACATCACCCCGCTCCTGGCGGACCCGGCGGCGTTCACCGCGCTCACCGACGCCCTCGCCGAGATCGCCGAGAGCACCGGGGCCACCAAGGTCGTCGGCCTGGAGGCCCGTGGCTTCATCCTCGGTGCCCCCGTCGCCGTCCGTGCCGGCCTCGGCTTCATCCCCGTACGCAAGGCGGGCAAGCTCCCCGGAGCCACCCTCGCCCAGGCCTACGACCTGGAGTACGGCTCGGCGGAGATCGAGGTGCATGCCGAGGACCTCACCGCCGGGGACCGGGTGCTCATCGTCGACGACGTCCTCGCCACCGGCGGCACCGCCGAGGCATCGGTCGAGCTCATCCGCCGGGCCGGCGCCGAGGTCGCGGGTCTCGCCGTCCTCATGGAGCTCGGCTTCCTGAGCGGCCGCGCCCGCCTGGAGCCGGCGCTGAACGGTGCCCCGCTGGAGGCGCTGCTCACGGTCTAGCGGCCGCGCAGCCGTCCCGGCGGAGACCGGCACGACACCGCAGAGGCGGGCCCGGAGGAATCCGGAGCCCGCCTCGTGCGTTACCTGCGTTTCCCGGGTAGACGGTCCTCACATTGGCCTGAAGGCGATCCCGGGGCCCGGGATCGCTACCATGGGGGTCCGGAGCCTGACCGGGGGACCCGGATCGCGCACGAGGAGTCCTCTTGCCAGACGAGGCCCAGCACCTGACCGCCGCCAAGCCCGAGTCCGCCTCGGCAGCCGCGGCCAAACCCGCGCCCAACGCGCCCCACGCGAAGAACGACACCCGCGGGCCGGTCGAGCACGCCCAGGCGGCGCCGGTCGACAAGCCCGCCGAGCAGTCGCGGCCCAAGCCCACCCCCCCGCCCGCGGTCCGTCAGGCGGCCGGCCAGCAGACCCGCTCCGGCTCCTCCAACCGCGTCCGCGCCCGTCTGGCCAGGCTCGGTGTGCAGCGCGCGAACCCGTACAACCCGGTGCTGGAGCCGCTGCTGCGGATAGTGCGCGGCAACGACCCGAAGATCGAGACGGCCACGCTCCGCCAGATCGAGCGCGCCTACCAGGTCGCCGAGCGCTGGCACCGCGGCCAGAAGCGCAAGAGCGGCGACCCGTACATCACGCACCCGCTCGCCGTCACCACCATCCTGGCCGAGCTGGGCATGGATCCGGCCACGCTGATGGCCGGCCTGCTGCACGACACCGTCGAGGACACCGAGTACGGCCTCGACGACCTGCGCCGCGACTTCGGCGACGTCGTCACCCTGCTCGTCGACGGCGTCACCAAGCTGGACAAGGTCAAGTTCGGTGAGGCCGCGCAGGCCGAGACCGTGCGCAAGATGGTCGTCGCCATGGCCAAGGACCCGCGCGTCCTGGTCATCAAGCTCGCCGACCGCCTGCACAACATGCGCACCATGCGCTACCTCAAGCGTGAGAAGCAGGAGAAGAAGGCGCGCGAGACCCTCGAGATCTACGCGCCGCTCGCCCATCGCCTGGGCATGAACACCATCAAGTGGGAACTGGAGGACCTCGCCTTCGCGATCCTCTACCCCAAGATGTACGACGAGATCGTCCGGCTGGTGGCCGAGCGGGCCCCCAAGCGTGACGAGTACCTGGCCATCGTCACCGACGAGGTCCAGCAGGACCTGCGGGCGGCCCGCATCAAGGCGACCGTCACCGGCCGCCCGAAGCACTACTACAGCGTCTACCAGAAGATGATCGTCCGCGGCCGGGACTTCGCGGAGATCTACGACCTGGTGGGCATCCGCGTCCTCGTGGAGACCGTCCGCGACTGCTACGCGGCCCTCGGCACGGTGCACGCGCGATGGAACCCGGTCCCCGGCCGGTTCAAGGACTACATCGCGATGCCCAAGTTCAACATGTACCAGTCGCTGCACACGACGGTCATCGGCCCCGGCGGCAAGCCGGTCGAGCTGCAGATCCGCACCTTCGACATGCACCGGCGCGCGGAGTACGGCATCGCCGCGCACTGGAAGTACAAGCAGGAGGCCGTCGCCGGCGCGTCCAAGGTGCGCTCCGACGCCCCCAAGTCGTCCGGCAAGAGCAAGGACGACCACCTCAACGACATGGCCTGGCTGCGCCAGCTCCTGGACTGGCAGAAGGAGACCGAGGACCCGGGCGAGTTCCTGGAGTCGCTGCGCTTCGACCTCTCCCGCAACGAGGTCTTCGTCTTCACCCCCAAGGGCGACGTCATAGCGCTCCCCGCCGGCGCGACCCCGGTCGACTTCGCGTACGCGGTGCACACCGAGGTCGGGCACCGCACCATAGGCGCCCGCGTCAACGGTCGGCTGGTGCCGCTGGAGTCCACCCTCGACAACGGCGACCTGGTGGAGGTCTTCACCTCCAAGGCGGCCGGCGCCGGCCCCTCCAGGGACTGGCTCGGCTTCGTCAAGTCACCGCGCGCCCGCAACAAGATCCGGGCCTGGTTCTCCAAGGAGCGCCGCGACGAGGCGATCGAGCAGGGCAAGGACGCCATCGTCCGCGCGATGCGCAAGCAGAACCTGCCGATCCAGCGCATCCTGACCGGCGACTCCCTGGTGACCCTCGCGCACGAGATGCGCTACGCCGACATCTCCGCGCTGTACGCGGCGATCGGCGAGGGCCATGTCTCCGCGCAGAACATCGTGCAGAAGCTGGTCCAGGCCCTCGGCGGTGAGGAGGCCGCCACCGAGGAGATCGACGAGTCGGTCCCGCCGGCCCGCGGCCGCAGCCGCAAGCGCCGCTCCAGCGCCGACCCGGGCGTCGTCGTCAAGGGCGTCGAGGACGTGTGGGTCAAGCTGGCCCGCTGCTGTACGCCCGTCCCGGGCGACCCCATCATCGGCTTCGTCACCCGCGGCAGCGGCGTGTCGGTGCACCGCAGCGACTGCGTGAACGTCGACTCGCTGTCCCGCGAACCCGAGCGCATCCTCGACGTCGAGTGGGCGCCCACCCAGTCCTCGGTCTTCCTGGTCGCCATCCAGGTCGAGGCGCTGGACCGCTCCCGGCTGCTCTCGGACGTCACCCGCGTCCTGTCCGACCAGCACGTCAACATCCTCTCCGCGGCCGTCCAGACCTCCCGCGACCGAGTCGCCACCTCCCGCTTCACCTTCGAGATGGGCGACCCGAAGCACCTCGGCCACGTGCTGAAGGCGGTCAGGGGGGTGGAGGGCGTCTACGACGTGTACCGGGTGACGTCGGCGCGCAGCAGGTCGTAGCGGCCCGCAGCAGCCACACGAAAGGGGGGCTCCCGTACGTCGTGTACGGAAAGCCCCCTTCGTGTCGGCTGCTCAGCCTCCGAACTCCTGCAGGCCCTTCTGCGCCTGGTCCAGCAGCGCCTGCCGGCCGTCGAGCTCACGCTGGAGCTTGTCGGCCTTGGCGTTGTTGCCCTGCGCGCGGGCCTGCTCGATCTGGCCCCGCAGCTTGTCCACGGCGGCCTGGAGCTGGCCGGTCAGACCCTCGGCACGCGCGCGTGCCTCCGGGTTCGTCCGGCGCCACTCGGCCTCCTCGGCCTCCTGGATGGCCCGCTCGACGGCGTGCATGCGGCCCTCGACCTTGGGCCGGGCGTCGCGCGGCACGTGGCCGATGGCCTCCCAGCGCTCGTTCACGTTCCGGAAAGCGGCGCGGGCCGCCTTCAGGTCCGTGATCGGCAGGAGCTTCTCGGCCTCCTCGGCCAGCTCCTCCTTGAGCTTGAGGTTCTCCGACTGCTCCGCGTCCCGCTCGGCGAAGACCGAGCTACGGGCCGCGAAGAACACGTCCTGGGCGCCGCGGAAGCGGTTCCACAGGTCGTCCTCGTGCTCGCGCTGGGCGCGGCCCGCGGCCTTCCACTCGGACATCAGCTCGCGGTAGCGCGCCGCCGTCACGCCCCAGTCCGTCGAGTTCGACAGCGCCTCGGCCTCGGAGACCAGCCGCTCCTTGGTCTTGCGGGCCTCCTCGCGCTGCGCGTCCAGCTGCGCGAAGTGCTGCTTGCGCCGCTTGGAGAACGCCGACCGCGCGTGCGAGAACCGGTGCCACAGCTCGTCGTCGGACTTGCGGTCCAGGCGCGGCAGACCCTTCCAGGTGTCCACCAGGGCCCGCAGCCGCTCACCGGCCACCCGCCACTGGTCGGACTGCGACAGCTCCTCCGCCTCGGCGACCAGCGCCTCCTTGGCGTGGCGGGCTTCGTCGGACTGCTTCGCCCGCTGCGCCTTGCGCTCCTCGCGGCGCGCCTCCACCAGCTCCACGAGCTTGTCCAGCCGGACCCGCAGGGCGTCCAGGTCGCCCACCACGTGGTGCGCGTCGACCTGCTCCCGGATGTGGTCGATGGCGGCCTGGGCGTCCTTCGCCGACAGGTCGGTGGTCTTCACTCGCTTCTCGAGGAGGCCGATCTCGACAACCAGGCCCTCGTACTTGCGCTCGAAATAGGCCAGCGCCTCCTCGGGGGAGCCCGCCTGCCAGGAACCGACGACCTGCTCGCCGTCGGCCGTACGCACGTACACGGTCCCCGTCTCGTCGACGCGGCCCCACGGGTCGCTGCTCACAGCGCCTCCTCCACATGATGCCTGCGGGGGGCCTCAGCTCCCCCGGGCATCGTCCACAGTTTCGTCACGGCCAACATAGGCGACCGGCGGGGGGCCTGTCCGCATCCCGCGCGACCGAAATTTCGCAGTTGGGGGTCAGGATTTGGTGATCGTGGCCTTGTTGATCACGACCGTCGCGTTGGGCGCCGTGTTGCCCGTCTGGGGGTCGGGGGCCTGCGCCCCGGCCTTGGCGATCTTCTGCAGCACCTTCATGCCCGCCTCGGACACCGTACCGAACGGTGTGTAGTCGGGCGGCAGCTGACTGTCCTGGTAGACGAGGAAGAACTGGCTGCCGCCGCTGTTGCGGCCCTGCTTCGTCTGCGCGTTGTACTGGTTCGCCATCGCGACCGTGCCCGCCGGGTACATCCCGCCCTTGAGGCTCTTGTCCTTGAGGTTCTCGTCGGGGATGGTGTAGCCCGGTCCGCCCATGCCGGTGCCCTGCGGGTCGCCGCACTGCAGGACGTAGATGTTCTGGTCCGTGAGCCGGTGGCACTTGCTGTGGTCCAGGTAGCCCTTGCCGAGAAGGAAGTTGAACGAGTTGACGGTGTGCGGCGCCGCCGACGCCTTCAGCGCGACGTCCATCTCACCGCAGGTGGTGTCCAGCTTCATCGTGTACTTCGCCGACTCGTCGATGGTCATCGCCGGTTCCTTCTTCCAGGTCTCCGACTTGACCTTGCCCGGGGCCGGCTTCTCGCACGGGTCCGGGGCCTTGCTGGGCGAGGCGCTCGGGGTGACCTCCGCGCCCGCGTTCTCCTTCTTGTCGTCGTCCTCGAACGGCTTGGTCAGGAAGACCGTCACCGAGAGCACCACGACCACGCCGAGAGCCGAGGCGATCACGGAGTTGCGGATACGGGCCTTGCGTCGCGCGTCCGTGCGTCGCTGCTGCTGCCGCAAGAACTTCTCCCGGGCGAGCTGACGCCGCCGCTGTTCCTGGCTGACCACCGGGTTCTCTCCTCATGGGTCTCGAACGTCGACCGGTACGCCTGCGTCCTGTGTGCCGAGCGCGTGCGTGTGCCCCGTACCGTATATGGGTTCGCTGAGGAATCGGCAGCGCCGGTAGGCTCTGTGAGCAGCCGTAGCCGCCCGTATCGACACAACGAAGGACGATCGTGCTCATTGCCGGGTTCCCCGCCGGGGCCTGGGGGACGAACTGCTACCTCGTCGCCCCCGCCGCCGGTGAGGAGTGCGTGATCATCGACCCCGGCCACCAGGCCGCCGACGGCGTCGAGGAAGCGATCAGGAAGCATCGCCTCAAGCCCGTCGCCGTCGTCCTCACCCACGGCCACATCGACCACGTGGCCTCGGTCGTCCCGGTGTGCGGCGCGCACGACGTGCCGGCCTGGATCCACCCCGACGACCGCTACATGATGAGCGACCCCGAGAAGGGGATCGGCCGTTCCATCGGGATGCCGCTGCTGGGCGAGCTGACCGTGGGGGAGCCCGACGACGTCAAAGAGCTGACCGACGGCGCGAAGCTGGAGCTGGCGGGCCTGCAGCTGTCCGTCGCGCACGCGCCGGGCCATACCAAGGGGTCGGTGACCTTCGGCCTGCCCGAGGCGGCGGACATCCCGCCGATCCTCTTCTCGGGCGACCTGCTGTTCGCCGGCTCCATCGGACGTACCGACCTGCCCGGCGGTGACATGGCCGAGATGCTCGACTCGCTGGCCCGTGTGTGCCTGCCGCTCGACGACTCGACCGTGGTGCTGTCCGGCCACGGCCCCCAGACGACCATCGGCCAGGAGCGCGCCGCCAACCCGTATCTGCGGCAGGTGGCGACCGGCCAGGGAGCATCTCAGGCTCCCCGACGAGGAATGTGACGAGACCTTCCGTGAGCACCTTCAAGGCCCCCAAGGGCACGTACGACCTGATCCCGCCGGACAGCGCGAAGTACCTCGCCGTCCGTGAGGCGATCGCCGCTCCGCTGCGCAACTCCGGCTACGGCTACATCGAGACGCCGGGCTTCGAGAACGTCGAACTCTTCGCCCGCGGGGTCGGTGAGTCCACCGACATCGTGACCAAGGAGATGTACGCCTTCGAGACCAAGGGCGGCGACCGGCTCGCCCTGCGCCCCGAGGGCACGGCCTCCGTTCTGCGCGCCGCGCTGGAGGCCAACCTCCACAAGGCCGGCAACCTCCCGGTCAAGCTCTGGTACTCGGGCTCGTACTACCGCTACGAGCGCCCCCAGAAGGGCCGCTACCGCCACTTCTCCCAGGTCGGTGCCGAGGCGATCGGCGCGGAGGACCCGGCGCTGGACGCCGAGCTGATCATCCTGGCCGACCAGGCGTACCGCTCGCTGGGCCTGAGCGACTTCCGGATCCTGCTCAACAGCCTGGGCGACCAGGAGTGCCGTCCCGTCTACCGGTCGGCGCTCCAGGAGTTCCTGCGCGGCCTCGACCTGGATGAGGACACCCTGCGCCGCGCGGAGATCAACCCGCTGCGCGTCCTGGACGACAAGCGCGAGTCGGTCCAGAAGCAGCTGGGGGACGCGCCGCTGCTGCGCGACTACCTGTGCGACGCGTGCAAGGCGTACCACGAGGAGGTCCGTGAGCTGATCACGGCTGCCGGCGTCTCCTTCGAGGACGACCCGAAGCTGGTCCGCGGCCTGGACTACTACACCCGCACCACCTTCGAGTTCGTCCACGACGGCCTCGGCTCGCAGTCCGCGGTGGGGGGCGGGGGCCGCTACGACGGCCTCTCCGAGATGATCGGCGGCCCCGCGCTGCCGTCCGTCGGCTGGGCCCTCGGCGTCGACCGCACGGTCCTCGCCCTGGAGGCGGAGGGCGTCGAGCTCGAACTGCCCGCGACCACCAGCGTGTTCGCCGTCCCGCTCGGCGAGGAGGCCCGCCGGATCCTGTTCGCCAAGGTCACGGAGTTGCGCAAGAACGGCATCGCGGCCGACTTCTCCTATGGCGGCAAGGGCCTCAAGGGCGCGATGAAGAACGCCAACCGCAGCGGCGCCCGCTACACGGTCGTCGCCGGCGAGCGCGACCTCGCCGAGGGCGTCGTCCAGCTCAAGGACATGGAGTCGGGCGAGCAGACGGCGGTCGGCGTGAACGAGATCGTGGCCGAGCTGGAGGCACGGCTCGGCTGAGACACGGTGGGGGAAGGCGCCGGGTACGGCGCCTTCCTCACTCCTCCAGGAGCCCGAACCGCATCGCGTTCGTCACCGCCGCCGTCCGGTCGTCCACGGCCGGCTTCCCGAAGAGGCGCAGCAGATGCGTCTTCACCGTCGACTCACCGATGAACAGCCGCCGCCCGATCTCCGCGTTCGTGCACCCCTCGGCGACCAGTCGCAGCACCGCCGTCTCACGCCCCGACAGCCGTGGCCGCTCCGGCTTGGTCCGCAGCTGGTCGACCAGCCGGGCCGCCACGGTCGGCGCCAGCACCGTCTCGCCACGGGCCGCCGCCCGCACGGCCTCCGCCAGCTCGGTCGAAGCCGCGGCCCTCGTCCCGCACCGACACCGTCAGCGACTCCTCGGTGTACGCCAGTGACACGCCAGCCGGCACCGAACTCCCGGCGTGCTTATGCGCGTTGGCCAGCGCCTCCTGGCAGGCCCGCAACGCGACCACCTCCGGGCCCGCGGGCAGCGTGAGCACCGGGCCGGTCACCTCCGGCGCCGCGTCATGGCGCGCGGCGAGCCGCCCCAGCGCGTTCGGCAGCGAGGCGCCGTTCAGGTCGGCGGGCGCGCCCCCGGCGACCAGGGCCCGGGCCTCGGCGAGGTTCTGACGGGCCGTCTCGTCCATCAGCCGCAGATGACGCCGGACCGCCGGAACGTCATGGTCCGGCTCCGCCTCGACCGCCTGGACCAGCATCACCAGACTGGTTGCGCCAGCGTGTCGTGGATCTCCCGGGCCAGCCGCTCCCGCTCCGCCAGCGCCCCGTGCGCCTCGGACAGCCGGCCCACCTCATGGCGGCCCGCGTCCAGTTCCGCGATCAACTCCGCCCGCTCCTGGCTCTGTTCGATGATCCTGATGACCCATATGCCGACGGCCACCGAGAACACCAGGGTGACCGCGGCGAACAGCGCGTCGAACGCCAGCTCCCGCGCTCCGGGCCACCACAGCAGCGCCCAGCCCGCCACGGGCACGAGGTTCATCACGGCCACCGCCACCAGCGCCGGGCGCAGCCGCAGCGTCATGAAGCACTGCGGGATCAGCGCGAACGTCAGCGCCCGCGTCCCACCGGCGAGCACCGCCGACGGCAGGAACAGCGCCAGTCCTGCCGCCAGATAGCCGATCGCCTGCCGCTGGTCGGGCGGATCTCCCCGGATCAGCCAAAAGAACCAGCCAGATTTTGCCGAGGAAGCAGGCCGCGGGCGGCATCGGGGTGCCGCGCAGCCGGCGCAGCACCTTGTCCTCCCGCTCGATCGCGATCGAGATGCCGAGCGCCTGGAAACTCGTCGACATGATCCCGGCGGCCATCATCGCCGGGACGTACAGCTGCGAGGCGGTGACGCCCGCGCCCTCCACGTCGTCCCGGAAGATCGACGCGAACAGGAACAGCAGGACGACCGGGAAGGCGAAGGTGAACACCACCTGGTCGGCTGCCGGAAGAACTGTCTGATCTCCAGGGCTCCCCGCCGCAGCCCGAGCCCCCACGCACCGGGCAGCCGTCCAGCGCCGACCTCACCGCGCTCCCGTACGGCAGTCGTGCTCATCGGGCGTCCTCTTGGGACTGTCCGGTCAGCCGGAGGTAGACGTCCTCCGGCGTGGGGCGGCTCACCGTCAGCCCCGGCACCTCGCCGCCGAAGCGCCGCATGAGCCCGGAGACGGTCCGGGTCGGCGTCCCGGTGCGCTCGGTGCGGGGGGTTCCGTCCGGCTCGGTCCAGCCGACGGTGGCCTCGGTGCCGTACCGCTCCCGCAGGGCTCCGGGTTCGCCCTCGGCGACGATCCGGCCCCGGGAGACGATGGCCAGCCGGTGCACGAGGGCCTCCGCCTCCTCCAGGTAGTGCGTGGTCAGCACGATCGTGGTGCCGTCGTCGGCCAGGGCACGGATCAGCGACCGGAACCGCCGCCGGGCCGCCGGATCGAAGCCGGTCGTCGGCTCGTCCAGGAGCAGCAGGTCAGGGCCGCCGATCACGCCCAGCGCCACGTCCAGGCGCCTGCGCCGGCCGCCCGACAGCGCCTTGATCCGGCTGTCCGCCTTCGCCTCCAGACCGACCAGGCCGATGACCTTCTCCGGGTTCCGGGGCCTCGGGTAGGAGCAGGCGAAGTGGCGCACGGTCTTGCGTACCGTCAACTCGGCGGGCGCCGATTCGTCCTGCCAGACGATTCCGACTCGTGAACGCCACGCGCGCGTGGCGGTCGCCGGGTCCGACCCGAGCACGGACACCTCGCCCGCGTCCCGGTCCCGGTTGCCCTGGAGGATCTCCACCGTGGTGCTCTTGCCCGCGCCGTTGGGGCCGAGCAGGCCGAACACCTCACCCCGCCGGATGCCCAGATCGATGCCGTCGACGGCGGTCACGCCCCGGTAGCGCTTGCGCAGCCCCCGCACGTCCACGGCGAGTTCGTACCCCTGTGCTGTCATGCGACGAGCGTCGGCCGGAACACCGCCCTCGGGGACGACCGGGCGGACATCCTTATGTCCACTGAACGGTGGACACAGGCACCTGTGCGGCACAATGGCCCTGCCCGAAGGTGTTCAGGTCTCAAGTGACGGAATCGGCGTGATGAGCAAGACGACAGTTAAGGACGTCTCCGTGGAGCCCGAGCCGCAGCGCGCCGAGACGGCGCCCCGCGCGGAGGGCGGCAGCCGGGCCCTCGCCCTGCTGCTGGTCATCACCGGCGCCGCCGGACTGCTCGCCTCGTGGGTCATCACGATCGACAAGTTCAAGATCCTCGAGGCCAAGGTCGAGGGCAAGACGTTCACGCCCGGCTGCAGCCTCAACCCGGTGGTCTCCTGCGGCAGCGTCATGGAGAGCAAGCAGGCCGCTGTCTTCGGTTTCCCGAACCCGATGCTCGGTCTCGTCTGCTACGGGATCGTCATCGGCGTCGGCGTGGCGCTGCTCGCCCGCGCCCGCTTCCCGCGCTGGTACTGGCTCACCTTCAACGCCGGCTGCCTCTTCGGCGTGAGCTTCTGCGCCTGGCTGATGTTCCAGTCCCTGTACCGGATCAACGCGCTGTGCCTGTGGTGCAGCCTGGCCTGGGTCGCCACGATCCTGATGTTCTGGTACGTCACGTCGTTCAACATCCGCAAGGGCTTCCTGCCCGCCCCGAGCTGGCTCAAGAGCTTCTTCGGCGAGTTCACGTGGGTCATGCCGGTGCTGCACATCGGCATCATCGGCATGCTGATCCTGACCCGCTGGTGGGACTTCTGGCTCAGCTGATCCGGGCCGTTGCGGGCCCCGGGCGGACTGTCAGTGCGGTGATTTAGGGTTTCTGACGTGGAGCCCGACCTGTTCACCGCCGCAGCCGAAGACCGCCAGGAGAAGGAGCCGTCCAGCAGCCCCCTGGCGGTGCGGATGCGCCCGCGCACCCTCGACGAGGTCGTGGGCCAGCAGCATCTGCTGAAGCCGGGCTCACCCCTGCGCAGGCTGGTGGGGGAGGCCTCCGGCGGCCCCGCCGGTCCCTCCTCGGTGCTCCTGTGGGGCCCGCCCGGCACCGGCAAGACCACCCTGGCCTACGTCGTCTCCAAGGCGACCGACGCCCGCTTCGTGGAGCTGTCGGCGATCACCGCCGGCGTCAAGGAGGTCCGCGCGGTCATCGACGGCGCCCGCCGCGCCTCCGGCGGGTACGGCAAGGAGACCGTCCTCTTCCTCGACGAGATCCACCGCTTCAGCAAGGCCCAGCAGGACTCCCTGCTGCCGGCCGTCGAGAACCGCTGGGTGACGCTCATCGCGGCGACGACGGAGAACCCGTACTTCTCGGTGATCTCCCCCCTGCTGTCCCGCTCGCTGCTGCTCACCCTGGAACCGCTCACGGACGACGACATCAGGGCCCTCATCCGGCGCGCCCTCACCGACGAGCGGGGCCTGGGGGGCGCCGTCACCCTCCCCGAGGAGACCGAGAGCCACCTCCTGCGCATCGCCGGCGGCGACGCGCGCCGCGCCCTGACCGCCCTGGAGGCGGCCGCCGGAGCCGCTCTCGACAAGAACGAGGCGGAGGTGGGCCTGACCACCCTGGAGGAGACGGTCGACCGGGCCGCCGTGAAGTACGACCGCGACGGCGACCAGCACTACGACGTGGCCAGCGCCCTGATCAAGTCCATCCGCGGCTCCGACGTCGACGCGGCCCTGCACTACCTGGCCCGCATGATCGAGGCCGGTGAGGATCCCCGTTTCATCGCCCGGCGCCTGATGATCTCCGCCAGCGAGGACATCGGCCTGGCCGACCCCACCGCCCTGCAGACGGCGGTCGCCGCCGCCCAGGCCGTCGCCATGATCGGCTTCCCCGAGGCCGCCCTCACCCTCAGCCACGCCACCATCGCCCTCGCCCTGGCACCCAAGTCCAATGCCGCGACCACCGCGATCGGGGCCGCCCTGGAGGACGTCCGCAAGGGTCACGCCGGACCCGTCCCCGCCCATCTGCGCGACAGCCACTACAAGGGCGCGACCAAGCTCGGCCACGGCCAGGGCTACGTCTACCCGCACGACCTGCCCGAGGGCATCGCGGCCCAGCAGTACGCCCCGGACGAGCTGAAGAACCGCGAGTACTACGAGCCGACCCGGCACGGCGCGGAGGCCCGCTACGCGGACGCGGTGGAGTGGACCCGGAAGAACCTCGGTCGAAAGCGGTCCTGAGCACCCTGTAAACTCGTCCGGAGTGCCGCGTCCCGTGCAGTCAGAACGGGACAGTCGGCCGGAGCCCGGTCCTCCGGGATCGGCTCCAGGAGCGTCGCGCACCGTCGAACGGTGTCGCGGGCAGCCCACCACCCCCCGTCGCCCGACGGGACCGGCCGGTGGGCCACTCGCGTGCTGCACGTATGTGCCCAGACCAGGGGAGCGGCTGCCCACCGCGGTCCACCAGGACCGAGGAGGGTTTCCCCGGCTGCGGATGCGACCTCCCACAACCCTGACAAGCCGATACAACGAAAGCGAAAAACAGTGGCGAACCAGTCCCGCCCCAAGGTCAAGAAGTCGCGTGCCCTCGGCATCGCGCTGACCCCGAAGGCCGTCAAGTACTTCGAGGCCCGCCCCTACCCGCCGGGTGAGCACGGCCGCGGCCGCAAGCAGAACTCGGACTACAAGGTCCGTCTGCTCGAGAAGCAGCGTCTGCGCGCGCAGTACGACGTGTCCGAGCGCCAGCTCGTCCGCGCCTACGAGCGTGCCTCCAAGGTCCAGGGCAAGACCGGTGAGGCCCTGATCATCGAGCTGGAGCGTCGTCTCGACGCCCTGGTTCTGCGTTCGGGCATCGCCCGCACGATCTACCAGGCCCGCCAGATGGTCGTCCACGGCCACATCGCGGTCAACGGCAAGAAGGTCGACAAGCCCTCCTTCCGTGTCCGTCCGGACGACGTCGTGCAGGTCCGCGAGCGCTCCAAGGAGAAGACCCTCTTCACGATCGCTCGTGAGGGTGGCTTCGCCCCCGACGGTGAGACCCCGCGCTACCTCCAGGTGAACCTCAAGTCCCTGGCGTTCCGCCTGGACCGCGAGCCGAACCGCAAGGAGATCCCGGTGATCTGCGACGAGCAGCTCGTCGTCGAGTACTACGCCCGCTGATCCACGGCAGGCACGCGGTACCTCAGCCCGCCGTCTCCCCGCCCCTCCGGGCGGGCGAGGCGGCGGGCTTTCGCGATCGACCCGGTGCCGGAGGGTAATCCGGTACGGAGCGCCACCCCCGGCGCGATAGGCTCGTCGCACGACTTTTTCGATGTTCAGGCACGTTTCAGGGAGCGGGTGCACACAGTGTCCGGTGGAGAGGTTGCCGGAATCCTGGTGGCCGTCTTCTGGGCGATCCTGGTCTCCTTCCTCGCCGTCGCGCTGGCGAGGGTGGCCCAGACGCTCAAGGCGACCACCAAGCTCGTGGCGGACGTGACCGACCAGGCCGTCCCGCTGCTGGCCGACGCCTCCGCGGCGGTGCGCTCCGCGCAGACCCAGATCGACCGGGTCGACTCGATCGCCTCCGACGTCCAGGAGGTCACGTCGAACGCCTCGGCGCTGTCGACCACCGTCGCCTCCACCTTCGGCGGCCCCCTGGTCAAGGTCGCGGCCTTCGGCTACGGCGTACGCCGGGCCCTCGGCGGCGGCAAGGAGGACGTGCCCGCCAAGTCCAGGCGTACCGTGATCGTGGGCCGTACGGTCACCCGGCGCAGCGCCCGAGGGAAGAGGGACTGAGAGCCAGCGATGTTCCGCCGTACCTTCTGGTTCACCACGGGCGTCGCCGCCGGTGTGTGGGCCACCACCAAGGTCAATCGCAAGCTGAAGCAGCTGACCCCCGAGAGCCTCGCCAGAACCGCCGGCAACAAGGCGATCGAGGCCGGTCACCGCATCAAGGACCGCGCGGTGGGCTTCGCGCTCGACGTCCGGGACAACATGGCCGTGCGGGAGGCCGAACTGGGCGACGCCCTCGGGATCAACGAGAATCCCGAGCTGCCCGGCCCCCGGCGTCACATCGCCATCGAGAACCGCAACAACCCGAAGTACGTCGAGGGTTCGACGTACCAGACGTACCCGTACAACCGGAATGAGGACCACTGATGGAGTCGGCTGAGATTCGCCGCCGCTGGTTGAGCTTCTTCGAGGAGCGCGGTCACACCGTCGTCCCTTCGGCGTCGCTCATCGCGGACGACCCGACTCTGCTCCTCGTCCCGGCCGGCATGGTGCCCTTCAAGCCCTACTTCCTGGGCGAGGTCAAGCCGCCCTTCTCGCGCGCCACCAGCGTCCAGAAGTGCGTGCGCACGCCCGACATCGAAGAGGTCGGCAAGACCACCCGCCACGGCACGTTCTTCCAGATGTGCGGCAACTTCTCCTTCGGCGACTACTTCAAGGAAGGCGCCATCAAGTACGCCTGGGAGCTGCTCACCAGCGCCCAGGACAAGGGCGGTTACGGCCTCGACCCCGAGCGCCTGTGGATCACCGTCTACAAGGACGACGACGAGGCCGAGCGCATCTGGCACGAGGTCGTCGGCGTGCCGAAGGAGCGCATCCAGCGCCTCGGCATGAAGGACAACTACTGGTCCATGGGCGTCCCCGGCCCCTGCGGCCCGTGTTCCGAGATCAACTACGACCGCGGCCCCGAGTTCGGCGTCGAGGGCGGCCCCGCCGTCAACGACGAGCGGTACGTGGAGATCTGGAACCTCGTCTTCATGCAGTACGAGCGGGGCGAGGGCATCGGCAAGGACAACTTCGAGATCCTCGGCGAACTGCCCAGCAAGAACATCGACACCGGCCTCGGCCTCGAGCGCCTCGCCATGATTCTGCAGGGCGTGCAGAACATGTACGAGATCGACACCTCGATGGCCGTCATCAACAAGGCCACCGAGCTGACCGGCGTCCGCTACGGCGACGCCCACGACTCCGACGTCTCCCTGCGCGTGGTCACCGACCACATGCGCACCTCGGTGATGCTGATCGGCGACGGTGTCACCCCCGGCAACGAGGGCCGCGGCTACGTGCTGCGGCGCATCATGCGCCGCGCCATCCGCAACATGCGCCTGCTCGGCGCCACCGGTCCGGTCGTGAAGGACCTGATCGACACCGTGATCGAGATGATGGGCCAGCAGTACCCCGAGCTCATCACCGACCGCGAGCGCATCGAGAAGGTCGCCCTCGCCGAGGAGAACGCCTTCCTCAAGACGCTGAAGGCCGGCACCAACATCCTCGACACGGCCGTCACCGACACCAAGGCCGCCGGCGGCACCGTCCTGGCCGGCGACAAGGCCTTCCTGCTCCACGACACCTGGGGCTTCCCGATCGACCTCACCCTGGAGATGGCCGCCGAGCAGGGCCTCTCCGTGGACGAGGACGGCTTCCGCCGCCTGATGAAGGAGCAGCGGGAGCGCGCCAAGGCCGACGCCCAGGCCAAGAAGACCGGGCACGCCGGCGCCGGCGCCTACCGCGAGATCGCCGACCAGGCCGGTGCCACCGACTTCATCGGTTACACCGACACCGAGAGCGAGTCCACGATCGTCGGCATCCTCGTCGACGGCGCCTCCTCGCCGGCCGCCACCGAGGGCGACGAGGTCGAGATCGTCCTCGACCGCACCCCGTTCTACGCCGAGGGCGGCGGTCAGATCGGCGACACCGGCAAGATCAAGGTCGACACCGGTGCCGTCATCGAGATCCGCGACTGCCAGAAGCCGGTCCCGGGGGTCTACGTCCACAAGGGCGTCGTCCAGGTCGGCGAGGTCACCGTCGGCGCCAAGGCCCACGCCTCGATCGACGACCGCCGCCGCAAGGCCATCGCCCGCGCCCACTCGGCCACCCACCTGACGCACCAGGCCCTGCGCGACGCCCTCGGCCCGACGGCCGCCCAGGCCGGTTCCGAGAACCAGCCCGGCCGCTTCCGGTTCGACTTCGGCTCCCCGTCCGCCGTTCCGACGGCCGTGATGACCGACGTCGAGCAGAAGATCAACGAGGTGCTCGCCCGCGACCTCGACGTCCGTGCCGACGTCATGGGCATCGACGAGGCCAAGAAGCAGGGCGCCATCGCCGAGTTCGGCGAGAAGTACGGTGAGCGCGTCCGCGTGGTCACCATCGGCGACTTCTCCAAGGAGCTGTGCGGCGGCACCCACGTGCACAACACCGCCCAGCTGGGCCTGGTGAAGCTGCTCGGCGAGTCCTCCATCGGCTCGGGTGTCCGCCGGATCGAGGCCCTGGTCGGCGTGGACGCCTACAACTTCCTCGCCCGTGAGCACACGGTCGTCGCCCAGCTCCAGGAGCTGATCAAGGGCCGCCCGGAGGAGCTCCCGGAGAAGGTCTCCGCCATGCTCGGCAAGCTGAAGGACGCCGAGAAGGAGATCGAGAAGTTCCGCGCCGAGAAGGTCCTGCAGGCCGCCGCCGGTCTCGCCGAGTCGGCCAAGGACATCCGTGGCGTTGCTGTCGTGACCGGTCAGGTACCGGACGGCACGACCGCCGACGACCTCCGCAAGCTCGTCCTCGACGTGCGCGGACGCATCCAGGGCGGACGGGCCGCCGTGGTCGCCCTGTTCGCGGTGGCGAACGGCAAGCCGCTTACGGTCATCGCCACCAACGAGGCCGCCCGCGAGCGCGGTCTGAAGGCCGGCGACCTGGTCCGTACGGCCGCCAAGACCCTCGGCGGCGGCGGTGGCGGCAAGCCGGACGTCGCCCAGGGCGGCGGCCAGAACCCGGCTGCCATCGGCGACGCCGTGGACGCCGTCGAGCGCCTGGTCACCGAGACGGCCAAGTAAGAGACGGGTCGGAAAGCATGCGCAGAGGACGTCGACTCGCGATCGACGTCGGGGACGCCCGCATCGGGGTCGCCTCGTGCGACCCCGACGGGATCCTCGCCACCCCGGTGGAGACGGTCCCGGGGCGTGACATCCCCGCAGCCCAGCGGCGGTTGAAGCAACTCGTCGAGGAGTACGAGCCCCTGGAGGTGGTGGTCGGACTCCCGCGCTCCCTCAAGGGGGGCGAGGGCCCGGCCGCGGTCAAGGTCCGGGGCTTCACCCAGGAACTGGCCCGCCTGATCGCCCCGGTTCCGGTGAGGCTCGTCGACGAACGCATGACAACGGTGACGGCCAGCCAAGGGCTGCGCGCCTCCGGCGTGAAATCCAAGAAGGGCCGGTCCGTCATCGACCAGGCGGCAGCCGTGATCATCCTGCAACAGGCTCTCGAATCCGAACGGATGTCAGGTAAAGCACCCGGCGAAGGCGTCGAAGTGGTCATCTGATCGCGATACGGTAACGTTCCGCGCGATGCGACGGCATTCGAACGGCCGCCGCACAGCAAGAGGCGGACGGGAGCCGAGCCGGAAGCCACGCGACCGCCGCCTCGCGGCTCTAGGGGATCGATGACTGAGTATGGCCGGGGCCAAGGCTCCGAACCGTGGCATCCGGAGGACCCGTTGTACGGGGACGGCGGATGGGAGGGACAGCAGGCCCATCAGGGTCAGCAGTCCCCCTACGGCGGCCAGCCGCAGCACTATCCGGAGCAGCCGCAGCAGCCGCAGCAGTCGCAGTACGGCGACTGGGGCACCGCTGACCAGGCCGGATACGGTCAGACGCAGCAGCAGTACCCGTACGACCAGCAGTACGCGGCACAGGCCCACGGCCACCAGCAGTACCCCGGGCAGCAGGACCCAGGACATCAGCAGGCCCAGGGCTATCACCAGCAGCAGTACGACACCGGAGGCTGGGCCGACGACCCCCACCAGCAGGTCTCGTACTCCGGTGAGTCCCAGGATCCGTACGGGCAGCAGGTCGGCGCCCATGGCGGGGGCCAGCAGGACTACTACGGCACGCCAGAGGCGTATCCACCCCCGGAGCCGCCCGGCCGGCGTGAGGCCGAGCGCGCGCCGGAACCGGAATGGGACCCCGGCCCCGACCAGGGCGAACACGCCTTCTTCGCGGGCGGGGACGACGATGACGACGGCGAGGAGCCGGAGGGTCGTCGAGGTCGCGACGACAAGCGGGGACGCGGCGGCAAGCCGAAGAAGCGCCGCAACGGCATGGCCTGCCTGCTGGTCGTCGTGATTCTCGGCGGCGGCCTGGCAGGCGCCGGCTACTTCGGCTACCAGTTCTACCAGGATCGTTTCGCCGACGCCCCGGACTTCGCGGGTGGGGGCAATGGACAGCAGGTGTCCGTCGAGATTCCCGAGGGCGCGGACGGCTATGCGATCGGGCGGGCACTGAAATCCGCCGGTGTGGTCAAGAGCGTCGACGCCTTTGTCTCGGCCCAGGCCGGCAATCCGGACGGCCGGACCATCCAAGCCGGCGTGTACACGCTGCAGAAGCAAATGTCGGCCGAAAACGCGGTCGAACTGATGCTCAGCCCCAAGAGCCGCGACAACCTGATCATCGCGGAGGGCAAGCGCAACGCCGACATCTACCGACTCATCGACAAGCGCCTCAAGGTCAAGGCCGGCACCACCGCCGCGGTCGCCAAGAAGGACTACAAGAAGCTCGGCCTGCCCGCGTGGGCGCAGAACCACGAAGAGGTCAAGGACCCGCTGGAAGGCTTCCTCTACCCCTCCAGCTACGGCGTGAGCGAGGGGCAGAAGCCCGAGGCCGTCCTGAAGCAGATGGTCCAGCGGGCCACCGCGACGTACGAGAAGCTCGGGGTCGAGAAGAAGGCCGAGAGCCTCGGACTCGAGGATCCGTGGCAGCTCGTCACCGTCGCCAGCCTGGTCCAGGCCGAGGGCACGAGCCACGACGACTTCCGCAAGATGGCCGAGGTCGTCTACAACCGCATGAAGCCCGGGAACCCGCAGACCAACGGCATGCTGGAGTTCGACTCCACCTACAACTACATCAAGAACCAGAGCAAGATCGACCTGACTCTGGAAGAGCTGCGGACGTACGACAACCCGTACAACACGTATTTCCACAAGGGTCTGCCGCCCGGCCCGATCGACAACCCGGGCGAGGACGCGATCAAGGGCGCCCTCAACCCGACGGACGACGGCTGGTACTACTTCATCTCGCTCGACGGCAAGACCAGCAAGTTCACGAAGACGAACGCCGAACACCAGAAGCTGGTCGACCAGTTCAACGCCTCGCGGAACAACTGAGGAAGACCCTGATGGCCGCACCACGCCGAGCCGCCGTACTCGGCTCCCCGATCGCCCACTCGCTCTCCCCGGTCCTGCACCGCACCGCCTACCAGGAGTTGGGCCTGGAAGGCTGGACGTACGACCGGTTCGAGGTCGACGAGGCCGGGCTGCCCGCGTTCTTCGAGACGCTCGGCCCCGAGTGGGCCGGGCTCTCGCTGACCATGCCGCTGAAGCGAGCCGTGATTCCGCTGCTCGACGGGATCAGCGCGACCGCCGCCTCCGTCGACGCCGTCAACACCGTCGTCCGCACGGAGGACGGCCGCAGGATCGGCGACAACACCGACATCCCCGGCATGGTCGCCGCCCTGCGCGAGCACGGCATCGCCGAGGTCGACTCCGCCGCCGTCCTCGGCGCCGGCGCCACCGCCTCCTCCGCGCTGGCCGCGCTGTCCCGGATCTGCCCGGGCGAGATCGCCGTGTACGTGCGCAGCGAGGCCCGGGCCACCGAGATGCGGCAGTGGGCGGAGCGGCTCGACGTCGCCGTCCGTATCGCCGACTGGGCCGACGCCGAGCAGGCCCTGCGCGCCCCTCTGGTGATCAGCACCACGCCGGCCGGTGTCACCGACGCCCTCGCCCGGTCCGTACCGGAGCGCCCGGCAGCCCTCTTCGACGTCCTCTACGACCCCTGGCCGACCGACCTCGCCGCCCGCTGGTCGGCGTACGGCGGCGCCGTCGTCAGCGGTCTCGACCTGCTGGTGCACCAGGCCGTGCTCCAGGTCGAGCAGATGACGCGGCTGGCCCCGGCGCCCCTGGACGCCATGCGAAAAGCGGGCGAGCGGGCTCTCGCGGCCCGCTAAGATCCGCTCTCGGTTCCGCAGGGGGCGGAACAGGGGAGGGGAACGTCCGTCATGTCCGCAGGTCTGCCTCAGGCGTCCGTCAAGTCCCAGATATTCGAGTCCCTGCTGGGGTTCCTGCCCGACTGGGTGCAGATCACGGTGCTCGCCCTGATCGTGCTCGCCGTCGTCGCGTCGTGGGTCGTCAAGATCAGGCGCAAGATCGCCTACCGGCGTGCCGTCCGCACCGGGCAGCCGGTCCACGCCGCCGCACAGTACGGACAGGGGCGCGGTGCGGACTACCTGGGGCAGTACGCGCCGCAGCAGACCCAGTCGGCACAGCAGCAGGGCAGCGGAGCCGACCACCTGGGGGCGTACGCCCCGCAGCAGGACCTGACCGCGCAGCAGCCGAGCGGCGCCGACTTCCTCGGCGCGTACGCGCCGCAGCAGCGTCAGGGCTAGGGCCCGTCCGCGCACGCGTCCGCTTGATGGACCGGCCGCCGGGCCCAGGGCTCCGGCGTGGGAGGATCGGAGATGGCGGACCGGGCCGCGCACCCGGTCACGCCGTCGCCGTACGCGACGAGGCGCGTACGCAGGGCAGTACCAGAGCGCGAGCACTGAGGAGCACCGTTGAGCAGGTTGCGCTGGCTGACCGCGGGGGAGTCCCACGGTCCCGCACTCGTCGCGACGCTGGAGGGCCTTCCCGCCGGCGTGCCGATCACCACGGACATGGTGGCGGACCATCTCGCGAGGCGGCGCCTGGGCTATGGCCGCGGTGCCCGGATGAAGTTCGAGCGCGACGAGGTCACCTTCCTCGGCGGCGTCCGGCACGGCCTCACCCTCGGCTCCCCGGTCGCGATCATGGTGGGCAACACCGAGTGGCCCAAGTGGGAGCAGGTCATGGCCGCCGACCCGGTCGACCCGGAGATCCTCGACGGGCTCGCTCGCAACGCCCCGCTGACCCGGCCGCGCCCCGGCCATGCCGACCTCGCGGGCATGCAGAAGTACGGCTTCGACGAGGCCCGGCCGATCCTGGAGCGCGCCTCCGCGCGGGAGACGGCCGCTCGCGTCGCGCTGGGCGCGGTGGCCCGCTCGTACCTCAAGGAGACGACCGGCGTCGAGATCGTCAGCCATGTCGTGGAGCTGGCGGCGGCGAAGGCGCCCAAGGGCGTGTACCCGACGCCCGCCGACGTCGAGAAGCTGGACGCGGACCCCGTGCGCTGCCTGGACGCCGACGCGTCGAAGGCGATGGTCGCCGAGATCGACCAGGCCCACAAGGACGGTGACACCCTCGGCGGTGTCGTCGAGATCCTCGCGTACGGCGTGCCCGTCGGTCTCGGTTCGCACGTGCACTGGGACCGCAAGCTGGACGCCCGGCTCGCCGGCGCGCTCATGGGCATCCAGGCGATCAAGGGCGTCGAGATCGGCGACGGTTTCGAACTGGCCCGCGTGCCCGGCTCCAAGGCGCACGACGAGATCGTCAGGACCGACGACGGTATCCGGCGCACCACCGGCCGCTCCGGCGGCACCGAGGGCGGTCTGACCACCGGTGAGCTGCTGCGCGTCCGCGCCGCGATGAAGCCGATCGCGACCGTGCCGCGTGCCCTGCAGACCGTGGACGTCACCACCGGCGAGGCGGCGCAGGCCCACCACCAGCGCTCCGACGTCTCCGCGGTCCCGGCCGCCGGCATCGTCGCCGAGGCCATGGTGGCCCTGGTGCTCGCGGACGCGGTCGCCGAGAAGTTCGGCGGCGACTCGGTGGCCGAGACCCGCCGCAACGTGACGTCGTACCTCGACAACCTCGCCATCCGATGAGCGGCCCGCTGGTCGTCCTGGTCGGCCCGATGGGCGTGGGCAAGTCCACCGTCGGGCAGCTGCTGGCCGAGCGGCTCGGCGTCTCCTACCGGGACACCGACGACGACATCGTCGCCGCGCAGGGCAGGACCGTCGCCGAGATCTTCGTCGACGAGGGCGAGCCCGCCTTCCGCGCCATCGAGAAGGCCGCCGTGCACCGGGCACTCGCCGAGCACGACGGCATCCTGGCCCTGGGCGGCGGCGCCATCCTCGACGCCGACACGCGCGCGCTGCTCGCCGGGCAGCGCGTGGCGTACCTGTCGATGGACGTCGAGGAGGCGGTCAAGCGCACCGGCCTCAACGCGGCCCGCCCCCTGCTCGCGGTCAACCCGCGCAAGCAGTGGCGCGAGCTGATGGAGGCCCGCCGCCACCTGTACGAAGAGGTCGCCACGGCCGTGGTCGCCACCGACGGCCGTTCGCCCGAAGAGGTCACCGAAGCCGCCCTGGACGCACTGGAGTTGAAGGAAGCATGAGCGAGGCAGTCACCCGGATCCAGGTCGGCGGCACGGCGGGCACCGACCCGTACGAGGTCCTGGTGGGCCGGCAGTTGCTGGGTGAACTCGGCGGACTGATCGGCGAGAAGGCCCAGCGGGTCGCGATCCTCCACCCCGAGGCGCTCGCCGAGACCGGTGACGCGTTGCGCGCCGACCTCGCCGAGCAGGGCTACGAGGCCATCGCCATCCAGGTGCCCAACGCGGAGGAGGCCAAGACCGCCGAGGTCGCCGCCTACTGCTGGAAGGCGCTCGGCCAGTCCGGGTTCACACGCACGGACGTCATCGTCGGCGTCGGCGGCGGCGCCACCACCGACCTCGCCGGGTTCGTGGCCGCCACCTGGCTGCGCGGCGTGCGCTGGATCGCCATCCCGACCACCGTGCTCGCCATGGTGGACGCGGCCGTCGGCGGCAAGACCGGCATCAACACCGCCGAGGGCAAGAACCTCGTCGGCGCCTTCCATCCGCCCGCCGGTGTGCTCTGCGACCTGTCCGCGCTGGACTCCCTGCCGGTCAACGACTACGTCTCCGGCCTCGCCGAGGTCATCAAGGCCGGCTTCATCGCCGACCCGGTGATCCTGGACCTCATCGAGTCCGACACCGAGGCCGCCCGCACCCCGGCCGGTCCGCACACCGCCGAGCTCATCGAGCGCTCCATCCGGGTCAAGGCCGACGTCGTGTCGTCGGACCTGAAGGAGTCGGGCCTGCGCGAGATCCTCAACTACGGCCACACCCTCGGCCACGCCATCGAGAAGAACGAGCGCTACAAGTGGCGCCACGGCGCGGCGGTCGCGGTCGGCATGCACTTCGCCGCCGAACTGGGGCGCCTGGCGGGCCGGCTGGACGACGCGACGGCCGACCGCCACCGCACGATCCTCGAAGCGGTCGGACTGCCCCTGCACTACCGGCACGACCAGTGGCCCAAGCTGCTGGAGACCATGAAGGTCGACAAGAAGTCCCGCGGCAACCTGCTGCGCTTCATCGTCCTCGACGGTCTGGCCAAGCCCACCGTCCTGGAAGGACCCGATCCGGCCGTGCTGCTCGCCGCGTACGGCGAAGTCGGGCAGTAAGTCCTCCGGCGCGCCTTCCGCCCGAATTCACCTTACGGAGACGGGCACTTCGGGTCGCCCCCGGCCGTTCACACATCGACGACCGGGGGCGGTACCGTTCGGTAGCAGGGGGATTCCGACCCCTGTCAGCGCCCATCGCCTGTACGAGACGGAGTGGCACCGGATGCAGCACGCAGTGGGTTCTCCGCTGCCGCCGCCCCATCAGCCGGGGCACGGACCGGCCACGGGCTGGTCGCCGGCCGCACATCACCCGGTCCCGCCGAACGCGGGCGCCCACCAGGGCTCGGTGCCCGTACCCCCGCCGCCCCCGGCGCCGGGATATCCGGCGCCCCCGCCCGGACCGGTCTCCGCTTGCGCCCCGTCGGCGCCGGAGACCACCGGCCATGTGCCGCTGCCGCCCGGCGGCCCCGTCGCCATGCCCATGGCCCCGCCCGCCGCGACGGTTCCCGATCCCGCCGGTACGACTCTCGCGGTGCTGCTCATCGGCCCCGCGGGTGCGGGCAAGACCAGCGTCGCCAAGTACTGGGCGGACCACCGCCGGGTCCCCACGGCCCACATCAGCCTCGACGACGTACGCGAGTGGGTCCGCTCCGGCTTCGCCGACCCCCAGTCCGGCTGGAACGACAACTCCGAGGCGCAGTACCGCCTGGCCCGCCGCACCTGCGGCTTCGCCGCGCGGAACTTCCTGGCCAACGGCATCTCGTGCATCCTCGACGACGCGGTCTTCCCCGACCGTCCGGTCGTCGGCCTCGGCGGCTGGAAGCGCCACGTCGGACCGGGCCTGCTGCCGGTCGTCCTCCTGCCCGGGCTGGACATCGTCCTCGAACGCAACGCGCAGCGCTCGGGCAACCGGCGGCTGTCGGACGAGGAGGTCGCCCGCATCCACGGCCGCATGGCCGGCTGGTACGGATCCGGCTTGCCGATCATCGACAACTCCCAGCTGGACGTCCCGGAGACGGCGAGGGTCCTGGACGACGTCCTGGCCAGGTCGATCGCCAGCCCGCCCCAGTGGTGAGCACCCTTCAGCCGAGCGCCCCTCAGGGGCGCGGGGAACTGCGCGACAAGCCCCCACACAGCCGCGGACGGCATACGACCCCGCGCGGCACCCCGTCTCCCGAACGGCACGCTGCACCAGGCACCGCCCACTCAGACGCCCTCAACCGGCGCAAAACCGGCGGAGCTCATACGCTCGGGTCATGTCAGAGGTGTACGCGGCCCGCCGGACGCGTCTGAGGGAATACTGCAACGCGGGCGGCAGCGCGGCGGCGCTGGTCTCCCGCCCCGCCAACGTGCGCTATCTCGCGGGCGCCGCCCCGCACGGCGCCGTTCTGCTGCTGGGCAGGACCGAGGAGCAGGACCTCCTGGTCTGTGCCGGACCGACGGCCGACCGCCCCACACAGGAGCGCCCCGACGAGGCTCTGCGCGTCCACACCCTGCCCGGCGTCGGCGGTGGTGACCCGGCCGTCGCGGCCGCCCGCCTCGCCGTGGGCCAGGACGCCGAGTCCCTCGCCGTGGAGGAGCACCACCTCACCGTGGCCCGGTACCGCGCCCTGGGCTCGGTCGCCCCCGGCCTGCGCCTGGCGGGCCTCGGCAGCGCGGTCGAGCAGCTCAGGGTCGTCAAGGACGAGGAGGAGATCTCCTGCCTGCGCATCGGAGCCGAGATCGCCGACCAGGCCCTCGGTGAGCTGCTGGAGTCGATCCTCGTCGGTCGAACCGAGCGCCACCTCGCCCTGGAACTCGAGCGGCGACTCGTGGACCACGGGGCGGACGGGCCCGCCTTCCCGACATCTGTCGCCACCGGCCCGAACTCCGGCCGGCCCGGACACCGGCCCACCGACCGCCGGGTCGAGGAGGGAGACTTCCTCTCCGTATGCCTCGGCGCGACGTACCGCGGCTACCGCTGCGAGATCGGCCGCACCTTCGTCATCGGCACCGCTCCCGCGGACTGGCAGATCGAGCTGTACGACCTGGTCTTCGCCGCCCAGCGGGCCGGGCGTGAGAGCCTGGTACCCGGCGCCGCCTGCCGGGACGTCGACCGCGCCGCCCGCCAGGTCCTGGACTCCGCGGGGCACACGGAGGGCCTCACGGCCCTGACCGGACACGGTGTAGGGCTCGAAATCGACGAGGACCCTCAATTGAGTCCCGCGGCCATGGGTAAACTGGACGCTTGCGTGCCAGTCACCGTCGAACCGGGGGTCCACCTCCCGGGCCGGGGCGGTGTCCGGATCGATGACACGCTCGTCGTCCGCCCCGAGGCGGACGGCGGACCCGAGCTACTCACCATCACGACCAAGGAGCTGCTCGCCCTGTAGCCAGGCAGGTGCGTGCCCCGGGGTCGTACGTCAGTCCAGGAGATTCCGCAACCGTGGCTTCCACGAACGACCTCAAGAACGGCATGGTGCTCAAGCTCGAAGGCGGCCAGCTCTGGTCCGTCGTCGAGTTCCAGCACGTCAAGCCCGGCAAGGGCCCGGCCTTCGTGCGTACCAAGCTCAAGAACGTGCTCTCCGGCAAGGTCGTCGACAAGACCTTCAACGCCGGCGTCAAGGTCGAAACGGCCACCGTCGACAAGCGCGACATGCAGTTCTCCTACATGGACGGCGAGTACTTCGTCTTCATGGACATGGAGACCTACGACCAGCTGCACGTCGATAAGAAGGCCGTCGGCGACGCCGCGAACTTCCTCATCGAGGGCTTCACGGCCACCGTCGCGCAGCACGAGGGCGAGGTGCTCTTCGTCGAGCTGCCCGCCGCCGTCGAGCTCGTCATCCAGGAGACCGAGCCGGGCGTCCAGGGCGACCGCTCCACCGGCGGCACCAAGCCCGCCATCCTGGAGACCGGCCACCAGATCAACGTGCCCCTCTTCATCACCACCGGTGAGAAGATCAAGGTCGACACCCGCACCAGCGACTACCTCGGCCGGGTGAACAGCTAACCGTGGCTGCCCGCAACACGGCCCGTAAGCGCGCCTTCCAGATCCTCTTCGAGGGGGACCAGCGCGGCGCCGAGGTGCTGACCGTCCTCGCGGACTGGGTCCGGCTGTCCCGGGCGGACACCCGGCAGCCGCCGGTCAGTGAGTACACGATGGAGCTGGTCGAGGGCTACGCGAAGCACGCGAAGCGCATCGACGAGCTGATCGCGCAGTACTCCGTCGGCTGGACCCTCGACCGGATGCCCGTCGTCGACCGCAACCTCCTGCGGCTCGGCGCCTACGAGCTGATCTGGGTCGACGCGACGCCGGACGCCGTCGTCCTCGACGAGATGGTGCAGCTGGCGAAGGAGTTCTCCACGGACGAGTCGCCCTCGTTCGTGAACGGCCTGCTCGGCCGGCTGAAGGAACTCAAGCCGTCGCTCCGCCGCGACGAGGTCTGAGACGGACCACATGCCGGAGGGCCCGCAGCGTCACCGCTGCGGGCCCTCCGGCATGCGCGCACGTCCCTGGACCTCTGTCCGGCCGTAACCCGTGACAACGCCGCCGGGGCGGCCGAGAACCATACGGTTTCGGCCGCCCCGGCGGCACGTTTCTGCTGGACCCGTCTGCTGGACCCGCGGAGCGGTCAGGCCTCCTCGTGGGACGCCACCGCGCGGCGCGCGTCCGCGTCCAGGACACCCCAGCTGATCAGCTGCTCCGTCAGGACCGACGGCGACTGGTCGTAGATGACGGCCAGTGTGCGCAGGTCGTCCTGGCGGATCGACAGCACCTTGCCGTTGTAGTCACCGCGCTGCGACTGGATCGTGGCCGCGTAGCGCTGAAGGGGACCCGCCTTCTCGGCCGGCACCGTGGCCAGCCGCTCCAGGTCCAGGACCAGCTTCGGCGGCGGCTCGGCGGCCCCGCCCGGGGTCGTGCCCGGAAGCAGTTCCTGCACCGGGACGCCGTAGAAATCCGCCAGCTCGGCAAGGCGCTGTACGGTCACGGCACGGTCGCCGCGCTCGTACGAACCGACCACGACCGCCTTCCAGCGTCCCTGGGACTTCTCCTCGACACCGTGGAGGGAAAGGCCCTGCTGGGTGCGGATCGCCCGGAGCTTGGCCCCGAGCTGTTTGGCGTATTCGCTGGACATATAGCTCCCCGGCACTGTGTCGACGCGTCTGGCGTGGGTGCCAGGCCGCGCGGCTGGTAACTCACTGTGAGGTTACGCAGCGTTACTCTGCCGCGTCAAGCCGAATGGTCCGCACCGACTCTTCCGTGGTATCGGCGTTCCGTTGCGCCGAGTGGGTGATCCAAGGGGGCCGTACGGGCGATCACGGGGACCTGCTACCGTGTATGGCGCAATCTCGACGTCCTTTAAGGTCCGTCCCGTGAGGCGGAGAAGGAGGTCCGTTTCGTATGGACACGCACGACACGCAGTCCGATGCCCGGCCCGTCCTCGAAGGGCCCGACATCGCGCGGGTACTGACTCGCATCGCCCACGAGATCGTCGAACGCGCCAAGGGCGCCGACGACGTGGTGCTCCTCGGCATTCCGACCCGGGGCGTCTTCCTCGCCCGGCGACTCGCGGACAAGCTTGAGCAGATCACCGAGCGCAAGGTTCCCTGCGGCTCGCTCGACATCACCATGTACCGCGACGACCTGCGCATGCACCCCCCGCGGGCGCTGGCCCGCACCGAGATCCCCGGTGACGGCCTCGACGGCAAGCTCGTCGTCCTCGTCGACGACGTGCTCTTCTCCGGCCGCACCATCCGCGCCGCCCTCGACGCGCTGAACGACCTCGGGCGCCCGCGCGCGGTGCAGCTCGCCGTCCTCGTCGACCGCGGTCACCGCGAACTGCCCATCCGGGCCGACTACGTCGGCAAGAACCTCCCCACGTCGTTGCGGGAGACGGTCAAGGTCCAGCTCGCCGAGGAGGACGGTCGCGACACCGTGCTGCTCGGTGCCAAGCCGACCCCCCGGTAGCGCTCCAGGCGTACGCCGCTGTCGTACGCCGGCTCAGTGCGCGCCCCTCCGCGCGCGCCCGCCTGCCCCGAACCTCCCGAATGAACTGCCTTACGGAGCCTGACAGATGCAGCGTCATCTCATCTCGGCCGCCGACCTCACCCGCGACGACGCCGTCCTGATCCTCGACACCGCCGAGGAGATGGCCCGGGTCGCCGACCGGCCGATCAAGAAGCTGCCGACCCTGCGCGGCCGCACGATCGTCAACCTCTTCTTCGAGGACTCCACCCGGACCCGGATCTCCTTCGAGGCCGCCGAGAAGCGGCTGTCCGCGGACGTCATCAACTTCTCCGCCAAGGGCTCCAGCGTCTCCAAGGGCGAGTCCCTGAAGGACACCGCCCAGACCCTGGAGGCGATGGGCGTCGACGCCGTCGTCATCCGGCACGGCGCCTCCGGAGCCCCGTACCGCCTCGCCAACTCCGGCTGGATCGACGCGGTGGTGGTCAACGCCGGTGACGGCACCCATCAGCACCCCACCCAGGCCCTGCTGGACGCCTTCACCATGCGCCGCCGCCTGATCGGCCCGGACGCGGGACTCGGCCGCGACCTCGAAGGCAAGCGCATCACGCTCGTCGGTGACGTCCTGCACAGCCGGGTCGCCCGCTCCAACGTCGACCTGCTGCACACCCTCGGCGCCGAGGTCACCCTCGTCGCCCCGCCGACCCTGCTGCCGGTCGGCATCGAGACCTGGCCCTGCGAGGTCTCCTACGACCTCGACAGCACCTTGCCCAAGTCCGACGCGGTGATGATGCTGCGCGTCCAGCGCGAGCGCATGAACGCCGCGTTCTTCCCCACCGAGCGCGAGTACTCCCGGCGCTACGGGCTCGACGGCGACCGCATGGCCCGGATGCCCGAGCACGCCATCGTGATGCACCCCGGCCCGATGGTCCGCGGCATGGAGATCACCGCCGAGGTCGCCGACTCCGACCGCTGCACCGTCGTCGAGCAGGTCGCAAACGGAGTGTCCATCCGGATGGCCGTTCTGTATCTGCTGCTCGGTGGGAACGAACCCGCCGTCACCCACCCCCGCACCGAGGAGAAGTAAGACAGATGAGCAAGATCCTGATCCGTGGTGCGAAGGTGCTCGGCGGCGAGCCGCAGGACGTCCTGATCGACGGCGGCACCATCGCCGAGGTGGGCACGGGGCTGTCCGCCGAGGGCGCCGGTCGTGCCGGAGGCGCGCAGGATGTGACCGTTGTCGAGGCCGACGGCAAGGTGCTGCTGCCGGGCCTGGTCGACCTGCACACCCACCTGCGCGAGCCCGGGCGCGAGGACTCCGAGACCGTCCTCACCGGCACGCGCGCCGCCGCCTCCGGCGGCTTCACCACCGTCTTCGCCATGGCCAACACCTTCCCGGTCGCCGACACCGCGGGTGTCGTCGAGCAGGTCTGGCGGCTCGGCAAGGAGCACGGCTACTGCGACGTCCAGCCCATCGGCGCGGTCACCGTCGGCCTGGAGGGCAGGAAGCTCGCCGAGCTGGGCGCCATGCACGAGTCCGCCGCCGGCGTCACCGTCTTCTCCGACGACGGCAAGTGCGTCCACGACGCCGTGATCATGCGCCGGGCCCTGGAGTACGTGAAGGCCTTCGGCGGTGTCGTCGCCCAGCACGCGCAGGAGCCGCGGCTGACCGAGGGCGCCGAGATGAACGAGGGCATCGTCTCCGCCGAGCTGGGCCTCGGGGGCTGGCCCGCGGTGGCCGAAGAATCGATCATCGCCCGGGATGTCCTGCTCGCCGACCACGTCGGCTCCCGCGTCCACATCTGCCACCTGTCGACCGCCGGGTCCGTGGAGATCGTCCGCTGGGCCAAGTCCCGCGGCATCCAGGTCACCGCCGAGGTCACCCCGCACCACCTGCTCCTCACCGACGAGCTGGTCCGCACGTACAACCCCGTCTACAAGGTCAACCCGCCGCTGCGCACCGAGCGCGACGTGATGGCCCTGCGCGAAGCGCTCGCCGACGGCACGATCGACATCGTCGCCACCGACCACGCCCCGCACCCGCACGAGGACAAGGACTGCGAGTGGGCCGCGGCCGCCATGGGCATGGTCGGCCTGGAGACCGCGCTGTCGGTGGTGCAGGAGACCATGGTCGACACCGGTCTGCTGGACTGGGCCGGCGTCGCCGACCGGATGTCCGTCAAGCCCGCGCAGATCGGACGGGCCACGGGCCACGGCCGTCCCGTCTCGGCAGGTGAGCCCGCCAACCTCACCCTGGTCGACACGGCATACCGTGGGCTGGTGGAACCCGCGGGCTTCGCCTCGCGCAGCCGCAACACCCCCTACGAGGGGCGTGAGCTGCCGGGCCGTGTGACGCACACGTGGCTGCGGGGCAAGGCCACGCTCGTCGACGGGAAGCTCACGTGACACCTGTACTCCTGCTGGCCGCCGAGAGGGAATCGGCGCAAGTGACCGACTGGGCCGCCCGCATCGGCTGGGTCGTCGGCCTCGCGCTGTTCGTCGCGCTCGTCTACTGGCTGATGCGCGAGGGCTGGAAGTGGCGCGGCACCCTCCAGGGCGACCTGCCCGAGCTGCCCGTCGCGCCGGACGACCCGGGCCCCGCGAAGCTCTCCCTGAGCGGCCGCTACCACGGCTCCACCACCGCCGGGCAGTGGCTCGACCGCATCGTCGCGCACGGCCTGGGCACCCGCAGCCGAGCCGAGCTGACCCTGACGGACACCGGCCTCGACGTGGTACGCCCCGGCGCGGACGACTTCTTCGTCCCGGCCGCGGCGCTGCGCGAGGCCCGGCTCGACAAGGGCATCGCCGGCAAGGTGCTCACCGAGGGCGGCCTGCTCGTCGTCACCTGGGAGCACGGCGACCGGCTGATCGACTCCGGGTTCCGCTCCGAGCACGCGGCCGAGCACACCGAGTGGGTCGAGACCATCAATTCCATGATCGAAACGAACACCAGGGAAGGCGCCGAACGATGACCACCTCCACCAGGGGAGCCGCCAAAACTCCCGCCGTACTCGTCCTGGAGGACGGCCGGGTCTTCCGCGGCCGCGCCTACGGGGCCGTGGGGGAGACCTTCGGCGAAGCGGTGTTCTCCACCGGTATGACCGGCTACCAGGAGACCCTCACCGACCCCTCCTACCACCGCCAGGTGGTCGTCATGACCGCCCCGCACGTCGGCAACACGGGCGTCAACGACGAGGACATGGAGTCCAGGAAGATCTGGGTCTCCGGCTATGTCGTGCGCGATCCCGCGCGCGTGCCGTCCAGCTGGCGCTCCCGGCGCACGCTGGACGAGGAGCTGGACGCCCAGGGCGTCGTCGGCATCAGCGGCATCGACACCCGCGCCCTCACCCGCCACCTGCGCGAGCGCGGCGCCATGCGCGTCGGCATCTTCAGCGGTGACACCGTCCAGGACGACGCCGCACTGCTGGCCCGCGTCCAGCAAGCTCCGCAGATGAAGGGCGCGAACCTCTCCGCCGAGGTCGCCACCACCGAGCCCTACGTCGTCCCGGCCATCGGCGAGAAGAAGTTCACCGTCGCCGCCGTCGACCTCGGCATCAAGGGCATGACCCCGCACCGCATGGCCGAGCGCGGCATCGAGGTGCACGTCCTCCCGGCGACCGCGACCGTGGAGGACATCTACGCGGTGAACCCGGACGGCGTGTTCTTCTCCAACGGCCCGGGCGACCCGGCCACCGCCGACCACCCCGTCTCCGTGATGCGGGGCGTCCTGGAGCGCGGCACCCCGCTCTTCGGCATCTGCTTCGGCAACCAGATCCTGGGCCGCGCGCTCGGCTTCGGCACCTTCAAGCTGAAGTACGGCCACCGCGGCATCAACCAGCCGGTGCAGGACCGCACGACCGGCAAGGTCGAGGTCACCGCGCACAACCACGGCTTCGCCGTCGACGCCCCGCTCGACCAGGTCTCCGAGACCCCGTTCGGCCGCGCCGAGGTGTCCCACGTCTGCCTGAACGACAACGTGGTGGAGGGGCTCCAGCTCCTCGACCGCCCCGCCTTCAGCGTCCAGTACCACCCCGAAGCGGCAGCCGGCCCGCACGACGCCGCCTACCTGTTCGACCGCTTCGTTTCCCTGATGGAGGGCCAGCGTGCCTAAGCGCACCGATATCCAGTCCGTCCTGGTCATCGGCTCCGGCCCGATCGTCATCGGCCAGGCCGCCGAGTTCGACTACTCCGGCACCCAGGCGTGCCGCGTCCTGAAGGCCGAGGGCCTCAGGGTCGTCCTGGTGAACTCCAACCCGGCGACGATCATGACCGACCCGGAGATCGCCGACGCCACCTACGTCGAGCCGATCACCCCCGAGTTCGTCGAGAAGATCATCGCCAAGGAGCGCCCCGACGCGCTGCTGCCCACCCTGGGCGGCCAGACGGCCCTCAACACGGCCATCTCGCTGCACGAGGCGGGGACCCTCGACAAGTACGGCGTCGAGCTGATCGGCGCCAATGTCGAGGCCATCAACAAGGGCGAGGACCGCGACCTCTTCAAGGAGGTCGTCGAGGCCGTACGCCGGAAGATCGGCCACGGCGAGTCCGCCCGCTCGGTCATCTGCCACTCCATGGACGACGTCCTGGCCGGCGTCGACACGCTCGGCGGCTACCCCGTCGTCGTCCGCCCCTCCTTCACCATGGGCGGCGCCGGCTCCGGCTTCGCCCACGACGAGGAGGAGCTGCGCCGCATCGCAGGCCAGGGCCTCACGCTCTCCCCGACCACCGAGGTCCTCCTGGAGGAGTCCATCCTCGGCTGGAAGGAGTACGAGCTGGAGCTGATGCGCGACAAGCACGACAACGTCGTGGTCGTCTGCTCCATCGAGAACTTCGACCCCATGGGCGTGCACACCGGCGACTCGATCACCGTCGCGCCCGCGATGACCCTCACCGACCGCGAGTACCAGACCCTGCGCGACATCGGCATCGCCGTGATCCGCGAGGTCGGCGTCGACACCGGCGGCTGCAACATCCAGTTCGCGGTGAACCCCGAGGACGGCCGGGTCATCGTCATCGAGATGAACCCGCGCGTGTCCCGCTCCTCGGCGCTCGCCTCCAAGGCGACCGGCTTCCCGATCGCCAAGATCGCCGCCAAGCTCGCCGTCGGCTACACGCTGGACGAGATCCCGAACGACATCACGCAGGAGACCCCGGCCTCCTTCGAGCCGACGCTCGACTACGTGGTCGTGAAGGCCCCGCGCTTCGCCTTCGAGAAGTTCCCGAGCGCCGACTCCACCCTCACCACCACCATGAAGTCGGTCGGCGAGGCCATGGCCATCGGCCGCAACTTCACGGAGGCCTTCCAGAAGGCGCTGCGCTCGCTGGAGAAGAAGGGCAGCCAGTTCACCTTCGTCGGCGAGCCCGGCGACAAGGACCAGCTGCTGCGCGACTCGGTCCGCCCCACGGACGGCCGCATCAACACGGTCATGCAGGCCATCCGCGCCGGCGCCACGCCCGAGGAGGTCTTCGACTACACGAAGATCGACCCCTGGTTCGTCGACCAGCTCTTCCTGATCAAGGAGATCGCCGACGAGCTGGCCGAGGCCCCCGAGCTGACCACCGACCTGCTCGCCGAGGCCAAGCGGCACGGCTTCTCCGACCAGCAGATCGGCGAGATCCGCGGCCTGCGTGAGGACGTCGTCCGCGAGGTCCGGCACGCGCTCGGCATCCGCCCGGTCTACAAGACGGTCGATACCTGCGCCGCCGAGTTCGCCGCGAAGACGCCGTACTTCTACTCCTCCTACGACGAGGAGACGGAGGTCGCCTCCCGCGAGAAGCCGGCCGTCATCATCCTGGGCTCCGGCCCGAACCGCATCGGCCAGGGCATCGAGTTCGACTACTCCTGCGTCCACGCCTCCTTCGCACTGAGCGACGCGGGCTACGAGACCGTGATGGTCAACTGCAACCCGGAGACCGTCTCCACGGACTACGACACCTCCGACCGGCTGTACTTCGAGCCGCTGACGCTCGAAGACGTGCTGGAGATCGTGCACGCCGAGCAGCAGGCCGGACCGGTCGCGGGCGTCGTCGTCCAGCTCGGCGGCCAGACGCCGCTTGGCCTGTCGCAGGCGCTCAAGGACAACGGCGTGCCGATCGTCGGCACCTCCCCGGAGGCCATCCACGCCGCCGAGGACCGAGGAGCCTTCGGTCGTGTGCTCAAGGAGGCCGGCCTCCCCGCCCCCAAGCACGGCACGGCCACGACCTTCTCCGAGGCCAAGGCCATCGCCGACGAGATCGGCTACCCGGTCCTGGTCCGCCCCTCCTACGTCCTCGGCGGACGCGGCATGGAGATCGTCTACGACGAGACGCGCCTGGAGGCGTACATCGCCGAGTCGACCGAGATCAGCCCCTCGCGGCCGGTCCTCGTCGACCGGTTCCTCGACGACGCGATCGAGATCGACGTCGACGCCCTCTACGACGGCGAGGAGCTCTACCTCGGCGGCGTCATGGAGCACATCGAGGAGGCCGGTATCCACTCCGGTGACTCGGCGTGCGCCCTGCCCCCGATCACGCTCGGCGGCTTCGACATCAAGCGCCTGCGCGCCTCCACGGAGGGCATCGCCAAGGGCGTCGGCGTCCGCGGCCTGATCAACATCCAGTTCGCGCTCGCGGGCGACATCCTCTACGTCCTGGAGGCCAACCCGCGCGCGTCCCGCACCGTCCCCTTCACCTCGAAGGCGACGGCGGTACCGCTGGCCAAGGCCGCCGCCCGGATCTCGCTGGGCGCCACGATCGCCGAGCTGCGCGCCGAGGGCCTGCTCCCGGCCACCGGCGACGGCGGCGAGCTGCCGTTCGACGCGCCGATCTCCGTCAAGGAGGCCGTGATGCCGTGGTCGCGCTTCCGCGACATCCACGGCCGCGGCGTCGACACGGTCCTCGGCCCGGAGATGCGCTCCACCGGCGAGGTCATGGGCATCGACTCGGTCTTCGGCACGGCCTACGCCAAGTCGCAGGCCGGCGCCTACGGCCCGCTGCCCACCAAGGGCCGCGCGTTCATCTCGGTCGCCAACCGCGACAAGCGCTCGATGATCTTCCCGGCCCGCGAGCTGGTCGCGCACGGCTTCGAGCTGCTCGCCACGTCCGGCACCGCCGAGGTCCTCAAGCGCAACGGCATCAACGCCACGATCGTGCGCAAGCAGTCCGAGGGCACCGGCCCGAACGGCGAGAAGACCATCGTCCAGCTCATCCACGACGGCGAGGTCGACCTCATCGTCAACACCCCGTACGGCACGGGCGGCCGCCTCGACGGCTACGACATCCGTACGGCGGCCGTGGCGCGCTCCGTGCCCTGCCTGACGACGGTCCAGGCCCTTGCGGCGGCGGTCCAGGGCATCGACGCCCTCAACCGCGGCGACGTGAGCGTCCGATCTCTCCAGGAACACGCGGAACACCTGACCGCGGCCCGCGACTAGCAGCCCCGAGGGGGACACCGGAAACGGTGTCCCCCTCTTCGTGAGGACGCCATGTCCTCGTGAGGACACCATGTACAAGATCTTCTTCCGTCTCGTCTTCAAGCGGCTGGACCCGGAGCAGGCCCACCACCTGGCCTTCCGCTGGATCCGCCTGGCCGCCCGCGTGCCCGTGCTGCGCACTTTCCTCGCGGCCGCCCTCGCGCCCCGGTACAAGGAGCTGCGCACCGAGGCCATGGGCCTGCGCATGCACGGCCCCTTCGGGCTCGCCGCGGGCTTCGACAAGAACGCCGTCGGCATCGACGGCATGGCCATGCTCGGCTTCGACCACGTCGAGATCGGCACGGTCACCGGCGAACCCCAGCCCGGCAACCCCAAGCAGCGGCTGTTCCGCCTGGTCAAGGACCGCGCGCTGATCAACCGCATGGGCTTCAACAACGACGGCTCGCTCCGTGTCGCCGCCCGCCTGGCCTCCCGCACGCCCGTCTTCAAGCCGGTCGTCGGCGTCAACATCGGCAAGACCAAGGTCGTCCCCGAGGAGGAGGCCGTCGCGGACTACGTGAAGTCCGCCGAGCGGCTCGCGCCGTATGCCGACTACCTGGTCGTGAACGTCTCCTCGCCGAACACGCCCGGCCTGCGCAACCTCCAGGCCACCGAAGCCCTGCGCCCCCTGCTGAGCGCCGTCCGCGAGGCCGCCGACCGCACCGTGCCGGCGCGCCGCGTCCCGCTGCTGGTCAAGATCGCGCCGGACCTGGCCGACGAGGACGTCGACGCCGTAGCCGACCTGGCCGTGGAGCTCGGACTGGACGGCATCATCGCCACGAACACCACCATCGCGCGCGAGGGACTCGGCCTGAAGTCCGACGCCTCCCTGGTCAAGGAGACCGGCGGCCTGTCCGGGGCACCCCTGAAGGAACGCTCCCTGGAGGTCCTGCGCCGTCTCTACGCGCGCGTGGGCGACCGGATCACCCTGGTGGGTGTCGGGGGCATCGAGAACGCCGAGGACGCCTGGCAGCGCATCCTGGCCGGTGCCACGCTGGTCCAGGGCTACAGCGCCTTCATCTACGAGGGGCCCTTCTGGGGCCGCGCGATCCACAAGGGGCTCGCCGCACGCCTGGCCACGAGCCCCTACGCCACGCTCGCCGACGCGGTGGGCGCCGACGTGAGGAAGACGGCATGAGTGGTCTCGAACCCTTCGGCGTGCGCCTGCGCCGGGCCATGGACGAGCGCGGCCCGCTGTGCGTCGGCATCGACCCGCACGCCTCCCTGCTCGCCGAGTGGGGCCTGAACGACGACGTGGCGGGCCTGGAGCGGTTCAGCCGCACGGTCGTCGAGGCGGTGGCCGACCGGGTCGCCGTGCTGAAGCCGCAGAGCGCGTTCTTCGAGCGCTTCGGCTCGCGCGGCGTCGCCGTGCTGGAGAAGTCGGTCGCCGAGGCCCGGGCGGCGGGCGCGCTGGTCGTGATGGACGCCAAGCGCGGCGACATCGGCTCGACCATGGCCGCCTACGCCGAGTCCTTCCTGCACAAGGACGCGCCGCTGTTCTCCGACGCCCTGACGGTCTCGCCGTACCTCGGCTACGGATCGCTCAGCCCGGCCGTGGCGCTGGCCCGGGAGAACGGCGCGGGACTGTTCGTGCTGGCCTTGACGTCCAACCCGGAGGGCGGCGAGGTCCAGCACGCCGTTCGCTCCGACGGCCGGAACGTCGGAGCGACGATGCTCGCGCACCTGGCCGCCGAGAACACGGGGGAGGAGCCCCTGGGGTCCTTCGGCGCGGTCGTCGGCGCCACCCTCGGTGATCTGTCGACGTACGACCTGGACATCAACGGCCCGCTCCTCGCGCCCGGTATCGGCGCCCAGGGCGCCAAGCCGGCCGATCTTCCCGGGGTCTTCGGTGCGGCGGTGCGCAACGTCGTGCCGAACGTCAGCCGCGGAGTGCTACGCCACGGTCCCGACGCGGTCGCTCTGCGTGACGCCGCGGAGCGGTTCGCGGAGGAGATCCGTCAGGCCGTGACGTCCTCGTGAGGCGGTCCGGACCTCCCGGTGAGACCTCCGATGAGTGGTCCGGAACGGCTCTGAGCCTGAATACATCCTCAAATCCGGGGCAGTATGTCCTAAATGTCCGTTCAGATGAAGGCTGACCAGGACTTTTCCGCTGTTCTCAATGACTCCGGCGGACTTGCCCGCTAGTCTCCGACGAGAGAACGGGCAAGCGTGTGTTGCTCGTGGCTCCCCAGGTGTGGGGCGACTAGGTTCCTCACCGGTCCGTATCCGACAGTTCGACATCCGAGGTGACGTAGGCGTGGCTCTTCCGCCCCTTACCCCTGAACAGCGCGCAGCCGCGCTCGAAAAGGCCGCCGCGGCTCGCCGGGAGCGGGCCGAGGTCAAGAATCGACTCAAGCACTCCGGCGCCTCCCTTCACGAGGTCATCAAGCAGGGCCAGGAGAACGACGTCATCGGCAAGATGAAGGTCTCCGCCCTCCTCGAGTCGCTGCCGGGCGTGGGCAAGGTCCGCGCCAAGCAGATCATGGAGCGACTCGGTATCTCCGAGAGCCGCCGGGTGCGTGGCCTCGGTTCCAACCAGATCGCCTCCCTGGAGCGCGAGTTCGGCAGCACCGGCTCCTGAACCGGGCAGTCCGGGGAAGCGAGTCCCGGGCACTCCGCGATTGCTGGATAATCGCTGCATGGCTGCAACACCCCGGGGGACGTCCCCCGTACCCCCGGACGTACGTCCGCGGCTGACCGTGCTCTCCGGCCCCTCCGGGGTCGGCAAGAGCACGGTCGTCGCCCATATGCGCAAGGCACACCCCGAGGTCTGGCTCTCCGTGTCGGCGACGACCCGCAAGCCCCGCCCCGGCGAGCAGCACGGAGTCCACTACTTCTTCGTCTCCGACGACGAGATGGACAAGCTCATCGCCAACGGGGAACTGCTGGAGTGGGCCGAGTTCGCCGGCAATCGCTACGGCACGCCGCGTGCGGCCGTGCAGGAGCGACTGGAGAACGGCGAACCCGTGCTCCTGGAGATCGACCTGCAGGGCGCCCGCCTGGTCCGGGAGTCGATGCCCGAGTCCCAGCTGGTGTTCCTGGCTCCGCCCTCCTGGGAGGAGCTCGTGCGCAGACTCACCGGGCGGGGCACCGAACCGCCCGAGGTGATCGAGCGCCGGCTCGACGCGGCGAAGATCGAACTCGCGGCCGAGCCGGAGTTCGACACCACCCTGGTCAACACCTCCGTCGAGGACGTGGCGCGCGAGCTGCTAGCCTTGATGGACGTCGTGTGACCATCGCCGGCCGTTCCGGCCGGCCGATCACCCCGACAGAATCTTTCCCATCCATCGGAAGGTAGAGCGTGTCCTCTTCCATCTCCGCGCCCGAGGGCATCATCAACCCGCCGATCGACGAGCTCCTCGAGGCCACCGACTCGAAGTACAGCCTCGTGATCTACGCGGCCAAGCGTGCCCGCCAGATCAACGCGTACTACTCGCAGCTCGGCGAGGGTCTCCTCGAGTACGTCGGTCCTCTCGTCGACACCCACGTCCACGAGAAGCCGCTCTCGATCGCCCTCCGCGAGATCAACGCGGGGCTCCTGACGTCCGAGGCCGTCGAGGGCCCGGCGCAGTAAATAGGATCTACAGCTTGACGCTGACTTATCCACAGGCCCGGCAGGCCGACTGCCGGGCCTGTGGTGTGTCATGGAGTCGTACGGTGTGCCGGTTGCCGAGGTCCGGGGAGAGACGTGGACAAGCCGAAGGTCGTTCTGGGGGTCAGCGGGGGCATCGCCGCGTACAAGGCCTGTGAGCTGTTGCGGCGGCTGACGGAGTCGGGCCACGACGTGCGCGTGGTGCCCACCGCCTCCGCGCTGCACTTCGTCGGCGCCGCGACCTGGTCCGCGCTCTCCGGCAACCCCGTCTCCACCGAGGTGTGGGACGACGTGCACGAGGTCCCACACGTCCGCATCGGGCAGCACGCCGACCTGGTCGTCGTCGCCCCCGCCACCGCCGACATGCTCGCCAAGGCGGCCCACGGCCTCGCCGACGACCTCCTCACCAACACGCTGCTCACCGCCCGCTGCCCGGTGGTCTTCGCGCCCGCCATGCACACGGAGATGTGGGAGCACCCGGCCACCCAGGAGAACGTGGCGACGCTGCGCCGCCGTGGCGCCCTCGTCATCGAGCCGGCCGTGGGGCGCCTCACCGGCGTCGACACCGGCAAGGGCCGGCTGCCCGACCCGGGCGAGATCTTCGAGGTCTGCCGCCGTGTGCTGGCGCGGGGCGTCACCGAGCCCGACCTCGAGGGCCGGCATGTCGTCGTCAGTGCCGGCGGCACCCGCGAGCCCCTGGACCCCGTCCGCTTCCTCGGCAACCGCTCCTCCGGCAAGCAGGGCTACGCCCTCGCCCGTACCGCCGCCGCCCGAGGCGCCCGCGTCACGCTGATCGCGGCCAACAGCACCCTGCCCGCCCCGGCGGGCGTCGACATCGTCCCGGTCGGTACCGCCGTGGAGCTGCGCGAGGCGGTGCTGCGTGCCGCACCCGACGCCGACGCCGTGGTGATGGCGGCCGCGGTGGCCGACTTCCGTCCGGCCGCGTACGCGTCGGGAAAGATCAAGAAGAAGGACGGCCAGGAACCCGAGCCGATCACCCTGGTGCGGAATCCGGACATCCTCGCGGAGATCTCCGCGGACCGGGCCCGCGCCGGACAGGTGATCGTCGGCTTCGCCGCGGAGACGGACGATGTCCTCGCCAACGGCCGCACCAAGCTCAAGCGCAAGGGCTGCGACCTGCTGGTCGTGAACGAGGTGGGGGAGCGCAAGACCTTCGGTTCCGAGGAGAACGAGGCGGTCGTGCTCGGCGCCGACGGCAGCGAGACCGCCGTGTCGCACGGCCCCAAGGAAGCTCTGGCCGAAACGGTGTGGGACCTGGTGGCCGAGCGGCTGCGCTGAGGTCCGATCGCCGTGTACCCGCTCGAAAACGGGTCGACCGGGGCGTGGCGCCTCTGGCCAACGTCGCTCGCCATTGGGCAGAATGCCCGTGCCGCAGGTCACAGCACTCCCGAGTGGCGAGACAGGGGGACCGTGGCCGAAGCGTGACCCGTAAACTGTTCCACGGACGGCGCCGGGTGCAGCCCCCGCCGTCCGCCAATGATCAGCCAGCAGCCGCTGCAACCTCAGGGAGCGTTGTGTCCCGTCGCCTTTTCACCTCGGAGTCCGTGACCGAGGGTCACCCCGACAAGATCGCTGACCAGATCAGCGACACCATTCTCGACGCGCTCCTGCGCGAGGACCCGTCTTCCCGGGTCGCCGTCGAGACCCTGATCACGACCGGCCTGGTGCACGTGGCCGGCGAGGTCACGACCAAGACGTACGCGGACATCGCGACGCTGGTCCGCAACAAGATCCTCGAGATCGGCTACGACTCCTCCAAGAAGGGCTTCGACGGCGCGTCCTGCGGCGTGTCGGTGTCCATCGGCGCCCAGTCCCCGGACATCGCCCAGGGTGTGGACACGGCGTACGAGTCCCGTGTCGAAGGCGACGAGGACGAGCTCGACAAGCAGGGTGCCGGCGACCAGGGCCTGATGTTCGGCTACGCGACGGACGAGACGCCGACGCTGATGCCGCTGCCGATCTTCCTGGCCCACCGTCTGTCGAAGCGCCTGTCCGACGTGCGCAAGAACGGCACCATCCCCTACCTGCGCCCGGACGGCAAGACGCAGGTCACCATCGAGTACGACGGCGACAAGGCGGTCCGTCTGGACACCGTCGTCGTCTCCTCCCAGCACGCCTCCGACATCGACCTCGACTCGCTGCTGGCTCCGGACATCAAGGAGTTCGTCGTCGAGCCGGAGCTGAAGGCGCTGCTGGACGAGGGCATCAAGCTCGACACGGAGAACTACCGTCTCCTGGTCAACCCCACCGGCCGCTTCGAGATCGGCGGTCCCATGGGTGACGCGGGCCTGACCGGCCGCAAGATCATCATCGACACCTACGGCGGCATGGCCCGTCACGGCGGTGGCGCGTTCTCCGGCAAGGACCCGTCCAAGGTCGACCGCTCCGCCGCGTACGCGATGCGCTGGGTCGCGAAGAACGTGGTCGCCGCGGGTCTGGCCACCCGGTGCGAGGTCCAGGTCGCCTACGCGATCGGCAAGGCCGAGCCGGTGGGTCTGTTCGTCGAGACCTTCGGCACCGCCAAGATCGACACGGAGAAGATCGAGAAGGCGATCGACGAGGTGTTCGACCTCCGTCCGGCCGCCATCATCCGCGACCTCGACCTGCTCCGCCCGATCTACTCCCAGACCGCGGCGTACGGCCACTTCGGCCGCGAGCTCGCCGACTTCACGTGGGAGCGGACGGACCGCGTGGACGCGCTGCGCAAGGCCGCGGGGCTGTAGTCCCCGGTCCCACGGCATCGTGACGAGGCCCGGCCCCCTTCGGGGAGCCGGGCCTCGTAGTGCAGCCGGGGGGCCCTGTTCCTCCGCCCCTCTCCTCCCCCTGGCGGCGTGCAAAACGGTTCGCGGGCAGCGACGGGCGGTCCCTACGCTGGAGGCGTGCCGGGGCGCCCGGTGCGAAGGCGACGGATACTTCTGGCTCTCAGGAGCCCCGCGGGTTCGAATCCCGCCGCCGGCCGGGCCGTGCCCGCAGGCGTGGCCGAGTGGTCCAAGGCGAGTGAACGCCGTCGCCGCCGGGGAACTCGGGCGCTGCCGGTTGTCAGTGCTGTTTGGTAAGAATGCAGGCGTGAGCAGCGAGAACGGACAGTCGGGCGGGGGCGCGGAGGGTGCGCCGCCCGAGCAGCTCGCGCTCATCCGGGACAGTGTGCGCAAGGCGAAGACGCCCCGGGCCAAGCCGCGGACCTGGCGGGGGGCCGCGCTCGCCAAGGAACGGCCCGTCGCGCGGGTCCTCGTCGACAAGGGCGTGCTCCATCTCGACCGGTATTTCGACTACGCCGTGCCCGAGGAGCTGGACGCGGACGCCCAGCCGGGCGTGCGCGTGCGGGTCCGGTTCGGGGCCGGGCGGCACCGCGTGCGCGAAGGGCGCCGCGAGGGCGGCGGACTGATCGACGGATTCCTCGTCGAGCGGCTGGCCGAGTCCGACTACTCCGGGCCGCTGGCCGCCCTCGCCCAGGTCGTGTCGCCCGAGCGGGTGCTGAGCGAGGAACTGCTGGGGCTGGCCCGGGCGGTCGCCGACCGGTACGCGGGCAGCCTCGCCGACGTCCTGCAACTCGCCGTCCCGCCGCGCAACGCCCGAGCCGAGCAGCGGCCCTCACCCGACCCGCTGCCACCGCCTCCGGCGCCCGAGGCGGGAAGCTGGCAGCGGTACGAGCGTGGGGCGGCCTTCCTGGAGTCCCTGGTGTCCGGCGGAGCGCCCCGGGCCGTGTGGAACGCGCTGCCCGGGCCGCAGTGGAGCGAGGAGCTGGCCCGGGCCGTCGCCGGGACGCTGGCCTCCGGGCGGGGGGCGCTCGCCGTCCTGCCCGACGGGCGGGCGGTCGCACGGGTCGACGCCGCCTTGACCTCCCTGCTGGGGAAGGGGCGGCACGCGGTGCTCACCGCCGACGCCGGCCCCGAGAAGCGCTACGCGCAGTGGCTCGCGGTGCGGCGCGGTTCCGTACGGGCCGTGATCGGGACCCGGGCCGCCATGTTCGCGCCCGTCCAGGATCTCGGCCTGGTCGCCCTCTGGGACGACGGCGACGACAGCCACAGTGAGCAGCACGCCCCGCAGCCCCACGCCCGCGAGGTGCTCCTGCTGCGGGCCGCCCAGGACAAGTGCGGCTTCCTGCTGGGGAGCTGGAGCTGCACGGTGGAGGCCGCGCAGCTCGTCGAGAGCGGCTGGGCGCGGCCGCTCGTCGCCGGCCGGGACCAGGTGCGGGGAGCCGCTCCGCTCGTCCGGACCGTCGGGGACCAGGATCTCGCCCGGGACGAGGCCGCCCGGGCCGCCCGGCTGCCGACCCTCGCCTGGCAGGCCGTCAGGGACGGCCTGCGGCACGGCCCGGTGCTGGTGCAGGTGCCCCGCCGCGGGTATGTGCCGCGCATGGCGTGTGCCCAGTGCCGGGCGCCCGCGCGCTGCCGGCACTGCTCCGGGCCGCTGGAGGCACCGGACGGCGGTGCCCTGAACTGCGGGTGGTGCGGACGCGAGGAGAGCGGCTGGCACTGTCCCGAGTGCGGTTCGTTCCGCCTGCGCGCCTCGGTCGTCGGGGCCCGGCGGACCGCCGAGGAACTGGGCCGGGCCTTCCCCGCCGTACCGGTACGCACCTCGGGGCGGGAACACGTGCTCGACACGGTGCCGGGGGCGCCCGCGGTGGTCGTGAGCACACCGGGGGCCGAGCCGGTCGCCGAGGGCGGGTACGCGGCGGCGCTGCTGCTCGACGGGTGGGCCATGCTCGGGCGGCCCGATCTGCGGGCAGGGGAGGACGCGCTGCGGCGGTGGATCGCGGCCGCGTCCCTGGTCCGGCCGCAGTCGGCCGGGGGCACGGTGGTGGTCGTGGCCGAGCCGACACTGCGGCCCGTGCAGGCGCTCGTCCGCTGGGACCCCGTGGGTCACGCGGTGCGGGAACTCGCCGAGCGGGCCGAGCTGGGGTTTCCGCCGGTGTCGCGGATGGCGGCCGTGTCGGGCCCGCCTGATGCGGTGGCCGAATTCCTCGGTGCGGCCGAACTGCCGCCCGAGGCCGAGGTGCTGGGGCCGGTGCCGTTGCCCGTCCCCGCGCCCGGGCGACCTCGCAGGGCGGGGGCGCCGCCGCCCGGCGAGCAGTGGGAGCGGGCGCTGCTGCGGGTGCCGCCGGGCAGGGGCGCCGCGCTGGCCGCCGCACTCAAAGCCGCACAGGCCGCCCGGATGGCCCGGGGGAGCGGCGGTGGGGCGGGAACCGGTGCCGGGGTCTGGGTGCGGATCGACCCGGCCGACATCGGATGAGCGTCCCCTCGGACCGGCACGAGGAATCGCTGCGGACGACGGAGTGGTCGGCGCCGCTCATGCCAGGTCAGGCGCTGGGTTCGTTGACCTGAAGCGTTGTTCACACGGCTGATCGGTGGGTGGCCGCCGAGTGCGGTGTGGCAGCGGTGGCGGGAGTCGTCCGGCGGGTTCCGGCCGGATACGCGGCCGCCCTCCCGGAAACGGTCCGAGAGGGCAGGGCAGAGGCGCGTTCGTCAGCCGTTGCGCGGGCCCGGGAAAACCGTCGGCCTGACCTCGTCACGGAGAGCGGGGCTGCCGGCCGTCGGCTGCGTGGGCATGGAACGGGCCGCGGGGACCGTCGGAACCGTGGGCAGGCCGGTCGTCACATTGACCGAGCGGCCGCCCGTCGGCTCCGGCGTGCGCTCGGGCTCGGGCGCGGCCGACTGGGCCGTGGCGCGGCGGGCGCCGTAACGGCGGTGGACCGCCTGCTTGGTGACTCCGAGCGCGGAGCCCACCGCGTCCCACGAGAACCCGAGTGAGCGGTCGAAGTCCACGGCCGCCGTGACCAGGGTCTCGACACTGTCCCGCAGCTCCTGGGCGAGACGTACCGTCGGGGCGGGAGCGCGTCCGTAGACGACGAAGCCCGTGGAGGAGCCGGAGCGGCGCGGGCGGTAGACGTTGCCCAACTGCGCGGTCAGGGTGCGCAGTGCGTCCACCTGCCGGCGGACCCGCTCGATGTCCCGCACCAGCAAGTGCAGGCTGGCCCGAGCCTGGGCGTCGTGGGTTGCGTGGTCGGCCATGAACAAGCCTCTCGAACCGGCGTTGAAAGGAATGGGCCGCGATCGCGGCCCGTTGTGGTCAACTCTGTCTTGACCAACGCGGATTCGCTCCGCGGGTCACGGTGTGGGGGCGTGGGAGTACATGCGTGCGCCTGTCTGCGCGGGTTGTGCGCCTCGGCCTTCGGCCATCGGCTCATGTCTCCCGCTCGCGCGCCGCCCGAAACCGTCAGCCGGCCGGCCCGGGTCTCCCATGGGGGTCGAGCGCTGTCGGCGGCTTTCCGTTTCCGGCTCATAGACTTGGGCGTTGCCCGTCATCGTCCCCGCCCGAGAGGCCCCCACCACCCCATGAAGCTGGTCTTCGCCGGTACACCCGAGGTCGCCGTTCCCGCTCTGGACGCTCTGCTCGCCTCCGGGCGGCACGAGGTGGCCGCCGTCGTCACGCGGCCCGACGCGCCGGCCGGGCGCGGACGCAGGCTCGTCGCGTCGCCCGTCGCCGAGCGGGCGGAGGAGGCCGGGATCGAGGTGCTGAAGCCCGCGAAGCCGAAGGACCCCGAGTTCCTGGAGCGGCTGCGGGAGATCGGGCCGGACTGCTGCCCCGTCGTCGCCTACGGGGCGCTGCTGCCCCGGGTGGCCCTCGACATCCCCGCGCACGGCTGGGTCAATCTGCACTTCTCTCTGCTGCCGGCCTGGCGCGGTGCCGCGCCCGTACAGCACGCCATCATGGCCGGTGACGAGATCACCGGGGCGTCGACCTTCCTGATCGAGGAGGGGCTCGACTCCGGTCCGGTGTACGGGACGGTGACGGAGGAGATCCGGGCCACCGACACCAGCGGGGACCTGCTGACGCGGCTCGCCTTCGCCGGTGCCGGGCTGCTCGCGGCGACCATGGACGGCATCGAGGACGGCACCCTGAAGGCCGTACCTCAGCCCGCCGACGGGATCAGCCTCGCTCCGAAGGTCAACGTCGAGGACGCGCACCTGGACTGGAGTGCGCCCGCGCTGCGGGTCGACCGGATGGTGCGGGGCTGCACCCCGGCCCCCGGCGCGTGGACCACGTTCCGCGGTGAGCGGCTCAAGCTCATCCAGGTCACCCCCGTTCCCGACCGGACGGACCTCGCCCCGGGGCGGATCGCCGCCGGGAAGAACAACGTGTACGCGGGCACCGGCTCGTACGCTGTCGAGCTGCTGTGGGTGCAGGCCCAGGGCAAGAAGCCGATGCGGGCGGCGGACTGGGCGCGCGGGGTGCGCATCCGCGAGGGGGAGCAGCTCGGAGGATGACCCGGGGCAGGCCCGCTCACGCGGCAGGCACCCCTCGCGGGGTGCGCATCGGCGAGGGGGAGCAGCTCGGAGGATGAGCCGGGGCAGGCCCGCTCACGCGGCCGGCACCCCGCTGGCGGCTCCCGACCGCACCCGGCGGCGTAGGCTGGACGGCGCACTTCTTCTCACCCCCGGAGCACCTTTTTCGTGAGCGAACAGCCCCGTCGAGCCCGCACGTCAGGCAAGCCCTACCGCAGGCCCAAGAAGGACCCCGTCCGCATCCTCGCCTTCGAGGCACTGAGGGCCGTGGACGAGCGGGACGCCTACGCCAACCTCGTACTGCCCCCGCTGCTGCGCAAAGCGCGGGAGAACGACGACTTCGATGCCCGGGACGCCGCGCTCGCCACCGAGCTGGTGTACGGCACGCTGCGTCGCCAGGGGACGTACGACGCGGTCCTGGCGTCCTGCGTGGACAGGCCGCTCGGGGAGGTCGACCCGCCGGTGCTGGATGTGCTGAGCCTCGGCGCGCACCAGCTGCTCGGCACCCGCATCCCGACGCACGCGGCGGTGTCCGCCACCGTCGAGCTCGCTCGGGTCGTGCTCGGCGACGGGCGGGCCAAGTTCGTCAACGCCGTGCTGCGCAAGGTCGCGCAGGACGATCTGGACGGCTGGCTGGAGCGGGTCGCGCCCCCCTACGACGAGGACCCCGAGGACCATCTCTCCGTCGTCCACTCCCATCCGCGGTGGGTCGTGTCCGCGCTGTGGGACTCCCTCGGCGGTGGGCGCGACGGCGTCGAGGAGCTGCTGCGCGCCGACAACGACCGGCCCGAGGTCACGCTCGTGGCCCGGCCCGGGCGGGCCACCGCGGAGGAACTGCTCGACGAGGACGCCGCCGTACCGGGCCGCTGGTCGCCCTATGCCGTGCGGCTGACCGAGGGCGGGGAGCCGGGCGCCATCGCGGCCGTGCGGGACGGGCGCGCGGGCGTACAGGACGAGGGCAGCCAGCTCGTCGCGATCGCCCTCGCCAACGCGCCCCTGGACGGGCCCGACCGGCGCTGGCTGGACGGATGCGCGGGGCCCGGCGGCAAGGCCGCGCTGCTCGGCGCGCTGGCTGCCGAGCGGGGCGCCCTGCTCGTCGCCTCCGAGAAGCAGACCCATCGCGCCGGCCTCGTCGCGAAGGCGCTGGACGGCAATCCCGGGCCGTATCAGGTGATCGCCGCCGACGGCACGCGCCCGGCCTGGCGGCCCGGCAGCTTCGACCGGGTGCTGGTCGACGTGCCGTGCACGGGCCTGGGCGCCCTGCGCCGCCGCCCCGAGGCACGCTGGCGGCGCCGCCCCGAGGACCTGGAGGGCTTCGCGCCGCTGCAGCGCGGGCTGCTGCGCACCGCCCTGGAGTCGGTGCGGGTCGGCGGTGTCGTGGGTTACGCGACCTGCTCGCCGCACCTCGCCGAGACCCGGGCCGTCGTCGCCGACGTGCTCAAGCAGCACCCGGACACCGACCTCGTCGACGCCCGGCCGCTGCTGCCCGGCGTACCGGACCTGGGCGACGGGCCCGATGTGCAGCTGTGGCCGCATCTGCACGGGACCGACGCGATGTATCTGGCGCTCATTCGCCGGACCGGCTGACTCCCGCTGTCACGGCCGCCCGGTCCGGTGTGCCGCCGTCGTGGCGCGCCAGCCGGTGCGGCCACCACACCTTCGGCCCGACGTCCAGGAACAGCGCGGTCACCAGGACCGAGCGGACGATGAAGGTGTCGATGAGGACGCCGAGGGCGACGGTGAAGCCGATCTCGGCGAAGGCGACCATCGGGAGGGTGCCGAGGGCGGCGAAGGTACCGGCCAGGACCAGACCGGCGGAGGTGATGACCGCGCCGGTGGCGGCGAGGCCCGTGACGACGCCCGCTCTGGTGCCCTGGCGGGCCGCCTCCTCGCGGATGCGGGTGGTCAGGAAGATGTTGTAGTCGATGCCCAGGGCGACCAGGAAGACGAAGACGAACAGCGGGAAGTCGGTCGACTCGCCCGCGTAGTCGAAGACGTACCGGAACGCGAGCGCGCTGATGCCGAGCGCCGCCGCGAAGGACAGGATCACCGTCCCGACCAGCAGCAGTGGGGCGACCAGGGCGCGCAGCAGGCCGCACAGGATCAGCAGGACGACCACCAGCACCAGCGGGATGATCAGCATGTTGTCGTGCGTGGTCGCCTTGTCCATGTCCAGCAGGGCCGCCGTACCGCCGCCCACCTTGGCGTCGGCGTCCGGCACCGCGTGCACGGCGTCCCGCACCCGCTCGACCGTCTGTTTGGCGGCCTCGCTGTCCGAGGGGGCGGTCATGGTGGCCTCGAAGAGCACCTTGCCCTCGAAGGACGGTTTGGTGCCGGGTGGCAGACCGAGGGACTGGGGGACCACACCCGGGGTCCCGGCGACGGTGCGGCCCACCTGCACGGCCTGCGCCTGGTTGCTGACGATGACCAGGGGGTCGCCGCTGCCCGCCGGGAAGTAGCGCGCCGACACCTCCTGGCCGGTGATCGAGTCGGGTTTCCCGGTGAACGCGTCCGCGTTGCCGATGCCCTCCGCGCGAAGCTGGATCAGGCCCAGCGAGCAGACCGCCAGCGCGAGCGCCGTCACGGCCCAGATCATCCGCGGGCGGTTGGCGATACGACGGCCCGTGCGGGCCCAGACGCCCCGCTCGGTCGGATCGGGCGTGCCGTAGTGCGGGACCACCGGCCAGAAGATCCACCGGCCGAAGATCACCAGCAGGGCCGGGAACAGGCTCATCATCGCCACCACCGCGACGGCGACACCGATCGCCGCCACCGGGCCCAGGCCGCTCGTGGAGTTCATCTCGGCGGCCAGCAGCACCAGCATGCTGAGCACGACCGTCGCGCCGGAGGCGAGCACGGCGGGGCCGGCGCGGTGCAGGGCCAGGGCCATCGCCTCGTGCCGGTCCTCGTGCCGGCGCAGTTCCTCCCGGTAGCGGGCCACCAGCAGCAGGGCGTAGTCCGTTCCCGCCCCGAAGACCAGCACCGTGAGGATGCCTGCGCTCTGGCCGTTGACCGTCAGGCCGCCGTGCTCGGCCAGCAGGTAGATCAGTGCCTGGGCGGTGAACAGGGCACAGACCACCGCGATCAGGGGGACCAGCAGCAGGGTCAGGCTGCGGTAGGTGATGAGCAGCATGACGATGACGACCGCCATCGCCGAGAGCAGCAGAGTCGAGTCGATGCCCTCGAAGGCCTCGGCGAAGTCCGCCGACGTGCCGCCCGGGCCCGTGATGTGCACGGACAACCCGTCGCCGCCCGTGCCCACGTCGTCGCGGATGGAGTCCACGGCCGGTGAGATCCGCTCCCAGCCCTCCTCGTCCATCAGGATCGGCACGAAGACCTGCGCCGCCCGCGGGTCGACCTGCCGGTCGAACACCGGCCCGCGCGTCCGCTCACCGATGATGCCGTGGTCGCTGAGCTGCTTCAGCTGCCGCACGTCCTCGGCGATCTCCGCACGGTCCTGCGGCGTCAGGCCGCTCTCCCGCGCGTAGATGACCACCGCCGGGATCTGCTCCGGCCGGAAGTCCTCGGAGATCTGCAGCACCTGCGTCGACTCCGCGGACCCCGGCAGCCAGGACGCGGCGTCGTTGTCCTGGGCGTCGGTGAGCTTCATGGCCAGCGGCGCGGCGACGACCAGCACGACCACCCAGAAGACCAGCACGAGCCACTTGGCCCGCCGCCCGCAGACGAGGTGCGCGACGCCCTGCTTCATGTCATCCCCCTCAGCGGAAGCGCCCCGCAAGGGGCGCGGTGCGGTGACGCGTGCGGCCCCGGCGCGTGGGCGCGAGCACCCCACGACGGCCCGCGGTCGACGTACCACCGGTTCCACCGGGGACCGATGCCCACAACCCTTGGAGGGCATGGCAGTCTTAGGACATGGCCGCGCAGATCAACCCCAGCATTCTGTCCGCAGACTTCGCCCGCCTCGCGGACGAGGCGAAGGCCGTGGAAGGAGCCGACTGGCTCCACGTCGACGTCATGGACAACCATTTCGTCCCTAACCTCACGCTCGGCGTGCCGGTCGTAGAGTCGCTGGCCCGTGCGACGGACACCCCGCTGGACTGCCACCTGATGATCGAGGCCCCCGATCGGTGGGCGCCCCAGTACGTGGAAGCGGGGGCCGGTTCGGTCACCTTCCATGTCGAGGCCGCCGCAGCTCCGGTCCGGCTCGCCCGGGAGATCCGTGCCAAGGGCGCCCGTGCCTCCATGGCCCTGAAGCCCGCGACCCCCATCGAGCCGTACGAGGACCTGCTCCCCGAGCTCGACATGCTGCTGATCATGACGGTCGAACCGGGCTTCGGGGGACAGGCCTTCCTCGACATCATGCTTCCGAAGATTCGCCGCACCCGCGAGTTGATCAGCAAGCACGGACTGGAGCTCTGGCTCCAGGTCGACGGCGGAGTTTCGGCTTCCACCATCGAGCGCTGCGCCGATGCCGGAGCCGACGTCTTCGTGGCCGGATCGGCGGTCTACGGGGCAAACGACCCGGCCGAAGCGGTACGTGCACTACGCACCCAGGCCGATGCGGCGACGGCGAAGGCCTCCTGGGCCTGCAACCACTGAGCCACAGCAAAGTGAACGGCTCTCATCAGGGCTGATCGACCGCGCCACATCTGCAAGGATGAACGGCGAATCCAGAGTGTGAACAGCAGTGAGGAGATCGCCGTGTCGGGTATGTCGGCGGGCCGGTCAGCCATGCGGATGGGACCCGCTGAGCTGGTGCAGGCGGCGGCCATGGCCCGCCGCTTCTACCTCGAGGGGAAGTCCAAGATCCAGATCGCGGAGGAGTTCGGCGTCAGCCGCTTCAAGGTGGCCCGGGTCCTGGAGACCGCCCTCGAACGGGATCTCGTACGTATCGAGATCCGTGTGCCGGCCGAGCTGGACGCCGAGCGCTCGGACGCGCTCCGCGCCCGCTACGGCCTCAGGCACGCCGTCGTGGTCGAGTCCCCGGCCGAGGCCGAGGAGACGCCCGACCCCGAGAACCTGGGAGAAGTGGCCGCCGACCTGCTCGGCGAACTGGTCAACGAGGGGGATGTGCTGGGCCTGGCCTGGGGCCGCTCCACCATCCACATGGCGGCGGCGCTCGACCGGCTGCCGCCCTGCACGGTGGTGCAGCTGACCGGTGTGTACGACGCCGGGACCGCCGAGCGCGGCTCGGTGGAGGCCGTGCGCCGCGCCGCTCAGGTGTCCGGCGGGGACGCCCACCCCATCTACGCCCCGATGCTGCTGCCCGACGCGGCCACGGCCACGGCACTGCGCAACCAGACGGGGATCGCCCGTGCCTTCGAGCACTTCGACAAGGTCACCGTCGCCTGTGTCTCCATCGGCTCCTGGGAGCCGGGCATCTCCACGGTGCACGACATGCTCAGCGACGAGGAGCGTGCGCACTACGCCTCCCTCGGTGTCGCCGCCGAGATGTCCGCGCACCTCTTCGACGCCGAGGGTCGCCGGGTCGGCCGGGACCTGGGCGAGCGGTGCATCACCGTGAAGGCCGACCAGCTGCGCCGGATTCCCGAGGTCGTCGCCATCGCGGGTGGGCAGCGCAAGGGACCCGCGATCGACGCGGTGCTGCGGTCCGGGCTCGTCACCAGCCTGGTGACGGACACCTCGGCCGCCGACTATCTGATGACGGCCGGACCGGCGCCGAAGTCCGCGCTCAACCGGTCCGACCCGGACGGGGTCTGACGGGTGGCCGGACCGGAGCACGGCGTGCACGACCCGGCGGGCCGGATCGTGCTCGTCCTGGACCTGGACGGGGTCACGGACAAGGCGGGCCTCATGGACCGCTGCGCCCGTGATCTGGCCCTGCCCGACTGGTTCGGCCGCAACTGGGACGCCCTCGCCGACTGCCTGGCCGACCCCGCCCTCTGGCCCGAGGGAGCCGGGGAGCGGGGACTGCTGGTGGTCGTGCGGGGCTGGCGGACGTACGCCGAGACGCGGCCCGAGGAGTGGCAGGTCGCCGAGGAGATCTTCGCCGAGGCGACGGACCGGGGCCCGGGGCTCTTCGTGACCCTCGGCCTTGGAGAATCCTCCGAGAGGCCCCCTGACCAGCCTGGATGATCCGCTGGGGGTCGGTCGGGGGTCCGCCATGGGAGAATGAAGTACGTGCTCTTTCCCCCTGGCCGGCCGGTCCGGGGGTCACCTCTGATCGACTGGGATGTGCAGCACGTGCGTTTCCTCAATGACATCCAGCCCGGGTACGACCTGACGTACGACGACGTCTTCATGGTGCCGAGCCGCTCCTCGGTGGGCTCGCGGCAGGCCGTCGACCTCGGCTCCCCGGACGGCACGGGCACCACCATCCCGCTCGTCGTCGCCAACATGACCGCCATCGCCGGCCGCCGCATGGCCGAGACCGTGGCCCGCCGCGGCGGCCTCGTGGTGATACCCCAGGACATCCCGAACGACGTGGTCACCGACGTCGTCTCCTGGGTGAAGAGCCGGCACCTGGTGCTGGACACCCCGATCATCCTGTCCCCGCACCAGACCGTCGCGGACGCGCTGGGGCTGCTGCCCAAGCGGGCGCACAACGCCGGTGTCGTCGTCGACGAGAACCACAAGCCCATCGGCGTGGTCACCGACTCCGACCTCTCCGGTGTGGACCGCTTCACGCAGCTCGCCGAGGTCATGTCCCGCGATCTGCTGCTCATCGACGCGGACAAGGACCCGGGCGAGGCCTTCAACACCCTCGACCACGCCAACCGCCGCTACGCCCCCGCGGTCAACCAGGACGGCACGCTCGCCGGCATCCTGACCCGCAAGGGCGCCCTGCGCGCCACCCTCTACACGCCGGCCACCGACGCGCGGGGGCGGCTGCGCATCGCCGCCGCCGTCGGCATCAACGGCGACGTCGCGGGCAAGGCCCAGGAGTTGCTGGACGCGGGCGTCGACGCGCTCGTCATCGACACGGCGCACGGTCACCAGGAGTCGATGATCAGCGCCCTGAAGCTGGTGCGCGACCTCGACCCGCAGGTGCCGATCGTCGCGGGCAACGTGGTCGCCGCCGCGGGCGTGCGCGACCTGATCGAGGCGGGCGCGGACATCGTCAAGGTCGGTGTCGGCCCCGGCGCCATGTGCACCACGCGCATGATGACCGGCGTCGGCCGGCCGCAGTTCTCCGCCGTCCTGGAGTGCGCCGCCGAGGCGAAGAAGTACGGCAAGCACGTGTGGGCAGACGGTGGTGTCCGCCACCCCCGTGACGTGGCCATGGCCCTCGCGGCCGGCGCGTCCAACGTCATGGTCGGCTCCTGGTTCGCCGGCACCTACGAGTCCCCGGGCGACCTGCAGCACGACGCCCAGGGCCGCGCCTACAAGGAGTCCTTCGGCATGGCGTCCGCCCGGGCCGTGCGCAACCGCACCTCGGAGGAGTCGGCGTACGACCGCGCCCGCAAGGCGCTGTTCGAGGAGGGCATCTCCACCTCCCGGATGTTCCTCGACCCGGCCCGCCCGGGCGTCGAGGACCTGATCGACTCGATCATCGCGGGCGTCCGCTCCTCGTGCACCTATGCCGGTGCCGGCTCCCTGGAGGAGTTCGCCGAGAAGGCCATCGTCGGTATCCAGAGCGCCGCCGGCTATGCGGAGGGCAAGCCCCTGCACGCCAGCTGGAGCTGACGCCCCGACACCCTTCGTGAGGCCCCCGGTGAAAGCCGGGGGCCGTTCCGCACGCCGGGTCCTGCCGTCGGTGCAGGGAGATCGCCGAGTGCGGGGCCGGGGACATCGAGGTGCTGGAGCGCTTCATGCCGCCCCACGGCGTCGACGGCCACCACGTCGCCCGTTTCGCCCACGGTGGCGTTCGTCGACCGCCGGGTCCACCTGGGCTCCGACGGTGTGCGGCACGGGCGAGCCGATCCCTGCGCGTTCCTGGTCAGAGGCCCTCTGCAGGGGCCTCGCGCAACGCTCGACAGCCCCCCCGCAACGAACACCCGTCGAACCACCAGGAACGCAATGATCTTACGCGTATGCGCAAGGTTGCTGCATTTCACCAGCAACGCCGATGCTCGTAGGCTGTCGCCTCGTACGTGGCGCGGCGGGGACTCCGCTCGGTGGGTCCCTGCTCAAGGGCGCCCGCGGTCCCCGCCGCCCTGAACGGCAGCGATAAGGAGCCAGCGCGTGCTCGACCAAGGCGCACCCCCGCAGAACCCAGGCCCCACGGCGGCCTCCGAACCCCCCGGCGTCGGCGCGCGCCTCATGCGCCGCAAGCCGGTGGAACGCCTGGTCGCGGAGGGTGGCCAGGGCGAGGGTGGGTCACTGCGCCGCACCCTCGGGCTGTGGCAGCTGACCATGATCAGCATCGGCGCGACGCTGGGCACCGGCATCTTCGTCGTCCTCGGCGAGGCCGTCCCCAAGGCGGGCCCGGCCGTCACCCTCGCCTTCGTGATCGCCGGACTCACCGCCCTGTTCTCGGCCCTGTCCTACGCCGAGCTGGCCGGCACCATCCCGGTCTCCGGATCCTCGTATTCGTATGCGTATGCAACGATGGGTGAGCTGATCGCCTGGATATGCGGCTGGTGCCTGGTCCTGGAGTACGGCGTGTCGGTGGCCGCCGTCGCCGTCGGCTGGGGCGAGTACCTCAACGAACTGCTCGACGGCACCATCGGCGTCACCATCCCGGCCGCCCTGTCCGCCCCGCCCGGCGACGGCGGCGTGTTCAACCTGCCGGCGCTGATCGTCGTGCTGCTCGCGATGGCGTTCCTGCTGGGCGGCGCCCGCGAGTCCGCCCGCGCCAACACCGTCATGGTGATCGTGAAGATCGCCGCGCTGGTGCTGTTCTGCGCCATCGGCGTCCAGGGCTTCCGCTCCGGCAACTACGAGAACTTCATGCCGCTCGGCATGGCGGGCGTCAGCGCGGCCGGCGCCACGCTGTTCTTCTCCTACATCGGCTTCGACGCCGCCTCCACCGCCGGCGAGGAGGCCAAGAACGCCCAGCGCGATCTGCCGCGCGCGATCATGCTGTCGCTGGTCATCGTCACCGCGCTGTACGTCCTCGTCGCCGCCGTCGCGGTCGGCGCCAAGCCCTGGAAGGGCTTCACCGACTCCGAAGCCGCCCTCGCCCAGATCATGCGCGAGGTCACCGGGCAGACCTTCTGGGGAACCCTGCTGGCGTTCTGCGCGGTCATCGCCATCGCGAGCGTGGTGCTGACCGTGCTGTACGGCCAGACCCGCATCCTGTTCGCCATGTCCCGCGACGGTCTCGTGCCGAAGGTGTTCGCCAAGGTCCACCCGAAGACCGGCGCCCCCCGCGCCAACACCCTGATCGTGTCGCTGTTCTGCGGTGTCCTGGCCGCCGCGGTCCCGCTCGGGCAGCTCGCCGACGCCACCAGCATCGGCACCCTGTTCGCCTTCGCGCTCGTCAACGTGGCCGTCGTCGTGCTGCGCCGGACCAAGCCGGACATGCCGCGCACCTTCCGAGTGCCGCTCTCCCCGGTCCTGCCCGCGCTGGGCTTCGCCTTCTGCATCTGGATGATGGGCAGCCTGCCGACCGTCACCTGGGTGGTCTTCGGTGTCTGGATGGCCGCCGGGCTCATGTTCTACTTCCTGTACGGCTACCGCCGATCCCGACTCGCGCCATCCGAAAAGTGAACGACCCACTGTGCTGAACGATCTCGACGAACGCATCGTGCACGCCCTCGCCGAGGACGCCCGCCGCTCCTACGCCGACATCGGCTCACTCGTCGGCCTGTCCGCGCCCGCCGTGAAACGGCGCGTGGACCGGCTGCGGGCCACCGGAGCCATCACCGGCTTCACCGTACGGGTGGACCCGGGCGCCCTCGGCTGGGAGACCGAGGGGTTCGTCGAGATCTACTGCCGCGGGAACACCTCCCCGGAGACCATCCAGCGGGGCCTGGAGCGCTACCAGGAGGTCGTGGCCGCGTCCACCGTCACGGGGGACGCGGACGCGGTCGCCCAGGTCTTCGCCTCCGACATGCGGCACTTCGAACGGGTTCTGGAACGGATCGCGGGCGAACCGTTCGTCGAGCGGACCAAGTCCGTGCTCGTGCTCTCGCCGCTGCTGCGGCGCTTCTCGTCGGGTTCGCCCACGTAACTCCGTGGCCCGGCGCACGCCACACCTCTAGCCTGGGTGTCATGACCTGGCGACATTGATCCACCAGCCGTGCCTCCCGAGGACCGCCTCGGCCGCCGTACCTCCGGCGTCCGATCCGTCCTTCCGGGAAGGCCTCATGACACTCCCACCCGCACGCGTGCAGGCGACCGGTGCCCGCCGTCTGACGCGCACGCTGTACGGCTACGCGTTCCTCGACGACTTCGTCCTGCTCTACCCGGTGTACGCGCTGCTCTTCGCCGACACCGGCATGTCGCTCTGGCAGATCTCCTCCCTGTTCGGCCTGTGGTCGATCACCTCGGTGGTGCTGGAAGTGCCCTCCGGCGCCTGGGCCGACGCCATGTCGCGCCGGAGGCTGCTGTGGATCGGCCCGCTGCTCACCGCCGGCGGCTTCGCTCTGTGGGTGGCCGTCCCGTCGTACGGGGCCTTCGCGGCCGGCTTCGTCCTGTGGGGCGCGGGCGGGGCCCTCGGCTCCGGCGCTCTGGAAGCGCTGGTCTACGACGAGTTGGACCGGCTCGGTGCCGCCGACCGGTACGCGCGGGTCATGGGCCGGGCCCGGGCCGCGCGGATGGTGGGCACGGTGGCCTCCACCGGCCTGGCGGGGCCCGTTCTCGGCCTGGGCGGCTACCCGGCCGTCGCTGCCGCGAGTGTCCTGGCCTGCGTCCTGGCCGCCGTCACCGCGACCAGGTTCCCGGAACACCGGGTGCGGCCGGAGAGCGCCGACGACAACTGGGCGACGGCCGTGCGGGCCGGGTTCGCCGAGGTCCGCGGGGACCGTGCGGTACGCGGCGCCGTGCTGCTGATCCCGGCCGTGGCCGCCGTGTGGGGCGCACTCGACGAGTACACCCCCCTGCTGATCCGGCAGATCGGCTTCGCCGAGGCGACGGTGCCCTATCTGGTCATGCTGATCTGGGCCGGCGTCACCGTCGGCAGCCTCCTCACAGGCCCGGCCGAGCGCCTCGGCACGACCGGGCTCGCGGTGCTGCTCACGGGCGCCGCCCTCGCCCTCGCGGTGGGAGCCCTGGCCCGCTCACTGACCGGAGTCGTCCTCCTCGGCCTCGCCTTCGCCGGGTTCCAGCTGGCCGAGGTACTGGCCGACGTCCGGCTCCAGCACCGCATCGACGACTCCCGCCGGGCCACGCTCACCTCCGTGGCGGGCCTGGGCACCGAGCTGGCCACGGTCGCCACGTTCGGCGTGTACGCGCTGCTCGGCACCGACATGGCGCACAGCACGGTCTTCGCGGTACTCGCCCTTCCCTACCTGGTGACGGCCCTGGCCCTGGCTAGAGCTCGGGCTGCCACGGCACGACCGTGAAGTCGCCCGTCCCCTTCTCGACCTTCTCGAAGGGGGCGGAGCTCACGCACTTGGGCAGCGCCTTGGTGTCGACGGGGCTGCCCGTGGCGGCCCAGCTGTAGCCGAGCCGGTCATGGCGGCCGAGGTCGTGCACGGTGACGCCGACCCGCTTGCCCTCGGCACCCGGCAGGTCGGACTCGGTGACGACGCCGGAGACGACGGCGACCTTGCCCCCGGTCAGCAGGCAGTCGACCTTCACCTCGGCCCGGGCGCCCTCGCCGTTCAGGTAGTGGCTGAACTCGAAGGTGCCGGTGGCCTTCGACGGGTCGGCCTTGTCCTCGGCGGCCAGATGCGCGTCGAACGAGAAGGTGATGTCGTCCCCGGCCGAGCGGTACAGCTTGGCGGTGCCGGTGAGGGCTGCGGCCTCCCGAGGGCGGGGTTCCGACGCGGTCGCCCGCTGCCGGGGTGTGTCCGACGCGGTCGCCCGCTGCCCGGGTGTGTCCGACGCGGTCGCGGCCGAGGCCACCCCGGCCGTGAGGAGCAGCGCGGAGCCGAGCACGACGATCTTCGTACGGCGCTTCATTGCGTTCCTTTCCGCAGGTCGAGTGGACAGCCCTTACTCTCCCGGCCCGGCGGGGGCAGGACATCGCGCCCGGGGCGGGACCCCGCCTCCGCCGTACGGCGGGGGAGACCGCACGGAGCTGCGCTCCGGGGAGGAGCGCGGGTCCGACCCGAGGCGCGCAACGAATCGCCGCCGGGCCCGCCACGCACGCAACGAACCGTTCACCGGCGCGCAACGGCTCCTGCTTGTCCGCCCTGGTCAGCCGCCCGTACCGTCTACGTGGCCCCCAAAGGTCCCCCAATCCCCCTTCCGCCCGGTGAGGATCACGCATGCGTACCGCCCTGCTCCAGAGCTCCGGCCGACCCGGCTCCACCGTCGAGAACCTCAAGGTCCTCGACGAGGCCGCGGGCCGGGCCGCCGCCGCGGGCGCCGGGCTGCTGGTCACGTCCGAGCTGTTCCTGACGGGGTACGCGATCGGCGACGAGATCGGCCGGCTCGCCGAGTCCGCCGACGGCGACTGCGCGGACGCCGTAGCCGAGATCGCGACGAGCCACCGCCTGGCGATCGCCTACGGCTACCCCGAGCGGGCCGGCGAGTCCGTGTTCAACTCCGTCCAGCTGATCTCCGCCGACGGCACCCGCCTCGCCAACCACCGCAAGACGCACCTCTTCGGCTGCTTCGAGCGCGACCACTTCACCCCCGGGGACCTGCCGGTCGTCCAGGCCGAGATCGACGGCCTCAGGGTCGGTCTTCTGATCTGCTACGACGTGGAGTTCCCGGAGAACGTCCGTGCCCATGCCCTGGCCGGCACCGATCTGCTCCTCGTCCCCACCGCGCAGATGCACCCGTTCCAGTTCGTCGCCGAGTCGATGATCCCGGTGCGCGCCTTCGAGAACCAGATGTACGTCGCGTACGTCAACCGGGTCGGCCGGGAGGGCGAGTTCGAGTTCGTGGGGCTGTCCACGCTCGCCGGGCCCGACGGGGTGGCCCGGACCCGGGCCGGACGCGGTGAGGAACTCGTGCTCGCCGACGTCGACCCGGCCTTCCTCGCCGCATCGCGCGAGAACAACCCGTATCTGCGGGACCGGCGGCCCGGCCTGTACGGCCCGCTCGTCTGAACCCCCCTGAACCCGAACCGCCCGTTCGTCCCCGTGCAAGGAGTCCGTACCCCATGACGTCCACCGTGCCCAACGCCGTCGAGCACGCTGACGCGCAGCAGCCGCCGATCACCATGTTCGGCCCGGACTTCCCGTACGCCTACGACGACTTCCTCGCCCACCCGGCGGGCCTCGGGCAGATCCCCGCGACCGAGCACGGCACGGAGGTCGCGGTCATCGGCGGCGGCCTGTCCGGCATCGTCGCCGCGTACGAGCTGATGAAGATGGGTCTCAAGCCGGTCGTGTACGAGGCCGACCAGATCGGCGGCCGGCTGCGCACGGTGGGCTTCGACGGGTGCGACGAGTCCCTCACCGCCGAGATGGGCGCGATGCGCTTCCCGCCGTCCTCCACGGCCCTGCAGCACTACATCGACCTGGTCGGCCTTCACACGCGGCCGTTCCCCAACCCGCTGTCGGAGGCGACCCCCTCGACCGTCGTCGACCTCAAGGGCGAGTCGCACTACGCCGAGACGATCGGCGACCTGCCGCAGGTCTACCGGGACGTCGCCGAGGCGTGGAACCGGTGCCTGGAGGAGGGCGCCGACTTCTCCGACATGAACCGGGCCCTGCGCGAGCGGGACGTCCCGCGCATCCGCGAGATCTGGTCCAAGCTCGTCGAGAAGCTCGACAACCAGACCTTCTACGGCTTCCTCTGCGACTCCGAGGCGTTCAAGTCCTTCCGGCACCGCGAGATCTTCGGCCAGGTCGGCTTCGGCACGGGCGGCTGGGACACCGACTTCCCCAACTCCATCCTGGAGATCCTGCGCGTCGTCTACACCGAGGCGGACGACCACCACCGCGGCATCGTCGGCGGCTCCCAGCAGCTGCCGCTGCGTCTGTGGGAGCGCGAGCCGCAGAAGATCGTCCACTGGGCACAGGGGACCTCGCTCGCGACCCTGCACGAGGGTGGCGAGCCCCGCCCGGCGGTGACCCGGCTGCACCGCACCGCCGGCAACCGCATCACGGTGACCGACGCGGACGGCGACATCCGCACCTTCCAGGCGGCGATCTTCACCGCCCAGTCCTGGATGCTGCTGTCGAAGATCGCCTGCGACGACTCGCTCTTCCCGATCGACCACTGGACGGCGATCGAGCGCACCCACTACATGGAGAGCTCGAAGCTGTTCGTGCCGGTCGACCGGCCCTTCTGGCTGGACAAGGACGAGGAGACGGGCCGGGACGTCATGTCGATGACGCTCACCGACCGTATGACGCGCGGGACCTACCTGCTCGACGACGGCCCGGACAAGCCCGCCGTCATCTGCCTGTCCTACACCTGGTGCGACGACAGTCTGAAGTGGCTGCCGCTGTCCGCGAACGAGCGGATGGAGGTCATGCTGAAGTCGCTCGGCGAGATCTATCCCAAGGTCGACATCCGGGGGCACATCATCGGCAACCCGGTGACGGTCTCCTGGGAGAACGAGCCCTACTTCATGGGCGCGTTCAAGGCCAACCTGCCCGGCCACTACCGCTACCAGCGGCGCCTGTTCACGCACTTCATGCAGGACCGGCTGCCCGAGGACAAGCGCGGCATCTTCCTGGCCGGCGACGACATCTCCTGGACGGCCGGCTGGGCCGAGGGGGCCATCCAGACCGCCCTCAACGCGGTCTGGGGCGTCATGCACCACCTCGGCGGTACGACCGACCCGACCAACCCGGGCCCGGGCGACCTCTTCGACGAGATCGCGCCGGTCGAACTGCCGGAGGACTAGCGGAAGCCCGGCTCGGCCAGGGGCGTGAGCAGCATGCGCCCCGCGAAGCCCACCGCCGTGTCCAGGCGCTCGGTGAACTCGCCCGCGACATCGGGGAGATCACGCAGGGCCCACAGAGCCCGGGCCGCCGTCCACGCCGCGTCCCGGGCGCGGTCCAGGCTCCAGGAGCCGAGCAGGTGGGTCAGCGGGTCGGCGATCCGGAAAAGGTCGGGTCCCGGCATCAGATCGTCGCGGATGCGCTCCTCCAGCGAGACGAGGAGATCGCCCACCATGTCGAACTCGTCCTCCAGATCGACGGGTGCGCAGCCGAGCGTACGGCAGGTGTCCACGACGGCCAGCGCCAGATCGTGCCCGATGTGCGCGTTGATGCCCGCCAGCGCGAACTGCAGGGGACGTACTCCGGGGTGGCGGCGGAACTGGAACAGCGGCCGCCAGCAGGCGGGTGGGCGCCGCTCGTCCGCCGCCGGCTCGACGGCCGCCAGGTACCGCTGCGCGAACCGTACGTCCAGCGTGATCGCGGCGTGGGCGTCCGCGAACCGGCCGGCGTCGACGTACCGGTCCACCGCCTCCGTCACGGCGAGGTAGACACGGTTGAACACCGCCACCCCGTCCCGCGGGTGCAGGGCCGCGTCGAGGGCGCGCATACGGGAGATGACGGTGTCGACCGGAGTGTCCACGGCTGGGGGGAGTTGTTCGCATCGCGGCATGCGGGCAGAGTCGCAGCTCTAGGCTGGCGGGAGTACCGGCGGGCCCGGCGCTTCCCCGGAACGGGGGAACACCGTCCGCCGCCGGGGGAGGGGGAGCAGCACCGTGGCAGGCTCGCGTGCCCAGCGCCTGGCCGCCCGCAGGGCCGGGCGCAGGCGCGCAGCCCGGCGCGGCGCGATGGTCGTGGCGGCCTCCGTCGTCGTCGCGGCCGGCGCCGTCGCGGGCGTGCTCTCCGGATTCGACGACAGACCGGCCACGGACGAGGCCGCGCCCGCCGAGGTGTCGGCGTCGCCCCGCCCGGCGCCCCTGCCGGCCGTGCCGTCGCCGTCCGCGCCGCCCACCACCGAGTCCGCCTCCCCCTCACCGGCGCCGTCCGCGCGCCGGACGCGGAGCCCGTCGCCGTCACGGACCGGGACGAAGAGGGAACACACCACCACCGTGCCCGGACGGCTCTACCGCCACCCCGATTCCCAGGTGCTCGACTGGGTCCGCTCCCACTCCGGCGACCCCCGGCACGCGGTCATCGCGTCCCGTATCGCCGAGCAGCCGGCGGCCGTCTGGTTCGCCGACTACTCCCCGCAGACCGTCACCGCCCGGGTCGCCGCGGTGACGTCGGGCGGGGCCGCGCTGGGCCGCGTCCCGGTCGTCGTGCCGTACACGATCCCCGGCCGGGACTGCGGGGGCCACTCCCAGGGCGGGGCGCCCGATCTGGACGCCTACGACGCGTGGATCGACCGGTTCGCGGCGGGGCTGGGCTCCGGAGAGGTCATCGTCGTCCTGGAGCCGGACTCGGTCGCCCAGACCGAGTGCCTCTCCGCAGGCGCACGCGCGGACCGCTTCGCCTCTCTGGCCCGGGCCGGCCGGGTGCTGAAGGCCGCCAACCCCCGGGCTCGTGTGTACTTCGACGCGGGGCACTCGGGCTGGAACGCGCCCGCCAGACAGGCTGCTTGGCTGCGACAGGCCGGTGCCGCCTCGCCCGTATCCTCCGACGGCATCTTCAGCAACGTCTCCAACTTCCACACCACCGCCGACGAGGTCGCCTACGACCGGCGCATCCTCGACGAGCTCGGCGGCCCGGCGAGCCTCGGCGCGGTCATCGACACCAGCCGCAACGGCAACGGCGCCCCGCCCGACGGCGAGTGGTGCGACCCCGAGGGACGCAAGCTCGGCCGGGCCCCGACCCTGAGCACAGGCGCATCGCGGATCGACGCCTACCTGTGGGTGAAGCTGCCGGGGGAGTCGGACGGCTGCAAGGGCAGGCCGGGGACGTTCACGGCCTCGTACGCCTACGACTTGGCTTCGTCCGACTCGGCGTCGTCGTAGGAGGAGGTGCCCTCGTCGAGCAGCGGCGCCTGCGTCTTCAAGTGGGACGGGGCGAAGGCCCGCAGGGCGTGGTAGCCGGTGATGACGACCACCGTGCCGAGCGCGATGCCGCTCAGTGAGAACGTGTCGGAGAACTTCAGGGAGACATTGCCGACGCCGATGATGATGCCCGCAGCCGCCGGGACCAGGTTCAGCGGATTGCGCAGATCCACCTTGGCATTGATCCAGATCTGCGCGCCCAGCAGGCCGATCATGCCGTACAGGATGACGGTGATGCCGCCGAGCACGCCGCCCGGGATCGCCGCCACGACCGCGCCGAACTTCGGGCAGATGCCGAACAGCAGGGCGAAGCCGGCGGCGGCCCAGTACGCGGCCGTCGAGTACACGCGGGTCGCGGCCATCACGCCGATGTTCTCGGAGTACGTCGTGTTGGGCGGGCCGCCGACCGCGGTGGACAGCATCGAGCCGACGCCGTCGGCCGCGATCGCCGTGCCGAGCTTGTCGTCCAGCGAGTCACCGGTCATCTCGCCGACCGCCTTCACATGCCCGGCGTTCTCCGCGACCAGGGCGATGACGACCGGCAGGGCGACCAGGATCGCCGACCACTCGAAGGACGGGGCGTGCAGCGTCGGCAGCCCGATCCAGTCGGCCTGGCCCACGCCGGAGAGGTCCAGCCGCCAGTGGTCGGTGACCTTGCCGCTCGCGTCCACCGAGTGGATCCTGCCGAAGACCAGGTCGAACACCCAGGAGATGCCGTACCCGAAGACCAGCCCCAGGAAGATCGCGATCCGGGACCAGAAGCCCCGCAGACAGACCACCGCCAGCCCGGTGAACAGCATCACCAGCAGGGCCGTCCACTGGTCCTGCGGCCAGTACGTCGAGGCCGTCACCGGCGCAAGGTTGAAGCCGATCAGCATCACCACCGCGCCGGTCACGATCGGCGGCATCGCGGCGTGGATGATCCGCGCGCCGAACCGCCGCACGGCGAGCCCCACCAGGAACAGTGCGCCCCCGACGACGAACACGGCTCCCGTGACGGTCGCGCTGCTGCCTCCCTGCGCCCGGATGACCGCCGCCACGCCGACGAAGGAGAGCGAGCAGCCCAGGTAGCTGGGCACGCTGCCGCGGGTGGCCAGCAGGAACACGACGGTCGCGACGCCCGACATCATGATCGCCAGGTTCGGGTCCAGACCCATCAGGACCGGTGCCACGAAGGACGCGCCGAACATCGCCACGACGTGCTGTGCGCCGAGGCCTGCCGTGCGGGGCCAGGAGAGCCGCTCGTCGGGGCGGACCACCGCGCCGGGCGCCGGGGTGCGTCCGTCGCCGTGCAGTTTCCAGCGGACGCCGAGATCCATGGTGCGGTTTCGCTTTCGTCGTGCGGGCGAGTGTCCGGACCATTGTCGGGGTGCGCCCATCGTGCTGATGACCGGGGCGGGTGTCCTCAGAGCCGCGGGTCGGGAACCGCCGCGTCCGTCCGGCCGATCTTCGTCCGCTCGCCGGGCCGCAGCACACCCGCGAACGCCACCAGGCCGCACGACAGCACCGTGACCAGGCAGAACGACACCATCAGGCTCGTCGCCTGCGCCAGCATCCCGATCGCGCTCGGCGCGATCAGCCCCGAGGTGTACGTGATGGTCGCGACACCCGCGATGGCCAGGCTCGGGTTGGAACCGCTGCGGCCGGCGGCGGCGAAGCACAGCGGCACGACGACGGCGATGCCCAGCCCCATCAGCGCGAACCCGCTCATCGCCACAGCCGGATGGTCCGCGACGACGATCAGCAGCCCGCCGAGGACGGCGAACACCCCGCTCGCCCGCACCGTCCGCACGGCGCCGAAGCGGTCCACGACCTTGTCACCGGCGAGCCGGGCGACGGCCATGGTGAGCGTGAAGCCCGTGGTGCACGCCGCCGCGAGACCGGCCGAGGTCTCCAGCTGCTCACGCAGATAGACCGCCGACCAGTCCAGGCTCGCGCCCTCCGCGAACACCGCGCAGAACCCGATGGCGCCGATGAGCAGCGCCGATCGGGGCGGCAGCGCGAACCGCGGCGGCGGCTCCTCGTCCTCGGCGGGCTGCAGGTCGAGCACCCACTGGCAGGACAGCACCCCGACGACGGTGAGGACGGCGGCGGCGAGGGCGTGGTGCAGCCGGGCGTCGGAGCCGAGGTGCGCGGCGAGTGTGCCGGCCGCCGAGCCGACCAGGGCGCCCGCGCTCCACATGCCGTGGAGCCCCGACATGATCGACCGGCCGAGCCGGTTCTCGACCTCGACGCCCAGCGCGTTCATGGCCACGTCCGCCATGCCGGCCGTCGCGCCGTACGTGAACAGGGCCAGGCAGAGCGTGAGGAGGTTCGGGGCGAGGGACGGCAGGACGAGCGACAGCGTCCACAGGGCGATCAACCCGCGCAGTGCGTTGCGGGCACCGAAGCGGTGGCTGATGCTGCCGGCGAGCGGCATCGCCACGGACGCGCCGAGCGCGGGGAAGGCGAGCGCGATCCCCAACTGGCCCGCGCTCACGCCCGCGTGGTCCTGGATCCACGGCACGCGGGTCGCGAACGAGCCCGTCACGGCGCCGTGCACGGCGAAGACGGCGGCCACGGCGTACCGGGACCGCTTCACCTCGCGCTGTTCGTCGACCACGTTGCCCATTCTGCGGTCCCCCTCAAGGTCTCTGCCGTGTTCCGTGACCGGTGGCGGGCGTAAACTATCAGGAACCCTGCCTGATAATAAGAGGGTTTTCCGCTGGTCGCGGCCGACGGCCCCGTCGATCTGGGAGGATCCGCGCATGCCCGCATCCCCGAGCACCGCCCGGGCCATCAACGACCGGCTCGCCCTGCGTCTGCTCCAGCAGGAAGGGCCGTTGACGGCAGGGCAGTTGAAGCAGCTGACCGGTCTGTCCCGGCCCACCGTCGCCGACCTCGTCGAACGCCTCACCGCCGCCGGGCTGATCGCGGTGGTGGGCGAGGCGGGGGAGCAGCGACGCGGCCCCAACGCGAAGGTCTACGGCATCGTCGCCGACCGGGCGCACCTGGCCGCCCTCGACGTCCGTACCGAGAGTGTCGCCGTGGCCGTCGCGGATCTGGTGGGGCGGGTGCTGGCCGAGGCGTCGGTGCCCATCGGGGACGGCGCCGGCACGGGCCCCGCCGTGGAGCAGGCGGTCACGCTGGTCGAGCGCGTGGCCAAGGAAGCCGGTGCCGACCGTCTGCACACCGTGGGGATCGGGGCGCCCGGCCTGATCGACCCGTCCAGCGGCGAGCTGCGCGACTCCTCCGGACTGCCTGAGTGGCACCGCCGGTTCGTCGCCACCCTCCAGGAGCGGCTGCCCGAGGCCCGCGTCAGTGTCGAGAACGAGACGAACCTCGCGGCGCTGGCCGAGCAGCGCGACGGGGCGGCCAGGGACCGGGACACCTTCGTCCTGCTGTGGCTCGGCCATGCACCGGGAGCAGCCGTGGTCCTCGACGGCGCCCTCCGCCGCGGAGCCTCCGGCGGCACCGGCGAGATCGGCTTCCTCCCCGTCCCCGGCACGACCGCGCTGCCGTCCTCGACGGGCTGCGAGGGGGGATTCCATTCCCTGGCCTCGTCGGCTGCGGTCGTGGAACTCGCTGCCGAGTGCGGGGTGCCGGTGGAGCCGGGGCAGGAGGCGTCGCAGGCGGGGGTCGTGCGGGCGGCGGTCGGGGTGGTGCGGGGGGCGGTGGCTCAGGTCGGGGAAGTGGGAGCGGCGGCCGGGCCCCCCGAGGAGCACTCGCCTGCCGGCCCCGCCGACCGTTTCCTCGACGCCCTCGCCGATCGCCTGGCCGTCGGAGTCGCCTCGGTCGTCGCGATCCTGGACCCCGGGTGCGTGGTGCTCGGGGGTGAGGTCGGTCAGGCCGGCGGCGAGGAGCTCGCCGCACGCGTGCAGGACCGCATCGGCCGGATGACACCGCTGCCGACGGAGGTACGTACGGCCACCCTGGGCGGCGGCGCGGTCCTGCGAGGTGCGCTGCTCACGGCTCGGGACCGCGCCCAGGAGGAACTGTTCCCGCCGGGGGAGCGGCTGCCACAGCCGTTCCCGGGCTGGTAGGACGTGACGCCCTGGCCGTCGCGTCCTGGCGCCGACGCCCGTGGCCGCCGCTTCCCGCCCTGCCCCTTGGCTGCCGCCCGTCGCCCTGCCCCCTGGTGCCTAGGCCCCGGACCGGCCCTCTCCGTCCCGCTGGCTCCCCGCCCGCACCCGGCCGCTCCCGAACCGCCTCGCCAGGGCGACGCCCTTGGCTGCCGCCCGTCGCCCTGCCCCCTGGTGCCTAGGCCCCGGACCGGCCCTCTCCGTCCCGCTGGCTCCCCGCCCGCACCCGGCCGCTCCC
>NZ_JBVJSX010000016.1:0-74020 GCF_055606225.1 Streptomyces sp. NPDC037100 | reverse complement strand
CGAACCGCCTCGCCAGGGCGACGCCCTTGGCTGCCGCCCGTCGCCCTGCCCCCTGGTGCCTAGGCCCCGGACCGGCCCTCTTCGTCCCGCTGGCTCCCCGCCCGCACCCGGCCGCTCCCGAACCGCCTCGCCAGGTACTCCTCGAACGACCTGGTCCCCACGGCCCGGTCCGGCGTCAGGTGCCCCCCACTGCGGAAGCCCCGGTACGCCGCCCCCCACAGCGGCACGTTCACCACCGCTCGCCGTCGCCCGGACGCCTTCAGATACGCGCGGGCCAGCGACTCGAACGTCCGCACCTCGGGCCCGCCCATGTCCTCGACCCGCCCCGCCGGCGCACCCGCCGCCAGTCGGGCCAGCCGGTCCGCGACCTCGGCGACCTCGACCGGCTGGTCCCGGAGTCCGGCCGGCAGGAACAGCACCGGCAGCTTCGACAGCCCCTGGAGCAGCATGACCGGCAGGTCGTGGAACTGGGTCGCCCGCAGCACGGTCCAGCCGAGCCCCGACTCCTCGACGAGCCTCTCCACCGCGAGCTTGCTCTTGTAGTAGCGGAACGGCACCCGGTCGACGCCGACGATGGAGATGTACACGAAGTGGCGCACACGCGCCCCGCGTGCCGCCCTGATCAGGTTCGCCGCCGCCTCCTCGTCGCCCTTCTGCGACGACGCGCAGTGCACGATCGTGTCCACACCGGCGACCGCCGCGTCCAGCCCGGCACCGCCCTTGCGCAGATCGACCGCGTACGGCTCGCTGTGCCGGCTGAGTACCCGCACCTCGTGCCCGTCCGCGCGCAGCCGCTCGACGACGAGCCGGCCGAGCGTTCCGGTACCGCCGGTCACCAGGATCGTGGTCATGCTGTTCAGTCCCTTCGGACGCCCGGCGCTCCCGGACGGAGCGCCCCACGCCCACTAGGACCGAACACCCCCCGCGGAATGTGACAGACGCTCCCGGCGGTCCTACGCCCGGATGAGCTGACGCCGCGCGAACGCCAGCTTCTCCGGGTTGACGACGGCCCGCACCCCCGTGACCAGCCCGTCGCGCACCTCGATCGCCGCCAGCCCCACCAAGGTGTCGCCGGCCCACGAGGCCAGCCCGGTGGCTCCGTTGACCTCCACCGGCGTGAAGTCCAGGCCCGCCGCGAACTTCGGGCCCCCGCCCGCCAGGAAGTGGGCGATCCTCTGACCGCCCTCGATCGGCCAACGCGCCGCGGTGACCTTTCCGCCGCCGTCGCTCCACCAGGTCGCCTCGGCCGCGAGCAGCTTCTCCAGCCCGGCCAGATCACCCTCGCGGGCCGCGGTGATGAACGAGGCGACCAGCTCCTCCTGCTGCTCGGACGAGGGCTCGAACCGGGCCTGCGGCTCACCCACCCGCTGCGCGGCCCTCCGGTACAGCTGACGGCAGTTCGCCTCGCTCAGATCCAGCACCCCGGCGATTTCCCGGTGCCCGTACCCGAACGCCTCCCGCAGCACGTACACCGCCCGCTCGGTCGGCGTCAGCCGCTCCAGCAGCACCAGCATCGCCATCGACACGGCATCCCGCTGCTCGGCCGACTCCAGCGGCCCGAGCGTGCCGTCCCCGGTGACCACCGGCTCGGGCAGCCAGGTCCCGACGTACTGCTCGCGGCGGGCCCGCGCGGAGGTCAACCGGTTCAGGCAGAGGTTCGTGACGACCTTGGCGAGCCAGGCCGCCGGCTGCTCGATCCCGGCCCGGTCGGCGCCGCTGAAGCGCAGGTACGCGTCCTGGACCGCGTCCTCGGCCTCCGCGGCGGAGCCCAGCAGCCGGTAGGCGAGCGAGAACATCCGGCGCCGGTGGATCTCGAACTCGTCGGCGGTCGTCGTGGTCATACGACGCACCCTGCCAGAACGCCGTGTGCGGTGTGGGAAGGCCCGACGGCGGGCAAGGGCCGTCGTCACCGCCGCCGGGCCGGTCGGTGGGGGTCGGTCGACCCTGAGGCCGACCCTAGAAAGGACTAGACCACATCGTCAATAGGTGTGTACCAATGGCGGCCTCAAGGGGTCGGTCCGGAATGCGTATTGAGGGCCGGTCGCGCTCGGGAAGGGGTGCGACACGGTCTGTGAGGCAGCCCACACACCTCGCCCCTTTGCATGTCGATCAGGCGTGGCACACTGGCCGTGTACCAGTAGCAGCGCACTCCGGGGTCGGTGAAAGTCCGAACCGGCGGTTACAGTCCGCGACCCGGTCGCCTCCAGCGACCGGTTGACCAGGTGAAATTCCTGGACCGACGGTTAAAGTCCGGATGGGAGGCAGTGCGCGGCGAGCGGGCATTCGTGCGCGCCGCCGAGAAGTCCGTCCTCGTGACGGACTTTGTCCGGCGTCGTCCCCGGTGTCCCTGCTCGTATCTTCTGTCGTCATCGACAGCCCCGGAGTCCGTGCCCGAAGAGGCAGGAGGACCCGGGAAGTGTTCACCGGAATCGTCGAAGAGCTGGGCGAGGTCACCGCCGTCGAGACCCTCGACGACGCCTGTCGCTTCCGCGTGCGCGGCCCAGTTGTCACCCAAGGCGCCAAGCACGGCGACTCGATCGCCGTGAACGGCGTGTGCCTCACGGTCGTCGACCACGAGGGCGACGAGTTCACGGCCGACGTCATGGCCGAGACCCTGAACCGCTCCAGCCTCGGTGCCCTGAGGGCCGGATCCCGCGTCAACCTCGAACGCCCCATGGCCGTCGGCGAACGCCTCGGCGGGCACATCGTGCAGGGCCACGTGGACGGCACCGGCGAGATCCTGGAGCGCAAGCCCTCCGAGCACTGGGAGATCGTGAAGATCTCCCTCCCCGCGGACCTCACCCGCTACGTGGTCGAGAAGGGCTCCATCACCGTCGACGGCATCAGCCTCACCGTCGTCGACGCCGGCCCCGACCACTTCACCGTGAGCCTCATCCCCACCACCCTCGACCTGACCACGCTCGGCCACAAGCAGCCCGGCGACCCGGTCAACCTCGAAGTGGACGTCATCGCCAAGTACGTCGAGCGGATGCTGGGCGACCGTGCGCAGGGGGCCGGCCGGTGAACACGCTGAACTCCGAGGCGTTCGCCCTCTTCGGCCAGCACATCCTCTGGTCCGACATGGTCGGCAACCTCTTCGGCCTGGCCGCCCTCGCCCTCGGCTGGCGGCGCTCCATCTGGACCTGGCCGGTGCAGTTCCTGGCCGGCCTCATCCTCTTCGGCGCCTTCTACGGCCACCTCACCGGCAGCGCGGGCAAGCAGGCGGTCGTCATGATCGTCGCCCTGTACGGCTGGTGGCAGTGGCAGCGCGGCAAGGGCCGGGGAGAGGACGGCCACATCGCCGTGCGGTTCGCCACCTGGCGCGAGCGCGCCGCGATGACGGCGGCGGCCGCCGCCGGCACGGTCGCAGTGGCGCTGCTGTTCAAGGCGTACCCGACCCTGTCCTGGGACCCCTGGCCCGACGCCTACATCTTCGTCGGCACCGTCGTCGCGATGTACGCCCAGGCCCGCGGCATGGTCGAGTTCTGGTTCGCCTGGCTCCTCGTCGACGTCGTCGGCGTCCCCCTGAACTTCGCCAACGGCTACGCCTTCTCCGGCTTCGTCTACGTCATCTACGGAGCGCTCGTCCTGTGGGGCCTGCGCGACTGGTGGCTGCGCTCGCGTCAGGCCGCGCGGCCCACCCTGGAAGGAGCGCCGGCATGAGCGCCGCAACCACCCTGTACAGCACCGACGACATCGAGAACTTCGCGCTCGACCCCGTGCAGCAGGCCATCGCCGACATCGCGGCCGGCCGCCCCGTCGTGGTCGTCGACGACGAGGACCGGGAGAACGAGGGCGACCTCGTCATCGCCGCGGAGAAGGCCACCCCCGAGATCGTCGCCTTCATGATGAGCGAGTGCCGCGGCCTGATCTGCGCCCCCATGGAGGGCGACGAACTGGACCGGCTGAAGCTCCCGCAGATGGTCGACGACAACACCGAGTCGATGAAGACCGCCTTCACGGTCTCCGTCGACGCCTCCGCCGCGCACGGCGTCAGCACCGGCATCTCCGCCTCCGACCGCGCCACCACCCTCCGGCTGCTCGCCGACGGCGTCTCCGAGCCCGACGACTTCGTCCGCCCCGGCCACATCTTCCCGCTGCGCGCCCGGCCCGGCGGCGTCCTCACCCGCAACGGCCACACCGAGGCCGCAGTGGACCTCGCCCGACTCGCGGGCCTGCGCCCGGCCGGAGCGATCGTCGAGATCGCCGGCGAGGACGGCACCATGCTGCGCCTGCCCGAGCTGATCCCCTTCGCCCGCAAGCACGGCCTGACGATCATCTCCATCGAGGACCTGATCGCCTACCGCCGCAGCAGCGAACCCACCGTCCGCCGCGAGGCCAGGACCCAACTGCCCACCGCCCACGGCACCTTCACGGCCCACGGCTACCGCTCCACCGTCGACGGCGTCGAGCACGTCGCCCTGGTGCACGGCGAGATCGGCGACGGCCAGGACGTCCTCGTGCGCGTCCACTCCGAATGCCTCACCGGTGACGTCTTCGGCTCGGCCCGCTGCGACTGCGGCCCCCAGCTCGACGCCTCCCTCGCCCGCATCCAGGAGGAGGGCCGGGGCGTCGTGGTCTACCTGCGCGGACACGAGGGCCGCGGCATCGGCCTGATGTCCAAGCTGCGCGCCTACGAACTCCAGGAGCGCGGCCGCGACACCCTCGACGCCAACCTCGAACTCGGCCTGCCCGCCGACGCCCGCGACTACGCGGCCGGCGCGCAGATCCTCGCCGACCTCGGTGTGCGCGGCGTCCGGCTGCTGACCAACAACCCCGACAAGACCGACGCGCTCGTCCGCCACGGCATCGCGGTCAGGGCCCGCGTGCCGATGCCCGTGCACGCCGGCGAGCACAACCTCCGCTACCTGCGCACCAAGCGGGACCGGATGGGCCACGACCTGCCCTGGCTGGACACGACCACCGTGCCGGCCTGCGGCAACCAGTAAGAGAGCACAGAGGAGAGACGTGAGCGGCAAGGGTGCACCGGAACTGTCCGTACGCAATGTGGGTGACCTCCGGGTCGCCGTCATCGCGGCACAGTGGCACGAGAAGGTGATGAACGGCCTGGTCGACGGCGCCCTGCGCGCCCTGCACGACCTGGGCATCGACGAGCCGACCCTGCTCAGGGTCCCCGGCAGCTGGGAGCTCCCGGTCGTCGCCAAGGTCCTCGCGGGCCGCGGCTACGACGCGATCGTCGCCCTCGGCGTCGTCATCCGCGGCGGAACCCCCCACTTCGAGTACGTGTGCCAGGGCGTGACCCAGGGCCTCACCCAGGTCTCCGTCGACACCGGCGTCCCCGTCGGCTTCGGCGTGCTGACCTGTGACACCGAGGAACAGGCCCTGGACCGCGCCGGAATCGAGGGCTCCCACGAGGACAAGGGGCACGAGGCGGTGACCGCTGCGGTGGCGACCGCGGCCACCCTCCGCTCAGTATCCGAACCCTGGCACTGACGAAAGGCACACGTGGCATAGGCTGAGCGTCACCATGTCCAAGAAGACGTTCGAGGAGCTCTTCACCGAGCTCCAGCACAAGGCCGCCCAGGGCGACCCCGCCACTTCCCGCACCGCAGAGCTGGTCGGCAAGGGCGTCCACGCCATCGGCAAGAAGGTCGTCGAAGAGGCCGCCGAGGTGTGGATGGCCGCCGAGTACGAGGGCAAGGAAGCCGCCGCCGAGGAGATCTCGCAGCTGCTGTACCACGTCCAGGTGATGATGGTCGCCCGCGGCATCTCCCTCGACGACGTCTACGCCCACCTCTGAGCCGCATCCCCTTTCCCGTCAGACACCACGCAAAGGAAGCCGACCTCATGCTGCGCATCGCCGTCCCCAACAAGGGTTCCCTGTCCGGCCCTGCGGCGGAGATGCTGCATGAGGCCGGCTACCAGCAGCGCCGCGAGTCCAAGGAACTGCGGATCGTCGACCCGGTGAACGAGGTCGAGTTCTTCTACCTCCGCCCCCGCGACATCGCGATCTACGTCGCCTCCGGGCAGCTCGACATCGGCCTCACCGGCCGGGACCTGCTCATCGACTCCGGCGCCGAAGCCGAGGAGATCCTCGCCCTCGGCTTCGCCCGCTCCACCTTCCGCTACGCCACCAAGCCCGGCACGATCAGCGGCCTGGCGGACCTGACCGGCAAGACGATCGCGACCTCCTACGAGGGCATCGTCGCGGCGCACCTCGCCGAGCACGGCATCGACGCCTCCGTCGTCCACCTCGACGGCGCCGTCGAGACCGCCATCCAGCTCGGCGTCGCCCAGGTCATCGCCGACGTCGTCGAGACCGGCACCTCGCTGCGCAACGCGGGCCTGGAGGTCGCCGGCGAGCCGATCATGCAGTCCGAGGCCGTGGTGATCCGACGCACCGGCGCGGAGGCCGACGACCCCAAGGTGCAGCAGTTCCTGCGCCGTCTCCAGGGCGTCCTGGTCGCGCGGACGTACGTGATGATGGACTACGACTGCCGTGTCGAGCAGCTGGAGAAGGCCGTCGCCCTCACGCCCGGCCTGGAGTCCCCGACCGTCTCCCCGCTGCACAACGAGGGCTGGGTCGCGGTCCGCGCCATGGTTCCGGCCAAGGAAGCCCAGCGGATCATGGACGACCTGTACGACATCGGCGCCCGGGCCATCCTGACCACGGCCATCCACGCCTGCCGTCTCTGAGGGGCGTACGCGCGATGTCCGATCTGCCCACCCTGCCCGTCACGTTCCGGCCGGGCAGCACCCGCGTGGTGCTGCTCACCGCGGCCGTCGCCATCTTCGTGGTGATCACGGCGGTCGCGATGCTGCTGAAGCAGCTCAGCCCCGCCGAGCGCGTCAGCTTCGTCTTCACGGCGCTCCTGCTGGACGCCGTGCTGCTCCTCCTGGCACGTCCCAAGGTGGTCGTCGACGAGAACGGCGTCACTGTCGTCAATCTCACGAACAAGCGCCGGCTGGAGTGGGCGGAGATCCTCCAGGTGACCCTCCGGCCCGGCGACCCCTGGGTGTTCCTCAACCTCAGCGACGGCACCAGCCTGCCTGCTCTGGGCATCCAGCCGGGCCTGGCCAAGCAGCGTGCGATCGCCGACGCCCGGGCGCTGCGGGCGCTTGTCGAGGCCCGTTCCGCGGCGGACCCCGAGCGGCGTCAGGACTGACCCGGGGAGATCCTCAGGGCGGTCACCCTGCCGCATCGGGCCATGTCTTGATTAATCTGTTTCCGGAGGCGCGAACGGACGCGCCTCCGCCCCTGCCGCCCCGCCCGGTGCGCCAGGGGCTCCTGCTAACCGAGGAGTGACCCTCTCCGGCGATGGACGGATCGTCCTGCAGTACCTGCGCCGCCCCCTGCCGACATAGCGCGTATCCCGTTCTCGGGGTACGTGACCGTGTGGAGGCGGCGGCATCATGACCACCCCCCTGCTGCTCCTGGCAGCCGCGTTCCTGCTGATTCTCGCCAACGGATTCTTCGTGGCGGCCGAATTCGGACTCGTGACGGTCGAGCGGCCCGAGGCCGAGAAGGCCGCCGCCGAGGGCGACCGGCGCGCCCACCGTGTCGTGGAATCGCTCAAGGAACTGTCCTTCCAGCTCTCCGGCACCCAGCTCGGCATCACCATCACCTCGCTCGTCGTCGGCATGCTCGCCGAACCGGCGCTGGCCGAGCTGCTGCACGGCCCGTTCACCTCGATCGGTATCCCCGAGGGAGCCGTCTCCGGTGTCACGGTCGTGGTCGGCATGCTGCTGGCCTCCGCCGTGCAGATGGTGATCGGCGAGCTCCTGCCCAAGAACTGGGCGGTGTCCCGGCCGTTGCAGGTCGCGCGCTTCGTCGCGGGCCCGCAGCACGTCTTCGCCCGGTTGTTCCGCCCGGTGATCGCCGGCCTCAACGCCGTCGCGAACCGGCTCGTGCGCGCCCTGGGCATCGAACCGGCCGAGGAGCTGGCCTCCGCCCGCACCCCCGGCGAACTGGTCTCCCTGGCCCGCCACTCGGCCCTGGCCGGCGCCCTGGAGCAGGACACCGCCGACCTGTTCGTCCGGACCCTGTCCCTGGGAGAGCTGACCGCGCAGCACGTGATGACGCCGCGCGTGAAGGTCAGTGCCCTGCAGTCCTCGGCCACCGCGGAGGACGTCGTCAACCTGACCCGGGCCACGGGCCTGTCCCGCTTCCCGGTCTACCGGGAGAAGATCGACGAGGTCGTCGGCATGGCCCACCTCAAGGACGCCCTGGCCGTGCCCGTCCAGGACCGGCTGCGCACCCCCGTCGGACACATCGCCCGTCCGGCGCTGCTCGTCCCCGAGACGCTGCCCGTGCGGCCGCTCCTCACCCGCCTGCGCAGTGAGCAGCCCATCGCGGTCGTCGTCGACGAGTACGGCGGCACCGCCGGTGTCGTCACGCTGGAGGACATCGTCGAGGAGATCGTCGGCGAGGTCCGCGACGAGCACGACGGACACGACCTGCCCGAGCTGGCCGCCGCGCCGCCGGAGGACGGCAGGCCCGCCTGGGACGTCGACGGCAGCTGCCGGGTCGACATCCTGCTGCGCATAGGCCTCGACGTGCCCGAGGGCCCGTACGAGACGGTCGCGGGCCTGATCGCCGACCTGCTGGGCCGTATCCCGGCCGTCGGCGACAAGGCGGAGCTGCCCGGCTGGCGGCTCTCGGTGCGCCAGGTCGGCCACTACCGCGCGGAGCGGGTCCGCCTCGTACGGACCGCACCGGTGGTCTCCATGGCGGAGGCCGTCCGATGAGCGTGCTCCAACTCCTCTTCGCCGCGCTGCTCGTGCTCGCCAACGGCTTCTTCGTCGGCGCCGAGTTCGCGCTGGTCTCCGTCCGCCGCAGCCAGATCGAGCCGCTCGGCACCGCCCGTGCCCGGCAGGTCCTCTACGGTCTTGAGCGGCTGCCGCAGATGATGGCGGCGGCCCAGTTCGGCATCACGATCTGCTCCCTCACCCTCGGCGCGGTCGCCGAACCGACGGTCGCGCACCTGCTGGAGCCGGTCTTCGAGTGGATCCACCTGCCGCACGGCATGATCCATCCGCTGACCTACGTCATCGCCCTCGCCGCGGTGGTCTTCTTCCACCTCGTCATCGGCGAGATGCTCCCGAAGAACCTGGCGATGGCGGCCCCCGAGAAGGTCGCGCTGTGGCTCAGCCCCGGCCTGGTCTGGTTCGCGCGCTTCTGCAAGCCGATCACCGCCGCGCTGGGCGCCGTCTCGCAGGGCATCCTGCGGCTCTTCAACGTCGAGCCGAAGGACGAGGTCGAGGCCGTCTTCACCAGCGAGCAGCTCAACCGGCTGGTGGAGGACGCCGGCCAGGCGGGCCTGCTCGACCCCGAGGAGGCCGAGAGGCTGGAGGACGCCCTGGAGCTGGGCTCCCGCCCGGTGACGGACGTCCTGCTCAAGCGGGAGTCGCTGGTGACGGTCCGCCCGGCGGTCACGCCCGGGCGGATCGTCGAGCTCACCGCCCGCACCGGCTACTCCCGGTTCCCGGTCGCCGCGGACACCGGCGCGTTCATGGGGTACCTGCACGTCAAGGACGTCCTCGACCTGGAGGACTCCGACCGGGCCGTGCCGCAGCACCTGTGGCGCCCCATGACGACCCTGCGGCCCGAGCTGCCCCTCGACGACGCGCTGACGGTGATGCGGCGCGCGGCGACCCACCTGGCCCAGGTGGCCGACGCGTCCGGGAAGGTGCTCGGGCTGGTCGCGCTGGAGGACGTGCTCGAGCTGCTGGTGGGTGAGGTACGGGACCCCGCGCATCGTCAGGTGCGCGAGGTGAGGCTGACCGAACCCAGGAGCAGCGGGGCGTCGGAGGAGGTACTGGCCACGTAGCGGCCGGCCGGTCCTCACAGTCCGGGCGGGTCCTGCGGCGCCCGCCCGGACAGCACCTCTCCGTACGCCTGCATCAGATCCGGCAACCGCAGTGTCGCCAGATCCTCCCGGCCCAGCACCCCGGGATACACGGACAGCCGCAGATCCCGGTACGCACAGCTCTTCTCGTACAGCGTCCGCAGGAACCGCCCGTTGCCCAGCTCGTCGATCCACCCCTGGTCCACCACGTGCCCGGCGATGGACCGCAGCTCGTCCAGGGCCTCGTCGTCCCACAGGTCGCCGTTCTCGGCCGCCAGCACCCTGCCGATCTCGGTGAGTTCGAGCGGCCGGTACGAGGGGAAGTCGACGCGGGTGGTGAAACGGGACGACAGCCCGGGGTTCGCGGCGAACAGGCGGTCCATGCCCTCCGGGTAGCCGGCCAGGATCACCACCAGGTGGTCCCGGTTGTCCTCCGCGCGCTTCAGCAGCACCTGCAGGGCCTCGTCGCCGTACGCGTCCCCCTTGCCGTAACCCGAGTTGGACAGCGCGTAGGCCTCGTCGACGAAGAGAACGCCCCCGAGGGCCGAGTCGATCAGTTCGTTCGCCTTCACGGCCGTCTGCCCGAGATACTCGCCGACCAGGTCGGCCCGCTGCGCCTCCACGAGATGATCGCCGCCGAGCAGCCCGAGGGCGTAGAAGACGCGGCCCAGGATGCGGGCGACGGTCGTCTTGCCGGTGCCGGAGGGGCCGGAGAAGACGAAGTGGCGTTTCGGCGGCTGGACCGGGAGTCCCTGCCCGGCTCGCAGCCGGGCCATGTTCAACTGCGCCGACAGCGCCTTGACCTGGCGCTTCACCGGCTCCAGGCCCACCATGCGTTCGAGCTCGGCGAGCGCCTCCTCCAGTAACGCCGGGTCGGTGGGCCCGGCGGGCAGGGAGGGAGCGGGGCTCATCCGCTCGCGGACCGGCGGTCCGGTCACCGGCGGCAGCGGGGCGATCGGCGGCTCGAGGTCGGGCAGTCGCAGATCGCGCCCCTCCAGGCCGAAGAGCGGATCGAATCCGTCCGGACCGTCCACGGCGTCCTGGCCCGCCCCGGTGAGCGTGATCGCCGCGAGGTCCGTGGCCTCGTCGTACCCGTCGCCCTCGGCGATGGCGGCGAGCCGGGCGGAGGTGTCCATGAAGGCCGGGTCGACCCGGTGCACGGCCCGGTACAGGGGGAGCGCGGCGGCGCTGCGGCCGGTGCCCTCGTGCGCCCGGGCCAGCCAATAGCGCAGCTCCTTGCGCTGGGGCTGCTCGCTGCGACAGCGCATCAGCGCGGCGGACAGCAGGGGTTCGGCCTGGCCGTACATCTCCAGGCGCACCCGGGCCATACCGCCGAACAGGCCCGCCTCGATGCCGAGCATCGCATCGCCGAGCAGGGGGTCGGTGTGGCGGACCAGCTGCTCCCAGTCCTTGACCAGATAGGCGCGGCAGGCGTGCAGGAAGCGGACCTGGTGGTCGGTGTCCACGGGCGGCAGTCCGGCGAGGGCTCGGTCCAGCTCGGGGACGTGCCGACCGTCCAGCCAGTGGGAGGCGTGCGCGAGCAGCAGATCTCGGGGGCTCTCCAGTACGGGCTGCACCCACCAGCCCAGCCAGTACCAGGAGTTGAGCGTGCGGTGGTAGCGGGAGCGCTGTTCGCCGAAACGGTCCCGGTGCCGGAACATCCGCAGCAGCGCCGTCGTGGTGTCGACGCGCAACGCGTGCAGCCCGAGCCAGGCGTCGGCCATCCCGGAGTCCATCCGCACGGCGGCCCGGAACTCCTCCTCCGCCTGCGGATACGCGCCCATGGTGTAGGCGTCCACGCCTCGCAGCCAGGCGAGGTCGGCCGGGGCCTGTGGGCCCTGCGTGCCGAAGTCCATCACGTCCCCCACGAACCGTGCCCCCGTCGGTATGCCAACGAGCCGTCCCCCAGCCGACTGCCCTGCTCTGAACCGCTGTGCCACGGACCGGAGTTGCACCGTGCGCGAAGCAACCGTCCGTAGGCCGCGACGAGGGCATCGTACCTGCGGGGGCGGCGCGCCCGTAGGGTGCCGCACGGGCCGTTCGGCGAGGTGGGAGCGGATGCGGCGGACGCGTGCGCGGTGACCCAGGGTGAGCGCTCGGCGTCACGCGGCGGGCGGAAATCCGGAAGAAGACAGAACGAAGCCCCCGATCACGGGGGAACAACCGGGGGCTTCGCGTCTGTGGGCGACTCCGATGCCGCACATTGAGAACGTAAGACCTGTACGGCCCAGCGGTCAAGCCGAGTTGAAGCACTCCGGCAAGTTGTCCTGCAAGGCCTTTCACAGGTTCAGCACACCGCGGGCGGTCCGTCACCGTGCGTGAGGGGCTGGTCCGGTCCAACGGTCCCCGCAGGTCCCGCGAGCACCTCATATCCCTTCTCCCGCTGCCGTACCAGAAGGTCGGCGAACGGCCGCGAAGGGTCGACGGCGAAATGCCGGCGTTCCGCGGGGACCCACCCGTCCCAGAACTCCCGCTGCTCCTCCCCGTCCCGGGACCGTCCCCGCGCCCAGGCCTCCTCGCGCGGCAGCTCCATCCACAGCAGCAGGGCCAGGTGCGGGCGCAGCGCACGGCGCCCCGCCCCGACACCCTCGACGAGGATCACCGGCGCGGGCGGGAGCGAACGCGGGGAGCCGAAGCGGCGGGCTCGCCAGTCGTAGGGGGCGTAGTGCGCGGTCCTGCCGTGGGTGAGCGGTTCGATCACCTGGTCCATCAGGCGGCCGGTCCAGTCGAACAGTGCGTCGTGGCTGGCGACGTCGTCGAGGCGCAGCACCGGCACACCGTCCAGCGCCGCGGCCAACTGTGCGGCGAACGTGCTCTTTCCGGACCCGGCGTGCCCGTCGACTCCCACGAGCCGGACGGGGCCGCAGGCGGGGGAGAGGCCGCGGATCCGGGCGGCCAGATCACGGACGGCGGGGCCCGGTGCGGGGCGGAAGGACGGATTCATGTCGCTCAGCACTCTAACGACGGTGTCTGCCGCGGGCGCCGCCGGCCGACGGTGTCTTCCGTGGGCGCGGCACAGTGAATGGTGTCTGCCGCGGGCGCCGCCGGTCTTCGGTGTCTTCCGTGGGCGCGGCACAGTGAATGGTGTCTGCCGCGGGCGCCGCCGGTCTTCGGTGTCTTCCGTGGGCGCGGCAGCGTGAACGGTGTCTGCCGCGGACGCCACCGGTCGAGCGGTGTCCTGGCGTGGACGGCACTGCTGCCGGTGTCCGCCGCGGGCGCCACTGGTCGACGCCAATATTGGTGGGCGCGGCGCGCGTCGAAGTGCTGGCAGGACACGGCCGCCTGTGCTCATATGTGGCGCACGCACGGACACGACCAGCCGTGCGACGGACCTGCTCCGCACCTGTCCGACTCCGACATCCGGGGGCCTCGCCATGCGCAGAGCCGAACAGCCGTCCCGTCGAACCGTCCTGGCCGCCGCGGTCGCCGCCGCCGCCGCCGTCACCGCGAGCGCGGGCCCGGCGGCCGCCGACCCCGAGGCCCTCATGCCGACCGACCCCGCCGACCCCGCCCGGGCGGTCCCGGCCCGTACCGTCGACAACCGGTTCTGGGTCTCGTACGGCGACTGGTCCGGCGGCACGGCGAAGGGCACCCGGGCCGTAGCGGGCGCCCGCCCGGGCGTGGTCATCGCCAAGCCCGCCGGGACGGTCGACTACACGGACCCGCACACCGGCACCACCGCCGCCTGGGAGTACGCCACCTGGACGTCCCCCGTCCACCGGCTCGCCGTCCCCGCGACCGAGGCGATCGTCTCCTGGAACGCGCACACCCCGGCCGGCACCTGGATCCAGGCCGAGATCAAGGGCACCTACACCGACGGCTCCAGCACGCCCTGGTACGTGATGGGCCGCTGGGCGGCCGGCGACCGGGACATCCGCCGCACCTCGGTCGACGGCCAGAGCGACACCAAGAGCACGGTCTGGACCGACACGCTGGCGATCGACGACCCGTCGACCGGCCTGCGCCTGGCCTCCTACCGGCTGCGACTGACCCTCCACCGCAAGCCCGGCACCAAAGCCACCCCCACCGTGTGGCGGCTCGGCGCCATGGGCTCGGACGTGCCCGACCGCTTCACCGTCCCGGCGTCCGCACCCCGCCTGGCGAAGGAACTGGCGGTCCCGCGTTACTCCCAGGAGATCCACAAGGGCCGGTACCCCGAGTACGACAACGGCGGCGAGGCCTGGTGCAGCCCGACCTCCTCCCAGATGGTCATCGAGTACTGGGGCGGCCGGCTCACCGCCGGGCAACTGGACTGGGTCGATCCCGCGTACGACGACCCGCAGGTGTGCCACGCGGCCCGCTTCACCTACGACTACCAGTACGCGGGCTGCGGCAACTGGCCGTTCAACGCCGCCTACGCGGCCACCTTCAAGGACCTCCAGGGCGTGGTCACCCGGCTCGGCTCGCTCACCGAACTGGAGACGCTGATCGCCGCGGGCGTCCCGGCCATAACGTCCCAGTCGTTCCTGAAGGAGGAGCTGACCGGCGCCGGATACGGCACCGCGGGGCACCTGATGACCGTCGTCGGCTTCACGGCCGACGGTGACGTGATCGCCAACGACCCCTTCTCGGCGACCAACGAGGCCGTGCGGCGCGTCTACCGGCGGCGCGAGTTCGAGAACATCTGGCTCCGCACCAAGCGGTACAACGCCTCCGGCAAGGTCGTCTCGGGTACCGGCGGCGTCTGCTACCTGTACTTCCCGGCCCGCCCGAACGCGGCCCAGCGCACGGCGCTGGCGGCCGTGGGCGTGCGCGTGTGACCGAGCTTACGGCCGCAAAAGCCGCCTCAGGTGGCAAGGTGGACGGAACTCCGGGGGGATTCCGTCCGCACCACCGATCCAGCGAGAAGCCATGACCGCACAGTCAGCCACCGCCCACCGCGCCCGCACCGGCGGACCCCGGGACGACGGCCCGAAGATCGTCGAGCACCTCATGGGCTGGGTTCTCGTCGTGGTCGTCGCGATGCTCGTGACCCGGCTCGGGCTGCTGTGACCTGACCCACGGTCCGGCGGTGAGGCCTGCCATACTGCGGAGGTCCCACCCCGCCCGTTGAGACCAGGGTCGAAATTGAATATCAGCCCCCAGCCTGCCGCGCGCCCCAGGGCCCGCGGCACCGAGCGCTCGATGGCGCGCCGTGCCGAACTCATCGCCATCGGGCGGAGGTTGTTCGCCGACACTTCGTACGACGCCCTGTCGATGGACGACATCGCCCGGCAGGCGCACGTCGCCAAGGGGCTGATCTACTACTACTTCCAGTCCAAGCGCGGCTACTACCTGGCCATCGTCCAGGACTCGGTCACCGAACTGCTCACTCTCGCGGCGAGCGGTCCGGAACTGCCCCCGGTCGACCGGGTCCAGCGCACCATCGACAGCTATCTGCGCTACGCCGAGCACAATCAGGCCGCGTACCGCACGATCGTGAGCGGCGGTGTCGGCTTCGACACCGAGGTGCACGCCATCCGTGACGGAGTGCGCGAGGCCGTCGTGACCACCATCGCCGAGGGGGCGTACGGTCGCGCCGACGTCACCCCGCTGGCACGGATGGGACTGCTGTCCTGGGTGTGCAGTGTCGAGGGAGCCACGCTCGAGTGGATCGACCGCCCCGAACTGCCCCGCGGCACCATGTGCGAGCTGCTGGTGAAGACCCTCGGCGGCGCCCTGCGCGCGATCGAGGAACTCGACCCCGCCCACCCGGCCCCGCAGCCCGCCCACCCGGCCCCGCAGCCCGCGCGCCGGGGCCTGTGACCGAGGGGCGGAGGGCCGCCGCGGCCCCCCCGCCCCTTTGTCCGTGCCCTACCTGATCGCCTTGATCAGCTCCCCCTTCGCCGTGTCGCCGCTCAGCTCCCAGAAGAACGTGCCGCCCAGGCCCTGCTGGTTCTTGTAGTTCATCTTGGTGCCGATGGTCGCCGGGGTGTCGTAACTCCACCAGTTGCCGCCGCACTTGGCGTACGCCGTGCCGGCCACGGTTCCGGTCGCCGGGCACGTGGTCTTGAGCACCTTGTAGTCCTCGATGCCCTGCTCGTAGGTGCCGGCCGCCGGGCCGGTGGCGGTGCCGCCGGGGGCCGCCTGGGTGACGCCGGTCCAGCCGCGGCCGTAGAAGCCGATGCCGAGCAGCAGCTTCGAGGCGGGGATGCCGAGGCCCTTGAGCTTGGCGATGGTCGCAGAGCTGTGGTTGTCCGCCTTGGGGATGCCGGAGTACGAGGTCAGCGGCGAGTGCGGGGCCGTCGGCCCGGCGGCGTCCCAGGCGCCGAAGAAGTCGTACGTCATCGGGTTGTACCAGTCGACGTACTGGGCGGCGCCCGCGTAGTCCGCCGCGTCGATCTTTCCGCCCGGGGCGGCGTCGGCGGTGATCGCCGCGGTCACGAGGTTCCGCTGACCGAACTTGGCCCGCAGCGCCTGCATCAGGTCCCTGAAGGCGGCCTTGCCGCTGGTGTCGCAGGTGGCGCCGCAGGTGTTCGGGTACTCCCAGTCGATGTCGATGCCGTCGAACACGTCCGCCCACTTGGAGTTCTCGACGAGGTCGTAGCAGGACTGGGCGAAGGCGGCCGGGTTCTTCGCGGCCTCGCCGAAGCCGCCCGACCAGGTCCAGCCGCCGAAGGACCACAGGACCTTGAGGTTCGGGTGCTTCTGCTTCAGCTTGCGCAGCTGGTTGAAGTTGCCGCGCAGCGGCTGGTCCCAGGTGTCGGCCTTGCCGTCGACGGACTCGGCGACGGTGTAGGCCCGGTCGGTGGCGGCGTAGCCGTCGCCCATGGCGCACTTGCCGCCGGTGACGTTGCCGAAGGCGTAGTTGATGTGGGTGAGCCTGCCGCCCGATCCGGACGTCTCGATGTTCTTGACGTAGTACTTGCGGTCGTAGGTGCCCCATTCGGTGAAGTACCCGATGACCTTGGAGCCGGCGGCCCTGGCGGCGGGAGCGGGCTTCGCGTCTGCGGCGGCCTCCTGAGCCGAGGTCGCCGCGGTGGCGGAGGTGCCCGCGGCCGGCAGACCGGCGCCGAGGACGGCGCAACAGGCCGCGGACACGATGGCCCGGAAGCGGAATCGGTGGGGGGTGTGCATCCGGTGTCTCCTCGTGGGGAGAGGGAACGCGCGCCGATTGGCATGAACGCGGTGAATCGGTGGAGCGAAACAGTAGGAGGACTAGACCAGTTGGTCAATGGTGCGGACCAATTTCGCCGCCCCCGACGCGCTCGGCCATTTCTTGAAGTAAGCGGTCGTTAACTGGTGACTCGATGCCTCCGATCGGGCATACTCACAGCGCACAGCCGCTGGTCAGCAGCGTCCGAGACCCGGGACTGCAAGCATCGGCCAGGCACCAGAACGACCCGGCGGCGCCGCCCCCACCCTTGGGCCCGTCCGCCAGTGCCCGACAGGGAGGAGAGCGTCGCCATGCCCGACCGCGCCCCGCAGCCGGTGGACCGACAACTGCCCACGGAGGAGGCCCGGGACCTGATCTCGCTCGTGCGTGACATCGCGCAGCAGGAGATCACCCCGAAGGCGGCCGAGGAGGAGGACGCCGGCCGCTTCCCGCGTGAGCTGTTCACACTGCTCTCCCGTTCCGGACTGCTCGGCCTGCCGTACGACTCCGAGTACGGCGGTGGCGACCAGCCCTACGAGGTGTACCTCCAGGTCCTGGAGGAGCTGGCCGCCGCCCGCCTCACCGTCGGCCTCGGCGTCAGCGTGCACTCCCTGGCCTCCTACGCCCTCGCCGCCTACGGCACCAAGGAACAGCAGGTCGAGCACCTGCCGGCGATGCTCGGCGGCGGCCTGCTCGGCGCCTACTGCCTCTCCGAGCCGCACTCCGGATCGGACGCGGCCGCCCTGCGCACCAAGGCCGTGCGGGACGGCGACGACTGGGTGATCACCGGCACCAAGGCCTGGATCACCCACGGCGGGATCGCCGACTTCTACACGGTCATGGCCCGCACCGGCGAGGAGGGACCACGCGGGATCACGGCCTTCCTGGTGCCGGGTGACGCGGAGGGCGTGAGTGCCGCCGTGCCGGAGAAGAAGATGGGCATGAAGGGCTCGCCCACCGCGCAGGTCCACTTCGACGGTGTCCGCGTCCCGGACGACCGGCGCATCGGCGAGGAGGGCCAGGGCTTCGCGATCGCCCTGTCCTCGCTCGACTCGGGACGGCTCGGCATCTCGGCCTGCGCCATCGGCGTGGCGCAGGCGGCTCTCGACGAGGCTCTGGCCTATGCGACCGAAAGGCGCCAGTTCGGCAAGCCGATCGCCGACTTCCAGGGGCTGCGCTTCATGCTCGCCGACATGGCGACGCAGATCGAGTCGGGGCGTGCGCTCTACCTCGCGGCGGCACGGCTGAAGGATGCCGGCCGGCCGTTCGCCAGGCAGGCCGCCATGGCCAAGCTGCACTGCACCGACACGGCGATGCGGGTCACCACCGACGCCGTGCAGATCCTCGGCGGCTACGGCTACACCGCCGACTTCCCGGCCGAGCGCTACATGCGCGAGGCCAAGGTGCTGCAGATCGTGGAGGGCACCAATCAGATCCAGCGGATGGTCATCGCCCGCCATCTCGTGGGTCCAGAGGGACGCTGAACTGGTCGAGGCCCCGCCACGGGGCCGCGAGCCGCATCCACTCCGGGTCGTGCCGACCCGGCAGGGTGCGGCCGCCCTCGGCCCAGGTCCGCATCAAGTCGCGGTAGATCGGCGGGTCCTGATAGCGGGACGGGGCCGGCCGAACCGATTCTGCGGGCGGCGGGACGTACAGGAGGCGCTGACGCCCGGTCGCTGAGGAGATGGGGGTCATGCCAGGGCAACGCGGCAAAGCCGGGACAGGTCACCGGGGCGCGGAATCGGGCGTGCGTTCAGAGGCGTCCGGATTCCCGCGCGCACCGGACCCGCACCACGGCGGTCTGCCGGAGCCGTGGTGCGGGGCGGTCGCGTAACGGAAGCGGCGGGCGGAAGGACCGCGCTCAGGCCGCGCGACGCATGACCGGGACCCTGATCGGGCGCGAGCCCGGGCCGCCGACGTGTGAGAAGGGCTGGGTCCGCCAGTCGAGGCCCTGGGGGAGCGTCAACAGCAGGGCGGTGTCCTGCTCCTGCGGTTCCACGGACTCGTCCGCGGGGCGGGCGTCCGTGGCCCTGCGGCCGGTTCCGGCGCAGACCGTCAGTCCGAAGGGGTTCCACGGAGAGGCGCACAGCGCGTGCTCCGGCAGAACCTCCTCGTCCGCCAGCAGGGCGATGGGCTGCGCACAGTCCGGGCAGACGACCCGGAACATCTCGAACGTGTCGTAGGCGTCGAGTTCGTCGTCGAAGGCGTCGCGTTCGACGCCCTCCGGCTCGGGCTCGACGACGAGCTGCCGCTTGGGTGCGGTGCGACCAGGGCGCTTAAGACTCTGCATTGGGTTCTCCCCCTCGGGCTGGGCCGTATCAGGCACTGCGGCCTCGACCACAGCAAGCACTTCCCGTCCCCCCTGGGGGGTAATCACGAGAACATCACGGAGGCTGTTCGAGCCCTGTGGCGTTCGTCACACACCCCGCACAGGTGTCCACTGCGGTGCGTTTGTCCCCCGACCGCTGACCATCGGCTTTGCGGACACATCACGAACCGGGCATGACCTGGGCTGCTCAGGTATCCGAGGAGATCAACGGCACTGTAGGTTCTTGCGCCATGGAGGAGCTGGACCGACAGATCGTGCAGCTGCTCGTCAAGGACGGGCGGATGAGCTACACCGACCTGGGCAAGGCCACGGGGCTGTCCACGTCGGCCGTGCATCAGCGGGTGCGGCGGCTGGAGCAGCGGGGCGTCATCCGGGGCTATGCCGCGGTCGTCGACCCCGAGGCCGTCGGGCTGCCGATGACGGCGTTCATCTCGGTGAAACCGTTCGATCCCAGCGCGCCGGACGACATCGCGGACCGGCTGGCCGGCGTTCCCGAGATCGAGGCCTGCCACAGTGTCGCGGGCGACGAGAACTACATCCTGAAGGTGCGGGTGGCGACACCCCACGAGCTGGAGGAGCTGCTGGCCCGGGTGCGGTCGTTGGCCGGGGTGTCCACGCGGACGACGGTGGTGTTGTCCACGCCGTACGAGGCGCGACCGCCGCGGATCTGAACGCCCGGTGCCGGGTGCGGGGCGTGCGCGGTTGTGCCCACCGTTCCCCGCGCCCCTGATTCAGGCGTCGCCCTCGCCCCTGTGAGACTGTGCTCCATGAGTGAGTCGACCGCCCCGCCCCAGACCGTTCTTCTCCGCCGTGGAGAGGTCCACAGCCCCGCCGACCCCTTCGCCACCGCGATGGTCGTGGAGCGGGGACAGATCGCCTGGGTGGGGTCCGAAGGGGCCGCTGACGCCTTCGCGGACGGGGTCGACGAGGTGGTCGACCTGGACGGGGCGCTGGTCACACCGGCGTTCACCGATGCGCATGTGCACACGACGGCCACGGGCCTGGCCCTGACCGGGCTCGATCTCTCCGGCGCTCCCACGCTGGAGGCCGCCCTCGCCCTCGTCCGGGACTTCGCCGCCGCCCGTCCCGACGACCGGGTGCTGCTCGGACACGGCTGGGACGCGGCCCGCTGGCCCGGAGGCCGGCCCCCGACGCGGGCCGAGCTGGACCAGGCCACCGGGCACCGGCCCCTCTACCTCAGCCGGATCGACGTCCACTCGGCGGTCGTCACCACCGCCCTGCTCGACCTGGTCCCCGATGTCGCCCGGGCGGACGGACCGCTCACCGCCGACGCCCATCACGCCGTACGCGCCGCCGCGTTCGCCGCCGTCACGCCGCAGCAGCGCGGCGACGCCCAGCGCGCCGCGCTCGCGCACGCCGTCTCGCTCGGGATCGGCACGCTCCACGAGTGCGCCGGGCCGGAGATCTCCTCGGAGGACGACTTCACCGGCCTGCTGCGCCTCGCGGGCAAGGAGCCCGGGCCGCGGGTCGTCGGCTACTGGGCGGAACAGGACGTCGTCAAGGCACGGGAGCTGGGCGCGGCCGGCGCCGCGGGGGACCTGTTCGTCGACGGCGCCCTCGGCTCGCACACGGCCTGTCTGCACCAGCCGTACGCCGACGCCGCGCACACCGGCGTCGCCTACCTGGACGCCGACGCGGTCGCGGCGCATGTGGTGGCCTGCACCGAGGCGGGCCTGCAGGCCGGTTTCCACGCCATCGGCGACGCGGCCGTGGACGCCGTGGTGGAAGGGGTGCGCGCCGCCGCCGAGAAGCTCGGGCTCGGCCGGATCCGGGCCGCCCGGCACCGCGTCGAGCACGCCGAGATGCTCACTCCGGAGAGTGTCGCCGCCTTCGCCGAACTCGGCCTCACCGCATCGGTGCAGCCCGCGTTCGACGCCCTGTGGGGCGGCGAGGAGGGCATGTACGCGCAGCGTCTGGGCGCCGAGCGGGCCCGTGGCCTGAACCCCTTCGCGGCCCTGCTGCGCGCCGGTGTCCCGCTCGCCTTCGGCTCCGACAGCCCGGTGACCCCGCTCGACCCCTGGGGCACGGTCCGGGCCGCCGCCTTCCACCGCACACCGGAGCACCGCGTCTCCGTGCGCGCCGCTTTCACGGCGCACACGCGCGGCGGCTGGCGGGCCGTGGGACGGGACGACGCGGGCGTTCTGGTCCCGGGCGCCCCCGCCGACTACGCCGTCTGGCGCACCGGCGAACTCGTCGTGCAGGCCCCGGACGACCGCGTCGCCCGCTGGTCGACGGATCCCCGCTCCGGCACGCCGGGTCTTCCCGACCTCACCCCGGGCCACGACCTGCCCGTCTGTCTGCGCACCGTGGTGGGCGGACGCACGGTCTTCGTACGGCCGGGCGAGTGATCTACGGGGGTGGCGCGCATGAAGTCGCGCGCCGCAGCCCCGGCGCGCGACCTGCGAATCCTCGGCGCTGACCAGGGCTTTGCCGCGAGAGGCGCAGGTCAAACGGCTGTTGACAGGCGGCCGCAGGAGGCCGGTAGGTTCGGCCGAGTCCACCACCGGACGCCCGACCGGGGAACGTCCGAGCACTCGCCGCGGCGCCGCCGGGTCAGGGACGGTGTGCCGCACCGCGGCACCGTCACTGGGAGCCAGGCTCAGGCCGACGCAGCGCCGAGGGAACGTTCCGGCCGGTCGGGGAGGTGTGACCCGGGTGGGGCCCGCGCGCTCAGTAGACAACGGCTTTCGGTCGATCCGCAGCCAGCGGATCCCAGGTCGGCCCGAAGGGTGCCGGGCCCCCATCCGCCGCACGCGCGCACCCGGAGGTGCGCTCCTACCCCCGTCTTCCGGATCCGACACCACGATTCGAACGTCCTGTCACGTCATCGCAGGCCGGGCCCACTATGGTGGACCTCTGCGTATGAACATGAAGGGGCAGCAGTGAACGACGGCGACGGAACCCTCGCGGCAGAAGCCCGGGTGAGGAAGTTCGGCCCGCTCGGCACGGCCTTGGTGATCATCCCGACCTACAACGAGGCGGAGAACATCAAGAGCATCGTCGGCCGGGTACGCGAGGCCGTCCCCGAGGCGCACGTACTCGTGGCCGACGACAACAGCCCGGACGGCACGGGCAAGCTCGCCGACGAGCTGACCGTCGAGGACGACCACGTCCACGTGCTGCACCGCAAGGGCAAGGAGGGCCTGGGCGCCGCCTACCTCGCGGGCTTCCGCTGGGGCCTGGAGCGCGACTACGGCGTCCTGATCGAGATGGACGCCGACGGCTCCCACCAGCCCGAGGAACTGCCCCGCCTGCTCACCGCCCTCAAGAGCGCCGACCTGGTGCTGGGCTCGCGATGGGTGCCGGGCGGCCGCGTGGTGAACTGGCCGAAGTCCCGCGAGGTGATCTCCCGGGGCGGCAGCCTCTACTCACGGCTGGCGCTCGATCTGCCGTTGCGCGACATCACCGGCGGCTACCGTGCGTTCCGTCGCGAGACCCTGGAGGGCCTCGGCCTCGACGATGTCGCCTCCCAGGGGTACTGCTTCCAGGTCGACCTCGCCCGCCGCGCGGTCAAGGCCGGCTATCACGTGATCGAGGTGCCCATCACGTTCGTCGAGCGCGAACTGGGCGACTCCAAGATGAGCCGCGACATCCTCGTCGAGGCGCTGTGGCGCGTCACGGCGTGGGGCGTGGGGGAGCGGGTCGGCAAGGTCACGGGGCGTGGCGGCAAGCCCGCGAAGGAGTGAGGGCGCGCCGCTCGCGGAGGGTCCGCTCACAGAAACAGCTGATGGTGGCCTTATCCCGCGCTGAGCCGGGGCCAGGCACACTGGAGGCATGACGACTGGCGCTCAGACCCCGCTGTCCCCTGCCCGGCCCAAGCGCTCCCGGCTGCGTACGTTCCTGCCGCTGGGCGTCGCCGCGTGGCTCGTGCTGGAGATCTGGCTGCTCACCCTGGTCGCGGGGGCGACCAGCGGGCTGGTGGTCTTCCTCGTTCTGCTGGCGGGCCTCGTCCTCGGCTCGGTCGTCATCAAGCGGGCCGGACGGCGGGCCTTCCGCAAGCTCTCCGAGGCGCTGCAACAGCAGCAGAGCGGTGTGATGCCCGAAGCGGGCCGGTCCAACAGCGAGGGCAACGGCCTGATGATGCTGGGCGGCCTGCTCCTCATGATCCCCGGCCTGGTGTCGGACGCCGTGGGTCTGCTCCTGCTGCTGCCGCCGGTCCAGAAGATCGTGAGTCGCTCTGCGGAACGCACCTTCGAGCGCAAGCTCCGGGAGGCCGGCGCGGGCGGCCTGGGCGGTGCCTTCCAGCAGGCCCGTATGCACCGGCCCGACGGCAAGGTCGTCCAGGGCGAGGTCATCAGGGACGAGCCGGGGGACGCCCCGCAGCCGCCGCGCCCGCCGCTGACGCACTGATCCGCCGCTGACGCTGACGCACTGATCCCGGGTGCACGCGCCCGTGCCGGGCACACGGGTGCCCGCGCCCGTGCGCCGCGCACGCACAAGACCGCGGGCGCCGTACTTCGCGTACGGCGCCCGCGGTCTTGTGATGCGCTGTTGTTCGGGCCAGGCCCTGGGGGATTATGCCGACTTGCGGCTGTCACGGGGATGAACGGCGATGTTCATCGCTCCGGAACGCAGAACCGCCAGGCGCTCCTCGAGGACCTCTTCGAGTTCCTCACGGGTGCGCCGCTCCATCAGCATGTCCCAATGCGTACGCGCGGGCTTGCCCTTCTTCTCTTCAGGGACATCGCCGTCCACGAGGAGTGCCTGGGCCCCACAGACCTTGCACTCCCACTCCGGCGGGATCTCCGCCTCGACCGAGAAGGGCATCTCGAACCGGTGCCCCTTCTCGCATGCGTACTCCACGGCCTGGCGCGGGGCCAGGTCGATGCCGCGGTCCGTCTCGTAGCTGGTCACCACGAGGCGCGTGCCGCGAAGAGCTCGCTCACTCATGAATCGTGCCTCCCGGGCTTGTCGCCCACAGGACAGGTGTCGCTGTCGTCGTCATCCGGTCAACGTCCGGTCGGCGGTAAAGATTCCCGTTCCGGGTCTCGTTCCGGGTCATGCGTCGCCGTCGTAGCCGCCCTTGTTGTACCCACCAGCGCCCGGTTTGTCACATCTGATAACAGATATAACCCAGCGTTTCGGCATCTTTGACGCGCAGTAACGGTACGCCAGGCAGGCCAAACGCGTACACTACAGCCCTTTCGCTCCGAGTGCTAAATCCTGTCAGGAACCGGATTCCCCGCTTCGGCGATCGCACGCCGCACCGGGACCCGGGCGAGCAGGGCGAATCCGAGAACGAAGAAGGCCACCAGCGAGATGATCGCGTCCCGGTAGCTCCCCGTCAGCTGGTAGGTCACGCCGAACAGCAGCGGCCCGAGCCAGCTCATGCCGCGGTCGCTCATCTCGTACGCCGAGAAGTATTCGGCCTCTTTGCCCGGCGGGATCAAATGGGAGAACAGGGACCTGGACAGCGCCTGGCTGCCGCCGAGGACCAGGCCGATCCCGGCGGCGAGCGCGAAGAACCACACCGGCGCCCCGGCCGGCAGGAAGTACCCGGCCGCCAGCGTCACCGTCCAGGCGACCAATGACCCCAGGATCGTGCGCTTGGCCCCGTACAGCCGGGCCAGCCGGCCCATGGCCAGCGCGCCCGCCACCGCCAGCACCTGCACCAGCAGGACGGCGCCGATGAGCGTGGACTGCCCGAGGCCCAGTTCCTCGGAGCCGTAGATCGAGGCCTGGGAGATCACCGTCTGGATGCCGTCGTTGTAGACGAGGTAGGCGAGCAGGAAGGCCAGTGTCAGCGGATGGCGGCGCATGTCGCGGACGGTCGCCGCCAGCTGCCGGAAACCCGGGAGGGCCGCCTCGCGGCCGGCGGTCCTGCGATCGCGCAGCCGCCGCAGCGGAATGAGGGCGAACGCACCCCACCACAGGCCGGCCGATGCCAGGCAGATGCGGACCGCCGTGCTCTCGGAGAGGCCGAAGCCGTCGTGCCCGGTGTAGAGGACCAGGTTCGCGACGAGGACCAGCGAGCCCGCCGCGTAGCCGAAGGCCCACCCGCGGGAGGACACCGCGTCCCGCTGCTCGGGCGGGGCGATCTGCGGCAGGTAGGAGTTGTAGAGCATCATCGCCACGGACTGCGCGGCGTTGGCGACGATCAGCAGGGCACCGCCCAGCAGGTAGCGGTCGCCGTCCAGGAAGAACATGGCCGCCGTGGCCGTGGCGCCGGTGTAGGCGGCGGCCGCGAGGAGGGGCTTCTTGCGGCCGGTGCGGTCGGCGGCCGCGCCGACCAGGGGCATCACCAGGACGGCCACGATCACCGACACGGACACCGAGTACGCGAAGAAGGACCCGGCCCGCACCGGGATGCCCAGGGGGTGGACGTACCCGTCGGCGTCGGCCGCCGACTCGGCGACCGACGTCAGATAGGGGCCGAGGAACACGGTGAGCACGCTCGTCGAGTAGACGGAGCAGGCCCAGTCGTAGAAGTACCAGCCGCGCTGTTCGCGTCTCAGCTCCGCGGCCCCGTCGGCCGGTGGTGTCCGCACGGTGTCGTTGCCCACCCGCGCCCTCGCTTCCCCGTGAACGCGCGGAGCGGAGGTGCCCGGGGTCTCAGACCCAGACGCCGCGGTCCTCCATGACCTTGCGCAGTGTGTCGATGTGATCGGTCATGATGCCATCCACACCCAGGTCCAGGAGCCGGTGCATCGTCTCGGCGTCGTTGACGGTCCACACGTGCACCTGGAGCCCGCGCGCGTGGGCGGTGTGCAGGAAGCGCCGGTCCACGACCTGGATGCCGGACTGGATCTCGGGGACCTGCGCGGCCACCGCCGAGCGGCGCACCGCCGCCGGCAGCCCCCAGGAGCGAAGTCGCAGGTTGAGCACGCCCCGTGTGCCGTACGACGTGGCCAGGCGCGGGCCGGCCAGCCGCTGGGCGCGCACCACCCGCGCATCGGAGAACGAGCCGAGACACACCCGGTCCCAGGAGTTCGTCCGCCCGACCAGGTCGAGGAAGGGCAGCAGGGCGCCCTCCGCCTTGACGTCCACGTTCCAGCGCACGTCGGGGAAGGTTTCCAGGAGCTCCTCGAAGAGGGGGAGCGGCTCCTCGCCCGCCACCCGGGCCTGCCGTACCTCGTGCCACGGCAGGTCGGCGATCCGGCCCCCGCCGTCCGTCATCCGGTCCAGCGTCGCGTCGTGGAAGGCGACGAGCCTGCCGTCCAGCGTGGCGTGGACGTCGGTCTCGATGTACCGGTAACCCGCCTCGACTGCGCGCCGGAACTGCCGCACGGTGTTCTCCAGGCCGTCCGCGGCCCCGCCCCGGTGGGCGAAGGCGATCGGGCCGGGATGGTCGAGGTAGGGATGGCGTATCCGCGGGGTCACGATCGCAGTATCGCTCCTCGGGGTTGACCGGTGGCAACGGCCGTACCACCGCCGGATGCCGGAGGGACGGCGAACACACGCAGGAACATCTGGGCGAGCGGACCGATCGCCATGGCGTACAGGAGGGTGCCGATGCCGACGGTGCCGCCCAGGGCGAAGCCGGTCGCCACGACCGTGAGCTCGATGCCCGTGCGGACCAGGCGGATCGAGACGCCCGTGAGCCGGTGCAGTCCGGTCATGAGGCCGTCGCGCGGGCCCGGGCCGAAGCGGGCCGCGATGTACAGGCCGGTCGCCGCGCCGTTCAGGACGATCCCCGCCACCATCAGGGCGATGCGCGGCGCCGGGCCGTGCGCGTCGGGCACCAGCGCCAGCGTCGCGTCCATCGCCATGCCGATGACCAGCACGTTGGAGATCGTGCCCAGGCCCGGCCGCTGCCGCAGCGGGAGCCACGCGAGCAGCACCGCGGCGCCCACCAGGGTCAGCACGGCACCGATCGACAGACCGGTCCGCTCGGCGAGACCCTGGTGCAGCACGTTCCACGGCTCCAGCCCGAGCCCCGACCGGACGAGCAGCGCCGAACTCGCGCCGTAGAGCGCGAGACCCGCGTAGAGCTGGACGAGCCGACGGGCGAGGCGCCCCTGCGTGGACATGACGTGCCCCCAGTGGTGGTAGTGGACTGCTTCATGACACCCTGTGGCTTGGATGGAGAGGCCATCCATGGCCAATCCGGGGAAGGTGGACTGATTTCGATGGCGGAATGGACCTCGGCCGTGGGTGCGGCACAGCTCGCGCGGCTCCTCAGCTCCCAGCAGGACCGCCCGGCGGGACCCGGCACGCGCCGGCCGCCGGCCTACCGCGCGCTCGCGGACGGCATTCGCCTGCTGGTGCTCGAGGGACGCGTCCCGGTGGCGGCCCGGCTGCCCGCCGAACGTGAACTCGCCCTCTCCCTGTCCGTCAGCCGCACGACGGTCGCCGCCGCGTACGAGGCGCTGCGCAGTGAGGGGTTCCTGGAGTCCCGGCGGGGCGCGGGCAGTTGGACCGCCGTCCCGGCCGGGAACCCGCTGCCCGCCCGGGGGCTGGAGCCCCTCCCACCGGAGGCCCTCGGCTCGCTGATCGACCTCGGCTGCGCCGCGCTCCCCGCTCCCGAGCCCTGGCTCACCCGGGCCGTCCAGGGCGCACTGGAGGAACTGCCGCCCTACGCGCACACGCACGGCGACTACCCCGCCGGGCTGCCCGCGCTGCGGGCGATGATCGCCGAGCGGTACACCGCCCGCGGGATCCCGACCATGCCCGAGCAGATCATGGTGACGACTGGCGCGATGGGCGCGATCGACGCCATCTGCCATCTGTTCGCCGGGCGGGGCGAGCGCATCGCAGTCGAGTCGCCCTCGTACGCCAACATCCTCCAGCTGATGCGGGAGGCCGGGGCGCGGCTGGTGCCCGTCGCCATGGCCGAGGGGCTCACCGGGTGGGACATGGACCGCTGGCGGCAGGTCCTGCGGGACGCCGCCCCGCGCATCGCCTACGTCGTCGCCGACTTCCACAACCCGACCGGGGCACTCGCGGACGAGGACCAGCGCAGGCGGCTGGTGGACGCGGCGCGGTCCGCGGGAACCGTGCTGATCGCCGACGAGACGATGAGCGAGCTGTGGCTCGACCCGGAGGTGCGGATGCCGCGGCCGGTGTGCGCGTTCGACCCGGCCGGGTCCACGGTGATCACGGTGGGGTCGGCGAGCAAGGCCTTCTGGGCCGGGATGCGGATCGGATGGGTGCGGGCCGCCCCGGACGTGATCCGCAGTCTGGTCGCCGCCCGTGCGTACGCCGATCTCGGCACACCGGTGCTGGAGCAGCTGGCGGTGAACTGGCTGTTCGGGACCGGAGGCTGGGAGCAGGCCGTGGAGGTGCGGCGGGAGCAGGCCCGGGCGAACCGGGACGAGCTGGTGGCCGCGGTGCGGCGGGAGCTGCCCGCGTGGGAGTTCGAAGTGCCTCGGGGCGGGCTGACGCTCTGGGTGCGGACCGGGGGCCTGTCCGGGTCGCGGCTGGCCGAGGCGGGGGAGCGCGTGGGGGTTCGGGTGCCGTCCGGGCCGCGGTTCGGGGTGGACGGGGCGTTCGAGGGGTATGTGCGGCTGCCGTTCACCGTGGGCGGGGCGGTGGCCGAGGAGGCGGCCGTGCGGTTGGCCGCGGCGGCGGGACTCGTGGAGAGCGGTGCCGTGGGGAGCGCCGAGCCGCCGCGTACGTTCGTGGCGTAGGGCGGGCCGGGCGGGCCGGGTGGGGGTGCTGGGGGCGGTGCACCCCCAACGGCACGCAGTCCGCGGCTACGTCTCCTTGGCGAGGACCGGTACCTGGTCCGGCAGGGGTTCTTCGGTGAGGGCCGGTGCCGGGTCCGGCAGGCGTTCATCGGCGACGACCGGTACCGCCTCGGACGTCTGCGGTTTCACCGGAGCCGGCTCTTCTTCCGCATCCGCCGGCCCCGGTGCCGACTCGCCTTCCGACGGGTCCTGCTCCGGGATCGTCTCGCCGTCCGCCGGGGCCGTGCGCGGCGGGAGGAGGTCCAGGACCGCCTCGCAGAGGGCGTCGGGCGCGGCGTCGTCGTAGGGGTTCGGCGTGGCCGGGACCTGGAGGCGGTGGACCGCGCCCGTGCCCAGGCGGGCGTATCCGCGGCCCGGCGGGAGCACGTCGATCAACGTGGTGTGCGGGAGCGCGCCCAGGACCGATTCGAGCTGGTCCGCCGTGGCCGGACCCAGGATCACCCGGGCGCGGGTGTGCCGGCGAACCGGATCGCTCAGAGCGTCCACGCTGTCCAGCTGGTCGGCCACGACCACCGTCACGTTCGCCGGGCGGCCGTGCCGGAGGGGGACCTGGAGGAGGGATTGCGGGTCCTTGCGGCCGTCGGCGGCCGCCAGGTGGGTGAACGCCGTGGGGCGGTCCAGGAGGATCCACAGCGGGCGCTTGGTGTCCTCGGGCGGCGGATCACCCGCCTGGTGGGCGCGGTTGGCGGCGATGAGGCGGCGCTCGGTCTCGGTCGCGGCCCACTCCAGGCTCGCCATGACCCCGGCGAGCCCCGCTTCGACGGCCAGGACGCCGTCCCTGCCGGTCAGGCAGGCGTACTCGCCGGTGCCGCCTCCGTCGACGATCATCACGTCGCCGTGCCGCAGGGCCTGCAGGGCGATGGACCGCAACAGGGTGGAGGTGCCGCTGCCCGGCTGGCCGAGAGCGAGCAGGTGCGGCTCGGTGGAGCGCAGGCCCGTGCGCCAGACGACCGGCGGCACGTCCCGCTGCCGCTCCCCGTGGGTGACGGGGAGCGTGCGCTGGACCCGGGTGGGGTCCGTGAAACCCAGGACCGTCTCGCCGGGGGTGGTGACGAAACGCTGGGCGGCGATGTCGACGGGCAGCGGCAGGAGCACGCCCACCGTCAACTGGTTGCCCTCCTCGTCCCACGTGAAGTGGTACTCGCGGCCCCGGCCCGACTTGGCCGCGAGGAGGTGCTCGATCCGGGCGCGGGCCTCGGGCTCGCTGTCGGTGAAGTACGCCGGGTAGCGGACCACCAGCTGCGAGATCCGGCCGTCGCCGTCGAACGCGTAGGTGGGAAAAGCCTTGTCCCACGCGCCGCCGTGGGAGTACAGCGGCTCTGGGTCCTCGGCGGCGGAGAAGTACGGCACGAGCGCCTCGTACAGCGACTTCAGCCGCTGGGCCTGCGACTCGTCGGGCCCGTCGGACGCCGCCGTAGAGCGGTCCCGGCCCTGCCAGGCCGCCGCCGCCATCAGGGTGATGGCGGCGAGCAGCGGTCCGTACGGCACCAGCGCCACGACCAGGATGACGGAGGCCACCAGGAACAGCAGCGCCCCCCGTCGCTCCTTGGGGGTCTCGGTCCATCTGCGCCGCCCGGCCGCTGCCAGCCGGCGCAGACCCCGCGTGAGCGTGATCAGCGGGTGGAGGACGTCGGTGGCGCTGTCGGCGGCCGTCCGGGCCAGCTCCCGGCTCCGGGCCAGCTGCGCGCTGCCGTTGCTCAGAATGCGGGGGAGGGGGCGCCGGGCCACTAATGCCTCCAGAGAGTGCGTACGGGCGGGATGCGTACGGGGAACGGGGGCGTCAGAACTTGATTCCGCCCAGGAGGCTCGCCAGGCTCTCGCCGCCGGCCTTGATGCTCGGGGCGATGGCGGTACTCGCCAGATAGAAGCCGAACAGCATGGCGACCACGGCATGCGACGCCTTCAGGCCGTCCTTGCGGAAGAAGATGAAGACGACGATGCCGAGCAGGACCACGCCTGAGATGGAGAGGATCATTTGTGTTCTCCTGGTTCGCGGGGACAGTCACCATGAGTACTTCCAGGCTCACAGGATGTATCCATGCGATAAAAGGTGCAACTGGGTGAAATTCGTACTATTCACCCTCGGGCGGCGGAGTGGTCCCGGGCCTGGTCGAGCCGGCGGTTGCGCTGGTCCCGGTCTGCGCTGATCTTTACCTCGGGCACATCGGGTCATGTGCAGCGCGAGCCAGTACCCTGGCGATTCACTCGTACGGCTGCGCCCTCGCAGGCGTACGCACCCGAGATGATGTGCAGTGGAGAGGCGGTCCGTCCGATGACCGAAGTCCCCGACCCCGAGGTCGTGGAGCTGGCGACCAAGATCTTCGATCTGGCCCGGCGGGGACGGACCGAGCCGCTCGTGGCCTATGTGGACGCAGGCGTTCCGGCCAACCTCACCAATGACCGCGGCGACTCGCTCGTGATGCTCGCCGCCTACCACGGTCACTCCGAGGCGGTGCGCGCCCTGCTCGACCGCGGCGCCGAGGCCGACCGCGTGAACGACCGAGGCCAGACCCCGCTCGCCGGGGCGGTCTTCAAGGGCGAGACAGACGTGATCAAGGCCCTCCTGGAGGGCGGAGCCGACCCGTCCGCCGGCACGCCCTCGGCGGTCGACACCGCCCGGATGTTCGGCCGGACGGAATTGCTCGAACTGTTCGGCGAGCACTGAGCCGACCGGTCTGACCTGGAACGACAACGAAAACGGGGGAGGCGGTAAAGGGCCGCCGAAATTTCGGTCGCGGCAGACGGAAGTGCCGAGTCATCATGACGACGTGGTTCACGGACGTGATGGTTGGGCAGGTTTTGCCGCACCGCGCGGGCCGTGACGCGGTCCGCAAGGGCCACCGACGAGAGGCAGAGGAAATGGTCTACAGCAAGCAGGAAACGGCGGGCACTCCGACGTGTTGTCACGCGGCCAGGTAGTACACGTCCCCGGTTGCGTCGACGCTTGATGTGAGGCTGTTTCCCATGTTCGATCCGGTCATAGCGCCCAGCGGTACGCTGCTCGGCCTGCTCCAGCGGGGCCGCGGCGACGGCACGCTGCACGCGCTCACCGCCCCGCGCCCCGAGGCGCTGGCGGCGTTGAACCACTGTGTGCTGCGCGATCCCCGCCACGACTGGCAGGTGGAGAACCGCTCCCTCTACTACGCCCGCCTCTACCTCGACCTGAACGGCGAGCTGGACGAGGTCGAGGCCCATCTCTTCGGCGCCGAGGACGTCCTCGACAGCGACGAGTCACGCACCGGGCTCGCCCTGGCCGTCCTCGGGCACCTCGCCTCCTACGGCAGGCGGGACGCGCTCGAACTGCTGCGCAGGTACGCCGCACACGGCTCCAACTGGGCCTGGGCCCTCGACGAGCTGGCCCTCAGGGACGACGACGCGGGCCTGCGTGCCCTCGCCGCTCCCGTGCTCGCCCGGTTCCCCGCCGACCCGGAGGGCGATGCCGAGCTGGCCGCCACCGTGCGGGACGCCTTCGAACCGCGGCCCTGGCGGCTGTGGGCGGAGGATCCGCGCGAATCCGTCGCCACACGTGTGCGTGCCGCTCATGAGACGGGCTGCTTCGACCGCTGGCAGCGGCAGATGCGCCCCTCCGGCCCCCGGCCGGGCTGGAGCGTGCAGGCCGTCTTCGAATGGGCCCAGCAGGGCATCGATCGGGGTGCCGCCCTCCATGTGCCGGCCGCCCGGTGTCTCACCGCGGTGGCGGGTCCCGAGGACCGGGCCGAGATCGTCCGGGCTGCGAAGGACGGCAGCGACGGCGCGCGGTGCACGGCCCTCAGGTACCTCGCAGACGGCAACGATCCGGAGGCCCTCGATCTGATCGAGGGCGCCGTGGCCACCGGCTCGACGCTCGTCGTGGACGCGGCCGTCGACGCCTTCGAACGGATGCGCTCGCTCGCCGCCGTGGACCGGGCGCGCGGCTGGGCCCGGCGGCCGGACGCGCTGGGCGCGGCCGCCGGACGCGTCCTCGCCTGCCGGGGCGGGGCGCACGACCGCGACCTGGTCCTCGCGGCGCTACGGGAGGCCGTACGGGGCGAAGGCCCCGACGCGCAGACCCTGTGGACCCTCGTGGACGGCACCGGACGGCTCGGCATCGCCTGCGCCGCACCCGTACTCCGCCACGTCTACCGTGAGACCGCCTCCTCCCATCTGCGCGGCCGGGCCGCCCGGGCCCTCGCCGCCACCGACCCCTCCTTCGCCACCGGCTTCGCCGTCGAGTGCCTGTGGGACTGCGAGGAGACCACCCGGGAGATCGCCGCCCGGCACGCCGAGACCGGAGACACCCGCGTCGTCGAGCGACTGCGCCGGCTCGCCGCCGACCCGGCCGAGGAAGCCGAGGTGCAGACTGCCGTACGCAGCAGGATCGGTCCCGAGGAGACCGCGGTGTGACCGCTGGGTGCCCCTTCTCGACGGGCTGCCGGGGCGGATTCGCGCCTGAAGGGTGAACGGGGGGTGACCCGCGGGTCAGGAGTGCATGGACACCGCCTGACCTGCGCGGGTGCGCCTCAGAACGCTCATGGGACGTTCCTCGCCCGGAAAGATCCACGTTGACGCGGCCACGTCCGGCACGGCGACAACACGGGTATGCGTGTCGTCATAGTGACCGAATCCTTTCCCCCCGACGTGAACGGCGTGGCCCACTGCGCGCTCCAGACCGCACGGCACCTCGTCGATCGCGGTCACGCCCCCGTCGTCGTCGCCCCGGCCCCCGCACCGGGGAACAAGCCCGACGCCTTCGCGCCGTGCCCCGTCGTGCACGTCCCCTCCCTCCCGCTCCCCGGCTACCCCCAGGTCCGCGTCGCCCTCCCCAGCCGCCGCCTGGCCGCCACCCTCGTCGAGCACCGTGCCGATGTGGTCCACCTCGCCAGTCCCTTCGTCCTCGGCGTGCGGGGCATGGCCGCCGCCGCGCGCCTCGGCCTCCCCGCCGTCGCCGTCTACCAGACCGACCTGGCCGGTTACGCACGTACGTACATGGGCGCCGGGGAAGCCGCCGCCTGGCGGCGCATCCGCGCCGTGCACGGCGCCGCCGACCTCACCCTCGCGCCGTCCAGCGCGGCCCTGCACGACCTGGAGACCCACGGGGTGCCCCGGGTCCGGTTGTGGCCGCGCGGTGTGGACACCGAGCGGTTCCGGCCCGACCGGCGCGACGATGCCCTGCGCCGCGCACTCGCCCCGAACGGCGAGCTGATCGTCGGCTATGTCGGCAGGCTCGCCCCCGAGAAGCAGGTCGAACTCCTTGCCGGTGCCTGCGGCCTGGAGGGCGTCCGGGTCGTGATCGTCGGCGACGGCCCCAGCCGGCCCGGCCTGGAGCAGGCGCTGCCCGGCGCCGTCTTCCTCGGCCGGCGCACCGGTGACGACCTCGCCCGGGTCTTCGCCTCGTTCGACGTCTTCGCGCACACGGGCCCCTTCGAGACCTTCTGCCAGACGGTCCAGGAGGCCATGGCCAGCGGCCTGCCCGTGGTGGCGCCCGCCGCGGGCGGCCCGCTCGACCTGGTCGCGCACGGGCGCACCGGGCTGCTGGTCCCGCCCCACGACGCGGCCGCCGTCCGCGACGCGGTGCGATCCCTGGCCGCCGACGCCGGGCTGCGGGCCGGCTACGGCGCCGCCGGGCGCGCCACCGTCGAGGGCCGCACCTGGGTGGCCGTCGGCGACCGGCTGATCGGTCACTACGCGCAGGTGCTCGCCGGACGCCGGACGGCGGTGGCGGCATGAGCGACTCCCGTTCCGGCAGCGGCGACCGCAGGTCGCTGCGGATCGTCCGGCTCGCCAACTTCGTCGCCCCCGCGTCCGGCGGACTGCGCACCGCGTTGCGCGAGCTCGGCAAGGGCTTCAAGGCGGCGGGGCACGACCCCGTCCTCGTGGTCCCCGGTGAGCGGATGAGCGACCGCGAGACCGAGCAGGGGCGGGTCATCACCCTCCCCGGACCGCTGCTGCCCGGCACCGGCGGATACCGCGTCCTCACCGACAGGCGGCGGGTGACCCGGCTCCTGGAGGAACTCGCGCCGGACCGGCTGGAGGTGTCCGACCGGACGACCCTGCGGTGGACCGGCAGATGGGCGCGACGCGCCCGGATCCCGGCGGTGATGGTCTCCCACGAGTCGGCCGACGGGGTGCTGCGCACCTGGGGCCTGCCCGAGGCGGCCGCCCGGCGTGCCGCCGACGCCCTCAACATCCGCACGGCCCACACCTACGCGCGCGTGGTGTGCACCACCGAGTTCGCCGAGCGGGAGTTCGTACGGATCGGGGCCCGCAACGTCGTCCGGGCACCGCTCGGCGTCGACCTGATGCAGCGGCACCCGGCGCTGCGCGACCCGCAGGTACGGGCCCGGCACGCGCGCGAGGACGAGACACTGCTCGTGATGTGCTCGCGGCTGTCCGTGGAGAAGCGGCCCGGCACGGCGCTGGACGCCCTGCAGGCGCTGCGGCGGCGCGGGCACCGGGCCGTGCTGGTGGTGGCCGGGGACGGCCCGCTGCGCGCGCGGCTCGAACAGCGGGCGCGCGAGAGCGGCCTGCCGGTCACCTTCCTCGGGCACGTCTTTGACCGCCGGCTGCTCGGCGCGCTCCAGGCGTCCGCCGACGTGGTGTTGGCACCGGGGCCCGCCGAGACCTTCGGGCTCGCCGCGCTGGAGGCCTTGGCCTGCGGTACGCCCGTGGTGGCGAGTGCCTCGTCCGCGCTGTCGGAGGTGATCGGTTCCGCCGGTGCCGTCGCGGCGAACCGCGGGGACGCCTTCGCGGACGCCGTGGACCTGCTGCTGGAACGCCTGGAGCCGGACCGGCGCGAGGCGGCACGCGCGCGTGCGGAGTGCTTCGGGTGGGACGCGGCGGTCGACGCGTTCCTCGCCGCGCACGACGCGGCCGTGCCGGTGCGTCCCACCCGGCCGTTCGCGCCCCGGGGCGCGGCATGAGACCCCCGCGGCGCGAGGGGCCCCTGAGGTTCGTGGCCCTCGGGGACTCGCTCACCGAGGGCGTGGGGGATCCCGTCGGTGACGGCGTGTGGCGTGGCTGGGCCGCGCTGCTCGCACGCGGGCTCGCCGGGGAGCGGGTCGGGTTCACCAACCTCGCGGTGAGCGGGGCACAGACCCGGGACGTCCTGGAGCGGCAGCTGCCGGCCGGGCTGGAGCTGCGGCCCGACCTGGTGTCCGTCGTCGTCGGCGTCAACGACAGCCTGCGCTGCACCTTCGACATCGGGGCCGTGGCCGCGCGGCTCGACCGGGTGTACGCGGCATGCAGCGAGCAGGGCGCGGTCCTGCTCACCGCCTGCCTGCCCGACCCGGGCACCATGCTCGGCCTGCCCGGGCCTCTCGCCCACCCGCTGGCCCGGCGGCAACGGGCCGTGAACACGGTGGTGCACGCCCTGTCCCAGCGGTACGAGGCCCTGCACCTGCACGCGTGCGAGGGCGACTGGGTCACCGACCGTGCTCTGTGGAGCGCGGATCGGCTGCACCCGGGCGAACGCGGGCACCGGCAACTCGCCCTGCGCTTCCACGCGCTGCTCGCCGAGCACGGCCTCGCGACGGGGCCCGCGCCCACGGCCGAGCCCGAGTTCCCCGACCCGACCAGGTCGGCGAGCCTGCGGTGGCTTGCCACGGCCGGTACCGGCTGGGTGGCCCGCCGGTGCACCGACCTGCTGCCCCAGCTGTTGACCCTGGCCGCCGACGAACTCCGGCACCGCGCCCGGGGCACGAGCGCCCGGCTCGACCTGCGGGCCTCGGCCGCGGTGTCCGCCGCACTCTCGGGCCTGTCGGCGGCCCCGGCCGGTCGGCCGTGACCGGTCGGGATGGTTCGGCGGCGTCGAAGGGTCGGTTCAGCTGTGCTCGGTCGGGAGGGTTCGGCGGCGTCGAAGGGTCGGTTCAGCTGTGCTCGGTCGGGAGGGTTCGGCGGCGTCGAAGGGTCGGTTCAGCTGTGCTCGGTCGGGAGGATTCAGCGCGCCCAACGGTCACTTCAGCTGTGCCCGGTCCGGACGGATCAGCGGCGGCGTACGGCCACGAAGCGGACCGGCGTGCCGGGAACCGCCTGGGCGGCGGCGGGGAGGTCGGCCGTGCGGACCACGGCGATCACCGGATAGCCCCCGGTGGTCGGATGGTCGGCCAGGAACACCACCGGTCTGCCGTCGGGCGGGACCTGCACGGCGCCCAGCACCATGCCCTCGCTGGGCAGTTCGCCCGGCCGGGCCCGCTCCAGGGCGGGTCCCTCCGTGCGCAGCCCGATGCGGTTGCTCGCCGAGGACACCCTGAAGGCGCTGGAGACGAAGGCACGGACGGCCTGCGGCGTGAACCAGCCGTCGCGCGGGCCGAGCGTCACCCGCAGCACCAGCTCGGCCGGGGGCGCCGGCTGCGGGACGACGTCCACGCGCGCGTGCACGCCCCCCGGCCGGCCGAGGGGCAGCACCGTCCCGTCCGCGAGCGGGGGCGGTCCCAGCCCCGACAGCAGGTCCGTCGACCGGCTGCCCAGCACCGGCTCGACCGCGATGCCCCCGGCGAACCCGACGTACGCGCGCACGCCCGACTCCGCGGGCCCGACGTCCAGCAGCGCCCCCGCGGGCACCCGCACCGGCGCACCCCAGGCCATGGGCCGCCCGTCCACCGTGACCCGGCAGGGCGCGCCCGCGACCGCCACGGTGACGGTGGAACGGGGGCGAACGGCACAACCGTTGAGGGTCGTCTCCAGCACGGCCGCCCCCGGTGGATTGCCGACGAGCCGGTTGACCAGGTCCGCGGCGGGCCCGTCCAGTGCCCCGGAGCGGGGAACGCCGAGGTGGGCATGGCCGGGGCGACCCGCGTCCTGCACGGTCGTGAGGGCCCCGGCCCGGACGACTGCGAGCGCTCGGTCCGTCATGACCCCGCCTCCGGGACGAACCGCACGCGCGTGCCCGGCGACAGCAGCGCGGCCGGTACGCGTGCGTGGTCCCACAGGACGATGTCCGTCGTGCCGATCAGCTGCCAGCCGCCCGGGGACGAGCGCGGGTACACGCCCGTGTAGGGGCCCGCCAGCGCCACCGAGCCCGCCGGTACGGCCGTGCGTGGGGTGGCCCGGCGGGGGACGTCGTAACGCGGCGGCAGCCCGGTGAGGTAGCCGAAGCCGGGTGCGAAGCCGCAGAAGGCGACCCGGAACTCCGTCTCCGCGTGGATGCGGGCGACCTCGCTCTGCGGAACGCGCCAGTGCGCGGCGACGTCGGCCAGGTCCGGGCCGTCGTAGCGCACCGGGATCTCCACGACCGCACCCGCGCGTGGTGGAGCGGACGGCAGCTCGGCGGTGGTCAGTTCGGCGGCCAGCCGGGCGGGGGCGTCGAGGCCGTCGAGGAGGACCGTGCGGGCCGCGGGCACGATCTCGCGGGCCGAGAGGGATCCCTCCGCGCGGCGCCGCAGCAGCTCCGCGTGCAGGGCCTGGGCCTCGTCGTCGGAGGAGACCTCGACGAGCAGGGCGTCCTCGCCGACGGGCAGCACGTTCATGCGAAGGCCTCCACCCGGACCCCCGAGGCCTCCAGCCGCTCGCGCACCCGGCGGGCCAGCTCGACCGCGCCCGGGGTGTCGCCGTGCAGGCACAGCGAACGGGCGAGTACCTCGATGCGCGTCCCCGAGCGGGAGACGACCTCGCCGGAACGGGCCAGGGTGAGGGAGCGTTCCACGACGGCGTCGGGGTCGGTCACCACGGCGCCCTCCAGGGTGCGCGGCACCAGGGTGCCCGCGTCGGTGTAGGCCCGGTCCGCGAACGCCTCGGTGACGACCGGCAGTCCGGCCTTCCCGGCAAGCGTCAGCAGGCGCGAGCCGGGCAGTCCGAGGACGGGCAGTGCGGCATCCGCGAGGAGTACGCCGTCGACGACCGCGGCGGCCTGCTCCTCGTCGTGCACCACCCGGTTGTAGAGCGCGCCGTGCGGTTTGACGTAGGCCACGCGGGCGCCGGCCGCACGCGCGAAGACCTCCAAAGCGCCGATCTGGTAGGCGACTTCGGCCGCCAGCTCGGCGGGCGGCACGTCCATCGCGCGCCGCCCGAACCCGGCCAGGTCCCGATAGGACACCTGGGCGCCGATCCGGACCCCGCGCTCGGCCGCCAGCTCGCACACCCGGCGCATCGTGACCGCGTCCCCGGCGTGGAAGCCGCACGCCACGTTGGCGCTGGTGACGACGGACAGCAGCCGTTCGTCGTCGGTGAGCCGCCAGCGGCCGAAGCCCTCGCCGAGGTCGGCGTTCAGGTCGATCGAGGTCATGTGCCGTGTCTCCTGTCAGGCCACGCGGTACTGCTCGTCGCGGGCGTCGGTGAGGAACATCTGCCCCGGGGCGTGCGTGAGGGCGAACGGCGGACGCGAGGCCATCACGGCCGCCTGCGGGGTCACTCCACAGGCCCAGAAGACCGGGATGTCGTCCGGCTCGGCGTCCACCGGGTCCCCGAAGTCGGGGCGGGCGAGGTCGGCGATGCCGAGCCCGGAGGGATGGCCGCAGTGCACGGGGCTGCCGTGCACCGCAGGCATGAGGCTGCTCTCCCGGATCGCCGCCGCCAGCTGCCGGGGCGGCACCGGCCGCATGGACACCACCAGCGGCCCGTGCAGCCGCCCCGCCGGGCGGCACTGCCGGCTCGTCACGTACATGGGGACGTTGCGGCCCTGCTCGACGTGGCGGATCGGCACGCCGGCCTCTCCCAGCGCCCACTCGAAGGTGAAGCTGCACCCGATGAGGAACGACACCAGGTCATCCCGCCAGTACGGGCGCGCGTCCGTCGGTTCGTCCACCAGTTCACCGTCCCGCCAGACCCGGTACCGCGGCAGGTCGGTGCGCAGGTCCGCGCCGTCGGCCAGCACGGTCGTCCAGGAGCCGGCGTCCGTGACGTCGAGGACCGGGCAGGGCTTGGGGTTGCGCTGGCAGAACAGCAGCATGTCGTAGGCCCAGTCGGCGGGAACCGAGATCAGGTTGACCTGGGTGTGGCCCGCCGCGACCCCCGCCGTGGGGCCCGTGAGGCCCTCCCGGAAGCGGGCCCGGGCCGTTGCGGGGCTCCACGCGCGCGCGTGCTCGTCCACGAGGAGCAGGGGGCGGTCCTCGGTGCTGGTGCGGTTCACGCGAGCTCCTTCCCACGCGTCTCGGGCAGCCCGAGCAGCGCCAGCGCCGCGATGCCGTAGCCGATCGCGCCGAAGACCAGTGCGCCGCCGACGCCCCAGCTGTCGGCCAGGAACCCGACCGTGGTCGGGAACACGGCACCCACCGCGCGGCCGGTGTTGTAGGTGAAGCCCTGCCCCGTCCCGCGCACCGCCGTCGGGTACAGCTCGCTCAGGTAGGAGCCGAAGCCGCTGAAGATCGCCGACATGCAGAACCCGAGCGGGAAACCGAGCACCAGGAGCAGGGTGTTGGCGCCGCTCGGGATGTTCGCGTACGCCAGGATGCACAGCGCCGACAGCAGGGCGAAGAGCCAGATGTTGCGCCGCCGGCCCAGCTTGTCGGTGAGGTAGCCGCCGGTCAGATAGCCGATGAAGGCGCCCGAGATGAGGAACGTCAGATAGCCGCCGGTGCCGACGACCGACAGGTCGCGCTCGGACTTCAGATACGTCGGCACCCAGGTGGCCAGCGTGTAGTAGCCGCCCTGGACCCCGGTCGAGAGCAGAACCGCGAAGAGGGTGATCCGCAGCAGGCCGGGCTTGAAGATCGCTGTGAAGGAGCCCTTCTCCGCGCTCTGTTCACGCGCCGCGGCGGCCTCGGGGGCGTCGTGCACGCTGCGCCGCAGCCAGATGACGAGCAGTGCGGGCAGCGCGCCGGTCCAGAACATGATGCGCCAGGCCAGGTCGTCGCCGGCCACCGAGAAGACCAGGGTGTAGACGATCACGGCGAGGCCCCAGCCCACGGCCCAGGAGCTCTGGATCGCGCCGAGCGTGCGCCCCCGGTGCTTGGCGCTCGCGTACTCGGCGACCAGGATCGCGCCGACGGCCCACTCGCCGCCGAATCCCAGGCCCTGGAGCGCGCGGAAGACCAGCAGTGTCTCGTAGTTGGGCGCGAAACCGCAGGCGACGGTGAACACCGCGTACGTGATCACCGTGAGCATCAGCGCCTTCACCCGGCCGACGCGGTCCGCGAGCACGCCCGCGAGGGCGCCGCCGACCGCGGAGACCACCAGGGTGACCGTGGTGAAGAGACCGGTCTGGCCGCTGTTCAGGCCGAAGTAGGCGGACAGCGCGACCATGCTGAGCGGCAGCGTGAAGTAGTCGTACGAGTCCAGCGCATAGCCGCCGAAGGCACCGGTGAACGCGCGGCGGCCACGCGGGCCCAGGGCGCGCAGCCAGCCGAACGCCCCGTCGTCCGAGGTGCGTTCGGTGGTCGCGGGGCGTGTGTCGTCGGTCAGGGCCTGCGGTGGAGGGGTCGTGCTCATGGGCACCTCGCAGAGGGAGGACGGAGGGTGCTTCGGGGTGAGCCGTGCCGTACGGAGGCGGTCGGCGCCGCGATGGAGAAGCGACGCTGTGCGTAGCACCGTAGAGGATTGTTCAACGATCCCTCAATACCCATGTTGGTTCGTTCTTGTGATCTGCGATTGAATTCCGGCATGGCAGAGCAGCTGAAGGACCTCGCCGACGACCGCGCCCTCCTGGGGCGCACCAGCACCGCGGAACGGGTCTCCGACATCCTCAGGAGCCGGATCGCCGAGGGGTACTTCCCGCCCGGCACCCGTCTGTCGGAGGACAGCATCGGCGGCGCGCTCGGCGTCTCCCGCAACACCCTGCGCGAGGCGTTCCGGCTGCTCACGCACGAGCGCCTGCTCGTCCACGAGCTGAACCGGGGGGTCTTCGTCCGGGTCCTGACCGTCGAGGACGTAGAGGACATCTACCGCACCCGGCGGCTCGTCGAGTGCGCCGTCGTCCGTGGCCTCGGCAAGCCGCCGTACGGCCTGGACGGGCTCGCCGGAGCGGTCGCCGAGGGGCGGGCGGCGGCCCGGGAAGGTGACTGGAAGGGGGTGGGTACGGCCAACATCCACTTCCACCGGGAACTGGTGGCCCTCGCCGAGAGTGAGCGCACCGCCGAGCTGATGCGGAGCGTCTTCGCCGAACTGCGGCTGGCCTTCCACGTGGTGGACGAGCCGCAGCGGCTGCATGAGCCCTATATTGCACGAAATGTCGCGATTCTCGAGGCCCTTCAAGGTGGGGACCGCGAGAAGGCCGAGAGTCTGCTCGCGGGATACCTCGACGACTCGCTGGAGCGCGTGGTCGAGGTGTACCGGCGGCGGGTCGGCGAGGACGGCTGAGGACCGCCGCCAGGAGGGCTTACCGCGTCGTTTGGGTGGTTGTCAGACCCAGGACCTAGTCTGTGCACCGTGACTTCGCCTGCAACGACGGACAGCGTTCCGCCCCAGCTCAGCGCGGGGCCGCGCCCCGCCCCGGGGCCGGCCGCCGACGAGGGCCTGGCGCGGCGCCTGCGCGCGCTTGCCTGCACCGCGCCGCTGCACGACCTGGACGCGCGCAAGGCCAACCTGGCCGGCGAGTACTCGGTGTACGGCATGGCGGAGGTCGCCCTGGCCGCCATCGACCTGGTCACCCTGAACATGGACTTCGACACGGGCGCGGACCACGACCAGATCGTCGCCCGCCTCATCCCGCGCATCGCCGCCCAGGCCGCACAGCGCCCCGCCGCCGAGCACGAGCGGGTGGCCCGCTGGGTCCTGGAGAACCTGATCAACGTCGGCAGTGTCGACCGCGGATTCCGCGCCGTGTACGGCACGTTCGGCGCGGACGGCACCTATGTGCGCCGCGACTACGACTTCAAGCTGATCGAGGAGGTCCCCGGCCCCGGCGGCACGGTCTACCTCCGCACGACGGACGAGGCGGTCAACGTCCTCGTCGGCGCCCTCGACACGGACGTCACCAGCGCGCAGATCGCCGCCGAGGTCAAGCTGGAGATCCTGATCAGCCGCGGCCGGCTCGCCGACGCCCAGCTCGCCGCCGAACAGGCCCGCTACCGGACCGTGCAGTACTCCGAGACCCTGCGCCGCGCCCTCGACGCGACCCGGCGCAACGTGCGCGCGGTGGACTGGCTCTCCGCCGTGCCCGACATGATCGCCGAGGCCCTGGAGCACGTCGCCGACCGCTACCGCCACGAGAACGCGATCCTCACCAACATCCGCAAGGCCCGTGACGAGTCCGAGGACCCCGAGCACAAGCGCCGCACCGCCGAGCTCGTCGACATCGTCAAGGACTGCATCCGCCGGCACACACAGCTCCAGTCCCGGCTGCTGGAGGCGGGACCGCTGTTCCGCGCCGAACAGGACCGACAGGCCTTCGCCACACCCCTGACGACGTCGGGCATGGACCTCTACGGGCATCTCGTCTCGCCCGTGCTGCCGCTGCCGCTGGAGCAGGCCGTTCGCGTCACCGATGCCTTCTTCGGCCGCGGCACCGGGCTGCGCACGCCCGTGTCCGTCCGGGTCGGGGACCTGGTCGACATACTGCTGACGCCGCCCGTGGAGCGCGAGCACCTCGGCGCCGAGATGCCCGAGCCCGACCTGATCGCCACGCCGGACGACAGCCGGTTCAGCGAGGAACAGCTGGCGGCGGCGCAGGAGCTGCTCGACCTGCCGGCGGACGCGCCGCGCCGGTTGTCGGGGCTGCTGGCCGAGGCCCGGCGGCAGGACCCCGAGCTGCCCTACCTGGTGGCCCTGCTGGCGGTGCACGCCGCCAGCCCGCCGGTCGGCACGGCCTATCGCCAGGGCGAGCAGAAACTGCTGTTCGCCGTGGACGACGGGACCGAGCTCGACGACCCGGAGTTCGGCGGCGCGGACCTGATCGTCGGCACCGCCCTGCTGGACGCGGCGGGGATGGCGGCGGACCGGACGGAAGCAGCATGAGTCAGTACGAGTGGCACAAGGAGTCCCGACCGTGAGCGAGCAAGTCGAGTGGAGCGAGCCGGACGGACCGGCCCCCGCGGCCGGAGCCGCCGTCACTCCCGCCGACGCCGCCGACGCGGCCCGGCTCGTGTCGTTCGGGCTGCAGCCCAAGCTGCAGCCCGCGCGTGACCAGGAGTACGCGGACCTGCTGCGGCGCTACCGCGAGGACCCGCCCTTCGCGCGGCTCGCGGACGCCGTGGCGACCGGGCTCGGGCTGATCGTGCTGGAGGTCTCCCCGCGCGCGGGCATGGCCGTGACCGCCGCCGAGGACTCGGTGTTCGCCGTTCGCATGGGCGACTACGCGCGTCGTACGTCCGCCGACGGCGGCGACCGGTTCCTGCACGGGCTCGCCCATCTCGCCGTCGCCGCCATGGCGTACCCGCGCCCCGAGGACCTCGACGACGACGGCTACATCGGCCGGATCACGGTCAACGGTGTCGACGCCTTCGTCCGCCAGGCCTGCCGCCGGCTGGAGGAGCGCGCCGAGGAACAGGGCGAGAACACCGACCCGGCGACCGACGCGCCCGGCCTGGAGGCCGCCTGGCGGATCTGGGTGCGGCGCAGTGCGACCGGCGCCACCAAGGACGCCCGCCGCCTGGCCGGTTCGACCACCGGCATCGTCGCCAAGGCCGCCGCGTTCCTCACCGAATCAGGCTTCCTGCAGCGCACCGGCGACGACCACGGCGGCACGTACCGCACGACCGCCCGCTACCAGCTCCAGGTCCGCGACATGGCCGGCAGCGCCGCGATGGCCGAGCTGCTGGACCTGGGCGTCGTCCCGGTCACCGACGGCACGCCGACGCTGCTGCCCGCCGAGGAGAGCGACGACCTGGAGCTGGTCGCCGACGCCGGGCTGCCGTTCCACTCCTCCTGAACTCCCCATCTCACGAAGACTTACGAGAGTCCGCCATGTACGAGCTGTCCCGGGTCCGCCTCTACTCGATCGGGCCCGCCGGTGCGCGCTACGCCGACACCGTGCTTGACCTGCGCGGTGTGGGCGAGATCGTGCCCGACCCCGCGCCCGCCCAGGCGGAGTTCTTCGAGGAGGAGCCGGTCGGCCCGCCGCGCCGGCCCGCACCCGCGGGCGTGCTCTTCCTGGAGAACGGCGGCGGCAAGTCGGTGCTGCTCAAGCTGATCTTCTCCGTGATGCTGCCGGGGCACCGCAACACCCTCGGCGGCGCCAGCTCCGGCGTGCTGCGCAAGTTCCTGCTCGCCGACGACTGCGGGCACGTCGCGCTGGAGTGGCAGCACGTGCTGACCGGCGAGTGCGTCGTCGTCGGCAAGGTCAGCGAGTGGCGCGGGCGGCAGGTCTCCAACGACCCGCGGAAGTTCGCCGAGGCCTGGTACTCCTTCCGGCCCGGCCCCGGACTGAGCCTGGACAACCTCCCCGTGGCCGAGGCCACCGCCGTACGGGCCCCGGCCGAGGGCCAGTCCGGTGCGCGCGGGCGGCGCCGCACCATGAAGGGTTTCCGTGACGCCCTGACGGAGGCGGGCAAGAACTACCCGCACCTGGAGGTGCACTGGGAGGAGATCCACGACCGCTGGATCGAGCACCTCGGCGACCTCGGCCTCGACCCCGAACTCTTCCGCTACCAGCGCGAGATGAACGCCGACGAAGGCGAGGCGGCAGGTCTCTTCGCCGTCAAGAAGGACGCCGACTTCACCGACCTGCTGCTGCGCGCCGTCACCGACACCCGCGACACCGACGGGCTCGCCGATCTGGTCAGCGGCTTCGGCAACAAGCTGGGCCGGCGCGCCGAGCTGATCGCCGAACGCGACTTCACGGCCGGGTCCGTCGACCTCCTGGGACGGATTGTCGAGGCCGCCGAGGCCCGCTCACGCGCCCGGGACATCCACACCGCGGCCGAGCGCCGGACCCGGACCCTGGCCCGCAGGCTGTCCGCGCGCGGTGTGCGGGAGCGGGTCCGGGCCGCCGACCTGGCCCAGCGGGTCACCGCCGCCGCGTACGCCGTCACACACGCCGAGGCGGCCCGCGAGCGCAGCGCGCTGATCTCCGCCGAACTCGCCTACCGGCACGCCTCGCTGGCGTTGGCCGGGGCCGAGAAGTCCGCCGCCGCGCAGAAACGCGAGCTCGCCGACGCCCGCACCCTGTACTCGGCGTGGCAGGCCGCCGAGGCCGTGCTGCGTCACCGCGCCGCCTCCGACCGCGTCACCCGCGTGTCCGCCGCGATCCAGGAGGCCGAGCGGGACGCCGCGCCGGCGCTGGCCGCCCGCTCCAAGGCCGCCGTCGACCTCGTTCGGGCCCTGCACGCCGCCGCGGAGAAGGCGGAGAGCCACGCCAACGAGGAGGAGGAGCGCTCCGCCGCACTCCAAGAGGTCAGCGACGCGGCCTACCGGGACTCCACCGCCGCCGCCACCCAGGCACAGCGCGCCCGCAGCGAGATCGGGCACCTCAAGCAGCGCCTCGCCGAGGTCGAGCAGGAGACCGCCGAGGCGGTACGGGCCGGCTGGCTCGACGACTCCGCGCCCGACGCCGACCCGGCCCGCGCGGCCCTCGCCGCCAGCGACGCCGAGAAGACCGCCGTCGAAGCCTGGGACGCGGCCCGTGAGGCGTCCCGCCGGGCCGCGGAGCAGGCGCGCGAAGCCGCTGCCACCGAAAGCCGCGCGGAACTCACCGCCGCCCGTGCGGCCGACGCGGCCACGGCGGCGGAGCGGTCGTACGAGGCCGAGCGCCGCACCGCCGAGGCACTGGCGGGGGAGGAGCGGCTGGCGGAACTGCTCAGCCTCACCCCGCAGACCCGCCCGGGCATCCCGCAGCCCCGGCACGGCACGGACGGCGAGTCGGCGGCGCAGCCTGCCGCCGGCGAGCAGGGACTCACTCCCGAGGAACTCGACCGTTTCGCCGACGACCTGCGCGACCTGCTCGACAACGCCGTCTCCTCCGCCGAGCGGCAGCTGTTCGAACTGCGTACGGCCGCCGCCGACGACTCCCGGATCCTCGGCGCGCTCGGGGACGGCGGGCTGCTGCCGCCAGGCCCTGACGTGCTGGCCACGGTCGAGTTCCTCGGCGAGCACGGCATCCCCGCGCTGCCCGGCTGGCGCTATCTCGCCCAGGCCGTCGACCCGGCCGACCACGCGCGCGTGCTGGCCGCCCGGCCCGAACTCGTCGACGGCGTGATCATCACCGACCCGGATTCCCACGCCCGCGCCCGGGAAGCGCTGGGCGACGCGGCACTGCTGCCCCGCTCCGCCGTGGCGGTCGGCACCGCCGCCGCCCTGCTCGCCCCGACCCCGGCCCCGGACACCGACAGCGGCGACGTGTTCCTCGTGCCGCCGAACCCGGCCATGCACGACGAGCACGCCGCCGACGAGGAGCGGCAGGCGCTGCGCGCCCGGGCCACCGAGCGGGACGAGGAGATCCGCACGCTCGCCGCCCGGCTCGGCAAGGACCGCGAACTGGCCGCCCGGCTCGCCTCCTGGCGCACCGGCTGCCCCGCCGGCCGGCTGACCGAACTGGCCCGGGCCGCCCACGACACCCACGAGTTCGCCGAGGAGTCGGAGGCCGAACTGGCCGAGGCCCGGACCCTGCGGGCCGAGGCCGACGAGGTCGCCACCGAGGCCGCCCGCGTCCGGGACGAGCGGCAGGAGGCCGCGCAGAAGGCCCGCCGCTCCGCCGACGCCCTCGCCGGGCTGGCCTTCCGGCTGCGCGAGCGGGCCGGCTGGCAGGTCAAGCTGCGCGAGCTGGCCGACGAGGCGGCCGAGTCCGAGGCGAGCGCCCAGGCCTGCCTGGAGCGGGCCCGGGCCGCCGACGAGGACCGGCGTGCCGCCCAGCGCGCGGCCGACGACACCCGCCGCACCGCCCGCGCGCTGCGTGCCGAGCGGTCCGAGATCGCCGGCGCCCCCGACGACGTACCCGAGGACGAGGACCAGACCCCCAAGGCCTCCCTGCCGGCCCTGCGCGAGGCCTACCGGGCCGCGTCCCAGCTGTACGAGAAGGTCGGCGTCGGCGCTGACCTGCGCGCCGAGCAGGCTCGTGCCGAGAGCGACGAGAGCGCGGCCCGCGCGGAGCTGGACCGGCTGAGCAACAAGGTCCGGACGCGCGCTGAGCAGCTCCTCGAGTCACCCGACGGCTCCGACGGCCCCAGCCGCCAGGCCGCCGCCGCTCGCGCCGAGGAGCTGGTGCAGCTCCTGGAGACCCGGATGTCGACCGCGAGCGAGCAGCTCGGGCGGCTGCGCGGCGAGGCCGAACGGCTCGCCCCCGCCGACGACGGCGAGGCCCACACGGACCTTCCCGAGGACATCCGGCCGCGCGACGCCGAACACGCGCAGACCCTGCTGCGCACCGCCACGGCGGAACTCGCCTCCCACACCGAGGCGCTGAACCAGGCCCGCGAGGCGCACGCCGAACTCCTCGACGCCCACCGGGCCGCCGAGGACGCGGCGAGCGGCTTCGACGAGATCGCCGCCATGCTCCGCGACCTGCTGCGTGAACACGCCACCGAGGAGGAGCAGGAAGAGACGGAGCCGTACCCCGGCAGCCCGGAGGAGGCCCGGCAGACCGCCGCCGAGGCCCGGCGCTCGCTGCGCGGCTGCGCCGCCGACCTGTCCGCGGCCGAGGCCGCCGTCCGCGAGGCGAGCGACATCCTCGTCCGGCACGCCAACTCCACGCGCTACGAGCAGGTCCGTACCCCGGCCCGCCAGCAGATCCGCGAACTGCCCGCCTCCGCGCTGCCCGAGCACGCCCAGAAGTGGGCGGACGCCTTCGCGCCCCGCCTGCGCGTCCTGACCGACGAACTGGAGCAGCTGGAGCGCAACCGTGACTCGATCGTGGACCGCCTGCGCGGCCTGGTCGAGTCGGCCCTGGCCACCCTGCGCTCCGCCCAGCGGCTCTCCCGGCTGCCCGAGGGCCTCGGCGAATGGTCCGGGCAGGAGTTCCTCCGCATCCGCTTCGAGGAACCCGACCAGGCCACCCTCACCGAGCGGCTCGGCGAGGTCATCGACGAGGCGACCCGCGCCGCCGTCAAGAAGAACTCCGACCTGCGCCGCGACGGCATGTCCCTGCTGCTGCGGGGCGTCGCCGCCGCTCTTCAGCCCAAGGGCGTCGCCGTCGAGATCCTCAAGCCGGACGCCGTGCTGCGCGCCGAGCGCGTCCCCGTCGGGCAGATGGGCGACGTCTTCTCCGGCGGCCAGCTCCTCACCGCCGCCATCGCCCTCTACTGCACGATGGCCGCGCTGCGCTCCAACGACCGGGGCCGCGACAAGCACCGGCACGCCGGCACGCTCTTCCTGGACAACCCCATCGGCCGCGCCAACGCCACGTACCTGCTGGAACTCCAGCGGGCGGTGTCGGACGCCCTGGGCGTGCAGCTCCTGTACACCACGGGCCTGTTCGACACCACCGCGCTGGCCGAGTTCCCCCTCGTCATCCGCATGCGCAACGACGCCGACCTGAGGGCCGGCCTCAAGTACATCAGCGTCGAGGAACACCTCCGCCCGGGCCTGCCCCAACAGCCCCAGGCGGGGGAGGCGGTCCACAGCGAGATCACGGCGACCAGGATGTACAAACGCCCGGCGTCCGCAACGCCCTTGGGACGCGGGGAACCGCGCGACCAACCACAACGCTCGTAGCCGGACGTCAGCAGTCCCCTACAGCGTTCCAGCCGCAGGACGCCGTCATGCGGACTCGTTGGTACTCCTTCAGCCTTCAGCCTTCGCCTTCAGTCGGCCTTCGGGGCGGCGGCCGGAGCGGTCGCCGAAGCCTCGGAACGGTGCTCGGCGAGAACCCCGGTCCGGTGCCGCTGGACGAACCAGTAGTAGGCGAAACCGCCGCCCGCGATGACGGCGACGAACAGCACCGCACCCCAGCGCAGGTACCAGTGGTAGGGAGCCGAGGCGTTGTAGACCGCGGCCCGCGGCCAGATCAGGTTGAGCGTCATGGCCGCGCCCCACAGGACCGCGAGGATGTTGACCGGAAGGCCCCAGCGGCCCAGGGAGAACCGGCCCTGGCCCGCGGGCTGCCACTTCCCGCGCAGCCGCGCGACCAGCAGCGGCACCGTGACCCCCAGGTAGGCGAGGTAGATCATGATGATGCCGATGCTGGTGACGACGGTGAAGATCTGCGGCTGGCGGATGTTGACCACCAGGATCGCCAGCGCCAGGATCCCGATGATCACGGTCGGCAGCACCGGCGTCTGGAACCGCGGGTGGCACCTGGCCAGCTTCGAGGACGCCGGCAGGTTGTTGTCGCGGGCCATCGCGAACGCCAGCCGGACCGCCGCCGTGTGGACCGCCAGGGCGCACACGGTCACCGCGATGAGCACGCACCACAGCATCGCCTTGCCGGCCGTCGGGCCGAGCACGTCCAGCACGATGTACTGCAGGCCGTCCGTGGACAGCTTGTCACCCTTCAGGCTGGACACGCTCATCAGCGCGAGCAGCAGGATCAGGCCGCCGAGCACGAAGGACGCGACGATCGCCCGGATGATCGCGCGAGGTGCGTTGCGGGTCGGGTCCAGGGACTCCTCACCGAGCGAGGCGGCCGTGTCGAAGCCGTACATGACGTACGCCGAGGCCAGAGAGGCCACCAGGAAGGCGCCCAGGTAGCCGTTTCCGTAGCCCGCACCGGTGCCGTGCGTCTCCATGACGACCTGCGGACCGCGCGTGATGTGGACCGCGAACAGCACGATCAGTACGACGGTGGCGATCAACTCGATGAACACGCCCGCCGTGTTGATCCGTGCCATCAACTTGACGCCGAAGGCGTTCACGAGGGTCGTGAACAGGATCAACACCGCGGCCAGGATGACCGCGTTGGTCGCCACGTCATACGTACCGGTGCCGTCGCCCACGAACTGGAAGAACGACGAGATCTGCGGCAGCGTCAACTGGTAGGCCAGGGCGACGGCCGATATGGACACGATCGAGGCGATCAGCATCATCCAGCCGGCGAGCCAGCCCAGATGCGGATTTCCTATCTTCTTGGACCAGTTGTAGACAGAGCCCGCCACGGGATAGCGGGCGGCGAGCTCCGCGAAGCACAGGGCCACCATGAACTGGCCGACGAAGACCATCGGCCACGACCACCAGTAGGCGGGCCCGCCGCTGCCGTAGCCGAAGTAGAACAGCTGGAAGGTGCCGGTCAGGATCGAGATGTAGCTGATCCCCGCGGCGAAGGTGTGGAAGTTGCCGAGGGTGCGCTTGAGCTCGGGTCTGTAGCCGAACTCGGTGAGTTCGGCGTCGTCCCGGCCGTGTGGGTCGGTCGACTCTGCGGTTGCTCTCATGGGCGGTTCCTCATGGGTGTCTCAGGGTCGGTTCGATCAGTCGAACCAACCCTGGGGGGTGGGGAGGGTGTTGCGCCAGAGGTTTCGTCTCGCGTTCCTCGGCGAGCACCGCGGGCCCGAGTTCGCGTCCAAAGCCGGACTGCTTGAAACCGCCCCATTCCGCCACCGCGGCGAGCGCTGGACGTCCGCGACCCAGCAGCCGAGAGTCGCCGTGACCGACCTGCTCGCCGGACGTACCGTCAAGACCGCCGTCGCGGTGCCCTGCTTCTGGTCCGACCGGATGCGGGCGCAGTCGGTCCTACGGTGAGAAGGCGCGGGCTCGGATCCGGGCCCGGTGGCCCGTCTCGGCCGCGGTCGCCCCGCCCCGGCACCTGCCGCCCTGACTCACGAGTGGGACAACTGCCCGGCTCCACTCCGCCGGCGTATCCGCTCCTGCGCCCGCTCGGCGGCACGCTCCTGCCGCCGGGTCCGCCGCCGCTCGCGCCGCAGGGCCCGCGCCGTGCTGCTCGGCACGGACACCACGCCGTTGCGCTGGTTCCAGACCTGGCGGGTCACCCACACGTCGAGCGCTCCCCAGGTGGCCGCGATCGTGCTGACCACACTGCTGATCACCATGGGGAAGGCCAGCCAGGACCCGGCCATCGTGCACAGGAAGGCGACCATGGCCTGGATCAGGGTCACGGCTATGAGGAGGACCGCTCGCACGGCCGCCGTCCGGACCGGATCCGGCAACCGGCGCCGCCGCGCGGGCTCCTCGACCCACAGGGGCCGGTAGTACTGCCGCTCCCGAGCGCCGCGACCCGCCTCGCGAGTCAGAACCCCCGTCTCCTGCCCGGAGGGCTCCGCCACGCCCTCGGAGAGGTCGCGATCGGTTGCATCGACATTCTGATGCCCCGTCACCTGCGCCCCACCAGCCCTGGACGCATCGCGCCGTTCCGCCGTGCCCGTCACCGTGTCACTCCCCACCGCCAGCAGACCGCTCGCTCGCATCCGAAGACCCGTGCTCCCCAGCGGTTGCCCGGCTTGCGCTGTTTTACGCCGCCCAGGTGCGGGACGCGGCTCCTGTGGCCGATTCCGCCCCCGTTTCCCGTAGAGAAGGACGAACGGCCGCTCACGAAGATTCCCGGAAATCGAAAAATTTCAGCCAACCGCCCACGGTGCGTTCGGGGGTTGACCCGCGCTGCCACCACCGATTTCGGGGAGACAACTCCCGCAATGCCCGGACAACTCGCCACGCCTCGTGGCTGGCGCGGAAGTTCAGGTTCCGGACCGGCCTTCGAGTTCCCTGTGGGTCGGTAGTAGGCTCGCGCCGTTTGTTGACGCACATGTGTACCCCCGGTAGCCGGGGGCCCGAGCTGGGGGAGGCCATGCGCTTTCGCGGGAAGTCCATCCGCCGGAAGATCGTGGCGCTGCTTCTCGTGCCGCTGGTGTCCCTGACCGCGATCTGGGCCTTCGCCACGGTGCTCACGGGACGTGAGGCGGGCGACCTGTTCAACGTGTCGTCCGTGGTGGAGAAGATCGGCTACCCCATCGAGGACACCGTTCGCGTCCTCCAGGAGGAGCGCCGCCAGACCCTCGTCCACCTCGCCGACCCTCGCGCCTCCGACGGGCTCGCCGCGCTCCGGCGCAGCCGGACCGCCACCGACAAGGCCGTCAGCAGCATCCGCGAGAACGCCCGCAACCCTGACGTGCGTGACGCCATGGGCGCGGACACCGACGAGCGGCTGACCGCCGTCCTGGACGCCTTCGACGGCATCGAGTCGCTGCGCCGCAGCGTCGAGGACGGCACCGTCAACCGCACGCAGGCCCTCGACCTCTACAACCGGCTCGTCGACCCCTGCTACGTCCTCCTCGCCAACCTGCACGTGGTCGACAACGTCGAACTGGACAAGCAGTACCGCGCGCTGGTCAATCTCGCCCGCGCCCGCGAACTGCTCTCCCGCGAGGACGCCCTCCTCGGCTCAGCCCTGATCGTCGGCAGGATCTCCCACTCCGAAGAGCGGGACATCTCCGACCTCGTGGCCCAGCGCACCCTGATGTACGACGTCAACCTGCCGCTTCTGCCCGTGTCGGAGCGCGACCGCTACCAGAGCTTCTGGAAGAACGCCTCCTCCGCCCCCCTGCGCGTGGCCGAGGAAGCCGCCGTCTCCTCCGGGGCCGGAACCCCCCGCGGCGTCTCCGCGAAGAGCTGGGACAGCGCCGCCGGCAACGTGCTCGACGAGCTCGGCACCCTCAACGACCAGGCCAACGACCGCTATCAGGACCGCGTCCACCCCGTGGCCGTCGGCGTCATCGCCAAGGCGGTCATCGCCGGTGCCCTCGGCTTGATCGCGCTCCTGCTCTCCCTCTTCCTGTCCGTACGCGTCGGCCGCACCCTCATCCGCGATCTGCGGCAGCTGCGCCTGGAGGCCCACGAGGCGTCCGGGGTGCGCCTGCCCAGCGTCATGCGCCGCCTCTCCGCGGGCGAGCAGGTCGACGTCGAGACCGAGGTCCCGCGCCTCGAGTACGACAAGAACGAGATGGGCGAGGTCGGCCAGGCCCTCAACAGCCTGCAGCGCGCGGCCGTCGAAGCCGCCGTCAAGCAGGCCGAGTTGCGCGCCGGCGTCTCCGAGGTGTTCGTCAACCTCGCGCGCCGCAGCCAGGTCCTCCTCCACAAGCAGCTCACCCTCCTCGACGCCATGGAGCGCCGGACCGAGGACACCGAGGAACTCGCCGACCTGTTCCGCCTCGACCACCTCACCACCCGCATGCGCCGGCACGCCGAGGGCCTCGTGATCCTCTCCGGCGCCGCGCCCTCCCGTCAGTGGCGCAAGCCCGTACAGCTCATGGACGTCGTACGCGCCGCCGTCGCCGAGGTCGAGGACTACGAGCGCATCGAGGTCCGCCGCCTTCCCCGGAACGCCATCACCGGCCCGGCCGTCGCCGACCTCACGCATCTCGTGGCCGAACTCCTGGAGAACGCAACGGTCTTCTCGCCGCCGCACACCGCCGTCCAGGTCCTGGGCGAGCGTGTCGCCAACGGCTTCACCCTGGAGATCCACGACCGTGGCCTCGGCATGGCCGCAGAGGCGCTCCTGGACGCCAACCTCCGGCTCGCCGAGACGCCGGAGTTCGAGCTCTCCGACACCGACCGGCTCGGCCTGTTCGTGGTCAGCCGGCTCGCCCAGCGCCAGAACGTCAGGGTCTCGCTGCAGCCCTCCCCGTACGGCGGCACGACCGCTGTGGTCTTCATCCCCGACACGCTGCTCACCGACGACGTCCCGGACACCAACGGAATCGGGTTCCGTCTCGACCGCCCCCAGCTGGCCCCCGAGAACGAGCCGCAGGACAGTCGCCGCGCCGCGCTGTCCCACGCGCCCGCGCAGCGCCCCGGCCTGCCCGCCGCCCTGCTGGACGGCCCGGTCGAGCTGGAGGCCCCCGTCGACCTGGACGCCATCGGAGACTTCCCGGGCGCCATCGAGGACGAGGACAGCGAACACGGTGGTCTGTTCCGCCCCCGCCACTCCCTCACCCGCGACCCGGACGAGAGCACCGGCCGCCGCTCAGAGCCGCGCCGGCAGCCCGCCGACGCCCGCAGCACGGGGGATCGGACCGTCAGTGACGACGAGCTGAGCGCCCCGGCCGCGCTGCCCCGTCGCCACACCCCGAAGCTGGTCAGCTCGCACGGGCGCCCGGTGACCGAGCAGCGCCCCCGGCGGGGCAGAACGGACGAGGAGACGCCCCCGGCCACCGGCCGAACGGACGCGAGCACCACGTCGGTGCTCCCGTCACGCGACCGGGGCGAGGAGTCCGCGCCCGGCCGGGACACCGGCCGGCCGGGACCCGAACCCGCGCTCCCGCTTCCGGCCCGGCGCCGCACCGAGAGCCCCTCGGCCGGCAACCGTCGGGGCGACGCCCTGCCGGAGGCACCGCCGCCGTTGCCTGCCCGACGTCGCGGGACGGATCCGGCCCGCCGCATCGGCGCGGTCGGCCACACCGAGGACCACAAGGAGTCCTCGGCCTCGCCCGGCGGCGCCGTCGGCGACCGGTCGGAGCCGTCCGCTCTCCCCAGGCGGACCCGCCGCGCGGAGGTCGCCTCGAGCGGCCCGGAACGATCAGACCAACGCTCCGGCTCCGCGCCGGACGGCACCGGCGGCGCCCCGGGCCACGAGACGGGCTCGGGCGCAGCGTCCCGGGGAGCCGGCTCCGCACCGCAGTCCGGTTCCGGCACCGCCCCGCTGCCCCGGCGCGTCCGGCAGGCCAACCTGGCCCCGCAGCTGAAGCGGAGCTCGGAGCCGCGTAGCGAGGACAGGGCCGAGCCCGTCGAACGCGACGCCGACGAAGTACGCAGCCGCATGGCATCGCTCCAGCGTGGCTGGCAGCGCGGCCGTGAGGAGAACGCCGCGGGCGATGGTGCCCACAGCGGCGCAGCACCACAAGGAACGACAGAGGGGGACGGTCGATGACCGCACCGAAGGCGACCGGCCACACCGCGACCGACAAGGGGGAGCTGAACTGGCTCCTGGATGATCTGGTGGACCGTGTCGCGAGCATCCGCAAGGCCCTCGTGCTCTCCGGCGACGGATTGCCGACGGGCTTGTCCAAGGACCTGACCAGGGAGGACAGCGAACACCTGGCTGCCGTCGCCTCCGGTTTCCACAGCCTTGCCAAGGGCGTGGGCCGCCACTTCGAGGCCGGCAACGTCCGCCAGACCGTCGTCGAGCTCGACGACGCCTTCCTGTTCGTGACGGCCGCCGGCGACGGCAGCTGCCTCGCCGTCCTCTCGGACGCGGACTCGGACGTCGGACAGGTCGCCTACGAGATGACGCTCCTCGTGAAGCGGGTGGGCGTGCATCTGGCGGCCGCACCACGCACCGATCTGCCCGCAGGCGGGTAGTGGGATGGCATGAGCGCTGACGGACAGGGAAGAAGGCACTGGTTCGACGACGAAGCCGGACCGGTCGTCCGCCCGTACGCCATGACCCGCGGCCGCACCAGCAGCCAGGGCCAGCACCGCCTGGACCTGATCGCGGTAGTGGTCGCGGAGCCGCAGGCGGACGATCCGGAAGCCGACCACATGCTCTCCCCGGAGCATGTGGATATCGTCGAACTGTGCCGCGACATCCCACAGTCGGTCGCGGAACTCGCAGCGGAACTCGACCTGCCGATCGGAGTGATACGGGTCCTCGTCGGAGATCTCGTGGACGCGGAATTCGTCCATGTGAACCGGCCCGTGCCCCCTGCCGAGCTGCCGGACGAGAACATCCTGCGCGACGTGATCAACGGCCTCCGGGCGCTGTGAGCAGCGCGGAAGCGGGGTACTGACGTGACTGGCTGGCAGTTCTGGGTGGACCGCGGCGGCACCTTCACCGACGTCGTCGCCCGGCGCCCGGACGGCCGACTGCTCACGCACAAGCTGCTCTCGGACAACCCCGCACGCTACGCCGACGCCGCGGTCGAGTGCGTTCGCACCCTGTTGGCCGGCTCCGGCGGCCCCGTCGACAGCGTGCGCATGGGGACCACGGTCGCCACCAACGCCCTCCTGGAGCGCACGGGCGAGCGCACCCTCCTGCTCATCACCCGCGGCTTCCGCGACGCCCTGCGCATCGCCTACCAGAACCGCCCGAGCATCTTCGCCCGCCGCATCGACCTGCCGGAACTGCTGTACGAGCGGGTCCTGGAGGTCGACGAGCGCATCGCCGCCGACGGCACCGTCCTGCGCGCCCCCGACCTGGAGTCCCTCACCGGGCCCCTCCAGGAGGCATACGACGACGGGATCCGGGCCGTCGCCGTGGTCTGCATGCACAGCCATCTCCACCCGGCCCACGAACGGACCGTCGGGGAGCTGGCCGCCCGCATCGGCTTTCCGCAGATCTCGCTCTCCAGCGAGACGAGCCCCCTGATGAAGCTCGTCCCCCGCGGGGACACCGCCGTCGTCGACGCCTACCTCTCGCCCGTGCTGCGCCGCTACGTCCGGCACGTCGCCGACGAGCTCGAAGGCGTACGGCTGATGTTCATGCAGTCCAACGGCGGCCTCACCGAGGCCGGGCAGTTCCGCGGGAAGGACGCCATCCTGTCCGGGCCGGCCGGCGGCATCGTCGGTATGGCCCGCATGTCCCAGCTGGCCGGCTTCGACCGGGTCATCGGCTTCGACATGGGCGGCACCTCCACCGACGTCTCCCACTTCGCGGGCGCGTACGAGCGGGTGTTCACCAGCCGGATCGCCGGCGTCCGGCTGCGCGCCCCCATGCTCGACATCCACACCGTCGCGGCCGGCGGCGGGTCGGTTCTGCACTTCGACGGCTCCCGCTACCGCGTAGGGCCGGACTCGGCGGGCGCGGAGCCGGGGCCCGCCTGTTACCGCGGTGGCGGGCCGCTCGCCGTCACCGACGCCAACGTCATGCTCGGCCGGATCCAGCCCGCCCACTTCCCGCAGGTGTTCGGTCCGAACGGCGACGAACCGCTCGACGAGGCCGTCGTCCGCGACCGCTTCACCGCCCTCGCCGGAATGATCGGCGAGCGGACCGGCGACGAGCGCACACCGGAACAGGTCGCCGAGGGGTACCTGCAGATCGCCGTGGCCAACATCGCGTCCGCCGTGAAGCGGATCTCCGTCCAGAAGGGCCACGACGTCACCCGCTACGCCCTCACCACGTTCGGCGGGGCCGGAGGCCAGCACGCCTGCATGGTCGCCGACGCCCTCGGGATCCGTACCGTCCTCGTGCCGCCCATGGCCGGAGTCCTGTCCGCACTCGGGATCGGACTCGCCGACACCACCGCCATGCGCGAGCAGTCCGTCGAAGCACCCCTCGAACCCGCCTCCATGCCGGGCGTCCGCAAGACCGCCGAAGGCCTCGAAGCCGCGGCCCGCGCCGAACTCCTGGCCGAGGACGTCCCCGAGGAGCACATCCAGGTCGCCAGCCGCGCGGAACTTCGCTACGACGGCACCGACACCACCCTCACCGTCGAGCTGACCGAGCCCGGCACGATGCGGCACGCCTTCGAAGAACGTCATCGCGCCACGTACTCCTTCACGCTCGACCGCCCCATCGTCGTCGAAGCCCTCTCCGTCGAAGCCACCGGCATCACCGCACCCCCCGATCTGTCCGCTCTCGCTCCCTACGAAGCCGCCTCCGGCACCACCCCCGGCGACAGCCCCGACCACATCCCCACAGCGCCCCGGACCGTCCGTCTCCACACGGGCGGCGCCTGGCGCGACGTGCCCCTCCGTCGACGTGAGGAACTACCCCCCGGCGACACCGTCACAGGCCCGGCGATCATCACCGAAGCCGGTTCCACGACCGTCGTCGACGACGGCTGGCGGGCCGCGGCGACCGTCGAGGGGCATCTGGTCATGGAACGCGCCGCGATTACACAGAGTTCCGATCTCGGTACGGAAGTCGACCCGGTTCTGCTTGAGGTCTTCAACAACCTCTTCATGTCGATCGCCGAGCAGATGGGCGCCCGCCTCGAATCCACCGCCCAGTCGGTCAACATCAAGGAGCGCCTGGACTTCTCCTGCGCCCTTTTCGACCCGGACGGAAACCTGGTGGCCAATGCGCCCCACATCCCCGTCCACCTGGGCTCGATGGGCACCAGCGTCAAGGAGGTCATCCGCAGACGCGGCCCCGGCATGCGCCCGGGCGACACCTACGCGGTCAACGACCCGTACCACGGCGGCACCCACCTGCCGGACGTCACCGTGATCACCCCGGTCTTCGACACGACACCGGCGACCGATACCGAGAGTGACGGAACAGAGGCCGACCCGAAGATCCTCTTCCACGTCGCCTCCCGTGGCCACCATGCCGAGATCGGTGGTATCGCCCCCGGCTCCATGCCCGCCGGCAGCCGCACCATCGAGGAGGAAGGCGTCCTCTTCGACAACTGGCTGCTCGCCGAGAACGGCCGGTTCCGCGAGAAGGAAACCCTTCGTCTCCTGACGGAGGCGCCGTACCCCTCCCGCAACCCCAAGACCAACCTCGCCGACCTGCGCGCCCAGATCGCCGCCAACCAGAAGGGCGTCGACGAGGTCGGCCGCATGATCGAGGACTACGGCCTCGACGTCGTCCAGGCCTACATGGGGCACGTCCAGGACAACGCCGAAGAGGCAGTGCGCCGCGTCATCGACGCCCTCGACGACGGCGAGTACGCCTACGAAACCGACTCGGGAGCCGTCATCCGCGTGGCCGTGCGGGTGGACCGCGAGCACCGGGCCGCGACCATCGACTTCACCGGCACGTCCGCTCAGCTGCCGACCAACTTCAACGCGCCCTTCTCGGTGGTCAACGCGGCCGTCCTGTACGTCTTCCGCACCCTCGTCGCCGACGACATCCCCCTCAACGACGGTTGTCTGCGCCCCTTGAGCATCGTCGTCCCGCCCGGTTCCCTGCTCGCCCCCGAGCCGCCCGCCGCCGTCGTCGCGGGCAACGTGGAGACCTCCCAGGCCGTCACCGGCGCCCTCTACGCGGCGCTCGGCGTCCAGGCCGAGGGGTCCGGGACCATGAACAACGTCACCTTCGGCAACGAACGCCACCAGTACTACGAAACCGTCGCCTCAGGCTCCGGGGCGGGCGACGGCTTCCCGGGCGCGCCAGTCGTCCAGACCCACATGACCAACTCCCGCCTCACCGACCCCGAGGTCCTGGAGTGGCGACTGCCCGTGCGCCTCGAGGAGTTCGCCGTCCGGCGCGGCAGCGGCGGCGCCGGCCGGTGGCACGGCGGGGACGGCGCCGTACGCCGAATCCGCTTCCTCGAACCCATGACCGTCTCCACCCTGTCCCAGCACCGCCGAGTCGCCCCGTACGGCATGGCGGGCGGTGAACCGGGCGCTCTCGGCGCCAACCGGGTGGAGCATGCCGACGGCACGGTGACCGGACTGGGTGGCAGCGACTCGGCGGACCTCGTCAGCGGCGACGTACTCGTCATCGAAACCCCAGGCGGCGGAGGCTACGGCCCGCCGTCGCCCGACCCCCATCAAGCAGGAGAAGAGATCGATGATCTTCGGGCGTTCTGAGCGTGGCAAGCCTCCGGTCGAGCCCGTCACGCTCAAGATCCTCGTGGCCGGCGGTTTCGGCGTGGGCAAGACCACGCTCGTCGGCGCGGTCAGCGAGATCCGGCCGCTGCGCACCGAGGAGCTGCTCACCGAGGCCGGGCGCCCGGTCGACGACACCAGCGGCGTGGAAGGCAAGCACACGACGACCGTGGCCATGGATTTCGGCCGCATCACCCTCCGCGACGACCTCGTGCTGTACCTCTTCGGCACGCCCGGCCAGGAGCGGTTCTGGTTCATGTGGGACGAACTCTCCGAGGGCGCGCTGGGGGCCGTCGTGCTTGCCGACACCCGCCGCCTGGAGGACTGCTTCGCCGCCGTCGACTACTTCGAACGGCGCTCGATCCCCTTCCTCGTCGGTGTCAACTGCTTCGAGGGCGCTCCCCGTTACCCGATCGAGGACGTCCGCCAGGCCCTCGACCTCGACGAGGGCGTGCCGCTCCTGATGTGCGATGCCCGCGACCGCGAGTCGGTCAAGGAGGCACTCATCGGTGTCGTCCAGCACGCCATGGCGTACGCGGCCGACCGCCGCGAGGCCGTCACCGGCTGACGCCGCCTTCACCGCGGACGCGGCCCGCACCCCCGCCGACCGGGGTACGGGCCGCAGCCGTGAGCGACGCTCCACACGCGCGTGGTCAGCTGTCGCTGTCCTCCTCCCAGCCGAAGCTCTTCTCCACGGCCTTGCGCCAGTTGTGGTACTCGCGGTCCCGCACCGACGCCTCCATGTTCGGCGTCCACTCGACGTCCTTCTGCCAGTGCGCCTTGAGTTCGTCCAGGTCGTTCCAGACACCCGTGGCCAGACCGGCCGCGTACGCGGCGCCCAGACACGTCGTCTCGGAGACCTTGGGCCGCACCACCGGCACGTCGAGCACGTCCGCCTGGTGCTGCATCAGCAGGTTGTTCTTCGTCATGCCACCGTCGACCTTCAGGGTGGTGATGTGCACCCCGGAGTCCTGGTACATGGCGTCCACGACTTCGCGCGTCTGCCAGCTCGTCGCCTCCAGCACCGCGCGCGCGAGGTGTGCCTTCGTGACGTACCGGGTGAGGCCCGTGACCACGCCCCGCGCGTCCGAGCGCCAGTACGGAGCGAACAGGCCCGAGAACGCCGGCACGAAGTACGCGCCGCCGTTGTCCTCCACGCTCGCCGCCAGGGGCTCGATCTCGTCGGCCGTCCGGATGATGCCGAGCTGGTCCCGGAACCACTGGACCAGCGCGCCCGTGATGGCGATCGCGCCCTCCAGGCAGTAGACCGGCGCCTCGGTGCCGATCTTGTATCCCATGGTCGTCAACAGACCGCTCTTCGACGCCACCGGACGGCTGCCGGTGTTGAGCAGCAGGAAGCTGCCCGTGCCGTACGTGTTCTTCGCGGTGCCCACGTCGTAGCAGGCCTGGCCGAACACAGCGGCCTGCTGGTCGCCCAGCGCGGAGGCCACGGGGACCCCGGCGAGCTGGCCCACGGCGGTCCCGTACACCTCGGAGGAGGACCGGATCTCGGGCAGCATGGCCTCGGGCACGTTCATCGCCGAGAGGATCGAGGGGTCCCACTGGAGGGTTTCCAGGTTCATCAGCATGGTGCGTCCGGCGTTGGTCACGTCGGTGACGTGCTGCCCGCCGTCCGTGCCGCCCGTGAGGTTCCAGATCAGCCAGGAGTCCATGGTGCCGAAGGCGATCTCGCCGCGTTCGGCACGTGCTCGGAGGTCGGGCACGTTGTCGAGCAGCCAGGCCGCCTTGGGTCCGGAGAAGTAGGTCGCCAGCGGTAGCCCCGTCTGCTCGCGGAAACGGTCCTGCCCGTCCGAGCCGCCCAGCTGGTTGCACAGCGCGGCAGTCCGCGTGTCCTGCCACACGATGGCGTTGTGCACCGGCTTGCCGGTCGTCCGGTCCCACAGGAGGGTCGTCTCGCGCTGGTTGGTGATCCCCATCGCGCTCAGCTGGTCGGCTCTCAGACCGGCCTTGGCGATCGCCCCTGCCACGACCGCCTGCACCTTGGACCAGATCTCGGTGGCGTCGTGCTCCACCCAGCCGGGTTTCGGGAAGATCTGGCGGTGCTCCCGCTGATCCACGGCGACGATCGCGCCGTCCTGGTCGAAGACGATGCAGCGGCTCGACGTGGTGCCCTGGTCGATGGCTGCGACGTACTTCGCGGAGTTGTCCGTCATGGCTACCCCTTCGGCTGTTTCAGAAGGCTGCGTTGTAGATGACGCCACCCAGCAGGCCGCCGATCAGTGGTCCGACGACGGGGATCCACGAGTAGCCCCAGTCGGACGTGCCCTTGTTCGGGATCGGCAGGATGGAGTGGATGATGCGCGGGCCGAGGTCACGCGCCGGGTTGATGGCGTACCCGGTGGGCCCACCCAGGGACAGGCCGATACCGACAACCAGGAGGGACACCAGCAGGATCGCGATACCGGACCCGTAGATGCCGTCGCCGCCGGGGATCAGGCCGATACCGATGCCCTCGACGCGCCTGTCCGAGCCGACCAGGGCCAGGATGGGCAACACCAGGGCGATGGTGGCGAGGATCTCCGTGATGAGGTTGGCGATCGGGTTCCGGATCTCCGGGATCGTGGAGAAGATCCCGAGGGTCGGAACCGGTTCGTCCACCGTGCCCTCCGTGGTGCCCGTCTGCCGCGTGTTGGCCGCGAACTGGGCGTAGTACACCAGGTAGCACAGGACAGCCCCGATCATGGCGCCGGTGATCTGCCCCAGCAGGTAGACCCAGACCTTGCTCCACACGCCGGTGTCGACGGCGAGGCCGAAGGTCACGGCCGGGTTGATGACCCCTCCGGAGAGGGGGGCGGCGGTATACGCCCCGGCCAGTACCGCGAACCCCCAGCCGAACGCGATCACGATCCACCCGGAGGCCCGGGCTTTCGAGAATCTGAGGGTGACGGCGGCACACACGCCGGCACCGAAGAGGATCAGAATCGCCGTGCCGATCATCTCGCCGACGAAAATGTCTCCGTTAGTCATGGCTGCTCCTCAGCCCTGGCCCGGGACGAGCCGCCCCGGTCCTCACCTGCAGGGTGCGTTTCCCGTGGCTACTTCAGCCGAAGGCAGGGAGACGTCCGCGCCCCGCCCGGCATCCGTGACGAGCGTGCCGTCGCAGCCGAATCGCCCGTGGGGAAATGGGCCTTGGCGCCGGCGCAGTCACGCGCCGCAGTGCCGGAATACGCCGACTATGTACGGCGATGTCGACTGACACCGGCAGTGTTCACCGGCACCCAAGGGGCGTCAAGGTCGCCGACCGCAACGGTTGACGGCTGTCGGGCTCGCGCCGGGCCGACGGGCCGGTTGCTCGGTCCGGCGGCGCCCGGTCGGGTCGTTGTTCAGATCTGGTCCGGACCCGCGCGGGCCTGGATGAGCCGCGCGAGGCTTGGCTGATGGTGTCCGGCCTGCGCTGGGCTCCGCCGGGGGGCAAAAGCCAGCCGTACCTGACTCCTCGCTTGCTAGTGTCCAGGATTCACCTGACCTGGCGGTTTCTCAACCGCAGGAGATCCGCGGGGCCCTGGCCGCCGTGGGGATGCGCCCTGACGCCCGGTGACCGTCGCGGCTCCGACCAGGTCGGAGCCGCGACGCTCACCCCTCTCCCAGGCGCCTCAGACGCCCTGCCCGCCCCTCTCGACCGCCATCCCGCAGCCCTCCCGCACTGCCGCGGGCGCAGGCGCGGGTGCCGGCGTCTGCGGCGAACCCCGGCGGGCCTCATGGCCCGGCACGCCCGCCCGGCCCAGCACCCAACTCGCCCCCTGCAGCGCCTTCGCCGCCTTCTTCAACGGCGCCAGGCAGGCGGCGGCCTCCCGGTGGTCGGACAGGCTGCCCGGCGTGCACAGCAGCGTCGCGAGCGACAACGTGACCGGCCGGCCGCCCGCCGACCAGGGAGCGTCCAGCACCGAGGCGGCCAGCGGATCGAGACCGTCCGGATCAGCGAGCACCAGGAAGTCGTCCCCGCCGACGTGCCCCACGTGCGCGCCGTCCGCCGCGGCCCGTCGCAGCGCCCGGCCCACCGCCCGGATGAGCTCGTCACCGGCCGCGAATCCGGCTCCGTCGTTGACTTGCTTGAAGTGGTCGACGTCCAGCCAGCTCAACGCGAACGCCCGCCCCGCAGCGATCCGCCGGTCCACCTCGCCGGTGATGGCGTCCGAGCCGGGCAGCCGGGTCAGCGGATTCAGCCCCACCGCCTCCTCCACCCGCGTCTCCGCGAGCGCTCGCACGAGGTCCGCGAGCCGCGCGACCCCCACGCACCGGCCGTACTCGTCCACCACGGCCACGTCGTCCGAGGTGCGGTCCCGACGGCCGACCGCCACGACGTCCAGCACCTCCCAGGCCGTCGCGTCGATGCCCACCGTCCGCGGCGGGTCACCGAGCTTGGCGGCGGGCCCTCCACAAGGCCCAACGCAGGCTCCTACGCCAGGGCTACACGCTCAAGGTGTACGACTGCTACCGGCCCCAGCGCGCGGTGGACCACTTCGTCCGCTGGGCCGAGGACCTCGATGACCAGGCGATGAAGGGCGAGTTCTATCCGAACGTCGACAAGACGCGACTGTTCGCCGACGGGTACATCGCGGCGAAATCCGGCCACAGTCGCGGCTCGACCCTCGACGTCACGCTTGTCAGGCTTCCGGCGAAGCCGAACCGGCCCTACCAGCCAGGAGAGCCCCTGATGCCGTGTTTCGCACCCCAGGGCGCGCGGTTCCCGGACAACTCGATCGACATGGGGACCGGCTTCGACTGCTTCGACACCCTCTCGCACACCCTCGACCCACGCATTCAGGGCCGACAGCGCGCCAACCGGCTGCTTCTCAAGAACACCCTGGAAGACCTCGGCTTCGTGAACCTGCCGGAGGAGTGGTGGCACTACACCTTCAAGCCCGAGGCCCATCCGGACACGTACTTCGACTTCCCCGTGGCCAGGAAGTCGCTCACCAGCGCTCACTGAGCAGCCTGCTCGTGGCGCCCTCCCCGCGATCGGCTACAGTCCGCCGCGTGTCCGAAACTCAGCACTCCGCTTCCAACTCCGCGCCGAACTCCCACTGTTCGAGCTGCGGCGCGCCCTACGGAGAGGGCATCACCGGCTGGCCCCGCACCTGCCCGGCGTGCGGGGCCGTGGCCTACCGCAACCCGCTCCCGGTCGCGGTGGCCCTCCAGCCCGTGTACGACACCAAGGGCACCGCCCTGGTCGTCATCACCCGAACCATCGCTCCCGCGCGCGGGGGCATCGCCCTGCCCGGCGGCTACATCGACGACCGCGAGGACTGGCGGCAGGCCGTCATACGTGAACTCCGGGAGGAAACCGGCATCGACGCGGCCGGCCGGGACGTTCGGCTCGTCGACGCGATGAGCTCGCCCGACGGGCACCTGCTGCTGTTCGGCCTCCTCCCGGAACGCCCGGCCGAGAGCCTTCCCTCCTCCGCCGCCACGGACGAGACGGAGGGCTGGCACCTTCTGCGCAGGCCCGAGGAACTCGCCTTCCCCCTGCACACCCTGGCCGCCCGGGCCTGGTTCGAGGGCCGGTACATCTGACCTCTTGAGCTCCCCGGCCTCGCGGAGCTCAGGACTCCCGGGCTCCCCGGCCTCGCGAAGCTCAGGACTCCCGGGCTCCCCGGCCTCGCGAAGCTCACAGGACTCCCGGGCTCGCGGAGCCGGTGGAACTGATGCTCCCGGGCTCGCGGAGCCGGTGGAACTGACGCCTGGGCGCTGCGTAGCTCGTGTGCTTCCCGCGCCCGATGTGGCTCCCGGCTCCCGGGCCCGACGTAGCTCACGACTCCTCGGCCCCGCGAACCCGCAGCGGGTAGGGCGGCGCACCCCCGCCGTCCTCACCCTCCCGCTCGACGACCACCCGAGAGCCCATCCACCGAGCGCTGTAGCGCTCGATCTCCGGCTCGTCCCACCCCTCGCCCCCGTCCGGTACGACCAGCCCGCCCCCGGTCCGTCCCCCGGCGGGCGCCCACACCTCCAACTCCAGCTCCCCGTCCTCCCCACGTACCGGAAGCACGGCACCCGCGCGCGCGAACACCGGGATGCGCGACAGCGGCGCGTCGACCAGCACCTGCCCCGGCCCCTCGTACGCCTGCCCCGTGGCGACGTCGTACCAGCGCCCCCGCGGCAACCGCACGGCACGCCGGCCCACGCCCGGGTCCAGCACCGGCGCCACCAGCAGGCTGTCACCCAGCAGGAAGGCGTCCTCGCAGTCGCGCAGCGCCCGCTCCTCCGGCGCCGCCCACCACAGAGGCCGCACATAGGGCGCTCCGGTGCGCCTCGCCAGATGCGCCAGCGTCATGAAGTACGGCAGCAGTCGCCGGCGTTCGACAAGCGCCACGCGCGCGTGCTCCAGCACCTCGCCACCGAACTCCCACGGCTCCCTGCGCCCCGCCCGCAGACTCGCGTGCGTACGGAACAGTGGCAGATACGCGCCCAGCTGGAACCACCGCAGATACAGCTCGGGAGACGGAACCCCGTCGAACCCCCCGACATCCGGCCCCGAGTACGGGACGCCGCACAGTCCGAGCCCCATGACCAGGGCCAACGATGCCCGCAGCCCCGGCCAGCCGGTGGCGACGTCCCCCGACCACGTCCCTCCGTAGCGCTGCATGCCGGCCCACCCGGAACGTGAGAACAGGAACGGCCGCTCCTCGGGCGCGAGCCTCCGCAACCCTTCGAAGCCCGCCCTGGCCATGCACAGCGCGTACACGTTGTGCGCCTCACGATGGTCACCGCCCCGCCCCTCCAGGGAGTGCCGGGCCGAGCGGGGCAGCGTCGACTCCCCGAAGGCGGTGAACGACGTGGGTTCGTTCATGTCGTGCCAGAAGCCCGAAAAGCCCTGGGCGAGCCGCTCCTCGTAGAGAGCGCCCCACCATGCACGCACGCGTGCATGGGTGAAGTCGGGGAAAACCACTTCCCCGGGCCACACGACGCCCTCCACGACCGCCCCGGAGGCATCTCGCACGAACGCGTCCTCAGCCGCCCCGGAGTCGTACACCGCACGGCCCGGCAGGGCCTTCACGCCCGGCCCGACGATCGACACCAGCCGGATCCCCTCCCGCCGGAGCTCCTCGGCCAGCACGGGCAGCTTGGGGAAGCGGTCCGGGTCGACGGTGAACACCTGATGTGCGTCGAGGTGGTCGATGTCCAGGTGCACGGCGTCCAGCGGCAGCCCGTGCTCCAGGTAGGCCGCGACGATCCGCCGCACCTCCTGCTCGCCGCCGAAGCCCCACCGTGCGTGATGGTGCCCAAGGGCCCACGCAGGGGGCAGCGTGGGCGCCCCGGTGAGCGACGCCCAGGCGAGCAGCACGCGCGCGGGGGTGCCCACCATCACCCAGCAGCGCAGCGGTCCGCCGGCCATCCGCAGCTCGCTCGTTCCGGCACGGTCGTGCCCGGAACCCGCCCCCTCCTCGCCCTCGCGCAGCGTCACTGTGCCGTCCCACGAGCTGTCGTGGAACGCCAGATGCGTACCACCGTCGGACACCACCATCTGCACCGGCATCGTGATGTACAGCGGGTCGTCCCCGGGTCCGAAGGCGCGGCCGGGATCGGAGTTCCACAGCCGGTACGTCCCGTCCGGCAGCCGAGGACCCGAGGCACGCCCTCCAAGCCCGAAGAACCGGGCGTCGGCGCCCACCTCCGACCGCTGCATCCACCGCGCTGGGCCGCCGCCGACCGGCTCCCACCAGCGAGGCGGCAGATCGCGTCGCAGGGTGACCCCGCCCGGAGTCCGTACCTCCACCGCGCCGTGCCGCGAGACCACGACCGTCACCCGCTCGGCCACCACACGCCAGCCGCCGTCCTTGTCCGGCTCCAGGACCGCCCGCGGATCCGGCTCCGGACAGCGTCCGGCCAGTGCGTAGGACGGCTCGGGCCCCGCCCCGTCCCAGCCCCAGAACACGGCCCCGTTCACGGCGACCAGGATCCGCAGCTCCGACCGGCTGAACCGGACGACACCGCCCCCCGGCCCGGGCTCCACGTCCTCAACGGGCCCGGGCACCCGCGCACGCTCCGCCCCGCGCGCCGGCAGCCCGGTGGCGTCGGCCCGACGCCTGCGCCACGCTGCTCGTACGGTCCGCACACCCTGCGCCGCCCCCACAGAAGCCACCGCTTTCACCGAACGCACCAGGTCACGACCGTTCATGCTGCTCACCCTGCCACTGACGGCCCCGCGCGGGCGTGTCGTTCAACTGCCGTTCACCCGTGCCAGGACCACATCTTCACGACACGGACTATGTGGGGCGCACCCTGGTGCCGAAGTCGATCACATGGCATTGTCCGTGCCAGCCGCTCACGCGCACACCCCAGCCCGTGCGCGGAGGACGCACACGACGCGCACAGTCCGGGAGCCGACCATGTCGACCGTTAGTCCCCAGCCGCTCTGGCAGCCCGACCCCGAGCGCATCGCCCGCGCACGGATCACCAGGTTCCAGACCTGGGCGGCCGAGCACCACGGCGCCCCCACCGAGGGCGGCTACGCGGCCCTGCAGCGCTGGTCCGTCGACGAGCTGGACACCTTCTGGAAGGCCGTCACGGAGTGGTTCGACGTCCGTTTCTCGCAGCCCTACGCGCGCGTGCTCGGCGACCGCTCGATGCCCGGCGCCGAGTGGTTCCCCGGGGCGACCCTGAACTACGCCGAGCACGCCCTGCGCGCATCCGCCACCCGTTCCGACGAACCGGCCCTCCTGCACGTCGACGAGACCCACGAACCACGCCCCGTCACCTGGGCCGAGCTGCGCCGCCAGGTCGGCTCCCTGGCCGCCGAACTGCGCGCCCTCGGCGTGCGCCCCGGCGACCGGGTCAGTGGCTACCTCCCGAACGTCCCGCAGGCGGTGGTCGCCCTCCTCGCCACAGCCGCAGTCGGCGGCGTCTGGACCTCCTGCGCGCCCGACTTCGGCGCCCGCAGCGTCCTCGACCGCTTCCAGCAGGTCGAACCCGTCGTGCTCTTCACGGTCGACGGCTACCGCTACGGCGGCAAGGAGCACGACCGACGCGAGGTGGTCACCGAGCTGCGCCGCGAACTCCCCACCCTGCGGGCCGTGATCCACATCCCGCTCCTGGGCACCGAGGCACCCGAGGGCGCCCTGGACTGGTCGGCCCTCACCTCCGCCGACATGGACCCCATATTCGAACAGGTGCCCTTCGATCACCCCCTGTGGGTGCTCTATTCCTCCGGTACGACCGGACTGCCCAAGGCCATCGTCCAGTCCCAGGGCGGCATTCTCGTCGAGCACCTCAAGCAGCTCGGCCTGCACTGCGACCTCGGTCCCGAGGACCGCTTCTTCTGGTACACCTCGACCGGCTGGATGATGTGGAACTTCCTCGTCTCCGGCCTGCTCACCGGCACCACGATCGTCCTCTACGACGGCAGCCCCGGCTACCCCGACACCGGCGCCCAGTGGCGGATCGCCGAACGCACGAAGGCCACCCTCTACGGCACCTCCGCCGCCTACGTCATGGCCTGCCGCAAGGCCGACGTGCACCCGTCCCGCGACTTCGACCTCTCCTCAGTCCAGTGCGTCGCCACCACCGGCTCGCCCCTGCCCCCCGACGGATTCCGCTGGCTCCACGACGAGGTCCGCGACGACCTGTGGATCGCCTCCGTCAGCGGCGGCACCGACGTGTGCTCGTGCTTCGCCGGAGCCGTACCGACCCTCCCGGTCCACGTCGGTGAACTCCAGGCCCCCTGCCTCGGCACCGACCTGCAGTCCTGGGACCCCAGCGGCAGCCCCCTCGTCGACGAGGTCGGCGAACTCGTCGTCACCAACCCCATGCCGTCGATGCCCATCCACTTCTGGAACGACCCCGACGGCAGCCGCTACCACGACAGCTACTTCGACACCTACCCCGGCGTGTGGCGGCACGGCGACTGGATCACCCTCACCTCCCGCGGATCCGTCGTCATCCACGGCCGCTCCGACTCCACGCTGAACCGACAGGGCGTCCGCATGGGATCCGCCGACATCTACGAAGCCGTCGAGAGGCTCCCCGAGATCAAGGAATCCCTCGTCATCGGCATCGAGCAGCCCGACGGCGGCTACTGGATGCCCCTCTTCGTGCACCTGGCCCCCGGAGCCGTCCTGGACGAGACCCTGCTGAACCGCATCAAGCAGACGATCCGCGAGCAACTGTCACCGCGCCACGTCCCCGACGAGATCATCGAAGTACCCGGCGTCCCGCACACCCTCACCGGCAAGCGCATCGAGGTCCCCGTCAAACGCCTCCTCCAGGGCACCCCGCTGGAGAAGGCGGTCAACCCGGGCTCCATCGACAATCTCGGCCTGCTGAACTTCTACGAGGAACTGGCCCGCAAACGCGCCTGACGCCGACCACCCGCGTCCCGCGACTCCCCGTTACCAAAGCTCAGGGGTGCAGGTTGCAGCGAAATCGCTGCGACCTGCACCTTTCTTCATCGGCCGAACTCACGATCGTCGAGCCGACCCCCGCTGTCAGTGCCGCCGATTACTGTGAGTGAGCATTGATCGACCGTGCACAGGGGGAACCATGACGCACACCCACAACCGGACCAAGCGCCGCATCCTGCACCGCGAGATCGCCGGCACCATCGGCCTGCTCGCCGACGATCACGACTTCCGGGCCATGCGGCGCTACCGCAGCTTCACCTTCGACGACCACGCGACCTATCTGAAACACGTGGAGGCCCTCCTCAGGAACAGGGCACTGCAGGGCAGCCACACCACGGTGGCCCTCTTCGACCCCGAGGAATACGCCGAGTTCTGCACACGGAAGGCGCTGGACCCCGACAAACCGTCGAGCCGCTCACGCTTCACCGCACAGATCGCGGCCACAGGCCCGACCCTTCCCTACGACGGCCGACCGCTGGCCGACCTCCTCCCGGCCCTCGTCGACGAGGCCGTCCGGCAGGCCACCTGGGAGTACGCGACCACCCTCCTCGCCCGCCTGGGCGCCTGCGCCTCCTGCGGTGAGGACATCGGACGCGCCTCCTTCACCCGAGCCGCAGAGCTCTTCGTCCGCATCCTCGACACGGCGCCACCGGGCGATCGCCACCTCGTCTGCAGTGTCACCGGACCGCCCGAAACCCTCGTCGCCGCCCTCCACATCACCGACGACGGTGCCGCCCTGGACCTGGACGAAACCGAGGCCCTCGAATTCACCACGGTCCTGGCCCTCGGCCTGGCCACCGAAAGCCCCGGAGGACTCGTCATCCGCACCAGCGCCCCGGGCACACCCGACCGCGTCTACGGCTGGCGCATGCGCTCCTACGGACTCGAACCCCTCACCGCAGGAGAGGTTTTCGACGCCTACTGCACCGACGTCGAATCCGGAGACCTGATCTCCCCGGAATCCAACGTCGACTACTGCGCGCCGCCCGACCTCGGAGAGGAGAAACCCGCCCGGGGGCACCGGCACTGAAACACGAGAAAGGCGCTCCATCTCAGTGGAGCGCCCCTCCCGGGAAACGCCGGAGACCCGGCCGGGCCTACTCGCCCGACAGCACCGCCTGCGCCGCACTGCGCGCGTCCTCGGCGCTGTCCGTCGCCCGTGCCGCCGCAGCGGCCCGCTCGCACTGCGCCAGCGTGTACTTCGCCAGGGTCGCCCGGACGTAGGGAATCGACGCGGCACCCATCGAGAGAGAGGTGACACCCAGACCGGTCAGCACACACGCGAGCAGCGGGTCGGACGCGGCCTCACCACAGACTCCACAGCTCTTGCCCTCGGCCTTGGCCGCCTCTGCGGACAGCTCCACCAGGTCGAGCAGGGCGGGCTGCCAGGGATCCTGCAGACGGGACACCGCACCCACCTGCCGGTCGGCGGCGAAGGTGTACTGGGCGAGGTCGTTCGTCCCCAGCGACAGGAACTCGACCTCCTGGAGGATCGAACGAGCCCGCAGCGCGGCCGACGGGATCTCCACCATCGCGCCGAACTTCGCCCGCAGCCCCGCTTCCCGGCAGGCGTCCGCGAAAGCCCGGGCATCCGTACGGTCCGCCACCATCGGGGCCATGACCTCGAGGTAGACCGGCAGTCCCTCCGCGGCCTTGGCGAGCGCGGTCAGCTGGGTGCGCAGGACCTCCGGGTGGTCGAGCAGCGTCCGCAGACCCCGCACACCGAGCGCCGGGTTCGGCTCATCGGCCGGCGTGAGGAAGTCGAGCGGCTTGTCCGCACCCGCGTCCAGCACCCGCACCACGACACGCCCCTCGGGGAACGCCTCGAGCACCTGCCGGTACGCGGCGACCTGCTTCTCTTCCGAGGGCGCCTGCTTGCTGTCGTCCAGGAAGAGGAACTCCGTACGGAAAAGACCGACACCCTCGGCCCCGGCCTCGACCGCGGCCGCCACATCGGCGGGGCCACCGATGTTCGCGAGCAACGGCACCTTGTGACCGTCCGCCGTGGCACCCGGCCCGGTCGAGGCCGCCAACGCGGCCTTCCGCTCGGCAGCCGCAGCCTCCAGTTGCGCCTTCTTCTCGTCGCTCGGGTCCACGAAGATCTCTCCCGTGCTGCCGTCGACGGCGATCATCGTGCCCTCGGCGAGCTCACCGGCACCCGGCAGCGCCACCACGGCCGGCACCCCGAGCGCCCGGGCGAGAATCGCGCTGTGGCTGGTCGGGCCGCCCTCCTCGGTGACGAAGCCGAGCACCAGAGTCGGGTCGAGCAGCGCGGTGTCGGCCGGTGCGAGGTCGCGGGCCACCAGGACGTAGGGCTCGTCGCTGTCGGGGACGCCCGGCATCGGCACCCCCAGCAGCCGGGCGACGATACGGTTCCGCACGTCGTCGAGGTCGGCCACGCGACCGGCGAGGTACTCACCGGCTCCCGCCAGCAACTCGCGGTAGGAGGCGAACGCGTCGTACACCCCGCGCTCCGCCGTGCTGCCGACAGCGATCCGTCGCTCGACGTCGGCCATCAGCTCGGGGTCCTGGGCCATCATGGCCTGCGCCTCGAGCACCGCCTGGGCTTCGCCACCGGCCAGGTTGCCCCGCGCCATCAGGTCCGCCGCCACCGCTTCGACGGCCTTGCGGGCGCGCCCCTGCTCACGCTCCGCCTCCTCCGCCGGTATCTGCTTCGCGGGCGGCTCGAGCACCGCCGTTCCCATGTGCCGAACCTCGCCGATGGCCACACCGTGGCTCACCCCGACGCCTCGCAGCGTTGTCTCCATCTCACCCGTCTCCGTATAGAGCGGCGGCCCCGCCGCCGCGGTGGTTGTCGTACTCGCCGTCACAGGACGGCGCTGGCGTCACTTCCAGAGGAAGAGACTGTCGCCGGCCTTCACATCGCCGTTGTCGCGAAGATCGGAGAGAGATTCGGCCGTGGCTTCCAGCGCCACGACCGGGCAGACCGCGGACTTGCCGGCGGTCTCGACGGCCGCAGGGTTCCAGCGGACGACACCCTGACCGCGCCTGACGGTGTCGCCCTTGTTCACGAGCAGCTCGAAACCTTCGCCGTTGAGCTGCACGGTGTCGATACCGAGGTGAGTGAGCACGCCGTGTCCGTTCTCGTCGACGACGACGAACGCGTGCGGGTGCAGGGAGACGATGACGCCATCCACGGGCGAGACGGCCTCGGAAGGCTCACGTACGGGATCGATCGCTGTGCCCGGGCCGACCATGGCCCCGGAGAAGACCGGATCCGGCACTGCCGCCAGTCCGATAACGCGTCCTGCGAGCGGGGACGTCACGGTGGTCATGGGAAGCCTCCCAGGGGTGGAGATCGATGGGGCCGTCCCTGTAGGTACCGGGCGGCACACTGTTCAGCAGCGTATGTCACCTGAAGTGCCGGTTCCGCGCAGCGCTCCGAAGTGGTCTAGACCATACCTCAAACCGATTTGCACCGGCTCCGCGGCCGCGTGTACAGTCGTACTCCTGCTCGGGGCTGAGCGACGCAACCTTGCGTCTCGGCCGGGCAGCAACCAACTTGTCAGATCCTATCTCTGGATCGCCTTCTGCATGCCTGCAGGACGGTGGTCGGAGGGCCGGAAAAACACTGATAGAGTTTGGAACACCGAAGGGAAGCGCCCGGAGGAAAGCCCGAGAGGGTGAGTACAAAGGAAGCGACCGTTCCTTGAGAACTCAACAGCGTGCCAAAAGTCAACGCC
>NZ_JBVJSX010000015.1:39864-148741 GCF_055606225.1 Streptomyces sp. NPDC037100 | reverse complement strand
ATGCCGGGCCAGCACCGCGTCCACCTCCGGCGTCAGCGCCGCCGCCAGACGAGCCGCCGCGGGGCGGCCCTCGTCCCGCAGGGCGTCGACGGCGGCGAGCAGCACGGTGCGGCCGGCTCCCTTCGGCACGCCGGCCGCAGCCCGCTCGTACAGCTCCGCGCCCTCCTCCAGGACCAGGCCCGGGTCGATGCCGGCCGGGATCTTGATGCCGGCCGCGTGGCGCCAGGTGGCCACCGGATCGCTCCAGGCCTCCACCCGGTACGACCAGCGGCCGACGGCGTTCGCGGTGACCTCGGCGCCCCAGCGATCGCTGCCGGGCCCGAGCTCGCGCATCGGCGTCCAGGGCCCGGGGCGCCCTTCGGGGTCCTTCAGGACGACATTGGCCGCCACCGCGTCGTGCCCCTCACGGAACACGGTGGCGGTGACCTCGAACGTTTCACCCACGACCGCCTTCGCCGGCCGGTCGCCGCTCTCCACGGCCGGGCGGACGTCCCGTACCGGGATTCGGCCGATGGCCCGGGTCCTTCTCATGGTCCTCACCTCCAGCGTGCTCGAAAGCCGGGCCGCAGGGCCCGGTCAGGGGACGGGGATGTTCGGGAAGGCCGTTACCTTCCCGCCGGGGATCTGCGCTCGGCAGCCGGGGATCTCCGCTCCGCCGCCGACGGCCTGCGTCGGACCGCCGTGGCCGGACGAGGCCGTTCGCCGGGTTCCTGCAGACAGGTGACGTGCTGCTCCTGGAGGCAGGTGATCTGCTGTTCCTGCAGGTAGGTGACGTGGTTCGTGCGCAGGTACCGCTCGGCCGCGTCCGCGGCCTCCCGAGCGCAGCGCTTGCCCATCAGCACACAGAGCGTGTAGCCGGAGTCCTCGAAGGTGGTCCGCACCGTGCGGTCGTTCGGTGCCGCGAGCATCACGCGTTCCCAGGCCCGGTAACGCCGCAACTGCCGGGCGACTTCGGCTTTGGCGGGTAGCAGCATGGCGCCGATCACCTTTCGGGGCTCGAGGGACACGGTCTCCCGACGGTCGGACGGCGGCCGTGCGCACAGCGACACGGATCCGGACGGCGATCGAGTTCTTCACACATGGTGCATGCGTGGCGACGCACCGTCTTGTTGGATCTTCAACCAGTAATGATTTCCCTGGGCCGTTCAGGTCACCCGAACCCGCTCACATGCGTGTACGGCCACCTCAGCTGTGCGCTCGTGTTGCACGAACGGACTATCACCCTCAGGCTGAGTGTGACTCAGAAGCGATAGGCGCTCACGTTCCGTGTTCGGGGCTCGTCCCGCAGGACCGCGGGAGCGAGAAGGAGCTGAGCTTCGCGGTGAGGAGCCGACCGATGAAGACCGCAGTGCCCTGCTACTACCACCTCGACGTGGAAGTCAGCCCGGAACGGGTGGGACAGGTCAGCCGTATTCTGGCCGCTCACCTGAAGTTCTGGGACCTGGACAACCTGGTCCAGCCCGTCTGCGGCGGTGCCGAGATGCTGCTCAAGGCCATCGACGAACACGCCACGGACAAGAACACGTCGATCGAGATGTGGTGGAACGGGCAGCACCTGATCACCGCCATCGGGGACAACGACCGCGCCCTGCGCCCGGACCAGGAACTGCGAGGCTGCCTCGAGCACCTCGCCGCGATGAGCGACGGCTGGGGTTGCTGCGCGACCGAGACCGGCAGCAAGGTCATCTGGTTCTCGCAACGCGCCCGCGCCGGGGAGCGCGTCCCGCTGGTGCCGACCGCTCCCGCCCCGCGGGAGAGCGAGGGCCTCGATGTGCCCCGTGAGGAACGGGTCACGCAGCTGGCCGGGCCGGCCAGCACCCCGGGCGACCTCCTGGAGGAAGCCCGGTGACCCGCCGGCAGCCACGGAAAAGGGCGTCCGCCTGGGGCGGGCGCCCTTATCCCCTGGGGGCGGACTACGACGGTGAGGGCACCAACTTCGCGCTCTTCAGCGAGGTCGCCGAACGCGTCGAGCTGGTCCTCGTCGACGACGACGGCACGCACACCCAGGTGCCGCTGAACGAGGTCGACGGCTTCGTGTGGCACGGCTACGTGCCCGGTGTCGGCCCCGGCCAGCGCTACGGCTACCGGGTGCACGGGCCGTGGGCCCCGGCCGCCGGCCACCGCTGCAACCCGGCGAAACTGCTGCTCGACCCCTACGCGCGCGCGGTGGACGGGCAGATCGACAACCACCCCTCGCTCTACGAGCGCAACCCGGACGGCCCGGACCCGGCCGACAGCGCCGGGCACACGATGCTCGGCGTGGTGACCGACCCGGCCTTCGACTGGGGCGACGACGCCCGGCCCGGCCGGCCCTACGCCGACACGGTGATCTACGAGGCGCACGTCAAGGGCATGACCCGCACCCATCCCGAGGTGCCCGAGGAGCTCCGGGGCACCTACGCCGGGCTGGCCCACCCCGCGGCCGTCGAGCACCTGACCTCCCTGGGCGTCACCGCCGTGGAGCTGATGCCGGTCCACCAGTTCGTCCACGACGGGGTGCTGCACGACCGCGGCCTGTCGAACTACTGGGGCTACAACACCATCGGCTTCTTCGCGCCCCACAACGGCTACGCCGCCCACGGCACGCGGGGCGAACAGGTCGCAGAGTTCAAGCGGATGGTGAAGACCCTGCACGCGGCCGGCCTCGAAGTGATCCTCGACGTGGTCTACAACCACACCGCCGAGGGCAACGAGATGGGGCCCACGCTGTCCTTCCGCGGCATCGACAACTCCTCGTACTACCGCCTGGTCGACGGCGACTGGGAGCACTACTACGACACCACCGGTACCGGCAACAGCCTGCTGATGCGCCACCCCTACGTCCTCCAGCTGATCATGGACTCGCTGCGGTACTGGGTGACCGAGATGCACGTCGACGGCTTCCGCTTCGACCTCGCGGCGACGCTGGCCCGGCAGTTCCACGAGGTGGACCGGCTGTCGGCGTTCTTCGACCTCATCCAGCAGGACCCGGTGATCAGCCGCGTCAAACTGATCGCCGAGCCCTGGGACGTCGGCGAGGGCGGCTACCAGGTGGGCAACTTCCCGCCGCTGTGGTCGGAGTGGAACGGCATGTACCGCGACGCGGTCCGGGACTTCTGGCGCGGCGAGGACCACACCCTCGGCGAGCTGGCCTCCCGGCTCACGGGCTCCTCGGACCTGTACCAGCACAGCAGGCGCCGGCCTCGTGCCAGCGTCAACTTCGTCACCGCGCACGACGGCTTCACCCTGCGCGACCTCGTCTCCTACAACGACAAGCACAACGAGGACAACGGCGAGGACAACCAGGACGGCGAGAGCGCCAACCGGTCCTGGAACTGCGGTGCCGAGGGGGCGACCCGCGACCCGTCCGTGCTGGACCTGCGGATACGTCAGCAGCGCAACCTCCTCGCCACGCTGCTGCTGTCCCAGGGCATCCCGATGCTCTCCCACGGGGACGAACTCGGGCGCACCCAGGGCGGCAACAACAACGCCTACTGCCAGGACAACGAGATCTCCTGGATCGACTGGCGGCTCACCGAGGAGCAGCGCGAGCTGCTGGAGTTCACCCGGTACGTCATCCGGCTGCGTACGGGACACCCCGTGCTGCGCCGGCGTCGCTTCTTCCTCGGTGAGACCCTGACCCGGGCGGACCAGCCGCTGCCCGACCTGGTGTGGCTGGCGCCGGACGCCCGCGAGATGACCGACGACGACTGGCAGCGCGGCGACGCGCACTCCGTCGGTGTCTTCCTCAACGGCGACGCCATCGCCGAACCCGATCCGCGGGGGCGCCCGGTCGTCGACGACTCGTTCCTGCTGCTGCTCAACAGCCACTGGGAACCGGTCGACTTCCGTCTCCCGAACGCCTCCTACGGGGAACGCTGGAAGGCCCTCATCGACACGGCCGCCCCGGAGGGCACCCCCGACGAGTCCGAGCACAAGGCGGCGACGGGCCTCACCGTCGACGCCCGCAGCCTGGTCCTGCTGTCGCGGCCGTCACGGGCCGCACGTGAAAGGGAGTGACAAGCAGGGTCAGCGGTCGCGGCGCGCGGTCACCGTGAACTGCGCACCGTCATGGTCGCGCAACACCGCCTCGTCGCTGCCCTTGGACAGGACGCTGCCGCCGTGGAGTTCCGCCGCACGGGCGCAGGCCTCCACGTCGTCGACGGAGAAGTGGACCTGCCAGTGCGGCCGGATCGCCGGGTCGGGGGCCGCCTCCAGCGCCCCGGACTCGATCCGGGCCACCACGTCCCCGCGGCTGCGCAGCACGACCTCGCCGCCCTCGTAATGGACCTCGCAGCAGCCCGGCCGCTGGGTCGCCCACTCGAGGATCTCGCCGTAGAAGATCGCCGCGTCGAAGGCGTCCCGGGTGTGGAGCGTGATGAAGGCCGGCTGCGCGTTGCGCCAGGTCTCCCAGTCGGTGAAGAGGTCGCCCTCCCAGATGCCGAAGGTCGCCCCGTCCCGGTCGGCCAGCAGCGCCGCCCGCCCCGGCGGCAGGGAGATCGGCCCGACCGCGACCGTACCCATGCGCTCCTGCACCCGCGCCACCGCTTCGTCCGCGCTGCGCACCGCGAAGTAGGGCGTCCACGCCACCGCCATCTGCCACATGGCCGCAACCCCCGCGATGCTGGCCACCGGCGAGCCGTCCACCAGCGCGATCCGGAACCGGTCGCCGAGCTTGGCGGGCCGCCACTGCCAGCCCAGCACGGCCCCGTAGAACTCCTCGGTCGCCTTGACGTCCCGGCTGGTCAGGCTCACCCAGCAGGGTGCGCCGAACACGGAGTGTGATGAGACGACGTCCTTCGTGCCGGAGGAGGTGGGCATGTTGTGGTTCATGGCAGTCGCGTCCTGATCTCGTCGGCCTGGCAGCCACCGGAGGATTGACACCAGTGTCCAACCGGAACCGCTGTGGGCGCCTGCCGAGTACCCCGGCGAGGGCGCCGAAACGGCGTCCGGCCTGGTCCGCCCCGGTGGCACCGGGCGGACCGAGTGACGACGATGGATGGGTCGGACACTGCGTCAAGGTACTCAAGCATCCGGTGGGACCTTGAGGGCAGCGGCGCACCGGACCCGGAGGTGACCATGCCCACGGACGGGGGCTCGGATCGGATCCTCGAACTTCAGGAGGAGGTCCAGCAGCTGAAGGAGGCCGTCGTCTCCCACGCCGTCGTGGACCAGGCGATCGGGATGGTGGTGGCGCTCGGCCGGATCTCCCCCGACCAGGGGTGGGCCGTGCTGAAGGAGGTCTCCCAGCACACCAACATCAAGCTGCGCAACGTCGCCGAACTGATCCTCGTCTGGGGACGCACGGGCGTGATGCCCGAAGAGATCGGGGCCGCGCTGGAGGACGCCCTCGACCGGGCCGGACCGACGCAGATCCCCGGATCGCCGCCGCAAGGGTGATCCCCGGAGGCACGAGGGGCCGGTCGCCCCCCGCCTCACCGGGCCTCGGCGAGCAGCTCCTCGCGCAGATGGGCGAAGCAGCTGCTGAGCAACCGGGAGACGTGCATCTGCGAGATGCCGAGCTGTTCGGCTATACGGCTCTGCGTCATGCCCTTGAAGAACCGCAGGTAGAGGATGATCCGCTCGCGCTCCGGCAGAGCCTCGAGACAGGGCCGGACGGCCACCCGGTCGACGATGATGTCGAAGGCCGGGTCGGGCCCGCCGATCGCGTCCCCGAGGGCGTAGCCGTCGGTCCCGGGCATCTCCGCCTCCAGCGACAGCGCGGAGAAGCACTCCAGGGCCTCCATGCCGGTGCGCACCTCACCGTCGGTGAGCTGGGCGAACTCGGCGATCTCGGCGACCGTGGGGGCGCGCCCCGGGGTGGTCTGCGACAGTTCCTTGACGGCGTGCCGCACCCGGTTGCGCAGGTCCTGGACCCGGCGGGGCACGTGCAGCGTCCACATGTGGTCGCGGAAGTGGCGCTTGATCTCGCCGGTGACCGTCGGTACCGCGTACGCCTCGAAGGCGTTGCCGCGGGCCGGGTCGTAGTGGTCGACCGCCTTCACGAGGCCGAGGGCCGCAACCTGGTAGAGGTCCTCGAGGGACTCGCCACGGCCGCGGAAACGGACGGCGATCCGCTCGGCCATGGGAAGCCAGGCCTCGACCAGCTCGTCCCGCAGGGCCTTGCGCTCGGGCCCCGCGGGCAGCCGCGCGAGACGCGCGAACGCCGCCGCGGTGTCGGGGGCGTCGTCGTGGGGGTGCGTTCGGGTGCCGCCGGCGATACGCATGGTGCGCACCTCCCTGAGCAGGTGCTGAATGGGACAGACACCGTGGGAAGCGCGGCCTCGGACCTCACGAAAGCACCGGGAGTCCGGTCGGCCGGCTCCCCACGCATGTGCCTCCTGTCCGAAGCACTGACAATTCAGACAATACGGCATTTGAGGGATGGAGGCGCTCTGAGTGTCGCTGCCCTTTCGGGGAACGGCTCTTGATCTCTCTTGGCCTCGTCTCGGGCAGCTTGGCTCTGCTGCAGAGCTAATCCCGGCGGCATGAAGCCGGAGGCCTTCCCCGAAGAGCCGGCCGACGCGCTCGTCGGGGTCCAACGGCTGATCCGACGGCGCCTGCGGCGGCAGATGCCCACCACCCTGCTGCCCGTGCCCTCGTCCAGGCCGTCGTGGTGCTCCTCTGCGCGCTCTCCTCCTCGGCGCGCCCCACCATCTGGCGTCCGACTTCGCGGTGCTGTGCCTCGCCGCCGCACTCGGCGTCACCGCGGCCTCGGCCCTGCTGGGCCGTCTGGCCCGTTGATCTTCACTCGTGGAAGTGATGTGCGGCACGCCCGGGCAAGCGCTTTCTCCCGGTCTTTCCGGATAACCGCTGGGCACGGCTTGATCACCGATCAAAAAGGATGAACTGCCAGGCCACAGTGCATTCTGCTCATTTGACAGTGCGCTGAGACCACAGATAGGAAGCAGCTTCCAGAGGTCGAGAGGGTGCAGCGTGTACGAGCCGAACGTGGTCGGGGACTGGCAGGAGTACGACGAGCATGCCGGTCTGCGCGTCCGCGTCCACCGTCTGGAACCGGCCGAGCCGCCCCGCGGCCGGGACGACGCCGCCGAGGGACTGATGTACTTCTGCCTCCGCGTGACGGTCGAGAACCGCGGCAGCCGTCATCTCGGCGTGCACCTGGAGGACGGCCAGATCGACGTCCGCCTCGGTCCGGACGGGGAGAGCGCCTTCATCGACTGGCGCAACTCGCAGTTCATCGAGGGCTTCGACGTCTACCCGCTGCGCCGGGCCACCGCCGTGCTGTACGCGGCCGGCGCCGAGGCGTCCCTGAGCCTGGTGGACGTCCAGGTGCAGTTGCGCGTCGAGGAGGAGTGGACCGATCGCCGGCTGTGGTCGGGCGGCATCGGCGCGCACGAGGGGGCCGCCGGCGGTCAGCAGGGCGCGGTGCGCGACAGCCTGGCGCACCAGGTGAGCGTCTTCCTGCGGGATCAGGCGGAGGAAGGCACCGCCTGATCCGGCGTCAGGACGTCGCGGGGGTCAGTGCGGGATGCCGTCGATGATCTCGCGGGCACCCTGACGCAGCAGGGCCACGGCGACCGAGGTGCCGAGCGTGGCCGGGTCGAGCCGGCCCGCCCACTCGTGGGCGTTGAGTCGCGTCTTGCCGTCCGGAGTGAACACGCAGGCCCGCAGGGACAGTTCGCCACTGCGGTCCACCTGCGCGAACCCGGCGATGGGGCTGTTGCAGTGCCCCTGGAGCACATGCAGGAACATACGCTCGGCGGTGGTCTCCCGGTAGGTGTCCGGGTCGCCGAGACCGCTCACCGCGTCGATCAGCGCGACATCGTCCTCGCGGCACTGCAGCGCCAGCACGCCCGCGCCGATGGGCGGCATCATCGTCTCCGTCGAGAGGATCTCGCTGATCACGTCCTCACGGCCGATGCGCTCCAGGCCGGAGACCGCGAGCAGCAGGGCGTCCGCCTCCCCCGCGGCCAGCTTCGCGAGTCGCTTGTTGGCGTTGCCCCGGAACGGCACGCACTCCAGGTGGGGATGCGTGGCGGCCAGTTGCGCGACGCGGCGCACCGAGGAGGTGCCGATCCGTGTCCCGGCCGGCAGTTCGTCCAGGGTGAGCCCGCCGGGGTGAATCAGGGCGTCGCGGATGTCGTCCCGCTTGAGGAGCGCCGCGAACACCGTGCCCGCCGGGAGCGGCCGGTCGGCGGGTACGTCCTTCACGCAGTGCACGGCGAGGTCGGCCTCGCCGGCCAGCAGCGCCGCGTCGACCTCCTTGGTGAACGCGCCCTTGCCCTCGACCTGGGACAGATCGCCCATCCACTTGTCGCCGGTGGTCTTCACCGGCACGACCTCGGTGCGCACTCCGGGATGGGCGGCGGCCAACTCGGCCCGGACGCGGTCCACCTGGGCGAGGGCCATGGGGGAGTCGCGGGAGACGATGCGAATCAGTTCGGGGACGGACATGCGGACACGATAGACCCTCGCAAGGGGGCGTTCGTGCCGTATCTCCCCCGACCGCCGGGCGGGGAACGCCAGTTCGGCACGAGTGGATCATCCCGCGGTACGGCGTTCCCTCACGGCCCCGCCGGGTGCCGACGGAAGCCGGACCCGGCCGGAAGACCCGCTCCCGGCCGGACCGCGTGCGTCAGGCGTACGGGTCGAAGGCGATGCCGGAGGGCTTGGCCTTCGCGAGGTGGTTGGCGAAGTTGCCGTCCTTCAGCCCGAAGTTGGCGCTGCCGAAGTCGTAGGACGTGAGCTTGTCGCGCACCCCGGCCGGGTAGCCGTTCCAGCCGACCAGCGCCGGGTACTGCCAGGTGTGCTTGTGGTTCTCCGGCGGCTCGTCGTTCGCGTTCGCGGCGCGGAAGCAGTGCGTGCTGATGCCGTCCTTGTGGTAGACGATCTTCGCGTGCGTGCCGTCGAAGCGGATCGCGGACGCCGCGTGCACGGTGAACCCGCCGTGGTTGGACGTCGACACGTACTTGACCTGGTTGTCCTGCACGAACACCGCGACGTGCTCGAAATCGTGCCGGTGGCCGCCGATGCTGCTGCCGGCCACGGCCTGGTCCTTCTCGAAGTAGAGGGCGTACAGGACGGCGCACCAGCCGTTGTTGCACTTGGAGCGCGCGTAGCCGTTGGTGTTGTCGAGGTCCGAGGCGTCCCGGCAGTTGCCGTTCAGGGCGCCGGTCGGGTTGAGCCCGCCGTTCACGGTGCCGTCCGGGCCGATCGCGGGCGTGGAGTAGCAGCCGTCGGTGTCGTAGTCGTAGGCGGGCTGGTACGTCTGCTCCAGCGTGTCCGCGTTGGCGGGCAGTGCCGAGGGCGGGGCGGCGTGGGCCGTGGCGGGGACCGCGAGGACGAGGGCGGCGGCACCGGCCGCTCCGGTGAGCCATCTCCTGCGGTGGTGGGCGAACGGGCGTGACGACACTGCGTCCTCCTTGGTCCGGGCGCAGCCCAACGGCTGTGGGGGAAAGGGAGGTTCAGCTTCCAGGCTGATCGCGTCCATGCCAAGAGGGGTGGAGGATCCCAACAGTGAATCGCTGCCCAACAGTTGGCCACCGGCCGTCGTTTCAGACCAGGTCGTCCGGGATGTCCGCCGCCGCGTCCTCGGGTGCCAGGTCGGGCCGGAGCCGCAGCCAGGACGGCTGCCTCAGCAGCCCCTCCCGGGTGCGGGTGCTGTAGCGGACCTCACCGACCAGGCGGGGGACGACCCAGTGCGCACCCGGCGCGCGCGGGGCGGGGTCGAAGGGGCAGACGCCGGTCGCGGCGGCCCGCAACAGCGCGGCGAGTTCGGCGCGTTCGGCCTCGCTCCAGCCCGTGCCCACGCTGCCGACATAGCGCAGCCGTCCTGCGGCACGCTGCCCGACCAGTACCGCGCCCGGCAGGCCGGTGAGCCGTCCCTTGCCGGGCTGCCAGCCGCCGACCAGGACGTCCTCGGTGCGCATGTTGCGGATCTTGATCCAGGCCCGGGAGCGCGTCCCCGGTTCGTACACGGAGTCCAGCCGCTTGCAGACCAGGCCCTCCAGACCGTGCTCACGGGTGGCGCGCAGCGCCTCGGCGCCGTGGCCGACGAGCGCCCGCGGGGTCGACCACGAGGGTCCGGCGAGGCCGAGGTCCTCCAGCGCCGTGCGGCGGCGTGCGTAGGGGAGCCGCAGGAGGGAGTGGTTCTCCAGATGCATCACGTCGAACAGCACGAGATGGACCGGGACCTCCGCCGCCCGCCGCGCGGCCCTGGCGGGTGCGTGGGCCAGGCCCATCCGGGACTGCAGCAACTGGAAGCTGGCGCGGCCCTCGGCATCCAGGGCCGTGACCTCGCCGTCCAGCACGGCTGCCGTGGTGCCGAGGGCGGTGCCCAGCGGCCGGAGTTCCGGATAGGCCGCGGTGATGTCGTCCCCGGAACGGGCACGCAGCAGCACACTGCCGTCCCCGGGCAGATAGACCACCACCCGCTGGCCGTCCTGCTTGGTCTCGTAGGCCCACCGCGCGTCCTGCGTGGCGGGTGGCAGGGTGCCGGACGTGGCGAGCATGGGCGGGATCAGCGGCAGGTCCACGGGTGAGGTGTCGACGAACCGACCGGTCCTCACGCGTGTTTTCCGGCTGTTTCCCCTGAACGGCGCCGACCCCGGCAGCGGCGGCGAGGCCATCGCCAAGGTTCGCCGACGTCGGCGCCGTGAACAGGTGCACCGGCGGCCCGGGCACCAGCGCAAAGGCCAGGTCCGTCAGGGCGGACAATCGGCGCACCACCGGCGTCCGCCCGTACCGCCCGCCCGCCCGGCCTCCCGGATCCCGGATTCGCTGGCCCGGCATTACCCCGCCCTGGCCCGGGCGCCAGCGCAAAGGCCAGGTCCGTCAGGGCGGACGATCGGCGCACCACCGGCGTCCGCCCGTACCGCCCGCCCGCCCGGCCGGCCTCCCGGATCCCGGATTCGCCGGCCCGGCATTACCCCGCCCGGCCCCCATGACCCCGTCCGGTAGATCTCCCAGTAGCTCATCGGTGCTCCGTCCAGCAGGCCGAGCAACGGCACGCTGCGCCCGTCGCCGGCCGGCTGGGCGCGCACAGCTCCAGGCCGTGGCCGATCTCGTTCTCGCCGCTGTTTCGGCTACACACCGGGCCGCCGTCACCAGCGCTCCCGGGACCCGGTGAACTGACCTGTCTACCGGGCGGTAATAATGCGCGGCAGGCCTTCAGAGGAGGAACCGTGTCCCGGTCCGAACGCTCACCCCTGCTGCTCGCCGGCCTGCTGGCCACCGCGGGCATCGCCCACTTCGCCACCCCACGCCCGTTCGACGCGACCATCCCGCGCGGCCTGCCGGGCACGCCCAGAGCCTGGACCTACGCGAGTGGCGCCGCCGAGCTCGCGCTGGCCGCCGGCCTTGCGCTGCCGCGCACCCGCAAGGCCGCCGCCCTGGCCACGGCGGCCTTCTTCGTCGGAGTGTTCCCCGCCAACGTCAAGATGGCCGCGGACTGGCGCCACCGCCCCACCCCGCAGAAGGCCGCCGCCTTCGGACGCCTGCCCCTGCAGGTGCCCCTCGTGCTCTGGGCCCGCGGCGTGGCACGGAACGCGGAGGGCAGGTCGTGAGCGCGCGCGTGGAGACCGGAGACACGGTCGAGGACTTCGCCCTGCCCGACGAGACCGGCACCGTCCGCAGCCTGTCCGGCCTGCTCGCCGAGGGCCCGGTCGTGCTCTTCTTCTACCCGGCCGCCCTGACCCCGGGCTGCACGGCCCAGGCCTGCCACTTCCGCGACCTCGCCGCCGAGTTCGCCGCCGTCGGAGCACGCCCCGTCGGCATCAGCGGCGACGCCGTCGAGCGGCAGCAGGAGTTCGCCGGACGGCACGGCCTCGGCATGCCGCTGCTGTCCGACGCCGACGGGGCGGTCCGCGAGCGATTCGGTGTGAAGCGCGGCTTCTCGCTGGCGCCCACCAAGCGCACCACGTTCGTCATCGCACAGGACCGCACCGTCCTCGACGTCGTCCGCAGCGAACTGCGCATGAACGCTCACGCCGACCGGGCCCTCACCACGCTGCGCGCCCACCGGGCCTGACACTGTCCCGAACGTCCCGCAGCGGTTGATAGAGGGCTGAAAAGGGATAATCCTGGACGAATGGAGGACGCCTCCGCTGCTGCGATCATCGACGCCCGCGGCATCGTGACGGGGTGGAGCGAGGGTGCCCGGCGGCTGACCGGCTACCCGGCCGAGGAGGCCGTGGGGCGGCCCGTGGGGGAGCTGCTCGCCGAGGACGTGCCTCCCGAGGCGGTGTCCACACTGTCGGGCACCGTCATGGTGCGGCACCGAGACGGCTTCCTCGTCGGGGTCCGCGTCAGCGCCTGCGCCGTGTCGGGCCCGGGCGGGGCAACGGACGTCTATGTGATCACCGCCGCGTCACCCGGCCGCGAGGAGACGTCCCTCGCGGGCCGCGCCTTCCAGCAGGCGTCCATGTCGATGTCCGTCTTCGACACCGGCCAGCGCTATCAGCGGCTCAACGAAGCCGCCTGTCACGTGATGGGCGTGTCCGAGGAGACCCTGCTCGGCCGGCACTTCCCGGAGACCGTGGAGGAGGCCGAGCACATGCGCGGCTTCAACTGGCATCTCCGGCACGTCGTGGAGACGGGCCGGCCGGTGCGCTACGAGAGCTACACCGGCGCGCCGGCCCTGAACCGGGAGCACGCCTGGGTCACCGAGATGTGGCCGGTCCGGGACGCCGCCGGCGCGCTCGTGGGGACCGCTCTGGCAGCGTTCGACAGCACCGAGCAGTACTGGGCCCGCCGGCGGCTGGCCCTGCTCAACGAGGCCGCGGCCGCCATCGGCACCACACTGGACGTGGTTCGCACGGCCGAGGAACTGATCGAGGTCATGGTGCCCCGGTTCGCGGACTTCGCGAGCGTCGACCTGTTCGACTGGGTGCTCGGCGCGGACGAGCAGCCCGCGGTGCCCGCCGAAGAGATCACCCTCAGGCGGGTCGCGCACGGCTCCGTCACCGAGGGCACCCCCGAAGCGGCCGTGCATCTGGGAGAAGTCGACGTCTACACCGCGTTCTCGCCGATCGCACGGGCCCTGCGGGAAGGCGGAGCCGTCCTCAGCCAGGCAGGAGAACCCGCCTTCATGCGCTGGGTCGCCGAGTGCAATTCCCGCGCCCCGGAAGGACGCCCTTACCGCACAGGCGCCCATTCGATGATGGCCGTACCGTTGCGGGCCCGCGGCACCACGCTCGGTGTCGCCATGGCCGTGCGTGTGGCACAGCCGGAGGACTACGCCGCCGACGACGCCGTGTTCGCCGAGGAGCTCGCCAGCCGGGCCGCGGTCTGCGTCGACAACGCCCGCCGCTTCGCCCGCGAGCGCACCACCGCCCTCGCTCTCCAGCACAGCCTGCAGCCCAGGGGCCTGCCCGGACAGGCAGCCGTCCAGGTCGCCCACCGCTATCTGCCCTCCGGCTCGGCCGCCGGCATCGGCGGCGACTGGTTCGACGTGATCCCGCTGTCCGGCAGCCGCGTCGCGCTGGTCGTCGGGGACGTCGTGGGGCACGGCATCCCCTCGACGGCGACCATGGGCCGGCTGGTCACCGCCGTCCGCACCCTCGCCGACGTCGACCTGGCGCCGGACGAGCTCCTCACCCACCTCGACGACCTGGTCACCCATCTCGCCTCGGACGAGCAGGGCGACGACGTCGCCGAACTCGGCGCGACCTGCCTCTACGCCGTCTACGACCCCGTCACACGCCGTCTGAGCCTGGCCGCCGCCGGGCACCCCGCGCCCGCACTGGTGCTGCCCGACGGGTCCGCCCGGCTGGTCCCGATGAGCGCGGGACCCCCGCTGGGCGTGGGAGGGCTGCCGTTCGAGGCGACGGAGCTGCAGCTGCCCGAGGGCTCCGTCGTCGCCCTCTACACCGACGGACTCGTCGAGGACCGCGACCGCGACGTCGACCACGCCACCGACGAGCTGTGCCGGGCCCTGACCGCGCCCGCCGACTCGCTGGACGCCCTGTGCGACACCGTGCTGAAGGCCGTACTGCCGGAGGAGCCCAGCGACGACGTGGCCCTGCTGCTGGCCCGGACCCGGGCGCTGGGCGCCGACCAGGTCGCCACCTGGGACGTGACGCCCGACCCCGCGGAGGTGGCCGCCAGCCGGCAGGCCGCCACCGACCAGCTCACCGCGTGGGGCCTGGACGAGACGGCCTTCGTCACCGAACTCGTCGTCAGCGAACTGGTCACCAACGCCATCCGGTACGGCGCCCCGCCCATCCGGCTCCGTCTGATCCGGGACCAGACGCTCATCTGCGAGGTGTCCGACGGCAGTTCCACCTCCCCGCACCTGCGGCGGGCCCACCAGGACGACGAGGGCGGCCGCGGCCTGCTGCTGGTCGCCCAGCTCACCCAGCGCTGGGGCAGCCGGCAGACCAGCCGGGGCAAGACCATCTGGTGCGAACAGTCGCTCACACCGGAGTTCTGACCGGCCCGGCAGCTCTGACGGGCCCGGTCGCGAGGAGGCGCTCCTCGCCGCTCACTCCGCGCCCGCGGCTGCGTCCGACGCGACCTGGGCGAGTGTGCGGCCGGACTTGGCCGAGCGTGCACGACGCGGATCGGGAGCCCCGTGCGCACGGGCCGCGCCTCCGGCCCGCTTCACCAGCAGCCAGGCCTCCTCGCCGTCACCTCCCCGACCGCTGCGGAACCGGGTCAGGGCGTACTCGCCGTGCACCTTGGAACCGTTCAGCCGGAACGTGGCGTGCCCGCGCTCCAGCGACTGTGCGAAGTCGACGGGCCGCCCCTCGCGGTCGTGGCTCAGCGGCTCGTACGTGCCGTGGTCCCAGACGATCACCGTGCCGCCGCCGTACTCGCCGGGCGGGATGACTCCCTCGAACTCCTCGTACTGCAGCGGATGGTCCTCCGTGGGCACGGCCAGGCGTTTGTCCCTCGGGTCCGCCGAGGGGCCCTTGGGGATCGACCAGGACTTCAGCACGTCGTCCACCTGCAGCCGGAAGTCGAAGTGCATCGTGCTCGCGTCGTGGATCTGCACCACGAACCGGGGCCCGTCCCCGGCGGACGCCCCGCGTCCCCGGGGCTCGCCGGTCCGGTCGAAGTCGCGCTTGCCGCGGTAGTCCCGCAGCCGGTCCCGCTCAGCCACCTGCGGCTCCCTCCTGTCTCGCGCGGCCCCGGGTACCCGTCAGAACTCCTCGTGCACCTCGGGGTCGCCCCCGACCCTCCGCTGCGCCCGGTCCGCGACGGCCCGCATCTCGTCCTCGCCCAGCTCGAAGCCGAAGACGTCGAGGTTGGCGCGCTGCCGCTCGGGATTGGCCGACTTGGGGATGGGCACCGCCCCGAGCTGTGTGTGCCAGCGCAGCACGACCTGCCCCGGCGACACCCCGTGCGCCTCGGCGATCCGCGCCACGGCGGGGTCCTCCAGCAGAGGCGTGCCCCGGCCCAGCGGGCTCCAGCTCTCGGTGACGATGCCCTTGCCCGCGTGGAAGGCGCGCAGCTCGTCCTGCGGCAGCAGCGGGTGCAGCTCGATCTGGTTGACCGAGGGCAGCACCCCGGTCTCCTTCTCCAGCCGCTCGATGTGCCCGGCCGTGAAGTTGGAGACGCCGATCGAGCGGACGAGCCCCTCCTCCCGCAGTTTGATCATGGCCTTCCAGGAGTCGACGTACCGGTCCACGCGCGGCAGCGGCCAGTGGATCAGGTACAGATCGACGTACTCCAGGCCGAGGCGGGCCCGGGACTCCTCGAAGGAGGCGAGGGTCTCCTCGTAGCCGTGGTGCCGGCCCGGGAGCTTCGTCGTCACGACGACCTCCTCGCGCGGCACCACCCCGGAGGCCACACCCCGGCCGACCCCCGTCTCGTTGCGGTAGTTCGTCGCCGTGTCGATCAGGCGGTAGCCCGCCTCCAGTGCCGAGAGCACCGCCTGCTGCGCCTCGTCGTCGCCGAGCGGCCAGGTCCCCAGGCCCAGGGCGGGGAGCGTCGTACCGTCGTTGAGCGTGTGTGTCGGGATGCTGATCACCGTCGCACCTTCCCGTTGACCGTGTCGTCCCTCCAGCGTCACGGACAGGGTGAGCAGTGATCAACCGGACAGGTGGGAGACGGGGCGCCGGACGGCATGGGCGGCACCCGCCGCCCAGCCCGGCTCGGCCACCGGCCCGACCCCGTGGCACACCCTGCGCCGCAGCCGTGCGGCCGTGTCGGCCTGGTCACCGGCCTGGCCTGTAAACGAGGTGTCTCGTCCGAGACCCTCGCACGGGTCGTCATCGCGTTTCTGCCCGAGGTCTATCGCTGTCTGAACTCGCCTGCACGCCGTGCGCGTTCAGGTGACGCCGTGACCACGGCAATCGGGGAGGCCGGTGCCAAGGCCGTGATTGCACATTCATTGGAACGGCCGCGGGGCACGGCCGGATGTCCGGCGGCGGGTGCACATGGCCGACGCGGGTGATCTCGTGGCGCTGCCCCGTCGCCTGGGGTGACAGATTTCCCGTGGACCAACACGAAGAGATGCACATGGCGTTGGCGGACTGCCACACCTTGCCGATGTATCTCAGGAGCGGTTCGACAGCTGCCGCGGCCGCCCCGTTCTGCGCATGACCGGACCGGATCCGCAGCGAGACTCTGTCGCCCCGCGCGGAGATCACTGTCACGATCTTCGGGAAGGCCACACCACGCCCACGACCATCGGAGTGCTCATGACGACGGACAGCCGGACGACGGACGAGGCCGCGCGGAAGGCCGGTGTGGAGGTGAAACCGGTCGCCGGGTACATCGGGGCCGAGATCGCCGGGGTCGATCTGGCCGGGGATCTCGACGACGCCGTGGTCGCCGCGATCCGGGCGGCCGTGCTGCGGTGGAAAGTGGTGTTCTTCCGGGGGCAGCGGCTGGACCACGCCGGGCACGTGGCGTTCGCGCGCCGGTTCGGCGAGATCGTGGAGTTGCCCCGGCGGGGCAAGGCCTCGCCCCCGGACTTCCCCGAGGTCGAGACGACCGCCGACCGGCTGGAGCTGGGCGGACGGTTCGGGATGGAGCACGACGAGTGGCTGCGGCGCCGCCGCCACACCCTGCTGCGCGGCTGGCACTGCGACCACGGCGCCCGCGTCGATCCGCCCGCCGCGACGATCCTGCGCGCCGAGACCGTACCGCCCTACGGCGGCGACACCACCTGGTCGAACCTGGCGGCGGCGTACGCCGGACTCTCCGCGCCGCTGAGGCGGTTCGTCGACGGACTGCGGGCCGAGCACCGGCTCGGCGTCGGCTACCAGCCACGGCCCGGCGACGACGCGTACGTCCGGCACCTGCTGGACCGGCAGGTCGCCACGCTGCACCCCCTGGTGCGCGTCCACCCGGAGACGGGCGAGCGGATCCTGTACGTCAACGGCTACTACGTCGAGCAGATCGACGGCCTCTCCCGGCCCGAGAGCGGCGCGGTCCTGGAGATGCTGCTGGAGCAGGCGGTCCGGCCCGAGTACACGGTGCGGTTCCGCTGGGAGGCGGGCAGCGTGGCGTTCTGGGACAACCGCGCCACCATGCACCTCGCCCCCGGCGACACCGCCCACCTCGATCATCCCCGGATCATGCACCGCGTGATGCTTGCCGGGGACGTGCCCGTCGGGGTGGACGGCAGGCCGTCGGAGCCGATCACCGGGACCACGCCCGGCCGGTGGTGACCCTGGTCCGGGCCGGAGGCCGGGCTGCGCGTGCAACCCTCGTCGGTCGCCGCGGGGCCCATGTGGACGTACCGGGGAACGATCACTCCTAGCTGGGCAGCGGTGCAGGAGTCCACGGCGAGGCCGTTCACCGTCAGCCGGTCGACGAGTCGTTGCGGCGTGGGAATGCGCTCCACTGCGTCGCCGTGACGCTCCGACAGGGTCCCCGTGAAGCTGGTCGCCAGCACGCTACCGAGGCGGAAGTCAGGGAACTCACCAGGCATGGAACCGCCTTAGCAGGTTGCGACATGGCTCCGAGGGCTGCTAGAACCTTCTAAGCCGGTTCCACGATGGCCAGGAGGCCTCATGCCCCGTCTGACCAGCGACGTGCAAGCATGCGAAGCCCACGCAACCGACGCCGACCTCGATGATCTCCGCGCGCGACTGGCCGCGGCGCGACTACCGGAGTCCGAGACGGTTCACCGTGCCGCGCCCGGCCCTCGCCGATGGGACCAGGGCGTTCCGCTCGCCGACCTCGTCGAGGTGGTGAACTACTGGCGCACCGGATACGACTGGCGGTCGTTCGAGGAACGCCTTGACCAGATCGGCCAGTTCCGCACGACCATTGATGATCTGGGAATCCACTTCCTGCACCGCCGATCCGCTCGCGCGGACGCCACTCCTCTGATCTTGACGCACGGCTGGCCGGGCAGCATCGCTGAATTCGTCGATGTGGTGGAGGAGCTGGCAGATCCTGAAGACGCGGACGCGCCGGCGTTCCACGTCGTGGCTCCGTCGCTGCCGGGCTTTGGTTACAGCGACAAGCCGGCCACCACCGGCTGGGGCACCGAAAAGATCGCGGCCGCATGGGTGGAACTGATGGGAAGGCTCGGATACGGCGAGTTCGTAGCCCACGGCGGCGACTGGGGAGGCAATATCACCACGGTTCTCGGTGGCAGGTTCCCGGCGCACGTTCTCGGCATCCACACCACGTTCGCTGAGGGACCGCCCGGGTTGCCGACGGACGGGCTGACGGCGGTCGAGCGCAAGTGGGCCGAGGATACCCGCCATTTCTGGCGTCACCGCGCGGCGTACGCGAAGCAGCAGGCGACCCGGCCACAGACCATCGGCTACTCGCTCGTCGACTCACCGGTCGGACTTCTCGCCTGGATCCTCGACAAGTTCGCCGAGTGGTCGGACACCGAGGACAGCCCGTTCGAGACGATTTCAAGGGACCGCATTCTTGACGACGTCACCCTGTATTGGCTGACGCGGACCGGCGCATCGGCGGCCCGCATCTACTACGAAAGCCACAACTCGCTCGATCCCGAACTGCGGGTCGACGTCCCGTCGGCAATCACCATGTATCCGCGCGATGTCGAGAAGTGTCCGCGCCCCTGGGCGCAGGAGCGGTACCGGCAGATCGTCCGATGGGGGACGCCCGAAAAGGGGGGTCATTTCCCGTCGCTGGAGGTTCCCGAGTATTTCGTCGAAGACCTGCGCGAGGGTCTCGCGGCCGTGCTGGCCGCTCATCGGTGAACGCCGCGTCGACCGCTCCGGGACTCAGCGCCCCGCCCGGAGCATCTGGCTGGCGGCCAGCTCGCGATAGAGGGCACTGCTGACCAGCAAGTCCTCGTGACGTCCGTCGGCGGCCGTGCGGCCGTCCTGGAGCAGCACGATGTGGTCGGCGTGCTGCACGGTGGACAGACGGTGGGCGATGACCAGCAGGGCGCACTCCTGGGCGACGTCCTTCATGACAGTGGTGAGCGCCGATTCGTTGATCGCGTCGAGGTGCGAGGTGGGCTCGTCCAGCAGCAGCAGCGCGGGCCGGGCCAGCAAGGCGCGGGCCAGGGCGACACGTTGACGTTCGCCGCCGGAGAGGTTGCAGCCGTGTTCACCGATGACGGCGGCCAGGCCCCCGGGCAGCCGGTCGACGACCTCTTCGAGCCGGGCCAGTTCGACGACGCGCCGAATCTCCGCATCCGTGGCGTCGGGCACGGCGTAGGTGATGTTGTCGCGCAAGGTGCCGTGGACCACATGGGTGTTCTGGTCGACCACTGCGATGCCCCGGCGGCAGTCACCGCGAGTGAGTTCGGTCGCCGGTCGCCCGTTGAAGAGCAAGGTGCCCGCATCCGGCTCGTAGAACCTCGCGACCAGGGCGAACACCGTGCTCTTGCCGGCTCCGGACGGGCCTACCAGGGCCACGTGCCGGCGCTGCGGGACGGCGAACGACACACCGCGGAGGACCGGCCGCTCCGGGTCGTAGCCGAAGTGGACGTCGCTCAGGGCGAGGACGGGCTCTTCGCGGGTCCCGGACGGTCCGGCCGGTTGCGGTGCGGGTGCGCGGTCCGTCGGGTTCCGGGGCGCGGTGGGTTCCACGGGGAGGCGGAGTGCCTCGTCGATGCGCTGGTAGGCGCCCATCCCGCGTTGGACGAGGCCCACCGCGCGGAAGACGGACGACAACGGGAGCACGAGGTACGAGGCGTACAGCAGGAACGCGACGAGGTCACCGAGGGAACCGGCGTGACCGCCGACGCGCAGCCCGCCGACGACCAGGACGATGAGAAAGGAGCCCTGTACGGCGAGTTCGACGGCGGAGCTCATCACGGAGGCGAGCTTGGCGGTGCGCACCCCCGCGCCGTACGCCGCGTCCACGCGGGCGCCGATGCCGCCCGCCTCCCGCTCCTCGGCTCGGTGCACACGGACCATCGGCAGGGCGCTCAGGGCGCGTTCGAGATCGGCGGCGACGGCACCGACCGAGCCCTGCATGTGTTCGGAGGCGTTCCTGATGCCCGTGAGCAGTGAGGCGACCACCACGGCCGACGCCGCCACGGTCACGGCGACCAGGAGCAGCAGCAGCGGGTCCAGCCACGCCATGAGGGCGATCGCCCCGGCCGCGACCAGGCTTCCCGTCACGAGGTCGACCAGGGCCTGGGAGACGACCTCCCGCAGCAAGGTGGTGTCGGCGGTCACCCGGGAGATGAGGTCGCCGCCCCGGTGACGGTCGTACTCCCTCATCTCCAGTCGGAGCAGCCGGCCCACCAGCCCGTGCCGGAGTTGGCGTACGACGCCTTCGCCCATCCGTTCCAGAAGGAAGCGCCCCGCCGCCCCCGTCCCCGCCTCGACGACGAACAGCGCTCCCAGGAGGGCCAGCAGCGGCCAGATCACCTGTCCGCGGCCGCTCGCGTCCACGACCTGCTTGGCGACGAGCGGCTGGGCCAGTCCCAGGGCGGAGCCGACGAGGGTCAGCACGCTGGCCACGGCGATGGCGCTGCGATGCCCGGCGGTGAGCCGGTACATCGTGGCCACCGCCGCCAAGGTGGACTTGCCGGATCCGGACCCGGACCCGGACCCGGCATCGGCGGTCGCGGCCCGGCCGCCGTGCGGGACCGTCGCGCCGCTCACCGGTCGGCGGGCCCCGGCAGCGGGGCGACGGCCACCAGCCGTGCGAAGTACCCCTGCGGGACTCCCTCGCCGACGGGAAGGCCGTCAGCCTCGACCCAGGCGTGCGCGGTGAAGGGCGGGGTGACCCGTACGCCGGTGCACCAGGTCGGCCACGTTCCGCCGAGCCGGCACAGCAGTGCCGCTCCCAGGGAGCGCGGCAGGCACCCCCGCGGCCCGGCGCAACGCAGGCTGACGGCGCACATGGCGTCGCGTGCGTTCTGGGCCTGCCCGGTGGTCGCGGGTGCGGCGCCGCGCCGCAGGACGCCGAGCACGGTGCGGATGTGGCGGGGCGGCAGCAGAGCGAGGGCGACGGCGGGGAGCAGGACGAGGCGGGCGGTCAGGCGCCGGGCCAGGGGAACACCGGTGGGCCGCTCCAGCGCGCTGGGCGTCGTCATGAGGCGAGCCCCGACTCGCGCAGCTCGCGGACGAGCGTCTCGACGTCCTGGAGGGCTTGCGCCCGGTCGATGTCGAACTCCCGGACCAGGGCGGCGGCCGCGTCCGCCTCCTCGCCGCCGTCCAGCAGCGTCCGCACCACCAAGGTGGCCGTCGGGTTCAACTCCCAGTAGGAGCCGACCTGTTCGTCCAGGAGGACCGTGCCGTAGTCGGTCTCGGCCGTGGAGACGTTGTCGCCGAACCGCAGGGGCATGTGGGGGCCTTTCTGATGTGTCTGACGGGGTGTCGGTCAGGGCTGCGGGACACGGGCGCGGCCGCGGGCGAGCCCGCGCAGCCACACCTCCGCGGCGATCGTGGAGTAGAGGATGGCGTCGGAGAGTCCCGGGGAGGCGGGCCGCCGGGCGAGGCGACGCAGCTCGGCGCCGTCCACCAGGCCCAGCTCCGCCAGCCGTGAGTCCTCCCACAGGGCCAGCAGGTCGGCACGGTGTTCGCGCAGTCCGTTGGAGGCGTCCATGGAGGCCGTGGCCTTGTTACTGCGCCGCAGACACTCCTCGGGCACGATCCCGCGCATCGCGGCGCTCAGGACGGGCTTGTACCGCCAGGGCGTGACGCGCTCGCTCGGGCGTACGGCGAGACACTCCTCGATGACGCGGTCGTCCAGGAAGGGAGAGGCCATCGGCAGCCCTGCGCGGGCCGCCATCCGGTCCCACTGGCGGATGACGCGGGTGCACGAGCGGACCTGCTCCAGGTCGGTGTGGAGCCCGCGGTCCGGATGCAGCGCAGAGGTCGTCGCCGCCGCGTCGAGCAGTGCCCGGCGCGCCATCCGCTCGGCCTCGGGAGTCACCCAGTCGAACAGGCGCGGGGCCATGCCCCAGCCGAGACCCGTCGCGACGGACGGGGGCAACGGGCCACGCAGGTCACCGGCTGCGTCGGCGAGCCACCTCCGGTACGGCCGGGAGTCGGCGAGCGCGCGGAGTGTGCCGCCGAGCGGCCATTGCCACAGCGACCGGAATCCGCGCAACTGGCGCAGGGCGAACAGCGGACGGGTGCGCAGCAGCCGGTGGTAGTACGCCTCGGAGCACCATGCCACGTGGTCGCCGCCGATGCCGGTCAGGTGCAACCGGCTGCCGCGTGCGGCGAGGCCGGGCAGGTGGTGCAGCACCCGGGAACGGTCCATGACGCCGATGGTGGGTTCGTCGAGGAGGTCGTCGATGCCGAGCAGGTCCTCGTAGACCAGCGGCGAGGCGTCGGCGTCCCAGACGACGTGCTCGACGTCCGGCAGGTGCCCCATCGCCCGCTCGGCCCAGATCAGGTCGGTGTCCGCCGGATCCCGCCCGGGCCACGTACTGGCCACCACGCGGGCGGGGGAGCGGTCGGCCAGGAAGCAGACGGAGGTCGAGTCAAGGCCTCCGGACAGATCGCAGCTCACCACGCCGCCCTGACGGGTACGCGCGCCGACGGCCTCCTCCAAGGCCGTCCGGATCAGGGGAGCCGCGTCGGCGAGCGGCCGGGCCGGCTCCGGCGCCGTCCACCACCGGGTGTGCCGTACGCTGCGGCCGTCCGCGGCGACGAGCACGGCCTCCTGCGGGGGAACGGCGGTGACCGCCCGCCACATCGAGGTCTCGAACAGCGGGTACGGGGCGGGCCACAGCAGCCTCACGGCCAGTTCCTCCACGTCGGGCTCCAGGCCCAGGACGGTGGCCAGGGTGTCGGCGCGGGTCGCTGCCACGCGCACGCCGTCGATCTCCGCGTGGAAGACGAGCCGCAGTCCGGAGGCCGTGCCCTGCACTCTGATCCGGCCGTCGAGGGCGCCGACGAGATGGAAACTGCCGGGGAGGGATCGGGCCAGTGCGTCGAGCTCCGCGAGATCACGCAACCGTGCGGCCCGGCGCCGCAGTTCGTCGGCGCCGATCGGGCAGCAGCCGACGACGGCGAGGGAGGCGCCGCCGACGCTCGCCGTGACGATGTCGTCGTCGTGCCAGTGGCCGACCAGCCAGGGCCGGCCCGACGCGTGCGCGAGGGTCCGGCTGCCGGGGCGGGCGAAGGAGCGGGCCGCGGCGGCCGCGTCCGCACGGTCGGTGAAGACCGCGAAGTGCGCGTCGCCGGGGCCCGTCCCCGCACTTTCGTGCAGTTCAGTCATGACGTCGGGTCAAGGACCGTCGGTCGTCAGTTCTTGCTCAGGATCAGCCGGTCGTTGCCGGAGCTCCCAAGGAGCCCCGTCTCCTTCCGGAACGTGCCGAGCCGGACGAGCGTCGGTGCCTCGTATGCCTTCTTCATGACCACTCCTCACGTGCAGGTTCGCAGACCGCCTCCCTGACCGGCGGCCCTGGGAACGGGCCCAGGTGCTGCCGGTCGGCGCCGGGCTCATCGGGAACCCGGGCCGGGAAGCGGACGCACCACCAGCTAGCTGCAGAGCGTGAGACCAAGGCAAGAGCCTTCGCGAAGCTCGGATAATATGCAAAGTCCGAATCTATCGGGTGGGGTGTCGGCTCTCGTTCGGCCAGGATCAGCGCGGACGGATGGTGCGGCCCGGGTGTGCAAAGGTCCGCATGAACGTTTTGACCTGCGCCTCCGGCAGATGCTCACGGCACCTGCCGGCACGGGTCCGGCCGCGGCCCGGGTGGGCGCCGCCGGGGCGCACTGCGCTCCTGCGGCGTGCTCCCCTTGGCTTGGAATTTCCCACGTCGGCTTGGACGCCCCCGAGCTTCTTCGCCGAAGACGGCACCGACAGGCCTCAGGTGCCCGGGTGCCATCCCAGGACCGGGCCCAGCGTGGTCGCCGTGTCGTTGCGCAAGCGGTCGCGGGATCGGCGGCACGAGCCCTCCGTCATCGAACTTCCGATGACGAATGACGGTGCCAACCTGGCGGCGTCCCCGGCTGTTCCCGCCCGGTCAGCGCAGCGGGATCGTCACGTCGTCCTCGACCGGCGGGTCGATCTCCTGGGCGCGGTTGCCGGTCGCCGCGTAGCAGCGCAGCCGGACCGCTTCCGGGGAGACGTCCAGGCGCAGGAAGCACTTGAAGAACGGCGGGCTGTAGGTCGCCGAGCTCGGCGAGAACAGGGACGTGTAGATCTTCCGCACGGGCAGCCGGAACCGCTTGGCCCGGTCGGGGCGGCGGCCGGTGCCCAGCAGTCCGGCGACCAGGCGGGCGCGCCGGGTGACACGGGTCGAGGCGCCCGCGGTGCGGGTGGGCTTGATCCCGAGCCGGCCGGCGATCACAGCCGTCGCCTCCGCCTCGGTGAGGGTGAAGAAGCGGCGCATCCGCAGCCGGCGGCCGTAGAGGCGGCTGTAGAAGGCCAGGGAGTCGCCGCGCAGCGGGTAGCAGCGGAAGTCCTGCTCGGTGACGCCCGCGACGTCGACGCGGGGGATCGTGTGGGTGGCGTGCATGAACGCGCCGCCCCCGCCGGCGACGACGTACTGGAGCGTGCGGCCGTCGGCCAGCCGGACCGGGTAGCGCTGGTAGTTGTGGATGTCGCCGCCGATCGCCACCACGTAGTGGTGCTCCGGGTCGCGGACGATGTCGTCGACGGTGCCGCCGCCTTCGATGGCGCAGGGCTCGCGCCGGCCGTCCACGTACAGGGGCGAGCCGGTGACCAGGACCTTCGGGCGGGGGCCCCGGGACACCTCGCGCAGCCAGGCGCCCTGCTCGGCGTCGAGGGTGCCGAGCAGACCGGTGTCGATGCCGATGATCCGCAGCGGGCCGGCGTCGATCGCCCAGTACGGGCCCGGCTGGACGGCCTGCTGTTCGGGCGCGTCGCGCAACGTGCGTGCCTCGGCGAGGCGTTGTCCCGCGTCCGGACGCGGCCGGTGCCACAGCAGCGACCGAAGCCAGGCCCGGGTGAGCCGGCGCGGCCGGGGTTCGGGCGGCAGGGGCGGGGCGTCGTCGCAGAAGACGCGCATGAAACCGCCGAGGTCCTCGTACCAGTCGTGGTTGCCGGGTATCGCGTAGATCGGCGCCCGGTAGTCCCGGTACGGGCGGAAGAACTTGGTGCCGTAGTCGTCCGCGCTGCCCACTGGGTAGATCACGTCACTGGCCAGCACCGCGAAACGGGTGTCCTGACCGGTCCTCAGGAAGCCCGGCACGACGGCGTACTGGGGATCGTCGCCCTCGCCGGTGTCACCGATGACCAGGAAGGAGAACCGGTCCGGGTCGTCCCGGCGGATCACCTTGTCGGCCGGTGCGCCCGAGGCCGCCCGCTGCGCCACCCACCGGCCGCGTGTCCGGCCGGTGGGGTCACCGAACCAGGAGGCCAGCACGCCGTTGCGGGCGACCCACAGCATCTTCGGGTTCAGCCAGGAGATCTTCTCGGACTTCGGCGGCATCAACCGCCGGTACGCGCCCCGTTCGCTGGTGCCCCAGCCGGCGCCTTCGGCGGTATCGCGTGAGGAGTCGGACACCGGTGCACCGTAGCAATCGACGATCACGCCGCGTTCGGGGGTGGGCCCGGGGTGGGCCGCTCACCGCTCGTGCGTGGACGAGGCAGTCGTGCGCCACGACGGGCGACGTGGCGCCGTGGAGTCGGCGGCCGGCGTGTCCGGCCGTGCGGACGTCCGCTCGCCCAGCACCAGCAGCGGGTCGAACATCACCACGACCCCGGCCAGCAGCAGGAAGACAACCGGCCCCAGCAGCATCGGCAGCAGCAGGGAGGTGGGCGACTCGCCCGCCCACGTCCCGCCGGTCGCGTCGTGCACATGGACACTGACGGCGGCCATGCCCGTGTAGTGCATCCCGGACACCGCCACACCCATCACCAGGCTCGCCCCGAGGCTCATGAGGAAGCCGCGGATGGTGACGGCCGACCACAGTGCGGCGGTCGCGGCCCCGACCGCGATCAGCACGGACAGCGCGACACCGAGGGGGTCGTAGCCGACGTCGCCGTTCAGCCGCAGCGCCGCCATGCCGAGGTAGTGCATGCCCGCCACGCCCAGTCCGGTGACCGCCCCCGCGACCGCCAGGGTGACAGCGCTCGTGCCGCGGTGGCCGACGATGAACACGCCGACGCCCACCACGGCGACGGCCACGACGAGACTGAGCACCGTCGTGGCCGCGTCGTACCGGACCCGGGTCTCCTCCACATGGAAGCCGATCATGGCGATGAAGTGCATTGTCCAGATGCCGCACCCGATGGAGGCAGCGCCTAACGCCAGCCAGCCCGTCTTCCACGACTGTGCGTCGAGCAGGGAGCGCACGATGCACCGCAGCCCCAGGGCCCCTCCCAGGCAGGCCATCAGATATGCCGCCACCGGGGTCACCGCACCGTAGCGGAACCCGTCGACCGTGCCGTCCAAGAGTCAACTCCCCCCAGAGTCCTGACTGGTGTTCGGCAAGGTCTACGCGCAGAGATCATGGGAGGGCAAGCCCTTACCCTCGGTAGGCCGCCAACTCGCGACACCGGGGAGTCGATTGGGGTCAGAATGTGCGGTTCAGCAGGTCCAGCAGCGCCGACCAGTGCCGCTCGTCGCCCTCTTGGTGGTAGGCCGCGGTGTCGGCCTGTGTGAATCCGTGCGGTGCGCCCGTGTACACCTCGCACCGGTGGCGCACGCCCGCCGCCGTCAGGGCCTCCTCCAGGCGCTCGATCTGCTCCTCGGGCAGGGAGTGGTCCTGGTCGGCGTGGCCGAAGTACAGCTCGGCGGTGACCTTGCCGGCCACCAGGTGGGGGCTGTCCGGGGTGTCCGTGGCCAGCTGCCCGCCGTGGAAGCCGGCCGCCGCCGCGACGCGCTCGGGGTAGGTTCCCGCCGTCAGCAGCGAGAGGCGGGCGCCCATGCAGTAGCCGGTCAGTGCGACCGGACCGTCGGCCACCGCGGGCGACTGGGCCAGCCAGTGCAGATACGCACCGGCGTCCCGCATCGCCCGCTCGTTCGTCAGGTCCTGCATGACCGGCACGATGCGCTCGAATATCTCCGGACGCGCCCCCGGGTCGATGAACTCGGGAAGATCGAACAGGGGCGCGCGACCGTGCCGGTAGAACACGTTGGGCACCAGCACCGTGTAGCCCTCGGCGGCCAGCCGGTCCGCCATGGCCCGCAGCTGCGGACGCAGACCGAAGGCGTCCATGAACACCAGGATCGCAGGGTGGGCGGCCCCGTCGGCGGGGCGGGCCAGATACGCGTCGGCGGTGCCGTCCTCGGTGGGGATGTCCACGGCGGTTCCCTGTACGGCGGTCATGGCTGGGCTGCCTCTCTGCGGGGGTGGGGATCTGCAACCCGTCCGCGTGACCGGGCGGATCATGGTCATCGTGACACGCCCGTCCCGGGGCATTTCGCCCACCCCCGGCGCACGGTTGAACCGTGAACGGCCTTTGGGGCGCTCTTTACTCGAACCGTGAGGGGTCGCCCGCGCCGTGCCGCACGATCTCGGCCTCTCCGCCGGAGAAGTCGACGACCGTCGTCGGCTCGGTACCGCAGTCGCCGGAGTCGACCACCCCGTCCAGCACGTGGTCGAGCAGGTCCTTGATCTCCCAGCCCTGCGTCATCGGCTCCTCCTCGCCGGGCAACAGCAGGGTGCTGGACAGCAGCGGCTCACCGAGTTCGGCGAGCAGGGCCTGGGTGACGACGTGGTCGGGGATGCGCACCCCGACCGTCTTCTTCTTGGGGTGCTGCAGCACGCGCGGCACCTCCTTCGTCGCGGGCAGGATGAACGTGTAACTGCCTGGCGTCGACGCCTTGATCGCGCGGAACACGTCGTTGTCGATCCGCACGAACTGGCCGAGCTGGGCGAAGTCCTGGCACACGAGGGTGAAGTGGTGCCGGTCGTCCAGCTTGCGGATCGTGCGGATCCGGTCGATGCCGTCACGGCTGCCGATGCGGCAGCCCAGTGCGTAGCAGGAGTCCGTGGGGTAGGCGACAAGAGCGTCGGCGCGGATGCTGTCGGCGATCTGGCCGATGGTGCGGGCCTGCGGGTTGTCGGGGTGCACGTCGTAGTACTTCGCCATCCGTCGAGCTTATGCCGCCGCCGCGGGTCGGCGGCGCAGGGAGGGTGCGAGCCCGGGGACACCGGCCCCCGGGCCGTCCGCTGTCCGGGCCGGAGGGATCGCCCTGCGGACGTGAGGTAACGTCCCCGACCGGTGTGCCGGAGGCGGCGCAAGGAGCGAGGGGAAGGCCGAGGTGGCTGGCCGAGAGGACGGGAACCGGCAGCGGGAGACGCAGACCGGCACGGGTCCGGCGTGGGCGGAGGAACTGCTCGAGCATCTGCGTCCGGCCGGGCGCGATGTCCGCAGGGTCGTCGCCTGGCTCGGCGGCGCCCTGGGCGCGACCGTGGCCCTGCAGGACGCCGCCGGGAACCTCATCGCCGGAAACCGGCTCCCGCTGGACGGGGACCTGGTCGCGGACATTACCGCCGGCCGGATCGCCTCCGCGGCCTGGGAGAGCCGGGAGCGCCACCTGCGCCTGGTCAGGGTGGAGCACCCGTCCCACGCGTGCGTGCTGGCCGTCTCCCGGCAGGACCCTTTCGACCGACAGGCCTCCGGCGTCGTCACACACACCGCCCAGGTGATCGAGCTGCTGCTGACAGCGGGCGAGTCGACCGCGGCCGGGCACCGGCTGCGCCGGGCCACCTCCGATCTGCGCCTGGCGATCCTGCAGCTGCTGATGGTCGAGGACACCATCGCCGCCCGTCGCGTCGCCGCCGGACTCTGGCCCGGCCTGCTCGACGCCGAAACGGCGTGTGTGTACGTCGTCGAATCCGCTCCCGACGTGCGCGACCGCGTCGCCGAGGAGTGCCTGGACAGCACCCGGGAGGACGCCCTGGTCGTGCGCTGCCCGGCCATGGACGGGCATGTGATCGTCGTCGGCCCCCGGGAGACCACGGGCGATGCCCTGCGGTCCCTCGTCGGACGCCGCCCGGACCTCTTCCTCGGCGGCAGCGTCCGCCAGAGCCTCGCCCAGACCGCCACCGCCTACGGGCAGGCCGTCAGCGCGTTGGCCGTCGCCCACTTCCGGCCCGACAAGACGGCCGTCTACGCCGAGCGCACCCACCCCGAACGCCTGATGGACCCGGTGGCGCTGCGCGGCTGGACGTCCCGGGTGCTGCGCCCCCTCGACACCCTGCCGCACCACACCCGCGCCGAGCTCCTCGCCACCACCCGGCTGGGCCTGGAGTTCACCGCCGTCAACGCCGCCAAGGTCCTCGGCGTCAGCCGCAACACCGTCCGCGCCCGCATGGAACGCGTCGAGGCCCTGCTCGGCACCGACTTCGCCGACCTCACGGTCCGGGCCGTAATCCACCTGGCGCTCAACACCCGGATCGGCCTGCCCGATGTACCGCCCGACGGCGCCGAAGACCCGGACCTGCGGCTGGCCGACCTGCTGTCCGGTCCCGCCGTCCGCACCTGGGGGCACGATCTGCTGGGGCGGCTCGACGCCGACGCCCGCAATCCGCGCCGGACGCTGCGCACCTGGATCGCCGTCGGCGGCAACGCCGAACGGGCCGCACAGGCCCTGGGCGTGCACGCCCAGACCGTGCGCGAGCACGTCCGCAGCGCCGAACCCGTCCTGGAGCGCCAACTGCTCGCCGCGGGCACCGACCTGTACGAGGTCGTCCTGGCGCACCTGACCGTGGGCGACCTCGACCTGCCGGTCCTGCAGAGCCCGGCGTGAGCCTTTTGCCTCCGGGGTAACCGGTCGGCCGGATCCGGGTGGGACGAAACCGGGCCATCCGGACTCAGCTGTGCACGGGTGAGCCCCGCCGAGTGTCCAGCGGGCATCGACACGGTTCACAAGGCCTCGGGCAGGGACGTAAGTTCAACTCACCGCGGGGGCACGACCGGAACGGGGGACCGGTCGCGCTCCCGCGCGCTGCCCTGCGAGGCGGCATCCCTGCGGGGGCGTCAGCTCCCCAGCCGGACCGGGATCTCCTGCCAGCCGAACGCGATGAACGACGGCACCTGCCGCAGTCCGTCGTCGCCTGCGGCCAGGCGCAGGCCGGGGAACCGGTCGAACAGCGCCGGCAGCGCGGTGAGGGCTTCCAGACGGGCCAGCGGCGCCCCGATGCAGCGGTGGACGCCGATCCCGAACGCCAGATGGTCGTCGGCACCGCGGGAGGCGTCGAAGTGGTCGGCGTCCGGACCGTAGTGCTCGGGGTCGAGCCCCGCGGCGGCGTACGTCGTGATGATGGCGTCGCCGGCCGGGATCGTGACCTCGCCGACCGCGAGATCGGTGACGGCGAAGCGCAGCGGCAGCGACGCGATGGACGGGTGGGCGCGCAGCGTCTCGTCGACGACGGCGTCCCAGCCGATCTCCCCGGACCGGACGGCCGCCAGCTGCTCGGGACGGCGGAGCAGGGCGACCACCGCGTTGCCGATGAGGTTCACGGTGGTCTCGAAACCGGCGCCGATCACCAGCAGCAGCGTGTACAGCAGCTCTTCGTCGCTCAGCCGGTCGCCACCCTCGTCCCGGACCCGGATCAGCTCCGACGTCATGTCGTCCCCGGGGTGCGCGGCCCGGTGGGCTATCAGGGCCGGCAGCACCGTCCCGATCTGCCGCTGCACGGACGCTGCGTGCTCCGGGCTCGGATCGGAGGTGTCCATGATGGCCGCGATGAGCCGGCCGGTGTCCTCCCGCAACTCGTCCGGCACGCCCATGAGTTCGCAGATCATCCGCATCGGCAGCGGATGGGCGAACCCTGCCTTGACGTCCACGACCTCGCCGTCGGCGGCCTCCAGAGCGGCCAGCAGCTCCGCCGTGATCGCCTCCACCCGGGGCCGCATCGCCTCGGTCCGCCGGTGCGTGAAGCTGGGCGCGACCAGCTTGCGCAGCCGGGTGTGGTCCGGTCCGTACGTGGAGAGCATGTTCACCACGCCGACCCAGCCCAGGATCCACGCCCAGGACGGTTTCTCGGCGATCTCGGGCCACAGCCGCCAGTGCAGCCGCGGGTCCTTGCTGACCCGCGGGTCGAGGATGAGCTCCTTCAGCGTGTCGTAGCGCGTCGGCGCCCAGGCCGGGATGCCGCCGGGCAGCTCCACGGGCACGATCGGGCCGAGGGCACGCAGCCGGGCGCTCTCGGCCGCGATGTCGGCGCCTGTGGGGTCCAGAGCGATGCGGTCGGTCACGGTCACGGTCGTCCTCCTGGCTGGTCGGGGGAGCGGGGGCTGAAACGGACGGGCAGGGCCGTCAGCGAGCGGTGGAACGGACCGGGCCGCCACGTCAGGCGCTCGCGGGGCAGGACGGGTTCGAGGTCGGGCAGCCACTGGGTGAGCCGTTCGATCGCCTCGGTGGCGATGAGCAGGGTGTGCTGCTTGACCGGGCAGGCGTGCGGGCCCGCCGACCAGGACAGGTGAGAGGCGTCCGACGGGTGGCGCTCCGCGCCGCGCCCCTGCTCGGCGGCCTGGGCGAGCGCGCCGTAGGAGATCACCACCGGCACCGCGGCTCTGATCCACACACCGTGCAGGGTGACCGGTGTACGGGCGTAGTGGATGCCGTAGTTGGCGAGCGGCGTCTCGTGGTGCAGGACATCCAGCACCGCGTCCGTCACGGGGCGGGCGCCGCTGGTCAGCGTCGAGTAGTAGGCCGGGTTGCCGAGGACCCGGGACAGCGCGTTGGACACCAGGTTGGCCGTCGGCTCGTGCCCCGCCCCGAGGGTGAGGAACACCTGCCAGGTGACCTCCTCGGGGCTCAGGCCCGCCGGGTGGTCCAGCAGCCAGCTCGGCAGATCGTCGCCCCGCCGCTCGGTCTTGGCGGCGATCAGCTCCAGCACGTACGCGCCGAACTCGGCCTCGCCCTCGGCCGCCTGGGCGCCGCCCTCGATCAGTTTGCCCAGGGCGGTCTCCAGCCGGTCGCTCGCGCTGTCGGGCAGCCCGAACAGACTGTTGAACACCAGCGCCATCAGCGGCCGGGTGAACTCGCCCACCAGGTCGGCCTCACCGCGCGGCCCGATCCGGCTCACCAGCAGGTGCACCGCCCGGTGCACCCGGGCCCGCAGATCGTGCGGTTCCACCAGATCGAAGGCGTCGATCAGCGAGGTGCGGTAGCGCAGGTGGGCGCCGCCGTCGGCGAACAGGGTGTTGGGGCGCCAGCGCATCATGCCGAGCACCGGCGAGTCGTCGGGGACGGTCGCCTCCCACGGCCGGGGATCGTGCGAGAACGTCTCGGTGTCGTGCAGCAGGTCCAGCGCCGCCCGCCGGTCCGTGACGACGTACGCCGGGACGCCGGGCGCGAGTTCCGCCCGGCCGACCGGGCCGTGAGCGCGCAGGGCGGCGTAGTAGGGGTGGGGATCGCGGGCGAAGCCGTCCTCCCAGAGGCGGACGGGCGCCGCGAGGGAGAAGGCCTGCTCGGCGGGGGAGGGGTGGGTCACCGGGGCTCCGGGGGGTGGTGGTCGATCAGGTGCTGCACCAGCGCGAGCAGGGCGTCGATGGAGGAGTCCGTCTCCCGCGCGTCGCACGTGACCATGGGAGTCGCGGGCTCCAGGTCCAGGGCGGCGCGCAGCTGCTCGGGCGTGTGGTGGCGGGGCGCGTCCGGGAAGGTGTTGAAGGCGACCGCATAGGGCAGTCCCGACTCCTCCACCAGCCCCAGCACGTCGAACGAGGCGTCGATCCGGCGGGCGTCGACCAGCACGAGCGCGCCGAGCGCCCCGTAGGCGATGTCGTCCCACAGGGCCCGGAAGCGTTCCTGGCCTGGTGTGCCGAACAGGTACAGCACGACGCCGCCCGGCAGGCTGATCCGGCCGAAGTCGATGGCGACCGTGGTGGTGGACTTGTCCCGTACCCCGGCGAGATCGTCGACCTGTGCGGACGCCTGCGAGAGCTGCTCCTCCGTGTGCAGCGGCCGGATCTCGGAGACGGAGCGGATCAGGGTCGTCTTGCCCACCCCGAACGGTCCCGTGATCAGGATCTTCACCAAGTCCTGGGCGGTGTCGGGCAGGTGGACGCCCGCACCCCCCGGCTCGGCGTCAACGGTGCTTGAGGTCGCGGAGGCCATCGGCCACTCTCTTCAGAAGGTCGGGGTCGAAGCGCCGGGCGGGCGGGATCGGCGCACGGGCCAGGACCAGGCCACGGTCGAGCAGGTCGGCGGCCAGTACCAGCACCGCGGAGACCGGCAGGCGCAGCAGGGCCGCGGCCTCCACCACCGTCAGCGAGCCGTACTCCAGCTCATCCAGCAGGGCCGCCTGGGCGGCGGGCAGTTCGGCGGGGGCCGGCTCACCGCTGCCGGTGAGGACCGACAGCCGCTCCAGATGCGCACGGGAGGGCCGCGCCACCCCGCCGGTCGACAGGTACGCGGGAACCAGGGGACGGCCGCCTCGGCGGCCGGTCATGCCGGCGTGCCGCCGTCGGCACCCCGGGGCCCGGCGGCCATCGCCTTCTCGCCCAGCCGCGCGACCTGCGAGTGCACCCGGTGGGCGAGCAGGTCCAGCCGCACCTCGGGATCGCCGTACGCGGCGACGCAGGTACCGTGGTCCGTCGGCACGATCAGCACGTAGCCGTGGTCCGACTCGATGACGACCTGGCGGATCTCCGCCCGGTCGGTGTCGGCGAACGCCGCAGCGGCGGTACGGCAGGCGCCCTGCACGGTACTGGTGATGGCCGCGACCCGCTCGGCCGACGGCCGCGACAGCGCGTCGGTGTAGCCGGTGACGAGTCCGTCCCGGGTGAGCAGGGCGGCGGCCACGACGTGCGGCACCTCCAGGACCGGTTCGAGCACCCATGCCGTGTCCCCCGCTGCGCGGCTGGTCATCGAGCCGTTCCCCCTTCGTGTTCGGTGCTGTCGGTGTCCTCGGATGCCGCGTCGGCCGTGGTCGCGGCCGGCGCACCCTCAGGTACGGCTGGAACGGCGCCGGTGTTCGACCGTGCGGCGGTACGGGCTGCCGCGGTGCCGGACTGGAGGGCGCCGAGGGCGGCGGCGGACTCCTCGGGACGGCGGGAACGGCGTGGTGGTGCGGGGTCGACGGCGGCGGGCCCGGCCGCGGTCGTGGCGCGACCGCGGCGACGCCGCTGGGGCAGGCCGCCGCTGTCCCGCGGGCCGTGGTGGCCGGGGACGGGAGCGTCGTCGTCGGCCAGGTGCTGCTCCCTGCCGTAGCCGTGATCGTCGCCTGCGGCGCCTGGGCTTGTGCCTGCGTCCCCTGTGTCTGTGTCTGTGTCTGCGTCGGAGGGGGGCGGTCCGGCCCTGCGGAGCTCGGCGTCCCGCTCGAAGTCGTCGGAGGCGGTGGCCGGGGCCGGGGCCGGGGCCGGGGCGGGGGCGTGCGGCGGGGTGGCCGGGGCGGGGCGGGACGTGCGCTGCGGGGCGGGCCGGCCGGGGCGGAGCGTGTGGTGCGGGCCGGAGGGGCTCGGGCCCGAACCGTGGGACGCCTCGGGACCGCTCCCCGCGTGCCGCACCGCCTCCCGCCGGGTCGAACGCGGCGCACTGGCCGCCGGGGGCAGCTCCTCGGGGTCGATGCGCGTCAGCAGGTGGCTGTCGACCCGCAGCACCGCGCGCACCCCGCCGTACGGCGACGGGGAGGACAGGTCCACGCTCAGATCGAACTGCCGGGTCAGCTGGCCGACGGCCGCGAGCCCCATGCGCGGCGGATCCCCGAGCTCGGTCAGCAGGATCGGATCCGAACCGGCGACCATCCGCTGGGCCCGGGCCCGCTCGTCCTGCGTCATGCCCAGACCGGCGTCGTCCACGGTGACGCAGGCCCCGTGGTGGACCGCCTCGAGGTTGACCACGACGTCCGTGTCGGGCGCGGAATGCCGCAGCGCGTTGTCGAGGAGCTCGGCGACGATGATGGCGACCGGCTCGACGGCGTGGGACACCAGGGCCGTACCGGCCGCGAGGTGGTTGTTGACCCGGACGCGGCGGTAGCCCGCGAGCCGGGCCTGACCGCCCGTCACCGCGTCCACGAGATGGGACTCCTCCCGGGCGAGCCCCACCCAGGCCCCGCACACCACGGCGGCGATCTGGGCGCGCCGCAGCGACTGCTCGTTCTCGTGGTCCAGTTCGAACAGGGTCTGCGTCAACTCGGGGTCGTCGTAGCGCTGCTGCAATCCCCGCAGAGCGTCCTGCAGCCGGTACAGCGCCGCCTGGATCTCCCGGGTGGCCCCGCGCATCCCGGCTTGCGCCGCCGCGTCGATCCGGGTGCGCTGCGCGGCCAGTTCGGCGTGCAGCCCCTTCAGCACCTGCTCCAGGGCGCTCCCCAGGGGCGAGCCGGCCAGCTGCGGGTTCAGCGGGCCGGGCTCGCTGACGTGGGAGTGTGCGGCCTGCCGGGCCGCGGCGGGCACCCGCCGTGCCGCCAGATGCTCGACCTCGGAGGTGAACACCCGTGTCGTACCGTCGAGTCGTGCCCGCAGCGCGGCCGTCTTCGCGCGCTCCGCGGCCAGGTGCCGCCGTGAGCGCAGCAGCCCGCCGCCGAGGGCGAACGCGGACAGTGTGCCGAGAGCGAGGGCGCCGACGGCCAGGTCCGGTACTTCGATCATCGAGTCGATTCCAGGAGGGAGTCGGGCAGGGCTGGGTCCGAGCTGCTCAGGCGAGCCACCCGCAGCACAGTACACACCGTCATCGACCGATCTCGCACGGTGGAGTGCCACTTCGTTCCGAAAGTGACCGCTGTCTATAGGCTTCCGCGGCAACTGTCTGAATTGCCGTACGGGGGAGAGGAGTTGGTGGTGTGTGCGGGTCTGACCCTCCGGTCCGGCCACCAAGCGCCTGCCGTGCCGTGCCGTGCCGCGGCCGTCTCCAGCCGAATCGGGCCCTCAGCCGTGACCGCCCGGTGAGCGCCGGCGTCCTCAAGGCGACGGCGTGGCTGGTCATCAAGTCCCCCGGCCGGCACACGGCGTCCGCGTCCTTCGCCTGCACCCGCCGCTGATCCCGCCCGGTCGGCGTGGGGGCGGGGCAGGACAGCGGACAGCCGGCGCAGCGCCGATGTGACCGCGCGGACCGCGACCGGTTCATCTCTCGATGTGATGGGCGCGGGCTGTGTGCCCGGCCGGAGGGCGGGTACCCGTCCGGCTCCTGAAGAGGTCCGCTTCGCGAGAAGGAGGCCCGCATGAGCAGTGGATCGGAGACCGGCGGTGTGACCGGTACGCAGGACAAGGACTACAATCTCATCTGGTATGTCGAGGCGTGCCTGAACAACGCCCTGCGCCTGGAGAGCTACATCCAGGACGCCGAGCGCGCCAAGGACACCGAGGTCGCGGACCTGTTCCGCAAGGCCCAGGCGGACAGCCGCAAGGGTGCCGAACTCGGCAAGGGGCTGCTGCGCGCACGCCTCGACGGAGGCTGAGGCTCACCGGCCCTCAAGGGCCCGGACCCCGCGAGGGTCCGGGCCCTTGTCCGTCGAAGGTGCCGGACGAGGTCCGTGGCACGTGAGTGATCGCGCCACCCGGGTACCCGGCCCGTCCCGCCACGACCGGCCGGGCGGCCCCTCGCGGCTCCGACCCGGTCGGCCGCCGGCCACGAGCCGAAGGAGCCCACGCATATGACGGACGTTTCCGGGACCGGTCCCGCACCGGGCGACGACCGCAAGGTACTCACCGACCGCCAGGGCCATCCGGTCTACGACAACCAGAACCAGCGCACCGTCGGCGCCCGCGGCCCCGCGACGCTGGAGAACTACCAGTTCCTGGAGAAGATCAGCCACTTCGACCGGGAACGCATCCCCGAACGCGTCGTGCACGCCCGCGGCGTCACCGCCTACGGCCACTTCGAGGCCTACGGCACCTGGGGTGACGAGCCGGTCAGCCGCTACACCCGGGCCAAGCTGTTCCAGGAGCGCGGCAAGCGCACGGACGTGGCCGTCCGCTTCTCCACGGTGATCGGCGGCCGCGACTCCTCCGAGGCGGCCCGCGACCCCCGTGGTTTCGCCGTCAAGTTCTACACCGAGGACGGCAACTGGGACCTGGTCGGCAACAACCTGGGCGTCTTCTTCATCCGCGACGCCATCAAGTTCCCGGACGTCATCCACGCCCTCAAGCCCGACCCGGTGACCTTCGAGCAGCAGCCCGGCCGCATCTTCGACTTCATGTCGCAGACGCCCGAGGCCATGCACATGCTGGTCAACCTGTTCAGCCCGCGCGGCATCCCCGCCGACTACCGCCATATGCAGGGCTTCGGCGTCAACACCTACAAGTGGGTCAACGCCGAGGGCGAGACCAAGCTCGTCAAGTACCACTGGATGCCCAAGCAGGGCGTGCGCAGCATGACCGAGGAGGACGCCGCCAACGTCCAGGCCGACACCCTCGGTCACGCCACCAAGGACCTGTACGAGGCGGTCGCCCGCGGGGACCACCCGGAGTGGGAGCTGCTCGTCCAGATGATGGACGACCACGACCACCCCGAGCTCGACTTCGACCCCCTGGACGACACCAAGACGTGGCCCGAACAGGACTTTCCGCCGAGGCCGGTGGGCCGGATGGTGCTGGACCGCATGCCGAAGGACTTCTTCGCCGAGAACGAGCAGATCTCCTTCGGCACCGGCGTCCTCGTCGACGGCCTGGACTTCTCCGACGACAAGATGCTCGTCGGGCGGACCTTCTCCTACAGCGACACCCAGCGCTACCGGGTCGGCCCGAACTACCTGCAGCTTCCCGTCAACCAGGCCAAGAACGCGGACGTGCGCACCAACCAGCGCGACGGCCAGATGGCCTACCACGTGGACGGCGGGGGAGAGAACCCGCAGGTCAACTACGAGCCGTCCATCACCGGGGGCCTGCGCGAGGCCCGCTACCCGACGCACGACGAGCAGGGGCCCGAAATCCAGGGCCGGCTCACCCGCAAGCGCATCCCCCGCACCAACGACTACCTCCAGGCCGGTCAGCGCTATCTGCTGCTGGAGGACTGGGAACGCGACGACCTGGTGAAGAACTTCATCGGTCAACTGTCCCGGTGCGACCGGGCGATCCAGGAGCGCATGGTCTGGCACTTCCTGCTGGTCGAGAACGACCTCGGCCTGCGGGTCGGCGACGGGCTGGGCATCGGCCCGGAGGACGTGGCCGGACTGCAGCCGCTGGCGAGCCAGGACCTCACGGACGAGGACCGCGAACGCCTCGCCAACCTCGGCAAGAACGAACCGCGCGACGTGGAGGGCCTCACGATGACCCACTGCGTCCCCGACGAACGGCACGTCGTGACCCGCTGACGCGGATCAGCCGTCCAGGGCGGTACGGGCCACAGTGAGGGCCTGGTCCGCGTAGCCCCGGCCGAACAGCACGGCGTGCACCAGCAGCGGAAACAGCTGGTGCACGCCGACACGTTCGGTCCAGCCGTCGGCGAGCGGCGCGACCTCCTGGTAGCCGTCCAGCACCCGCTCCAGATGGGGGCAGCCGAACAGCCGCAGCATCGCCAGGTCCGTCTCCCGGTGCCCGCCGTGCGCGGCCGGGTCGATGAGTCGGACGTGTCCGTCGGCCGCCCACAGCACATTGCCGCTCCACAGGTCGCCGTGCAGCCGCGCGGGCGGCTCGGCGGGCCCGGCCAGCTCCGGCAGTCGCTCGCACAGACGCTCGACGACGGCCGCCTCTGCGCACCGGAGCGTGCCCCGGTCGACCGCCCGCCGAAGGTACGGCAGCACGCGCTGCCCGGCGTACCAGCTCGGCCAGTCGGTACCGGGCTCGTTGCGCATCGGCGCGAGCCCGATGTACGCCTCCACCGGGCCGTCCGGCGGCGCCGCCCCGAACGCGGGCGCCCCGGCGGCGTGCAGCGCGGCGAGGTCCCGCCCGAACCGCACCGCCGCCACACGGTCCGGCCGCCCCTGCGGAACCCGGTCGACGACCAGCCAGCCGTCCTCGTGCCCGTGCACCACCGGCACCCGCACGCTCCCGGCAGCGGCCAGCCACCGCAGGCCCGCCGCCTCGGCCCGGGCCGCCCCCGGCGCGTCGGACCGCTTGACGATCACGACCCGCCCGTCGTCGAGAGCGACTTCGGCGAGATCCCCCGACAGCCGCCTCTCACCGCTGACCGCCCGCCCGGTCAGCCGGGCCGCCACATCGGAACGGACGGTCATACGAGCTCCCTCTCGGTTCTCGGGACCACAGTCCACATCAAGCAACTGGATCGGCCGCGCCGCGCCGCGTCCGGACAGGTGGTGCGGAACATGGTGGGTACCCCGTTGTGGTCACTTCTGCGTGGTCCCGGGCCGTTCGCCGGGCAGCCGACCGCAGGAGCAGACCAGTCGTATCCGGCGGCCGTTGTACCGCACTTGACCGCTGTTTCGATTCCGGGACATGCGCCACGCGCCGGTCACGCGGGACGGTGAAATCCCGCCGCCGGGCGACAGAACCGGCCATCGCCGGGGGAGCAGTCGGGTCATGACGAGTACACCGTTCCAGCGCACCATCGCCCTGCCGGCCCCCGTGTGCGAACAAGCCGCTCAGCATCTGGAGCAGGCCGCGCAGCGGGCCGTCGACGGGGCCGCGATCCCGCTGAAGGCGTTCCGTGAGGCCGCGGACAACGATTTCACCCTGCCGGTCTCGGTCGTCGAGCAGGCCGCGGCCTGCCTGCTGGTCCTCGCCACCGAGACCGCCCAGACCGTCCGCCCGTCCGCCCTGCGCGCCACCATCAGCGTCGCGCTGCGGCTGCGCGACGCCGTACAGCTCGCCCACCAGCCCGCCCTCAGCAGCAGGTTCTGGTGAGCGAGAACCCGGTTGCTCAGGCTCCGCGGAAGGCGACCTCGACCTGCGTGTGACGCAGCGCCTCCAGGGTGGCGTGCTGCCGGCGGGCCCGTTCGATGAGCTCGTCGAGCTGCCGTCGGTTCAGACGTTCGTCCGTGGCGGCCAGATCGCGCAGCGTCTCCCAGCCTGCCAGTTTGCCCTCCACCCCGAGCGCCAGCGCCTCCAGCTCCCACAGGGTGCTCAGCGGAGAGCGCCGTACCAGGCTGCCGTTGCTCTTCAGCCGCCCCACCTGCTCGGCCGCCCGGCCCGCGTAGACCTTGTAGCGGCGCGCGCACCGGGACCTCCAGGCGCCGCATGAGGTGGAGCAGGGCCGTGCGGTCGTCGGCGATCTCGTCGGCGACCGGGGCCAGCGCGTCGGCGAGCGCCGAGCCGGCGCACGAGCGCAGCAGGTGGCGCACCCGCGCGGTCCCGGCGGTGGCACCGGTGAGATGGTCGTTGAGGTAGATGCCCAGCAGGGACATGTCGGTGACCGGGGCACGCTCGGAGCCCGGCGAATCCGCTCGCTGTTCCGTCATGACGCGACTCCTGTCGTACTCCGGTCCTGCTCCACGGTCACTGTCGTGGTGACCCGCACGAGACAAGGAGGGCGGGGAGTCGAGCCGGTCCCGAAGCGCACGGGGGGCTCGACCGGGGCGAGGGCGCCGAGGCTCTCGCCCATGCAGGTCACGGTGGCCGAGGTGACAGGGTGCAGATCCCGGGCGCCGTACCACTGGTGCCGTCCGGGCCGGGCGCCGGCGTGGGTGTGTGCTCCCAGCAGCAGACGGGCGGGCCGGTCCCACAGCGCGATCCAGCCCGGGCGGACGGCGAGGCGTCCCGGGACGGCCCGCAGCGCCAGGCCCGGCAGGTTCCGGCGGCCGGTGCTGAACTCCAGGTGGAGCGGCGGGGCGGTGACGGTCCAGTGCCGGCGGTCGGTGACGTGTACCTCCACCGGTACGACCCGTACCTCGTCGAAGACGTAGGTGCCGGCGACGAACTCCGCCGTCTCGCCCGTGGGTGCCAGCAGCAAGCGGTGTCCGTCGGCCTCCTCGACCATCACGTCACTGAACGGCCCGAACGGCGACCGCGGCCAGTGGCCGAGCACCACGCGGGTGCCGGACACCGTGCCGAGCCCCGCGATCCAGCCGTCGAAACGCAGCGAGCGCACCGGCGACCGGACGCCGGTACGCCGGGCCGGACCTGCGGGTTCGGGTCCGTGGGAGGACACGCGGGCCGGGTGCCCGGCGCCTGTGAGGCGAAACGGCCGCCACCGGTGTGCACGGCGGCGGCCCGGCGGTGCACGAGGCCGCCACCGGTGTGCCCGGCGGCGGCCCGGCGGCGCACAAAGACGCCACCCCTGCACGCGGCGGCTCGGCCAAGGCACAGGGAAGCGCCCGGCCCCCTCGGCGATGTGGCCGAGGCCACGTCCTGGTCGAGGTCCCGGTCACGTCCGGGGGTGGGAAGCGCCGGTTACCGTCTACGACCAGATCCCCGCTCCCTCCCCTCGGACGGCCCGGCAGTGCACGCAGACCTCTCCCCTGTCATCGCGGCGACCGCCCAGTGGCTGACCCGCGCCTTCCCCGCCTCCGGCGGCGCGCTGGCCTCCGCACTGTGCGAGGTCCAGGCCCGGCAGGCCGTGACCGTCGCGGCCCGGCTCAGGTACCCGACGGCCATGGACGCCGCCCTGCTCGACATGGCCGGCCCCGGCGGTTCCGGGCGGCTCGACTGGGTCACCGGCGCCGACGCCGCCGTGGGCGACGGCGCCGACGCCGCCCTGGGCGACGACGTGGAAGCACAGGCCTGGCGTACCTGGGTGGACGAGGTCGTGGCCTGCTGGGCGGCCAGCTTGCTCACCGACGCGGAGCTGGCGGCCCGGGCGGTGGCCGCGCTCGCCGGCGGCAGCCACAGCGCCGGCGCACCGGCCGAGTTCCGCCGGCTCGTCGCCCCCGACGACGGCGACCGGGACGCCGCCGCCCTGCTGCGCCACCCCGACCTGCTCGCCCCCGTCGCCGGCCTGCACCAGGACCAGCTCCTCGACCGCCTGAACCCGGGCCGCACGCTGATCGCCTGACGCCGCCCAGAGGCACCCGCCGACCCGCGGGACGGCTCCCCACTGACCGACCTCACCCTCCGTGACTCACCGGTTTGCCGTACGAGGCCGTGCTGTGCCCGCACGGCCGTCGGAGGCTGGGCGTGAGCTCGACGGCACTCCGCCCCCTTCGCAGACCGGGGCGCGACCGTCGTGCCGCGCACCGCCGCCGACGGAGGAGAGACCGACATGAGCACCGCCCTCTCACGGACCTGGGAACACGCCGTCGTCACCGGCGGCGCCGGGTTCGTCGGCTCCCATCTGTGCGGCGCCCTCCTGGACGCGGGCGCGGCCGTCACCTGCGTCGACGACTTCAGCACCGGCCGGCCCGAGAACATATCGCCGCTGCTCGAGCGGCCCGGTTTCACGCTCGTCCAGGCCGACGTGTCCGAGGGGCTGCGGATCAAACGGCCGCCGGACCTCGTGCTGCACCTCGCCTCCCCGGCGTCCCCGGCGGACTACCTGCGCCTCCCGCTGCACACCCTGGAGACCGGCAGCCTCGGCACCCGCAACGTCCTGGAACTCGCGCACTCCGCCCGCGCCCGCTTCGTCCTCGCCTCGACCTCCGAGGTCTACGGCGACCCGCAGCAGAACCCCCAGGACGAGCGCTACTGGGGCAACGTCAACCCCGTCGGTCCGCGCAGCGTCTACGACGAGGCCAAACGCTTCGGCGAGGCACTGACCACCGCCCACGCCGAGGCCGAGGGCACCGACACCTGCATCGTGCGGCTGTTCAACACCTACGGCCCCCGGATGCGCGGCCACGACGGACGGGCGGTGCCGACCTTCGTCCGGCAGGCCCTGGCCGACGAGCCCCTCACCGTGACCGGCGACGGCCGCCAGACCCGGTCGCTGTGCTACGTCGACGACACCGTGCGCGGCATCCTCGCCGCAGCAGCCCACGGCATGCGCGGCCCCGTCAACATCGGCAACCCGACCGAGATCACCGTGCTCGACATGGCCCGCCTGATCATCGAACTCGCCGAGTCCTCCTCCGAGATCCGCTACATCGAACGCCCCGTGGACGACCCGGCCGTGCGCTGCCCGGACATCACGCTGGCCCGCGACAAGCTGGGCTGGGATCCGCAGGTGCGTGCCGAGGAGGGGCTGCGGCGCACGATCGCCTGGTTCCGCGAGTCCGGTACCGAGGAGTGAACCCGCCCGGGCACCCCGCACCGCCGCGTCCGGGTGTCTCCCGACCGCGAAAGGCCCGCCTCCCCATGCGCATCCTCGGAATCAACGCCCTTTTCCACGACCCCGCCGCCGCCCTGGTGATCGACGGACGGACCGTCGCCGCCGCGGAGGAGGAGCGGTTCTCCCGGCGCAAACACGGCAAGAGACCCCTGCCGTTCTCCGCCTGGGAACTGCCCGAGCGGGCCGCGGCCTGGTGCCTGAAACGGGCCGGACTGCGCCCGCAGGACCTCGACGCGGTCACCTACTCCTTCGACCCGGCGCTGGCCCGCCCGGCCGGCGACATGGGCCTGGACGACCCGTGGGACCACCTGCGGCTGACCTACGCCCGCGAGGCGCCCGGCTTCCTGAAGACCGCCCTGCCGGGCCTCGACCCGGCCGTCGTCCGCTTCGTTCCGCACCACATGGCCCACGCCGCCTCCAGCGCCTTCGCCGCACCGGACGCCGGCAATTCCTCCGTCCTCGTCCTGGACGGCCGTGGCGAACGCGCCTCCCACCTGGCCGCCCGCCGGGTCGCCGACCGCCTGGAGGCGCTGCACGCCCAGGACCTGCCGCACTCGCTCGGCCTCATCTACGAGGAACTCACCGAACACCTCGGCTTCCTGCGCTCCTCCGACGAGTTCAAGGTCATGGCCCTCGCCTCCCACGGCAGGCCGCGCATGCTCGCCGAACTGCGCCGCCACGTGTACCCGACCGGCGACGGCGGCTTCCACGCCACCGGCGTGCCCTGGCACGAGCTGTGTCCGCCGCGCGGCCCGGACGAGCCCTGGACGCAGGACCACGCCGATGTCGCCGCCAGTGCCCAGGCCGTGCTGGAGGAGACCCTGCTCGACCTGGTGCGCTGGCTGCACGGCCGGACCCACGACCGGGTGCTCACCCTCGCCGGAGGCGTCGCCCTCAACTGTGTCGCCAACTCCCGTATCGCCCGCGAGGGCCCGTTCTCCCGGGTGTGGGTGCAGCCCGCGGCGGGCGACGCCGGCACCGCCCTGGGAGGCGCCCTGCTGCTGTCCGCCGCGCAGGGCGACGAGCCGGAGGCCATGGCCGGAGCCGACCTCGGGCGGGAGTGGTCGGACGCCGACCTCGCGGCCTGGCTGAAGACCGCGGCCGTACCGTTCGAACGGCCCCCGGACATCGCCGCCACCGTCGCCCGCGCCCTGGCGGACAACGGGATCGTCGCCTGGTTCCAGGGCCGCTCCGAGTACGGCCCCCGCGCCCTCGGCCACCGCTCCCTGCTGGCCCACCCCGGGCACGCCGGCAACCTGGAACGCCTCAACGACGTCAAGGGCCGCGAGCAGTTCCGGCCCGTCGCCCCGATGGTCCTCGCCGACCGCGCCGCCGGCATCTTCGACGGCCCGCTGCCCAGCCCGTACATGCTGTTCGTGCACGACGTGGCCCCCGCGTGGCGGGACCGCATCCCCGCGGTCGTGCACGCCGACGGCACCGCCCGCATCCAGACCGTCGACCCGGACCGCGAACCCCTGGTCGCCCGCGTGCTCGGTGAGTTCGAGCGGTTGACCGGGCTGCCCGTGGTCGTCAACACCAGCCTCAACACGGCCGGCCGACCCATGGTCGACGACCCGCGCGACGCCCTGGAGTGCTTCGGCTCCTCGCCCGTCGACCTGCTGGCCATCGGCCCGTACGCGATCCGGCGCGGCGACCTCTTCCGTACCGACTCCCGCAGCGGCGACGCCGGAGGCCCCCGATGACCCGACCCGAGGCCCTCACGGCCGACGCCGCGTACGCCGTCGTCATCCCGACCCTCGGCCGGCCCAGCCTTGGCGCCTGCCTGCACGCCCTCGCGGAGGCGACCGGGCCGGGCCCCGTCCGGGTGGTCCTCGTCGACGACCGGCCCGACGCGGCCCGCACACCCCTCACCGCCGACGTCCCACCGTCCCTGCGCGCCCGCACCATGGTCGTACCCGGCGGTGCGCGCGGCCCCGCCGCGGCACGCAACCTCGGCTGGCGGGCGGCCGGCGACGTGCCCTGGATCGTCTTCCTCGACGACGACGTCGTCCCAGGGCCCACCTGGGGCGACGACCTGGCCCTGGACCTGGCCGCGGCCACCGAGCGCACCGCCGGGATCACCGCCCGGATCGAGGTGCCCCTGCCCGCCGACCGGCGCCCCACGGACTGGGAACGCAACACGGCCGGACTCGCCGGCGCCCGCTGGATCACCGCCGACCTGGCATACCGCCGGACCGCGCTGACGGCCGTCGGCGGATTCGACGAACGCTTCCGGCGGGCCTTCCGGGAGGACGCCGACCTCGCCCTGCGCATGCTCGACGCCGGCTGGACGCTCACCGTCGGCCGGCGCACCACCACCCACCCCGTACGGCAGGCCGGGCGCTGGATCTCCGTCCGGCTCCAAGCCGGCAACGCCGACGACGTGCTGATGACCCGGCTGCACGGCCGTCACTGGTGGCGCCGGGCCGAGGCACACCGCGGGCGCCTGCCCCTGCACATGGCGGTGACCGGAGCGGGGGTGACGGCGCTCGGCTGCGCCCTGCTCGGCAGGCACCGGGCCGCCGCCGCCTGCGCCACCGCCTGGCTGGCCGGCACCACCGAGTTCGCCCTCGCCCGCATCCTGCCCGGGCCGGGCACCCGCGACGAGGTGCTCACCATGGCGGTGACCAGTGCCCTCGTCCCGCCCGCCGCGACCTGGCACTGGCTGCGCGGGCGGCTCGTGCACCGCAAGGCCCGGCCGCACACCCCGCTCGGGAGCGGTGAGCCGGCGCGCGCGCCACGCCCGGCCGCCCGGGAACGGCTGCGGTCATGACGCAGCGCCTCACCCCCTGGCTGCTCCCCGGGCACGTGCGGCAGCACCCGCACGTGCCCGGTGGCCCCCACCCCGGGGCCGTTCTCTTCGACCGCGACGGCACCCTCGTCGCCGACGTGCCCTACAACGGGGACCCGTCGCGGGTCACGCTCATGCCGGGCGCCCGCGGGGCCGTGGACGCCGTGCGCGCCGCCGGGGTGCCCGTCGGGGTCGTGACCAACCAGTCGGGTGTGGCCCGGGGCCTGCTGACCCGCCGCGACGTGGAGGACGTACGGCTGCGGGTGGAGGAGCTGCTCGGGCCGTTCGCCGTCTGGGTCGTGTGCCCGCACGGGCCGGGGGAGGGCTGCGCCTGCCGCAAACCGGCACCCGGACTGATCCTGGCCGCGTGCCGGCGGCTCGCCGTCCCACCGGAACGCACCGCCGTCATCGGCGACATCGGAGCCGACATGGAGGCGGCGCGGGCGGCGGGGGCCCGAGGGGTTCTGGTCCCCACGGCCGTCACACGTGCCGAGGAGACCGCGGCGGCCGACGTCACGGCACCGGACCTGTCGGCGGCCGTACGCCTCGTCCTCGGCTCGGCCGTCCCGGCACGGGAGCCGCGATGACCCCCTCTCCTCTTCCCCGCACCCTCGTGGTCCGTCTCGACAGCGCCGGAGACGTACTCCTCGCGGGGCCCGCCGTACGGGCGGTCGTCGCCGGATCCTCGTACACCGCGCTGCTCTGCGGACCGCAGGGCGCGGCGGCCGGGCGGATGCTGCCCGGCGTCGACGACGTGCTGACCTTCGACGCCCCCTGGGCCGGGCTGGGGCCGCCGCCGGTGACGCGTGCGGAGACCCGGCGGCTGATGGAGACGCTCACGGCGGGCCGCTTCGACCGGGCGCTCGTGCTGGTGTCGTACCACCAGAGCCCACTGCCGGCCGCCCTGCTGCTGAAGCTGGCCGGGATCGGACGGACCGCCGCCGACTGCGAGGACTACCCGGGTGCGCTCCTCGACCGGCGGCACCGCAGGAGGCCGCACCGCCACGAGGCCCTGGCCGCCCTCGACCTGGCCCGCGCCGAGGGCTTCACGCTCCCGCCCGGCGACGACGGCCGGCTGCGTGTCCTGCCGCCGCCGAGCACCGGTCACCTCACCGGCCCCGAGCCGTACGTCGTCCTCCACCCCGGGGCGGCCGTGCCCGCGCGGGCCTGGACTCCGGGCCGGGCGGCACGGGCCGTGGCCGCGCTGTCCGCCGCGGGGCACCGGGTGGTCGTCACGGGCGGGCGCGCCGAGCGCGAACTGACCGCACAGGTCGCCGGGCGGCACGCCCTGGACCTCGGCGGCGCCACCGATCTGCCCCACCTGGCCGGCGTCCTGGCCGGAGCCCGGGCCGTGGTGGCCGGCAACACCGGCCCGGCGCATCTCGCCGCCGCCGTGGGCACCCCCGTCGTCAGCCTCTTCGCACCGGTCGTGCCGGCCGACCGGTGGGCCCCCTACGGCGTACCGCACCTCCTGCTCGGCGACCCGCACGCGGCGTGCGCACAGACCCGGGCCCGGCACTGCCCGGTGCCGGGGCACCCCTGCCTCGACGGCATCGGCGACGGCGAGGTGCTCGCCGCCGTGGCGGCCCTCACGGGCCCCCCGGCGGGCCGGGGAGAACCGACCGAGCGAGGAGCGGCCGTATGAACATCCTCCTGTGGCACGTGCACGGCTCCTGGACGACCGCGTTCGTCCAGGGCCCGCACACCTACCTCGTCCCCGTCACGCCCGACCGCGGCCCGGACGGCCTCGGGCGGGCCGAGACCTTCACCTGGCCCGCCTCGGTACACGAGGTCACCCCCGCGGAGCTCGGCGACACGCCCGTCGACCTGGTCCTCCTCCAGCGGCCGCACGAGGCGGCGCTGGCCGAACGGTGGCTCGGCGGGCGCCGCCCCGGGCGGGACGTGCCCGCCGTGTACCTGGAGCACAACGCGCCCGACGGCGACGTGCCCGACACCCGGCACCCGTGCGCCGACCGCGACGACCTGACGCTCGTGCACGTCACCCACTTCAACCGGCTGTTCTGGGACGGCGGCAGCACCCGGACCGAGGTGATCGAACACGGCATCGTCGACCCGGGCCACCGCTACAGCGGCCGGCTCGCGCGCGCCGCCGTCGTCGTCAACGAACCCGTGCGCCGCGCCCGGTACACCGGCACCGACCTGCTGCCGGCCCTGGCCGAGGCCGTCCCGCTCGACGTGTTCGGGATGGGCACCGAGGGCCTGGCCGGACACCTCGGCCTGTCACCGGAGCGCTGCCACACCGCCGACCTGCCCCAGAGCGAGCTGCACACGGCGCTGGCCGAACGCCGCATGTACCTGCACCCGGTGCGCTGGACCTCCCTCGGCCTGTCCCTGCTGGAGGCGATGCACCTCGGCATGCCCGTGCTGGCGCTCGCCACCACCGAGGCGGTCGAGGCGGTCCCGCCCGGTGCCGGCACCCTGACCACCCGCCCCGACGTCCTGGCCCGCGCGGCCCGCCGCTACCTCCACGAACCCGAGGCCGCGACCGCGGACGGAGCCCGCGCCCGCCAGGCGGCCCTCGAACGCTACGGGCTCAAACGCTTCCTGGCCGACTGGGAGCGCCTGATCACGGAGGTGTGCTCATGACCCCGTCCCTCAGCCCCTTCCCGTCCGGACCGCTCGGCGGCGGTCCTCTCGACCCGGGCGTCCTCGCGATCGCGCTCGTCTCCGAGCACGCCAGCCCCCTGGCCGCACTCGGCGGAGTCGACGCCGGCGGGCAGAACGTCCACGTCGCCTGCCTCGCCGGGGCACTCGCCGACCTCGGCCACCGTGTCACCGTCCACACCCGCCGCGACGCGCCCGACCTGCCCTGGCGGGTGGAACTGCGCGACGGCGTCGAGGTCCACCACGTACCCGCCGGGCCGGCCGAACCGCTCCCCAAGGACGAGCTGCTGCCGCACATGGACGAGTTCGGCCGCCATCTCGCCCGCGGCTGGCGCACCCGGGCGCCGGACCTCGTGCACTCCCACTACTGGATGTCGGGCCTGGCCGCGCTGCGCGCCACCCGCGAGCACGGCCTTCCCCTGCTGCACACGTACCACGCCCTCGGCACCGTGAAGCGACGGCACCAAGGGCTCGCCGACACCAGCCCGCCGGAGCGGATCCTCGGCGAGATCGAGATCGGACTGAACTGCGACCGCGTCATCGCCACCTGCCGCGACGAGGTCCACGAACTGGCCCGCATGGGTGTTCCCCCGCACCGGATCGGCATCGTGCCGTGCGGTGTCGACACCGACCGGTTCACGCCCAAGGGCCCGGCCGCACCGCGCGGCCCGTACCCGCACCGGATCCTGCAGCTGGGCCGGCTCGTGCCGCGCAAGGGCGCCGCCGTGACCGTCGCCGCCCTGGCCCGCCTGCCCGGCACCGAGCTGGTCGTCGCCGGCGGGCCGCCCGCCGCACGGCTCGACGGCGACCCGGAAGTGCGGCGGCTGCGCGACATCGCCCGGGACGCCGGCGTCGCCGACCGCGTCCGCTTCACCGGTGCCCTTCCCGGCGAGGAGGTGCCGGCACTGCTGCGCTCCGCCGACGTGGTGGTCTGCCCCGCCGACTACGAACCCTTCGGCATCGTCCCGCTGGAGGCCATGGCCTGCGGCGTGCCCGTGGTGGCGAGCGCGGTCGGCGGGCAGCTCGACACCGTCGCCGACCCGGGCACCGGGCGACTGGTTCCGCCTCGCGACCCGGCCGCCCTGGCCGGCGCCGTCGCCTGGCTGCTCGCCGATCCGGAGGCCCGCGCGGCCTGCGGGGCGGCCGGCCGCCGCCGGGTGCTCAGCAGGTACGGCTGGGGCCAGGTCGCCGCGGCCACCGAGGCCGCCTACTGCGAGGTCCTCGACACCGAGTCCGCCGCCACCGGTGCCGGCTGACCCGGCCGGTTCCGCCCACCGCCCGAAGGAGGTGTGGGTCCCGCCGTCCCCGCACGGCGTGTGCCCCATCCGCATGAGCGAATCCTCTGCACAGCCCGGCCTCGACGCCGCCCGTCTGCACTGCCGGTCGCTGGAGGAGGCCCTGGGCCGCTTCCGGGAGAACGGCCTGGACCGGATCGCGGACTGGGGCGGCCGCCTCGCCGACGTCCTCGGCGGCGGCGGCCGGCTCCTCGCCGCGGGCAACGGCGGCAGCGCCGCCCAGGCCCAGCACCTCACCGCCGAACTGGTCGGCCGCTACCGCCGGGAACGCCGCGCCTACTCCGCGCTCGCCCTGCACGCCGAGACGTCCAGCATGACCGCCATCGGCAACGACTACGGCTTCGACCACGTCTACGCCCGTCAGGTCACCGCCCACGGCCGCCCCGGCGACGTCCTCATGCTGCTGTCCACCTCGGGGCGCAGCAGCAACCTCATCGCCGCCGCCGTGACCGCCCGGCAGGCCGGGCTGCGCGTCTGGGCGCTGACCGGGCGGGGCCCGAACCCTCTGGCGGAAGCCGCCCACGAGGCCCTGTGCATCGACGCGGACACCGCCGCCAACGTCCAGGAGACCCACCTCGTCGCCGTCCACCTGCTCTGCGAGTGCTTCGACACGGCCGTCTCCACGCCTCTGGCACGGCGCGCGGTCCTGACCCACGGGGGTACACCATGACCGGGCCGCACCCCCTCGTCGTCGTCGGGGACGTTCTCCTCGACGAGGACATCGAAGGCGTCTCCACCCGCCTCGCCCCCGACGCCCCCGCCCCCGTCGTCGACGTCACCGGCGGCCGCCGCCACCCCGGCGGAGCCGGACTGGCCGCCGCCCTCGCCGCCCGTGGCGGCAGGGACGTGGTCCTGGTGACCGCGCTCGGCGACGACGAGGCCAGTGAGGCGGTACGACGCGGGCTGCGCGGCCGGCTCCGGATCCTGGAGATCCCGCTGGACGGCACCCTGCCGGTCAAGACCCGCGTCCTCGCGGGCGGCCGTCCGGTCGTCCGCATCGACCGGGGCGGCGGCACCCCGGGTGAGCCCGACGACGCGGTCCGCGAGGCGCTGGCCGACGCGCACGCCGTCCTGGTCGCCGACTACGGCCGGCACACCGCGGGTGCCCTGCGACCGCTCCTGGAGGACGCCGCCCGCCGCACGCCCCTGGTCTGGGACCCGCACCCCACAGGCGACCCGCCCGTGCCCGGAGCACGCCTGGTCACCCCCAACGCGGCGGAGGCACGGGCCCTGCACCCCGGCTCCGGAGGGACCTCGCTCGGCGCGTACGCCGAGCGGGCGGCCCAGCTCGCCGAGCGCTGGCGTGCCGCCGGGGTGGCCGTCACCCTCGGCGAGCGCGGAGTGCTGCTGGCCCGGCCCGGCCCCGGCACCCCGATGCTGGTCCCGGTGCCCTACCGGGCCGCCGGGGACCCCTGTGGCGCGGGCGACTGCTTCGCCGCCACGACGGCGGCCGCTCTGGCCGACGGTCTGCTCCCCGAAGAGGCGCTGCAGCGGGCCGTCGCGGAAGCGGCCGCGTTCGTCGCCGCGGGCGGCTCGGGCAACCCCGGTCTGTGGCGGACCGAGCCCGCGCCCGGCACCGCCGACGAGCCCGCGACCGACGCGTTCGGGCTCGCCGAGCGGGTCAGGGCCCGCGGCGGCACCGTCGTCGCCACCGGTGGCTGCTTCGACCTGGTGCACGCCGGTCACGTCGGGCTGCTGGAGAGCGCCCGGCGCATCGGCGACTGCCTCATCGTGTGCCTGAACTCCGACGCGTCCGTCACCCGCCGCAAGGGGCCGGGGCGCCCGCTCAACCCGGCGGCGGACCGGGCCCGCGTCCTCGCCGCGCTCGGCAGCGTCGACGCCGTCGTGGTCTTCGAGGAGGACACGCCCGAGGCGGTACTGGCCCGGTTGCGGCCGGACGTCTGGGTCAAGGGCGGCGACTACTCCGTCCAGGACCTGCCCGAGGCGAAGGTGCTCCGCACCTGGGGCGGGCAGGCGGTGGTCCTGCCCTACCTCGACGGCCGCTCCACGACCCTGCTGGCCCGGCGGGCGGCGGAGGCGGCGTCGCGGCCGTAAGGCGCACGCGGGGGAGCGGAGCTGTACGGACCACACGTCAGGAGCTGCCCTCGTACGGCGCTTGCTCGGGTCGCCGGGACGGGACGGGACGGGGCGGGGCGGTGCCGGTCGGCCCGGCGGGTGCGGTGCCGGTGGGTCCGGTGGGTGCGGTGCCGGTGGGTCCGGTGGTGCTTGCTGGGTCGCTGGGGTCGGTGCCGGTGGGTCCGGTGGTGCTTGCTGGGTCGCTGGGTGCGGTGCCGGTGGGTCCGGTGGTGCTTGCTGGGTCGCTGGGGTCGGTGCCGGTGGGTCCGGTGGTGCTTGCTGGGTCGCCGGGGTCGGTGCCGGTCGGTCCGGTGGGTGCGGAGCCCGCTCAGGCCGCCGGGCTCAGGGCCGGCCGGCCCGGCGCTTCGTGCCCCTCCTTGCGAAGGACGACCGGTGCCGGGGCCCGGCGCCGGCGCAGCAGGGAGCCCGCCCCGATCGCGCCGGCGATGAGCAGTCCGCCGGTGACGAGGGCCCCGCGCGGCCCGGCCAGTTCCATGAGGAGGCCCAGGGCGGGAGGGCCGCCCAGCCCCCACACCGTGCCGATGCTGCCCCACACACCCAACACCCGTCCCCGCAGGTGCGGGGGCGGGTCGGTCTGGAGAACGGCCGTGCCGGCGGTGTCGGAGACGGACTCCACCACGGCCATCGGCAGGACCAGCGCGATCAGCACCGCCAGCGACGGTGACAGCCCCGCCACCACCTGCAGCAGCGCCCCCGCGGCCGCCAGTGCGCCCACGAGCCGCACGGACGGCCGGCGAAGCCGGGCGCCGAGCACCGCACCGAGGATGCCGCCGACGGCGAGCACGGTCGACACCGTGCCGAACGAACCGGCACCACCCGCGAGCGGCCCGGTGACGAGCACCGCCAGGGTGAGCCCGTAGTTGCGGCCGAACACGGAGCTGATGCCGGTCACACCCGCCAGCGCGACCAGGCGCGGCCGGCGCACGAAGTAGGCCAGCCCCTCCCGGACGGTCAGGTCGGGCCCGGTGCCCTCGGGAGCCGGGGTGTCCTGCCGCACCGCACCGGCCGCCGGACGCAGGAAGGGGATGACCGAGGCCACGAAGAGGAACGACAGCCCGTTGCCGAAGTACGCGGCGGACGTGCCGAGGAACCCGACCGCCACACCGGCCAGGGCCGCCCCCACCAGCCGGCCCGCCTGGTGCACCAGAGCCCCGACCCCGATGGCCGAGGGCACGTCCTCCGCGGGTACGAGGTCGTTGCCCAGCAGCGCGCACGCCGGGTTGTCGACGGTCGCGACGACACCCGTGAGGGCGGCCAGCACCATCAGCGAGGTCATGTCGATGAGGTCCAGCGCCACGAGGACGGCCGTGGTGAACGCGATCGCGCCGAGCACCGCCTGGCTCACGGCCGCCGTCAGCTTGCGCGGCCACCGGTCGACGGCGGCCCCGCCGAGCACGCTGATCAGCAGCGCCGGAGCGGCCTGCACGGACATGGACAGGCCTGTTGCGGCGGCGGACCCGGTGATCTGCAGGACCAGCAGGTTCTGCACCGTGAGCTGCATCCACGTACCGGCGTTCGACACGAAGTTCGCGACGGACCACCAGCGCATGCTGCGGTACCGCAGCGACCGCCAGGGCGAGCGGGAAGCGGGCAGGGCAGGGGAGGGGAAGGAAGGCACAGTGCGGTACTCGAAGACGAGTCGGAGGACTCAAAGGAGGGCGACGAGGGAGCGCGGCACACCGGCGGCGCTGCACGGTGGACCCCTCGACGGGTACGGCGCCGACCATCGTGGCAGAGGGGACCGGAGAAGCGGTTCCACCTGCCCTTGATCCACCCTCTCCCGCCGTCCAAACGCCCTGCCCGGCAGGGGCCTTGAGGCCACAGTGTGGTTGATCACACGGCAGTCGGCACACGGCAGTCGACACACGGCGGTTGATCACGCGCACACGGAAGCGGGGCCCGTCGCCTCGGGCGACGAGCCCCGCTCATCGGGGGTGACCTGGCTTACCCGGACTTGCCCCGGCCGCTCAGGGCGTCCCGCAGCCGGTCCACCATTCCGGTGCCCGGAGCCAGGAGCTTGTTGGCCGGAGGCTTGTCGGGGGCCGCCGGGTGGGGCCGGGTCGGAGCGGTCTTCTTCGCCTTGCGCACCTTGTCGCCCAGCTCGTTGAGCGTGTCCATCGGACAGGCCTGCCGCAGCCGCGGGAAGAGGTTGCCCTCCTCGTCGGCGATGTGCGAGCGGATCTCGCTCATCAGCATGCCCACCAGCCGGTCGAAGTCGGCGTCGCCGGCGTCGCAGCCCTCCAGATCCTTCATGATCTGCTCGGCCGTGGCGTGATCCTTCAGCTCCTGATCGGCGACGGCGTCCCCGCCCGCCACGTGCTCGCGTACGGCGGGGTAGAGGTAGGCCTCCTCGGCCACCGAGTGCCGTACGAGCTCCATCGTGACCTGATCGGCGTACATCTTGCGTTCCTGGTGGCCGGACGGCAGTGCCTCGATCCTGCCGAACATCTCCTCGACCTCGCGGTGGTCGGTCACCAGCTCCTCGATGACGTTTCCTCCGTGTCCCATCTCCTTCACCTCCAGCGCTGGGGTCCCCCCCGTCCTCGGGGGGTTGACGTGCCGGTCCGCCGGGTGCCGCGCCGGCGGCTCAGGCGGGGAGCTTGGCCCGGACCCGCCCCACCGCGGTGGCCGGCCGCGCGGTGGCGCGGACGGAGCGGCGCACCAGGCCCGCGTCGCGCCGCAGACCCCGGGCGGCGTGGGTGCCGCGCCACACCACCGAGGGGCGGGCGCCGGTGTCGTCGGCGGCGATCAGCAGTCCGCCGAGCATGGACATGTTCTTGAAGAAGTGGATGCGCTGCTGCGCCCGCTCCTCGGGGTTCTGCGCCTCCCAGAAGCGGTGTCCCGCCAGTGTGGTCGGCACCAGCGTTGCCGCGATGGCCAGTGCGGCCGGGCGCGGCACGCGCCCCGTGGCCAGCATCAGCCCCGCCGCCACCTGTACGGCTCCGCTGAGCCGTACGACCTGCTCGGTGCGGTCCGGCAGGACCGGGACCCGCTCGGTGACCGGTTGGACGACAGGCTCGGCGGCGTCGGACACCTCCTTCGGGTCGCGGACGGAATTCATACCGCCCGTGAGGAACATCGAGGCCAGCAAGGGGCGGCCGAGCACACGCAACAGACTCATGGCCCTCTCCAGAGAGTCGGTGGGTACAGCGCTCGCCGGGTTCCCCAGCCCGGCCCGAACCACTCACACCGTCCGGTGCCGCGCCCACGCCTCCTCGCGCAGCGCCCCGGACAGCCGTCCGCACCGTGCGGGTTGTGGCCCGCTCTGACCAGGGGTGAGGTATCAGGGACAACTGCCGCAAACCAAGTAACACATGCGCGAGATGTTGAAGAAGTGATGCAAATAAACTTCTGCGCCAGTTGGCATGATTTGTCGCAATCAGGTGCACTAGAGAGGAAGCATCCACTTCAGCAGAGGAGATGGTGCAATGACTGCCACCGAGAAGGCCACCAAGGACCTGACGGGCATCCAGAGCGCCGACATCGAGGCCGCGCTCGACCCCGCAGAAGCCGACGGCATCTACCGCGACAGCCGCGAGTGCGCCGCACTGGCCCTGTTCAAGGGCGGCTACGGCCTGCTCCTTTCGCCGCCCACCCCGCGCCCCAAGAAGGGCTAGTGGACCGACAGGAGTAGAAGATGGAGCAGTCAGGCACTTCGTCCCTCTTGCAGGGCGCGGTGCAGGACCTGGCTTCCGGTGTGGTCTCCGCTCTTCGGAGCGGAGACCACGCTCGTGCGACCGCCCCCGAGCGGTCCCACGCGGAAGCCGAGGACCTCGCCCTCGCGGCCGTACGCGTGCTGGGAGCCGACGCGTTGCTGCCGAGCACCCTTCTGCACACCCCGCCCCTGCCCGACGAACTCGCCGTATTCCGCAAGGCCGTGGAGGCCTACCCGCCCGGAGCCGACGCCGCACCCACCGTCCGGTGGAGCCACTGGGCCATGCGGCACACGCTGCGGCGGCTCGACCCGGGCCACGCCGACGCCCCGCACGAGGAGCCCGACGCCGCGTGGCTCGAGGACGCGACCTGGCAACTCCTGACACACCAGCTCGCGGTGCTGGCCGCCCTCGCCGTGCCGGGGGAGGACTGCGCGGTGGCCCGCGCGGCACGGCAGCGTCCGGTCGACGTAGCCCGGGGCTTCGTGCGCGCGGTACGCCGCAGGGACTGGCGACAGGCGGCCGGCGCCGGACGCTGGCTGACCCTGCTGGAGGGCGTACCGCAGACGCTGGGACTCGACAACGGCCTGGACTTCGTGGAGCTGATGGGCGGTCAGGATCCGCTCGTGGCTCTGCAGGTGAGTGCGGCACGGCTGACGCGGACGGGAGCGTTCGTGTGAGGGACGCACGGGGGACACGGCAGGTGGCCGAGGACGCGCTGGCATGGGTGTCGGCGCATCGCGCGCAGTTCGCGCTGGGCGAGGACGCGCTGGCCGCCGACGGACAGGTGAACCGCAGCTGGAAGCCGCTCGGGGAACTGGCCCAGGTGTGCGCGACCGTGTGCCGGCACACCGCGCCCCCGGATCCGCTCCACGCATGCGCGGCCGACCTGATGGCCTTCGCGTGGCAGGAGACCGGCCAGGGCGAGCTCTTCATGCGCCTGCAGCGGCTGGAACCCTTCGCCACCTACCCCTTGGAGGTGTACGCCGCCATGGCCGCGGCGGGCCTGCGCCACCGAGGCTACGAGGCGGCCGCCGCCACCGTCGCCCGCACCCGCGGCTGGCAGCTCACCGAGCAGGAGCCGACGCGGCGGCTCGGCGTCCTGAACGCCGAGGGGCGCAGCGGCATCCGGCAGTCCGACGCGATGCCGCGGTCGCTGCGGCGCACCTGGCTGGCCGGGCTGCCCGAGCCCTGGACCTTCGAGCAGTCCTCCGGCTACTCCCTCACCCACGTGGTCTTCCACCTCACGGACTGGGGCCGCGCCGGGCCCGCTGGGCTCCCACCCGACCTCGCCGGCTACCTGGCCGACTGGCTGCCGCCCTGGCTCGACACCTGTCTCGACGCCGGGATGTGGGACCTCGGCTGCGAGCTGCTGGCCGTGGCGGCGAGCCTGCCCCTGCTGCCCGAACCCGCCGTCCTGCACGACGCCTGGGCCCGGATCGCGGCGGTACAGCACCCCCTCGGCGCGGTCCCGGAGCAGGGGAGCGGAGCGGACCACGACAGCAGCCCGGACTTTCTCTCCCACTACCACCCCACCCTCATGGCGGCCTTCGCGGCGACCCTGACCACCGGGCGGCTCGACGACGGAACCCGGGCAGCCACGCACCACCGGCCCGGCGGACAAGGAGTGCTGGGATGACCGACACCCGCCTGATCCACAACGTCGGAGTAGGCGCCCTGGAATGGCTGTGGGCCCACCGTGACGGATTCGAGCTGGAACCCGACGTCGACCCCGAGATCGGCTTCCTGGAGCGCTTCAAACCCATCGGCGAACTGGCCATGATCTGCAAGGTGCTGTTCCGCGAGGGTGTCGCGGGATCGCGCCAGGCGCAGCTGGCCCGGCAACTCCTCGACCACGCCTGGCGCGAGACACTGGACGGCGGCCGCATGCTGGTGCGCGGACAGCTCACGGAGCCCATCTCCCCCATCCCCTTCGAGGTGTACCTGCCCTTCAAGGAACTCGGCTACAGCCGGCCGGAGGTGGAGCGGGCAGCCGTCCTCAACCACCGGATCGACAGCTGGGCGGCTTTCGAGGCGACCCCCACCCGGCGGCTCGGCCTGTCCGCGTTCCAGCGCCGGTTCGGCCTCCCGCCCCGGCCGCCGGAGGCCGAAGTGAGGGGCACGACCTGGCTGGCCCGCACCCCCGAGCCCTGGACGGTGGAGGGGCACATCGCCTACGACGTCACGCACAACGTGTTCCACCTGACCGACTGGGGGGAGAGGCCGGACGGTCTGCCGCCCGCCACCGCCGACTACCTCGCGACCTGGCTGCCGGTCTGGATCGACGACTGGCTGGACCTGGAACGCTGGGACCTGCTGGGCGAACTGCTGGTGGTCGACGCCTGCCTGCCCCGTCCGACCCTGGACGAACGGGCCTGGGAGGGCTTCGCCGCGGCACAGCAGCCCGACGGCGCCATGCCCGCCCTGCGGACGATGCCCGAGGGCGCGCCGGACGAGGTGTTCGACATCGTCTACCACCCCACCCTGGTCGCCGCCTACGCCTCCGTACTGGCCACATCCCGGTCGTTGTCCCTGCTGGCGCCCGCGTCATGACGTCCCGTCGGCACGCACCCTGGCCGGGTGGAGCGCTCGGCGACGCCGAATCCGCGGCCAACGAGCCGCCGTCCGTACGCCACGCGCCGACCGACGACGACCCGGAGGCCTCGCGCGGCACGCCTGCGGACCGGTCCCCTGCCCCGCATGACATGCCGTCGGACGAGTCCCGGCACCTGCGCGCCGCGCTCACGACCGCGGGGCCCGCCCCGCGCGTCCGGTCGCCGGAACCTCCCCCCGACGACGGCCCGGTCCTTGAACGGCTCGCCGACGCCGTCACCGCGTCCGACGCCCCGCAGGTGGTGTTCGCCCTCTCCCGGCACGGGCGCCGCAGCCTCGTGAGCGGCGGCACCGCCCCGTCCCCGCCGCTCGCCCCCGAGAACCTGCGCTACGAGATCGGCTCGGCGACGAAGACGTTCACCGGGCTGCTGCTGGCCCGGCTGATCAGCAGCGGCCGGCTGACCGGTGGTGAACCGGCCGCCGCCCTCCTGGGCGGGGGGCGGCCGGCAGGTGCGAACCCGGTGACGCTCGCCCACCTGATCACCCACACCTCCGGGCTGCCCGCCCTGCCGGCCGGGTTCCTCCTCCGGGCCCTGCCCGCCTGGACCACCAACCCGTACGCCCGCTTCCCGGAGGCCCGGGTCGTCGACGCCTTCCTGCGTCACCGGCCGCGCCACCGCCCCGGCACCCGGTGGCGCTACTCCAACTTCGGTGTCGCCGTCCTCGGACACGCACTGGCCGCCGCGACCGGCACCCCCTGGGAGGACCTGCTCACCGACCAGATCCTGCGGCCCCTCGGTCTGGACGACACGACCCTGCGCGCTGACGACTGTGGTCTCGACGCCCTCGGGCACGGAAGGGACGGCGTGTCACCCGTGCCCGCCTTCGACGCCGGAGGCTTCCAGGCGGCGGGTGCCGTACGGGCCACGCCGCACGACCTGCTCACCTTCCTCGAGGCGCACCTGGACCCGACCGGCGTGTCACCGCACCTCGCCCCCGCCCTGCGGGCGGTGCGCCGCCCCGTGCTGCGCAGGGGCATCGGGCACCGGCACGTCCACACCATCGCCTGGTTCCGTCACCCGACGGACGGCGAACCGATGTACTTCCACAGCGGCGCGACGCTCGGCCACCAGGCGTTCCTGGGCTTTCGCGCCGACACCGGCACCGCCCTGGCCGCGCTGTGCACCCGCCGCTTCCGCGCCCACGACCCGTTCCTGGCCACCGCGTACGCGCTGCTGGCACAGGAGTAGCGGGTCCCACCCGGCGCCGGCGGTACATGCCTCGCGGACGCCGGACAGTCCTGCCCCCTCGTCACACCCGCCGCCACAGGGCCGGCGTGCGGGTGGGCGCCCATGCGCCCTGCGCCTGGTGGGTCTGCAGGCACCGGTAGCGCACACCGGCGTGAAGCACGGTGGCCCCGGCTTCATAGACACGGCCCACTGCCCACGCCTGCGTGACGTTGCCCTGCGGAGGCGTGGGTGCGACGGCGGCGGTCTTCAGGGTGAGGCCGAAGTCGCTGAGGAGCGCATTGATCGGCTGGTAGAACGTGGTGCCCCCGCTCCCGCAGTCACCGGTACCGCCGGAGGTCACGCCCTGTGCCTGGACGCCCGCGACAAAGGGCCCGCCGGAGTCGCCCGGCTCGGCGCACACCGTCGTCCGGGTCAGGCCGTCCACCCTGCCCTGTGCGTAGCTGACGCTGGTGTCGTGCTGCCCGATGCTGCCGCAGTGCCACCCGGTGGTGGAGCCCGAGCGGCAGACGGCGGCCCCGACGAGCGCCTGGACCGAGCCGGTGATCTGCACCTTCTGGTCGCCCTCGGCCCTCACGTTCGCGGTCGTGTTCCACTGGTCGTCGACGGCGACCCACGACATGTCCTTGCCCGGAAACGTGGAGGCCTGGAACGTGCCCTGCGCCGTCTTGTCGAAGCCGGTCGTCGTGTCGCCCTGCTTGCCGCAGTGGCCCGCCGAGGCGAAGCCCTGCTGTCCGCCCTTCGTGACGGAGAAGCCGATCGAACACCGGGCGGCGCCGTCGATGTAGTAGGCGTCGCCGCCGGTGATGTCCGCCAGGAGGCGTGGCCGGTTCGCCGTCACCTTGACGCCGACGCCCTTGGCGTCGAGGCCGGCCGACTTGATGAACGCGGCGGCCGCGGCCTTGGTCCGGGCCTCCACGGCGACCCGGTTCGTGGGGACGTCGACGTACCACAGGGGCGTGTCGCGGGTGTCGACGCGGGCCGCCGCCCGGTCCAGCTTCCTCTTCGCGGCCGTCAGGTCGCGCAGCGTCTTCTTCACGACGGCCGCTTTGGCACCCTGGGCCTTGATGGTGGGCACGTCGGTGGCCTTGGTGGTCGCCACCACGAGCTCCTGCGAGGTCGCGCCGCGCAGCCAGGCCCCCGCGAAACGGTTCCCCAGCGCGTTGCGCAGCAGCCCTGCCCGGGTTCCCGCCTCCGCCTCGTTGATCAGCCGCCGGGAGGCCTGGGTCCGGGTCAGCCCGAGGTCACGCTCCAGGGCGCGCAGCAGCGGAGCCGACGGCCGGTCGGCGCCGAGGGTCTGGGCGGTCGAGGGCAACGGGCCCGCGGGGGGTGCCGGTTCGGCCGCCACGGCGGACGGGAACCCGGTGGCGAGGAGCGCGCCGAGTGCGGTCAGAGCCGTCCGGCGGCCGGTCACGGCATGTCTGGGTGCCATTCGATGTGTCTCCTTCGATCGCGGTGAAACTGCCGACGAGGCCATATGCCTTGCCGGAGCGCCCCCGAGTGATGTCCCGGGCCGCCCCGTTTCGCGCTGTGGTGCGGGGAAGGGCGCCATGTGCAGTACTGCGGACACCCGGCGTGTCACGCGGACTTCAGGCCGGGCGAACCCACCTCCGTGACGAAGGACGCGGCCGTCGAGATGGTGCCCCCGGGCGTGTTGACGGCCGAGACGGTCCGGAAGTCGACCTCGGCCTTCTGGCGGCCCAGCTCGACCCGGACGTAGCCGCGCCGGCCGTCGTAGTACTTCATGTGGGGGTTGGCCTTCATGAACGTGTCCCAGTTGTCCGGCTTGCTGGTTCCGTTCCCGCCGCTGGCGATGGAGGTGCAGGTGAACTCCGTGCCCAGCGTCCTGGACTGCGGGTCGTCGAAGTCGTCCTTGAGGTCGAAGGCGTAGCCGACGTGAACATCGCCCGTGAGGACCATCCAGTTGTCGATGCCGGCGGCTTTCGCGCCCGCCATGACCCGGCCACGGGAGGCTCGGTAGCCGTCCCAGGCGTCCATGGAGACCCGGGCCGGCTCGGTCAGGTCGAACTTGCGCTGAGAGAAGCACACCTGCTGGGGCATCACGTTCCACAGCGCGCCGGAGTTGCGCCAGCCGTCCAGAAGCCAGCGCTCCTGCGCGGCGCCCGTGAGCGTACGGGCCGGATCGTCCGACTCGCTGCCCGGTGCGTGTGGCCGGTCGTCGTAGGCCTGGTCCGAGCGGTACTGGCGGGTGTCGAGGATGTCGAACTGGGCGAGCGAACCCCAGGCCAGCCGGCGGTACAACCGGGCATCGGGGCCCTGCGGCAGCTGCTCGGCACGCAGCGGCTGGTTCTCCCAGTAGGCCCGGTAGGCGGCGGCGCGCCGCACCAGGAACTGCTCCTGGGGGCTGCCGTTCTCGTCGAGGCCGCCTGCGTAGTTGTTCTCCGTCTCGTGGTCGTCCCAGGTGACGAGGAACGGGTGCCGGGCGTGCGCGGCGAGCAGGTCCGGGTCGCTCTTGTAGAGGGCGTAGCGCAGCCGGTAGTCCGCCAGGGTGGTCGTCTCGCGGTTGAAGACGTCAGGGAGTGTGCGGTCGGTGTAGCGACGGGCCCCGCCGGTGGAGTCCACCGGGTACTCGTACAGGTAGTCGCCGAGGTGGAACACCACGTCGACGTCCTCCTGCGCCAGATGCCGAAAGGCCGTGTAGTAGCCGTCCTGGTAGGCCTGGCAGGCCACGGCGGCCAGTCGCATGCCCGCCGTGTCCGTGCCCAGGGCCGGCGCCGTACGGGTCCGGCCGGTGGGGCTGATCCAGTTGCCCACCCGGAACCGGTAGTAGTAGTGGCTGTCCGGCATCAGGCCCTTGATGTCGACGTGCACACTGTGGCCGTACTCGGGATGGGCCGTGGCGGTCCCCTCCTGCGCGACGATCGCGAACCACTCGTCCAGGGCCACCTCCCAGGAGACGACGACCCGCTGCCGGCCCAGGCCGCCGTCCTCGGCGAACGGCTCGGGGGCCAGCCGGGTCCAGATCAGTACCGAGTCGGGCAGCGGGTCGCCGGAGGCCACACCCAGGGTGAACGGGTCGTCGGACACCCGGGCGGCGTCGAGTTCGGGAGCGGCGGTGGCGCCGCGGGCCGGCCGGTTGGTGGCGAAGGCGAGCATCACCGCCGCCGCGGTGACCGTGAGGAACCGGCGGCGGGCGACATGCGGCGCGGCGGTGCGCAGCACGGCGTCGTGCGGGGAGAAAGCATGCTCGGACGGTGCTCTGCGACGGCCCGTCAGCGCCATCTGGTGTCCTCTCGTACGGGGCGGTTGCGCTCCCGTGCGGATGCGTGGGGACATCGTCGGCGTGCGGAGCGCGGAGCTCGCATGCTAAGCAGACAAAATGCTTTAAACGGGCACGACGTGCGGGGGGTTCACACCACAGGTGGTACACCGGTGGCTCGGTGCGCCTGGCGGCGGGCAGCAGAAGACCCCGCGCCGGCGATCGCGTGCGGCGCGAGAGGAGTGACAAGCGAGGCCCGACCGGGCCTGCGTACACGGAAGGATCGTGTGAAGGCGTTGCTGCGGTCGCGGATCACTTCCACCTGCGGGCCGGCACCGACCGTCGCAGCGCTCCCGGTCCGAACCGGCCGCTGCGGCAGCCCTTCACCGGCCAGGTCCTCAGCGGGCCTGCCGGACGGCGGCGCCGGTCGCGGCCGGCTCGCGCGCCGGCAGGTGGTAGACGTGGAAGGCCCGTCCGATGACCGGCTGGGCGACGTTGCGCACCCGCACGCCGCCGCTCGTCATGCCGTGTTCGGTGCCGGCGTGGGCGTGCCCGTGCACCGCGAGGTCGGCGCCGGCGGTGTCGATCGCCTCCGCCAGCAGATAGCTCCCCAGGAACGGGTAGATCTCCAGCGGCTCGCCCGCCAGGGTGTCCGGGACGGGGGAGTAGTGGGTCAGGGCGATCCGCGCGTCACAGCCCTCCTGGGCCAGTTGCTCCAGGGCGGCCCGCAGACCGTCGGCACACCGGCGCGCGTGCCGGACGAACTCCTTCATCACCGGCTCGCCGAACTCCCCGGCACACCGGCCGACGAAGCCGCCCCCGAACCCCTTGGTCCCGGCGACGCCGATCCGCGCCCCGCCGCTCTCCACGACCGTGCCCTGTCCTTCCAGCACCTGCGCGCCGGCGTCCCGCAGGATGGCCGTGACCTCGTCCGGACGATCGTCGTGGTGGTCGTGGTTGCCGAGGACGGCGACGACCGGAACGGCCAGGTCCTGGATCTCCCGGGCCACCACCCGCATCTCCTCGGGCGTGCCGTGCCGGGTGAGGTCCCCGGCCAGCAGCAGGAGGTCGGCGCACTCGGGCAGGGTCTCGAAGGCGGGGCGCAGCACACCCTGGCTGTCGGGCCCCATGTGGATGTCTCCGACGGCTGCGATGCGGATCATGAGAGCTCCTCCGCGTGGTCGGGAGAGGACGCCTCGGTGACCACGAGGTCGCTGTGCACGGGGAACCCGGCGAGCTCCTCGTGGACGGTGCGCACGATCTCGTCGCGACAGGGCGCCGAGGGCACGGTGCCGGTGAGCAGGACCGTCCGGCCGCGGGCCTCGACCCGTACACCCAGTTCACCGAGCTCGCCGGAGGCGAGGCGATCCTGGAGGTGGGCGATGCGGTAGTCCAGGTTCTCGGCCGGCGGCCCGCCGCCCGCGTCCTGGGAACCGTGGGTGCTCATGGGTGCTCCTTCAGATGACGTTCAGGCGCTCCAGGAGGAAGAAGAAGGCCGCGGGCATGGGCTCGTCCCCGCACTCGCGCCGCACCTTCTCCCAGTCGACCTTCTCCCGCAGGGCGCGTGCGATGGGCAGGGCCGCCCCGAAGTCGCAGTGGTGTTCCGAGAACGCGGCGGTCAGACTCCACAGCAGATCGGTCGGGGCCAGCACGGGCATGCGCACCGAGTCGACCGACAGCTCCTGCGCCCGCTCCAGCATGTCCGCGCCGACCGGCCGGTGTGCCAGCTCGAAGATGATGTCGACCGGCTGGCCGAAGCACGTGGCCTTGATCAACCAGTCCTCCGGCGGGGTGTACACCGTCAGCCCGGCCTCGTGCAGCGTGGCCGCCACCGCTTCCGCGTCCTCGGGGCGGATCGCGAAGTCGACGTCGTGCTGGAGGTTCTTCTCGCCGCCGTGGGCGTACGCGGCCACACTCCCCGCCAGCGCGAACAGGTGCCCCTTGCGCTTGAGCAGGGCGCCGACCTGTTTGGCCGCCTCCAGGAGCGCCTGGTTGCGGTCCTGGGGGAGTTCCTGCAGCGGCTGGTCCGCCTGCGGATCCTGTGGTGGCGCGGGCTCGGCACCGTCCGGTGCCGTCCGGAGGTCGGGGATCCCCGGTCGCCGGACGAGCGTCGCGTCATCACCGTTCTGCGTCATGACCACTCCTTCGCCGAACCGGACAATCCGCTCCCGTGCGGTGTCCGGACCCGAGACGGCCTGTGTGCCCGCATTGAGTACCCGGTGTTCCCGACCCGACACGGACGGCTTCCACGCGCCTTTCACCCGGCCGACCGCCCCGGAGTGTCCCGGGACCCCGGCCGAACAAGAGAAGCGCATAGCTCGCCAAAGGCGGAATATGGGGCAAAGGGGTGGGAAGCCGGATCACGCCGCCGACAACGCGCTTGTGGAGGTCGACATGAACCAGGAGACATCACGTTCGTCGGATCTTCCGCAGCCGTTGCGGGCCGTGGCCTCGGGCCTCAGGCACCTGCCGGGCGCGGAGCAGGTGGGCAAGGCGGCCACGGGCGCGCTGGACATGATCGGCGCCGTCTCGCCGCGCGGCCGCCGGATGGCCGTCTACGCCGGCGCCGGGGTGCTCGGCGTGACCGGACTGGTGGAGTGGCCGGTCGCGGTGACCGGAGCCGCCGTGGCCTGGCTGACCCGGCCGCGGCCCGTGCAGCGGCCCGACGGCGCGTCACCGAACGGCGGAACACCGACCGGCAGCAGCGACGACCACCGCACCGCCCAGGCCGGCGAGTACGACGAGGACACCTCCGCGTACGGCCCCGGCGGCAAGCTCGCCTCCTCCCACTACCGGCACGATCGGCCGGAACAGCACGTCCACGAACAGCCCGCCAAGGTCGGCGACACCGCCACCGCCTCCGCCCTGAAGCAGGTCGCCGAGGCCACCGCGCACCACGGCGACGAGCAGCCCCACGGGCCCGCACACGACAGCCGCCCCACCGGCTGAGTCGGGACAGCAGATGCTCACACGCTTCGACGTCACCCCGCTCGTCGGGGCCGTGGCCGGCGCGGCCGCAGGCGCCGCCCGCGGCACCGCCCAGTCGATGACGTCCGTCTACGACACCACCCGCCGCGTCCGCAACGTCGCACGCAACGCCCTGACCGGCGGACAGCACTGGAAGGCCGGGCAGCGCCTCCACCTCGCGCTGCGGCACTCCGACGGCGACGCCGGAGCGCTCGCCCGCAGGGTCGCCGAGGAACTCGTCGAGCACCCGGACGTCCTCACGGCGTACTGGGACGGGGGACTGGGCCGCCTGGTGGTCACCGTGGCCGAGGACGCCGCCACCGACCGCGTCACCGAGCTGGCCACCGGGCTCGCCACGCGGCTGGGTCTCGAAGAGGGCGCCGACCCGACCACCCGGGACACCAGCCACCCCGGCGACCCCGCCGAGGTACGCGTCACCGCGGCGGCGATCCTGCTGGACGCCGCCGGAGCGGCCGGTGCCCTGGCCGGCCGGTCCCTGCGACTGCCCCCCACCTCGCGCGTCATCACCGCCACCGTCACGCTGTTGCGCGAGAACCCCCGCTTCCGGGCCCTGCTCCGGCAGCGGTTCGGCACGTCCGGCATGGAACTCGTCCTCGCCGCCGCCAACGCCGCCGCCCACGGCATCGGCCAGACCCCGCTGGCCCTCGTGCTCGACGGCATCCTGCGCGGCAACCAGCTCACGGAGGCGGTGGCCAGGGCCGCGGCCTTCGAGGCACTGCACGACGACGTCTGCCACCACCGGCGCACCAGCGTGTCCTGCCCCGCGGACACCCGGCCGCCGCTCAAGGTGACCCCCGCCGCCGAGTACGCCTCGCACGCCAGCACGGGCAGTCTCGCCGGCGCCGCCGCCACCCTCCTCATCACCCACAGCGCCGGGGACGCGGCCGAAGCGGTCCTCGCCGGCTCCCCCAAGGCAGCCCGCTACGGACCGGCCGCCTTCGGCGCGACCCTCGGCACCTTCCTCGCCCACGACGGGATCCTGCTGCGCAACGGAGAGCGCCTGCGGCAGCTGGAGATCGCCGACGCCCTCGTCCTGCACGCCGACGCCCTGCGCAGCCTGCGGCAGGACGGCACCGACGACGGCCTGCCCGACGACCCGGTCCACCCCTTCGCCGAGGCCGTCCTGGACGCCGCCCGCCGGGCCGGACTGCACGTCGTGATCGCGGGCGGCTCCGACCTGAAGGACATCACCCGGCTCGCCGACGAGGTCGCCCCGAGCGCCAAGCCGTTCGGGGACGTCGTACGGGCCCTGCAGGCCGAGGGACGCGTGGTCGTGACCGTCGCCCGCCTGCACGAGTCCGGCGACGGGCCCCTCGCGGCCGGACTGCCCGCCGGTGACGTGGCCATCGCCCTCACCGACGGACGGGCAGCCGTCACCTGGGGCGTCGACGTGCTGGCCCCGAGAGGCCTCGCCGATGTCTGGCGGCTGCTCACGGCGATCCCCGCCGCCCGGCGCGTCGGACGCCGGTCGCAGACCCTGGCCCGCGCCGGCGCGGCCCTGTCCGGTCTCCTGGTCGCCCGCGGCGGGCAGCCCCCGGGCCGTCACCTCCTGTGGCCCCTCACCCGGCACGCCCCCGTCAACATCGCCGCCGCCAACGCCCTGATCACCGGCTGGTTCGAAGCCGTCCGCGTCGCCCGGGCCACCCCGCCCCCGCCCCGGCTGCACATCCCCTGGCACGCCTTGGAACCCCACGAGGCGCGGGAACGGCTGGCGCGCGTCGACCGCGAAGGCGAGCCCCGCGGACTGGCCCTCGTCGCCGACCGCTCACGGCAACAGGCCGTACGCCTGACCCGGCACCCGGCGGTCGCCCCCGCCCGCTGGACGTGGCAGGCGGCCGGTGCCGTGCGCCGCGAACTCGACGACCCGCTGACCCCCGTCCTCGCCACGGGCGCCGTCGCCTCGGCGCTGCTCGGCTCGGTCGTCGACGCGCTGCTCGTCGTCGGCGCCATGGACCTCAACGCCGTGACCGGCGGACTCCAGCGGCTGCGCGCCGAACAGGCCCTGGCCCGGCTCGCCGCCCGGCAGCAGCCCAAGGCCCGCAGGCAGGACAGCCGCCAACGCACGGTCACCGTCGACGCCGCCCGGCTGCGACCCGGCGACGAGATCAGCCTCGGCGCCGGCGACGTCGTACCCGCCGACGCACGCCTGCTGGACGTCGACGGCCTGGAGGTCGACGAGTCGGCGCTCACCGGCGAGTCCCTGCCGGTGAGCAAGTCGGTCGAGGCCACGCCCGGGCTCCCCGTGGCCCAGCGCACCTGCATGGTCTTCGAGGGCACCACCGTGGTGGCCGGACGGGCCACCGCCCTCGTCGCCGACACCGGCGACCAGACCGAGGCCGGCCGGGCCGTCACCCTCGCCGCCCGCACCCCGCCGCCCGCCGGGGTGCAGGCGCGACTCCAGGAACTGACCCGCAAGGCCCTGCCGGTGACCTTCACCGGCGGCGCCGCCGTGACCGGCCTGTCCCTGCTGCGCGGCAGCCCCGTCCGGCGCGCCGTCAGCGGCGGTGTCGCGGTCGCCGTCGCCGCCGTCCCCGAAGGCCTTCCCCTCGTCGCCACCGTGGCTCAGATGGCGGCGGCCCGCCGGCTCTCCCGACGCGGCGTCCTGGTCCGCACCCCGCGCACCCTCGAGGCGCTCGGCCGGGTCGACACCGTCTGCTTCGACAAGACCGGCACCCTCACCGAGAACAAGCTGCGCCTGGTCCGCGTCGCCACCGCCGACGGCACCGTCCTCGACACGGACGACGAGCAGGCCGACCCGATCGTACGGCTGGCCGCGCGCGCCTGCCCGCAGGAGGAGACGGGCCAGGGACGCCGCGTCGCGCACGCCACCGACGAGGCCGTCCTCGACGTCGCCCCGCCCGACCAGGGCTGGGCCCCCACCGGCGAGCTGCCCTTCGAGACCCGCCGGGGCTACGCCGCAGCGGTCGGTCGCGACGGCGACCCGGACATGGACGAGCTCCTCGTGGTCAAGGGCGCCCCCGAGACGATCCTGCCCGCCTGCCGGGATCTGCCCGGCCACGCCTCGGACACCGCCCACGAGCTCGCCGCGCAGGGATTGCGCGTCCTCGCCGTCGCCCGCCGTGCCTGCCGGGCCGACGACGCCGAGGCCGAACTCGAGGCGCCACTCGCGGACCTGGAGTTCAGCGGTTTCGTCGCCCTCGCCGACGTCCCGCGCGACACCTCGCACGCCCTGCTCGCGGAACTGCGCCGCTCCGGCATCGTCCCCGTCATGCTCACCGGCGACCACCCGGAGACCGCCCGCGCCATCGCCCTGCAACTGGGCTGGCCGGAGGAGACGGAGGCGGTGACCGGTGACGAACTCGTCGCCATGGAACGCCGCGAACGCGTCCGGGTCCTGCGCGTCGCGGGCGTCATCGCCCGGGTCGCACCGGAACAGAAGCTGCACGTCGTGGAGGCCCTGCAACAGGCCGGGCGGGTCGTGGCGATGGCCGGTGACGGCGCCAACGACGCCGCCGCCATCCGCGCGGCCGATGTCGGCGTCGGCGTGGAGTCGCGCGGCTCGGCCGCCGCCCGCAACGCCGCCGACCTCGTGCTCACCACCGGCGACCTGTCCGTCCTCGTGGACGCGGTCGCCGAGGGCCGTGCCCTGTGGCGCAGCGTCGCCGACGCGGTGAGCATCCTCATCGGCGGCAACGCCGGCGAGGTCGGCTTCAGCGTCCTCGGCACCCTGCTCGCCGGTGCCTCGCCCCTGTCGACCCGTCAGCTGCTGCTGGTCAACCTCCTCACCGACATGTTCCCGGCCATGGCCGTTGCCGTCACGCCGAGCAGCGACCCCTCCACCGCGGAGCACGCCGCGACCGGCCCGATGGGCCTCGACGTCCTCGGCGCGCCCCTGCTGCGCTCCATCCGCCGCCGTGGCATCACCACCTGCTTCGGCGCGGTCGCGGCGTACGTCATCGGCCGCCTCACCCCCGGCACCGAACGCCGGTCCACCACCATGGCCCTGTGCGGTGTGGTCGGTGCCCAGCTGGTGCAGACCCTCTCCGGGCGGCGCCACAGCACGCTGGTCTGGGTCACGGCCCTCGGCTCCGCCGCCGTCCTCGCCGCTCTCGTCCAGACCCCCGGCGTCAGCCACTTCTTCGGCTGCACCCCGCTCGGGCCCGTGGCCTGGGCCGGCGTCGCCCTGGCCATCGCCCTGTCGGCCCTGGCCCCCCGCATCGAGCGGCTCCGGGCCGTCCACGCCCTCTACGACGGTGCGGCGCGGCTGGCCCTGCGTCTCAACGACCTGAGCCGCCAGGCCCGGCACCTCTTCCAGAGCGGGATCGCCGCCCCGGTGGCGGCGTAGGGCAGCACACGAAAGGAGGCCGTCACCACGAGCTGTGGTGGCGGCCTCCTCAGGTGCGGTCAGACCTTGCCGCGCCAGGCGCCGGTCTCCGTCCCGCGAGCCTCCATGAACTGCTTGAACCGCTTCAGATCACCGGAGACCTGCCGCTTCACGAAGCCCAGCTTGTCGCCGACGTTCTCGGCCACGCCACTGGGGTCGAAGTCCATCTGCAGCATGACCTTGGTCGTGTCGTCCTGGATGCGATGGAACGTCACCACACCGGCCTGCCGCGCCTCGCCGTCCACGGTGGTCCAGGCGACGCGCTCGTCCGGGACCTGCTCGGTGATCTCCGCGTCGAACTCCCGCGCCTGTCCGCCGACCTTCGTCACCCAGTGCGTGAGGGTGTCGGTGCGCTGCTCGATGCGCTCGACACCGTCCATGAACTCGGGGAAGGACTCGAACTGCGTCCACTGGTTGTACGCGGTGTGCACCGGCACGCGGACCTCGATGGATTCCTCTACCTGCGACAAGGCGAAACCTCCCTCTCTCGTGTGTGAGCGGCGGACGGGTACCAGATCTCGCGCCGCTCACTCCTCGTCATCACAAGTTGCCCGACCAGGTGTTTTTTCCGCCCTCGCTGGTACTCGGCCAGGAACTACGGACCGGGAGGTGATCGTCATGGCGGACACGCGCCGCACGGCCCCCGCCGCTCCCCCCAAAGGGAACGCGTCGGCGGCCGGGGAGGAGCCGGTGGGCGAGCTGGTGCAACGGGCCACCGAGCAGCTGACCGACCTGGTGCGCGGAGAAATGCGCCTCGCCCAGGCGGAGATGACCGAGAAAGGCAAACGCTACGGCAAGGGCGGTGGCCTGTTCGGCGGAGCCGGCGTACTCGGCTTCGTCACCCTCCAGGCACTGGTCGCCACGGTGATCGCCGCCCTGGCCGTCCCGCTGCCGGTGTGGGCGGCTGCGCTGATCGTCACGGGCGTCCTGGCGGTCGCCACGGGTCTGACGGCGCTGGCCGGCCGCTCACAGGTGCGCAGCGCCACCCCGCCCGCCCCGCAGCAGACCATCGACAGCGTGAAGGCCGACGTGGCCGAGATCAAGGAGAGTGCACAGCGATGACCCAGCCCCCGCACGACGAGCCGACCGCCCGCAGCCAGGAGGAGCTGCGCGAGCAGGTCGAGCACACCCGCCACGAACTGGGCGACACCGTCCAGGCCCTGGCCGACCGGGCCGACGTCAAGACACGCGCCCGCGAGAAGGCCGTCGCGGTCAGGGAACAGGCCGGGGCGAAGGCCCAGGAGTGGAGCGGGCAGGCCAGGGCCAAGGCCGCGCACGTCGCCCACACCGTGGAGGAGAAGCTGCCCGAGCCGGTCAAGCAGAAGGGCGTCGCCGCCGCTCAGGGCGCCAGGGAGAAGGCAGCGCAGGCCGAGCAGGTCTGGCAGGACAAGGCCCCGCAGCAGGTGCGCGACCACCGTGCCGCCCTGCTGGCGGGTGCCGGTGCCGTACTCGTGGCCTGCCTGCTGATCCGCCGCCGCGGCAACCGCTGAGCGAACGCGGCCCCGTGGGTGAGCCGCGGCCACTGTGTGCGAGCCGCGGCCACCGCCGAAAAGGAACCGCCCCATCGAGGGCGCGACACCCGGCCCCCGTCACCGCTTGCGGTGGCGGGGGCCGAGGCGGCAAGGTCTGGTGCCGTGGCCACCTTGCTGATCGTCCATCACACGCCGTCGCCGCACTGCCAGGCGATGTTCGAAGCCGTCGTCTCCGGGGCGACGGACCCCGAGATCGAGAACGTCCGGGTGGTCCGCGTGCCCGCGCTGTCCGCCACCGCCTCCGACGTCCTCGCCGCCGACGGTTTCCTCCTCGGCACTCCCGCGAACCTCGGCTACATGTCCGGAGCGCTCAAGCACTTCTTCGACCAGGTCTACTACCCGTGCCTGGACGCCACCCGCGGCCGTCCCTTCGGGTACTGGGTGCACGGCGGCAACGACGTCACCGGAGCGGTACGCGGCATCGAGTCGGTCACGACGGGCCTCGGCTGGCGCCGCACCGCCGAGGCCGTGACCGTGACCGGCGAGCCGGACAAGGGCGACCTCGAGCGGTGCTGGGACCTGGGCGCGACGGTGGCCGCCGGACTCATGGGCTGAACCGCGCGGACCGTCAGGTCTCCTCCAGCCGGCGCCGGTCCTCCTCGTCCCACGCCCGGGTGTCCCGCGGCTGGGTGTACGGCTCGGCCTCGGGCGGATGCCCACCGGCGATGGCCCGCTGGCGCACCGTCTCCGCGTCGAACTCGAGACCCAGCAGGATCGCCAGGTTGGTGATCCACAGCCAGACGAGGAAGACGATGACACCGGCCATCGTGCCGTAGGTCTTGTTGTACGAGGCGAAATTGGCCACGTAGACCGCGAAGCCGGCGGACGCGACCATCCAGATCAGCAGGGCCAGCAGACTGCCGGGCGTGATCCAGCGGAAGCCCTTCACCTTGGCGTTCGGGGTCGCCCAGTACAGGATGGCGATCATGGTCGTCACCAGCAGCACCAGCACGGGCCACTTCGCGTACGTCCACACGGTCAGGGCGGTGTCACCGATGCCCAGGGTCGTCCCCACCTGCCGGGCGATCCCACCCGTGAAGACCACGATCAGCGCACTGATCAAGGCCATCACCATCAGCACGACCGTCACACCCACCCGCACCGGCAGCAGCTTCCACACCGGCCGGCCTTCGGGCATGTCGTAGACGGCGTTGGCCGAGCGGATGAACGCGGCCACGTAACCGGACGCCGACCACACCGCCAGCACGAGGCCGACGATCGCCATCAGCGAGCCGATGCCGGCGTTGCCCTGCAACTGTTCGACGGCACGGGTGATGATGTCGCGTGCCGAGCCGGGGGCCAGCTGCTGGACGTTCTCGAGCACCTTGTCCGTGGTCGACCTGCCGGTGAGGCCCAGCATCGACACCAGCACCAGCAGCGCGGGGAACAGCGCCAGCACACTGTAGTAGGTCAGCGCGGCCGCCCGGTCGGTCAGCTCGTCGTCCTTGAACTCCCGCAAGCTTCCCTTCAACACCGCGCCCCACGACTTCCGTGGCAGGTCGGTCGGCGTGTCCGGCGCCGCACGCTCCACCTCGGGGCTCGGTCCGGGCTCTTCGGAATCGGGGGCGTGAGCCTCCCGGCGTTCCTCCTCGAAAGTCTCCGGGCGACCCGCCTCGGACCCCGGGCGGGGGCCTTCCGGAGGCGGGGCCTCGGTCTCGTGTTGTTCTTTCCGTCCCGGAATATGCAGCTTCACCATGTGAGCCGGGTAACCCCTGGCGAGGGCCTTAAGCCGCGCCCGTGCAAGCCGGATGTGAGGTGTCGGCGTGTGGTGTCCGGAGGCCCGGCGAAAGGGGTTGAGGGAGCGCTCCCACAGCGGCACGATGCCACCATGACCACGTCACCCACCGTCCGCCCCTACCGGCCCGAGGACCGTCCGGCCCTCGACGACATCTGCATCCGCACCGCCCACCACGGCGAGGACAGCCGCCCCCACTACGCGGACCCGGGCATCTTCCCGGCGACCTTCGCGGCGCCGTACGTCCATCTGGAGCCGGAACTGGCCTTCGTGCTGGACGACGGACAGGGGCAGGCGGTCGGCTACATCCTGGGTGCCGCGGACACCCCGCGCTTCGCCGATGCCTTCCGTGCCACGTGGCTGCCCCTGGTCGCCGACCGCTACCCGCAACCGCCCCGGCCACCGCGCACCCCGGACGAGGTGATCGCCGGCTTGCTGCACCACCCCGAACGGATGGTTCTGCCCGAACTGGCCGCCTACCCCGCCCATCTGCACATCGACCTGCTGCCCGCCTGGCAGGGCCGGGGCCATGGCCGCCGCCTGATGGGGACGTTCCTGCGGGCCCTGCAGGACGGCGGAGTCCCGGCCGTACACCTGGTCATGGCGACCGCCAACACCCGGGCCAGAGCCTTCTACGACCGCATGGGCTTCGAGGAGATCGACGTGCGCGCGCCGGGCGAGGTCACCTGCCTCGGTCGCGCCACGAAGGAACTCGACCGGCTCTGACCGACCCGGAAGTGGCGCAATCACCCATTGCCGACCCGCCTCATCGGGCGCAGTCTGGGCAAGGTGGGAGCGCTCCCACTTCGAAACATGATCGAAAACGCGAATGAACGCCCGACTGAACGCACGACAACCCCCACATCCGAAAGAGGAGATCATGAGTTGTCATGGTCATGACTTACGGTCGTCCAGGTTCAGGTCTCGTCCGGCGCTCGTCCTGAGCATGCTGGTCGCCGCACTGCTCGGTCTGATCCCGTGGAGCGGTACCGCCGTCGCCCACGGCTCGGTCGTCGACCCGGCCTCCCGCAACTACGGCTGCTGGCTGCGCTGGGGCAGCGACTTCCAGAACCCGGAGATGGCCCGGCTGGACCCCATGTGCTGGCAGGCGTGGCGGGACAACCCCAATGCCATGTGGAACTGGAACGGCCTGTACCGCAACGGCTCCGGCGGGAACTTCCAGGCCGTCGTCCCCAACGGCCAACTGTGCAGCGGTGGCCGGACCGAGGGCGGCCGGTACAACTCCCTCGACGCCGTGGGTGCCTGGAAGACGACGGACATCACCGGCAACTTCACGGTGAAGCTCTACGACCAGGCCAGTCACGGCGCCGACTACTTCCTGGTGTACGTCACACGGCAGGGCTTCGACCCCACCACCCAGCCGCTGACCTGGAACGACCTCCAACTCGTCCAGCGCACCGGCAGGTACGCGCCCAGCCAGAACTACGAGATTCCGGTGAGCACTTCGGGACGGAGTGGCCGCCACATCGTCTACACGATCTGGCAGGCCTCGCACATGGACCAGACGTACTTCCTGTGCAGTGACGTGAACTTCCGCTGACCTGCGCCGCCCCGCCGGACGGCGTGTCCGGCGGGGCCCGGGCCGGCCCGGGCTTCATGAGAGTTCTCCGAAAATTTTCGAAGTGAGTGAACACGCCGGTGCTCCCGTACGTATGGGGCGAGGGGATTTTCATGCCCGGCACGCCACAAGCGCAGGAGAGCACCCTTGGGACGCAACACGCGAAGACGCCCTACAGGCCCACGACGCGCGACCTTCGCCGCTTTCGCACTGATCCTGGGCGGGGGCGGCCTGATGGCCGCGAACGTCTACGCCTCCGCCACGGACGGCGGTTCGGGCGGTGACGCCGCCCAGACGCGGTCCGGCACGGGGGTCCGGACCGCGGGCGCCACGATCGACTGCCCGGACGTCGGCAGCAAGTTGACCTCGGTGCCCGAGCAGGCGCGGGGGGAGGTCGACAAGGAACTCGCCCTCCTGGACGAGCAGATAGCCAAGGCCTACCAGCGGCTGAGCGAATCGGCACAACAGGTGCGGCAGGACCCCGGCTTCGCCGACAACGCGGTCGTGAACCCGCTGAAGGAGAAGCGGGCCGCGACCCTCGAGCGCATCGCCATCGCCATCGACCGCGTGGGAGACCGCCCCGAGGGGCTCGACGCCCTCGCCGCCTGCACCCTCCAGGACGGCAACCAGGTTCCCGCGCAGGGCGAAAGCAAGGACGCCGACGCAACCGAGCAGCCCGGGCAGGAGCAGGGCCAGGCAGGCCAGGGGCAGCAGAACGGCCAGGGTCAGGGCGCCAACGGCGGGCAGGCGGGCAACGGTCCCGTCGCCGCCGACTTCGCGGACATCAAGAGCGTCCAGCCCAACGTGGCCAACCCCCGCGAGGAGGGCGGCGCATCCCGCGGCTCCTTCGCCACGAGCTGCGGTGTGAACGAGAACGGGCTGTTCAACTCCGACAACATCATCGCCGCGCCGGGTGTCACGAACGGCGCCCATCACTTCCACGACTACGTCGGCAACCAGTCCAACAACGCCTTCGCCAGCGATCAGGACCTGGCGAAGGCCGAGACCAGCTGTGACGACCAGGGCGACAAGTCGTCCTACTACTGGCCCGTCGTGCGTCTGCAGAACGGCGCCGCGGAGCAGGACGCCGACAAGCCCGGCGGCGGCATCGAGGGCAACGCCGGCGAGATCGTGACGCCGAAGCAGGTCACCCTGACGTTCGTCGGCAATCCGCGCGAGAAGGTCACGGCCATGCCGCGGCTGCTGCGCATCATCACCGGCGACGCCAAGTCTTTCGTCAACGGCCCGGCCAACGCCAACGCCTCCTGGAGCTGCACCGGCTTCGAGGACCGGCAGCTGAAGGACAAGTACCCGCTGTGCCCGCAGGGCAGCGACGTCGTACGGACCTTCAAGTTCCAGAGCTGCTGGGACGGGCGCAACATCGACAGCGCCAACCACCGTACCCACGTGGCGTTCGCGGACGCCTCCGGCAACTGCCCGTCCGGCTTCCGCCCCATCCCGCAGCTCGTCCAGCGCATCGTCTACGACGTCGACGCGCCGAGCCTGCAGGACGGCGGCCGTACGACACCGCTGTTCGCGGTCGACTCCTTCCCGGAGCAGCTGCACAAGCCGGTCACGGACCACGGCGACTTCATCAACATCTTCGACGAGGATCTGATGGGGGAGATGGTCGACTGCATCAACGACGGCCGTAAGTGCGGAGCCGGAGCGGACGGCGGGCAGAACCCCGCACCGGGCGAGGAGCCGGAGGAGGAGCCCACCAAGACGCCTCAGGCTCCGCAGGAGGAGCCGACGAAGACCCCCGAGGCCCCGCAGGAGGAACCCACCAAGGCGCCTCAGGCCCCGCAGGAGGAGCCGACGAAGGCTCCCGGGGCCCCGCAGGACGGCAACGGCGGCGGGAAGCCCGGCGACGAGGGCGACGGCGGCGGCAAGGGCGACGGCGGTGACGACGGCAAGGGTGAGGCCCCGAAGCCGCCGTCGGACAAGCCGGTCCCCGAACCGGAGCCCGGTGACGCGTCCACGGCCCCGGGCACGGCCCAGCCCGAGGTGAAGGCCACCGACTCGGCGGACGGCGGCAACTCCGCCGGGAAGGGCGGCGGTGCCAAGGACGACGACGGCGCCAAGGACGACGACGGCGCCAAGGACGACGACGGCGCGGACGGCCTCGGCGAGTCCCAGGCCGTCGGCACGGCGACCAGTGCCGCCCCGACCCCGTCGTCCCCGTCCCGCACCGAGCCCCAAGCGGTCGGTGAGGGCGGCCTGGCCGACACCGGAGCGCAGCTCTGGCCGGCCGCTGCGGGCGCCGTGCTGGTCATCGCGGGCTTCGTCGTACTGCGCAGGGTGCGGCGCGGCTAGGAGCCACGCCCGGACGTGAGCCGTGAACGGCGGCGGGATCCCCATTGGATCCCGCCGCCGTCGCGCGTCTCGGGAGACCGGCGGCGGGATCCACCAGCGGCAGCGCCACCGGCATCGGCGATGGTCCGGCCGCCGATGCCCTGCTCCGGCCCCGTGTTTCGGCCCTGTGTCTGTGTTCCGGTCCCGTGCTCCGGCCCCGTGTTCCGGTCCCGTGCTCCGGTCCCCTGCTCCGGCACCCTTCGACGGCCGCCGAATGATCGACCCTCTAGCGTGATCCCATGAACCTCACCGGGAACGGCACGAGCGGCGGAGCGGCGGCGTGACGCCGTGGGAGATGGCCGCCGTGCTCGCCGCCGGCACGGGCGCCGGAGCCGTCAACGCCGTCGTCGGCTCAGGAACGCTGATCACCTTCCCGGTCCTGCTGGCCGCAGGGCTGCCCCCGGTCACCGCCACGGTGTCCAACGGGCTGGGCCTGGTGCCCGGTTCCATCACCGCGGCCCTCGGCTACCGCGAGGAACTGCGCGGGCAGGGCCGGCGCGTCCTCCTGCTCGGCATCGGTGCCGTGCTGGGCGGTCTCGCGGGTGCCGTGCTGCTGCTGACCCTGCCCGCGACGGCGTTCGAACGGATCGTGCCGGTCCTGGTGGGCCTCGCCCTGGTCCTGGTGGCGTGCCAGCCCTGGATCGCGAAGAGGGTGCGCCGCCGTCGCGAGGCAGGAAGCGGCCCCGAGCGCCGTGACGGCGGCCCCCTGCTGTTCACGGGGCTGACGCTGGCCAGCGTCTACGGCGGCTACTTCTCCGCCGCGCAGGGCATCATCTACGTCTCCCTGATGGGCATGCTGCTGGACGAGACGCTCCAGCGGCTCAACGCCGTGAAGAACGTGCTGGCGGCGGTCGTCAACACCGTCGCCGCCGTGCTCTTCCTGTTCTTCGCCCACTTCGACTGGACGGCCGTCGTCCTCATCGCCGCCGGATCGGCACTCGGCGGTCTCATCGGATCCAGAACCGGCCGCCGCTTCAGCCCCGCCGTCCTGCGGACCCTGATCGTGTCGGTCGGCACCGTCGCCCTCGTCCACCTGATGCTCCACTGATCCCGTTCCGACGGGTATGCAGGGTCCGGGAAGGAGGGGCGTCGGTCCTGTCGCCCCGGGCGCCCGGTGGAGATCAGTGGTGGCGCCGCCGGCCGTTCGACAAGCGTGCCCATGTCTTCCCGGGCACCGTGATGGTCGTAGCGATCCGGTTCTGGCTTCGGGGGTAGCTCCATTATCCCTGTGCGGGGAGGTGCCTGTCACCGTTCTCCGGAATGATCTTTACGTCTGATTCGCACCTTTACGCTTGCTGGCGACAGGCACAACGCACGCATCAGATATGGGAGTTGAGAGTGACGCACGATATTGCCGCGCTGGCCGTGGAGCTCGCGGACATGGCTGCGGCCGATCACCGGTCCGCACGTAGCGCGAACAGTGATGACCCTGCCGAGCAGTTGGCCTGGCGGCGGTTGACCGCCCGGCACGGTGACCGGCTGGGTGAGATCATGGACGACTACGGCTGGCCGACGGCAGAACTGGTCGGTGAGGAGGCCGCACGCGCAGCATGGCTGATCGCCCAGCACGCCGACCGGCAGCTCGATATTCAGCGGCGCGCCCTCCAGTTGATGCAGCAGGCGGTGTCGGCAGGCTCGGCCGGCCCGCGCGAGCTGGCCTTCCTGCGCGACCGTACGCTGGTCAATGAGGGCCGCAAGCAGATCTACGGCACTCAAATCGCCGGCGTGAAGGACGGGGCGCCGATTCCGTGGCCTTGTGAAGAGCCCGAGCGCATGAACGAACTCCGTGCAGAAGTCGGCATCGAGCCCTTCGACGAGTACGTTGCCAAGTTCTCCCTGACCTGACGCGCTGTTCCCGGTCGCGTGCTGCGGATCACTGCCCGGGGCCGACCTGCCACAGGCTTTGATCCGCCGAACAGGACCGTAACCGCACCACGCAGTCCTCAATGTCAATATGGGATGGGCCGCACCATCGGGTCGAGCAAGACCGCGAAGCTGCCCCAAGCAGCCGCCGGTGTGAGCGAGTCGGGGCAGCGGTGGGAGTCGCGGTTCAGTGACCTGCCGGACGTGCCTCGGCCTTCGCCCCCTCGGCGTCGATGTGCGGCACCACCCGGTCCAGCCACCGCGGCATCCACCAGGCGTGCCGCCCGAGCAGTGTCATCACGGCCGGCACCATGAGCAGCCGTACGACGGTCGCGTCGATGAGCACGCTGACGGCCAGGCCCAGCCCGAGCATCTTGACGACGATGTTGTCGCTGACGATGAACGCCGCGAACACGCTCACCATGATCAGCGCCGCACAGGTGATCACCCGGGCCGTGATCTCCAGGGCGTGCGCCACCGACCCCTTCGCGTCCCCGGTGCGCAGCCACGCCTCGTGGACGCGCGACAGCAGGAAGATCTCGTAGTCCATGCTGAGGCCGAAGATGATGGCGAACATCATCATCGGCACGTAGCTCTCGATGGGCACCTTGCCGTGCACGCCGAGCGCGGGCCCGCCCCACCCCCACTGGAACACGGCGACGACCACACCGTAGGAGGCGGCGATCGACAGCACGTTCAGGACGGCCGCCTTGACGGCGACGAGCAGCCCCCGGAACACGGCCAGGATGATCAGGAACGCCAGGCCGACCACGACGAGGATGATGACGACCAGCCGGGAGGAGACGATGTCGCGGAAGTCGACCTGGGCCGCCGTCGTGCCGGTGACATAGCCCTTGGCGTCCGTGCCCTCGACCGCGTCCGGAAGGCTCTGGTCGACCAGACGGTTGGTCAGGTCCGTGGTCGTGGCGTTCTGCGGCGACTTGGTCGAGTAGACGGTGCCGATCAGGACGTCGCCGTCCTGAGTCGGCGTCAGCGGGGTGACGGCGGCGGCGCCCTGGACCGAGTCGAGCGTCTGCTGGGCCTTCGAGGCCAGGCCGGAACGCTGCGAGGAGGGCACGTTCGTCTGGTCGATGACGACGGTGAGCGGTCCGTTGGACCCGGGCCCGAACGCGTCGGTCATCAGGTCGAAGGCCCGCCGGTCGGTGAAGGACGTCGGATCGGCGCCGTCGCCGATGTGGCCGAGCTGGATGGAGAACACGGGGATCGCGAGCACCACGACCACGGCGACACCCGCCGACAGGAACCACAGCGGTCTGCGCTCCACCCGCTGCGCGTACCGGTGCCAGGTGCCCTGCGGGGTGTCTCCCGCCTCGGTCTCGGCGACGGGGCGGCGCACCCGGTAGCGGTCGATACGCCGGCCGACGAGTCCGAGCAGGGCCGGGACCAGGGTGAGCGCGCCGATGACGGCGGAGACCACGGTGACCGCGGCGGCGAGTCCGAGCAGACCGATGAACCCGACCCCGGAGGCCGACAGGCCGGCCAGCGCGATGATCACCGTGCAGCCGGAGACGAGGACGGCATGGCCGCTGGTGGCCGCGGCCTGCCCGGCGGCCCTCACCGCGTCCGCGCCGTCCATGAGGTTCTGCCGGTGCCGGGTGATCATGAACAGGGCGTAGTCGATCCCGACTCCGAGCCCGATCATGGTGGCCAGGGTGGGGGAGACCGTCGCGAAGGTGAACGCGGCGGCCAGCAGCCCGAGGATCGCCAGACCGCCGACGACGCTGATCAGTGCGGTGAGCAGCGGGACGACGGCGGCGATGACGCTGCCGAACCCGATCAGCAGCACGATGACGGCGACGCCGAAACCGATCAGCTCGCTCACCCGGTCGTCGGCGCTCGGCCGGGCCAGCTCACCGAGCGGCCCGCCGTACTCGACCTCCGCCCCGGCCGAACGCAGCGACTGCACGGCACTGTCGACCCCGTTCAGGTAGTCGTCGCCGAGCGTCGAGGGCTGCACGTCGAAACGGACGGTGATGTACGCCGTCTTCTTGTCGTCGGACAGCGGCCCGACGTTTGGCTGCTGCGACTGGCCCGAGGACGACCCCTGCGCGGACAGCGGGTTCTGGGCCGACAGGACGTGCGGCAGCTTCTCCAGGTCGGCGACCGTCGTGGAGATCTGGGAGCTCAGGGCGGTCAGGTCCTGCTGGTCGTCGTGCAGCACGATCTGACTGCTGTAGCCGCCGGCCTGCGGATCGTGCGCCTTCAGCACGTCCAGGCCCTGCTGGGACTGTGCCTGGGGCAGGGAGAAGTTGTCGGAGTACTCCCCGCCGAACGCCCGGCTGACGACCTGCAGCGCCACCAGCGCCACCAGCCAGGCGATGATGACGATCACGAAGTGCCGTGCGCACCACTCGCCCATCCGCCGCAGCACACCTCCGCTCGCGGGCTTCCGGTCCCGTTCAGCGGTGCGGCTGTGCGGCATGGACGTCGTCTCCTGTGTCGGCTCGGCCGGGAGGTAAGTGCCGTCCATTAGATGCCCGCGGCATCACTCCGGCAGTTCAGGCACGCGGACTCCCCGGGACTCCGGGCGCCCGTTCCCCCGAAAGGCCCGCCTCCGCGCACGGCGCCCGTCCCGAACGCCCCTCACCGCTCCTGACCCCGAGGGCCACACCGAGCCCCACCAGCGCGCTGCCCGCCGCCTGAGCGAGTCCGTAGGAACCCGTGCCGACGAGCGGTGCCGTGCAGGCTGCCGCCACCGGGATGAGACCGGAGAACAACGTGGCACGTTCCGCGCCGATCCGCTGCACGCCGATGTACCAGCACACGAAGCCGACCACGGTGACCACCATCGCCTGCCACAGCAGCGCGGCCGTCTCGACGCCGTCCGGACGCCGCAGCAGGCCGGCGCCGTCGGCCAGGAGTCCGACCACCGCCGACTCCACGGCGGCGACCGCGCACACCGTGGCGGACAGCAACCGGGGCCCGAGCGGCCGCAGTACGGGAACGGCGAGTACGGCGAACCCGACCTCCCCGGCCAGGGCGCACACGGAGAAGGCGATCCCCATGCCGTCCGTGCGTCCCCAGCCCTGGACGGTCAAGGCACCGACGGCCACGAACAGCGCGCCGTACAGTACGGCCCGTTGCGGCCTGCGCCCGTCCAGCAGGGGCACGAGCACGGCGACGGCCACCGGCGCACAGCCCACGAACACGCCGGGCACCGCCGGTTCCGCCGTGCGCTCGGCGGCGATGACGGCCAGGTTGAAACCGACCATGCCGACCGCCGCGAGCAGGGCGAGACGGCCCCACTGGCGGGGTGTCAGAGCCCGAAGCCGTTCGGCGGCACCCTTCCCGGCCACCGGGACCAGCAGCAGACAGGCCAGCCCGTAGCGCAGGAACTGACCGCCCGCGTACGGGTAGTCGCCCAGCACGCTGTTGGCCGTGAAGGACCCTCCGACGAGGACGCAGGCGAGCGCGGCGAGCAGGGCTCCGCGCGTGGTCGTGGCGTTCATGGAGGTGACGCTAGGCAGCCGGGCGGCCCGGGAAGGAGTCCACTTCCGTGCCTGTTTGGTGGACCACTTCCCGGGCCGGGGCTTCAGCCGATGTGGTAACTGTCGCCGTAGACCTTCCAGTCCAGCGGCGGGTTCAGATCGAGGTTGCGCCGGTTCAGGAAGACGCGCTGCGCCGTGTCGACCCGGCTCGTGTCGCTGTGCGCCTCCTCCTGTTTCATGGCCCACACCCGCGCGTCCAGGAAGGCGTGGAGGTAGGTCACCTCGTTACCGCCCTGCGCCGGCGGCTTCGCCGTGCGCAGGGCCCGCCGGCGGATGTTGCGCAAGCTCGTGGGGTCGCCGCCGTCGCCGTGCATGACGATGGCGTCGTAGTAGGCGAACTGGCCCAGCACCCGCAGCCCGTCCGCCTTCCCCTGCCGGACCGCGGGGCCGAAGTACACCCGGTCCCGCTCGTCGTCCTGGGCGCGCCGGAACTCGGCGTCCCGCGCCGCCCGGCGCCAGTCGCCGGGGAAGCCGGGGTCGAGTCCGTCGTGCGAGTCGGAGCCGTCGACCTCGCGCAGGGCCGGCAGGTACCTCGCGAGGACGTTGCCGGGCCTGCGGGCGGTGTAGAGCTCGACGAGGTCCAGCATGTCGCCGGTGCCGGAGCAGAATCCGATGATGCCGGCGGTGTAGCCACGACCGTCGCCGATGTCCTCGATGTACTGGTACTGCGCCTTCCAGTCGAGCGAGGAGTTCTCCGCGCTCGACACGAGCTGCATGGCGATCTCCTTCTTCGCCGGGTCGTCGAGCCCGATCGCGGCCACGGAGGCCGTTGCGTGCGGCGGCCTCAGGAACGGGGTGGTCGCGAGGGCCGCGCCGAACAGCGCCAGGACGGTACGGCGGCCGGCCGGGGCGGAGGGGTGTCTCACGGTGCCTCCAAGAGTGGGGGGTTGGAAGAGCGGGCCGTGCAGAACTGATAGGAAGGTTTCCTATCACTGTGAAGGCGCAAGGAAAACAACCGGGTTGGAAGTTCGTAGGGTCGAACAAGCCGGTTCACCGCCCGCAACGGCCGTCATCTCCGGCGGGCCGCCGTGTCGGGGGTGCCGAGAACGAGGGTGGTGTCCCCGGAGAGTCGACGCCACGGGAACCAACAGCCCCTCTCGTACGTCAAATCAGTGCCCGCCAAGGGCCGAACGGTCGGACCGCCCAGCCGGAGAGGGGAATCGCCGTGGACGAGGCGACGTCGCAGCAGGGGAGCGAGGCGGAGAGCGCCGCCCGCCGGGCACGCTTCGGGGCACTGCCGGAGCCGGTGCGCGTGGAGGACATGGTCGAGGAGCGGGCAGCCAGCGTGCCCGACCCGGCGCGCACCTCCTACAACCAGGACGAATGGCTCGTGCGCTACTGCCTGTGAGGCATCCGGCCGGTGCGGGACGCTTGCGAGGTGCTCGCGCCCAGGTCGCGCAGCCACCGCACGACGTCGTCGGTGTCCCGGGCGCGGGCGATGTCGAGCGGGGTCATGCCGTCGTAGCCGCACGAGTGGGGCGGCGCCGTGCTGGTGGAGGTAGTGCGCGGTCGGCAGTTGCCCACCCTGGCAGGCGCCCCGGAACGCGCTGGTGATCTCGTCCCGTGACGGTGGCTCGTCCGCCCCGACGTACCCCCGGACCCGGTCGAGCAGCCCGAGGGTGGCCGCGTCCTGCAGGGTGACGCGGGCGCCGTGTTCGATCAGCCGGCGGGCGGCGCGCCACTGGCCGGATCCCCGGCGTCGGCGAGCGGGGTGCCGCCGCCGATCACCGCACCGGACGCTTCGATGCCGGCCCCCGCCGCGATCACCGCACCGGGCGCTTCGATGCCGGCCCCCGCCGCGATCACCGCACCGGGCGCTTCGATGCCGGCCCCCGCCGCGATGAGCGCTTCCGGTGAGGACACATCGTTGTGGCCGGCCGCCCAGTGCAGCGGCCGTCTCCTCGTAAGCCCCGACGAAACGGGCTCGGGGGCCGGCCCCGGCGGCCACCAGGGCCGCGGCCACCCCGGGACCGCGGGGGAAGGGGCCCGGCCATTCGGTGGCGCTGTGCAGCAGACTGCGCGTGCCCGTGCCGTTCTCACCCTCTTCGGTGATGCGCACGGTGGCGAGACCAGGGTGACCGGCGAGCAGGTGCCGGAAGCCGGGCAGATCACCGGTCCGTATCGCCTCCGTGACGGCCACGGCCGGCGGATCCCGCGATGTCAGCGTCCGCGAGCCGGTCGCCCCGTGCCGTCCGGGACTCCCGATTCCGCCAGCAGACGTCCGCCGACGCGGCCGCCTGTGCGACACGGCCGGTACACAGGCGCCGGCTGCCCCACGGTCATGCCCCAGGCCTGCACATCCGGCCGCAAACCGGTCACCCGTCCGGACGACATGCCCGCACGCTCCGCCAGGCGTAGCGTCCGGGGTAGGAGCGGGAGGACACCATGCCCGGGAGCAAGGAGCACCCCGGCGGCTCCGGAGCGCCGGACGATGCCCTGGGGATCGCGCTGGCCGACACCGTGCGCGGCACCGGCGCCTCGATCGGCGGCCTCTACCTGATCGAGGAGGCGGAGCCTGCGCTGCGCCTGGTCGCCCTGTGCGGTCTCCCGGTGGCCTTCAGCGCCCCCTGGCAGCGGCTGCCTCTGACCGCACCCGTCCCGGTCACCGACGCGATCCACGACGACGCACTGGTCAGCATCGCCGGCCAGGACGAGATGGCCCGCCGGTACCCCCGGGCCGCCGCCGCACTGCCCTACCCGTTCGCCCTGGTCGCCGCCCCGCTGACCGGCGTACAGCGTTCCTGGGGCGGCCTCGTGCTGATGTGGCCCGCCGGCCGTCCGCGCCGGGTCACACCGCGCGAACGCGGTCACATCACCTCCAGCGCCCGCCGCATGGCCCGCCTCCTGGACGACGCCGCCCGGCCCCCGTCCCTGCCCGACCTGCCGCGCGTCGTCCCCGTCGACGCCCCCCGCCACCCCGCACAGACCGGCCTGGCCGCCGCCGACTACCTCGAGCGCCTCCCCGAGGGCGCCCTGGCCCTCGATCTGGAGGGCCGCATCACCTTCGCGACCGCCACCGCGGCGCGTCTGCTCGGCCGTGGCGCCGACCGGCTCGTCGGGACCCGGCCCTGGCACTCGCTGTCCTGGCTCGACGACCCCGTCTACGAAGACCACTACCGCACGGCGCTCGTCGGCCGCGCCCCCGTCTCCTTCACCGCGCTCCGCCCACCGGACCAGTCACTGACCTTCCATCTCTACCCCGACAGCAGCGGCATCAGCGTCCGCGTCCTGCCGAGCGCGGAGCAGACCGAGCACGCGCCGCCCACCGGTGCGCGGCCGCCCGTCGCGGCATCGACGGGACGCCTCTACCAGCTCGTGCACCTGGCCGCCGCACTCACCGAGGCGGTGACCGTGCGCGACCTCGTCGCCCTGATCGCCCACCAGATCCTGCCCGCCTTCGGTGCCCAGGGCCTGGTGCTGTCCGGTGTCGACGCGGGCCGGCTGAAGATCACCGGCCACCACGGCTATCCGGCCGACGTCATGGAGCGGCTCGACGCCCTGTCCCTGGACACCGACCTCACCCCCGCCGGCCAGGTCCTCGCCAGCGGCAGCCCCGCCTTCTTCGCCGACCCCGGCGAGCTGGCCGCCGGCTACCCGGACGCCCCCCAGATCAGCGGCAAGCAGGCCTGGGCGTTCCTCCCCCTGATCATCTCCGGCAGACCGGTCGGCTGCTGCATCCTGTCCTACACCCGGCCGCACACCTTCACCGCCGACGAACGCGCCGTCCTCACCTCGCTGTCCGGCCTGCTCGCCCAGGCCCTCGACCGCGCCCGGCTCTACGACACCAAACACCGGCTCGTGCACGAACTGCAGCGCGCCCTGCTGCCCCGGGCCCTACCGCGCCTGCCCGGCCTCGACGTCGCCGCCCGCTACCTGCCCGCCGGCCACGGCACCGAGGTCGGTGGAGACTTCTTCGACGTGCTGCGCCTGAACGACACGAGCGCGGCCGCCGTGATCGGCGACGTGGAAGGCCACAGCGTCGCCGCCGCGGCTCTCATGGGTCAGGTGCGTACCGCCATCCACGCCCACGCCACCGCCGGCGCCGCGCCCGGCCAGGTCCTCGCCCGCACCAACCGGCTCCTGGCCGACCTCGACTCCGAACTGCTCGTCTCCTGCCTCTACGTCCACCTCGACCTGGGCCGCCACCAGGCGTCCCTCGCCAGCGCGGGACACGTGCCGCCGCTGCTGCGCCAGGCCCGGCACCCCGCCGGCGTCCTCGAGGTCGAGCCCGGCCCGCTGCTGGGCATCGATACCGGCACCGACTACCCGGTCACCACCGTGCCCCTGCTCCCCGGCACGACCCTCGCCCTCTACACCGACGGCCTGGTCGAACTCCCCGGCACCGACGTCACCCGGACCACCGCCGACCTCGCCGGGCACCTGGACTCCGCCGACGGCCACGACCTGGAACGCCTCATCGACCGGCTGGTGCGCCACACCACACCCACGGGACGGCACACCGACGACATCGCCGTGCTCCTGCTGCGCGCCTCCCGCCGGAGCGAGGCTCCGGTCGGAGACGTCACCCCCGGTCCGGGGAATCGGCCCTGACCCACCGGGCCACGTCGCGCAGCTTGAGGTTGTGGTCCTGGGAGATGCGCCGCAGCACATCGAAGGCCTCGTCCTCGCCCAGCCGGTGGCGTTCCATCAGGATCCCCATGGCCTCACCGATGGCGTGCCGGGTCTCCAGCGCGTGCTCCAGCTGGTCCACGGTCCGGGCCGTGGCCAGCGCCACCGCGGCATGCGAGGCGAGCAGCCAGCCCGCGGCCTCGATGTTCTCACCGAAGGCCCCGGGACGGCGCGAGTAGAGGTTCAGCGCACCGAAGTCCTCCTCGTCGGTGTAGAGCAGGACACCGGTCATGCTGCCGATCCCGAGGTCGCGGGCCGCCCGGCTGTAGCGCGGCCAGGACGGCTGCGGGCGGGTCATGTCGGCGATCCGGAACAGCCGCTCCCCGTCCACGCGGCGCGCGGCGTCGAAGCACGGCCCTTCGCCGAGCTCGCCCTGCAGCCGGTCGGACTCCGCGACGAGGTCACCGCACACGGACAGGGTCACGGCCCGGCCCTTCGAGACCTTGAGGATCCCGGCGGCGTCGCAGCCCTCGATCAGCCGCACCGCCGATGACGAGATCGCGTCCAGCGTCGCCTGGACCGAATCCTGCGCGACCAGATCCCGGGCGAGCCGCGCCATCTGCTCGGCGTACCGCTGCCACTCCACCGCAACCACCGCCCTGCTCGCCGGTCCCGACCACCGTACTCCGTGCCGCTTCGTTCCCCGTTCTTCCGTTCTCCCGTGCAGTCGGGCGTCCGGGCGCCCGGAGTGCGATGCCGCGATCACCGGTACGCCGTCAGCAGCAGAGCCACGTCGTCCGGCCGCTCCCGGGCCCGCCGGGCCGTGCCCACCAGCCGGTCGGCGAGATGCTCCACCGAGTCCGCCGGAGTCTCGGACAGACGGTGGCGGACCGCGTCGATGCCCGTCTCGATGTCGCTGCCGGGCTGCTCCACCAATCCGTCGGTGTACAGGGCGAGAACGCTGCCGGGGGCCAGGGTGAGCGCGGTGACGGGGTACACCGAGTCGGGCTGCACGCCCAGCATGACGCCGCCCGCGAGATCCAGCGTCTCGGCCCGCCCGTCGGGGTGGCGCAGCAACGGCGGGGGATGGCCGGCCCGCACCGCGAGGGCCCGTCCGGTGGCCGGGTCGAGTTCGATGTAGCAGCAGGTGGCGAAGACGTCCGACTCCAGCTCGCTCAGCAGCCGGTTGGTGTGCGTGATGACCTCCTGCGGCGGGCGCTCGCTCGCCGCGAAGGCGTGCACCGCGCTGCGCAACTGCCCCATCACCGCGGCGGCGCCGACGCTGTGCCCCTCGACGTCCCCGATGACCAGGGCCACGCCACGCCCGGTGGTGATCACGTCGTACCAGTCGCCGCCGATCGCCATGCCCTGCGTGCCGGGCAGGTAGCGGCCGGTGGTGCGCAGGCCCTCGACGGTGGGCAGCCGGTGCGGCAGGAGTCCCTCCTGGAGGCCGCGGGCGACGGCGGACTCCGAGTCGTACAGCCGCGCCCGTTCCATCGCCTGGGCGGCCAGGCCGCTCAGCGCGGTGAGGGCGGACCGCTCGTCGGGGGTGAACCGGTGCGGGGCGTCCCAGCCGAGGATGCAGGACCCGACGGAACGGCCGGACGCGATCAGCGGCAGGAACGACCAGGCCTGCATGCGGTCCAGGGTGATGCCCGGATAGGCGAGGGAGAGTTCCTCGGGCGACTCGAAGAACAGGGGGAGCCGCGTGGTCAGCGCGTGGACGCCGGGCAGCTGCGTTTCGAGGGTGACGCCCTCGAACGGGGTGAGGAAGCCCTCCGGGTAGCCCGACTCCCACAGCAGGTACATCCGGCCCTCGCGGACGGTGTAAAGAGCCAGTTCCCGGGCGCCGAAGGCGGGCAGCAACTGCTCCGACACGGCCCGGCAGACGTCCCGCACGGTGACCGCCTCGGTGAGCACGCTCGCCATCTGCACCACGTGGTAGAGCGCCCCGGCCCGCGCGGCCGCCACCGGGCCGGGCGGCGGCGCGACGGCGGTGAGGCCGGGGGCGACGGCGGACCCGGCCTCCGGATCCGGTTCGGCCCCGGTGGGCGGCCCGATCGGAAAGACCCGGCCGGTCAGCCCGTGCACGTCCGGGTACAGCACGAAACTGAGCCAGTCCCCGTCGGGCCGCCGGACCAGGAAGGAGACCGGCTCCTGCGACAGCATCGCCGCCCGGTAGCGGTCCTCGTACGCGGGATCCCGGAGCCAGGTGACCACCTCCCACGGGTAGCGGCCGAAAAGGCCCTCCCGGCCGGAGCCCAGCAAGTCCTCGCAGCGACGGTTGGCATACGTCAGGCGGCCGTCCTGGTCCAGGGAGAAGAGCCCGTCGGGCAGCCGCTCGGCCGCTTCGGCCGCGGTGAGCCCGCCACCCGCGTCGACGAGGGCACCCACGAGGATCCGCGCGGATCCGGTGCCGCCCTGCACGAGGTGGCCCCACAACTCGACCGGCCGGTAGCGGGTCTTCTCCTCGCCCCGGGACTCGTCGCGGACCCGGAAGTGCCGGGACCTGACCCGGCCGTCGGCCAGCGCGTCATGCCGGCTCTCGCGCAGTTCGTGCAGGTCGTCGGGGCTGACACGGGCCTCGATGTCCGCGATGGTGCCGCCGAAGGCCGACCGGTCCAGGCCCAGGAGCGCGAGCGCGTCGTCGTCCGCCGTGCAGTGGTCGCTGTCCAGGTCCCAGTCGATGAGCCCGACCCGGACCGGGTGAGCGGCCGAGGTGGGCAGCCGCACGCTGATCGGCTCGTCGTCGTACTCGACGTGGCGTGCGGCGGAGTCCGGCCCCGGCCGGCCCGCGACGAAGCGGTCGAGGCGCTCTTCCATGGCCCGCTCGGCGGGACGCAGCGCGAGACCGACCGCTTCCCCGTCCATCGGGGCCCGGGCCGCCGAGCGCAGCACGACCAGCACGCCGACCGACTCGCCGCCGGTCCGGACGGGCTGGTAGGCGGAGGCGAAGGGGTAGGGGAGTCCGGCCGTGAAGTGCGGGAAGCGGAGCATGGTGGCGTGCTCGTCCGGCAGCCACAGCGTCTCGCCCCGCCGGTAGGCCTCCGCCATGGGCAGGGCACCGCCCACGGGCACCCGCCACCAGCTCCTGAGCAGCGAACGGGGCACCCCGGTGATCATCGCCAGCACCAGCGAGCGCCGGTCGCGGGAGCGCAGGTAGACCAGCCCGCCGTAGCCGTCGAGGGCCCGCACGGCCTCCACCAGCGGGGCCGTCAGGGCATCCTCGATCCGGCCCGTGTCCTCGCCCCGGGCCCGGACCTCAGCCCCGTTCCGGCTCCGGCCGACGGCCGACCGCGGCCCGTCCGGTACGGCGGCTGCCTCATCCATGTCGCGTCCTCCCGGTACGGACGCACCGGACATCCATCGCTTCCCACCAGGATGTGCCATGGTCGGCGCTCCGGCGCGGCAAGTGCAACCTTTCGGTCGCCCCGGCCGTCTCATCCTGCATCAGCCACATGCAAGCCTCGGGGGCGGCAATGGTACGAATCAGAAGAGCATGCGCGACTCTCGCACTCGTGGGCGCCACGGTGGGTGTGACGGCCATCCCGGCCGGCGCCGCACCGGTGGCCGGCCCGCAGTCCACCACCCGGGCCACGGCGTGTCCGACCGGCTGGGGAAGCCTTGCCAAGACCGACGCCGGAGCCGGCGTCGCACCGATGACCGACGTCAGGACCGGTCGTCACACCTGCTTCGACCGGATGGTCATCGACGTGCCCGGCGCGGGCAGCGGCGTCGGCTACACCGTCCAGTACGTCGACAAGCTCTACCAGGACGGCTCGGGCCGCTACATCGCCGTGTCCGGCGGCGCCGTGCTCGAGGTGCGGGTGACCGCGCCCGCGTACGACCCGGAGACCGGCGCGGCCACGTATCCCGGCCGGGTGGCGCGTCCCCTTCCGGGGGTGGACCTCACCGGCTACCGCACCTTCCGGGACACCCGGTTCGCCGGCAGCTTCGAGGGGCAGACCCAGATCGGTCTCGGCGTCCGCGCGCGGCTGCCGTTCCGGGTGCAGCAGCTGGACGACCGCGTCGTCGTGGACGTCGCTCACAGCTGGACCGCCACGGGCTGACGGCTACGGGCCGACCGCACGGCGCCCGGCTCTCAGGGGCCGGGCGCCCAGGGTCCGGTCCGGGCCGGCCTCAGCCGCCGCGCAACCGGCCCAGTTCCTCGAGCGTCCGGGCCGCCGCACCGGCCAGCCGGGGCCGGCTGCGGACGAAGCGACGGGCGGCCCGGGCGGGCTCGCGGCCCAGTCGGTGGGCGACACCGCCCGGCACCGGCCGCACCACCGCTCCTTCGTACACGCGAAGGTCACGGGTCTTGAGCGACTCCTTGTAGCGGGCCGGGCCGCTGCCCAGGTCGACGGTCTCGATGCCGTCGGCCGCCGCGGTCTCCAGCATCCGCAACTGCAGCAGCAGGCCGGGGGAGTACTTGGCGTACGCGCGGTCGTACGCCGGGAACCACCACGACAGCACCGTGCGCGAGCGCAGCCCCAGGTGCGCGGCGACGGGTCGTCCGGCGGCGTACAGCACGGACAGCACGCCGCGGCACTCCGGCTCCTCGCTCTCCCCGAGCAGTCCCACCAGCCGGGTGATCCACTCCTGCGCGAACCGGTCCCGCCGGCCGGTCCGCCGGTACTGCGCCGACTTCCACTCCATCAGCGCCCGCAGCGCCGCCGGGTCCCGGGCGTCGTACACGAACCGCACCTCGCCGACCTGCCGGGCCAGCCTGCGCTCCTTGGCCAGGGTCTGTCTGAGGAAACCCGGCGACTGCGCCCGCAGATGTTGCGTGTACGCCGCGAAGCCCTCGCCGATGTCGACGACCGGGGAGGCGAGTTCCTCGACCGCGTGCGGCACGAACACCCCCTGACCGGCTTCGAGATTGTCGAACTCGAAGGACGACAGCCCGCACACCCGCAACAACCGCCGGGCATCCAGCCTGATCCCGGGGCGTAACACGGCCCCCTGACTGTCGGACACCCCCAGCCCGATGGCCCGGCCCCGCCCCAGCACCCCCGCCTCGTAGGGGAAGAATCCCACCGGGGACCCGTCGTCCTGCAGCACCGCCACTCTGGCCCCCGGCCTGACCCGCCCCACCGCCACGGTGAACGCCGGGTCGAGAAAGGGATTCGCCGGTGCGCCGGACTCCGTCCGGATCTCCCGCCACATCTTCTGTTCGTTCGGGCCGAGTTCGTCCGGCCGCAGAACGAGAACGCGCTTTCCAGGCAACTCTGCCTCCTGTGTCATCGGCATGGGGGACACACGAAGGCCTGCAATTCACCGCGGTTCGGCACCAGGGCAGTACTCAGGCCGCACGGCGCAGGCCGTTGTCGGTACTGCCGTCGCTCAGCAGCGGAACGTCTGCAACCGTTCGGTGCTCGGGGCGGGTCCGACCGCCCCCGGACACCGGCTCGTTCCCGCCGCACGCAGATCCGTACCGCCCCGGTCCACCACGGCCGCCCCGGTCACCACCGGGCTCACCCCTGCCGCCCCCGTGGCCCGCGGCGTGCGCGCCGCGAGCTGCCGAACCGACGGCTCGTCCTCACAGGGGCATGTTTCTCCGGCCCCTTCGGCCTCGGCACGCGCAGCGGGGCTCGCAGCCGTCGCGTCCACCGCCGCCGCGACCGTCACGTCCGGACGTCCGTCGTCGGCGCTCCCCGAAACGAGGAGCTGCAGCAACAGCAGGCAGGCCACCAGACCTGCCACCGCTGCCCAACGTCGCCGCGCCATCAGACCCCTGACCTGCGTTGTGGCGGGGGAGTACGGAGTGGACTCGGCTTCAGGGCCGGCACCGGACCAGACCCCCGACACGGCCGGCTGCGCTTCCAGTAGGCCGAGCCCTGCTCCGCCCCGTCAAGTCCCGGTGTGACGATTCGTCCCTCTCGGCCGGTTGCCGCCACAAATCCAACGGAAAACGCTGCCTCCTGACGGGAGCTCAGTCGCCGACGCTCAACACCTCACCCGGCTTCGGCGCCCGCAGGTCCAGCGGCTCGTCGAAACCGCTGAACGACGTGGTGGTGTGCTGCGCGGCGCTCTTGTACACCGTCTTCAGCAGATACGGTTCGCCCTCGTCGGCCACGTAGAAGGTGTACGTACCTCCCTTGTCCGCCTTGTCGGTGACGATCACTTCGATGGCCTTCGTGTCTCCGACGCGCGCGGATCCGCCCTTCTTCGCCGTGCCGAACGAGTCGAAGGGCCGGGTGCAGGAGGTGAGTCCGTCGCCGCCCCTGGAGGCCGGGTCCACGGGCGTCCTCACCCACAGCTTCTGCTCGCCGGTGGCGCCGGGGTTGTTCTTCCACTTCTGCAGATAGGCCCGGTTCGGGCGGACGTAGTCGGTCTTGCCCAGACGGATCTGCTCCAGGGCGCCACCCCCGGACCAGGTGGTCTTCGACCTGCACCGGCCGTCCAGGTCGGTCACGAGGTGGCTGGTGACCGTGCCGCCGCTCGTGGTGCGGTTGGTGATGTCCACGGTGACGGTGTCCAGCTTCCGCATCCTCGCGTTGGCCTCGTCGAGGATCTCGCCCGCGGATCTGGCCTCGCCGGAGCCGCCGGCTCCGCACGCGGTCAGGGCCGCCCCCGCCAGCAGGCCGAGCGCGGTCGTCGTGATGGTGGCCATGGCCCGCACGGAGCCCCCCTGTTGGTCGTGTCGGCCGTTGATCAGCCAGGGGAGCCTACCCGCCCGCTCCGCCGGCCTCGGTCCCGTGGACCAGCTCGATCGCCCTGCCGAGCGTGTCGAGCTTCTCGTCGAGGGTTTCGCCGGCCGGGTAGAGACGGACGGTGTTCACACCGGCGTCGCACCAGACGCGCAGGCGCCGCCGCACCATCTCCTCCGTGCCGATGAGCGTGGTGGCCAGCACCATCTCGTCGGTGACGAGCCCGGCCGCGCCGTCCCGGTCGCCCGCCTGCCAGCGCCGCCGGACCTCCGCCGCGACCTCGGCCCAGCCCTGGCGGCTGTAGGCCCGGTTGTAGAAGTTTGTCGACGCGGAACCCATGCCGCCCAGACTGAAGGCGAGTTCCTTCTTCCGGCTCGCGACCATGGCGGCCAGCGCCTCCTCGTCCCGGGCGAACGCGACCTCGGCGCCCTGACAGACGTCGAAGCCGGCGCGCTCACGGCCGGCGGCGGCCAGTCCCTCGTCCAGGGGAGCGAAATAGGCCTCCGCAGCGCCCTCGGGGACGAAGCTGGTGCCGAGCCAGCCGTCCGCGACCCGGCCGGTCAGCCGCAGCATGGCGGGCGACAGAGCCGCAAGGTAGACGGGAACGGGGTGCTCGGCGCGCATGGACAGGCGCATCGGCACCGCCTCCCCGCCGGGCAGCGGGATACCGAACTCGGAGCCGGAGTAGGCGATTTTGTCTCCCGCGACCACGTGACGCAGGATCTCCACCGTCTCGCGCACGCGCGCCAGGGGACGGGCGAACGGCACCCCGTGCAGGCCCTCCATCACCTGCGGACCGGACGGGCCGAGCCCCAGCAGGAACCGCCCTCCGGACAGGTTCGACAGGGTGATCGCCGTCTGTGCGAGGGCGACCGGTGTGCGGGTGCCGACCTGCATGACTCCGGAGCCGAGCAGCATCCGCTCCGTGCGGGCCGCGTAGAAGCCCAGGGCGGACGGGGCGTCCGAGCCCCAGGCCTCGGCCACCCAGCAGACGTCGAGGCCCAGTTTCTCCGCCTCCACGACGAAATCGGCCTGCCGGGACCAGGAGCCCATGGCCGCCGCCTCGACGGTCGTCGCCGCGCGCATCACGCCTCCAGCCGGTGCTTGATGTGCTTCAGCGTGGCGGTCATGCCCCGCTCGAACTCCCGCAGCCGCACGAACACGATCTTCTGCTCCTTCTCCGGCATGGCGTCGATCGCGAACGACAGCCCCGAGCGCCCGGGCCCCATCCGCATCCACTGCGACAGTTCGGTCCCGCCGTCCCTCGGCTCCAGCCCGAACCGCCACACCGCGCTCGGCTCCGCCGGATCCCCGACCGCCCAGGCGAACACCCGCTCCGGATCGCACGCGACCACCGTCGAGGTCGTCTCCCACTCGCCGAACTGCTCGTGCTGGTTCCGGCCGACGAATCGGGCCCCTACGGCCGGTCCGGCCACACCCCCGGCCCACCGCGCGGACTGCAGCTCGTCGCTCATCTCGGGCATCCGCGTCACATCCGACACCAGCGCCCAGACCCTCCCCGGCGGGGCGGCGACCCATGTCGTCACCTCGACCGTCGGCTGGTCCGCGTACCGTGCGCCCGTCCACTCCATCGCGTGCCGGCCTCCTCGTCGACAAGAACTGTCGCCCTAGAGTTGCGTAATGAGACTCACCTGGTCAAGCAGTAGGAGACTGAAGGAAGGTGGGTGAACGTGCCGATGTGGCCCGGTGCGCGGAACCGCGCCCGCAGGGCCGCGTACGCTACCGGTGGCTCCGCTCCCGGGGATCTTCACGTCCGACGTGACCGGCGGTGGGGGGAGCCGTCCAGGATGACGGTGGTGGAGCCGACGCGTCGGCGGGCACCATGGTCACGGCGGGGCGCGGTCTCCAGGGCCCGCCCGCGCCGGCCTTCGAGCGGAGGGACGAGATGGGATCGGCGATGGACGAGCGGTTTCACCGCCGGCAGAGATGGGCCGCCCGGGGCGCCCTGGCCGCGGCCGCGCTGGCGGCCTTGCTGCCGCTCGTCTCCGGCGGTCTGCGAGGGCTGCTGCTGCTCGTGGCTGCCCTCGCGGGGCTCGCCTTGACCGCGGCCGCGCTCTGGTGGGTCCTGTCCCGGCGAGGAGTGGTCCGTATCGCGTCGGCCGCGCTGGCCGTCGTTGCGCCCGTCGGCCTCATCACCCTCTTCGCTGCCGCGAATCTGCTGTGGGTGGTCTTCCTGTCCCTGCTCCTGTGGTGCGGGGCGGTCTGGAGCGGCCGCTACGCCCTGCGCAGTACGGGCCTGCGGACCGTACGGGTCAAGGAGTACCGCACACCGCCGCCACTGCGCCCCTTCCTGCTGCTCAACCCGCGCTCCGGTGGTGGCAAGGTCGAGAAGTTCAACCTGCAGGAGAAGGCCGAGGCGTTGGGCGCCCAGGTCGTGCTGCTCGACCCGGACCAGCACCAGGACGTCACCGCCCTGGCAAAGGCCGCCGTGGCCGACGGGGCCGACCTCCTGGGCGTCGCGGGCGGCGACGGCACCCAGGCCCTGGTCGCCGCCGTCGCCGCGGAACACGGACTGCCCTTCCTCGTCATCGCCGCCGGCACGCGCAACCACTTCGCCATGGACCTGGGTCTGGACCGGGACGACCCCGCCACCTGCCTCGACGCCCTCACCGACGGTGTCGAACTCCGCGTCGACCTCGGGTTCGCCGACGACCGCCCGTTCGTCAACAACGCCTCGTTCGGCGTGTACGGGGCCGTGGTGCAGAGTCCCGGCTACCGCGAGGGGAAGGTGGGGGCCGCACTGGAGCGGCTGCCCGACCTGCTCAGCCGGCAGAGCGGTCCGCGGCTGACGGCCACCGCCGACGGCACCACCGTCGTGGACCCACAGGCGATTCTGGTCAGCAACAACGCCTACCGCATGGACGACCCCTTCGGCTTCGGCCGGCGCGAGCGGCTCAACTCCGGGCGGCTGGGCGTGCTCGCCGTCCGTGTGGACAGTGCCGTGGAAGCGGCCGAACTGCTGCTGTCCCCGCGCCCGGAGGGGCTCACCGTGCTCACCGCCCAGCGCGTCGTCGTCCACGCCGACCAGGCGGAGCTGGAGGTCGGCCTCGACGGTGAGGCACTCACCATGCCCGCCCCCGTCCACTGCCGCATCGCACGCCGCGCCCTGCGCGTCCGGGTACCCCGCGACCGTCCGGGAGTGCCCGAGGCGCCCCCGCGCCTCGACTGGCGCCGGCTGCGGAAGCTGGCGGCCGCGGTCGGCCGTACCGCCGTCCCCACGCGGTCCCGGCACACCTGAGCGCCCACACGGCACTGAACGCAGGAGGTCCCCCGTGCCGCGTGGCACGGGGGACCTCCTGCGTCACTCCGTCGGTCACGCCTCCTTCGGCCCGGCCTGCTGCACCACCTCGAAGGACCACAGCGTCGAGCCGCTCGCCGCGGGCTTCGGCCGTTCGCCGCTCTCGCCGGCGCCCTGGTGCGCGCTCTTCATCGGCCCCTCCATCCAGGCCTGGAACGACTCCTCGTCACGCCACCGGGTGTAGACGAGGTAGGTGTCGGTGCCCTCCACCGGGCGGAGCAGCTCGAACCACTCGAACCCGTCGGAGTTCTCCACGGCGTGCGCCCGAGAGGCGAACCGCTTCTCCAGCGTCTCCCGCTGCTCGGCGGGCACGGTCAGCACGTTGATCTTGACTACGCTCATGGGCCCCATCTTGCCCGACGGCGCATCCGTGCAAGTTAAGCCCTTCGCCCTCAAAGGGTTTTGAACGTGTTCAAATGTGAGCTGGGGTCGCTGCGACACGTCGAAGGGGAGACCTTCATGAAGTTCGTGATACCCGGCGGGACCGGACAGGTCGCCTTCATGCGCGCCCTGCGTAGGGCGTGGGGGATCCCGGTGGGCCTGCCCGCGACGCGCTGGACGGCGGAGATCGGCGCCTTCGTCCTGCGTTCGGACACCGAACTGCTGCTGAAGAGCCGCAGCGTCGTCCCCGGCCGCCTGCTCGAAGCGGGCTTCGCCTTCGACCACCCGGCATGGCCGACGGCCGCGGACGACCTCGTGGGACGTCTCCGCGGCCGCGCGGCGAGGTGAGCTCGGATCAGCTCTGCTGCCTGCCCTGTTCCAGGGCCTTTCCGGTCATGTCGGTGACCTGCCCGGCCGGAGGCTCGTCCGCCTCCACCTCGGTACCGAAGTCGGTGAAGTCCATGACCGTGCGCACCGTGACCTTCTCGGGCGCGGACGAGGCATCGGTGGAAGACCGTTGCGTCGCCGTCGCCGGGGCCTTGACGGTCATGTCGATCTGCTGGCGGCGCATCCGGCCTTCGTCGTCCAGCCAGACGTCCATCGGCAGGGTCGGACCGACCTGCTTGCGCAGCGTGTCGCCGTTGGGCAGTTTCGCGACGTCGACCAAGACGCGGTAGTGCGTGGTCTTCACACCGCCGATCGTGGCCGTGCCCTTCTTGGTCACGTCCTTGTCGGTGATCGCCTTGGCGTACGCGGCGGACTGCGCCGGGTCACTCATGGACCGGTCGCCCGCGCCCTGCTGTGCGGCGACCTTCCCGAGGTCGATCTTGATCCAGGGCTTGCCACCGGGCGCCTGCCCCTTGGGCATCTTCTGGTAGAGGACCTGGTCGATCACCCGTTGCTCGATCCGCTGCCCCTGCACCGTGAGCGTCATGACGCTGTCACCGTCGTCCAGGTCGATCGCGCCCTGCCCGTTCGCGGTCTGCGAGGTGCCCCGGGCGGAGGTCCGCACCTTCAGCTTCACCTCGGCGGTGTCCTCCTCGGCCGTCCTGTCGTAGGCCGAGCGCACCGCCTGTGTGCCCTGCTCCTGGGCGCCGGCGCTGGTCTTCGCCGACGATCCCCGCGCGTCGTCGCCCGAGTCGCCGCCGTCGCCGCAGCCGACCAGCACCGTCCCCGTCAGGACTCCGGCGACGCCTAAGGCGCAGACCCGCGTGCCGTTACCTGCCCTGCCCATCGGACCATCCCCTCTCAGGTGTGTGGTGCGACCCAAGTGCCCCAGTCGGACATGAACACACCTGTCTACCCAAGGAGTTGGATACCGGGAGGAACCGGCGTCCCGGTCAGTGGCCGCGGCTCCTGAGCTTGCCGAGCAGACGCTGGGCCTGGGCCCGCTTGCGGGGATCGGCCGCTGCCCGCCGTGCCTGCTCCGCGGCCCGCCGTCCCTGCGGGCTCCTGGCGAACTCCTTGATGCGATTCAGCATTCCGGCCATGACGCACCTTCCTTCCTGATCCACGTCGGTTGTCTGTAGTTCGTCTACCCCTCGGGTGAGAGGTACAGGCACCCTCCTGCCCGGACGGTCCGCGACCGAACGTGTTTGCCGCCGGAGTCAGAGGCAAGTCGGTGTCCATGACTGAAGAGAACAAGCGCACGAATCAGAAGGCGACCACCGTACAGACCGCCGAGTCGAAGGCCCGCCGCACGGCGGACAAGGCCACCGCGCCGGCCTCCCAGGCGGCGAAGGGTGCCGCGGACAAGGCCGGTGAGGCGGCGTCAGCGGCCAAGTCGGGCGCGGAGCGCTCCGCCGAGACGGCCAAGACGGCCGCCCAGACCGCGGTCAAGGGCGTCGAGGCGGGCCGCCAGGCGGTCGTCACGGCCTCCGGCCACGTCGCCACCACGGCCAAGACCGCCTGGACGGTCATCGCCCACCGCAAGCTCGTGGCCGCGGGCGTCGGAGCGGGTCTGACCGCCCTGAGCGCCGCCTCCTACGCCGTCGGACGCCGTGCGGAACGTGGCGCACACGGCCCCCTCACCCGTCTCACCGGCGGGCGGATCTGAGCAGCGCCGGCGCGATGGACGTGCCGGCACCGGGGGAGCGGGCGGCGCGACGCGCCACCGGGTGGTCCGGTGGCCCGTGGCGCCGCCTTCCTCGTGATCCGAGCCGCTCCCTCCCGCGTGGCCTGGCGCACATCCGCCCCTCACCGGGGCGCGCCCCTCGCGCGGCCCCGCCGTGACGAGAAAGGATGGGACCGCACACGTTGGATCAACCCATGCGGAGGAGCGGGCCCATGCAGCACGAGCGAGCGGGACATCCGGCCGGACCCGAGGATCTCGTCGACGTCGCTCGGCTGGTCACCGCGTACTACGCGCGCCGCCCCGACCTGGACGACCCGGGCCAGCGCGTCACGTTCGGGACATCCGGACACCGCGGTTCGTCCCTGGCGAGCGCGTTCAACGACGACCACATCGCCGCGACCAGCCAGGCCATCTGCGAGTACCGGGCCGGCCAGGGAATCGACGGCCCCCTCTTCCTGGGCGCCGACACCCACGCCCTGTCGGAGCCCGCGCGCGTCACCGCCCTGGAGGTGTTCGCCGCCAACGAGGTGACCGTGCTGATCGACGACGCGGACGGTTACACACCGACCCCGGCCGTCTCGCACGCCATCCTCACCCACAACCGTGGCCGCACCACCGGCCTCGCGGACGGCGTCGTCGTCACGCCCTCCCACAACCCGCCCGGAGACGGCGGGTTCAAGTACAACCCGCCCAACGGGGGCCCCGCCGCCTCCGACGCGACCTCCTGGATCCAGGACCGGGCGAACGAGATCATCCGCGGCGGCCTCAAGGACGTACGGCGCCTCCCCTACGCCCGCGCCCTCGCGGCTCCCACCACCGGCCGCTACGACTTCCTCGGCACCTATGTCACCGACCTGCCCGGCGTGCTCGACCTGGACGCGATCCGCACGGCGGGCGTCCGCATCGGGGCCGACCCGCTCGGCGGGGCGTCGGTCGCCTACTGGGGCCGCATCGCCGAACAGCACGGCCTCGACCTGACCGTGGTCAACCCGCACACCGATCCCACCTGGCGGTTCATGACGCTGGACTGGGACGGGAAGATCCGCATGGACTGCTCGTCGCCGTACGCGATGGCCTCGCTCATCGAGCAGCGAGACCGCTTCCAGATCTCCACCGGCAACGACGCCGACGCCGACCGGCACGGCATCGTCACCCCGGACGCGGGCCTGATGAACCCCAACCACTACCTGGCCGTCGCCATCTCCTACCTCTACGCCCACCGCGACCGCTGGCCGGCCACCACCGGCATCGGCAAGACCCTGGTCTCCTCCGCCATGATCGACCGGGTCGCCGCCGACCTGGGGCGCGAGCTGGTCGAGGTGCCCGTCGGCTTCAAGTGGTTCGTGGACGGACTGGCGGGCGGCACCATCGGCTTCGGCGGGGAGGAGTCCGCAGGGGCGTCCTTCCTGCGCCGGGACGGCTCCGTGTGGACCACCGACAAGGACGGCATCCTCCTCGCGCTGCTCGCCTCCGAGATCACGGCCGTCACCGGGAAGACCCCCTCCGAGCACTACGCGGCACTGACCGCCCGCTTCGGCGAACCGGCGTACGCGCGTATCGACGCCCCCGCGACCCGCGAGGAGAAGGCCCTGCTCGCGAGGCTCTCCCCGGCCCAGGTCACGGCCGACACCCTGGCCGGGGACGCGGTCACCGCGGTGCTCACCGAGGCCCCCGGGAACGGAGCCGCCATCGGCGGCATCAAGGTCACCACCGACAACGCCTGGTTCGCGGCCCGCCCCTCGGGCACCGAGGACGTCTACAAGATCTACGCCGAGTCGTTCCTCGGCCCGGACCACCTCGGCCGGGTCCAGGAGGAGGCCAAGTCCGTGGTGCTGACGGCCCTGTCCGGCTGACCCCGGCACAATCCGGCCCGGGCCACTCCCATGTGGCCCGGGCCGTGCGCCGTCTGCTGCGCCGGTGGTCGCCGCGGGACCCTGTCGGCGCCCCGGGAGACACCCGCTCCGCCGCCACCCGACCGGATCAGCCCGCGCCGGGCGCTCCACACGAAAGAGGGGCCCGCGCCCCCGACGTGCCCGCGATACAGGACACTGGAGGAAGATCCGACCGGGAAGGACCGACACGTGATCATCTTCGGCACCAAGGGCTACCTCTACCAGCTGGCGATACTGACGCTCGTGTGCGGTCAGTGCAAAAACCCCGCCGCCCACACGCTCAGGAAGCGCGTCACGAAGTTCACCCTGTTCTTCGTCCCGCTGTTCCCCATCTCGACGAAGTACCTGACGCAGTGCACCTTCTGCGGCGCGGAACAGAAGGTGACCGAGGAGCAGGCGGAGCAGCTGCAGACCCAGAGCACCAACGGCCAGAGCGGCCAGGCGCACGGGCAGACGCAGCAGCACGACCGGTTCTGATCCCGGCGGCCCGGCCGCTCCGGCACGGGCCTCGACGCTCACTGATCACATCCGATGTGGCAACCGGAGCATCCCGGGTACTCGGCCTCCACGGGCCCGGACCTGAGTGGGCCGATGGGCCTCCTGCAGTCGATCAGTGAATACGGAGGCAGTCAGATGAGCACCATCAAGGAAACCGTGGAAGTCGACGTCCCCGTCCACACCGCCTACAACCAGTGGACGCAGTTCGAGGAGTTCCCGAACTTCATGGAGGGCGTCGAGGAGATCAGGCAGCTGGACGACCGCCACAACCACTGGACCACCAAGATCGCCGGGGTACGGCGCGAATTCGACACCGAGATCGTCGACCAGCTGGCCGACGAGCGGGTCACGTGGCGCACGACCAGCGGAGACACCCACCAGCGGGGCTCCGTCCGCTTCGAGCGTATCGACGACACCCACACCAGGGTGGAGCTGGTGATGGAGGTCGAGCCCAGTGGTGCCGTGGAGAAGGCGGCGGACATGATGGGCACGATCGACCGCCGGGTGAAGGGCGACATGAAGCGCTTCAAGCAGTACATCGAGGAGCGCGGAGTCGAGTCCGGCTCGTGGCGCGGCCGCGTCGAGCCGGGCGGCCCCAGCGGCGCCGGTCCCATCCTCTGACACCGGCCGCACTCTTCTGACACCAGCGGCACTTCCCCGAACCCGGCCTCCACGGTGAGGCCGGGTTTTGCCGTGCCCACGTGCCGCGCTCGGCGCGGTGAGTCCGTGAAGTTTTTGGACAACATATTGACATGCACCTGTCCATATCGGCCTCCTGGTGGCACGCTGCCCCCTGACCGTCCGCAGTGACACCCCTGCCTGACCGGGTGGGCGGGCTTCCCGCCGCCCGGCCCCCACAGCAGAAGGAGACCGCGTGATAGGCCGAACCCGCAGCCCGTACCCGTCCGGCGGCAGCACCCGCGTCCGCCGCTCCGTCTTCGGCGCGCTCGCCGGCGTCGCCGCGCTCCTGGCGACCGGCGTCACCGCCACACCCGCGAGCGCCGTACCGGACCCCGGCGTGATGACCTCCTCGGCGCAGGAACGCGCCCTGGCCTTCTGGACCCCGCAGCGGATGCGCGAGGCCACCCCGCTCGACCTGCTGACCGTCGACCGCTCCGACGTGAGGGCCCCGGCGCTCCGCAAGGGCAAGGCGACGGTCGTGGCCCCCAGCGCGCCCGCCTCTGCCACGGGTCCGCTGGCCTTCCCGCACGGCGGCGGCCCCTGGTCCGGCGGGGGAGCGGTGACCAAGACCGCGGGACGGGTGTTCTTCAGCTACCAGGGCCGCACCGCGTCCTGCTCCGGCAACGCCGTCACCAGCGCCAACAAGAGCACCGTGATCACCGCCGGTCACTGCGTCAAGCTGGAGGGCGCCTGGCACACCAACTGGGTGTTCGTGCCCGGCTACCACGACGGACAGCGCCCGTACGGCACCTGGACCGCCTCCAAGACCCTGTCCACCCCGCAGTGGACGGCCAGTGAGGACATCAACTACGACATCGGCGCGGCCGTGGTCGCACCGCTGGACGGGAAGAAGCTGACCGACGTCGTCGGCGGCCAGGGTCTGGCGTTCAACACCGGCTACAACAAGGCCATGTACTCCTTCGGCTTCCCGGCCGCGGCACCGTACGACGGCGAGAAGTTCATCTACTGCAGCGGCACCACCACCCGCGACTTCCTGCTGTCCAACGACCACGGCCTGACCTGCAACATGACCGGCGGCTCCAGCGGCGGCCCCTGGTTCACCCAGTTCAGCGAGGCCACCGGGACCGGCCTGCAGTCCTCGGTGAACAGCTTCAAGTACAACTTCCTGCCGAACGCCATGTACGGCCCGTACTTCGGCGCGGACGCCCAGAACCTGTACCAGAGCGCCCAGACGTCCTGAGCCGGCGCGTCACCGGGAGCCGCCTCCTCCGTCGCCGCGTGGCGGAGGAAGCGGCTCCGCTCGCTGCGCCGCGTGGCGGAGGAAGCGGCTCCGCTCGTTGCACCGCGAGGCCGTCCCGCATCACGACGGTCCCGGAACCCGGCCCGGACACAAAGCCCTCACCGTCCACCGGGTGATCCCACAGCCGATCGCGCCGGCCCGGACACGAGTAACCTTCCCGCCCCTCGACGGTCTGTCTCCACGGGGACGGCCATGGGGGCGGACCCATCAGATCGCGTCCACAGCCCGGACACGCAGCGGTGGGAACCGGCCGGACAACACCCGCAACGGCGATTTTCGTCCACGTGAGGCCATGCACCGCGTGTCATCCGCCCGGCCGGTCCACACTGGGACCCATGCGCGTGGTGATCATGACGGCGGGATCGCGCGGCGACGTCGCGCCCTACACCGGGTTGGGCGCGGGGCTGGCACGCGGCGGGCACGAGGTCACGCTCGCCACCCACGGCCTGTTCGAACCCCTGGCCACCGGATCGGAGGTGCGCTTCCACCCGACCCCGGTCGACCCGCACGCCGTGTCGCACTCCGAGCGCGGCCGCGATCTGCACGCCGGCACCACCGGCCTCGGCAAGCTGCTGCGTGCGGTGTCGATGGCCCGGTCCGTGGCCGAGGAGATGACCGACGCCCTGGTCCAGGCGGCCCGCGGCGCGGACGTCGTCCTGGCCGCGGGAGCCGTCGCGCCGCTGGGCCGTGCCATCGCCGAGGGGCTGAGCCTGCCCAGCCTCGGCCTGTTCCTCCAACCCCAGCATCCGACGCGCGAGTTCGGCGCGCCCATGCTCGGCGGACGATCGCTCGGCTCGGTGGGCAACCACCTGGGCGGACGGGCCGTGCTCTCCGCCGTGGACCGGGTCTTCACCCAGGCCGTGCACCGGCTGCGCACCCGGCACGGCATGACCGTGCCCCGCCCTTCCGTCGGCCGCCGGGCCCACGAGCGGGCCCAGTGGCCCGTGCTGCACGGCTTCAGCGAACGAGTGGTGCCCCGCCCGAAGGACTGGCGCCCCGGACTGGAAATCGCCGGCTACTGGTGGCCGCACGACACGCGCGCACTGCCCGGCGAAGTGGAGGAGTTCCTGGCCGCAGGGCCCCCGCCGGTGTTCGTCGGTCTGGGCAGTGCGACGGTGCCGGATGCCGGGCACCTCAGCGCCGAGATCGTGCGTGCGCTGCGGACGGCGGGACTGCGCGGCATCATCCAGCAGGGCTGGGCGGGCCTCGCCGCCCGCGACGACGCCGATGACGTGATCACCGTGGGCGACGTGCCCCACGCGCTGCTGTTTCCCCGTACCGCCGCCGTGATCCACCACGCCGGAGCCGGCACCACCGCCGCCGTCCTGCGCGCGGGCGTCCCCACGGTTGCGGTACCGGTGCAGTTCGACGGCGGCTTCTGGGCGGCGCGCCTGGTCGCCCTGGGGACGGCACCGTGCGCCGTCCCCCTGCGGCACCTCACCGCCGGTGCACTGGCCTCCGCCCTGCGCCGCGCCACAAGCGATCCTCACCACCGCCTCCGTGCCGAGGAGTTGGCCCGTGCCCTGGCCCAGGAGGACGGCGTGGCCCCGGTCCTGGCCGCGCTGGACCGGCTCACGGCGTGACCGGTCGCCGGCGGGACGGCTCCATGCGCGGGAAACGGTGGTGCAGCAGGATCGCCAGGGGAGCGGCGGTGAACACCGAGAAGTGCCGGCGTCCGTGCGCGGGAAGTTGGCGTGCCCGAGCAGGGCACCCTTGGTGATGACCTGGCAGTCGAGGTAGGTCTGCAGCACGACCTCGCTGTCCACGGCCGACTGGTTCTCGCACAGCAGGAGCCTTACGGCGTAGTCGTCGTCCCGCGAGAGCAGTTCGACGGCGTCGGCGGGCAGGTGCGGGCTGCAGGCGGCGCTGCGGCGCAGCAGGACGTTGGCCGACCGGGCGCATCGGCGCAGCATGTCGGGATCGGTGCAGCGGCGCACCCATTCGACGGGATGCAGCCGGTCGGACGGGCTGATGGTGATGTCGACGGCGTCACGCTCTGTCTCCGTCAGCTCGGGCCGGACCGAAACGGCCAGCCGGACGCTGTGCGCGTCGTCGCCGGCCAGCCTGCGGACGACGTCGACGGGCAGGTGAGGGTTGGCCGCCAGTTCGCGCCGGACCGACTCTTCGCCGTCGGCCGCGAGCCGTTCGGCGGTCGCTGTGCTCATGGCCCCGTAGCGGATCACCTCCTGCCGGGAGAAGGGGCCGAGGTCCGCGTCGAGCAGGAGGTCGGTGTAGCGCGCGTCGTCGCGGCAGGCCTCCCGCACGGCGGCCCGGCGTACCTCTTCCACGGGGTCATGGAGGAGGCGGTCGCGGGTGCCTCGGGAGAGCGCGGCCCACTCGCGGCATGCGGCCCTCCGGAGGTTGGCGTCCTGGTGGTCGGCGAGACGGGTGACCAGCTCCGCAGCGGTGTGCCGGGAGTCGGCCGCGCTGCGGCGGACCCGTGCGTCCTCGTCGGCGAGCAGCCGCTTCTGGGCGACGACCGGAAGCGGCTCCACGGGAATGCGGAACCAGTCGGGGCCGTAGGCCAGAGCCTCGCGCACCCGTGCGTCGGGATCGTCGACGAGCCGGGCCCGCTGTTCCGGCGTCACCGAGGGGTTCGCTGCGAACGCCGAGCGCAGCCTGTGATCGGGATGTACGACGATCGCGTCGACCACCTCGTCCGGCAGTGCGCGCCAGGCCAGGGTGTCCCAGGCGGCGATGGCCTGCTCCGAGAGCAGCCTGGTCAGTACGTCGACCGGTGCCGCCGGGTTCCGCGCGATGGCATTGATCGCCTCGCGGTCCGGACACGAGTCGCACATGATTCCCCCTGTTCGCCGGCGGATGACGCAGGCCCGCAGATTGTGCTGGTGAGATGCGTGCGAGGTCAACGCCGTTCAACAGACGCCCCCTTGCTCCGGTTCACCCCTGGTTCCGGCGGTCGGCTGTCCGGGCGGCCCGTACGGGGGTACTCGGTACCGGTGCGCACGGTGGGTCAACGGGCCCCGGCCGCAAGCGGCTTCGGTTGCGCAGGAGCGGAGGGCGGATGACGGTCGACCTGCTCGGCTTCCTCGGCGTTGTGCTGGTTGCGTATGTGGTGCCGGGGCCGGACTTCCTCGTGGTCGTCAGATCGGCTGCCGAGGATCCCTCGAAAGGCAGAGCGGCGGCACTGGGCGCCCAGACCGGGCTGTGTGCGCACATGCTGGCCGCCGCGGCCGGCCTCTCGGTGATCGCCACCCGCTCGCCCGTGGTGTACGACGGGATCAGACTGATGGGGGCGGCCTACCTCGTGTATCTCGGTGTGCGGGCCGTACTCACCGCCCGCCGGACCGGCAGGGAAGGGCACAACGCGAACGAGGCCGCATCCGACGCCCCGCAGGAGGACGGGCCCGCCCAGGGGCGTCTCCGGAGCGGTTTCACCCAGGGGTTGCTCACCAATGTGCTCAACCCGAAAGCCGCCTTGTTCTTCCTCAGCGTCCTTCCCCAGTTCGTCGACGCTGACGGATCGATGGCGCAGCAGATCTTCTTCCTGGGCATGCTGGACATCCTCATCGGCGTCGCCTATTGGTTCGCCCTCGTCGTGGTCGCCGCGCGACTGCGAGCCCTGCTCGTCAGGCCGAAGGTCCGCCGGCGCTGGGAGCTGACCACCGGCTGGCTGTTCATCGCGATCGGCGTCTCGGTGGCGGCCGTCGCCTGAGGGTTCAGGGGTGACCCGGCTGGGCAGTGGGCTAGGGAATGTCATGAGCACGACTGCCCTTCCCCCACAAGGAGGTCGATCATGCACGTCCGTATGCTGACCGGTGGTCTCGCCGCGGCCTGTCTGGTGTCCGTGTCCCTGACGGGTGGTCAGGCCGCGGCCGTCACCCCCTCAACGGCCGACGGGCCTCTGGCCGCCCGTGTGGTGACCTACGACGCGAGCGGCTCCGCGGAGTTCAAGAGTGCCGTCAACCGGGGTGCGGCGATCTGGAACGAGAGTGTCGACGCCGTCGAGTTGCGGCCCGTCGCGGCCGGGCAACGCGCGAACATACGGGTCCTCGCGGACAACGGCTGGCCGCGCGCCCTGCCCACCACGCTGGGCAACGGCACCGTGTACATCGGGCGCCAGGCCGTCGACCAGGGCTACGACACGATCCGCATCTCCGCGCACGAACTCGGGCACATCCTGGGCCTGCCGGATCGCAAGCCCGGACCCTGCTCGAGCCTGATGTCCGGCTCCACCGCCGGCACGTCGTGCACGAACCCGTACCCCGACGCGGCGGAGAAGACGGAGGTCGAGGGGAACTTCGGCGGCGCACTCGCCGGGCGGGCCCCGGCGGCGCCCGCCGGGGTGATCGTGGACTGACGCCGGCGACACCCGTTCGAGAAGGCTCCCGCGCCTCGCGGAACGGCTCGCCGTCGTCAGTGGCGGGAGCAGCGTCGACGGCTCCCCTGTGCCGGAGGTACAGCGGGGGAGCCGGACGCGTTACGCAGTGCGGTTCTACCGGGAGCGGTCGCGGTACTGGCTTCGGCCGCGCAGCGTCGACGTCAGCAGCCCGTGGGTCTCTGCGTCGGCGGCGGCCACGAGCCCACGACCCGTCTCACGGATCGGGGCGCCGTCGATTCCGGTGACGACACAGCCGGACGCACGGCACAAGGCGATACCGGCTGCGAAGTGCACGCTCCCGGACAGGTCCTTGCCGGCCGTGACGTACGCGGCCCGCTTGCCGGCAGCCACCCAGGCGAGCGCAAGCGTCGTGGATCCGACACGCGGCCGGAAACGTTCGACGAACTCGGGGTGCGCCGGCAGATCCACGGTCCGGAACGCGGGCGCACCCGAGGAACGGCGGATCCAGGTTGACGTCCACCAACCCGGTGGCCGCGGTGACCGTGGAAGAGGCCCACACCGCACCGGGCGTCGAGCAGTACCTGGACTCCCGAACCCCGTGAGTCCGCAACGCCGCCTCCCGCGGGTGGGGGGGGGGAGAAAAAGGGAGGGGAGGGGG
>NZ_JBVJSX010000015.1:0-39854 GCF_055606225.1 Streptomyces sp. NPDC037100 | reverse complement strand
ACCCGCACGTACGTAGGTCTCGGTCCTCCGAACCCACAGTACCCCCACCCCCCTCCCTCGGGGGGGGGGGCCCCGGCGTGGAAGCGCCGGGCCCGCACCCGCGGGAGGCATGCTGATGGTGACCGGCGTACGCGTATCGCGGCTGCGCAAGGACCACAGGTGAGAGGCATCAGGTGGTGGACGACCGTGGAGCGGATGTGCCGCCCGGTGTGGAGGCCGGTGCACTGGCCGACCGGCTGAAGGAACGAATCTACGCGACCATCACGATGATCGCCGTGGTGGTCGGTCTGTCCCTCGGTGAGGTGGGTGCCCTCGGTGCCGCCGCCACCGTCCTGACGACCGCGCTGGGCCTGTGGCTCGCCGCGCTCGTCGCCGACCAGCAGGCGCACCGCACCGTCCATCGCCGCTTCGCCACGGGCCATGAGCTGCGCCGCATGCTGTACGTCAGCAGCCCGCTCCTGTCGTGTGCCGTGGGTCCGGCCGCACTGATCGCTCTGGCCGCGCTGGACGTCCTCAGCCTGGACGCCGCGTTGCTGGCAGCGGCGGGAGTGGGCGTCGTATCCCTCTTCCTGTGGGGCTGCCTGGGCGGTCTGCGCATGGGAGGTGGTGTGGTGGCGGCGGTGGTGGCGGGGCTCCTGGACGCGGCGATCGGCGTGGCGGTCGCCCTGGTGAAGGCAGTCGCCGGGCACTGATCGGGCCAGGCCGCGTCCGGGTCAGGTCGAGAGCCCGTCGGCCGGCGAAGGCACGGCACACGGGCGGAGGATCATGAGCGAGTCCTCCAGGGCCGCCACCATGGCAAAGGGGAACCGGTCGAGCTCGAGGCAGAGCGCGACGTCATCGGGATGGACTCCTTGACGCACCCCCTGCGCCAGCTCGGCGGCAGCGCGCGAACGCCCGGCGCGGCGGAGGTACCCCGCTGCGTCCGTCCCCGCCTCGACGGCCCTCCGGGCGATGTACCGCGCGCACGCCAGATCCTCATCGGCCTGTCCACCCTCGCCCGTGACCACGAACGTGACTTCGTCACTGTCACCGGTGCGGGTCCGCAGGAGCCGAGCCGTCGCCTCCGCCACGACGAACCCGGCGCACAGCACCAGCGACGCCTCCTTGACCGCAAGGGCGCCGACCGTCCCGGCCGTGGTCTTCTGCACGACGGTGCGTCCGCCGAGGTCGAGTGAGCGCAGCAGGCCGGGCGAGTTGACGGTGTCGAACCCCGGAGCGGGCGGACCGTCCTTGAGCGCGACCCAGTCCGGGTGCCTGGCCTTGAGTGCCAGGGCTTCGTCCAGTGACTCGGCGAGAACGATCCGCTCCGCCCCCTGGCCGAAGGCCCATGCAGCAACCGTGAAAGCGCGCATGACGTCGACGACGACGGCCACGGACGGGGCTTCGGTCAGTTCGGCGATGCCGACGAAACGAGCTTTCACACGGCCATGATCGCGCATGACCGACCAGAAGCGCATAGAAGCGGTTCCCTGGAGCAGAGGCATTCCCCCCGGGCGTCCCCGGTCGTGAACCCCGGCAGCGCCCGCCTGCGGGCCCTCCAGGCCCAGCCCTTCGACGAACGTGAGGACACCCCCATTGCGCGGAGCAGTGATACACGCCCCCGGCGATGTGCGCATCGAGACCCTGGACGACCCGAAGATCCTGGCGCCGACCGATGCGATCATCCGCACGGCCCTCACCTGTGTGTGCGGCTCGGACCTGTGGCCCTACCGAGGCCTCGAGCCGACCGACCGGGCGCACCCGACGGGCCATGAGTACGTGGGCTTCGTGGAGGAGGTCGGAGCCGGCGTCACCGCGGTCAAGCCGGGCCAGTTCGTGGTCGGCTCGTACTGCCCGCCCTGCTCCTGATGGTGGGAGTGCTGGTGATCTTCTCCAAGGGCATGGCCGGCGTGGCATCCGCGTCCATCGTCGTCCTCATCGCCGCGGGCAACAGCATCGGACTGCCCGCCGAGGGCGTCGCCCTGCTCCTGGGAGTCGACTTCATCGTCGACATGGCCCGCACCGGTGTGAACGTCATCGGCAACTCCCTCGCCGCCGCGGTCGTCGACAGCTCCGAGAAAGCGGCGCGCGGCCAAGCGTGGCGGCCGCGGCACCCTCGACGCTCCGGCCGCGCCCGAGGCCACCGCTCCGCAGAAGGAAACCGTGCGGTGAGCATCCCCGCCCGCACCACCGAAGTCATAGGAATCCTGGCAGCGCAGCGACCCTTCCCCGGCTGCGCGCCCTCGTGGTGCTGGAGACATGCGGGCCCGTCAAGCTCGCCGCGATGGCCGCGACCCTGGGCGTCACCCCCTCGACCGCCCTGAGGATGGCCGGCCGGCCCGTGGGAGCGCGCCATGAAGCCGTTCCACCTCTCCGACCGGCGATGTGTCATCGCCCCCGAGGGCGAACCATTGCATAAAGCAATGGTCATGGGGTGGGGCTGGGTGGATGCGGCCGAAATGTTCCGCGAAAACCACCATTGCAGAGTGCAAGGGAGGGTACGCGGAGGCCCGAGATTCTCCGCGGTCCGGCGCCGTGGCGGAGGACACCCTCAGGACAGGATTCCGCCCGTACGAGGGGCACGCAAAAGGAACGGTTATCCCGATGACTCGTACATCGCGCACGGCACCCGCGGCTCGACCGGCGGGTCGCACGAGGCGGCCGACGTGGTGGAAGCGGAGGCCGCGCCGGAGACGCACTTCGGCTGTCCGGAGGACGACCACTCGTTCACACGCGCCGTGATGTGCTGCGTCGGCATCGGCAACTGCCGCAGCCGCCGAGGCGGCGTGATGTGCCCGTCGTACCGGGCCACGAAGGAGGAGGAACACTCCACGCAGTCACGGCGGGCGCCGCGGGCCTGACCACCGGAGCTGCCGCCATGGCTGCTCGCAGCGCGGCGCGACGCCTGCGCCGGGCCCCGCCCACACCCGACCACCGTCCGACACCTCCCACCGGAAAGGTCAGCACCATGTCGATGAAGGTCTCCGACCACCTCCTGCAGCGCCTGCGTGAATGGGAGGTGGAGCACGTCTTCGCCTACCCCGGAGACGGCATCAACGGACTGCTCGCGGCCTGGGGACGGGCCGACAACAAGCCCGAGTTCATCCAGGCCCGGCACGAGGAGATGGCCGCGTTCGAGGCCGTCGGCTACGCGAAGTTCTCCGGCCGGGTGGGGGTGTGCGCCGCCACCTCAGGGCCCGGCGCCATCCACCTCCTCAACGGCCTGTACGACGCCAAGCTCGACCACGTGCCCGTCGTCGCGATCGTGGGACAGACGAACCGCAGCGCGATGGGTGGCTCCTACCAGCAGGAGGTCGACCTGCTGAGCCTCTACAAGGACGTCGCCTCCGACTTCTGCGAGATGGTCACCGTCCCGGAGCAACTTCCCAACGTGCTCGACCGGGCCATGCGCACCGCCATGGCGCGCCGTTCGGTGACGGCCGTCATCATCCCGGCCGACGTGCAGGAACTCGACTACTCCGCCCCGGGGCACGCCTTCAAGATGGTGCCCTCCAGCCTGGGCATGTCCCACTACGCCCCGGTGCCCGCGGAATCCGACATCGAGCGTGCCGCCGAGGTGCTGAACGCCGGTGAGAAGGTCGCCCTGCTCATCGGCCAGGGCGCTCGCGGGGCCCGCCAGGAGGTCATGGAGGTCGCCGACCGGCTGGGCGCCGGAGTGGCCAAGGCGCTCCTCGGCAAGGACGCGCTCGACGACGACCTCCCCTATGTCACCGGCGCGATCGGCCTGCTCGGCACGCGCCCGTCGTACGAGCTGATGCAGGACTGCGACACCCTGCTGGTCATCGGATCCAGCTTTCCCTACACGCAGTTCATGCCCGAGTTCGGTCAGGCGCGGGCCGTCCAGATCGACATCGACCCGCACATGGTCGGCCTGCGCTACCCGTTCGAGGTGAACCTCGTCGGTGACGCCCGCGCGACCCTGCAGCGGCTGCTGCCGCGCCTGCGGCCGGCCGAGCACGACGGCTGGCGCAAGAAGATCGAGAAGGACACCGCCCGTTGGTGGGAGGTCATGGAACGGCGCGCCGCGGTGGACGCCGACCCGATCAACCCCGAGTACGTGGCCCACACGCTGAACGGCCTGCTGCCCGACAACGTCATCCTGGCCGCCGACTCCGGCTCCGCCGCCAACTGGTACGCGCGCCACCTGCGGTTGCGCGGCAGCATGCGCGGCTCGCTCTCCGGCACGCTCGCCACGATGGGCCCCGGCGTCCCCTACGTGATCGGGGCGAAGTTCGCGCACGGAGACCGCCCCGCCATCGCGCTCGTGGGCGACGGGGCGATGCAGATGAACGGACTCGCCGAGCTGATCACGATCGCCAAGTACTGGCAGCAGTGGGAAGACCCCCGTCTGGTCGTGGCCGTGCTCAACAACCAGGACCTCAACCAGGTCACCTGGGAGATGCGCGCCATGTCCGGCGCTCCCCAGTTCCTTCCCTCACAGTCCCTGCCCGACGTCGCCTACGCCGACTTCGCCCGCTCGGTCGGGCTGAACGGGATGCGGGTGGAGAAGCCGCAGGACGTCCAGAGCGCGTGGGAGGCGGCGCTGGCATCCGACCGGCCCTTCGTGCTGGACTTCCGCACCGACCCGGCCGTGCCGCCCATCCCGCCGCACGCGTCGCTCGACCAGATCGAGGCCGCGGCGGCGTCCGTGCTCAAGGGCGACAGCGATCGCACCGCGATGGTCCGTCAGGGCTTCAAGGCCAAGGTCCAGGAGATGCTGCCCGGCAGCCGGCACCGCGAGGACAGGCCCGGTGCGGGTGAGGACCGGTGACGGACGCGGCGGTGGCGGAACGGCCCCACACCGCCGTCGAGGCCCGGGCATCTCACACCTGGCCGCGCTGGTCGACGAGCCGGCCGAACGAGGTCATGCACGACGGGCAATGGCGATCCGTCTCCACCGGCTTCGCCGCGCCCGGTTCGAGTGGCAGGCCGCAGAGGGCGACGGTGCCGTGTTTGGCCTTCACGTGCCAGACGAAGGTCGTGCCGGGCTCGTCGAGGCCGGGGCACATCTCGTACATGCTTCCCCCATGGGACGGACGACTCTCCGACCAGGACATCGCATGTGCGGCTGCGGCACAGCGCGGAGGCGGCTGTTCGGGTGAACGGATCGGCTTCCACGGGGACGGGGGCGGGCGGTTCCGTCAGCGATCGTCAGTCCTGGCGCACCACGCGGTGGCGGTGGTAGACGACTCTCGAACCGAAGGTGCGGGACTCGACGAGTTCGAGATCGACCCTGCGTTCGCGCTGCGGGAAGAACGGGATGCCTCCGCCGAGCAGCACCGGGTAGACCATGGTCCGGTACTCGTCGATCAGATCCGACGCCGCCGCCTCGGCGGCGAGTGTCGCGCCGCCGATCGCGATGTCACCCTCCGCCGGCTCGGCCCGCAACCGTTCGATCTCCCCCGCCAGACCCCCGGACGCCAGGCGGGCGTTGCCCTGCACCGCCGACAGTGTCGTGGAGAACACCACCTTCGGCAGGGGGTTCCACAGCGCGGCCCACTCGCGCTCCGGGTCACCGAGCGAAGGATCCCGGTCGGCGGTCTCCCAGTACAGCATCGTCTCGTACAGCCGTCGCCCCAGCAGGTGGACGCCGACCTCTCGGATCTCGTCGATCCAGAAGCGGAAGACCTCCTCGTCGGGCACCGTCCAGTCGAAGCCGCCGTCCGGCCCGACGATGTAGCCGTCGAGTGAGACACTCATCGAATAGGTCACGCTGCGCATCGGCAGTCCTCCTCGGTCACGGGGTTCGACCGTACGACGTCCCGCTGTGCTGCCGCGGTGTCGTGCGCGTGGCGCGTGTTCCTCGCGACCACCCCGGAAGGCCGAGGAGCCCCCGCCTCGTCAGCCTACGATCTGTCGGCGACCGTCGTACCGGCTGCTGCCGCCGGATTGCCCCGTGCCGGCATCAACGACCGGACGCGGGCGGGGTGAACCCCGACCGCCCGGCCGGGGCATGTCCCGTCAGGACGAGTTCCTTCGCCCTGCGGTACTCATCGTCCGTGATGGCCCCGCTGTCCCGGATCTCGGACAGCCTGGCGAGTTCGTCGACGCTGCTGGGCCGTTCCTCGGTGCCCGCGGCCTGCCTGATGCGGGCGTCCAAGGCCTCCTGCTGTGCTCGGGCCTGTGCCATCTCACGGCGGCCCATGTTCTTGCCGCGGGCGATCACGTAGACGAACACGCCGAGGAAGGGCAGCAGGACGGTGAGTACCAGCCAGCCGGCCTTCGCCCAGCCGCTCAGGTCGTCGTCACGGAAGATGTCGACCACCACACGGAAGAGCAGGATGAACCACATGATCCACAGGAAGAACAGGAGCATGCTCCAGAAGACGCTCAGCAGGGGGTAGTCATAGGCCAGATACGTCTGCGCGCTCACTTCTCTCCTCCGTCTCGACGCCCGCCGGGCCACCGGTGGGTGCTGGATTCAGCCTGGTCCGCGGAGACACGATCGGCCTCACCCGGCGCGGGTGAGTGTGCGGCAGCCCGGTACCACGCGGTGGAGGCGACGTACTCACCGAGCGCCAGGCCCGACACGGCCACGAGGAAGACGGCGATGAGCCAGGAGAGGAAGGTGAATACGGGACCCAGGGGACCGAACTCCTCCAGGCTGCGCTCCATCGCTGCGGGCACCAGCAACCGAGCGGCCGGACTCGACAGGACCGTACCGGCGCAGGCCGGCACCGCCCCCGGCAGCAGGCCCCGCCAGCGGTGCGCTGTGGTCGTCGCCGCTCGGGATGGCGGAGGTGGGCGTCGCCCGGGCCCCGGCGGCTGCGTCGCGACCGCTGGGGTGTCTCAGGCACCCTCGGAGGGTGCGTGCCGCCCCGCCGTGTGCGTCTTTCGGAGCGCGGCCCGCCACGCCAGAGCAACCGCCGTCTCGGCCAGGCCGAGCAGCACCAGCCACAGGCCGAGCAGCCGGGTCAGGGCACGGGCCGACTCCGTGGGCAGGGCGAGCACCACGATCCCCGCGACGATGCCCAGCATCGCGGCAGCCAGGACGACGCCGCGATGCGGCAGATCCTCGGTCACAGCGGCCGTGTAGAGGGTGAGGATCCCGGACACCAGCCAGACGAGGCCTGTGACCAGCGAGAGCACGGTGATCGTCTGCAGCGGGTCGCGCAGGCACAGCACTCCGGCCAGGACGTACACGACCGCCAGGAGCAGCCCCGGCAGCCGTTCGCCGTGCTCCTCCCGGCCGAAGACGGCCACCAACCGGAACGCCCCGTTCACCAGCAGGTACAGCCCGACGAGAACGGCCAGGACGTGCAGGGTCGCCTCCGGCCAGACCAGGATCAACACGCCCGGCACCAAGGTCGCGACGGCCGAGCCCATGAGCCAGGTCCACGAACGGCCCAGCCGAGCCAGCCCGTACGCGGTGTCGGCCGCCGGAGGGAGGGCCGCTCCGTCGGACCGGCGTTCCTGCCCGGGGAGCGGCGTCGGACCACGCGACATCGTCATGGCTCCTCCTCGCGTGATCGATCGGTCCTTCCGGGACCGCCACGGGTGCGGTGCCGCAGGAGTGCGGCCGGACCTGTGCGCAGCCTTCCCGCCTCCAGAATCCCGCCCGCCGCCCCGTGGCGGGGTCACCCGTCAAGGGTGATCTGCCGATGCCGCTGTGGCGCCGGAACGCCCGTCGCGTTGCCCCGCGAGCGCGGTGGCCGGCGCCGGCTTCTCGAGCGGGTCGGCCCGCCATCAGGATGACGGAGTGTCAGTCGCAGGGTATGGCGGCTGAGTTGACGCCGGACGCACATCGGGGAGCTGACGAGGCACGCGGGCCGGTCAGGTCATTCCGGCACCGGCCGCATCTCCACGACACGCAGCCCCAGCGACTGGCAGCGCGCCAGCAGCCCGTACAGATGCGCTTCGTCCACGACGTGGCCGAACAGGACGGTCTGGCCGGCCATCACCACATGGCCCAGCTCCGGAAAGGCTTTCGCCAGCGTTTCCGACAGGTGTCCCTCGACGCGGATCTCATAGCGCACGAGCTTGTCCTCCCACGGTTGCCCGGGACAGGCGGACGGCGCCCTTTCCCCCATCGTGCGCCTCCGTCCGGGCTCGGACCTCACCCGAAGCAGGTGACCCCGCCGAGTGCCGGACGCCGGATCAGTGCTTCAGCACGATCTTGAAAGCGATGATGAGCAGGCCGAGCAACAGGTTGACCGACGCGGTGACGGCCATGAGCCGTGGCGAGGCTCCGGCACGGCGGGCCGCGGCCACGGACCAGCCGATCTGGCCGACCACGGCGACGCACAGGGCCAGCCACAGGGCACCTCTGACGTCCAGCCCCAGGAGCGGACTGACCGCCACCGCGGCGGCCGGCGGGACCGCCGCCTTGACGATGGGCCACTCGTCACGGCACACGTGCAGTACGAGACGGCGGTCCGGAGCGTGCTGTGCCAGGCGGGCCCCGAACAACTGGGCGTGCACGTGCGCGATCCAGAACACCACTCCGGTGAGGAGCAGCAGCGCCACCAGCTCGGTCCGGGGGAACCGGCCCAGGGAGCCGGCGCCGATCACCACGGAGGACGCCAGCATGGAACCGTAGACGCCGCCGGTGTAGTCCGCGCCGGCCCTGCGCTTGCCGCGGCCGGCCGGGGCGGTTGAGGTCCTGGACATGAGCGGCTCCCTGCGGACTCAGCGGGTCGATCCCGTTTCCGCGGACGTGGCGTCGGCCTCCTGCTCGCGCCGACGACTCCCGCGGGCGGCCGGCAGGTGCGGTGTGACGAGGAAACTGGCCAGAGACAGCACCGCCACGACGACCAAGACCTCGCCGGCGAAGACCAGCCGCCAGGTCGGATACGTGGTCACCCAACCGCCCGGCAGCGGGCCGACCGCGATCCCCGCGCCGGCGAGCCCGCCGATGACCGCGTAGGCGATGGCCCGCTCGCGCCCTCGGTACGACTCCGCGACGAGGGCCGCCATGGCCCGCAACATCATGGCGCCGCGCCCTTCGATGACGGACCACCCCAGCATGAGCACCCACAGAGCGGGTGCCACAGATGAGAGACCCGACCCGACGTTGTGGACGCCATCCCGAGCCAGAACATGCGGCGACGCCCCACGATGTCCCCGAACCTGCCGCCAATGATCATGAAAGCGGCCATCACCAGCGCGTACAGGGTGATGACCGCCTCAATGGCGGTGACCTCCGTGTCGAAGTCCTCGACCGGCTGACTCATGGACACGTTCATCACGGAGGTGTCCAGGACCATCAGGAACTGGGCCGCACTCAGGACGATCAGAGCCCGCCAGCGCTTCACGATGTCACCTCGCCGAGTCGGTCCGGTACGCCGGCGCAGTGCCCGGCCTGCGCCGGCGTAGGACGCCGACTGCCTTCATGGCACCCGATGTACGCGCCGCGCGCCTCACCCGCGAAGGGGGAGTACGGGGCTTGCGGCGCAGGTGACGCGGCGCGAACTCAGAGCATCCGGAGGTCGCGGGCGCGACGCACCGCTTCGCCGCGCCGGTTCACCGCCAGTTTCCGGTAGACGCTCTTCAGGTGGGTCTTCACCGTGTTCACCGAGAGGCAGAGGTCGGCGGCGATCTCCTGCGTCGACATCATCCGGGCCACCCGGTCCAGTACGTCGTGCTCGCGCGGGCTCAGCTCCACCGCGACCAGCGGTGCGGGCGGCGACTGCGGTCGGGTCCGCTCGCCGTGCGGCTCCGGGGCGGGGGTCAGCCAGCCCGCCGCCAGATCGCGCAGCGGAGCCGTGGCCAGGAGGGGCCGGAGCCAGGCTCCGGCGTCCAGGAACGGACGCCGCAGCCGCTCACGCCGGGCGTCGAGCAGCGCCTGTGCCACGAGCTTGCGGGCGGTGGCTCCGTCCCCGGCCGTGTCGGCGGCCCGGGCCCTCACCAGCGCTGCCCTCACCGTGACCGCCGGGCCGGTGCGTCCCTGGGAGTGGACGCTGTCGAGCAGGTCGAAGGCTGCCGTGGGACGTCGTGCCGCGAGCTGGATCGCCGCGGCCTCCACAGCGCACACGGGCTCGTCACCGGAGACGGCCCGCAGTACCTCGGCGGCCTCGTCCGGGCGTCCCTCGGCCAGGTGGGCGGCCGAGGTGACGAGCGCTTCGTGGCTCATCGCCCACGGGGAAGCCACGGCGGCGGGGACGGCGGGGTCCGCCGCCTCGACAGCGGCTCGCACCTCTCCTCTGGCCATCAGGAGGCGTGCCGCGGCGAGGGCCCGCCCCGCCGCCATCACCGGGTCAGGCGTTCCGGAGAGCTCGGCCGCCTCGTCGATGAGGGCTTGTGCCCGGCCCAGCTCATTGCGATCCACCGCCACGGCGGCCAGGACCAGCCTTCCGATTCCGGACCCGGACGGCTGGGGAGCACCGGGTCGGTCCACCTCGGACACCGCGGCCAGTGCCTTGCGCTCCGCCCGGCCGGGCCAGCCGTTCATGTAGTCGAGCAGGGCGAGGTGCCCCATCGCCTCCTCCCGGGGCAGCGCGGTGGAGGTGCCACCGGGAGCGCCGGCCACGGTGGTCAGGACGGCGCGTGCCTCCTCGTAGCGCCCGGCCCACAGGAGCGTCGAGCCCACATGGGCCATCAGGAGGGCGGTGAGTTCGGGATGCTTGTCCAGCAGGTGAACCGGAACTTCCTGTTGTAGTTCCGCGGCGGATTCGGCGGCCTTCTCCACGTCCGGGGGGCAACCGGTCAGCCGGGCGGCCAGGGCCTCCAGCAGCGCGCAGCTCAGCCGGGCGGCCGCCGCGCCGTGGACGTCGTCGGCAAGCTGCTCCTCGGCGCGGCGCAGGCTGGCCAGGCCGTGATCGAGGTCGTGCCGGGACAGGTCGTGGGCGGCGCGCACGAGATGGGTGGCCGGGCTCCTCGCTTCGGGCCCCATGTGGGAGAACAACCGAGCCAGGTTGTCCGAGCTCGGGCCGGTGAAGAGCAGCCCGATCGCGAGATCGTCCACGAGGGCGGCAGCGGTGAGGTCCCAGTCGCCCGCGGCGGCGCTGTGGGCGAGTGTCTCCGGCAGGAACCCGTGACGGCGCAGCCACTGCGCGGCCCGTCGGTGCAGTTCCGGCTCCAGCCCGGGCCGGTGAACGCGCAGGTGGGTGCGCAGTATCTCCCCGAACAAGGGGTGGAGCTGGTACCACGAGTGCCCGAGACGCTCGACGAACGCGTTATCACGGTGAAGCCCGGCGAGGATGGGATCCGCATCGATGCGGTCGGTCAGCGCGTTGGCCAGGTCGGGACAGAAACGCTCCAGGACGCTGACGCGCAGCAGCAGGTCCTGTGTCTCCGGTGTCTGCCTCTTGAGGACCTCGGCCAGCAGGAAGTCCGCGACCGTGCTGCGGTCCGCCTCGAACTCCTTCAGATAGAGCTCGGGGTCGGAACTCTCCCGGGCGGCCAAGGCGGACAGGCTCAGGCCGGCGGCCCAGCCCCGGGTGCGGTCCACCAGGTTCCGCGCCGCCTGGACCGGGAGGCTCAGACCGTGCAGCTCCAGCAGTGCGGTGGCCTCTTCCGGCGTGAAGGCCAGTTCGGCGGAGCGGATCTCCGTCAGTTCCCCGGCAGCCCGGTAGCGGTGCAGCGGGAGCAGTGGTTCGTTGCGCGTGACGAGAACGAGGCGCAGACCCCGGCCGGCGTGGTGCAGGACGAACTCCAGCTGCTCGGCGACCTCAGCGTCGGTCACACGGTCGTACTCGTCGAGCACGAGGACCACCGGCCGGTCTCGGTCGCTCAGCTCGCCGGCCAGTGCCGACAGCAGTCTGTGGTCCACGCCTGAGGCGTCCGCAGGTGTTCCGACCGCTCCGGACGCCGGTGCACCACCGGCGCGCAGGGCCTGCAGCACGTAGGCCCAGAAGACCCCGGGACGCCGGTCGCCCGCGTCGACGGTGAGCCATGCGACGGGGGGAGTCAGCCTGGAGGCCCAGTCCGCGGCCAGCAGCGTCTTGCCCGCTCCGGCGGGGCCGTTGAGGAGGGTCAACGGCTTCCTCAGAGCCTGGCCGAGGTGGTCGACGAGCCGCTGACGGCGCAGGAACGTGCGGGGCCTCGCGGGGAGCGCGAATCGCGTACGCAGAAACGGATCGCCCACGGGGTCGGTGTGCGACAGCGCCGGAACGAGGGGAACCGCCGGTCCTTGAACGTTGTCATGGATTTCCGCCACGGCGTTCATCACCCCTGTCGGTCAGGGCCACGTCATGGGCAGCGCTTCACCCTCAGCATCCCAGCCTTCCCGCTCAGGCGCACGACAGACCGCACGCACATCCCGCCGGCCTGCGCTTGCGGCGGCAGGCCGGCCGGATGGCGGGTGGCCCGGCGGAGTCGGTGCGAACCTCGTCAGCGGGGCGGGCGTGGAGCCGCCGAAGGACGGTAGGTGTCCTCGCGCTCGCGCCATGAGCCCTCCTCGGACGGGTCGAGGAGGTTGTCGCGCGGCACGACGCAGAGGGCCCAGATGATGAAGCCCGAGAGAGCGATCATCACGACCGACCACACCGGGTACTGCGGCAGGGAAAGGAAGTTGGCGATGATGACGAGACCGGCGATGGCCACGCCCAGGACGCGGGCCCACATCGCCGTCTTGAGCAGCCCCAGGCTGACGATCACGGCCAGGACGCCCAGAGCCAGGTGGATCCAGCCCCATCCGGTCAGGTCGAACTCGAAAACGTAGTTGCGGGTCGTCACGAAGATGTCGTCCTCGGCGATGGCCATGATGCCCCGGAAGATGTCGAGCAGGCCGACCAGGAAGAGCATCACAGCCGCGAAGGCGGTCAGGCCGGTGGCCCATTCGTCCTTCGCCCTGCGTGACGGTTGAGTGTGTGTCGCTGTCATCTTGCGCCTCGTTTGCGATGCTCATGGGGCCGGAAGAGGCAGGAGGACGCTCGCAGCTCCAGGCCCGCGCTCCGAACCGTTCGGTGTCCTCATCAGCGTGCCCACGGCACGGCACGGGCCGCCTCACCCGACGCGGGTGAGTGTGCGGCGGTCGCCCTCCCGTCGCACCTCGTTGCCTACGCCTCGTTACGAATCGCCACCCGGCGCTGCCGCCATGCGGAGGTCGCGTCGCGCAGGGTGGTGGTCTCGCGCAGGGTGGTGGTCTCGCGCAGGGTGGTGGTGCCGGGGTGCACCTCACCCGTTCCGAGGGGGCAGGTGTACCGGTCGTCGATGTACGACACCTTCAGGCCCAGCCGCTGGTTCAGGCGATGGACGCCGAAATGAGTGCGGAAACGGCGAGGTTGCAGGATGCCGTCACCCAGACCGCGGGATGTGGCTCCGCCTCGACCAGCGTCGCACCCAGGCGTCCCGGCGTGACCAGGTCCACCACCAGGAACGCCACCGCCATCATGACCAGCCCCAGCACCCCGAACGCCGCGGTCGAGACCAGCCCCTTGCCGAAGTCCTCGTACGTCGTCCAGATGGACGTGAACACGATGCCGCCGATACCGAGCAGCGCGGAGCTGAGGACGGTGGCGGCGTTGCGATTGCGCTCTTCCCAGATCTGCCGGCCGAGCTTTCCCGGCGTCAGCACGTCGATCAGGACGATGCCGAGGAGCAACAGAACCAGTCCCAGACCGCCGTATGCAGTGGCCCGGCCGAGTCCGTTGACGATGTCGCTCATGGGGGTGCCAACTCCGAAGCGTAGAGATCATGAGTGATCGCGGTCAAAGAGAGGCAAAATGTAGCGCACACATGCCGCCCGGTGAACGGCGCCCGGCGATCCGGGAGATCACCGGCGTGAGGAGCTCGTCCGGGTACGGCCGCGGAACCGGTACGGCCCCGCCCCGTCCACCCCGCCGACTCGTCCGGGTGGGTCATCAGGCACCGTAGGGTCCTCAGTCGCCAGGTGGTTCGGCACCGGCCACGGCGGCTGAAGTGCCCTCCACCCCAACGGGAAGGAACCGACAGGACATGCGCGTCAACGCGGCCCACCGCCCGGGGGAGGCGTTCCGGTGAGCGGAACCGGGGAACGGGAACCCGTCCTCTTCCACACCAGCGGGCGCGCCGCCCACATCACGCTCAACCGGCCTCGGGCCCTCAACGCACTCACACACACCATGGTCCGCCGCATCGACGAGGCGCTCCGCGCGTGGGAACGGGACCCCGCCGTGGGAACCGTCGTCATCACCGGCGCGGGGGAGCGAGGACTGTGTGCCGGCGGTGACATCCGTGCCATCCACGACGACGCCCGCGACGGCGACGGCAGCGCCTCGGCCGCGTTCTGGCGCGACGAGTACCGCCTCAACGCCCGCATCGCCCGCTACCCCAAGCCGTACGTCGCCGTGATGGACGGCATCGTGATGGGCGGCGGTGTCGGCGTCTCGGCGCACGGCAGCGTCCGTGTCGTCACCGAGCGGTCCCGGATCGCCATGCCGGAGACAGGCATCGGTTTCGTGCCGGACGTCGGGGGCACCCACCTGCTCGCCGCCGCTCCAGGCGAGTTGGGTACTCATCTGGCCCTGACGGGAGCCCAGGTAGGCGCCGCCGACGCGATGCTGTGCGGGCTCGCCGATCACTTCGTGCCGACGGCCTCGCTGGGGGACTTCCTCGACGCCTTGGCCGAGCTGCCCGCAGCGGAGGCCTTGGCCGGCTGTGCGCGGACACCCCCGCAGGGCGTCCTGGCCGCCCAGCGCGACTGGATCGACGCCGGCTACTGCGCCGACACCGTGGAGGAGATCGTGCATCGCCTGCTCGCACACGGTGACTCTGCCGCCAAGGACGCCGCGGAGACCCTGCTCGCCAGGTCGCCGACCGCCCTCAAGGTCACCCTCGCCTCTCTGCGCCGCGCACGGACCCTGGGCCCGCTGGAGCTGGTCCTGAACCAGGAGTACCGCGTGTCCTGCGCCGCCCTGGACACACCCGACCTCGTGGAGGGAATCCGCGCCCAGGTCGTCGACAAGGACCGCAGGCCGCGCTGGTCGCCGAAGACCCTGGCCGAGGTCACCGATGCCGACGTCGGGCGCTTCTTCACCCCGCTCGGCGAGCGTGAACTAGGTCTGTCGCCGGGACTCCTCCACTGAGGGAACGGGTCGGTCGAACTCCGGCGAATGGGGCCTCGGATGGCCTTCTTGGGAGGGGCGGACAGAAGCCGTGTGACGGGGCGCCGGGGGCGCAGAGACATCCTCTTGTCTCATGAGACCTCCGGCACCCCATCGGCTTCACGGGATGTCAGAGCATGAGCAGCAGCCGTGTGTTGGCCACGAGCTTCCGGTTGACGCTCGTGCTCTGCACGAAGATGGTGAAGTGGTCGTTGTGGTCGGGCTTGACGCGCACTTCCGTGTTGGGCAGCCCGAGCAGGGTGCGGGCCTGGGGGCCCGTGTACACGCGGTCGGTCTTCTTTTCCAGCACCGCGATCTGCTTACGCGCCTGGATCTTCTCCGACTTGCTCAGCTCGTAATACGCGCCACCGGTGGTGTAGGTGTGCCCGCATTCGATGACCCACTCCCGGATTCCCGCGTCGCGGGCCACCGGGATCAGCTGGTACTTCGACGGATCGGCCGGGGTGAGGCCGGCTGCCTTGATGGTGTCTTCGTTGACCGCTTCCGCGCCCGTGGAGAACACCGCACGTGATCCCCGGATGCCCTGGGTGCGGCCCATCATGAAGTTCTCGGTGGCCTGCCGGATGACCTGCCCGGCCTCCTCCAGGCCCTGCGTGCTGGTGGCGTCCCATATGGCGATGTTGTCCTTGGGGAAGCCGCACTGCATGGCCTCGCGCTTGCCCATCTGGTCGGGCACCAGCACGGCCAGCGTCCAGTTGTCCTGCTGGTTCCGGATCATCTCCGCCACGGACTGGACCAGTTGACGTGGATCCCTGGCGGGGGCGTCCGGGCAGCGGTGGCTCGCGTTCTCCTGTCCGTCGGTCAGGACGAACGTCAGGAAACTGTGGTCTCCGTACAGTTGGGCCGTCTGGGCCAGCTCGCTCTGCGACTTCAGCGCGGCTGCCAGGAGGGCCGTCATCCCACCGGTCCGGTACAGCTGCTTCAGCGACGGCATGCGCAGCACGTCCTTGTCGTAGATGACGCACTCCACCTTGTCGGCGAAGACGTACACCGTGACGCGGGTTTCCTGGTCCAGTTCCCTCGAACGGCGGGCGAGATAGGCGATCTGCTGGTCGGCGACTTCGACGACCTTGCGGCTCAGATGCGACATCGACGAGCTGGCATCCAGCACTAGAGCAACGTGGTTGATGTAGTTCTGGCTTTCGGACATCACAGCTCCCCCTCGTTCCGGCTTGGTGTTCCCACCTTCTCACCCACCACTGACAATCGATCTTGGGAGAACCGTGCGGGCGGGCCCGGGTGGTCAGCCGGTGCGGTCGGACCAGCCCGGCGGGAGGTCGCCGGGTGCCGTGGAGATGACGGTGTCGTCGTCCGCGCCGACGAACTCGAAGAGGGTGATCGCGGCGAACTCCGGGACCACGTGGATCGGATACGTCGGGCCTTCGTCGCGGAACCTGCGCATCTCGTCGAGGTGGTCGTTCTGGTAGAGGACGGTGCGCTCGCCGTGCTCCTCGACCCAGCGGGGGAAGAAGATCACGCCGTGCAGGCGGCGCTTGCCGGGCATGACGTTCACGCAGACCGACGTGCCGGTGGGCTCGTTCCATGACACCTTGTAGTGGTCGTCGTCCAGTCGGACCAGGTCGACCTGCTGGTCCTTGACCCATCGGCCGCCCACCATGCCGGAGTGGATCCGGTAGTCGATGGTGGTCGAGTTCTTCACGTACATCTCGTACTGCCAGCCGTTGGCATAGGTGTAGATGAAGCGGTGGCCGACGATGCCGGAGAGCTGCTGCGGGGGGACGGGGTCGTGGACGGTGGTCTCGTGTGCTTCGCGGCTGTCCATGAGAGGGGTCTCCTCGGTCGTTCATTACAGGGGCGCAGTCTATTTTGTCATAAAACTATTTTGCGGCAAAACAATACTCAGGGCAATATGAACCCATGGACACCGCGACTGATCTCGGCCGCCTCATCGGACCCCTCAGGCGAGCCGTGCTGCTGCGCACCCGCCGCGCGGAAGATCTGCCGAATCTTCCCGAAGCGCAGATCGAACTCCTGAGAGTCCTGTCCGAGGCCGGCCCCCTCGCGCCACGTGACGTCGCGTTCCGTCTACGCGTGGCCTCCTCGACGGTCAGCAATCTGGTCCGCACCATGACCGCGTCGGGTCTCGTCGAGCGCAGGCCGTCATCGACCGACCTGCGCACGGTCACCCTCGTGGCCTCCCCGCACGCTCTCGATCTGCTCGACCGCTACGACCGGGCGAGCACGGAGGAGCTGAGCCGCGCCCTGACCGCTCTCACGCCGGACAGCCGACGGGCCATCGAGGAGGCGCTGCCGGCGCTCAGGGAGTTGCAGGGAGCCCTGGAAGGGCCGGGCGACCGACCCCGGCGTTGAACGGGGAAACGCGAGAGGTGCGGCGGGCGGCAGGAAACGTCCTGGTCGGAAGGGCGCCGACGGGGGGAGGAATGAGGTCCGCATCTCGGGGTAAGCGATTGCCGCTGGACGGGAAGGGCTGCGACACCTGGGGAGGTCGGAGCGGCCCTTCCCTTCCTCCTGAACACCGGCGGTCTGCGGCGTCAGTCCTCAGGCCGCTTCCCTTTCCCGCGGCCAGCCCTGATCACGCCTGCAGCAGCCTGCGCTTCTGCTCCTCGAACTCCGCCTCGGTGAGCACGCCTTGAGTCCTGAGCTCACCGAGCTGCCTCAACTGTTCGATCTTGTCCGTCATGTCGGGGGCCGACGGTTCGGCGCCGGCCTGCGGCTGGGTGGAGTGCCCCCCGTATCCCTCCTGCGCTGCCCATCGCCCCTGCTGCCGCCGTGTCACGCGGTTCGACACGGCGGTCGCCGTCCCGGCGACGACGGCGGTTCGCGCGACCCCGCGAATCAGACCTGGCATGGCTGTTCCCTTCTGCTCGTCGGCGTTGTCGAACGCCGTTCAGCGAGCCGCTTCGGTCGCGTCGAGGGCCGCGACGACGGCATCGACCGGAATGCGCCCCGAGGCGACCAGCCTGGCCCCGCCACGGCGCAGCGCGGCGGCGAAGGGGGCGGCCCACAGGTTCTCGTAGAGCAGGATGCCCGCGGAGCAGCCGGGCTCCAGCGCGGTGGCGGCCTCCTCGATGTCGTCCTGGCCCAGCAGGCCCGACGAAGCGCCCTCGAAGACGGCCAGGTCGAGCCGGCCGTCACCGGTGAGGTCGGCGATCTCCATGCCGGTCACGGTTCCGTCGTCGTCCTTCCTGACGAACATCAGGTCCAGGATCCGGATCAGGCCGCGGTCCACGAGATCGACGAGGAGGGGGAAGCCCTCGCCGGTCATACGGTTGCCGGGGAACTCGACGACCAGGTAGTCGATGGGCCCCACGTCTCGGAGTTCCTCGCTCACGGCGTCACCTCTGGTTCTCACGGCTGTCTCCTACCGCCCCCGCCACCATTCCAGCACCGGGCTGTGGGCCTCGCACTCCGTGGGCGGGGCACCGGCACGGTTCGTTCAGGGGAGTACGGCGTAGCCGGCGAGGGCGACCGTGTCTTGGTCGGGGTGCGCGTGCCGCTGTGGTTTCTTGGGCATGACCAGCGGTGTTCGGCGATGATCATCGCGCCCCTGTCGACACCGATCATGGGCATCGCCCTCGGCTCGGTGCGACGCCGACGCACCGGCGGCCTCCGTGCTCGGCGGGCATGGTGATCTTCGCGGGCCTCAGCTACGGCGGAGCAGCCGGGACGGCGGCCGGCGGCCCCGCGCGCCGGGCGTACGCGGCCGTGGCGCTGCTCTTCGCCGCCGTGCTCGTCCCCCTGTCCGCGAACACCGCGCTCACGCTTCTGCTCGAGATCTGGGCGGGCCGCACGAAGACAGCGGCGCGGCAGTGTCCGGCCGACCGGCCGGACGCATCCGTCACCAGCGTCGACGCCGTCTCGCGGACCAGGCACATCCACCTCCGCCTGCCCGGTGACCTTCCCCCGGGTGCAGCCGCTGCTCGACCGGCTTCGGGGACGGATTCCCGATGGCGTGCCCATCGTCGTGGACGAGTCCCGTGGGAGGCGTGTCGATGTCGGACGAGCCGGCGACCGGACCGTCCCGCCGCAGGTCGATCTGCCCCGCCGTCCCAGAGGGCCGTACCGCGAAGCACGCGGGTGAAGCCTGAGCCGCCGTCACCTCCCCGGGGCATGCATGAGGATCGCCGCCGCAACCGGATGGGCCGGCGGCATCGACGCACTGGAGGCGAGAGTGATGAAAGAACGAGCCGGACAGGCGGGCCCGCGCACCGTCGACGTCCCGGTCCTCATCGTGGGCGGCTCCCTGGTCGGCCTGGCAACCTCGTTGTTCCTGGGACGGCTGGGCGTACCGCACCTGCTGGTGGAGCGCCACGCGGGGACCTCCATCCACCCGCGAGGCCGGGGCAACAACGTCCGCACCATGGAACTGTTCCGGGTGGCGGGTGTGGAGAAGGCCATCCAGGAGGCGGCCGCCACCCTGTCCGTCAACCACGGCATCCTGCAGGCGCCCACCCTGGTCGGCGACGCGGGCGAGTGGTTGTTCAAGGACATCGACCCGGGCGGTGGACTGGCCCGCTTCAGCCCCAGCGCCTGGTGCCTGTGCAGCCAGAACGACCTCGAGCCGGTCCTGCTCGACCACGCCCGCAGGCACGGCGGCGACCTGCGCTTCTCCACCGAACTGATGTCGTTCGACAGCGACCCCACCGGTGTGACCGCCGTGGTCAAGAGCCGTGAGACGGGTGAGCACACCACCATCCGCGCGAACTATCTCGTCGCCGCGGACGGCCCCCGCAGTCCCGTACGTGAGCAGCTCGGCATCGCTCAGAGCGGACCCGGCGACCTGTTCCACAACGTCAGCCTCACCTTCCGCTCCCACCGGCTCGCCGACGTCGTGGGCGACCGTCACTTCATCGTCTGCTACCTGACGAACCCGGAGGCCGACGGCGCCCTGCTGCCGGTGGACAACCGCGAGAACTGGGTCTTCCACGCCCCCTGGCACCCCGAGCACGGACAGCGTCTGGACGAGTTCACGGACGAGTGGTGCGCCGAGCACATCCGCCGGGCGGTCGGCGTCCCCGACCTCGATGTGGAGATCACCGGCAAGGCGCCCTGGCACGCCGCCCAGAGGGTCGCCCGCAGCTATCGGTCGGGGCGTGTGTTCCTCGCCGGTGACTCGGCTCATGAGATGTCCCCCACCGGGGCCTTCGGGTCCAACACCGGTATCCAGGACGCCCACAACCTCGCCTGGAAGCTGGCCGCCGTGCTCGACGGCTGGGCCGGGGAGGAACTGCTGGACACCTACGACGCCGAGCGCCGTCCCGTGGCCGAGGCCACCAGCGCGCGGGCCGCGGCCCGGTCGGCCGAGCACAGCCACCCGGGATTCGCCGCCCCGCCCGGAGCGGGCGGTGGCGGCCCACGACAGGGCATCCTCAACGTGGCCCTCGGCTACCGCTACCCGCAGGGCGCCGTCGTCGGCGCCGACCCCGCCGCCCCGGTGGTGCCGGAGAGCCTCGACCTGACCGGCGGACCCGGCAGCAGGGCGCCGCACCTGTGGGTGCGCCGCGGGGACGAACGGATCTCGACGCTCGACCTCTACGAGCGGTCCCTCGTCCTGCTCAGCGACGCGGCAGAGCCGAACGAGTGGCACGCGGCCGCCGTGCGCCTCGCCGACGAACTGTCCCTCCCGCTCACGTCGTACCGGGTGGGCAGCGGAGCTCGGGCGGACCTGGTGCCCGAGGAGGCCACCGACTGGGCGGAGCGCCACGGCACGGGACGTGGGGGCGCCGTGCTCGTCCGGCCCGACGGCTTCGTCGCATGGCGGTCACCGGGCCCGGAGGCGGAGGCCGAGGCGGTGCTGCGCGAGGTCCTGCGGGACGGACTGGCGGTCGTCCGAACCCCGCGGGCGGCTCCGCTCGCGTGAGGCGTTCTGCGCGAGCCCTGCCCGCGGCGGCGGCATCGGCCGCCTTCGCCACCGGCGCCCCTGACGCCGGTGGCGAAGACGGTGACACGGGCGGGAGGACGCCGGGGCGCGGACGCGCACATCACCTGTGCGGGGGACCGCGACCGGCGGACCGAGGAGCACGCCGACGGCCGAGGTCTCCTTCGCCCATCAGGTCCGTGCGTCACCGGCCCTGTCACTCACGTACTTCATCCGAGTCGCGCGATGCGCGGGGACAGGCACAGGATCGAGGAACGCTGACGTCGCATCACTGCGGCCAACGTTCACTTTCCCCCTCCGCGAAGGAGATGTGCGCAGGATGACCACCACATCCGAACGGGTTGCAGGTTCGCGGGCGCAACAGGCGTCGCACCATGTCTCGCAGTCCGTGTTCGACGGTTCCCGGCTCCGAGTCGTCCTCCTGGTCGACGTCCACGACGGCGCCCAGCAGGAGTTCCTCGATGCCTACGAACAGCTGTGCAACCAGGTCGCGTCCGTCCCCGGGCACGTCAGCGACCAGCTGTGCCAGTCGATCGAGAACCCCTCCCAATGGCTCATCACCAGCGAGTGGGAGAGCGCCCCGCCGTTCCTCGCCTGGGTCAACAGCGAGGAGCACGTGCGGATGGTGGAGCCGCTGCACAGCTGCGTGCGCGACACCCGGTCACTGCGCTTCCACGTCGTCCGCGAGACCGGCGGCCCGGCGGCGGACGCCGACCAGGCGGAGCGCCGGCTCCAGACGGCGCCCAGGATCGGCGACGGCGTCATCCGGCACGCGCTCACCTTCACCGTCAAGCCGGGCAGCGAGGAGATCGTCGCCAAGATCCTCGCCGACTACGCCTCGCCCGAGCCGCAGGTCGACGACACCACCCGGCTGTGCCGCACCTCCCTGTTCATGCACGGCAACCGCGTGGTGCGGGCCATCGAGGTGCGGGGCGATCTGCTGGCCGCGCTGCGCCACGTCGCCCGGCAGCCCGAGGTCCGGGCCGTCGAGGAGGCCATCAACCCCCATCTGGAGCAGGACCGCGACCTCGACGACCCCGAGTCCGCCCGGGCCTTCTTCACCAGGGCCGCGCTGCCGGCCGTCCATCACGTGACGGTGGGTCGGCAGGACTCCCAGGCCGAGCGGTGCGCCCTGTACTACCCGGCCCGGCCGGACCTCGGCATGAAGCTGGCCGAACTCCTGTCCCGTCAGGACGAGGCGGCGGCGGACGACCCGCGCAGCCCGGTCCTGCGCAGCACCGTCTTCCAGCGCGACGACGTCGTCGTGCGGCTCGTCGACGTGCGCGACGGGCTCGAAGCCGCCGACCCGGTCCAGATCCTGGGTCTCGCCGACTCGGCGCAGGTGGCCGAGCTGACGACGCTTCTGGACGACGCGGGCACGGACGCCACCGCGTCGAAGGACGGCGTCATGGCGCGCCTCCTCGAACTCGCGCGCATGGACCTCGTCACCGACCGCCGCTCGCCCGACGCCTGATTCACCGTCCCGTGGGAGAGGCGGTGCCTGCCTCTCCCACGGTGGTGCAGCACATCAACGGAGGAACGCGTGATCACATCTCGTCCCAGAATCGTGAGCATGAGCGACGTCGAGCCCAACCGCCGGCGAGGCGGTGACCTGCGTGCCATGCTCACTCCGGCCGCGGTCGGCGCCACCAGCGGTTTCATGGGCGTGGCCCTCATCGAGCCCGGTGACCGCATCGCCGAGCACTACCACCCGTACTCCGAGGAGTTCGTGTACGTGGTGTGCGGGCAGCTGGAGGTGGACCTCGACGGCGAGCCGCACCCGCTGCAGCCCGAGCAGGGGCTGCTGATCCCCCTCAACGTGCGCCACCGCTTCCGCAACGTCGGCGACGTGGAGGCGCGGATGGTGTTCCACCTCGGCCCGCTGGCCCCGAGCCCGCCGCTGGGCCACGTCGACACCGAGGAAACCGACGCCGAGTCCGCGGTGGTGGGGGCGGAGGCAGCCGCACGACGTCAGGTCCGGTCATGACGCGACGAGTGGTGGTCACCGGCATAGGCATCGTCGCTCCCGGCGGCATAGGAGTACCGGCGTTCTGGAACCTCCTGACGGACGGGCGTACGGCGACTCGGGCCATCACGTTCTTCGACCCGTCCGGTCTGCGTTCCCGGATCGCCGCCGAGTGCGACTTCGACCCGGCTGCCCACGGCCTGGACATGCGGGACGTAGAACGCTGCGACCGCTACATCCAGTTCGCGCTGGTCGCGGGCGAGGAAGCGGTACGGGACGCCGGTCTCGACGTGGGCGCCGAGGACCCGTGGCGCGTCGGTGTCTCGCTGGGCACCGCGGTCGGCGGCACCACCCGGCTGGAGAACGACTACGTCCTGGTCAGTGACAGCGGACAGCACTGGGACGTGGACCACCGCAAGGCGGGCCCGGAACTGCACCGCGCGTTCTCGCCCAGCACGCTCGCCTCGACGGTGGCGGAGCGCTTCGGGGCACACGGCCCGGTCCAGACCGTCTCCACGGGCTGTACCTCCGGGCTCGACGCGGTCGGGTACGCCTTCCACACCGTCCAGGAGGGCCGGGCCGACGTGTGCATCGCCGGCGCCTCGGACTCGCCGATCTCCCCGATCACCATGGCGTGCTTCGACGCGATCAAGGCCACCTCCCCGAACAACGACGACCCGGCCCACGCCTCACGGCCCTTCGACGCCGACCGCGACGGGTTCGTCATGGGCGAGGGCGGCGCCGTACTCGTCCTGGAGGAGCTCGAGCACGCCCGGGCCCGCGGCGCCCACGTCTACTGCGAGCTCGGCGGGTACGCCACCTTCGGCAACGCCTACCACATGACCGGTCTGACCAGCGAGGGCCTGGAGATGGCCCGGGCCATCGAGGACGCCCTCAACTGCGCACGGCTCGACCCCACCGCGATCGACTACGTCAACGCGCACGGGTCGGGCACCAAGCAGAACGACCGTCATGAGACCGCCGCGGTGAAACGAGTTCTGGGCCCGCACGCCTACGACACCCCCATGAGTTCCATCAAGTCGATGGTGGGCCACTCCCTGGGCGCCATCGGAGCGATCGAACTCGTCGCCTGTGTACTGGCCCTGGCCCACCAGGTCGTACCGCCGACCGCGAACTACGAGACCCCCGATCCCGAGTGCGACCTGGACTACGTCCCGCGCGTCGCCCGTGAGCGCAAGCTCACCGGCGTGCTCTCGGTGGGCAGCGGATTCGGCGGCTTCCAGTCCGCGGTGGTCATGAACCGGCCGAGGGAGAAGACACGATGAGCGAACCCCGTCCACGGCGCGCGGCCGTCACGGGAATCGGTGTGGTCGCGCCCAACGGAGCCAGTACCGAGACCTTCTGGAAGTCCACCGCGGAGGGCATCAGCGCCCTGGAGCGCATCACCCGGGAGGGCTGTGAACACCTGCCGCTGCGGGTGGCGGGCCAAGTGCGCGACTTCGACCCGTCGGCGGCGATCGAGGAACGCTTCCTCGTCCAGACCGACCGGTTCACCCACTTCGCGATGGCCGCGGCCGACTTCGCGCTGGACGACGCCCGGCTGCACCGGCCCGAGACCGACGAGGCGCCGTTCTCCGTGGGCGTGGCCACCGCGGCCGGTTCCGGCGGCGGCGAGTTCGGACAGCGCGAACTCCAGCAGTTGTGGGGCAAGGGCAGTCGCTTCGTCGGCCCGTACCAGTCCATCGCCTGGTTCTACGCCGCCAGCACCGGCCAGATCTCCATCCGACGGGGCTTCAAGGGCCCCTGCTCGGTCGTCGCCGCCGACGAGGCCGGCGGCCTGGACGCCCTCGCCCACGCGGCGCGGGCCGTGCGGCGAGGCACCGATGTGATCGTGGCCGGTGCCACCGAGGCGCCGATCGCGCCCTACTCGGTGGTCTGCCAGCTCGGTTACCCAGAGCTCAGCACGGTCGACGATCCGGCCCGTGCCTACCGTCCGTTCACCTCCGCGGCCTGCGGGTTCGTGCCCGGAGAGGGCGGCGCCATGGTCGTGGTGGAGGCCGAGGGCAGGGCCCGGGCACGGGGCGCGCGCGTGCGGGCCCACCTGGCCGGACACGCGGCGACCTTCACCGGAGCCTCCCGCTGGGAGGAGTCCCGGGAAGGGCTCGCCCAGGCCATCCGAGGGGCCCTGGCCGAGGCCGACTGCGCTCCCGAGGACGTCGACGTGGTCTTCGCCGACGCCCTCGGCGTACCGGAGGCCGACCGCGCCGAGGCCCTGGCCATCGCCGATGCTCTCGGGGCGCACGGCAACCGCGTGCCCGTCACCGCGCCGAAGACCGGGATCGGCCGGGCCTACTGCGCGGCGCCGCTGGTGGACGCCGCGACAGCGGTGCTCTCGATGGAGCACGGCCTGATCCCGCCCACCCCCCACGTCTTCGACATCTGCCACGACCTCGACCTCGTGACCGGCCGGGCCCGTACCGCCGAGGTACGCACGGCGCTGCTTCTGAGCCGGGGACTCATGGGGTCGAACTCGGCGCTCGTGCTGCGGCACGGCGCCACCGACGCCTCGTAGCGAGGCGCCGTGGAGCAGGAGAGGAAGGGAATGGCATGACCGACCGCATCACCGTGGAAGAGCTGGCCGAACTCATGAAGAAATGCACCGGTGTCACCGTCACACCCGAGGAACTCCGCCGCGACGACACGGCCTTCGATGGTCTCGGCGTCGACTCGCTGGGCCTGCTGGGCATCGTGGGTGAGCTGGAGAACCGGTACGGCACGCCGATGCCGACCGACGCCGAACGCTCCAAGTCGCCCCGGCAGTTCCTCGACCTCGTCAACGGTGCACTGCTGACAGGAGCATGAGATGACCGGACACACACAGAACGAGATCACCATCGCGGCGCCCTTGGACCTGGTCTGGGAGGTGACCAACGACCTGGAGAACTGGCCGCAGTTGTTCAGCGAGTACGCCTCCGTCGAGATCCTGTCCCGGGAGGGCCACCGGACGACCTTCCGGCTGACCATGCACCCGGACGAGAACGGCACCGTGTGGAGCTGGGTCTCGGAGCGCGAGCCGGACCGCGAGACGCTCACGGTCAAGGCCCGCCGGGTCGAGACGGGCCCCTTCGCCCACATGGACATCCTCTGGCGGTACGAGGAGGTACCGGCCGGCACCCGCATGGTCTGGACGCAGGACTTCGCGATGAAGCCGGACGCGCCGGTCGACGACGAGTGGATGACGGACAACATCAACCGGAACTCCAAGGTGCAGATGGCCCTGATCCGCGACCGCATCGAGAAGATCGCGGCGGAGCGCGGTGCGACGCACCGTCTGAACGACTGAGCCGGACGGAGACTCACCCCATGCACCAAGCTCTGATCGTCGCCCGTATGGCCCCCGGATCGGCGCCCGACATCGCCAAGGTGTTCGAGGAGTCCGACCGGGGGGAGCTGCCGCGGCTCGTCGGGGTGACCCGGCGCAGCCTCTTCCAGTTCGGCGATGTGTACATGCACCTGATCGAGGCCGAGCGCGATCCCGGTCCCGCCATCGCCGAGATCAGCGGGCATCCCGAGTTCCGGGACGTCAGCGAGCGGCTGGCCGCGTACGTCAGCGCGTACGACCCGGAGACCTGGCGTTCCCCCAAGGACGCCATGGCGCAGCGCTTCTACCTCTGGGAGCGCGAGCCGGCCGGCTGACCGCCGCCCGTGACCACCGGTCGCCGGGTCCGCAGCGTCGCGGACCCGGCGACCGGTGGTCTGCCGTGCGGTTCCCGGGGCACGAGGACCGCGGGACGCGGTCGGATCAGCCGGGAACGTGGCAGTCGAACGCGTGCAGGTAGGGGTTGACCGGACGGATGTCGTCGATGACCAGGCCCGCCTCGGTCAGCCGGTCCGTCATGCTCTGGGTGGTGTGCTTCGCCCCGCCCACGTTGAGGAGCAGCAGCAGGTCCATCGCCGTGCTGAACCGCATGGACGGCGTGTCGTCCACGAGGTTCTCGATGACCACGACCCGCGTCCCGGGACCACCGGCCTCACGGACGTTGCGCAGGGTGCGGGCCGTGCTCTCGTCGTCCCACTCCAGGATGTTCTTGATGACGTAGACGTCGGCCTGCACCGGGACGGCCGTCCGGACGTCGCCGGGCACCACGCGCGCACGATCAGCGAGGTCGCCGCCCGGGCGCAGTCTCGGCAGGGCGTTCTCCACCACCCGGGGAAGGTCGAGCAGTGTCCCGTGCATCGCGGGGTACTTGTCCAGCAGGCTCGCGACCACGTGCCCCTGACCGCCGCCGATGTCGGCGACCGACGCGCTCCCCGACAGGTCGAGGAACTCGGCGACATCGCGCGCCGACTGCACGCTGGAGGTCGTCATGGCGCGGTTGAAGACGTCGGCCGACTCCGGGGCGTCCTCGTTGAGGTAGGGGAAGAACTCCTTGCCGTACAGGCCCTCCACCACGTTGCGGCCGGTGCGCACCGCCTCGTCCAGCTTCGGCCAGACGTCCCAGGTCCACGGCTCGGTGCACCACAGCGAGATGGCGCGCAGGCTGTCGGGATCGTCCTCGCGCAGCAGCCGGGAGACGTCGGTGTGTGCGAAGGTCCCGTCCGGCTGTTCGGCGAAGACGCCGTAGCAGGACAGGGCCCGCAGGAGCCGTCGCAGCGGGCGGGGTTCGCTCTTCACCGCGGCCGCGATGTCCTCCACGGCCATGGGGGTGTCACCGAGGGCGTCGGCGACGCCCAGCCGGGCGGCCGCGCGCAGGGCGGCGGCACATGCCGCCCCGAATGCGAGTTCCCGCAGCCGCATGGACGGCGCAGGGGCAGGCTGAGTGGTTGTCATGTGCCGCCTTCCTTCCTTCTAGGGTCATGTGAAGCACGAGGATCACGGGGCATGCGTGCGAGCGATGGGTTCGCCAAGAGCGAGGCGGGCGGTCAGCACAGGCCGACGGGCTGGGACGACGCGCAGGAGTTGTCCTGGAACGTGTTGCCCTGACCGAGATCCCTGTTGACCAGGTCCGCGGGGGAGTTGCCCTGCAGCAGGTTGGCGCTGATCCGGTTGCGCTCGCTGGCCGTGCCCACCAAGCTCTTGAACAGGACGATGCCTCCCGACAGGGGGGAGTTGCCGACGTTGTCCTTGATCACGTTGTGAGTGATCAGGTTGTCGTCGGCGCCCGTCACCACGATGCCGGATCCCTGCAGGGCGTCCAGCCGGGCCGTCTTCGGGCAGAACTTGTTGTTGCGCTCGATGCGGTTGCCGCGCACGGTCACGAAGCCGGCCTTGGGCTTGTTCTCGTCGCCGACGACGAAGACGGCCGCGCAGTTGCCCGTGAGGTGGTTGCCCTCGACGGTCAGGTTGCGCAGCCGGCGGACGGTGACGCCGATCCGGTTGCCCTCCAGCCGGTTGTGCTCCACGACGGTGCCCTCGGTGTCCGGGGCTCCCAACTCCTCCTTCACCGAGTTGGCGAGAAGCAGACCCGCGTCGCCGTTGTCCCGGGCCGTGTTGCCGCGGAACACGCCACGGAGCGAGTGCTCGGTGGCGATGCCCCACACCCCGTTCCTGGCCGCGGTGACATCCCGCACGGTCAGTCCGTCCGCCTCATGGGCGTACACGCCGGTCTTGTCGAAACCGGTCACCGTCAGGGAGGCGATGGTGACGCCGTCGACGCCGTGGTCCTTGGTGCCCACCACACAGATGCCGTTGCCGGCCGCGGCACAGCTGTCGGCGGCCCTCGCGAGGGGCGATGCGGTGCTCGGGGCGGTGGTGGCGGTGCTCGTGCCCACCGCCGGCCGGAGCACCGTGCCGCGGCCCATGCCGTGCAGGGTGAGCCCGGGCGTGGTCACGTTGACGCTCCCATGGTGGGTGCCGCGCGCGAGCAGCACGGTGTCGCCCGGCCGAGCGCTGTCCACCGCTTTCTGGATCGATTCTCCCGGTCTCACGACATGGACCGTGTGGGCGGCGGTGGGCGGAGCGGCGCCGAGGCCCGTCCCGACCAACGCCGCCAGGCACGCCAGAGGTGCGATATGGCATTTCTTCATATCGCGCAGGTTATGTCCCATGCATCGCGAACGAGCGGGTTGGTCCATCCGGCGGCGTGGCCCCGCCGGTCACTCACCTGCCACCCGTGATCGGCGGCCGGCCGCTGCCGGACATGTGGTGACGCCACGTCACCCCCGAGGCAGGAGGAGCCGGGCGAGAGCGGCGGTTGCGAGGAGGAGGGCGGCGACCGTGAGGAGGCCGGCGCGCATGCCCGGAAGGGAGAAGACCTCGCCGGAGCCGGAGATCAGGCCCCCGAAGAGGGCGACGGCGAGCGCGCCGCCGGTCTGGCGAAGGGAGTTGAGGAGCCCGGAGGCGGTTCCCGCCCGCTCCTGCGGGACGGCGTCCATCATCAGCGCGGTCACGGCGGGCACCGCGAGCGCCCCGCCGACGCTGAGCGGCAGCAGCAGGACGAGCACGAGCCACAGCGGGGTGTGTGCGGCGAGCGGCAGCATGGCCAGCATCGCTCCGGTGAAGACGAGCTGCCCGGTGACGATGACCGGGCGTCGCCCGACGCGCTCGGCGAGGCGCGGCGACACCAGGTTGGTCGCCGTCACGACCGCCGACATCGGCACGAACATCAACCCGGCCGCGACGGCCGACATGCCGCGCAGCTGCTGGTAGTACAGCCCGAGCAGGAAGATCCCGCCGTAGAAGGCGGCGTTGATGGCGAAACCGACGGCGAGTGGGACGGCCACCCGGCGGTCCCTCAGCATGGCCGGCGGAACCATCGGCCGAGGGTGCCGGGCCTCCACCGCGCGGAAGGCGCACCCGGAGACGAGCGCGAGCGCGGCAGCGCCCAGGACGGGTCCGCTGGTCCAGCCCAGGTGGCCGCCCTCGATCACGGCGAACGCCAGCCCCGCCAAGGCCAGTACGGCGGTGAGCTGGCCGGCGAGGTCCAGCGCGGCGGGCCGGCGGGGAGAGCGCGGCACCCGCAGCAGCAGGCCCAGGACGACCGCGCCCACGGGAAGGTTGAGCAGGAAGACAGCCCGCCAGCCGGCCGTGTCGGTGAGCAGCCCGCCCAGCACGGGCCCCGCGGCCATCGCCACCGAGCCGCCGACCGTCCACAGGGCGATGGCCCGGGCGCGCGACCGCGCGTCCTCGTAGGCCTGCCGGATCAAAGCCAGCGAGGCCGGCATGACGATCGCGGCGGCAGCGCCCTGCGCCACGCGCGAGGCGATCAGCACACCGGTGTCGGGTGCCAGCGCGCAGGCGAGGGAAGCGAGGGTGAACAGGGCGACGCCCCAGGTGTAGGCGCGGCGGGCGCCGGTGCGGTCGGCGAGTGCGCCGGCCGAGAGCATCAGGGCCGCGAACATCAGGGTGTAGGCGTCAACGACCCACTGCAGTCCGGACATTCCGCTGTCGAGGGAGCTGCGGATCGAGGGCAGCGCGATGTTCACGGCCGAGACGTCGATGGTGATCACTGTGAAGCCGAGAAGCGAAGCGACCAGGGCGGCGCCGCCTCGCCGCGGCGCGCTGACGGTCTCGGAGGGCGGCACCTCTGGTCGGCCCCGGTCCGGCGTACGTCGCCCCGGCCGCGGTGTCGGCGGCGCTGCCTCGTGCCCGGGACCGGAGGTCGTGGAGGAGGACAGCGGAGGGGTGGCCGGCATGGTGAGCTCCTTGAATGCGCGAGAACGGCTGGGCAGGGAGGGTGGAAGGGATGACCGGGCGGGCGGCTGCGGCGCACCGGGGCCGCGGTCCGGTGTCGTGCACCCCCTGGGCTCCGGCGGCCGGGCCGCCCGCTCCGACACCAACTCTCCGTCCGACCCGCGGCCCCCGACAGACCGCACTCCGCCCCGGGTGCGGCGTTCCTGGTCCTGACACGGCCCCCCACGCCTCTTGACCGCCTGCGACAATGACCTGATGACGACATCGGATGCGAGGGGCACGGAGCTCGGCCGATACCTGAAGGCCCGCAGAGCGCAGGTACGCCCGGAGGACGTCGGTCTCCCGGCCGGCGCGGGCCTGCGCCGCACGCCCGGACTGCGCCGCGAGGAGCTGGCCGCGCTGGCCGGGGTGAGCGTCGACTACTACATCCGCCTGGAGCGCGGCCGGGAGACCAACCCCTCCCCGGCCGTCGTGGACGCACTCGGCCGTACCCTCCGGCTGCGCGGCGACGGCTTCGAGCGCCTGCACGAGCTCGCGGAGCTGGCCTCCGGCCGCGCCTCCGAGCTGCCGGCCTGCGCGGACCACGACGTACGCGACTCGGTGCTGCGGATGCTGGAGTCGGTGCGTCCGCTGCCCGCCTATGTGGTGAGCCGGTACAACCGTGTCCTGGCCGCGAACCCGCCCGGACGACGGCTGATGCCCGGGCTCTGGGACTGGCCCGAGGACCAGCGGAACCTGACGCGCTACCTCTTCCTCCACCCGGTCGGCCGGACGCTCTACGAACCGTGGGAGGAGACCGTCGCCCTGTCGGTCGCGCATCTGCGGGCGGTCGGCGGGGCCGACCCGGACAGCCCCGAGCTCACCACGCTCGTCGGCGAACTGATGCTGAAGTCACCGCAGTTCGCCCGTCTCTGGGAGCGATACGACGTCTGCGAACGCGGCGGCGGCCAGAAGTCGTTCCGGCACCCCGCGGCCGGCCCGATGACCCTGACCTACGAGGTCATGCGACTGGCCCGGACGGGCGGCCAGCGCATGATCGTCTACCAAGCAGCCCCCGGCACCCCGGACGAGGCAGCCATGCTCCGTCTGGAGTCCCCGGACACCCGACCGGAGCCGGCAGCCCCCCGCCACGCGCAGCCCACGAACGCCCCCGCCACGGCGCAAGCCTCCGCCCGCTAGTGCCGCATCAGGCAACGCTCCCCTCGGCGTTGCCGGCGGAGCGCGTACGGCGGGGCACCTAGCCTCGTGTGGTGCACTCTCACCTGAGCTTCGAGAACCTTCCTGCGCTGCCTCACGAGGTCGTGGTCGAGGCATTGGAGCGGGCTCTTCGTGACCGCGCGGCCGAGGGCGAGGTCGCGAGCGTCCTGCGTCTCAGTGACGAAGCCCTCGCCCTTGTGCAGTCACTGGCACTGGCGGCGCGTGCCGAGGCTCATCCGGCACCTCGTTTTCCTTTCGGCTCACCGGCAGCAGTCACTCGACTGACCGGCCTCGGGAAGCGGCCGCTCAACCGGAGGGCATGCCCGACGCCCACACGCCGAACCACTGCTCGGCGCCGTACTCCTCGAACCGCTCCACCTCGGTGAACCCCAGCTTCACCGCGAGGGCCATCGCGCGCTCGTTGGCGGTCTGGGTGCAGAGCACCACCGGCTCGCCGGGATGCGCGTCGGCGAACCAGCCGAGCGCCGCCGCGCACGCCTCGGCGGCATAGCCGCATCCCCAGACTTCCGGCAGCAGCATGTAACCGAGTTCGGCCTCATCGGCCTCCGGCCGGATGTGACCTCCTCACCCCATCTCTCTGCTCAGCCGGTCTTCGGACGCAGACCCGACAGCCGTCACGCCGGATCCGGCAGGTTCATCAGCGCGAGCTTGGCCGGGTCGACCAACCTTGATGTCGGTGATCCGGCCGCAGTGCCTCCTGCCGTCAGCTGTCCGTGGGCTCGGGCTTGGCCCCGGTTTCGGGGGCGGACTTCCCGCTCTGCGCGGGCGCGCTGTAGAAGACGGACCTGCCCTGCTTCGAGCGCTCGGCCCCGCTCTTGGCCACGAGGCCCTCGAGGGTGACGCGTACGACCTTCGGCGAGATGTCGCGGTCGGGGTGGGCCTGGCCGAGCGCTGTGGAGATCTCGGCGGCGGAGCGCGGCTCCTTCTGCTCGGCGAGGTGACGGCGGATGAGCTCGACCAGGGTCAGCTCGGCGCCCTGTGCGGTGTCCGGCGTCTTGGCCGCCGACTTCCGGGCCGTCTTCTTCGCGGGGGCGGCAGCTGACTTGCGTGCTTTCTGCTTCCCACCGGCCGCGGCGCCGGCCTTCTTCCGCCGCGGGGAGGGCACGGTGGCACTCTTGGACTCGACCGCGGACGCGGTCTGGGCCTGAGTGATGCCGAGTGCCTGCTGCATGCTGACCAGCACGCTGTGGTCGTGTTGCAGAGCGGCCAGCTGCTCCTGCAGGGAGGCGATGTCCGCGCTGATGCGTTCCTGTTCCTTGAGGTTGGCGTCGAGGTCGCCCGTCACCTGGGCGATGTACTGCGATGCCAGTTCGGTGGCGGGAGTTGCTGTCTCGGGCATGGCGCTGACCCTTCCTGTGTACCGCACGTTGTCCTGGTGGGAGATGGTACGGACAAGAGCAGGCACTTGTTCCCGATGAGTAGCGTCCTTTTGTTCGACGTCGGCCTCCGGTTCGCGGTGTTCGGTGTCAACAGGACGTTGCCGGAAGCGAGTTGACACTCGTGGTGGCAGTCGCAGCTGCCGGAGGACTTCATCGGCGCCCGCACAGGCGGGCGAACATCCCGGTGTCTGCGGGCGTGAAGTCGGGGCATACGGGCTGCATCCCCTTCGAGAGGAGCTCGTCATGCTCGGCATAGTCGCGGCAGTGTTGTTCTTCCTGGCGTTTCTGATCAACGCGACTGAGATCAGCACCAACGATGTGTTCTCTTCGACGAACGTCATGTTGCTGGGATTGATGTGCCTGGGTCTGCAGGTGGCCGGCGTCGGTGCCGGCTGGGCACGCCGACGCTGACCTCACGCTCCAGCAGGTCCGGTGACGTCTGGCCACCGGACCTGCGCCGGCCCCGAGAGTGGCCGGGTCGGTACACGAGGTGCAGGGGCCTGCTACATACCGGTGCCCTTCAGCCCGACGCGTGCCAGGTACCGGCCGAGGTGCTCAGGGCCGTCAGCAGCCAGACCGATGTGCTGGTCGGGGCGGATGAGGAACAGTCCGGTACCCAGTTCCTGCGCGAGCGGTCCGCCGGTCACCTGGTGGCTGCGCAGACCGGCTGCCTCGGGGGGCGGAGCACAGTTCACCGCGAGCAAGGTGAAGTCCGGGCCTCTCAGCAGGTCGAAGAGGCTCCGGGAGGGGCCCTCGGTGGTGACGCACGGGAGGTCCGGCGCACGGTCGCCGGCCTGGAATCCGGTGGGAGAACGGCGCTCCCGCGCGTCGGTCGAGAGCTCACTGTCGCGGTAATGCACTGACAACAGGTGGCAGACCCGACCCCGGTATCGTGCTTGCTCGTCGGCGTCCTGCGGTGTGCGACCGGCCCGGTACAGGCGCGTGCTGAGGTCCAGCGTGTCCGCCGCGGCGGCCCGGCGCTCGGCTTCGTAACTGTCCAGCAGCGTGTCCGGGGCATGGCGGTCGATGACCTGGCCCAGCTTCCAGCCGAGGTTGTAGGCATCCTGCACGCCGATGTTCAGCCCCTGGCCACCGCCGGGCGGGTGCACGTGCGCGGCGTCCCCGGCGAGGAAGACGCGCCCCTGACGGAAGCGTTCGGCCATCGCGGTACGAGGCCGGTAGAACGAGAACCATCCCACGTCCGTGACGGCGTCGGAGGACAGATGGGTACGGGCGGCGACCAGACGGCGCACGGTCTCGGGCGTCGCGGTGAACTCCTCACCGGTGATCTTGGCGTTCAGCTGGAAGTCGTCGGTTCCGGGCAGCGGACACAGCAGCAGTTCACCTGCCGGGTCGGGCCAGATGTGCCAGTGATCGCGATCCAGTCCCTCGACGCGTACGTCCGCCACCACGGCCGAGCGGAGCCCGCCGTCCTCACCCTTCATGGCGATGCCCAGGGACTCGCGCACCGTGCTGTGGCTGCCGTCCGCGCCCACCAGGTAGAGCGCCGACATCAGGCGACGGCCACCGTCGGAGTGCGTCACCTCGGCCGTCACATGCGTGTCGGTGTGGGTGACGGAGGTGAGCCGGGCACCACACTCCAGTGTTCCGCCCAGGTCGAGCAGCCGATCGCGCAGGATGTCCTGTGTACGCCACTGAGGGACCAGCCACGGACGCGGGTGCCGTGACACCGGGGCCTCAGGGTCCGGCTGGATCAGCTGCCACTCGCCCTGGCGCTCGCCGTCGCGCCAGGTCTGCATGGGCGGGAACGGGGAACCGGCGGCCCTCAGCGCGTCGGCGACGCCGAGGTCGTCGAACGCCTCCAGCGTGCGGGACTGCAGGCTCTTGCCGCGCGACCCGGGGAGGAGCCGGTCGCCGGCCTCGATGACATGGGTACGCACACCACGCCTGGCCAGATCGCAGGCGAGGGTGAGACCGGTGGGGCCACCGCCGACGACCAGCACGTCCACGGCCGGCCGCTGCGGTGTCTGAGGACTCGGATCGGGCACGTCTCCCCGCTTTCTGCCGTTTGACCGGCACTGGGTGCATGGAGCGGCGCGCTGCCGCACTATGCGAGATGTCCCCGGCGGGCCGGGCGTCCGTGCCCCGGGCCCACCCGGTTCCGCCCACTTGGCCGCACCGCAGCACGCGTTCAGGAGTACACATGGCTCACGTCGCCGCCTGTCCCTTCGACTTCAGCGAGCAACTGGCCTTCGACCCGTCACTCGCACAGCTCATGGCCGGCGGCCCGGTCAGCCGTATCCGACTGCCCTACGGCGAAGCCGACGCGTGGCTGGTCACCAGCTTCGACGGCGTACGCCAGGTGACGACCGACCCGAGGTTCAGCCGGGCCGGCATCGTCGGCCGCGACTACCCCCGGATGACTCCCGAGCCGATCGTCTCCCCGGAGTCGCTCAACGTCATGGACCCGCCGCGCAGCACCCGACTCCGTCATGCCGCCGCCCGGGCCTTCACACAGAGCAGCGTGAAGCGCATGACGCCGGCCATCGAACAAGTGGCCCACCGTCTCGTGGACGAGATGATCGAGCAGGGCCCGCCGGCCGACCTGGCCCTCGGCCTGTCCGCGCAGCTGCCCAACCACACCATCTGCGCCTTGCTGGACGTACCCGCCGCGGACCGGCCTCTCATGCTGCGCTACACCCAGCAGATGCTCACGACCGCCCCCGAAGCCAGGCAGGCGGCGGCCGAGGCCAAGCAGTTCCTGCGCTCCTACTTCACCGCGCTCGTCGCCGCACGCCGGGTGGAAGGGGGTGATGACCTCATCAACACCATGGCGGCCTGTGAGCAGGGCGAGGAGCCCCTGAGCGACGACGAGTTGGCCGTCCTGGCACTGACGCTCATCCTCAGCGGCAACGACACGGCGACCTGTCAGATCAGCAACATCGCCTTCACCCTGCTCACCCGTCCCGAGCTCGCGGACCTGCTGAGGCGCAGTCCCGAGCAGCTGCCCCGGTTGCTGGACGAACTCCTGCGGCACATCCCCTTCCGCAAGGGCGTCGGCATCCCGCGCATCGCCCTGGAGGACGTGAAAGTGGAGGGCGTGCTGATCCGCGCGGGTGACTTCGTCCACGTCTCCTATCTGGCGGCCAATCGGGACCCGGCGGTGTTCGCGGACCCTGACGCCCTGGACGTCGACCGTTCGTCCCATCCCCACATGACCTTCGGCTGGGGCAATCATCACTGCATCGCCAGCACGCTCGCGATCGCGGAACTCAGCACCGCGATCGGGGTCCTGTTCACCCGACTGCCCGGCCTGCGCCTGGCGGTTCCGGCCGAGGCCGTGCGCTGGGACACCCGGACCATCCGGCGCTTACCGCTGGAGCTGCCCGTGACGTGGTGACACCTCGCGGCCCGGTGCCCGAGCGCCGCCTGCTCCGGCGTGGCACAGCCGTCGAAGGGTATCGGTCAGTTGGCCCCTCCAGCCCGCCTGCTCCGGTCGGTGCGGGCGGGGCGCGCCTTCCTCACGACAGCAGCATGCGCGTCCATGCGATGGCCAGGAAGGTGCAGGCGAGGGTGAACAGGATCTGCACAACGGCCGTGACGGGCATCCTCAGGCGGGCGTGCACGACGGCGCCGGCTGCCGCCACCGCCGGAACGCCCCAGATGACGAGCCACGCCAGGACCGGGGCGTCGGGGGAGTGTGCGGTCGAGGGGGAGTACGGCGAGTGCGCCCTGCCCATGCCGACCGCGACGAGCAGCACCACGGCGACGACGACGATGACAGCGTCCGCGATCAGGAGCAGCAGGGCGACGGCGACGTCGATCAGCCGGGAGGGACGCTCGCGCCGCGGAGGCACGAGAGCGTCCTGGTCATCCGTGAGCGGTGAGGCCATGACATGACTGCACCACGGAATGACGGGTTCGACACCTTCCGGGACCCAGGAGGACCCGACTGTGCCTCACCGTGCGTCTGGGTGCCGCCGACCTTCCCCCACCAGCAGAACCATGAACCCGGCAGTCCCAGCCGCGTACCGTCTGACGGGCCGTCGAGGCGGTAGAGCGCGTGATGGAATCCCCGGACTCCGGCTACCGCGGGCGTGCCGACCGGCCGCGGTCCTCGCTGTCGGCGACTACGACGCTGAGCAACTCAGGCTCGCAGGTCTAGGCCCCGCAGTCTGCCCTCACGGCGGCCGGCCCCCGGCTACCAGGTGACCGGCTACTCCGGAGACGACTTCACCGGCACCTCGTGGACCTTCACCACCGGCCCCGACTCCCCTGACGACGGCCCGCCGTCGCGGCGGACGGGCCGTCCAGGGGCTCTGGCCCTGCACGCTCAAGGTGCCGGGCAGTGCCCGTCGCTGCTCGCGCCGTGTCGCGCGTCTCGGGTGTCCCGGCCTCCGGTGTCGCAGTCTGTGGTGTCGCGGTGTGTGGTGTCGCGGTGTGTGGTGTGAGGCGGCGGACTGCAGACCCTGACTGTCGCGAAGGAGAGCCCGGCGCTCCAGGGAGGCGCACGCCGCACCCTGCTGCGCGAACGACGGCGACAGCCGGTGTGAGGCCGTCGCCGCCGTCGGCGTGCCGGCGCCGGTGGCAGTCGGCGGAAGAGCGCGTCAGCGCTTCGTGTAGATGACGCCCAGCTTGTCGATCTCGGCACCGGCGCGTCCGTGGAACCCGGCGATCTGCCATCCCGACGGCGCGGTGCGGGTCACGCAGTCGGACGTGGTGGTTCCGCCGGACAGGCTCCTGCCGAGGTTCGTGGTGAACTGGGCGGAGAAGATCCGTGTGCGGCCGTCCTTCACGCCCCGGCACAGCTGGGCGGTGTTGAGGTACTCCCCGCTGCCCAGGTTCAGGGTCGACACCGTGCCACCGCTTCCGCCGTGGCTGACGGACTTGCCGCTGCCGAGCGTCAGGCCGACGCCGTCGACCCGGGTGCCGCTGCGCAGCGAGAGGCTGACCGGGCGCGCGCCCGCCGGGACGGCGTCGATGTCGTTGTAGTAGTCGCCGTGCGGCCCGCCGAACTGGTCGCTGAGCCGGAAGTCCGCGGCGCGGGACCAGGAGAAGTCCACCTTGATCGGGTCGTGGTCGGACAGCATGAGCCCGTCGTCGGTGAGGAACCTGGAGTGCTCGTTGTTGTAGGAGGTGGCGTCGAGCGAGACGAGTTTGCTGTCGCGGTACAGGACCTTGTCCACGACCTCGCAGGTGTTGGGCACGGTGGGGCCGGTCTGGTCGCAGACCAGGGCGTCGCTGCCTTTGGCGGGCGGGGTGCCGCCGCGGATGAGCTCGACCCAGGGATCCGTCAGGCCGTTCGCGGCGGCGAACTCGGCGATGGTGTCGCCGGAGCGCGTGTAGCGGGTGTTGGTGTCGCCCATGACGACGACGGCGTTCCCGGCCGAGTGGCTCTTGATGAAGGCCGTCAGCTGGTTGAGGTTGTCCGCCCGCGCGGCCAGGTCGCCGGGGTTCGTACCGGCGTTGGTGTGCAGGTTGTAGAAGTCCACGTACACGCCCTCGGCGAGACGCTGGCGGGCGAAGGTGAACCCCTTGGGCGTGAGGCAGTCACCGGAGTCGAACTGGCAGGACTTCCAGCGCACCCGCTCGAAGTCGTCGGTGTCGTACGGGAGCTTCGCCAGGGTGTTGAGACCGCTGCCGATCCCCGCACCGCCGCTGGTGGGAGTGCGGTGGGCGTGCACGGTGTCGCCCGCGTAGAGAAAGGCGTGGTAGTTGAAGTCCTCCTGGACGTTGACGATGTCGTACGGCGCGATCCGCCGGCCGATCTCCGTGGTGGCGGGTTCGCGCGGGGTGGGAGCGCTGGAGATGCTCTCCGGCAGGCCCGCGACGTTGTAGGCGAGGACGCTGAAGGAACCGGACGCGGGGTCGGCGGCAGCGGCGGGGGAGGTGTTCGTGATGAACCCGCCGATGGCCACTGACGCCACCGCGATGGAGGCTGGAAGTCGGCGCATGAAAACCGGGGCTCCTGACAACGGGGGGTGGGGAGCCGGAACTTACCGCGGGTAATGCCTTGGCTGCCTCCCGCCCCGGTCAAGCGAGACCGAATCTTGACCGACGGGTCCGTACCAGTCGCAGGTCGCAGGGTCGCGCCCACCGCCGGTCGGATCCCGTGGGGTGAGCGACGGCAGGCCGAGCACCGCGCGATCCTGGGTGGCGTGCTGCTCTTCCAGCAGGAGCACGTCTGGGTCGCCGACACCCCCACGCCCGGCGACCGTTCCGCGTGGATCGGCCTCCTCGACGAGATGGCCGCCCTGCAGCCGGAGCTCGTCGTCCCCGGACACCGCCTGCCCGGAACTCCCGCCGACGCCTCTGCTATGACCGCCACCCGGGAGTACCTCGTCGCCTTCGAGGAGGAGCTCGGCAAAGCCGCCGACGGTGCCGCGCTGACCGACGCCCTCGTCAGGCGTTACCCCGACAACGGCATGCTGATCGCCGCCTAGATCGGCGCGAAGGTCGCCAAGGGCGAAATGCGGTGGGGCTGACGATGAGCGAGTTCACCACCTCCACCGCTCCCGCCGACGTCGTACGCCGCCAGTACCTGGCCTCCGCAGCAGGTGACCTGGCCGCCCTGCGCGCCACGCTCGCCCCCGACGTGGAGTGGACGGAGATGGCCGGCTTCCCCCTCCCAGGCACCTACCGCACCCCCGAGGGCGTCACCGCCAACGTGATGGAGGAGCCTTGATCTTGTCCATCGCCTCGTCGGTGAGTGCCACGCGCGTGCCTTCCTGTGCCGGGGGACGGTGCGAACGCCGCCCCGCGTCGCGGCGGGCGAACGTCGCCTGCCGCGGCACTAGTCCTGCTTCTCGCCGGAGGCGAACCGGGAGATGATCAGGGCGACGATGATGATGGCGCCGTTCAGGAACTGGTTCCACAGCGCCGGTACGCCCGC
>NZ_JBVJSX010000014.1:0-181604 GCF_055606225.1 Streptomyces sp. NPDC037100 | reverse complement strand
CGTTCGCCGGGTTGGTGATCTTCCCGTAGAGCTCCAGGAACCGGGCGTCGTACACCTTCGACGCCGCCAGCTGGGTGACGGTCACCGATGCCTTGCCGTGTCCGCCGGCCGTCGACTCGAAGGTCGCCGCCCCCGTGCCGGAGGAGTCCGCCGTGACGGTCACCTTCTGCGCGGTGTTCCAGTTCGACGGTGTGAAGGTGAGCGACGCCCCGCCGGTCACGGACAGCCCCGTGTTGCCGCCGGTCCGGGCGGTCGTCACGGTCACCTCGGTCGACGGCTGGGTCGAGAGTTTGACGTCGTACGTCGCCGTCTTGCCCTGCTGGACGGCGAGTTGGGTGGTCGAAGCCACCACCGCGGGACCCGCGGCGACCGTGATGCCGACCGGCGTGGACTCCGCCGACGCACCCTGGCTGTCGTACGCCTTCGCCAGCAGAGAATGACTGCCCACGGTCAAACCGGAGGCGGAGTGCGTGTAGGGCGCGCTCGTGTCCGTGCCCAGCAGCGTGGTGTCGTCGTAGAACTCCACCTTGCTGATCGTCGCGTCGTCCGCGGCCGCCGCGGTCGCCGCGAGCGGCACGGCGTCTCCCCGTGAGTACACGGCGCCGGCGGCCGGGCTGGTCAGCACGGTGATCGGCGGCTGATGGGCGCCGACGCAACGGGTGCCGTTGACAGCGAAGTCGGTCGGCGCGGTGTTGCTGCCGCTGTAGCTGAACTGTGCTCCCGTGGAAACGGCGCCGCCCGGGGCGATGGTGCCGTTGTACGAGGCGTTCTTGACGGTGATGGCCTGACCGGCCTGGGACCAGGTGCCGTTCCACCCGTTCGCGAGCTTTTGGTTGCCCGAGTAGCCGTACGTCAGGGTCCAGCCGTCGATCGCGGCCGTGCCACGGTTGGTGAGGGTGAGGTCGGCGGTGAAGCCGGAGCCCCAGTCATTGGTCTTGTAGTCGACACTGCACTGCACGGATGCCGCGTTCGCGGTGGTCGTGCCGGTGGCGAGCATCGACAGGGGAAGGGCGAACGCGACGCCGACGGCGGTCCATAACCGCCGTACGGTTCTGCGCTTGCGTCCGGGATCCATGTGCTGTTCCTCCTTGCGTCACGTGACTCACGGAGAGATGCCAAGGCCTGAATCCAGTGGGAGCGCTCCCATCGTGGAGATGGAGACGCGCTTGGTCAAGATGTCGAGAGTTCACAGTTCTAACTGGGCTGGTGGCGGCGAAAGTTTCGCAAGGACCCTATGAAACCGGGCCGGTTGGCGCTAGCTTCCTCCTCACCAGTGGGAGCGGTTCCATCACTCGACGCGTCCGTAGCGGCGCGCCAAGCTGTAAGGACTCGCTCATGCGACACCCCCCGCATTCAGTACTTTTAGTCAGTGACAGTCCGGTCGCGCTCGTTCCGAGCGCGGTCCTGCCCGTGTTCTCGGACAGGGGAGCCACGGCCGCGTGCATGGTGGGAGACACCGTCACCAGCCAGTGGCACAGCGGTTCCCAGGGCAATGAGCCGATCGATGGCCCTGAAGACGCCCGGCAAGAAGTCCCGCTCGAACCGTACGGAGACCGCGGTCGGCGCACGGGCGGAGCGGTCGGCCAGGGAGTGCGCGCCGGCTGCCGCAAGCCGATACCGGGCGCGGTCCATGCTCCGTCCGACGGGGCGTCGGCGGTCCGATACCGGCCGGCCGTGTACCTGCTCGAAGAAGCACCGCGGCGATGCGGCGGCGAAGGGCCGCCCCCTTTCGTCGACCGGGGCGTGAAGCGGTTCGAGGACCGCGAGTCCTCCTGTCTCGGCCCGACCTCGAACGCGCGGGGCTGCTCCTCAAGTCGGTACCTGAACGCGACAAGCCGGTACCTGAACTCGGCCTGTGACGGCACAGCCACCACGTAGAGCGTCGGGCAGCGCGACCCGCGCGCCCTCCATCCGCAAGGCCCATCGAGAGAAGGAAGCCCGCACTCATGAGTTACACCAGGACATCGCTGCTCGCTGCCCTGGCGCTGGTCGCCGGGACGACGGGGACGGCGCTCCTCGTCGGTCAGGCAGGCGCTGCCACCTCGGCCATCCCCTGCACCGTCGACTACAAGGTGCAGAGCCAGTGGGACACCGGCTTCACCGCTGCCGTGACCATCACCAACAACGCGGCCGCCAAGTCGGGTTGGTCGGTGAAGTGGTCATACGCCGGCAACCAGAAGGTCACCAACGCCTGGAGCGCGAAGGTGAGCCAGAGCGGTGCCGATGTCACAGCCGCCAACGAGAACTACAACGGCACTCTGGCGAGCGGTGGTTCGGTCAGCTTCGGCTTCAACGGCTCCTACAGCGGCGCCAACGCCGTACCCGCCACGTTCACGCTTGACGGCGTCGCCTGCAACGTCGACGGCGGCGGCCCCACCGACCCGGGACCGACCGACCCCGGCACCCCCTCCGGCAAGGTCAACAACCCCTACACCGGCGCCAAGGTGTACGTGAACCCCGAGTGGTCCGCCAAGGCCGCCGCCGAACCGGGCGGCAGCAGGATCGCCAACCAGCCCACCGCCGTCTGGCTCGACCGCATCGTCGCCATCAAGGGCGTCAACGGCGGCATGGGCCTGCGCGCCCACCTCGACGAGGCCCTGAAGCAGAAGGGCACCGGCGACCTCGTCGTCCAGCTGGTCATCTATGACCTGCCCGGCCGTGACTGCGCCGCTCTCGCCTCCAACGGCGAACTCGGGCAGAACGACCTCGACAAGTACAAGTCCCAGTACATCGACCCCATCGCCGCCATCCTGTCCGAGTCCAAGTACGCGGGCCTGCGGATCGCCACGGTCATCGAGCCCGACTCGCTGCCCAACCTGGTCACCAACGCGGGCGGCACCCCCACCACCACCGACGCCTGCGTGACCATGAAGGCCAACGGCAACTACGAGAAGGGCGTCTCCTACGCCCTGGACACACTGGGCGCCATCCCGAACGTGTACAACTACATCGACGCCGGCCACCACGGCTGGCTCGGCTGGGACAGCAACCTCGGCCCCGCGGTGCAGGAGTTCGCCAAGGTCGCGACGACGAACGGCGCGAGCGTGAACGACGTGGCGGGCTTCATCGTCAACACCGCGAACTACAGCCCCGCCAAGGAGCCGCACCTCAAGGTCACCGACACGGTGAACGGTCAGACCGTGCGCCAGTCGAAGTGGGTGGACTGGAACCAGTACGTGGACGAGCAGTCCTTCGCCCAGGGGCTGCGCGACAAGCTCGTCGCGGCGGGATTCGACTCCGGCCTGGGCATGCTGATCGACACCTCCCGCAACGGCTGGGGCGGCTCCGCCCGGCCCACCGGTCCCGGACCGCAGACCACCGTGGATGCCTACGTCGACGGCAGCCGCATCGACCGGCGCATCCACGCCGGCAACTGGTGCAACCAGAGCGGCGCCGGGCTCGGCGAACGGCCGACCGTGGCTCCGGCCGCCGGCATCGACGCCTACGTGTGGGTCAAGCCGCCGGGGGAGTCGGACGGCAACAGCGCCGCCATCCCCAACGACGAGGGCAAGGGCTTCGACCGGATGTGCGACCCGACGTACGGCGGTAACCCCCGCAACGGCAACAACCCCACGGGTGCGCTGCCGAACGCGCCACTGGCCGGACACTGGTTCTCCGCCCAGTTCAGGCAGCTGATGCAGAACGCCTACCCGCCGCTGCCGTGACCCGCTGACGCGGTGCGCGACCGCCGGGGTCGGTTCCCGCTCGGCAGGGCCGTGGGAATCGACCCCGGCGGAGCGCGCTCCGCGGTCGGGTGCCGGGACGGACGGTCCGGGTAGGGCTTTCGCGCCGGACGCCCCCGCCTTCGATGGCGTCCGGGCCTGCCCTTGGCGGGGCCACACGCTCACGTTCCCCGCGGCGCCGACGACCCGCTGTACGTGATGTGAGCCCGGTCGGCGAGTGGCTTCCGTGGACGGCAGGCACCGCGCAGCCACTGTTCCATGCTGCTCACATGCGCAACGCGACGGCATGGCTGGGCGTCGCGGGCGTGATGACAGCCGGATGGGTCTCAGTACCGGGGCGCGGGGCCTGTGCGATGGGCCCCTCCTGGTCCATCCACACGGAAACCTCCGGCCTTCGCACCGGCGTCACCTTGGGTTCTGCCGGTGTGCGACGGGCCGTCAGCCTCGGTCCGGCGCACGGTCGCGATGACTTGGCCGACGGTCACCCCCACCATGTCGTAAGGGGGAGCTGATGCCGCTCGGACCGGGTGCGTCGGGGGCGTCGCCGGGGCACCGGGCAGGGCGTCAGCCGGCAGTGTCGTCCAAGCGGCGGTGCAGAGCCGAGTGCACGGACACCACGCCGTCGACGCCACGGCACAGCCGCTCGATGACGGGGATGATCTGCTCCGTCTCCACCCGGCCTCTGAGGGTCACACGACCGTCGCGCACGTCCACGGCCACGTCGGAGGGGGCAAAGCCCAGAGTCCGCACGAGGACGTCACCGGCGATCTCGTCGCGCAGCGCGTCGTCCCGGCGCAGGAAGACACGCAGGAGATCACCACGGCTGACGATGCCGACCAGCGTCTCCGCCTCGTCCACCACGGGCAGCCGTTTGACGCCCTCGGTGTCCATCAGACGCGCGGCTTCGACGACCGTCCACTCCGGACGTGCGCAGACCGCGGGAGCGCTCATCAGCTGCTCGGCCGTGGTGCCGTCGTTCGCGACCCGAGCCCCGTTCGACGGGTTCGGCGACCGCGCCAGGCCGGTGGGGTCGGGCCGTGCCGCGACCGTGCGGAGCAGGTCGGCTTCCGACACCACTCCGACCGGGTGGCCGATGTCGTCGACCACGGGCAGGGCCGTCACCTCGTTCTCGGACAGCAGCTTGACGATGCTCTTGAAAGGCGTGTCCTGTCGCGCCAGGACGACGCCGTGGGTCATGAGGTCTCCGACGGTGCGGTGCTGCATGACGCTCCTCCCTCCGGTCCCGCGACCGACTGCGGCGCGCACGCCGACCTGGCGGTCGTCCGCATGTCTTCGCACCTTCAGCCTGACCGGAGGCCGTGGTCCTGCGCTTGGGGCCTTGGTGCAGAGCAGGGGGTCTGTTCGTCCCGGTCCGTCGGGACCTTTGGTCCGTTGGTGCAGGTCTCGTCTCCGCGTGATGCTGGAGACAAAGCCATCGACGGAGAGGGCACGGTCATGCACGCCCACCTTGGCGACCGGCTGATCGTCGAAAGTCCGTCCACCGGCGTCGTCCGGCGCGACGGAGAGATCGTCGGCCTCCATCACGAGGACGGGACACCGCCGTACGACGTCCGGTGGTCGGACACGGGCGATGTCACGCTGGTCTTTCCGGGGCCGGACGCCCACATTCACGAAGGAGGACTGGAGGAGCCCGCATCGAGCGGACCGCCACCGGCAGGCGACACGGGTGTCTCCCCTCAGCCGGGTGACATCGGCCGACGCGTGGCCGCGGCCCGGCTGCGGCAAGGACTGAGCCTCCAGGAGACCGCCCGCCGCGCCCGCATGTCACCGGAGTACCTCGCCTACCTGGAGACGCACACATCCGACCCGAGCCTGGCCACGCTCCTGCGCGTGGCCGACGCACTGGGGACCACGCTCCTGGAACTCCGGGGCGGTTACCAGGAGCGGCCCCCGGGCCAGGGAAAGGCGCCCTACCACCCCCACCTGCGGGACCTTGGTGAGCAGGAGTGCCGCGCGCTGCTCTCGACACACGGCGTGGGGCGGGTCTCACTGACCACACCACGGGGGCCTGCCGTCTTCCCCGTCAACTATGAAGTGGTCGACGACGCCATCGCTTTCCGTACCGCACCCGGGGCCTCCCCGGCCGCCGCGGTGGGGAACGAGGTGGCCTTCGAGGTCGACCACGTCGACGATGCGCTGAGCCAGGGCTGGAGCGTCCTGGCGGTCGGCCGGGCCCGGGCCGTCACGGACTCCGACGCGATCGCCATCCTCGAGGAGCGGGCGCACACGAAGCCCTGGGCCGGAGGCCGGCGCACTCTCTGGGTGTCGATCGGCATCGATCGTCTGACCGGGCGCCGCATCACGGCCGACGACGCCTGAGCACACGCGCGATCGGAGGACCCCAGGGACACGGCGGGGACTGTCCGGCCCCGGACAGCTCCGCCCGACGGCGATGCACTGGGAAGGACCCGGCCGTCGCGGCGAAACCGGCCGACAGGGAGGTCGTGATGAAGATGAGAACGCGTTGTGGCCGCACGATCAACGTCACCCGCTTCGCCCCGCAGGGTCTGCCGGCTCCGATGGGACGCGTCGTCCTGGACGCCTCCTTCGCACCCCATGACGAGGGGGAACTGTGGGCGTCGCTCACGGCCGAGGAGGCCCGGCGCCTGGCCGGACTGTTGCTGTTCCAGGCCGCCGCGGTGGATCCGGAACCGGCGGGCCGGCCAGGAGCGGTCGAAGTGGTGCCGATCGCCGGTGACGCCTACGAGATACGAGTGCGCGGGCACGTGCTGACGGTCGACCAGCCACTCTCCGACGGAGGCAAGGACACCGCACCCACCCCGGTGGAGCTCTTCGTCGCGGCGGTGGCCTCCTGCGCGGCGCACTACGCGGGCCGTTACCTCGACCGGCACGGCGTGAGCCGGGAGGGCCTGTCGGTCCATGCGGAGTACAGCATGGCCGCCGACCGGCCGCCCCGAGTCGCAGCCGTCTCGCTGACCGTCATGGCCCCGGCCCTCCCCTCGCGGCGGGAGGCGGCGCTGCGCGCGGTGGTCTCCCACTGCACCGTGACGAACACGCTGGCCCAGGCCCCGGAGGTGGAGCTGGAAATCCGGTGCGCCACCGATGGCGAGGCGGTCCGGGAGACGGAGGCGAGCGAGGGATGACCATCCGCCGGAGGTCTCACCTCCTCCCGCCGTGAAGATGCTCCGCCCTCAGCAGGGCCACAGAATCACCGATATCGAGGAGGCCACCGGGGCAGCGGACACCGTGGCCCTGCTGCGACTGAGCAGCGCCGGCGTCGGGATCATCGAGACCGCCATCACGGCGGGTCGAAGGCCGCCGGCCGTCCGCTCGGCGCCGTCGAACTGCCCGAGGGCACCCTTGTGGCGACCATCGTCCGGAACGGCGACCCCACAGCGCCCACTCCCCGGACGGTGCTGCAGCCCGGCGACGAACTCCTGCTCGTCTCGCACAGTGCCGGCGAGGAGGAGATCCACGCGGCCTTCCAGTGAAGGGGACCATGGGGCCCACGATCAGCGGGCGGGATCGTTCTCCTGATGGACCACGACCACCGGGCATGCCGCGTGCTGGGCACATCGCTGGCTGACGGACCCCAGCATCGCTCGGGCGAAGCCGCCGATACCCCTATGGCCCACGACGAGAAGTTCGGCCCCTTCGGAGGCCTGGATCAGCGCCTCGGACGGGTCGCCCTGGACAAGGTGTTCTTGCAACCGTGGCGGTTGCCCGCCCGGAAAGACGGCGCGCACCTCCTGCGCGAACCGCTCCCGCGCCTGCTCCAGATCGAAGGCCGGGTCGACGGCCGGTCCGCTCCAGCCCCGGGCGGACGGCGTGTCCCAGACATAGATCGCCTCCACGGTGCCGCCGACCATCCGTGCGTGATGGACCGCCCACCGCAACGCGGCATGGGAGGCGGGAGATCCGTCCACGCCCACGACCACCCGTGGAATCTGTTCAGAGGATTGCATGGTGACCTCACTCAGCAGTGGCTGTCCCCGTACTCCACGCTGCCCGGACCGGCGCGCCGGAGGAAGGGCCGACCGGCCCTGGTCGGGCCATCGGGGCCGGGAGCGGGTCGGACCGTTCGGCCCATGACGTCCCGGGGGGTATGGGCGAGCCTGGAAGTGTCGGGAGACCTTCCCAGACCGTGGAGGACGTCATGCACGGCTCTGTGTACACAGTGAGCGATGTGATGACCCGCACCGTAGTCGCTCTGGCCGCCGGGGCGACTTTCAAGGAGATCGTGCGGACCGTGGAAGGGCAGCGGATCAGCGCACTGCCCGTCGTCGACACCCGGAAACGGGTGGTCGGCGTCGTCTCCGAGGCAGATCTGCTGCGCAAGGAGGAGTTCCGCGACAGCGCCCCCGACCGGGGACCTCGGGCCCGGCCCCCGGAAGGGCTCGAGAAGGCGCGAGCGATCACCGCAACCGATCTGATGACCTTCCCGGCCGTCACCGTCCACCCCGACGCGACCCTCGCCCAGGCCGCCCGTCTCATGGCCCGGCGCAAGATCAAGCGGCTACCGGTCGTCGACGACGACGGTGTGCTGCGCGGGATCGTGAGCCGTTCGGATCTGCTGCGGGTGTTTCTGCGGCCGGATCACGACATCGCGCAGGAGATCCGGCACGAGGTACTGGCCGGCCGGCTGCCCGACGGAATCGACTCGGTCCGCGTCGAGGTGAACGAGGGCGTCGTCACGCTCACCGGCCGTGTGCCCGACACCTCCGTAGTACCGCTGGCCGTGCGTCTTGTGCGGTCCGTCGAGGGAGTGGTGGACGTACGCCCCGAGCTCGCCGGCCCCCCGCACCGTCCCGCCCTCGACCCGGATCTGGCGCAGGAGGAGGAAGGACGACCCTCCACGCCACAGCCGAGGGCATGAGGGGCCTGCGTGCGACGGGCCGGGCGGCCCTTCGGGCCAAGGCCGTTCGGCCCTCGTCACCTGAACTCGGCGGTCTGAGACTGGAACCGCAGGAAGGAGGGTGACATGACCAGCATGCTGGAGCGACTGCCGGGCTGGCCCGACCTGTTCGGCTGGGTGGAGACGGGGCTCCCCGGGACGCACGTCGCCCCCGGGCTGCACGGCATCCGCATCGAGGAACACCTCGGGGACGGCACGTACGTCGTGCGGGCCGAACTTCCCGGTGTCGACCCCGACAAGAACGTCGAGATCACCGTCGAAGAAGGGCTGCTGACGCTGCGCGCCGAGCGCACCGAGCAGACCACCGAGAAGCACCGCACGGAGTTCCGCTACGGCACCTTCGCCCGAGCCGTCCGGCTTCCCGCCGGTGCGCGGGGCGACGAGGCGACCGCCGAGTACGAGGACGGTGTCCTGACCATCACGGTCCCGGTCCCGGAGGAGAAGACGGGAACCAGGGCCATCCCGGTGCGCCACGTCTGAGAGCGGCGGACGTCCGCACCACAACCGTGTGCGCGGCCGGTGTCACACCGGCCGCGCACACGTCTGCCCGACCCCCTGTGTTTCCTTCTGTCCGACCCCTTATGGGTACTCGTCGAGGTACTTCATCCGGGTTCCCTCACCCGTACTCCGCCGGACAGGGCCAGGTCGACGTCGACCACGCCTTCGACGGAACGCACCAGGCGGGTGACGATCGGCACCAAGGAGGTGTCGCGCAAGCGCCCGGTCAGGGTGACGACGCCGTCGGCGACGTGCACCTGCACGGGCTCCAAAGGCGCGGGGAAGAGGGGCACGAGGATCTCGTGACGGATTTCCTCGGCGATCTCGTCGTCGGTCCGCAGGAACACCTTGAGGAGATCGGCGCGGCTGACCACGCCTTCGAGGAGCCCCTGGTCGTTGACGACGGGCAGTCGCTTGACGTTGCGCTGGGCCATGATGCGGGCCGCCTGGGCGAGTGTGGCGTCGGGATGGACGGTGACGGCCGGCGTGCTCATCACATCGGCGGCCGTCATCCCTCCGGCCTTGGACAGATCCGACAGACGGCGCATCTGCGTGGCCCGGTCGGGATCGCTGTCGCGGAGCTCCTCCTTGAGCAGCAGATCGGCCTCGGACACGACGCCGATCACCCGGCCCTCACCCTCCAGCACGGGAAGGGCGCTCACCTTCCACTCCTGCAGGAGCTTGACGATGTCCTTGAACGAGGCGTCACGGCCCACCGCCACGACGGTGTGGGTCATGACGTCGCTGACGATGTGCGGGCTGATGCGCATGGTGTCCTCCGTTTGGCGTCAGATGCGGTCGTAGGGGACGGGGAGGTTCGTCATACCCGGCTCCCGCTGCCGTAGGGCGCGTACAGGTCCAGCAGGCGGATCCGCGAGGCCTGTAGCCGGTGAGCCACGACCCGCCCCACCCAGGTCGCGATCGCCCTGCCGAACTCGGGATCCTGCGCACATGCGGCTCGTACGGCCCTCGCGTCGAACTCCCAGGCACGTACGGGACTGAGCGCCTCGGCACCCAGCTGCCACACGAACGGTGCGTAGTGCCAGGACCAGCCGAGCAGCTCGCCGTGCCCCAGGGACTCGATGACGGCGGCGCGACGGCCGGGTACATGCAGGTCCAGGAGGACCGTTCCGGTCCGGATGATCCAGAACCGGTCGGCCTTGTGGCCCTCTTCGAAGAGCCGTTTCCCGGCTTCGAAGGAGACCTCGCGAGCGAGGCCCATCAGCCGATCGCGGTGCTCGACCGGGAGCGCCATGGAAAGAGTGATGGTGGAGGTCATCGTTCGGTCTCCCTCTGCTTCTCGCGCCGCAGACGATCGGCGAGTTCGTCGCGCAACGCCGTGGCTTCCTCGGTGATGTCGGTGCCGACCGGGCACCAGGTGACGCAGCGTCCGCAGCCCACGCAGCCGGAGCTGCCGAACTGCTCGTAATAGGTGGAGAGTCGGTGGGTGAGCCACTGGCGGTAGCGACTGCGCGCCGAGGACCGCACGGGCCCGCCGTGGAGGTAGGAGAAGTCCACGTCGAAGCAGGAGTCCCAGCGCAGCCACCGCTCGGCGTGGTCGCCGGTGAGGCCGGGTGACCTCCTCGGTGGTGGTGCGGAAGCACGGCACCGTCGGCACGGGGCACGAGGCGGTAGCGGCCGGCCTCGACCTCCGTGCCCCATACCTCGACCTCCGTGCCCCGTACGGAGGGCAGGTCGTCGGCCGACGCCATCTCGTCGAGGACGACGGCACCGTCCCGGACCGTGGGGCCGATGACCGTGCGCCCCGCGCGCCCAAGAGCTGGACCAGGACACTCGACCCGTCCCTGTCCAGGACGTCGTTCGTCGGGCTGTTCGTCATCGTCGCCCTCCGCATCCCGTTCGGGCCCCTGTTGTCAGCCTGTTCCTCCAAGGGGCGCGACACCACGGGCCGCCCGGGCACCGCCGTGGGGACCTTCGGCCTCGATGAGGCGGTCGCGACGGGGGCGCGGGGCGGCTCGGCGCACGAACAACGGGAAGGACATCCGCTTCTCGCGGATCCTGATTGCGCGGTGCGCGGCCGTAACCGCTTCTCCGCGTCTCTTGTCCTTCCCGTCATCTTCAGCACATCACGTGACAGGCCGGCCCACCAGGGCCGATCGGCCCCGATCAGCCGGGCCAGGTCCCGGAAGAAGAGGCTCCGCCGACGCCCGGGAAACCTGCGGTCCACCATGCGCGGTCGCCGGAGGTGACGGCGAAGGCCTCGACACCGGGGAGGGAGTCGATCCATGCACGGGCGCTCGGACCCATGGCGAAGGCAGCAGTGTCTCCGGCCGTCAGGACAGGGGCGACCGGCCCTGTCTCCGACCGCAACGGGTCCCCTGCCCGAGAGGGGCCGAACGTCCCCGGTCGGGGCCCGATCGTCCCTGCCCCCGATGGAGTCGGAGTGGGACCGTGTAAAGGAGACCCCCTGCTGCACGTGATGGCAGCCGGAGAGAGGCGGTGGGGATCATGGAACTGCCCTTGATCGTGGGCGTCGACGGATCGGACGGCAGCATCCTGGCCATCGACTGGGCGGTGGACGAGGCCGTCCGCCATGGTCTGCCGTTGCGGCTGGTCTATGCCTCCCTGTGGGAGCGCTATGAAGGCGCGTTGCCGTCGCTGGGCCGGGAGCGCCCCTCGGAGCGGGTGATGGCAGACCACATAGTGGCATCCGCCGAGGAACGCGTACGGCGCCTCAGCCCCGACCTGAAGGTGACGGGCGAGGCGGTGGCCGCTGAAGCGGTGTCCGCCCTCCTGAGCGAGGGAGACAACGCGTCTGCCCTGGTGACCGGGTCGCGCGGTCGTGGAGAGCTGAAGGGAGCGCTGCTGGGCTCGGTCAGCCTCGCTGTCGCGGCCCGCGCGTACTGCCCGGTCGTCGTCGTCCGGGGCGACAAGGCGGGTCTGGCCGGTACGCACGGTCGGATCCTGCTCGGTGCCGGGGATCCCGACACGAGCGGCGAGGCCGTCCGCTTCGCGTTCCGTGAGGCCGAGGCCCGTGGGTGCGAGATCGACGTCGTCCGCGCGTGGCGCCTCCCGCTGAACGAAGGCGCCGACCCCCCGGCACCGGCTGAGGCTCCCGAGTACGAGCACGAGGCGCAGGCCTCGGACCTGGTGGAGGAGCTGGTGGCCGACGTCATGGCCGACTACCCGGCCGTGCGGGTGCGCCGGGCCGCGGTCGAGGGACCGGCACGCAAGGTGCTGGTGAACCGCTCGGCCGCGGCCGACCTCGTGGTCGTGGGCGCGCGGCGCCGGACCGGCCACTTCGGCCTCCAGTTGGGCCGGGTGAGCCACACCCTCCTGCACCACGCGTACTGCCCCGTCGCCGTCGTGCCCCAGCGGACATGACCGCCGGACGGCCCGCACCGGGCCGATGAACGCCTCGGTTTCCCGCGACGCGCGCTCGTGTCGCGGGAAACCGAGGCGCTGTCCGCCTGGGCGACACTGGCCCGGCAGGGCCCCTCCTCCCGGGCAACCGACCCCGGAGCCGCGAAGGGAGCAGTCGCATGACGGCCTGGACCTGGGAATACGAGGGATACGATCCCGCACAACAGCGTCTGAGGGAGACGCTGTGCACCTTGGGCAACGGTCGCTTCGCCACACGCGGGGCACTGCCCGAGTGCGCGGCGGACGACGTGCACTACCCGGGTACCTACGCGGCCGGCTGCTACAACCGGCTCACCTCCGACGTCGCGGACCGCCATGTCGAGAACGAGGACATGGTCAACCTGCCCAACTGGTTGCCGCTCCGCTTCCGGCCCGCGGGCGGTGAATGGCTCACACCGGACAGCGCGCCGGTACTCGCCCACCGTCAGACCCTCGTCCTGGACGCGGGACTGCTGGACCGCGTCACCCGGTACGGCCTGGACGACGACCGGGTGCTGTCCGTACGGCAGCGACGTCTCGTGCACATGGGCGACCCGAACCTCGCCGCCCTGCACACCGAGTTCACCGTCGAGGGCGCAACGACGGAGCTGGAAGTCGAGGCGGCGCTCGACGGGGGAGTCACCAACGCCGGGGTGCGGCGTTACCGCGGCCTTGTGGGGCAACACCTGACCCACGTGCACACCGGCACCGCCAACCCCGGCACGGTGTGGCTGCGCTGCCGCACCCGCACCTCGGACATCCGGATCGGCATGGCGGCCCGGCTGACCGCCGACGCACCGGTCGTCGAGACGCACGTGCACCCCCGTGCGCTCCAGCATCTGCAGCTGACCCTGGAACCGGGCCGTACCGTCACCGTCGACAAGACCATCGCCCTGCACACCTCGCGCGACCCGGCCATCAGCGACCCGCTCCAGACCGCCCTGGACCGCGTGAGCGCCGCCCCGGGTTACGAGGCGCTCCTGCAGTCGCACCGCACCGCCTGGAAGCTGCTGTGGCGTCGGGCCGCACTCGAGGTCCCCGGCGAGCCCGGATCCATCCTGCGGCTGCACCTGTTCCACCTGCTCCAGACCCTTTCCCCGCACACCGCGGACCTGGATGTGGGAGTGCCGGCCCGCGGGTTGCACGGCGAGGCCTACCGGGGACACATCTTCTGGGACGAATTGTTCGTCCTGCCCTACCTCAACCTGCACTTCCCCGAGGTCTCCCGCGCCCTCCTGCGCTACCGCCACCGCCGCCTGGACCGTGCCCGCGCCGCGGCACGGGGCATCGGCCGCCGCGGCGCACTGTATCCGTGGCAGAGCGGCAGCGACGGCCGCGAGGAGACCCAGCGTATGCACCTCAACCCCCGCTCAGGGCGCTGGCTTCCCGACCACTCCCACCTCCAGCACCACGTCGGCTCGGCGATCGCCTACAACGTCTGGCAGTACTGCGAGGCCAGTGGTGACGCGGAGTTCCTGCACACCAAGGGCGCCGAGATGCTGATGCAGATCGCGCGCTTCTGGGCCGACTCGGCCACCTGGGACGAGAAACTGGGCCGGCACCGGATCAGAGGTGTGGTCGGCCCGGACGAGTATCACGATGCCTACCCCGGCTCCCAAGCACCCGGTCTGGACGACAACACGTACACGAACGTGACGGCAGCCTGGGTCCTCACCCGCACCATGGAGGTACTGCGCGACCTCCCGGAACCCCGGCGACGCGAACTCCTCGAACGCGCCGCGCTGGACGGCGGTGAGCTCGAGCGGTGGGAAGAGGTCTCCCGCACCCTCCACGTCCCCTTTCACGACGGGGTCGTCAGCCAGTTCCAGGGCTACGGGGACCTCGCCGAACTCGACTGGAAGGGCTACGCGAAGCGGTACGACGACATCCGACGGCTCGACCGGATCCTCGAGGCCGAGGGCGACACCGTCAACCGCTACAAGGCGTCCAAGCAGGCCGACGCGCTGATGCTGGGCTACCTGTTCTCACCCGCCGAACTGCAGGGCCTCTTCCGTCGGTTGGGTCATCGGCTGGACGAGGAGACCTGGCGGCACACGGTCGACTACTACCTCGCCCGCACGAGCCACGGCTCCACCCTCAGCGGTCTCGTCCACGGCTGGATCCTGGCCCGCGCCCGGCGCACCGACGCGTGGCTGTTCTGCCAGGAGGCCCTCCGCGGCGATGTGGCCGACCTGCAGGGCGGCACCACGGGTGAGGGCATCCACCTCGGTGCGATGGCCGGCACCCTCGATCTGATCCAGCGGGGTCTCACCGGGCTGGAGACTCGCGAGGGGGCGCTGTGGCTGGACCCGGTGCCGCTGCCGGAGCTGTCGTCGTACGGCTTCTCGCTGCAGTACCAGGGGCACTGGGGTGTGCGGCTGTGGCTGCGGAGCGGTCTGCTGGAGATCTCCGTGCCGCACTCCGACCGTCAGCCGATCACCGTGCGTCTGCCCGACCGGACCGTCGGGGTCGAGCCAGGGGGGACGAGCCGGCTACTGCTTCCGGGCTGAGGGCTCAGGGCTGAGGGCTGAGGGGCGGACGTCGGCGAGTCCGCCGCGCGCGGCGGACTCGCGGGCCGGTACAGGCGCTCAGGCCTGTACCGGCCCCGTCGGGCGCTCAGGCCTGTACCGGCCCCGTCGGGCGCTCAGGCCTGTACCGGCCCCGTCAGCATGACGATGTCGTCGGCCGCCACATCGTGCAGCCGGATGGCGAGGTCCTCCAGAGCTCGGCTGACGGCGAGTTCGTCGCCGATCTCCGGCACAGGCCTGTCGATCGGATTGCGCCGGGCCGTCCCCCTGCCCGTCACGGTCGACGTGTCCTGTGTGGTGAGTACGGCACGCGCATGTGTGCTGTCGCCCTCCTCGGAGATATAGATCTGCACGGTCCACTGCTTGGCTTCCATGGTGATCACTTCCGTATCGGAGCCGCTCCTTGGTCCCACCCTGCGCGCCGGCGTACGGCCGCACCAGTGCCGAACGGCCCTTCCGCGGCACTCACGGCGCCAAGGAGAAGTAACTCTCCTCTTCCTGCGTGAAGTGCAGGCGCAGCACGGTGTTCAGGCCGTAGAGGCAGGAGCGGAGGTCGTCGAGCTGCTCGGGGGCCAGGCCACCGGCGGCGCGAGCCAGGTGCAGATGGGTGGCGACACGACGGGAGAGACGCTCGATCTCCGTGTGGGCACGGCTCATGGTGGCGGTGGCCTCGGGGCCGCCGAGGGCGGGAGCCAGGGCAGGGTAGAGCCGGTGTTCCTCGGCGTCCTCGTGCGGCAGCAGCCGCTCGGTGAGCAGCCGGTGTGCTTCCTCGACCGTTGCGAGGGCCTGGGGGCCCGGGGCGTCGGACAGCCGGTCGGCGGCGGCGCGCACGGCTTCGAGGACGTCCTGCAGGTCGTCGTGTTCGGCGGCGAAGCGGTGGATCAGCGCCTCGGTGTCCGGGGTGAGGGCGGGACGCATGGCCCGGTCCATGCGCAGGGCGCGCAGCGCGTTGAGGATGACGGCGGCGTCGATGCCCTCCTGGAGAAGCGCGCCGACGGCCGGCGGGAGCAGCCCGGCCGCCGCTGCGGCCATCGCGGCGAGGGACAGCAGCATGCCGCCGAGGGCGCTCTGCACAGCGATGCGCCGGGCGCGTACCGCGATGGAGACCGCGTCGGCCAGACGGTCGACGCGGTCGGTGGTGAGGACGATGTCGGCCGCTTCGGAGGTGGCGGTGGAACCCCGGGCACCCATGGCCACGCCGACATCGGCGGCGGCGAGGGCAGGGGCGTCGTTCACGCCGTCGCCGACCATCACGGTGACCGCACGCTCCCGCTCGGCACGCACAGCGGCGACCTTCTCCGCCGGGCCGAGCTCGGCGCGTACGTCGTCCAGGCCCAGGACGGCGGCGACCTCGCGGGCGGGCTCGGCACGGTCCCCGGTGAGCATCAGCACCCGGTCGATACCCGCCGAGCGCAGGTGGCGCAGGGTACGTGGGGCGTCATGGCGCAACGGGTCGCGCAGCAGGACGGCGCCGGCCGGCTTCCCGTCGACGGTGAGCCAGGCGACGGCCGCACCGTCGAGAAGGGCACGGTTGTCGACCGCCCCGGCCCAGGCCGATCGGGCCTCGCCGGAATCGGTGCGACCGATGGCGACGCGGTGTCCGTCCACCGTTCCGGTGGCGCCCCGGCCGGGTTCCTCGGTGACGTCGGCGGGAACCGACAGATCCAGCGTGCGTTCCCGTGCGGTGGCTGCGATCGCCCGGGCGAGCACGTGGGGCGAGTACTGGTCGACCGATGCGGCCAGGCGGAGCACTTCCGAGGGTGTCCAGCCGGGTGCGGCGGTGACGTCGACGACGCGGGGACGGCCGCGGGTGAGGGTGCCGGTCTTGTCCAGCAGCAGGGTGCGGGCCCGGCCGAGATTCTCCAGCGCTCCACCGTCCCTGATGACCACTCCCAGGCGTGAGGCACGGGAGAGGCCGGAGACGATGGCGACCGGCGCGGCGAGCAGCAGCGGACAGGGAGTGGCGACGACCAGGACCGCGACCGCCCGGACCGCGGAGCCACTGATCAGCCAGGCCAGTCCCGCGACGGCGAGGGACAGCGGCAGGAACCAGGCCGCGTAGCGGTCGGCCAGCCGCACCACGGGCGCGTTCTCCGCGCCCGCCTGCTGGGCCAGCCGCACGATCCCGGCGTACGTGCTGTCCTGCTCGGCCGCGGTCGCTCGCAGTTCGAAGGCACCCCCGGCGTTCACGACGCCGCTGCGCACTCCGGCGCCTCGGGGCCGCTCGACGTGCAGGGGCTCACCGGTGAGCACGGACTCGTCGAGGACGGCGGCAGAGCTCTCCACGGTGCCGTCCACGGGGACCACCTCGCCGGGGCCGACCACAAGCAGGTCGCCGATGGCGATCTCGGAAAGCGGCACTGAGCGCACCCCGTCCTCCGTGCGGCGACGTGCCGAGCGCGGGGCATGTTCCAGCAGGGCACGCAAGTCGTGGGAGGCGCGCCTCCGGGCGGCTGTTTCCAGGGTGCGGCCGGTGGCGAGCATCAGCCCGATCAGGGCACCGGCCAGGTACTCGCCGACGGCCAGGGTGCCCCCGAGAGCCAGAACGGCGATCACGTCCACGCCGGCATGCCCGCGGCGCAGCGCCGACCACACCCACCCCACCGCGGGCACGACCGCGGACACGGTGCCCAGGCCCCACAGAAGGTCGGCGAGACCGCCGGCACCGACGAGCCATGCGATGCCGCCGGCGGTCACCGCCGTCGTCGTGACGACCAGAAGGGCGGGTTCCAGCGAGGCCGCCGATGCCAGGCGGCCGAGCCGGGCTTTGCGGATGGAGGGGTTCATGGATCACCTCGGTCCGTCCGAAGCGGCGATCGTCGCGCAGCTCCCCCACCATGACATCGCGGCTCATGGTGCCGGCGGCAGGGGGCGAACGGCCCTACCCGAGAGCCGCCCGGCCGTTCGGCGGCACGACGAGGGGCCGACCGGCCCAAGCGGACTCCACCCTCCTGGCCGAAGATGAAGAAGACGAACTCGCGGGGCATCGCCAAGGAGGAACGGTCATGAAGGGCTTCGTTTTCCACGGCACCGGAAAGTCCGCCTGGGATGAGGTCCCGGACCCGGGCATCAAGGACCCCACCGACGCCATCGTCCGAGTCGACGCCGTCACCATCTGCGGCACGGATCTGCACATCCTCAAGGGCGACGTGCCGGAGGTGCCTTCCGGCACAGTGCTGGGTCACGAAGCGGTGGGCGAGATCGTCGAGACCGGCAGCGACGTGCGCACCGTACGACCGGGGGACCGGGTCCTCGTCTCCTGCATCACCGCCTGCGGCCGCTGCCGCTTCTGCCGGGAAGCCGCATACGGCCAGTGCCAGGGCGGCGGAGGCTGGATCCTCGGTCATCTGATCGACGGCACGCAGGCGGAGTACGTCCGTGTGCCCTACGCCGACCTCTCCGTGCATCCGCTGCCGGGCGGCCTGACGAGCCAGGACGCCGTCCTGTTCGCCGACATCTTCCCGACCGCCTACGAGGTGGGCGTGATGAACGGTGCCGTACGGCCCGGTGACACGGTCGCGGTCGTCGGGGCCGGGCCGATCGGACTCGCCGCGATCCTCACCGCCAAGCTCTACTCACCCGAGCGGATCATCGCCGTGGACCTCGCCGACTCCCGGCTCGAGGCCGCCAGGCGGCTCGGCGCCGACGCCGTCGCCCCCGTCCGCGACGACCCGGAGCAACTGGTCTTTGACCTCACTGACGGCCTGGGCGCCGACGTGGTCATCGAGGCCGTGGGAGTGCCGGAGAGTTTCGAGATGTGCACGCGCATGGTGCGGCCCGGCGGACACGTGGCCAACGTCGGTGTCCATGGCAAGCCCGCGACCCTGCACCTCGAAGATCTGTGGATCAAGAACGTGACCATCACGACCGGACTGGTCGACACATCCTCGACGCCCACACTGCTGAGGATGGCGGCCTCCGGCCGCGTGCCGACCGCGGCGCTGGTGACCCACACCTTCTCCCTGGACCAGATGGAGGAGGCGTACGAGGTCTTCGCGCACGCCTCGGACACCGGGGCGCTCAAGATCGTGCTCGGCGAGCCGCCCCACGACGAGTTGGCCGTTCCGGCGGCCTGACCGTGGGGTTGTGTGGGGCGGCGGGTGCAGCACCAGCAGCCGTCGTCCGGCAGGGGCGCACGCCATTAACGGCTCCCTCCGCCTCTGCCGCGGCTGTGAGCAGGACAGCGCTACCACGGAGGAGGCGCCCGAGGGCCGATCGGCCCCGCTCTTTCGGCCCAGCAGCGAAAAGGATCCGATGGAGACGCCGGTGCGCTCACGGGCGCCACCGGCGAGGAACGCGTAAGGAGCCCTCCGATGGCGGACAGCGAACTGCGGCCCGGCCCGGACGACCCGGTCCGGGTGTTCCTGCTGGACGACCACGAGGTCGTACGACGCGGAGTGCACGACCTGCTGGACGACGAGCCGGACATCACCGTGGTCGGCGAGGCCGCCACCGCCGAGCAGGCTCTGGTACGCGTCCCGGCTCTGCGCCCCCGGGTGGCGGTGCTCGATGTGCGCCTCCCGGACGGCGACGGCGTGAGCGTGTGCCGGGAGCTGCGCTCCCGCATGCCGGAGCTGACCTGCCTCATGCTGACCTCCTTCGACGACGAGGAGGCACTGCTCGACTCGATCATGGCCGGGGCGTCCGGGTACGTCCTGAAGCAGATCCAGGGCTCAGATCTGGTCTCAGCGGTACGCACGGTGGCCCGCGGCCAGTCGCTGCTCGACCCGTCCGCCACCACCCGACTGATGGCCCGGTTGCGTGGGGGCGGTGAGCAGCACGAGGAGGAGCCCGAAGCGTTGCACGGTCTCACCGCGCGCGAGCGGGAGATCCTGACGCTGATCGGTGAAGGCCTCACCAACCGCCAGATCGGCGAGCGGCTCCACCTCGCCGAGAAGACGGTGAAGAACCACATCTCCCGGCTCCTGGCCAAGCTCGGCGTGGAACGGCGCATCCAGGCCGCCGTCATAGAGACTCAGGCCCGGGACAGGCTGGAGGGGCACTGACCCAGGCCGCCGTCATAGAGACTCAGGCCCGGGACAGGCTGGAGGGGCACTGACTCGCGCCCGGCGAAGGTGGTCAAGGTCTTCGGCCGGTACGACAATGAATGAGTCACATCCACCGTCCGCCGCCCACGGCCGAGCAGGTCGCCGCCAGCCTCCATGGCCTTGGTGACGGCCGAGGCGGGCCCGGGCGGCCGGGGCCGCAGGACGACGGTCGGGACCTGGAGGTTCACCAGTGGCAAGCTTCGGCGAGTCCCAGCAACCCCGCGTGCGGCTACCGCATCTGAGGTTGGACGAGCTGCTGGAGGAGCTGCAGGCTCGCTTGGACGCGGCGCGTGGCACCCGCGACAGTGTGCACAGCCTCCTCGAGGCGGTGCTCTCTGTCGGTAGGGAGCTCGACCTTGAGCAGGCCCTGCGCAGCATCGTGCAGGCCGCTGCGCTGCTCGTCGACGCCGAGTACGCCGCCCTGGGGGTGATCACGCCGGACGGCGAGCGGCTGTCGGAGTTCCTCACCGAGGGCGTCACCGACGAGCAGATCGCTGAGATCGGCCACTATCCGGAGGGCCACGGCATCCTGGGCGAGCTCATCCGCCACCCCGAACCGCTGCGGCTGACGAAGATCTCCGAGCACCCGGCGTCCTACGGCTTCCCGGCTCACCACCCGCCGATGAACACCTTTCTGGGCGTCCCGATCCGGGTGCGCGACCAGATCTTCGGCAACCTGTACCTGACCGAGAAGCGGGGCGGGGCGGGCTTCGACGATGAGGACGAGGCAGTCCTCGCGACGCTGGCGGTCGCGGCAGGCGTCGCGATCGACAACGCCCGCCTGTACGAGGAGTCGCGGCTGCGCGAGCGCTGGCTTCAGGTCATTGCGGAGATCACGCACAGTCTGATGTCCGGCAGTGAGCGTGGCGAGGTTCTCGCGCTGATCGCCGAACGGGCTCGGGAGATCACGTCAGCTGCTCTCGCGGTGGTCACCGTACCGGTGGATTACGCCGACGCCCTCACCGTGGAGCTCGCCATCGGCGAGGGAGCCGACGCGCATCGCGGGCAGGTGCTGCCGGTGGAGGGGAGCCTGATCGGCCTGGCCTTCTCCGGCGGGAGTCCTGTCACCAGCGCCGACCTTGCGAGCGACACACGGGTCTCGGCCGACCACGCGCGGGTCACCGGCCTCGGGCCGGCGGTCGCCGTCCCGATAGGAACCGGCGAGGGCGTACGAGGTGTCGTCCTGCTGGTGCGCGCAGCTGGACATCCCGTGTTCACGGAAAAGGAGATCAAGCCGCTCCAGGCTTTCGCCGCCCAGGCCGCGGTCGCCATGGAGCTCGCCGAGCGCCGCCGGGACGTCGAGCAGATCGCCATGCTCCAGGACCGCGACCGCATCGCACGCGACCTGCACGACCTCGCCATCCAGAGACTCTTCGCCACCGGTATGACCCTGCAGAGCGCAGGCCGTTTCATCGAGCACCCCGAGGCGTCGGAACGCGTCGCACGCGCAGTGGACGACCTCGACGAGACCATCAAGATCATCAGGTCGACGATCTTCGGTCTGCGGTCACGCGAGCAAGCCGACGAGTCCGGCCTGCGCTCGCGCGTTGTGCGCGTGGTCGGGGAGAAGGCACCCGTGCTGGGTTACGCGCCCAGCCTGCGGATGGAGGGGCTCCTGGACACTCAGGTGCCGAAGGAGATCTCCGACCACGTGATCGCCGTCCTTTCGGAAGCACTGACCAATGTCGCGCGACACGCCCATGCCGGACGTGCCGAGGTGGTCCTGGAGACCGACGGCCGTGAGATCAGGCTTTCAGTCACCGACGACGGTGTGGGCATCCCGCCCGGTGGGCGCCGCAGCGGCTTGCGCAACATGGCGGAACGGGCGGAGCAGCTGAACGGGACGCTGGAGGTGACCAGCCCGGCCGGCGGAGGAGTGTCCCTGGTGTGGTGCGTGCCTCTGAAGCAGCCCTTGGCCGAGCCGGTCCGATAGGGCCGGTCGGTGCATTCTCGGGGCCCGCCGGCCTCCTGCCCTGGGTGTCGTCAGTCCGGGCCGGAGTACGAAAGAGCAGGCCGGCGTCCTCACGGTCCAGGCGATCACCGTCCACCTGCCCTGGGCCCGCTCCGTCTTCGGCACGGTCCCGCTGAGCGCCGGTCAATGGGATGTCTGCCTCGGGACCGCGCCCACCGTGCTCCTCGTGGAACTGGCTGTGTGCGGTGCACGGTCGGCAGCGTGGCGATGGGGCCGACCGGGCACCGGCGGGGACCAGAGGCCCCGCGCGGCGAGCGCTCCCCGGCAGGACACTGAAGTCGGGAACCCGGATCAGGAGGTGGACAGCATGTCCCGCACCATCATGGTCGGCCTCGACGGTTCGTCCGAAAGCCGGGCCGCTGCCGAGTGGGCGGCTCGTGAGGCCAAGCTGCGTGGTCTCCCCGTGCGCTTGGTTCATGTCTGGGAGCCTGTCCCCGATCCACTGGCTCAGGCTCCGCTGCTCGGGCCCGAGACCATGCAGCACTGGAGCGAACAGATCCCCCGCGAGACCGCGGAGGGGCTCCGGTCGCGTCACCCAGGGGTGGACGTGACCACGGTGCACGTGGAAGGCCGCCCCGCCGACGCCCTGGTCGGCGCGACCGAGGACGCCGATCTGCTGGTCCTCGGCTCCCGCGGCATGAGTGGGGTCGGTGGGTTCATGGTCGGATCCGTGGGCCAGGCCGTCGTCGCCCGTACGGACGTGCCCGTGGTGCTGGTGCGGGCCGGGGAACAGGCCACCGACGAGCACGGCATGGACTCGGCCGGCATACCGTCGGCGGCGACTCCGTTCCGCCCGGTCCTGCTGGGCCTCGACACCCGCAGTCCCGACAACACGGTCATCGTGTTCGCGTTCGAGGAGGCGGCCCGTCGCGACACGGCCCTGCGTGTCGTGCACGGCTGGAACCCGCCGCCGTACAACGTCTACGGTCTTTCCGACGGCGTCAGCTTCTACGACGAACTGATCCGGAAGCACGCGGAGGAGCTCACCGACGTACTGCGTCCCTGGCGGCACAAGTACCCGGCTGTCGAGGTGTCCGAGGAGGCACGTGCCGGCAGCGCCGCGAGCGAACTCGCCAACGCCTCCCGCGAGGCCTCCCTCGTCGTCGTGGGACGGCGGATCCGGCGCAGCCCGTTCGGCGCGCACATAGGTTCCGTCACGCATGCGGTGCTGCACCACGCCACGGCGCCCGTCGTGGTCGTGGCACACGAGTGACCGGCGAGGAAGGAAGTCCCCGACCTCGGCGCCCTGCTGCAGGCGCGGCGGCGAAGGAGGAAGTCCCCGACCGCGGCGCCGTGCTGCAGGCGCGCCGCGTGGTCGGGGACGTAGCTCTGGACCAAGCAGGATCTGCGGACCGCCGTCCTCCTCCAGATGCTGCCCTTCCTGCACATGCTGTACAGGCAGCTGTCCGACGAAGGCACCAAGTACGTCGGCCGGACCGTGGCCGAGACCCGGAGCGGCTTACGTTCGGCGGAGGCCGGCGACGACCCGGCCGACGTCTTCCTGTGCCACGGCAGGGTCGCCCTCAGCTCCGGCCGCCCCGGTCAGATCCCCGGGCCTGTGAGGTCCCGGGCCACCATGGCCGCCCAGCGGCTGATCTGCTGGAAGTCGCGGTAGTCTCCGCCCTTTCCCGAGTTGACGATCATCCGGGCGATGCGCCCTTTGACCTCGCCCTCCAGACGTCCGCCGAAGGTGATGTGCCCCCGGGCGTCGACACGGTTCGCCACCCGTCGCACCCCGGGCGCGGGTGGGATGTCCCGCTCGGACGCCGAGGGGTCCAGCGGCCCGCTGCTGAACAGCCACACCGGCCGCTGTGTCAGGGCCTTGCGGTGTCGTCGTGCGAAGCGGCGGGCGTCGCGCTGCCAGTGGCCCGCGTACAGGCCGCCGCCGAGGACGACGGCGCCGTAGGGCGCGAGGTCGGTGGCATCGGCCGCGGACAGCACGTCCACGGCCAGCCCTTCTTTCTCCAGAACCTCCCGGATGCGTTCGGCGATCTCGGCCGTCGATCCGTTGGTGGACCCGTAGGCCACCAGCACCTTTCCCTTCATGACTGTTGCACCTCCTCACAACCTGCGCAGCCAGTTGCCGGTGATCGCCTCCGGGGCCGGCTCGTCGGGCTGGCGCCAGGAGTCGTCGAAGCGGTGGGTGAGGTGGTCGACGACCGCGACCACACCGTCCGTCTGGCGGCACATCTCCACCGCCATGGCGCACTCGCTGCGCCGCTCCAGTTGCCCGGTGAGCGTGACCACGCCCTCGTGGACGTCCACATCGACGGAGTAGGGCGTCAGCCACAGGGCTCGGGCCAGGACGTCGTTGCGAACGCTCGAGCGGATCTCCGGGTCGGGGCGCAGAAAGACCTGGAGGAGATCGCGGCGGGTGACAATGCCGACGAGCCGCTCCTCGCCGTCGACGACCGGGAGTCGTTCGACGCGGTGGCGTGCCATGACGCGGGCCGCCTCGGCGACGGTCGCATCGCTGTGGACCGTGATGGCCGGGCTGGACATGAGCTGTCCGGCCGTACGCGCCCGTGCTCTGGCACGACGAGCGCGCGATCCCGGCGTCCACCCGAGCCGGTGGAACCGATGGTGCGGCTCGGGTGGGCCGGGAGCGTCGGCCTGCCTCGTCATCAGATCCGTCTCGGAGATCACACCGAGGACCTTCTCGTCGTCGTCCACCACCGGCAGGCCGCTGATCCGGTGCTCGGCGAGCAGCCGGGCCACCTCCTTGAACGGCGTGCCGTACTCGGCGCGGACGACGTCGGACGTCATCAGGGCACCGACCTTGCTGTGTTTCATGGCGTCCCGCCTTCCTTCCGTGCTGCGCGCGTTCATCGGAGGCGGCGCAGATAGGGATCGTGTGTGCGGCGTGGCAGCAGCCGGATCCGGGCGTCGAGGGCGGTGACGCGCTCGGGCAGGGCGAGCACCGGATTGAAATCCGCCTCCGCCAACTGCGGCAGGTCACTCGCCATCCGCGACAGCCGCAGCAGGAACTGCTCCAGCCCCGCGAGATCGACCGGGCCGGAGCCGTCACCCCCCAGAAGGAGGGGCGCGCAGCGCGGCGCGGTGATCAGGTCGTGCACGTCCTGGTCGGTGAGCGGGGCCAAGCGGGCCGCATGGTCGGCCAGCACCTCGGTCGACGTACCGCCGAGCCCGAACAGGATCAGCGGCCCGAACACCTCGTCCTGGACCACACCGGCGAACAACTCGATGCCGCGCGGGGCGAGCGGCTGGACCACGGCCCCCGTCATGAGGTGACCGAAGCGGACATCGAAGTCCCGGAAGGCCGCGCGCACCTGAGCGTCGCCGCGCAGGTCCAGGTGGATCGCGTGCCGGGCGGTCTTGTGCACGAGGCCCGGCCAGTGGGCCTTGAGGACCACATGCCCGTCCGGCCCCTTGAGCCGGTCGGCGGCCCACACCGCCTCGTCCTCGGTCTCCGCCCACGCCCACGGCGACTGGGGTATGCCGTAGCAGTCGAGAAGCTCGGCGCAGGTGCGTGGATCGAGCCAGGCTCCGTCGGGATGCCGGGTGAGGAACCGGTCGGCCACGGCCCGGCCCCGCGCGGTGTCGACGCCGTCCGGAGTAGTGACGGTGCCGGGCGGCCGGGCCAGCCAACGGGCGCGCTCGGCGCCATGGGCGAGTGCGCGGGCCGCGGCCTGCGGGTCGGCGTACGCCGGCACCCGGCCGGTGTCCGAGGGCAGCAGCCGCACCGGGACGTCCTGGTCCAGGAGGACGGCGGCGATGGTGCGGGAGCGGCGTTCCGGGGCGTGGGTCAGGGCCGTGACCAGGACGTCGCCGGTCGCGGCCGCGACGGCGGTGGGCACCAGTGCGACGAGTACCGCGTCGATGCCGTCGTGGGCTGCGAGCCGGTCCAGACAGGCACGCAACTGCTCCTCGGAGACCGCCGCCGTCGCGTCGACGGGGTTGGCGGTGCTCGCGCCCCGCGGCAGCACGGCCAGCAGATCCTCGGCCAGGCCGGGTGGCAGCGCGGGCAGGGCCAGTCCTGCCTCCGCGCAGGCGTCCGCTGCCAGCACGCCGGCGCCACCCGCGTTGGTCACCACGACGACCCGGCTTGCTGCGGGCAACGGCTGGGAGTGCAACAGGGCGGCCGTCTCCAGCAGTTCGGGGATCGTGCGGGTGGCGGTGATCCCGGCCTGGGCGAAGAGCGCGCGCCGGGTCATGGTCGTCGTGGCGGCCGCGGCGGTGTGCGAAGCGGCGGCACGGCGGCCCGCCTCGGTGCGGCCCGCGTCGACGGTCAGGATGGGCATGCGGCGGGTGACACGGCGTGCGGTGCGGGAGAAGGCGCGCGGATTGCCGAAGGACTCCAGGTGCAGCAGCGCCAGGTCGGTGCGCCCGTCGGACTCCCACCACTGGAGCATGTCGTTGCCGCTGACGTCGTACTTGTCGCCGAGTGAGACGAAGCTGGACACGCCGATGCCGAGCCGCTCCAGACCACCGAGCAGGGCGATACCGACCCCGCCGGACTGCACGGCGACCCCGGCGCTGCCCGGCGCGGGGTGGGCGGCGGCGAAGGTGGCGTCGAGACGGATCCGGTCCTCGGTGTTGGCCAGGCCCAGGCAGTTGGGGCCGACGAGGCGCATGTCGTGGTCACGGCAGGCTGCCAGCAGAGCCTTGGACTGCTCGGCGTCGAGCCCGGCGGAGACGACCAGCAGGGCACGGACACCGAACCGCCCGCATTCCTCCGCGACGTGCGCGACACCCTCAGCCGGTACGGCGATCACCGCAATGTCGGGGATCCGTGGCAGGGCGTTCACGGCCGGATGGGCGCGCATACCGAGAATCGCCTGCGCTGCCGGGTTGACCGCGTACAGATGGCCTGTGAACCGGCCCGTGGCCACGTTGTGCAGCAGGGCCCGGCCCACCGATCCTGGCCTGCGGCCGGCGCCGACGACGGCCACGCACCGGGGCCGCAGCAGCGGCGTCAGACTGGCCACATCCGCGGCCTGCCCGCGGTGCTCGACGCTCGTGCGGTAGGTCTCCGTGTCGTCCAGCGGGATCAGGCAGCGCACCTCCGGCCCCTCGAAATGCCGTTCGGCGCGCAGCCCCAGGTCGGCGAAGACCTTGAGCACCTCGTGGTTCTCGGCGAGCGCGTCCGCAGTGAATGTCGTGATGCCGTGCGCGCGGGCCGCGGAGATCAGGTGCTCCAGCAGCAGGGTGCCCACTCCACGGTGGTGGCGACCGTCGCTGACGGCGAGCGAGATCTCGGCGCGGTCGGGCGTCTTGGCGTCGTCGATCTCGTACTCGGCGATTCCGAAGATCCGGCCGCCGTGCTCGGCGACGAGCGCCCGGTAGCCGGAGCCGGCCGGCCGGGCTACCCGGGCGGCCGCCTGCTCGGCGGAGCGCCGGCTCACCGAGAAGAAGCGCAGCCGCAGGTTCGCGTCCGACATCTCCGTGTAGAGCCGCAGGACGGCCTCCTGATCGTCCGGTCCCGCGGGCCGTACGCACACCGTCGTACCGTCGGTGAGCAGGGCGTGCACCCGTTCGCCGGATGCCGGGACGGCGGTCATGGTGTGCCTCTCGTCGGCAGGTCTGCACTTTCAGCCTCGTCCTCGCGAAGCGGTGGGCCGATGGGCCGAACGGGCACGGCGGTGGGCCCGACGGTCCCGGGCCGGCCCTCACGGCAGTGGTTCGCCGAGCTCTGTCTCCACGGCGTCCGCCATCGCCCGCAGGGCGTCGAGCGTGCGCCGCGCCCCGGCTTCGTCGACCTCGGTGATCGCGAAACCGACGTGCACGATGACGTACGCTCCGGCACCCCGCACCGGTTGTGCAGTCGAGGCAGACCTCGCGCTCGCCGGCCTGCTGCCGAGGCGGGTCTCCCGGTACACCCGGGCCGAGGTGCCGTCGGCGAAGCTGATGCGCGTTACCACCCGTTCTCGCGGCAAGTGGATCCGGCGCCGGCTAGCAGCACCCAGCAGGAGAGGAAGCATGCGGCCACAGCTCGCCAGGCCTCAGCAGGGGCGAGCGGCTCCTGTTCGCTCATGACGGTCTCCCTTTCCGAGACGACACCCAGGTGGGACGCCGGGCCAGGGCGGTGCCTGCGTCGGCCGAACATCAGTAGCCCGGCTCCCGCGGGGGCCGCCACGCCCGCCTCGGCACTCGCGAGGTGCGGTTCTGGGGGTCCTCGCATACCGAGCGGGCCGAAGCGGTGAGACTTCCGGTGAGCCGTCCAGCCCCACGGTGGGTTGCATGGCGGCGGCCTCCGTTCCGGAAGAGGCTGGACACTTGCGGCGGGCGGTCGCAGAGCCGCAGGGCGAACGGTCCGGACCTCACGGCGTGCCGACGTCGTGGGCTCTCTCTTCGAGGATCACCCCTGTGCCCGCCACCGTGCATGCGGGCGGAACCAGCTCGCTCTTGGTTCCAAAACGACCGACTGCCTGCTCACCAGGGCCGATCGGCCCCCGTCATGCCGACCGGGCAGTGCTCTCCGGCCATGACGGGCCGCGCTCCGGCCGGAGTGGTGGGCCGGTCGGACTCGGTCCGGGACCTGTGGCCCCTGCACCGCCCCGGCCTGTCGAAGCGACACTCGTACTCTCAGGCCCACCCCCGGAGGTGGAGGGTATGTCCCGCACGATCACCGTCGGCCTCGCCGGTTCGCCCGAGACCTCGGGCAGCCCGGCGGAGCACCTGATCACCGCCTCGTGGGAGGCCTCCCCGGTCGTCGTGGGGCGACGGAACCGCCGCCACCCGTCGGGGGCGCACATCGGCCACGTCACGAACGCCGTGCCGCACCGTGCCGCCGCGCCCGTCGCCGTGGTCGCACACCTGACGCGGCACGCCGGGCCGTACGGCCCGGCGGAGGCGAGGCTCGTGCCGGACGCCGAGAAGGGATGAGGACGATGGACCACCCGCTGGTCGTCGGCGTGGACGGTTCCGAGGCGAGCCTGCGGGCCGTGGACTGGGCGGCCGACGAGGCCGCGCTGCGCCGGGTCCCGCTGCATGTGGTGCACGCGTCGCTGTGGGAGCTCTACGAGCACGCTGTCTTCCCCGCCGGACGGGCGCCTGCGTCGGAACGGCTGCTCACCGGCGTCCTCGCGGCGGCCGCGGCCAAGCGGGCCCGGGCACGGGTGCCCGGCCTGGAGGTCACCACCGAGGTCGTGCCCGAGGGCCCGATACCCGTACTCCGTCGGGCGGCGGGCAGGGCCGCGGCGCTGGTCCTCGGCTCGCGTGGCCGCGGCAGCGCCGCCGAGGCACTGCTGGGTTCGGTCGGCCTCGCCGTCGCCGGGCGGGCCGACGGCCCGGTGATCGTGGTGCGCGGCGACCAGGACAACCGGCCCGGGAGCGGAAGGGGCCGCCCCGTCGTCGTCGGGGTCCCCGACAAGCCGGCGGACTCCGAGGCGGTGCGGTTCGCCTTCCGCGAGGCGGCCCGGCGCGGGGCCAGGGTCGAGGCCGTACGGGCCTGGCACCGCCCCGCGTACGAGGCCGCCGAGCACCCCCGACCCAACGGCGAACCGGCCCGGGTGCACCGGCAGCGGGCCGTCGAAGCCCTGGAGACCGGGCTGCGCGCGTCGGCCGAGGAACACCCGGACGTCGAGGTACGCCGACGGATCGTCCAAGGACAGGCCCGCGCCGTGCTGCGCGACGCCTCGGCCGATGCCGCCCTGCTCGTGGTCGGCGCCCGGCAGCCCGCCGGACGCTTCGGCCTCCACATCGGCCGCGTCACGCATGCCGTGCTGCACCACGCGGCCTGTCCCGTCGCCGTCGTCCCCGAGAGGGCGTGATTCCGGCCCGGGCCGATCGGGCCCCCGGCCGAACCCACTTCGAGTGGATCGAGGCATGGGCGGCGAAGATCGGCCGCGAGCCGGCTCTGGTGTGACGTGCCGGCCCTCGTGTGACCCGATCAGAGCGCCGCACCGTCGACGGCACCCGTGGCGGGCGTGTCGGCCACTTCCACCGGCAGGCCGGACAGCACCTCGAAGACCCCGGCCAGACCGGTGTGCCACAGGACGCGCGGGAGGACAGTGCCGCCGGTGACCAGACGCAGCCGGCCGTGCCGTGCGCGAACGCGGTTCCGCACCCGGCACAGGACTCCCAGCCCGGCGCAGTCGATGAACGACACCGGACGCAGGTCCAGTATCAGGTCGGGACAGGGGCCGGCCGTCACCCTGTCGAGGCGCGCCCTCAGGGCCGGTGCGGCGAGCAGGTCGAGCTCGCCGTGCAGGGTCACGACGTGTGTCGTCTGCTCCGGTGGCGGCGGCGTGGACCTGCCGGGGTTGTCGGGCATGGTCCGAGCCAAGCCCGCTGGGCGGTCCCTGTGGTAGGGCCGATCGGCCCCTGTCCACCCGGACCGGACGGACTCACAAGGTGCGAAATCCCGTCCGGACGCCCCCGCAGTGCCCCGACGAGCCGGTGGCCGGGGCCGACCGGCCCAAGCGCGTCCCACCGATCCGCGCCAAGCTGGAACTACGGAGCAAACCAGACATGTTGCCCGCGCCAGTCAGGGGGTACCGCCATGAAGGGCTACGTCTTCCACGGCCCCGGACAGTCCGCCTGGGAGGACGTCCCGGACCCGGGTGTCCAGGAGGCGACCGACGCCATCGTGCGCGTCGACGCCGTCACCGTCTGCGGAACGGACCTGCACATCCTCAAAGGCGACGTCCCCGAGGTCCGGCCGGGCACCGTGCTGGGGCAAGAACATCACCACCGGGCTGGTGGACACGTACTCCACCCCCACCCTGCTCCGGATGGCGGCGGGCCACCTGCCCACCGGGCAACTGGTTACGCACACCTTCCCGCTGACCCACATGGAGGAGGCGTACGACGTCTTCGCCCGGGCCGCCGACACCGGAGCGCTCAAGGTCGTGCTGGGCGAGGAGCCGCACGAGGAAGTCGTCCCCTACCGGGCGGCCTGACGAAGGAGAGAGGTGACGCGCCATGACCGAACGGGCCTCGTCACATGCCGTGGAAGGACGCCCGATGGGCGACCTCGGGCGGCGGATCACCCAGCGGCGTACCGAACTCGGCCTGAGCCGGCAGGAGACGGCCGCACGGGCGGGCATGTCGTCGGCCTACCTGCAGTACCTGGAGGAGCGACCGCCGGCCGACCCGGGCGCGGGCACCCTCCTGCGGCTGGCAGGGGCGCTCAAGACCACCGTGTGGCATCTGACCGGTGGCGACACCGAGCTGCCTCCCGGCCTCGGCCGGGCCGCCCGCACACCCCGCTTCACGGAACTGACCGAAGCGGAGTGCCGCTCCCTGCTCTCCACGCACGGGGTGGGACGCCTCGCCGTGTCCGCGGACTCCGGGCCTGTCGTCGTACCGGTCAACTACAGCGTCGTCGACGGCGGCATCGTCTTCCGCACCGCGCCCGGAACGACCCCGGCACAGGCGGACGGCCACCGGGTCGCCTTCGAGGCCGACCGCATCGACGAGGCGTTCAGCGAGGGATGGAGCGTGCTGGTACGGGGACCCGCGACGACCGTGACGGACCCGGACGAGGTCGCCCGCCTCGAAGAGCAGGCGTACAGCACCCCCTGGGCGGGAGGCCGGCGCGACCTGTGGCTGCGCATCGAACCCGTCACCGTCACCGGGCGCCGCATCACCGTGGTCTGAGCGTGTACACGCCCTGGCCGCTCACAGCGTCCTGCCGCTGCCGCTGCCGTGGGGGGGGGCGTACAGATCGAGCAGCCGGACCCGCGACGCGTGCAGCCGGTGGGCGACCACCCGTCCGACCCGGTCCGCGATCGCACGGCCGGACTCGGAGTCGCGGGCGCACATCGCCCGCGGCGCACCACGGGCCGAACGGCCTGGGCAGGGGACGGGGACCGATCGCCCCTCGCGTCCGGTTGCCCCGGTCTCGCGTCCGGTTGCCCCGGTCCCGCGTCCGGTTGCCCCGGTCTCGCGTCCGGTTGCTCCGGTCTCGTGTCCGGTTGCCCCGGTCTCGTGTCCGGTTGCCCCGGTCTCGTGTCCGGTTGCCCCGGTCTCGTGTCCGGTTGCCCCGGTCTCGCGTCCGGCTGCCCCGGATGCGACGGTGAGGCCCACCGCACGCAGGGCGTCTCACGGGTGCCACCCGCACGGCAGCCGGCGTGCCCGTCAGCTGCCCGGTACAGCGCTTCCGCCCGCGTCCAGAACCAGCACCGCGACGTGCAGGGACGTGCGCTGCACACCTGATTCCAGGTCGCAGCCCAGGAGCCGTTCGATGGTGTGGAGGCGCTGGTAGTAGGCCTGCCGCGACATGCCGGCCAGCTTCGCCGCGACCGACTTGTTCCCGGCGGCCGTCAGATAGGCGCGCAGCGCGGGCAGCAGGTCGCCGCCGTTGCGGTCGTCGTGCTCGATGAGACGGGTCAGCTGCCGTTCCGCGTACCGCTGGAGGCGAGTGTCCTCGCGCATGACGCCGAGGAGTTCCGGCAGCCCCACATCGGCGGGTACGTGGAACCACCGTTGTGAGGACGCCGGAGTGACGGCCTCGGCCGTCTGCTCGGCTTCCTGCCACGACCGGGCGATCCCGGAGAGGTCGGTCACCCCTGGGCCGACGGCGACGACGGCTCCCTCGCCGAGTTCCTCGCGTGCGAGACGGCCGATTCGCTCGGCGACCGGCTGCCAGGCGCTGGCCTGCGCCAGTGCGAGGAGTATGCCGATCCGGCCCGGGGCCGTCTCACCGACCAGGGCGCGGATGCCGGTCTGCGTCAGTGCCTTGGCGATCCGTTCGTCGAGCTGTTCGGCCTCGCCGCCGCGATGGGCATGGCGGATGACGACGGCGAAGAGGCGGTGCCCGAAGGCCGGCAGCCCCAGGGCCTCGGCGCGGGCACGGGCGTCCGCGGGGGAGCGGAAGCGCCGTTCGTACAGGTCTCGCAGCACGCAGCGGTGGGCCCGGCGCTCCCACCAGGCCGGTCCGGCCAGCCGCGCCATGGTCAGGGCGACCGCCGCGCGCTCCAGGACCAGGACGTGCTCCGGGTCTGGCTCGGCGTTCAGTCGGCCCTCCAGCAGGACCAGCCGCCCCCACGGCCCGTGGGCGTCCTGCACGGGCGCGATCAGCCAGCCCTCCGGGCCGCTCGGCGTGATCTTCTCCGGGGTCGGCGCGGCCCGGGAACGCCGCGACCAGGCCGACACCACCGGCTCGTACGGCCGGCCGAGCAGTTCGCACATCAGGACCCGGTGGTTGAGGTCCTCCAGCACCACCGGGGCTCCGGTGAGCTCCGCGGTGGTGTGCACCAGTTCCTCCGGGTCGGCGCCCCGCAGCGTCAGGGCGGTGAAGATGTCCTGGACGTCCCTCCCGCGGCGCAGCAGTGCCCCCTGGGCGTCGAGGATGAGCGCGTGCACCGTCTGCGTGACGTCGATGAACCGGACGCCCCGGGCCAGCTCGATCAGGGGCAGCTGCCGGGCACGGCAGGCCGCCACCAGCTCGTCGGGAACCTTCCGGTACCGGTGCCCGAGCTCCACGATCAGGCCGGCCGCACGGACGTCGGCGAGCTGGTCGACGTAGCCACGCAGCTCGGAGGCGTCCTCCGGGTAGGGCATGCCGGTCGTCAGCACCAGCTCGCCGCCCTCGAGGAAGTCGGCGGGGTTGAGCAGTTCCGTGACGTGCACCCAGCGCACCGCACGGTCCAGCTGTGACTCGCCGGCCAGGACGCGCGGCATCCCCTCGGCGAGCACGGGCAAGCGCAGTACCTCCGTAATGCTGGGGAAGTGCCCGGCTGCGGGATGTCTCGGCGGCATAGGGGATGCTTTCGTGCGAGGGGTCGGGGTCACCTTCGCATCGGCCACTCACCGTGACAAGAGGGGGACGGACACTTTCCGAAGCGTGACCGTTCGCCGTGACAGAACGTCTCGAGAAGGTCCGAAGCCGGAACAGAGTGTGGGTTGACCTGCGTGTTCTCCCGGGCCGAAAGTGAACGCCATCCCCAGCGGGACCTGAATCGGAAAGGTCCACCCGGTTTCCGCACCGTGCTGGGGCACCACCGCCACCCGGACCACACCCGGCGAAAGGACGACCTCATGCGCATCCCGAAGCGCGTCGCCGTGATCGGTGCCGGCACCATGGGCAGCCAGGTCATGTGGCGTCTGGCCGCCCGCGGAGCCGAGGTCATCGGCTACGACCGGTACGCGCCGGGACACGACCGAGGCGCGGCCGGGGGCGAGAGCCGCATCTTCCGTGCCGTGCACCTCGGCGAACCCGGGTACATCCCGCTGCTGAACCTCGCGGACCGGATGTGGGACCGGCTCCAGCGCGAGACGGGCTTCCCGCTGCGGCGCCGCAGCGGCTGCCTCGTGATGGGTGAGGCCGACTCGCCGTCCATGCGCCTCCTCGTCTCGGCCAGCGCCGCCCACGGGCTGGATCACGAGGTACTGGACGAGGAGGCACTCGCCCGCCGCTACCCGCAGCACCGCCTTCCGGACGGGCACACCGCCGTCCTCGACCGGCTGGGCGCCGTCATCAGGCCCGAGGCGTCCATCCAGGCCGCGGCCACTCGCGCCGAGCAACTCGGCGCCCGGCTGCACCGCTACACCCCGGTGCGGGAGGTCACCCCCGCGGCGGGCGGCGGGGTGCACATCGTCACCGATCACGGCACGGACCACGTGGACGCCGCGGTCGTGACAGTGGGTCCGTGGATCAACACCCTGCTGCCGGACCTGCCGCGAACGGTCGACGTCCGCCGGCTGATCAGCTCCTGGCACCTCCCCACCCGCCACGACTGGTTCGCGGGCGGCGCCCCCGCCTTCGTGCGCAGCGCCCCCCACGACTGCTACGGCCTCCCGTCCCCCGACGGCATCTCCGTCAAGCTGGGCCTCTCCTTCGCCCGCTATCTGCCGGTACCCGACCCCGAACGGCTCGACCGCACGGTGCGCCCGGAGGAACTCGCCACCTTCCGCGAGCTCATCGCCGAACTGATGCCCGATCTGAACCCCGACCCCATCAGGCTGTCCGTCTACATGGAGGGCTACACCACCTCCGGGAACCCGCTCGTCGGCCACCTCCCCGGCGAGGACGACATCATCGTCATGGCCGGCTTCTCCGGCAGCGGCTTCAAACTCTCGCCCGCCATGGGCGAGATCGCCGCCGACCTCGCACTCGACGGCACCACCGAGCACCCCGTCGGCTTCCTCGCACCGGCCGGCGTCGGCGCCCCCTGATCCACGGCAACTTCACCTCCGCTCCGGCGAGTCCGCCCCGGGCGCGCCCGAAAAAATCTGACAAATACTGAACTGAAAGCTACTCAGTTCCCCGGCTCCAGGGAGCACTCCCATGCTCATTCCCTCGATGCAGTTCCGGCCGAAGTACGTCTCCTTCGACTGCTACGGGACGCTGATCGAATACCCGATCACCCCCATCACGCGTGAACTCGTCGGCGACCAGATTCCCGCGGAGCAGTGGGACCAGTTCGTGCGGGAGTTCCGCGGCTACCGCTATGACCAGGTCCGCGGCGAGTACTACGCCTACGAGCAGGTGCTGCACGACTCGTTCGAGCGGGTCTGCCGCAAGTGGGGCATCAAGGCCGCCCCGGACGCGGGCAAGCGGTTCGCGGACGGCGTGCGCAGCTGGGGCCCGCACGCGGACATCCCCGAGCCACTGAAGAAGATGGGTGAGAACTACAAGCTGGTGATCCTGTCCAACGCCGACGACTCCTTCCTGAAGGAGAGCGTGCCCAGGCTCGGGGCGGACTTCCACGCGGTGTTCACCGCGGAGCAGGCCGGCTACTACAAGCCCCGCTACGCCGCCTTCGAGTACATGCTCGACCAGCTCGACGCGTCGCCCGAGGACTTCGTGCACGTCTCCTCGCACACCCGCTACGACCTGATGCCGATGCACGACATGGGCTTCCGCAACCTGATCCTCCTGGACCGCGGCTACGACCCGGTGACCCACGGCTACGACTACGTGAGGGTGAAGTCCCTGAACGACCTCAACATCATGCTCGGCATCTGACACGCGACGCACACCGTCCCGCACGGACAGCCCGAGAACCCCCGCCGAACTCGTCGGCGACGCCCGCCCAGAACTCTGAGTACCGGACCGAGGGCGCCGTCCTCGGCCGCACCATCGACCCGGCCGGCGGCGGGGAGCACACGGTCCACGCCTTGGCCGGCGAATGGCTCTTCCACGGCATGCACGGCCCTGGAGCCCCATCCCCAGCCGTCCCTCTTTCCCCTTAGCAACACCCCAGGAGGCACACGATGAGAGACGCCCGTATAGACCGCAGGCTCTTCCTGCGCGGCGTCGGCGGAGCCACGGCGGGTCTCGCCGCCGCGACCGCCCTCAGCGCCTGCGGTACCGGCACCAGCCGCAGCGCTTCCACCAGCACCGGTGGGAAGGGCGGCAAGACAGTGGTCGTCCGCGACAGCGGTGGTTCTTACGGTGCTGCGCTGCAGAAGGCGATCTACACGCCGTTCACGCAGGAGACCGGTATCCAGGTCAAGGTGCTGAACCTGGACGATGCTCCGCTGCTGGCGCAGATCAAGCAGGGCCGGCCGCAGTGCGACCTGATCAACAACTCGATGATGTCGCACACCAAGTACGTCAAGCAGGACGCGCTGGAGGCGCTGGACCTCGACCGGCTCAAGAGCCTGAAGAGCGCGAAGATCCCTAAGGCGCAGATCACCGATCATTCCGTCGGCCACAGCTTCTACGGGCAGTGCATCGGGTACCGCACGGATGCCTTCGACGGTAAGAAGCCGGAGTCGTGGGCGGACTTCTGGGACACCAAGGAGTTCCAGGGTTCCCGGGCGATGGTCCACCCGGACGGTGACTTGCCGGAGCTGGAGTTCGCGCTGCTGGCCGACGGCGTGCCGATGGACAAGCTCTACCCCCTTGATGTGGACCGTGCCTTCAAGGTGCTGACCCGGCTGCGGGGCGACATCAAGAAGTTCTGGGACAGCGGCCCGCTGCCCGGCGTGCTGCTGAGCCGCCAGGAAGTGACGATGTCCACCGTCTGGGACGGCCGGCTGGCTGATCTTCAGAAGCAGGGTGTGCCGGTGGAGCGTCAGCTCAATGGGATGCGCCGTCAGTTCTCGGGCTACGCCATCGCCAAGGGCGCGGCCAACCTGGATGCCGCCTACCAGCTGATGGACTTCTCCCTGCGTGCCGAGAGCCAGGCCAACCTGGTCAAGTTCTTCCCGTCGAATCCGTCGTCCCCGGTGGCCTACGCCAAGCTCACCGAGGAGCAGCGCGACGCGTCCGCGGGTGCGCCGAAGTACTACGACAAGGGTTTCGACGCGGACGTCGACTGGTGGCTGAAGAACGAAGCGGCCATCACCAAGCGCTGGTTGGAGTGGGCTCGTGGCTGAATTCGGTATCGCCGCACCGTCCGTCACACCGGCCGGAGGCACTCGGACCACCGCGACCGGCAAGGCGCTGTCGGTGGTGGGCCTGCGCAAGACCTACGGGGACGTCGTCGCTGTGGACGAGGCCTCGATGGAGATCGCGGCGGGGGAGTTCGTCACCTTCCTCGGCTCCTCCGGATCGGGCAAGACCACGACGCTGATGATGATCGCCGGGTTCTGTGAGCCGGACTCCGGCACCATCACCGTCGGCGGCCGTGACGTCACACGCCTGGCGCCGCAGAAGCGCAACCTCGGTTTCGTCTTCCAGCAGTACCTGCTCTTCCCGCACATGACCGTGCAGGAGAACGTCGCCTTCCCGCTCACTCTGCGTGGGGTGGGCAAGGACGAGATCCGCCGCAGGGTGGGGGAGACCCTGGAGATCGCCGGCCTGTCCCGCTTCGCCGGGCGTAAGCCGCGTGAGCTGTCCGGTGGTCAGCAGCAGCGTGTCGCCCTGTGCCGGGCGCTGGTCTACCGTCCGCCGGTCATCCTCATGGACGAACCGCTGGGTGCCCTGGACAAGAAGCTGCGCGACCAGCTCCAGGTCGAGATCAAGACCATCCAGAAGGAACTGGGCCTGACCGTCATCTACGTGACGCACGACCAGGAAGAAGCGCTGGTCATGTCCGACCGCATCGCGGTCATGCGCAACGGCCTCATCGAGCAGTTCGACAGCCCGAGAGAACTGTTCGAGCGTCCGAAGACCCCGTTCGTGGCGGACTTCCTCGGCGCGGCCAACTTCCTTCCCGGCCGCATCGAGCAGCACACCGACGCGCACACCCTGGTACGCCTCGACAACAGCGGAGGCCTGCTCAAGGCACGCCGCCACCAACTGGCCTCCGGCACGCAGGTCAAGGTCGCCGTGCAGCCGGGCCGGCTGCGGGCCTGCGCCACCGACGACGGCTTCTGTACCGGCACGGTCGAGACCGCCACCTACGTCGGCACCCTGGTCCGCGCCGGCGTGCGCATCGACGGCAAGGAAGCACCGTTGGTGCGGCTCGAGGTCCCGGCGGGCCGCGGCCCGGTGGCGGGCGAGCGGGTCGGAGTCACCGCCGACCCCGACGACGTCAACCTCTTCCCTGTCGAACAGGCGGGGTGAGTGATGGCTGCCACCCTCACCGCCAAAGCACCCGCGCCGCCGCGTAGGCTCCTGGCCTCGCGCCGCACCCGGGTCGGGATCCTCTACGCGCTGCCGGTCGTGGTCTACCTGCTGGTGCTGTTCATCTACCCGATCTTCAGCACCCTGTTGCTCAGCCTGCAGGACGCCAACGGCGCGTTCACGCTGCACTGGTACGCCGACGCGCTGACCGGCGTGAACCTGTCGGTTCTGATCACCACGCTGCGGATCTCCGCCGAGACAGCCGTACTGAGCCTGGTCTTCGGCTTCCTGCTGGCCCAGGCGATCACCCGGCTCAAGCCCATCCTGGCAGGCCTCGCCATGCTGGTCGTGGTCGTGCCGCACTTCATCAGCGCCCTGGTGCGCACCTACGGCTGGATCATCATGCTCGGTGACAAGGGCCTGGTGAACGAGGCGATACCCGGCGGGCCGTTCCAACTGCTCTACAACGAACTCGGCGTGGTCATCGGCACCACCTCCATGATGCTGCCCTACACCGTGCTGCTGCTGTACGGCGTGATGCGCGGTGTGGACCGGCGGCTGATGGCCGCCGCGGCGAGCATGGGCGCGGGACGCGTGACGATCTTCCGGAAGGTCTACCTGCCGCTGGTCGCCCCCGGCCTGGCCAGTGCCGGACTGCTCAGCTTCATCCTGTCGCTGGGCTACTACATCACCCCGGCCCTGATGGGCGGACCCAACCAGACGATGATCGCCACCCTCATCAACCAGCAGGTGACCAAGGAAAACCAGTGGAACGGGGCCGCCGCCCAGGGCGTCATCCTGCTGCTGCTCACCTTCGCCGGACTGCTGCTGGTCAAGGCCGTCACCTCGCTCGGCGCCAGCCGTAAGAAGAGGAGTGCGTCATGATGGAACTGCGCAGCAGCCTCGCCGGACGCATCGTCCTGACCGCGGTGGCCACCGTGATCCTGCTGTTCCTGGCACTGCCGATCGTCGTCATCCTCGTCACCTCCTTCAGCAACAACGCCTTCGCGGCCTTCCCGCCCGAGGCGTGGACGCTGAACTGGTACAAGGCCCTGTTCGCCGACGGCAGCAAATGGCCGGCCGCACTCTCCCTGAGCGCCCTGGTCGCCGCCCTGAGCACCGTGTTCTCCCTGATCATCGGCGTGACCGCGGCCACCGCCCTGACCCGCAGCGAACTCCCCCTGCGCTCCGCGGTCTACGCCCTGGTCCTCGGACCGCTGGTCATCCCGCAGATCGTCACCGCACTCGGGCTGTTCCTGCTCTTCGAGCCCGCCGCCATGCTCGGCAGCCCCATCGCCATCGCACTCGGCCACACCGTGCTGGCCTCACCGATCGCGGTGCTGATCCTGATCGCCACCCTGCGCGGCATCGACGAACGCCTGGAGGACGCCGCGGCCAGCATGGGCGCAGGACGCCTCACGATCGCCCGGCGCATCACCTTCCCTCTCGCCGCCCCCGGCATGATCGCGGCCGCGATCTTCTCCTTCATCACCAGCTTCGACGAGTTCTACATCTCGCAGTTCCTCTCCTCCGTCGACACCGTCACCCTGCCCGTGCAGGTCTACAACTCCCTCACCTTCGAGATCGACCCCAGCGTGACCGCCGTCAGCGCGCTCCTCACCGCCTTCGCCATCCTCGCCCTCGGCATCGTCGCCCTGGTCCGCTGGATCGGCTCCGGACGACAGGGCTCTCTGCTCTCGGTCGAGAACACCGCAGGCGTCGCCAACCCCGCGGGCGAGACCGTATGACCGTCGCCACCGCTCAACGTGCCGACTGCGCGAGGCCGGCTTCCTCGCCCGCTTCTGCAACCGTTCCCCGCCGCTGATCCAGATCGAGCCCCCGCTGATCAGCGACCGCAGCCCGTTTCGGGCGGGCCCCTGATGGTGCCCGGCCGCGCCCCAGTTCGAAACTCCCCGCAGAGGACCCGCAATGAAGACGATTCCCTACTGGATAGAAACCGCTGGGGCGTTTCCCGACCGCTCCGGCAAGCCGCTGACCGAGGACACCGACCTGGTGGTCGTCGGCGCCGGTCTGACCGGTCTGTCCACCGCTCTCCACTCCGCCCGCAAGGGTGCCCGTGTCACCCTCGTCGAGAAGGGCCAGATCGGCTCCGGTGCCTCCGCGCGTAATGGCGGCATGGCGAACCTGGGCTTCACCATCGGCGTCCGTCAGGCCATCCGCCGCTACGGACTCGAACGGGCCCGTGAGATCTACAACTCCTACGGCGAGGCCGTGGACACCGTCGAGCGGCTCGTGAACGAGGAGTCCATCGACTGCCAGTTCCGTCGCGTCGGACGCCTGGGCGTCGCGTCCCGCCCCGCGCACTTCGAGGGCAAGAAGGCCCAGCAGCGCGACCTGGCCAACTACTTCGGACACGAGACCACGCTGATCGGCAAGTCCGAGCTGCGTTCCGAGATCGGTTCCGGCGCCTATCACGGCGGTCTGCTCGACCCGTTCAGTGCCGCACTGCACGTGGGCCGCTTCGTACGCGGCATGGCCGAGGCGTGCGAACGCACCGGTGTCGAGATCCACGAGCGCAACGCGGCCATCGGCGTGCGGCGCACCGCCGCCGGCCGATTCGAGGTCAGCACCGAGCGCGGTGTGATCCGCGCCGGGCAGGTCATGATGGCCACCGACGCCTACACCGACAAGAACTTCCCGTGGCTGCGCCGCCAGCAGGTCTGCCTGGGAAGCTTCATCATCGTGACCGAGCCGCTCGGCGAGGCACTCGCCCGGGACATCATCCCCAAGGCGCGCCTCATCGTCGACTCCAACAAGGTCTGCCACTACTTCCGGCTCACCCCCGACAACCGGCTGCTGTTCGGTGGCCGCGCCCGCTTCGCGCCGTCCGACCCCACCTCGGACAAGAAGAGCGGACAGATCCTGTTCCGTGAGATGTGTGAGATCTTCCCCCAACTCTCCCGGACGAAGGTCGAGTACGTGTGGGGTGGCTCCGTCGGCTTCGCCATGGACCGCATCGTGCACGCCGGGCAGACCGAGGACGGCGTCTACTACTCCATGGGGTACGCGGGTCACGGTGTGCAGATGGCCACGCACATGGGTCAGGTCATGGCCGAGGTGATGGACGGCCATCCCGAGGTCAGCCCCGTCCGCGACATCGCCCCGCCCCGCATTCCCCTCTACAACGGCACCGCCTGGTTCCTGCCCTTCGCGGGCGCCTACTACAAGACGCTGGACCGCATCCGCTGACCGGTCGGCAGCACCTATCGCTCCAAGGAGATACCCAAGATGACTGTCGTCCGTGATGTTCCCAAGCAGCTGTTCATCGGTGGTGGCTGGCAGGACGCGGAGTCCGGCCGGACCCTGTCCGTCGACAATCCGGCCACCGGCGAGGAGCTGTGCCGGGTCGCCGACGCCTCCCCGGCCGACGGTCAGCGTGCCGTCGAGGCCGCGGTCGCCGCGCAGGCCGCCTGGGCCGCGACCCCGCCGCGAGTGCGCAGTGAGATCCTGCGCCGCGCCTACGACCTGATCATCGCGCGCACCGAGGACCTCGCGCTGCTGATGACCCTGGAGATGGGCAAGCCCCTGGCGGAGGCGCGTGCCGAAGTGGCCTACGGTGCTGAGTTCTTCCGCTGGTTCTCCGAGGAGGCCGTGCGGATCGACGGCGGCATGACGACCGCGCCCGACGGCAGGAACCGTCTGCTGGTCACCCGCCAGCCGGTCGGCCCCTGCCTGCTCATCACCCCCTGGAACTTCCCCCTGGCGATGGGCACCCGCAAGATCGGCCCGGCCCTGGCCGCCGGCTGCACCGTCGTCCTCAAGCCCGCCCCCCAGACCCCCCTGACCAGTCTGGCCCTGGCCGCGATCCTCACCGAGGCCGGCCTGCCCGACGGCGTGTTGAACATCGTGACCACCACCGACGCCGCCGGCGTCGTCGAACCGCTCCTGCGCGGCGGGAAGATCCGCAAGCTCTCCTTCACCGGCTCCACCGGCGTCGGCCGGATCCTGCTGGCCCAGTGCGCCGACACCGTCATCCGCACGTCCATGGAACTCGGCGGCAACGCCCCCTTGATCGTCTTCGACGACGCCGACCTCGACGTCGCCGTCGAAGGCACCATGGTCGCCAAGATGCGCAACATGGGCGAGTCCTGCTGCGCCGCCAACCGCATCTTCGTCCACACCTCCGTAGCCGAGGAGTTCGCCTCCCGCCTCACCGCCCGCATGGCCGCCCTGACCGTCGGTGACGGCACCGAACCCGGCACCGACGTCGGCCCCCTCATCGACATCGTCGGCCGCAGCAAGGCCCACGACCTCGTCCAGGACGCCGTCAAACGCGGCGCCACCGTCCTGACCGGCGGCGAACTGCCCGCCGGACCGGGCTGCTTCTACCCGCCCACCGTCCTGACCGGCATCGCCCCGGACTCCGCGATCATCGACACCGAGATCTTCGGACCCGTCGCCGCCCTCCGCACCTTCGACACCGAGGACGAGGCCGTCACCGCCGCCAACGACACCGAATTCGGCCTGGCCTCCTACCTGTTCACCCAGAACCTCGACCGCGCCCTGCGGGTCGCCGAACGCCTCGAGAGCGGCATGATCGGCCTCAACACCGGACTCGTCTCCAACCCCGCAGCCCCCTTCGGCGGCATCAAGCAGTCCGGCCTCGGCCGCGAAGGCGGCCGCGTCGGCATCGACGAGTTCCTCGAGTACAAGTACATCGCCGTCCCCGTCGGAGCCTGACATGCCCGACCGACTCGTCGTCCTCCACCGCGGCAACCGACCACCGGCCACCGCGCTCATCGAACGGCTCGCGGACACCGTCTACGCCACCGAGGAGGAACTGCCCTATCTCCTCCCCGGCGCCGACGCCCTCCTGGCCTGGGTCACCATCACCCCCGCCATCCGCGAAGCCTGGCCCGACAACCCCGAGAAGGCACCCCGCTGGGTCCACGCGTCCTCCGCGGGCGTCGACTCCTTCCTCTTCCCGGCCCTGGTGGACGATCCGGGTGTTGTCCTGACCAACGCCCGCGGTGTCTACGACCAGCCGACCGCCGAGTATGTCCTTGGTCTGATCCTCTCCCTCGCCAAGGACTTCCCCGGCACCTGGGAGCACCAGCAGCGCCGCGAGTGGCGTCCGCGTCCAAGTGACGGCATCACCGGACGCACGGTGCTGGTGTGGGGAACGGGCCCCATCGGCCGGGCCACCGCCCGGCTGCTGACGGCCGTCGGCATGCGGGTCTGCGGCGCCGGCCGCACGGCCCGCCAGGACGACCCCGACTTCGGGACCGTCCACGGCCCGGCCACTCTGCACGCGGCGCTCGCCGAGGCCGACTACGTCGTCCTGGCCGCACCCCTCACCCGGGACACCCGGCACATGGTCGACGCCCCCGTGCTCGCCGCGATGAAGCCGGGGGCGCGACTGGTCAACGTGGGCCGGGGCGGACTCGTCGACGAGGAGGCGCTCGTCGGCCACCTCGCCGCCGGACGGCTCGCCGGAGCCGCCCTGGACGTCTTCGCCCAGGAACCGCTGCCCGCCGAGTCACCCCTGTGGGACATGCCCGGCGTGATGATCTCCCCTCACACGGCGGGCGAGACCACGGGTGAGAGGGAAGCGCTCGTCGAGGTGTTCCTCGACAACCTCACCCGGCGCATCGAGGGCCGCCCTCTGCGCAACGTCGTGGACAAGCGGCGTGGATACGTGACCGACGAGCCGCACCCCGGCTGAGGACCCACGAGCCGCACCCCACCCGAAGACGGAGGAGACGCACCTCGCCCGAACATCGACGAAACCCGCCCCGTACCCGCCCCGTCCGACACTCGACGAGACACGCCCCGCCCGACGGGCGAGGAGCAGGCGCCCCGGCCGGTAGCCTCCACCGGCCGGGGCGTGTGCTATTCGCCCTTCCGGCGTCCCAGCACGCTGCCGGTCACCGCCGGCACGGACAGCACCACCAGCGCGGCGGCCGGTCCCAGGACGGTCCAGGGGGCGAGTTCGGCGTACGGCTGGTTCTCCGAGAGGAGGCGGCCCCACTCGGGGTCGGGCGGCTGTTCGCCCAGGCCCAGGAAGCCGAGGGACGCGAGGACCAGGACGGTCGTGGGCAGCCGGAGCAGCGCGTTGCGCAGGAGGGCCGGGATCACCGCCGGGAGCAGGTGGCGGCGCAGCAGGTGCAGCCGTCCCGCGCCGAGTGCGACGGACGCGGCGATGTGCCCGCTCGCGCGTTCCTGTTCCAGCAGCGCAGAGGTCTGGGCGGCGTACGGGCTCCAGCCGACCGCGCACACCGCGCCGGCGGCGCCCCACACCGACGGCCCGGTCACGCCCACGATCAGCAGACCCGCGAGAACGGCGGGCAGGGTGGACGCGACTTCGGTGGGGCCCGCGCTCGCCCTCGGCGCCACGCCAAGCAGCAGCCCGGTGACGGCGCTGACCGTCGTCACGACGAGGGCGACCCAGGCCGTGCGCAGCGCCCCGTGGCCCAGCCGGGCCAGGAGGTCACGGCCCAGCGCGTCCGTGCCCAGAGGGTGTTCGAGAGACGGTGACAGCAGCCGTGCCGCCGTGTCGACCTGGAGCGGGTCGCGCAGGAGGCCCGCTGTCACCAGGGCGAGCAGGAGCAGTGCGCAGGCCGCGGTGACCCAGCGCAGGGAGCGCGGCACGGTGAGCGGGGGCCGGTGCAGGGCCGGCAGGGCGCCGTCACGCAGGGGCCGCCCGAGCAGTGCGTGGCGCAGGGCCCGGATCAGGACGCCCGCAGTGACGCCGAGCAGGACCAGCGCCAGAGTCGCCGTCTGCAGCACCGGGAGGTCCTGCGCGACGGCCGAGTCCAGGGCGAGCCGGCCGAGCCCGGGGATGTTGAAGATCTTCTCCACGGCGACCGCGCCGCCGACCAGAGCGACCACGGTGGGCAGCAGCTGCGGCAGTATGCCGGGCAGGCTGCGGCGCAGCGCGTCGCGGCCGATGTGACGGGGAGGGAGCCCGACGGCGTAGGCCGTGCGCGCCCAGGGTTCGTGGAAGGCGGCGGGCAGTGCCTGGTCGAGCATCCCGCCGAGCATGGCACCCGAGGGGATGCCGAGCGCGAGCGAGGGCAGCACCATCGACCGCGGCCCGTCCCACCCGCTGGACGGGAACCACCCCCACCACACCCCGCACACGGTGGCCAGCACCGAGGCGAGCAGGAACTTCGGCAGCGACGCCAGGACGGCGGCCGTGGTGCCGGCCCGGTCCTGCCGCAGTCGGCGCCGGGAACCGAGGAGGACCGTGCGGGCGCACACCAGTGCGGCGATCAGCAACGTGACCGCGAACGCGCCCAGCATCAGCGTCAGGGAGACCGACAGAGCCGTCCCCACCTGCGGCATGACCGGTGCGCCGGAGACCCACGAGACGCCCGCGTCCCCGCGGGGCAGTCCGCCCAGCCAGTGCGCGAGGTGGACCCAGGGGCCTTGGTCCAGGCCCAACTGCTCGCGCACGACGGCCAGCTGCGCGGGGGTCGGGTCCTGGTCCGCGGAGCGGGCCCGCAGCACGGTGCGTGCGGGGTCGCTGCCGGACAGCCACGGCAGTGCGGCCACCGCGGCCAGCAGGGCGGCCCCGGCGAGGACCCGGCCGGCCGCCGGCCGTCCGATGTACGGGCGGCCGGCGGGGAGGTGAGCGAGAGCCATACCGCTACTTCAGATGCGTGTCGAGGTCGACCAGGGACCGCTCGCGCGGGTCGAGCACGACGCCCTCGACGTCGTCGGCGATACCCTGGACGACCCTCTCGTGGACCAGCGGCACGACCGCGTCCGTGCGGAGGATCTCCGCCTCCGCCTTCATGATCTTCTCCTGGCGCCGCTTCGTGTCACCCTCCGCGGCCGCGGCCTGGATCGCCTTGTCCACCCCGGCGTCCTTCAGCCGGGCGATGTTGTAGACGCCGTCGCTCGTGTAGTCGCTCGCCAGATAGGCGACCGCGTCACCGGTGTCGAGGAGCGTCACGCGGGAGAAGACCAGGGCGTCGTACCGGCCGGCGAGAAGGTCGCCCTCCATCTGTGTGTACTCGCGGACGTCCAGCTTGACCGTGAACCCGGCCTTCTCCAGCCGCTGCTGGAGGACGGTCGCCGCCTCGGGCAGTTCCGCGCGGTTCGTGATGGCGGCCAGACGCACCGTCTTGCCCTTGGTCTCTGACCTGACCTGTTCGACGCTCGCCGCCCGGGCCCGCCCGGTCACCGGGACGCGCAGGTCGGCGGCCCAGGGGACGGCGGGCCCGAAGAGGCCCTGCGCGGGGTCGGCGTACCCCCCGAAGACGGAGTCGACGAGGTCGGAGCCGTCGACCGCCTCACGGGCGGCCGCCCGCAGGCCGGGGTCGGTGAACACGCCCTTGCCGGTGTTGAGGATCAGGCTGTCGGTGCGCACCGAGGAGACCACGTGCCGCGTATCTGCCTTGAGGAGCTTCGCCTGCGAGGTCGGGATCCACTCGGCGATGTCGGCCTCGCCGCCGCGCAGGGCGTTGGCGCGTGCGGTGCCGTCCGGGATCCACGTCACGTCGAGGCCCGGTGCCTTCGCCTTGCCGCCCCAGTGGCGGTCGAACCGGTCGAGTGCCGCCCCGGTCTTGCCGGTCAGCTTCGTGATCTCGAAGGGGCCGGTGCCGGTGCCGACCGGACTGACCTTGCCGTCCTTGGCGTACGCCTCGGCCGACAGGATCGCCAGCGCGGGACTGGCCAGTCGCAGCGGCAGTACCGGGTCGGGTGACTTCGTGGTGAGCGTGACGGTGTCGGCGTCGTCGGCCTTGGCGGTGAGCGTCACGTCGCTCAGCACGCGCGGCTTCGGCTTGGCCGCGCCCGCGTGGTCGAGCGCGTTGACGACGGCCTTGGCGGTGAGCTGGGTGCCGTCCTGGAACTCGGCCTTGCGCAGCTCGAAGGTCCAGGTGGTGGCGTTGTCCTGCTTCCAGGACTTCGCCAGCGCGGGCGCGGCGGCGCCGTTCTTGTCGAGGACGGTCAGTCCTTCGGCGACGGACAGCTTGCTCAGCACCGTGGCGTCGTTGCTGTAGGGGGACAGGGCCTGCACGGGAGGAACGGCCAGGGCGATGCGCAGCCGCCCGTCCGAGCCGGCCCCACCGCCCGCGCCGTCGTCGCTCGGTGCGAAGCACCCGGCCAGCAACGGGACGAGGGCGAACGCCGTGATGAGGCCGCGGGAGGTGGTGCGCATGGGGGGTCCTGTCGTGTGCGGAGCCGGGCATGCCGTCGCGGCCCGCTACAGGCCTTGATCGGCAAGCGCAATATATAAGGCCAGCCTTACCAAACCCGGCACCGGGTAGGTGAAATCTCAACAGCCGGACGGTTTGCGGTATCGACCGGCTGTTCGGCATGTGCCATCGTGTGCGCCGGGGCGGAGGTGAGGCACATGACCGGCGCGGACCCGGGGCTGTTCGGTCCGGAATCGGTGACCTGGCAGCTCCACAGCGACCCCGTGATGTGGATCGCGGGCGTCCGGGCGCTCTACCTCCAGGCCCTGCATCCACGCGCGGTCCGCGGGGTCGTGCAGAACTCCGACTTCCGTCGGGACGCCTGGGGCCGCCTGATGCGCACCGCCGGCTTCGTGGGAACGACGACCTACGGCACCACCGAGGCCGCCGAGCGCGCCGGTGCCCGGGTCCGGAAGATCCACCGCATGCTGACCGCCACCGATCCGGACACCGGTGAGCGCTACGCCGTCGACGAACCCGCCCTGCTGATGTGGGTGCACTGCGCCGAGATCGACTCGTATCTGCATGTCGCGCGCCGGTCCGGATTCCGGCTCACCGACGCCGAGGCCGACCGTTACATCGCCGAACACCGGCAGAGCGCACGCCTGGTGGGCCTCGACCCCGACGCCGTGCCGGGGAGCCGGGCGGAGATGACCGCGTACTTCGAGGAGGTGCGCCCGGATCTGGCCGCGGGACCCGAGGCACGCGAGGTGGACGACTTCCTGCTCCGCCCGCCGACGCACCCGCTGCTCGTACCGGCGCGCGAGCTGCTGTGGCGGCGCATGGCACACCTGGCGTACGCCTCCCTGCCGCCGTACGCCCACGAGTTGTACGGCAGACCGGGCTCCGCCCCAGCCACCGTCACCCGTCGACTGCGCCTCGTCGGCCTCCTGCTGCGCCGCGTTCCCGCACGTGTGCGGTGGCAACTCCCGCCCAAACACATTCTGCGGGCCATGGCGAGGCTCGGCCCCGACGCGCGTCCGGCACCGTACAAACTCGGACGATAGGCCGCCATACTGGGTGGGGTCGAGGGGCGGGCGGACAGCTACCGGGGGGAGCGTCGCGCGAGATGGGGGACAACAGGCTCATCCAGGGCCGGTACCGGCTGCTCGATCTGATCGGGCGTGGCGGCATGGGCGAGGTGTGGCGGGCCCGGGACGAGTCCCTGGGCCGGCATGTCGCCGTCAAGTGCCTCAAACCGCTGGGCCCGAACCACGACCACGCGTTCACCCGCGTGCTGCGGGAGCGGTTCCGCCGTGAGGCCCGGGTGGCCGCCGCGCTGCAGCACCGGGGCATCACCGTCGTGCACGACTTCGGCGAGTCCGACGGCGTCCTCCATCTCGTCATGGAGCTGCTGGACGGCCGCAACCTCAGCCAGCTCCTGGAGGACAACAAGCAGCACCCACTGCCCGTCGCGGACGTCGAGGAGATCGCCGAGCAGGTCGCCGCCGCCCTCGCCTACTGCCATGAACAGGGCATCGTCCACCGGGACCTGAAGCCCGCGAACATCGTGCGGCTCGGCGACGGCACCGTGAAGATCTGCGACTTCGGCATAGCCCGCCTCGGCCACGACATCGGCTTCACCTCCCGGCTGACCGGCACCGGCATCGCCATGGGCACCCCGCACTACATGTCCCCGGAGCAGATCGGCGGCACCGAGGTCGACCAGCGCAGCGACCTGTACTCGTTCGGCTGCGTGCTGTACGAGATCGCCACCGGCGTACCGCCGTTCGACCTCGGCGACGCCTGGGCGATCCTCGTCGGCCACCGCGACACCCCGCCCCGCCCGCCCAGCGAGCACCGGCCCGACCTGCCCGAGTACCTGGAGCAGATCATCCTCGGCCTGCTCGCCAAGGAACCCGCTCAGCGCCCCGACGACGCCCGCGAGCTGGCCCGCCGGATCAGCGCCCACCGGGCCGCGCCGGCGTACGTGCCCGCCGGCGCGGCGGCCCGCCCGGCTCCCGGCGAGCCGACGGGCGCGGCCCGGCTGCCGTCCTGGACGCGCGGCATGACCACCGGCCACAAGGCGACCGGCACGGGACTGCGCACCACCTCACCGGACCCGGCGGCGGGACTGTCCGGTGAGTGGATCGCACGGCCCGCCACCGGACCCGTCGTCGCCGAACCCGTCCCCGCGCAGCGGGCCGCCCCGCCCACGGAGGTCCTGACCGCCCTGGCCGGCCGGCACAACGCGGGCCTGAGCCTCGGCCGGCTCGGCCGCTGGACGGAAGCGGGCGAGGTGCACCGGGCCGTCGCCGCCGAACGCGAGCACCTCCTCGGCCCCGACCACCCCGACACCCTCTCCAGCCGCTACGAGGTCGCCTTCACCCTCAGCCGCACCGGCCGAGCCGCGGACGCCCTGCGCGAGTACAAGCACGTCGCCGGGGCCAGGATCCGCACCCTCGGCGCCGATCACCCCGACACCCTGGCCGCCCGCCAGGAGATGGCCTACGTCCTCGGCCAGCTGGGCCGCCCCTTCGACGCCCACCGCGTCTACACGTCGGTGCTCACCGCCCGCGAGCAGCTCATGGGCCCCGACCACCCCGACACCCTGCGCTGCCGCCACAACCTCGCCTTCAACCTCAGCCGTCTCGGCCGCCTGGAGGACTCGTACCGCATGGCCCGCGAGGTGGCCGCCGCCCGCGCCCGCGTGCTCGGCCCGGACCATCCCGACACGCTCGTCACCCGCTACGAAGTCGCCTACACCCTGGGTCAGTTGGGCCGTTGGGCCGAAGCCCTGGAGACCTACCGCGACGTCGCCGAAGCCCGTGGCCGGGCCCTCGGTCCCGACCATCCGGACACGCTCGCCGCCCGGCACGAGACCGGCATCAGCCTGGGCCGCCTCGGCCGCAGCGCGGAAGCCCTGGATGTCTACCGCGGCCTGGTCGCGGACCGCACCCGCAGCCAGGGCCCCACCCACCCCGAGACGTTGCGCGCCCGTCACGGCCGCTGCGTCAACCTCGGCCGGCTCGGCCGCTGGGAGGAGGCCCTCACCGAATCCCGTGACGTGGCCGCGCTCCGCGAGCAGGTCCTCGGCCCCGACCACCCGGACACCCTGGTCAGCCGCCGCGAGGTCGCCGTCGGCCTCGGCTGGCTGGGCCGCTGGGCCGACGCGCTCACCGAGTACCGGCGCGTGGCAGGCGCCCGCGAGCGCGTCCTCGGCACCGACCACCCCGACACCCTCGCCAGCCGCAACGACGAGGCCCACTGCCTCGAACAGCTCGGCCGCAGCGCCGAGGCCATGGCCCTGTACCGAAGAGTGGCGGCCCTGCGCGAGCAGCGGGCCGCGGCCGGACGCTGACACCGGCAGGGCAGGCAGGCGCCGTCTGGCCGACCCGGATCACCCCGTGTTACCAAGAACCATGACCGCACCCGAGGGACCCCGCGCACACCGGACCTACGACGCCGTCATCGTCGGCGGCGGCCACAACGGCCTGGTCGCCGCCGCCTATCTGGCCCGCGCCGGGCGCTCCGTGCTGGTCCTGGAGCGGCTGGACCACACGGGTGGCGCGGCGGTGTCCACCCGGCCCTTCGCCGGGGTCGACGCCCGGCTGTCCCGCTACTCGTACCTGGTCAGCCTGCTGCCCAAGAAGATCGTCCGGGACCTGGGCCTGGACTTCCGGGTCCGCACGCGCACCGTCTCCTCGTACACGCCGGCCGAACGGGACGGCAGGCCCACCGGTCTCCTCGTCGGCGGCGGGGAACGGCGCACAAGGGAGGCGTTCACCCGGCTCACCGGTTCCGACCACGAGTACCGGGCCTGGCAGGAGTTCTACGGCAGGACCGGCCGCGCCGCCCAGCGGATCTTCCCGACCCTCACGGAGCCGCTGCCCGCACGTGACGAGCTGCGCCGCCGCCTCGACGACGAGGAGACCTGGCGGATGCTGTTCGAGGAACCGATCGGTGCCGCCGTGGAGGAGCACTTCCAGGACGACCTGGTGCGCGGTGTGGTCCTCACCGACGCCCTCATCGGCACCTTCGCCGGCGCCCACGACCCCTCCCTGAAGCAGAACCGCTGCTTCCTCTACCACGTGATCGGCGGCGGCACCGGCGACTGGGACGTACCGGTCGGCGGCATGGGGGCGCTCACCGACGCCCTCGCCGACGCGGCGCGCGATGCGGGAGCGGTCCTCGCCACCGGCCACGAGGCGCTGCGCATCGCCACGGACGGCCGAACCGCCGAGGTCACGTATCGCACGGCCGACGGCGAAGGCACCGTCGCAGCCCGGCACGTCCTGGTGAACGCCTCACCGCGGGCCCTCGCGGAACTGACCGGCGACACGCCCCCGGCTCCCGCCGAAGGCGCGCAGCTGAAGGTGAACATGCTGCTGAAGCGGCTGCCGCGGCTGCGCGACAGCGCCGTCGACCCGCGCGAGGCCTTCGCCGGTACCTTCCACATCGCCGAGGGCTACGAACAACTGGCCACCGCCCACGCCCAGGCCGCCGCCGGGACCCTGCCCGCCGCGCCGCCCTCCGAGATCTACTGCCACTCGCTCACCGACCCGACCATCCTCGGCCCCGACCTGGCCGAGCAGGGCTACCAGACGCTCACCCTCTTCGGCCTGCACACCCCGGCCCGCCTGTTCGAGCGGGACAACGACGCCGTACGCGAGGACCTGCTGAAGTCCACCCTCGCCCAGCTCGACGCCCACCTGGCCGAACCCCTCGCCGACTGCCTGGCCACCGACGCGGACGGGCGCCCCTGCATCGAGGCCAGGACCCCGCTCGACCTGGAGCGGGACCTCGGCCTGCCCGGCGGCAACATCTTCCACCGCGAGCTGAGCTGGCCCTACGCCCAGGACGGCACCGGCCGCTGGGGCGTGGAGACCGGCCACGCGAACGTGCTGCTGTGCGGGGCGGGCGCGGTGCGCGGGGGCGGGGTCAGCGGGGTGCCGGGACACAACGCCGCCATGGCGGTGCTGGAGACCACCCCCGAGTGACCCCTCAGTCGGCCTCGCGCGTCCACCCCACCGCCGTCAGGCGCGCCGCGTCCGCCGGACGCCTGACATCGAACAGGACGTCCCCGGCGGCCTCCACACGCAGCCCGTCCACGTAACAGCCGCGCCCCACGTACAGCCGGTCCGTCGCGTACCGCCAGCGCAGGGCGAGCTCCCGCGCGGCGGGGACGTCCGCGGTCAGCCCGTGCCAGACGCGGCCGGACCAGCCGGTGACCGAGCCCGACGGGTGCCGCTCGGGGTCCTGACCGCGGCGGGACGTGGTGAAGGGGACCGGCTGCCAGCCGGTGCCGCCGTCGGTCGAGGCCTCCAGCACCAGCACGTCGGCGGCCGGCTCGGTGTCCCACCACAGCGCACAGCGCACCCGCGCCCGGCCGGCCGACGTGTCGAGCGCCGGGAGCGTGAGCGTCGCCGTCGTGGAGAGGGCCATCCCTGAGAACCAGGCCGTGCGTCCCCGCGCCGGCCGGACCGGCACGGCCCGCGCCAGGTGGTTCGCCGCGGCGGCCCTGGGCGCGGATCCGGATCGCCAACTGCGCACCGGATGGACCGAGTTGCCGAGGACGATCAGGAACGAGTCGGTCGTCGGGTCGAGGACCAGCGAGGTGCCCGTGAAACCGGTGTGCCCGGCGGTGCGCGGCGTGGCCATCGCACCCATGTACCAGTGCTGGTAGAGCTCGAAGCCCAGACCGTGCTCGTCCCCGGGGAACGCGGTGTTGAAGTCGGTGAACATCAGCTCCACCGACTCCGGTCTCAGGATCCGGGTCCGTCCGTAGACACCGCCGTTGAGCAGGGTACGGCCGAGGACCGCGAGGTCCCAGGCGTCGGAGAACACGCCCGCGTGGCCCGCGACGCCGCCGAGACCGAAAGCGTTCTCGTCGTGCACCTCGCCCCACACCAGGCCCCGGTCGAGGCCGGACCACGGTGCGCGCGCGTCCTCCGTGGCCGCGATCTTGGGCCGCCAGGACGCCGGCGGGTTGTAGCGGGTGCGGCGCATGCCGAGCGGTGCGGTGATCTCGTCGCGCAGGAGGACGTCCAGGGTGCGGCCCGTGACCCGCTCCAGCACGAGCTGCAGCGAGATGAGGTTCAGGTCCGAGTACAGGTACGCCGTGCCCGGCGCGCTGACCGGCTTCTCGTTCCAGATGAGCTGGAGCTTCTCCTCGTGCGTGGGCGCGCTGTACAGCGGGATCCAGGCGCGGAACCCCGAGGTGTGCGTGAGGAGCTGACGGATCGTGATGTCCTGCTTGCCCGCCCGCGCGAAGTCCGGCAGGTACGAGGCGACCTTCGCCTCCAGGTCCAGTGCGCCCCGCTCGATCTGCTGCACGGCGAGGATCGAGGTGAACAGCTTCGACACCGACGCCAGGTCGAAGACGGTGTCCTCGGCCATGGGGATCTGTTCGCCGGGCGGGAACTCGACGCCCGTGTCGGTCTTCTCGTCGTAGGCGCGGTAGCGGACCGCCATGCCGATGGGCCGGTGCAGCGCGACGGTGCCGCCGCGTCCGGCGAGCAGGACGGCGCCCGCGTACCAGGGGTGCTCGGGGGAGGGGCCGAGGAACGCCTCCGCGTCGGAGACGAGCCGGCGCAGATGGGTGGGGAGCAGCCCGGCGCGTGCGGCGGAGCCGTGCCGCAGGGTGGGGCGGCGGCCGGTGCCCGCCGGGGCGGCCTCGGCGGGTCCCGCGGGCAGCGGGGCGAGGGCGAGCGCACCGCCCAGGGCCAGGCCCGCTCTGCCCAGTTGACGCCGGGTCGGTTCGCCGTTCGCCGCTCTGCCGGTCACCGCGCACCCCTTCGCCTCAACCGCCTCGCATGTCCCGGAGAGTATGTCCCCCGGGCGTCGCCGTGAATCCGGCGGAGAGCCCAACCGATCTGACGGAGCATCAGAAAACCTCTTCCGTCCTCCGGAGGACTCCGGCATCCTGCGCCCATGCAGACGGAGCTGAGCCAGACACTGGGAATCGAGCACGCCGTCTTCGGCTTCACGCCGTTCCCCGCCGTCGCCGCGGCCATCAGCCGGGCCGGCGGCTTCGGCGTGCTCGGCGCGGTCCGCTACACCGCCCCCGACGAACTCAAACGCGACCTGGACTGGATCGAGGCACACGTCGACGGCAGGCCGTACGGGCTGGACGTCGTGATGCCCGCGAAGAAGGTCGAAGGCGTCACCGAGGCCGACGTCGAGGCGATGATCCCCGAGGGCCACCGGCAGTTCGTCCGGGACACCCTCGCCAAGCACGGCGTGCCCGAACTCGCCGAGGGCGAGGCGTCCGGCTGGCGCATCACCGGCTGGATGGAACAGGTCGCCCGCAGCCAGCTGGACGTCGCCTTCGACTACCCGATCCGGCTCCTCGCCAACGCCCTCGGCTCCCCGCCCCCCGACGTCATCGCCCGCGCCCACGACCAGGACGTGCTCGTCGCCGCACTCGCGGGCAGCGCCCGGCACGCCCGCAAGCACCGGGACGCCGGGATCGACATCGTCGTGGCGCAGGGCTACGAGGCGGGCGGCCACACCGGCGAGATCGCCTCCATGGTGCTCACCCCGGAGGTCGTCGACGCCGTCGCCCCGCTGCCCGTCCTGGCCGCCGGGGGCATCGGCAGCGGACAGCAGGTGGCTGCCGCCCTCACCCTGGGGGCCCAGGGTGTGTGGCTGGGCTCCCTATGGCTGACCACCACCGAAGCGGACCTGCACTCGCCCGCCCTGACCCGCAAGCTCCTCGCGGCCGGCTCCGGCGACACCGTCCGCTCCCGAGCGCTGACCGGCAAGCCCGCCCGCCAGCTGCGCACCGAGTGGACCGACGCCTGGGACGACCCGGCCGGGCCCGGCACCCTGCCCATGCCACTGCAAGGACTGCTGGTCGCCGAGGCCGTCTCGCGCATCCAGAAATACGAGGTCGACCCGCTGCTCGGCACCCCGGTCGGCCAGATCGTCGGCCGGATGAACAGCGAACGCAGCGTCCGGGCCGTCTTCGACGACCTCACCCGCGGCTTCGAGCAGGCCGTGGACCGCGTCAACCGCATCGCCGGAAGGAGCGGACAGTCGTGAGCACACCCCCCGTGGGATTCTGGGCCCAGGCCACCGAGGATCCCGGCCGCACGGTACTCGTCGCGCCCGACGGCGAGGTGTGGACCGCCGGACGCCTGCACGGCGCGGCCAACCGGCTCGTGCACGGCCTGCGCGCGGCCGGACTGGAACGCGGCGACACCTTCGCGGTGGTCCTGCCCAACGGCGTGGAGTTCCTCACCGCCTATCTCGCCGCGAGCCAGGCCGGGTTCTACCTCGTCCCCGTCAACCACCACCTCGTCGGACCGGAGATCGCCTGGATCGTCTCCGACTCCGGCGCCAAGGTGCTCCTCGCCCACGAGCGCTTCGCCGAAGCGGCCCGCCACGCCGCCGACGAGGCGGGCCTGCCGGCCACCCACCGGTACGCCGCGGGCACGGTCGAGGGCTTCCGCCCGTACGCCGAACTCCTGGACGGCCGACCCGAGTCGGCGCCCGCCGGCCGCACGCTCGGCTGGGTCATGAACTACACCTCGGGCACCACCGGCCGCCCCCGCGGCATCCGCCGCCCGCTGCCCGGCAAACCCCCGGAGGAGGCCTACCTCGGCGGTTTCCTCGGCATCTTCGGCATCCGGCCGTTCGACGACAACGTGCACCTCGTGTGCTCACCGCTCTACCACACGGCCGTCCTGCAGTTCGCCGGCGCGTCCCTGCACATCGGCCACCGGCTGGTCCTCATGGACAAGTGGACACCCCAGGAGATGGTCCGGCTCATCGACGCCCACCGCTGCACCCACACCCATATGGTCCCCACCCAGTTCCACCGCCTGCTGGCCCTGCCCGACGACGTGAAGGACCGCTACGACGTCTCCTCCATGCGGCACGCCATCCACGGTGCCGCGCCCTGCCCCGACCACGTGAAGCGGGCCATGCTCGACTGGTGGGGCCCCTGCGTGGAGGAGTACTACGCGGCCAGCGAGGGCGGTGGTGCCTTCGCCACCGCCGAGGACTGGCTGAAGAAGCCCGGCACGGTCGGCAAGGCCTGGCCCATCAGCGAGCTCGCGGTCTTCGACGACGACGGCAACCGGCTGCCGCCCGGTGAACTCGGCACCGTCTACATGAAGATGACCACCGGCGGCTTCTCGTACCACAAGGACGAGGCCAAGACCCGCAAGAACCGCATCGGCGACTTCTTCACCGTCGGCGACCTGGGGTACCTCGACGAGGACGGTTACCTCTTCCTGCGCGACCGCAAGATCGACCTGATCATCTCCGGAGGCGTCAACATCTACCCGGCCGAGATCGAGTCGGCCCTGCTCGCCCACCCGGCCGTCGCGGACGCCGCCGTCTTCGGCATTCCGCACGACGACTGGGGCGAGGAGGTCAAGGCGGTCGTCGAACCGGCTCCCGGGCACCGGCCCGGGCCCGCCCTCGCGGCCGGCCTCCTCGACCACTGCGCCCACCGGCTCGCCGGATACAAACGGCCCAGGAGCGTCGACTTCATCACCGAGATGCCCCGTGACCCCAACGGCAAGCTGTACAAGCGCCGGCTACGGGAGCCGTACTGGGAGGGCCGGACGCGGCCGGTGTAAGCCGCCCGGCGGCCCAACGCCACCGTTCTGGCCGATCGCGGGGTACTGCCCTGCGTCCCGCTCCGCCTTCGGCACGCGCCACGCGGGTGCCGCCCGGTCTGCCGCCACGGGGCCTGCAGGCCACGGGGCCTGCAGGCCACGGGGTGCCGCCCACGGGAGCGGCACCCCGCGCACGGGTCAGCGGCGCTCGTGCACCCGCACGACCTTCAGCTTCGGCGAGGACAGGATGTCCTTCTCGCAGAAGCGCGAGGCGACCCACTTCTCGCCGGAGAACAGCCGGGTCTGGTCGGCGAAGTGCGGCGACTTCGGGTTCGACGACTGGGAGTACGTCAGCAGTGTGCGGGCCACCGGGCAGTGGCTGCCGTCCCAGCCGACCGCCTGCAGATGACTGGACCCGAACGGCACCTCCGTGTAGCCGCCGCCGGCCGCGTCCCACGTCGGCTCGATCACGTTCCACACGCCGAGCCGCCCCGCGCCGCCCGGCACGGGCAGACGCTCGCCGTCGCGGACGACGAACTGGTGCGCGCCGAGCGGCGCGTCGAGCGCGATGCCCGCGCTCCGCAGCTCGGCCACCGCGTCGGCCAGGGCGGTCGGGAAGCCGGCCGCCTCCGTGTTCAGGGTGTTCGGCGTGCGGAGCGGGTCCGCCGCCGAGAACGGCACCTTCCACAACCGGTCCGCGGGAACCGCCTGTTCGAGTCTGCGCCAGAACCGGTCGAAGAGCAGCGCTCCCCGGCTGCCGGTGTCCATGGTGCGGTCCCACGCCTGCAGCACCCCGCAGGCCGCCGACACATCGACGGCCTTGCCGTCGCTGCCCGTAGCCGTACCACCGGGCAGCGCGGCGCACGCCCGTGCCACGTCCTCGGCGGCGAGGTCGCCCGCGGGCACCCGGTTGGCGAACTGCTGCTTCTGCAGGTCGCGTACGGTCAGTCCGCCGCGGTCAGCCATCGCCGCGACGTCCTCGACCGCGCCACGGGTACGCAGGCCGAGCTGTGTGCCCACCGTGCCGAAGATCCGCTCGTACCCGGTGAGCGGCCGCTCGGCGTTGGTCATCCACGCGGTGCCGTTGGAGTTCTCCGCGTACGGGGCGTCCTTCAGCGTCGGCATCCTCGACGGGCCGAAGATCCCCGGCACGACCGCACCGGGGTCGCTGCCGAGCGCGCAGTCGCCGCGCGAGCCGTCGAGGATCGCGATCCCGGACGCCGGGTACGTGGTCCTGCCGAGATCCGTGGAGCAGCGCTGCGCCAACTCGTCGGTGATGCGGGGGAGTACCTGGGACTGGGTGAACAGGGAGTGCCCCGCGCGGTCGGCGGCGAGCGTGTTCACCCAGGGGATGCCCTGGTGCCGGTCGAGGGAGGCGAGGACGCCGGCCGTGCTCCGCGCCTTGGCGAAGCCGAGCGAGGTGTCGAAGAAGCGGAGGTTCGCCGCGTTCGGATCGTTCAGGGCGTACGCCGTCCGGGCGGTCCACGGCAGCGGGAGCTGGGAGCTGAGGGAGGTGACCACGGGGCCGTAACGGGTCCACCACTGGGTGCGGGTGACCGGCGCGCCGTCCTTCACCGCGACCGTCACGGTCCGCTTCTTCATGCGCTCCGGCCTGCCGTCCACCAGGTAGGTCGTGGGATCGGCCGGATCGAGCGTCAGCTGGTGGAAGTTGGCCGGAATGCCGGTGGAGACGGTGTGGCTCCACGCCACGTGTGCGTTGAACCCGATGGAGATCGCCGGGGTGCCGAGCAGGGAACCGCCGGACACGTTCAGCTCTCCCGGGATCGTCTGCTGCGACTGCCAGAACCGTCGCCCGCCGTCCCACGGGTAGTGCGGGTTGCCCAGCAGCAGGCCACGGCCGTTCGCCGTGGCGTCACCGCGGAAGGCGACCGCGTTGGAGCCCATGCCGGGGTCGCCCCACAGCTCGGCCGCCGCGTCCGCCCCGGCCTTCGCCGCTGCCTTCCCGCCCGGCGTGCGGGCGGACGGAGCGCCGGGGGCGGCGGTTGCTCCGGCCGGCGGCTGCGAGGTCGTGATCGTCTCCACGAACCTCCCCTCGCCGGAGATCGAGGCGATCGCCAGGCCCCGGGCCGCCACGTCCCGTTCGGAGACCGGCCGGACCCAGGACGCGCCCGCGCAGGAAGGGTCCGTGATCTTCTGCTGCTTCAGCCAGGCGTTGTAACCGGCGGCCCAGCCGCGCATCATGTCCCGGACCTGCCGGCCGGGACCCACCGGCGCCGGCTCGGCGAGCAGCTTCTCCACGGTGCGGCTCTCCCGCACCCCGCCGAAGTACAGGTCGCTGGCCAGGTTCGTCCTTGCCGCCGAGAGGTCGCCGCCGGCGGGCGCGTCGGAGCCGAAGTACCGGGACCGCTCGCCCCGCAGCGTCACGAACCCGTCGGCCAGTGTGCACACCTCGTCGGCGGCCTGCGCCCAGCCCGTACCGAAACCCAGGTCGGTGTAGTTCTTCGCGAGGATGTGCGCAATGCCGTGCTCGGTGTAGCGGATGACGGCGGAGTGGCCGTCGCGGGAGGGGTGTTGCTCTGCCCGCTGCTGGGTCGTGGCGGCCGCCGCGGGTAACGCGGACGCGGCGGTGAACAGGGCCGTGGCCCCCAGAACGAGTCGTCTCAGACGGCTGCGCATCGTGCCCTCCAACATCGTCGAGGGAAAGGAGTGTCGTGTGTACGAACCTGGTTCGAACGTCCGTCGGTTTTCATGACACCGGACGCCGTCGACGGCGGCCGGGTTGCTCGTGGCCGATCACCGCCCCCGGCTCCCGGCCTGCCCGGGGTCCTTGACCTCCTCGGGCGGTCGACCGAGGATCATGTGTCATGACGACGCCCGGACAAAGCAGCACGGTCGACGGAGTCCTGCGGCGCAGCGCCCGGCGCACACCGGCGCGCGTCGCGGTGGAGTACGGCGAACGGACCTGGACGTACGACGAGCTCGACACAGCCGTCTCCCGCGCGGCAAGCGTCCTGATCGGCCAAGGCCTGGCCCCCGGGGACCGGGTCGGCGCCTACGGCCACAACTCCGACGCCTATCTGATCGCCTTCCTGGCCTGCGCCCGGGCGGGTCTGGTGCACGTACCCGTCAACCAGAACCTGACCGGCGACGACCTCGCCTACATCGTCGGCCAGTCCGGCAGCGCCCTGGTCCTCACCGACCCGGACCTGGCGGAGCGACTGCCGAGCGGGGTACGGACCTTGCCGCTGCGCGACGCCGACGACTCGCTGCTCGCACGGCTGCCCGAGGCACCCGTCCACGACGGCCCCGAGCCGCGCGCCGAGGACCTCGTGCAACTGCTCTACACCTCGGGGACGACCGCCCTGCCCAAGGGCGCGATGATGACGCACCGGGCCCTGGTGCACGAGTACTTGAGCGCGATCACCGCTCTCGACCTCAGTGCGGGTGACCGCCCCGGGCACTCCCTGCCGCTGTACCACTCGGCGCAGATGCACGTCTTCCTGTTGCCCTACCTCGCCGTCGGCGCGACGAACATCATCCTCGACGCACCCGACGGCGACCGGCTCTTCGACCTGATCGAGGCGGGCCGCGTGGACAGCCTGTTCGCACCGCCCACCGTCTGGATCGCCCTGTCCGGCCGCCCCGACTTCGCCACCCGCGATCTGAGCGGCCTGCACAAGGCGTACTACGGTGCGTCGATCATGCCGGTCCCGGTACTGGAACGGCTCCGGGAGCGCCTGCCGGGCCTGGCCTTCTACAACTGCTTCGGCCAGAGCGAGATCGGCCCGCTGGCCATGGTCCTCGCGCCCGACGAGCACAAGGGCCGTATGGACTCCTGTGGCAGGCCCGTCCTGTTCGTCGACGCGCGTGTGGTCGACGAGGACGGCGAGGACGTACCCGACGGCACCCCCGGCGAGATCGTCTACCGTTCCCCCCAACTGTGCGAGGGCTACTGGGACAAGCCCGAGGAGACCGCCGCGGCCTTCCGCGACGGCTGGTTCCGCTCCGGCGACCTCGTGGTGCGCGACGCGCACGGCTACTACACGATCGTCGACCGGGTGAAGGACGTCATCAACTCCGGTGGTGTCGTCATCGCCTCGCGGCAGGTCGAGGACGCGCTGTACACCCACCCCGGCGTCGCCGAGGCGGCGGTCGTGGGCCTGCCGGACGAGCGCTGGATCGAGGCGGTGACGGCCGTCGTCGTCCCGCGCGGCGAGGTCTCGGAGGCGGAACTGATCGACCACGTCCGCGAGAGAATCGCCCCCTTCAAGGCGCCGAAACGGGTGGTGTTCGTGGCCGAACTCCCGCGCAACGCCAGCGGGAAGATCCTCAAACGGGAGCTGAGGAACGACCTCGGGAGCGGATAGCGCGCCCGCAGACGGGAGAACCCGGTTGTGCCGGACCGGTTCACGCGGCGCGTGGCCACTTTCCTCTCCTGACCCGCGCCGCACCCTGCTGCCGGCAGCGCGCCTGCGCTGCCCTGGTCCTCAGCCCTGCGGGCCGTACGCCGTCATGAAGCGGTCGCGGAACGCGTCCATGCCCCACCGGGGCGCGTTCGCGGCCGGCTTGAGGCCGTCCGTCCAGCCCCAGTCGGCGACCCGGTCCAGAACCTTCTTGTCGTGGGCGACGATCGTCACCGGCACGTCCTTGCCGGTGTCCCCGGCGAGGACCGTCGGCACCGGCTGGTGGTCGCCGAGGAAGACCAGCACCGTGTCGTCGTCACCGTAGCGCTCGACCCACTCGGTCAGGCTGCGGATCGAGTACTCGATGGCCTTGCGGTACTCGGCGCGTACCTTCTCCGGGTCCTTCCAGACCTCCGTGGGGTCGGTGCCCTCCTTCTTGATCCGGTGGAAGACCGAGCCGTCGCCGAGGTCCTCCCAGTCGATCATGTGGGCGATGGGGGACCAGGGGTTGTGGCTGGAGGCCAGAATGATCTCCGCCATGATCGGCTCGCGGTCCTTCTTGCCGTGCTCCAGCCGCTGGAAGGCCTCCATGCTGAACTGGTCGGGCACGGGCGTCCAGCTGAAGTACGGGCCGTGGTAGCCGAGGTGCTCGGAGTCGTAGATGTGGTCCAGGCCGAAGAACTTCCCCTCCGGCCAGGCCCGGCGCACACCTGGCACGATGCCGACGGTCCGCCAGGCACCCGTCTTCCCGAAGTACTTCGTCAGTGTCATGCGATCGCTCGTGGTCAGACTGCGGTACCGCTGCTGGTTCTTGATCCACAGTCCGGACAGGAACGTCGAGTGGGCGAGCCAGCTGCCCGCGCCCGTCACCGGCGACTGCAGCCAGCCGCTGCGCGACTCGAAACCGGCCGCCTTCAGCCTGCCGGTTCCCTCTTTGAGCACGGCGTCGGTCTGCTGCGCCATCGCCGGGTCGTCGATCGCGACCCTGCCGTAACTCTCGATGAACGTGAACAGGACGTCCTTGCCGCGCAGCCCCGTGAGCAACTGGTCGGGCGGCGTCTTCGCGAAGGCGTCCACCGAGGCCTGCTTGTCGAAGACCCGGGCGTCCCGCAGCCCCGCGCGCACCTGGTCCACCCGGTTGCCCACGAACTCGGCGTTGCCCTTGGTGGCGACCGGCACGGTGCCGATCTGCACACCCAGGGTCATGCAGGTGATCCACGCCGTGCCGAGGATCAGGACCGTGCGGCCGGCCGCGGGCCGGTGCCGGACCATCAGGTTCGTCAGCCGCACCACCGCGAGGGTCGTGAGGACGAGCAGCGCGACGAGCAGGACGATCACCCCGGCCACGGCCAGCACCTGGCCGGTGCGCCCGAACGTCTCCCTCAGGAAGTCCGTGCCGTTCTCGATCAGGATCCAGTCCAGGACCAGGTCGAACGGCCGGGCCAGGATCTGGTAGAAGCCCATGTCGACGAACTTCAGGACCGTGAGCAGCCCGAGGAACGCTCCCGCGACCACCGACGTGATCCGGCGGGGCTTCGGCGGCAGAGCGAGCAGCAGGCCCGCGAGCAGTACGCCCTCGGCGGGAATGCGGACGAACGACGCGAACTCGATGCGCTCGACGCGGTTCGGCACCAGCAGTGCGAACAGCACCAGGGCGCCGGCCAGCACCGTCGTACCGATGGAGACGCCTCGTGCCGCACCGGGGTGGCGGTGCCGCCAGCCGAACCAGCCGGGCTTCGTCGTCGGGGGCCGCCCGGAAGGGGGCTCCTGTGCCGGGGTGGCGTTCTCGGGGGCGTCGTCGGCCGCGGTGCCGTCCGCCGGATCCGCCGTGCCGCTGTCTACATCGGGTTTCGTCCCGCCGTCGGCCTCCGCTGCACCCGACGTGCCGCTGTCGTCATCGGGTTCCGCCCCGCCGTCGGCCTCCGCAGGGTCCGCCGTGCCGGTCTCTTCATCGGGTTTCGTCCCGCCGTCGGCCTCCGCTGCATCCGACGTGCCGCTGTCGTCATCGGGTTCCGCCCCGCCGTCGGCCTCCGCAGGGTCCGCCGTGCCGGTCTCTTCATCGGGTTTCGTCCCGCCCTCGGCCGTGTCGTCCGAAAGCTGACGGGAGCGAGTGAAGAGCGACACCCGGTGGTCCTTCCGTGCGGTCTTGCGATGGCATGCCGAACAGAGCCCGGGTGGGCCTGCCTGCCACCACCAGTACGTCCGCACGTCACCTTAGGTTCAATGTCCGGGCCGCAGAATCACCCGTCCCCCGAGACCGCCACCTCCCGCGCCCACCGGTAGTCCGCCTTGCCGCTCGGCGACCGCCGGATCGACTCGGTGATCACCAGCTGGCGAGGGATCTTGTAACCGGCGAGCCGGTCGCGGCAATGGGCCCGGATGTCCTCCAGTGACGGCCGCGCCGCGCCCGCGCGCAGTTGCACCACCGCCGCGACATGGTGGCCCCACTGAGGGTCCGGCACCCCGGCCACCAGTGCGTCGTAGACGTCCGGATGGGACTTGAGGGCCTGCTCGACCTCCTCCGGGTACACCTTCTCGCCGCCGGTGTTGATGCACTGCGAGCCGCGGCCCAGGACGGTGACCACGCCCTCCTCGTCGACGGTGGCCATGTCGCCGAGCAGCACCCACCGCTCGCCGTCCCTGACGAAGAAGGTCGCTGCGGTCTTGACCGGGTCGTTGTAGTAGCCGAGCGGCACATGTCCGCACTGGGCGATCCTGCCCACTTCGCCGGGCGCCACCGGGGCGTACGTGCCAGGGTCGACCACCTGGGTACGGGCGTTGACCCGCACCCGGAAGCCCCGCTCCGGGCCGGAGTCCTCGGTCGCCGTCCCGTTGAAGCCCGACTCCGACGAACCGAAGTTGTTCAGCAGCATGGCGTTCGGCACCAGCTCCCGGAACTGCCGCCGCACCGTGTCCGACATGATCGCTCCGGACGACGACACGCTGAACAGCGACGAGCGGTCGATGTCCCGCAGCGGGCCGCTCAGTGCGTCGATCAGCGGCCGCAGCATGGCGTCCCCCACCAGCGAGATGCTGCTGACCTTCTCCTTCTCCACGGTCCGCAGCACCTCCTCGGGCACGAACTTGCGGTGGATCACCACCCGTTGCCCGAAGTTGAAGCCGATGAACGCCGTGAGGGTGGAGGTGCCGTGCATCAGCGGAGGCGTCGGGAAGAACGTGATCCCCGCACCGCCGGCCGCGACCCGCTCGGCGAGTTCCTCCGGTTTCTTCACCGGCTCCCCGGTCGGGGCGCCCCCGCCGAGACCCGCGAAGAACAGATCCTCCTGCCGCCACATCACGCCCTTGGGCATCCCGGTCGTGCCCCCGGTGTAGATGATGAACTGGTCGTCGGCCGAACGGGCCGGGAAACCGCGCTCGGGCGACCCGGTGGCCTCCACCTGTGCGAACTCCACACAGGGCACCACTGCCGCCCCCGGCGCCGGAGCGCCCACCCGGATCAGATGCCGCAGCTTCTCCGCCCGCGGCCGTGCCGCCGCCACCCGGTCCGTGAACTCGGCGTCGAAGACCAGCGCCACCAGGTCCGCGTCGCGATAGAGGTAGACCAACTCCTCTTCCACATAGCGGTAGTTGACGTTGACCGGCACGATCCGTGCCTTCAGGCACCCCAGTACCGTCTGCAGGTACTCCACGCCGTTGTAGAGGTGGAGCCCGAGGTGTTCACCGGGGCGTATCCCGCTGTCGAGCAGATGGTGGCCGACACGGTTGGCCGCGGCGTCCAGCTCGGCGTACGTCAGGCGGCGCTCCGCGCCCGTGCCGGGATGGTCGGCGTACACCAGCGCCTCACGGCCGGGGACGACGTCGACGACCGACTCGAACAGGTCGGCAAGGTTGTACTCCACCGCTCCTCCTGACCCCGGGCGTGCCTGGCATCGGACGGTTCGCGGTCATCAGAGCAAAGGGCGGTCCAAGTGTGAAGGGTCCGCGCGAAAGAATCTGACTGTCTGTCAGAAAACCCTTGAAGTGCTTCCCGCCCTACTGCAACCTGTTCTCGTTCCACGAGAGGGGAGTTCGCCATGGGTGGGACGGAACACCTCACCGTGCAGCGCGAAGGCGCCACACTGGTGCTCACGCTCAACCGGCCGCAAGCCAGGAACGCGCTCTCACTGCCGATGCTCGTCGGCCTCCACGACGGGTGGCTGGAGGCCGACGCGGACGACTCGGTCCGCTCGATCGTCCTCACCGGCGCGGGCGGCTCGTTCTGCTCCGGCATGGACCTCAAGGCCCTCGCCGGGAACGGTATGGCCGGAGAGGAGTACCGGGACCGGCTCAAGGCCGACCCCGACCTGCACTGGAAGGCGATGCTGCGCCATCACCGTCCGCGCAAGCCGGTGATCGCCGCCGTCGAGGGGTACTGCGTCGCCGGCGGTACCGAGATGCTTCAGGGCACCGACATCCGCGTCGCCGCCGAGTCCGCCACCTTCGGCCTGTTCGAGGTGAAGCGCGGCCTGTTCCCCATCGGCGGCTCCACCGTCCGGCTGCAACGCCAGATCCCGCGCACCCACGCCCTGGAGATGCTCCTCACCGGCCGCCCGTACAGCGCCCGGGAGGCCGCCGGCATCGGCCTGGTCGGCCATGTCGTCCCCGACGGCACGGCGCTGAGCAGGGCGCTGGAGATCGCCGGACAGATCAATGCCTGCGGCCCACTGGCCGTCGAGGCCGTCAAGGCATCCGTCTACGAGACCGCCGAGATGACCGAGACCGACGGCCTCGCCGCCGAACTCACTCGCGGCTGGCCCGTCTTCGACACCGCCGACGCCAAGGAGGGCGCCCGCGCCTTCGCGGAGAAGCGACCGCCCGTCTACAAGCGCGCCTAGCGCTGCGCCGGCTCTGGCCGGTTCAGAGCCGCGGGCCGTCGGTGGCTGAGCGCGCAGTTCCCCGCGCCCCTGAGGGGCGCGCCCCGTGCACGCCGATTTCGAAGGAGGCAGGCCCTCGATGTCCGCAGTTCTCAAGGCGCCGCTTGTCGTCGAATTTCCCTTCACCCGCTCCCTGGGGCCCGTTCAGAGTGCCTTCCTGACCGGTCTGCGGGAGCGGGTGATCCTCGGGGTGAAGACCCGCGACGGCCGTACCCTGGTCCCGCCCGTCGAGTACGACCCCGTCACCGCCGAGGAGATCCGCGACCTCGTCCACGTCGGTCTCACGGGCACCGTCACCACCTGGGCCTGGAACCACCAACCCCGCCGTGGCCAACCCCTGGACACGCCCTTCGCCTGGGTCCTGGTCCAACTCGACGGCGCCGACACCGCCCTCCTGCACGCCCTCGACGCCCCCGGCCCCGACGTCGTCCACACCGGCATGCGCGTCCGAGTCCGCTGGGCCGAGGAACGCGCCGGTGCCATCACGGACATCGCCTGCTTCGAGCCGTACGACGGAGAGGTCTCCACCGTCACGGCCCACGCGGGCGAGTTCGAGGACCCCGTCACCGGCATCGTCGCCGAGGCCCGCCTCGACTACACCTACTCGCCCGGCCGCGCCCAGACCGCCTACATCAACGCCCTCTCCGGCCGGCGGACCGTCGGCGAGCGCTGCCCGTCCTGCCGCAAGGTGTACGTCCCACCGAGGGGGGCGTGCCCCACCTGTGGGGTCTCCACATCCGAGCAGGTCGAGGTGGGTCCCCGCGGCACCGTGACCACGTTCTGCATCGTCAACATCAAAGCGAGGAACCTCGACATCGAGGTGCCGTACGTCTACGCCCACATCGCCCTCGACGGCGCCGACCTCGCGCTGCACGGCCGGATCGGCGGCATCCCCTACGACGAGGTCCGCATGGGCCTGCGCGTCGAACCCGTGTGGAGCGAGGGCGCCCGCTACCCCGACCACTACCGGCCCACCGGCGAACCCGACGCGGACTACGACACCTACAAGGAGCTGCTGTGACGAGCGCACCCCGGGACCGCGAGATCGCCGTCGTCGCCTTCGCCCAGACCGGCCACCGGCGTACCAGCGACGAGCTCTCCGAGGTGGAGATGCTGATGCCGGTGCTGCACGAGGTGCTCGACCGGACCGGTCTGAAGACCGCCGACATCGACTTCACCTGTTCCGGCTCCAGTGACTACCTCGCAGGCCGCGCCTTCTCCTTCACCCTCGCCCTCGACGGCGTCGGAGCCTGGCCGCCGATCTCCGAGTCGCACGTCGAGATGGACGGCGCCTGGGCCCTGTACGAGGCCTGGACGAAACTCCTCACCGGCGACGCCGACACCGCTTTGGTCTACTCGTACGGCAAGTCCTCGCCCGGCCCGGTCCGCGACGTCCTGACCCGCCAGCTCGATCCGTACTACGTGGCCCCTCTGTGGCCCGACTCCGTGGCCCTCGCCGCCCTCCAGGCGCAGGCCCTCATCGACACCGGTGACGCCGACGAGCCCGCCCTCGCCGCCGTCGCCTCGCGCAACCGTGAGGCGGCGCGCGCCAACCCGTACGCACAGCTGCGCGGCCCCGCGCCGCAGGGGGACTACCTCGTACAGCCCCTGCGCACCGGCGACTGTCCGCCCATCGGCGACGGCGCCGCCGCCGTGATCCTCGCGGCGGGCGACCGGGCCAGGGACCTGTGTGCGCGCCCCGCCTGGATCCGCGGCATCGACCACCGCATCGAGGCCCACGCCCTGGGCGTGCGCGACCTGACCGACTCGCCCTCGACCCGCCTGGCCGCCGAGCGGGCCGGAGCCTTCGAGCGGCCCGTCGACACCGCCGAACTGCACGCGCCCTTCACCGCGCAGGAGATCGTCCTGCGCAAGGCCCTCCGGCTGGGCGACGACGTGGACGTGAACCCCTCCGGCGGGGCGCTCGCCGCCCACCCGATCATGGCCGCCGGCCTCATCCGCATCGGCGAGGCCGCCGCCCGCATCCACCGCGGCGCGTCCGACCGCGCGCTCGCCCACGCCACCTCCGGCCCCTGCCTCCAGCAGAACCTGGTCGCCGTACTCGAAGGGGAACCCCGATGAGCAAGGAGCCCGTGGCCGTCGTCGGCATCGGCCAGACCAGGCACGTCGCGGCACGCCGGGACGTGTCCCTCGCGGGACTGGTCCGGGAGGCGGCGCAACGCGCCCTCCAGGACGCCGAGTTGACCTGGGCCGACATCGACGCCGTCGTCATCGGCAAGGCGCCCGACTTCTTCGAGGGCGTCATGATGCCGGAGCTCTACCTCGCCGACGCCCTCGGCGCCGTCGGCAAGCCCATGCTCCGCGTGCACACCGCCGGCTCCGTGGGCGGCTCCACCGCGCTCGTCGCGGCGAACCTCGTCGCCGCCCGCGTCCACGGCACGGTCCTCACCCTCGCCTTCGAGAAGCAGTCCGAGTCGAACGCCATGTGGGGCCTGTCCCTGCCCATCCCCTTCCAGCAGCCCCTGCTGGCCGGGGCCGGCGGCTTCTTCGCGCCGCACATCCGTGCCTACATGCGCCGCAGCGGCGCCCCCGAGACGATCGGGGCCCTGGTCGCCTACAAGGACCGCCGCAACGCGCTGAAGAACCCCTACGCCCACCTGCACGAGCACGACATCACCCTCGACAGGGTCATGGCCTCGCCCATGCTGTGGGACCCGGTCCGCTACTCGGAGACCTGCCCCTCCTCCGACGGTGCCTGCGCCATGATCCTCACCGACCGCGCCGGAGCCGCCCGGGCGCCGCTGCCGCCCGCCTGGATGCTCGGCGGCGCGATGCGCAGCGAACCGACCCTCTTCGCCGGCAAGGACTTCGTCTCCCCGCGGGCCGGGCGGGACTGCGCCGCCGACGTCTACCGGCAGGCCGGGATCACCGACCCCCGCCGCGAGATCGACGGCGCCGAGATCTACGTGCCGTTCTCCTGGTACGAGCCCATGTGGCTGGAGAACCTCGGCTTCGCCGGCGAGGGCGAGGGCTGGAAGCTCACCGAGGCGGGCGTGACCGAACTGGACGGGGACCTGCCCGTCAACATGTCGGGCGGTGTGCTGTCCGCCAATCCCATCGGCGCCTCCGGCATGATCCGCTTCGCGGAAGCGGCGCTCCAGGTGCGGGGGCAGGCCGGGGAACACCAGGTGGACGGGGCTCGCAGGGTCCTCGGACACGCCTACGGCGGCGGATCGCAGTTCTTCTCGATGTGGCTCGTGGGCGACCGTCCCCCGGACTCCTGAAAGGTCGTCCTCACGTGCCCTGTCGGCGGTGGGACACGATCGCTAGGCTGGCCGCGGACGACGAACCGGGAGGAGCACGGACGTGGCCGAGACCACCACCCAGCAGCGCCCGCTCACAGGCTGGGACAAGCCGGAGCTTGACCTCACAGACGCACAGTGGCAGTCCAGCAGCCGAGGGCGGGGGGATGTCCAGATCGCCTTCGTGGAGGGCTTCATCGCCATGCGCAACAGTGCCCGCCCGGAGAGCCCCTCGCTGATCTTCACGCCCGCCGAGTGGGGCGCGTTCGTGTCGGGAGCGCGGGAGGGGGAGTTCGACCTCACCTGAGGACGGGGTGCGGCGTTCCGGAGGACCGGGACCCGACGGCCGATCCGGGGGTGTTTACGTCCGCATTTCCGGACACGCGACCGGAGGCGTCTTCCCGGAGCCACCGCCTGAGTCAGGCCGGCCCGGGAGGGGACGGCCGGGTCCCGGAGGTGAGGAACCCGTGAGCACCCTGTGCGTCGTCGCGGCGGTCGGCAGTTCGGGCGACGGCCCGATCGTCGACCAGGACGTCCGAGAACGAGACCCGCGTCCTCGCCCCGTACCGCGAGCGGCACCCGGGAGTCGCGCTCGAGGTGGTCCCGGCGGCGGGCGCGGCTCCTCGGCCTGGTCGAAGACGGAGCCCAGGAGGAACGCCGCGGGTCACCTCGTCGTCGCCTCCCGGGACGCCGACCCCGTCGTCGTGGGCCGCCACCGACGGCTTCTGCTCTCACCCGTCCGCATGATGGGCTCGGTCACCCACGCCCTCCTGCTGCACGCCGTGAGCCCGGTCGCCGTGGTGCCGCCGTCACCCTCGGAGGACTGACCCCGCCGTAATGGATACGATCGGGCCTATCATTAGCCGCATGCGGGAACCGATCAGCAGGGACGCACGGCTCGCCCTCGACCTGGCCCTCACCATCCGCCACGACGGCAACGGCGGCGTCGCCGACGACCTGACCGACCCGGCAGGCCTGACCGAGTGGGTCCGGGCCCACCCCGAAGCCCTGCCGGCCGGTGCCCGCAGCCGAGCCGACGACCAGGGCGCGGCGCCGCAGCCCGACGACGGCGACCGTCACGCTGCCGGATTCACCGCCGACGCCGCGCAGCTCACCGCCGTCCGCGAGCTGCGGGCCGCCGCCCGTGCGCTGTTCGCCCGCGCCGTGCGCCCCGGCGAGCCGAGCCCCGCGGACGCGGCCCGCCTCATGCCCCTGCCGGAAGCGGTGCGGCACCTGAACGAGACGGCCGCCCGCACCCCCACCGTGCCGGCCCTCGACTGGCCCGAGGGTGCCGTCCCGGTCGTCCACCGAAGGTCCGTCGGTGCCGGTGACGACCTGACCGCCTCCCTCGCGCACGCCGTGATCGCGTTCCTCGCGAGCCCCGACCGCGACCGGCTGCGGGCCTGCCACGCGCCGCGCTGCGTGCGGTACTTCCTCAAGGAGCACCCGCGCCAGGAGTGGTGCAAGCCCTCCTGCGGCAACCGGGCCCGCGTGGCCCGCCACCACCAGCGGCACAAGACGACGGCCTAGACCGGCCGGGATCCGCCCGAGTGGTCCGACACCGCTCCCGGCGCAGGGCGACAACCAGGCCACCCGGTCCGCCGCCCGCCCCGCACGTCGCAGGCCGGGGCACGTACCATGGGCGACATGTCGTTCCTCCGCCGCCGCAGCGCCACTCCCGCCGGGCCCGACTTCGACGTACTGGCCATGGACCCGGGCGACTGGCCCGGCAACCTCGGTGCGGGACTGCTGCCCGCGCCGGACGGCACCTGCCAGGGCGTCTTCCTGCGCTACGACCTGTTCGGCGGCCGCGGCCCCGCGATGATCATCGGCAATCTGCCGGAGGGCTCCCCGGCCCGTGAGGTCCCCGAGGGGGAGGTCCCCTTCGAGGTGGCCCAGCTGCTGCTGGCCCTGGAGAACGACGAGGAGGTCACCGTCGTCAGCACCGAGGACGTACCGGTGATGCAGGGCGACAACCTTCTGATCGTGCGCCGCGTCAAGCTGTCCGAGAGCCGGATCTCCTGCGTGCAGTTCGACCGCAGCGACAACGTCCTCGTGACCATCGCCGCCTGGGACCGCCCCATCACGGACGACCTCTACGCCCTCCTCAAACCGCTGCCCGCGGAACTCTTCCAGCAGGGCTGAGCCGAACTTCCGCACACGAAGGGGCCGCTGTACACCGGGTCAGGTGTACAGCGGCCCCTTCGTCCCCGTCAGCGAGTGCCGACCGCCGCGCGCACGGCGCGCCGGGCCAACTGGCAGTCGTCGTGCAGCCGCCGCAGCAGCAGCCTCTGCTCCTCGCCGGTCGGCGCAGCACCCGGGTGGGCCGTGCCCGGTGCCGCCGGGGCCGGATCGTGCATCGAACGTTGCACGGCCGTCTCGTAGGTCCGGATCTCACGGGTCAGCACCAGCATCAGGTTCACCAGGAAGGCATCCCTGGACGCGGGTCCCCCCGACTGCGCGATCTGGCTGATCTGACGACGAGCGACCGGTGCGTCCCCGAGCACCGACCACAGGGTCGCCAGGTCGTATCCCGGCAGGTACCAGCCCGCGTGCTCCCAATCCACCAGCACTGGACCGGCCGGTGACAGGAGAATGTTCGACAGCAGTGCGTCGCCGTGGCAGAACTGGCCCATGCCCTGCCGCCCCGAGGCCTGCGCGATCCCGTGCAGAAGTTTCTGCAGGTCACCCAGGTCCCGGTCGGTGAGCAGGCCCAGCTCGTGGTACCGGGAGATCCGGGCCGCGTAGTCGAGCGGGGCGTCGAACGTACCCGCGGGCGGCCGCCAGGCGTTCAGCCGGCAGATCGCGCCGAGTGCCGCTCTGATGTCGGCCCGGGGCGGTGCCTCCGCCGGGTGCCGCTGGAGCGCCGCCACCCGGCCCGGCATCCGCTCGATCACCAGCGTGCAGTTGTCCGGATCCGCCGCGATCAGTCTCGGCGCCCGCACGGGTGGGCGGTGCCGGACGAACGAGCGGTATGCCGCTATCTCGTGGCGGATCCGCTCCGACCAGGCGGGCGAGTGGTCCAGTAAACACTTGGCGACAGCCGTGCTGCGACCGGTCGTGCCGACCAGGAGCACGGACCGTCCGTTGCGGCGCAGCACCTGCACCGGGGCGAACTCCGGGCAGATGCGGTGCACGGAGGCGATCGCCGTGCGCAGCTGCGCGCCCTGGGGGCCGGACAAGTCGAGTCTCCCGCTGAGCGGTTGGGTGCCGAGGACCGCGCCGCGCCGAGCCCGGCCCGCACCGGGCACGGGGGCCGCCGACCGCGCGGGGGCGAGGTAGGGGCCGCTGTCCGTGGGACGCGGGTGCAGCGACCGGGGCGGTGCGGACACGGAGGACGATGCTGTGTACATGGGCGAAACAGATCCCTTCGTGTGCCTGCGACGACAGCGCACCACCCGGCCCGGATGCCCGGGAGAACCCTGGGGAGTGTCCCTGGCGACCGGGTCGGGGTGGCGCGTTCCTACCTGACACCGGATGGCCGGTGGCACACCATCTGGCGAACCCTGGCGAACCCTGGCGAATAGTCGCCCGGCAAGTCTCCCCGGGCTACTGTCAACTCAGCCGAGAACCTGGGGGCTTGACGTGAGCGGACAACCCAACACCCGGCTCGCGGACCTGTTCGGCCTGGCCGGCTGGTCCAAGGGCGAACTCGCGAGGCTGGTCAACCGGCAGGCGGCGGCCATGGGCCATCCCCAGCTGTCGACCGACACCTCCCGGGTGCGGCGGTGGATCGACACGGGAGAGATCCCGCGCGATCCGGTGCCGCGGGTGCTGGCGGCTCTGTTCACCGAGCGTCTCGGCCGTGTCGTGACCATCGAGGACCTCGGTCTGGTCCGGCACGGGCGTGCGGGGAAACGGCAGGGCGGCGGGGGCGCGGATGCTCCCGACGGCGTGCCGTGGGCGCCCGAGCGGACGGCTGCGGTCCTCACCGAATTCACGGGAATGGACCTCATGCTCAACCGACGCGGCTTGGTGGGCGCGGGCGCCGCGCTCGCCGCGGGATCCGCACTCAGCAGCGCCATGTACGACTGGCTGCACACCGACCCTTCCCTGGCTGCCGACGCCCCCGACCTCGACCATCCCCTGCACGCCGACCCCGCTGGGTTCGACCGCTACGAGGCCGCCCCCATCGGGTCGCAGGAGATCGAGGAACTGGAGCGCTCGGTCGAGGTGTTCCGCGCCTGGGACGCGGCCCGCGGCGGCGGGCTCCAGCGCAAGGCCGTGGTGGGTCAGCTCAACGAGGTGGGCGGCATGCTCGCCTACCGTCACCCGTCCCACCTCCAGCGGCGCCTTTGGGGCGTTGCCGCCAACCTCGCCGTCCTCGCGGGCTGGATGTCGCACGACGTCGGCCTGGAGCCCACGGCCCAGAAGTACTTCGTCATCGCCGCACACGCGGCCAGAGAGGGCGGGGACCGGCCCCGCGCGGGCGAGGCACTGTCCCGCGCGGCCCGCCAGATGGTGCACCTGGGCAGGCCGGACGACGCCCTGCACCTGATGAAGCTCGCCACGAGCGGTTCAGGTGACGAGGTGCTGCCCCGCACCCGGGCGATGCTCTACACCGTCGAGGCGTGGGCCCAGGCCTCGATGGGCAAGGGCCAGGCGATGCGCCGCACGCTCGGACGGGCGGAGGACCTGTTCGTCTCCGACAAGGCCGATGTCCCGCCGCCGGACTGGATGCAGACCTTCAAGGAGGAGGACCTGTACGGCATGCAGGCACTGGCCTACCGCACGCTCGCCGAGTTCGAGCCGGCCGCGGCGGCGCATGCCCAGCACTACGCGGAGAAGGCTCTCGCCCTGCGGGTCGACGGCCGGCAGCGGTCGAAGATCTTCGACTACCTGTCGATGGCGTCGGCCTGCTTCATCGCGGACGACCCCGAACAGGCCGACCGGTACGCGCGCCTGGCCCTGGTGTCGATGGGGTCCAACTCCTCCCATCGCACCTGGGACCGGCTGCGTCAGATGTACCGGCTCACGGCCGAGTACTCCGGCTACCCGAAGATCCAGGAGCTGCGGGAGGAGATCAAGCTCGCGCTGCCGCGGCCGAAGGGCAGGGGTGCCGACCACGCTCGGGCCTGAGTCGGGCCGGGTTTCCTCAAGACGTCACCTTGGCCATGAGCACGCAGGCGTTGTCCTCGCGCGCGCCCTCGCCGAACTCCCGGACCACGGTCCGTACGCAGTCCTCCGCGGTACGGTTCAGGGCCAGGCGGGGTGCCAGACCGAGGAGCAGCTGCGCGGCCGCCGATCCCGTGTGCCCGGGCACCAGCCCGTCGGTGTGCAGGAGCAGCAGGTCGCCCACCTCGAGCGTCTCTTCGGCCTGCCCGTAGACGGCGCCCGAGGTGGCGCCGAGCAGGACACCGTCGGGTGCGTTCAGTACGCGTCCCGTCCCGTCGCGGAACAGCAGCGGGGCGGGGTGCCCGGCCTGCGCCCATACCAGGGTCCGCGTAGCGGGCCGGTAACGGCAGCAGACGGCGCTGCCCAGGGCGGGTTGCACGGTGGCGTCGAGCAACTGGTTCAGCCAGGCCATCAACTGCCCCGGTTGCGCACCGGCCATCGCCATGCCGCGTACGGCACCGAGCAGCATGGTCATGTTCGACGTGACGCCGACACCCTGGCCGGTGAGATCGCCGACGCTGAGGAGCGTTTCGCCGTCGGTCAGTTCGAGTGCGTCGTACCAGTCGCCGCCGATGAGTGTGTTCGTGGAGGCCGGCAGGTGCTGGGAGGCGATGTCGAGGGTCCTCGGGCCCCGGTGCGGGAGCCGCAGGGAGCCGCGCCGCTGCGGCAGCACGGCCTCCTGCAGCTCGACCGCGAGCCGCCGCTCGCTCCGCGCGGCCTCCTGCCGGTGGTGGAGCGAGTCACGGGTCTCGCTCACCGCCCGCTGGCTGCTGCGCAGTTCGCTGACGTCGCGCAGCACTGCCCACATCGAGGCGGTGCTGCCGTCAGTGTCGAGCACCGGTTCGCCCATCATGTGGACGGTCCGTACGTCGCCGCCCCGGCGGGTGATGCGGAACTCGCCGTCGATGGGCCTCGCGTCGACGAGGCAGTCGGTCACCATCGCCGTCAGCTTCGGCCGGTCCTCGTCCACCACCAGCGACGGCAGCTCGTCGAGGGTGAGGGGGGGAGCGGCCGGGTCGCGGCCGAGGATCCGGTAGAGCTCCCCGGACCAACTGGCCTCGTCCGTCAGGAGGTTCCACTCGGCGCTGCCGACCCGGCTGAGCAGTGAGCCCGGTGCGGATGCGGCGGGTTCCGGGTTCGCGGTCGTGGGCAGGGGGCCGTCCCGTAACTGGGCCAGGTGCTCGTCGAGGTCGTTGAGCTGGTGCAGGGCCAGGTCGTACAGGGCGCGTTGCCAGCGCTCGCGCGGGTGATCCGCTTCTTCCCCCTCGGCGTCGCGGCGCACCGCGTCCACGTCGCCCTTGAGCCGCCGCGTCTGCGATATGAGCGCGTCGACCGAGCCGCGGCTGGGCGGCTGGGCGGCTGGGCGGTCCGCGGAGAGGTGGGACGGCATGACGCACTCCGATGCGGGGACGGTACGACCAAGGCGGACGGAGGGACCGTTACGACTGTTGCACAGCCCGCGACGCCCTGTAAGGGATTCGACGACACACGATACGGTGGTGCTTCTGGCATATGCCACAGTCTCACGGAGTTACTCCGAGGTAGGCGTGGAGTGCCCCACCCGGAGGTCCAAGTCGTAGAGTACACACGGCATTTGACGGTCCGTCGGGACGTCGGTGCGAGGCTGCTTCGCGTGTTCGACGGTCCTGTGTTCGAGCGTGGCGAGCGGGTGCTCCGTCAGTACCGCAGCACCCCGGCCATGCCGTCCGCCTCACCGAGTGTGCCGTCCGGTACGAAGCGGACGTCGGCCCCGGTCTCCAGGCACTGTTCGACGATCTCGTCCACGATGTCCTCGCGGGAGTCGAGGTCGCCGGTATCGGCCAGGATCAGATGGTCCCCGGCGTCGCGGACCGTCACCCGGTAGTTCTCCTCGACGGCCAGCAGCCGGACGCGGCCGTCCCGGGCGCTCTGCCACAGCTCGTCGACACCGGCGGCGAACTCCCGTCGTCCGCGGGCCGTTTCGAGGGCGCGGGTCACGGCGTCCGTGCTCCTGCGGGCCTCCGCCTCGACCACCGGCCGCACGGCCTGCCACACGACCTCGGGGGTCCCGTGGGCGAGCCCGCCGTGCGGGATGTGCACCGCACGCCGGGCGGTGCCACCGACCTCGTCCAGCAGGGAGAGGGCGGCCGGCTCGCCGGTGACGTACAGCTGCCTCGGGTGGTCGCGCAGCACGGCGCTCATCGCGGTGTCGGCCTCGCGGAGGAACTGGCGCGTGCGTTCCTCCCGGAAGGCGCTCGGGGTGTCGCCGATCCGCTGCTGCCGCTCCGGGTCGAAGTTCTCCACGCGCCGGGTCAGCGGGAAGCCGCCGACGCGGGCCGCGGCGACCCGGTCGACGCCGCCGTTCCACAGCGTGACGCGGTCCGCGGCGAGCGACAGGACCCAGAAGGGCCGCCCGGCCGTCTGTGCGGAGACGAGGTTACGGGTGAGGAAGGTGTCCGAGAGCACCACGCGTTCGGGTACGGGTCTGGCCAGCGACCACACCTGGTGCTCGCCCGGAGCGGCGAAGATCGCCAGGCCCTCCTCGGCATGTGTCAGGTCGACCTCGGTCAGGGCCCGGTCGAGGTGCCCGGCGACCTCGGTGCGTCGCTCGCGGGTGACGGCCGGATCGGCCTCCAGCTGCCTCTTGGCCTCGGCGACCACGTTGCGCAGCCGGACCTGGTCCTGGGTGCTGTAGGGATCGCGCCGGTGGGTCGGCGTCAGCACGGAGACCGCGGGGTAGGGGCGCGGGCGCCGCAGCTCGGCAAGGGTCGCGGGACTCAGAACGCTCTCCATGACAGAACGATAGAGCGAATTCACGATGAGGGCATTTGGGGCAGTCGATCTCATTCGTCGTCGCGGTCGGAGCCGCAGGAGCTGCCGTCCGGCGGGAGCGTTCCGTAGAGCAGGAAGGCGTCGACCTTGCTGTGCACGCACTTGGACGAGCCGTAGCCGGTGTGGCCCTCGCCCCGGTTGTCGAGCACCACGGCCGACGATCCGAGCCGCCTCGCCGTCTCCATCGTCCAGCGGTACGGCGTGGCCGGGTCGCCCCGGGTCCCGACGAGCAGCATCCTCGGCGTCTCGACGTCCTTGACGTCGTCGCGGATGTAGTCGGTGCCCTTGGGGCGGCCGTAGCACATCAGTACCTGGGTGAGCCGGTACCGTCCGAACACCGGTGATGCCTGTTCGTAGCGGGCGCGCAGCCGGCCCAGGTCCTCGGTGACCTGCGCCGCGGAGGGGCGGTCGGGATCGTCGGCGCAGTTGACCGCCATCAGTGCCGCCGGCAGGTTGTCGAGGGGGATGTCCGCCGGGTCGGTGAGTCCGGCGTGCGGGGTGCGTCGCGGCGGCAGGGTGAAGCCGCCGGACAGGAACGCCTCCAGGCCGCGGGTGTCGCCGTCCTCGAGCAGCTGGCCGATGGCCCGCTGCAGCGACGGCCACAGCTCCCTGCTGTACAGGCCCTGCCCGAGGGCGCCCGCGAAGTCCTGACCGGTGAACGCCTCACCGAAATCGGTCGGCAGCGGGTCCTTGTCGAGCGACTCGACCACCTGTACGACGTGTTCCCGGGCTTCTCGGGGATTCCGTCCGAACGGACAGGCGATGTCCTCGGTGCACCAGGTCAGGAAACTCTCCAGCGCTGTCTGCTGCCCCTGGGCGTTCGCCACGCCCTGGTCGGCCAGCGGTTCGGTCAGTGTGTCGACGCCGTCCAGCACCATCCTGCCGACCTTCTCGGGGTACTGGGCCGCGTACACCGCGCCCAGCCGGCTCCCGTAGGAAAAGCCCAGGTAGTTGAGCTTGTCGTCGCCGAGCGCCTCGCGCATGACGTCCAGGTCTCGGGCGGCGTTGACCGTGCCGATGTGGGGCAGGACCGGGCCGGAGTGCTCGGTGCACTCGGCCGCCGCCGCGCGCAGCTCTGCGAGCACGGCACCGGGGTCGGCCACGTCGGCGTTGCCGTCCGTCGCGTCCAGGGCGTTGTCCGAGGCGTTTCCGCAGCTGACCGGCGAGGAGCGGCCGACGCCGCGAGGATCGAAGGAGACGACGTCGTAGCCGTTCGTCAGGCCCATGAAGTCCTTGCCGCCCATGGCGAGTTGGGCCACGCCCTGACCGCCGGGGCCGCCGAAGTTCAGCAGGACCGAGCCCCGGGACCGGCCCGTGGCCCGGTAGCGGGCGACGGCGAGGTCGAGGGTGCCCTTGCCGGGCCTGGCGTAGTCGAGCGGGACGGTGACCTTGCCGCACTGGAGGTCCTTCGGCATGTCCGTGCCCTCGCACCTCGACCACGTGACCTTCTGGTCGTAGAAGCGCGACAGACCAGGCGGAGGGCCGTCGGCGGCCGGCAGTGCCGTGCCCAGCAGGGCCAGCCCGGCCGTGCCGGTGACCGCGCAGCGCCGTATCGAGGGGCGCGTGGACAGCTTGGCCAGCATCGATGCCTCCAGGGACGCGGGGCGACCGCAGCGGACCGGGACACCCTCGCTCACCATATGCGCGCCCCGAAGGCCTCGCCTCCGGGCGGGCGGGGCCACTCGGCGAACCGTGTCCTGCGGGGCTCGCCCCCGTGCGGGCCCCGATCGGAGCCGGTATACGAAGGGCTTTACCGCTCGTTCGACAACCGGCCCGCTCGATGGAGTGAAAGGCCGATAAGCCATAACTCGGACCGGGTGCCCGGCGTTCTCTCCGGTGCGGGTGAGCGCCCGCGACGATGTCTGGAAGGCAGGGGTTCATGCGAAGGATTACCCGAAACGGAGTGATCGCCGTCGCCGCCGCCTCGGGCGCGATGGCCGTGACCGTCCCCGCGTACGCCGGTTCCGGTGCGGACGGCTCGGCGGCGGGCGCCCCGGGGGTGGTCTCCGGCAACACCGTCCAGCTGCCGGTGCACGTCCCGGTGAACGTGTGCGGGAACACCGTGAACGTGGTGGGGTTGCTGAACCCCGCCGTCGGCAACAGCTGCGCGAACCGGGACGAGGGGCGGGGCGGCCGGCCGGGCCGGTCCGGCGGCGCGGTCGCCGAGGGCGGCGGAAAGGGTTCACCGGGAGTGGTCTCCGGCAACGCCGTGCAGCTGCCGGTCGACCTCCCCGTCAACGTCACGGGCAACTCGGTCGACGTGGTCGGCATCGGCAACGCGGCGACCGGCAACCAGTCGTCGAACACCCCCGGCGACCACCGCCCGGTCCGTCCCCAGCATCCGCCGAAGCCGGTCCCGAAGCCGACCCCGCCGCCCCGGCCGAACCCGGCCCCCGAACCGGCCCCCGAACCGGCCCCGCGCACCGTCCCGCACGCCAGGGGCGCCTTGGCCCATACGGGCACGGACCACGCCCTCCAGGCCGTCGCGGCGAGCGCGGCACTGGTCGCCGGGGGAGTGGTGCTGCGCCGGCGGTTCCGTCCGGGGGCGGACGGCTGACCGTGCGGGCTACACCGCCTCCGCCACCGCCGTGAGCAGTACCATCCCCGAGTCGCCGTGGCCCGGCAGGGTCGGGTCCATGTCGATGTGGGTCACGTCAAGCTCCCGGGTCAGGGGCGCGAAGACATCCGTGACCGTGGCCGGGTTCACCGGACAGCCCGGCCAGCGGGAGGCCGGCCCGATGCGGTACGTCGGCATGTTCTCCATGAAGGCGGCGATCAGGCGGCCGCCCGGCCGGGCCGTTCGGACGAAGGTGCGGCAGAAGTCGGCGAACTCGGCGAAGTCCTCCGTCGCGCCCTCGGCGACGAAGTGCATGGAGGCGAGCTCGTACGTACCGGGTGGCAGGGAGCGGACGTCGGCGTGGACGACGTTGACCGGTGCCAGTGCCCCGGCCAGGGTCGCCGGCACCTCGGGGTTGAGTTCCCGGCACAGCGCGTGGAAGGGGAGCCAGCTCGCGTCAGGACGGTGGCAGATCTGGTCCGTGAGGTAGGCGACGTTGCTCGCTCCCGCCTCGACCGCGTCGATCCCGCGGCTCGCGGCGGACGCGAGCATCAGGGGGTAGAGGTTGGGGCCCGCCCCGAACTCCACCGAGCGGGCGATGCCGCCGCGCGGAAGGCGCCGGTAGTAGGCGCTGTGGTGCGCGATGACCGCCGCGTCCCAGGGATGCACCTCGCGGTAGTTCTCCGCGAGGTAGTCGGCAACCGGCCAGCGGTCCCAGTCCACGTCGTCGTTGTGCGTCGTCATGGCCGGCCAGTCCTTCAGCCGCTGGGGGAAGTGTGGACGCAGGCGGTCGGCGTGACGTAGATGTCCTCCATCGTGCCTCCCCCTGTCGGGGAGACCGGGGCGTACGCCTGGTCGTACGCCTGGGTCCGATTGAAATCGATCATAGGTTCGCCCGAGTGACCCTGCATCTCGGGTGGCCGCCCGCGGGCCCGGCCCGCGGGCGGCCGGCGCGCCACGGAGGTGCAGCCCCTTACTCGAGCCATGAATTCCGGTACCGGGCCGCCCATGGCCGCATCGCGTGCGACCTCGTGCACGGGGCGTGCCCGGACCGATCTCGCCGTGCGACCCGCCCGCCCAGGAGCCGAGTCGCTCCGACGCGAGGACGCGGACGATCCGGCCGAGGTCGGCCCGGACGTGCGCGGCCGCGCGCATCGTTCGCAGTGCCTGGCCCGGAGCGGCCGCGCGGGAAAACCCGTTGCCGTCCCGTCCGGTGCCACGTGCGCGGCCGTGCGCATCGTTCGCAGTGCCTGGCCCGGAGCGGCCGCGCGGGAAAACCCGTTGCCGTCCCGTCCGGTGCCACGTGCGCGGCCGTGCGCATCGTTCGCAGTGCCTGGCCCGGAGCGGCCGCGCGGGAAAACCCGTTGCCGTCCCGTCCGGTGCCTGGTGAGGTCTGCTCATGGATCACACGGAGCTGCTCGCCCTCTTCGACCGCGACCTGCGTGCGGAAGCCCGGCCGGACGGCCCCGGCGCCCGTGTCGAGCGGACCGGCGGTGTCGTCCGTCAGGTCGCCTCCGCGGGGGGCTGGAACGGCATCGTGTGGTCGGCCCTCGACGAGGCCGGGGCGGACGCGGCGATCTCCGGGCAGATCGGCCACTACACCGGGCTCGGCCTTGACTTCGAGTGGAAGCTGTACGGGCACGACCGGCCGGCCGACCTCGGGCGGCGGCTGCGCGCGGCCGGGTTCACGCCCGGGGCCGAGGAGACGCTGATGATCGGCGAGGTCGGCGCTCTCGCCCTCGACGCCGAACTGCCGGAGGGCGTGCGCGTCGTGCCGGTGACCGACCCGGCGGGCGTCGATCACGTGGCCGACGTCCACGAGATGGCGTTCGGCGCGGACAGCTCCTGGCTGCGACACCAGCTCCTCGCCCGGCTTTCGGCCGACCCGGACACCGTCGTGGCCGTCGTGGCCATGGCCGGCGACCGGCCGGTGAGCGCGGCCCGCATGGAACTCGTGCCCGGCACCCCCTTCGCCGGCCTGTGGGGCGGCGGCACCGCCCCGGGGTGGCGCGGCCGGGGTATCTACCGCTCCCTGGTCGCCCACCGCGCCCGGGCCGCCGCGGCCCGCGGCTACCGCTACCTGCAGGTCGACGCCTCCAATGAGAGCCGGCCGATCCTGGAACGGCTCGGCTTCGCGGCGCTGACGACCACGACGCCGTACGTGTACACGACCTAGCCGCACGCGAACAGATCCTGGCCGAGCGCGGAAGCGGATGTCACAGCCACGTCCGTCCGGTTCGTCGCACTGTCATGACGACGAACGACAAGAGCCAGAGCATCCTCCTCGCCGGCGCGAGCGGCGTTCTCGGCCGGCACATCACCCATGCCCTGACCGAGGCGGGCCACAAGGTCACCGGTCTCGGTCGCGGCGCGGAGAACGGCATCCGCGCCGACCTCCTGGACCGCGACGCGCTGCTGCACGCCGTCGACGGACACCACTTCGACACCGTGATCCACGCCGCGACCGCCCTGCGCAAGCCCCCCGTGCGTGACCGCGACATGTACGCCACCGACGCGCTGCGCACCCAGGGCACAGCCCACTTGATCGAGGCCGCCCGGGCCACCGGAGCCCGCCGGTTCGTCGTGGAGTCGATGGCCTTCGGGTACGGCTACGGCGACCACGGCGACCGCCCGCTCACCGAGGACGACCCCTTCGGCCCGCCCGGCAGCACGCCGCGCCTCGAACGGCACCTCGCGGCCATGCGGACCAAGGAGCGACTCGCCTTCGAGGCGCAGGCCCTGGAGGGCGTGGCACTCCGTTTCGGTCTCTTCTACGGCCCCGGCGGCACCGATACCCTGCTGCCCCTGCTGCGCCGACGGCAGCTGCCCGTGCCCCGCGACCGGGGCCGCGTGCTGCCGTGGGTGGAGCTCACCGACGCCGCTCGTGCGGTGGTCGCCGCCGTGGAACGCGGTCGGCCGGGGCAGGCCTACAACATCGCGGACCTCACCCCGATGGGTTTCCGCACGCACATCGAGGCCGTGGCCCGGGCCTTCGGACTGCCGAAGCCGATGACCGTACCGCTGTGGCTGATGAGACCCATGTCGTACGCGCACACCATGATGTCGTCCCGGCTCCGCCTGTCCTGTGCCAAGGCGGAACGCGAACTCGGCTGGAAGCCGCTCCACACGTCGAGCGGTGAGGGGCTCGCCGCGATGCGGGCGGCCGGTCACGGCTGAGGCTCCCCGGCCCCGGTCGGGCGGCAGCCGGGAGGCATGAACGGGCCGGTCCGGGACGCGGACCGGCCTTCGGTTCCCTTCCGGCGGGTGCTACGGCCTGGGCGAGGCCTTCGCCGCCGTGCCGGCGCACACCAGCCCCAGGATCACGGCCAGCGCACCGATGATGATGTTGTTCCAGACGACACCGGCGTCCGGGCTTTCGCCGACGATCCACGGCGAGATGATCATCCACACCCCGAGGGCGCACATGGCCCAGCTCAGGCCGTACATGCGCTCCGGAGCGCGAGTGAACCCGAGCGCAAGCAGGCCGATCGCGATACCCATGATCAGGTTGTGGGTCACGAGTGCCGGCTGGCTGGTCGTGTAGTGGACTATCCACGGGGAGGCGGCGCAGTACAGACCGAGCAGGAACACCGGTCCGTCCACGAGCGCCACATCGCGGCCGCCGAGCACGCGGGCGTAACGGTCCCGCATCTCGGAGGCGTCGGGGTGGGTGGTGATGTCACCCCTGGTGGGCGAGACGTTGGCCATGACTCGTCTCCTTCATGGTGCAGGGCGACCGCGTCTGGAGGGGTGTGCGGTAAACGCCGCGTAAGCGTCATTCTGCTCTTATTTCCCCTTTATGTGTAGAGCTCGGAGGGGAGCGCGCCCTCTACCCGGCGGTACATGTCCGGGCGGATCGGGGGCATCCGGATGTGTACGACAGCGACCGATCGACGTCGCCCGGCGGGCGACGCGGGACAGGGGAGGGCAGCGGACGTGACTGCGGCCATCAGCGCGAAGGTGTTGGAACGGTTCCCGGCGGGGTCTCCGCGCGGATCGTGGCCCGCGGAGGAGTACGCGGCACGCCGCCGTGCCGAGGGAGAGCCGGCCACCGTCGTGATGGACCTGGAGTCGGACGCCTTCCTCGTGGTCGTTCCGGCGGACGGCGACTGAGACCGGCGCCGCGCAGATGGCGGCCACCTTCCAGCGGCAGACCGGTGGGCGGCTGCTGCTCAACGTCGTCACCGGCGGCGAGAACAAGGAGCAGCGCGCTTTCGGCGACTTCCTCGACAAGGAGGCCGGTACCGCCGCACCGGTGAGTTCCTGCACGCCGTAAGGGAATTGTGGCAGGGCGGCACCGTCGACCTGCAGGGCGAGCACGTCCGGGTGGACACCGCCGAGCAGGCCTGGGCCGAGGCGGACCGGCTGCTCGACGGCTTCGAATCCGGAGACGGTGGCGTCGGTGCAGGCCGGTCTCTCCCGCAGCGAGTCCGAAGGGCAGCAGCGCATGCTCGCCCTGCACGGCGGCCGCCGCGACCGCCTGGAGATCCACCCCAACCTGTGGGCCGGCATCGGCCTGGTGCGCGGCGGGGCGGGCACCGCCCTGGTCGGCAGCCACGACGAGGTGGCCGAGCGGATCAGGGAGGACCACGCCCTGGGCATCGACGAGTTCATCCTCTCCGGCTGTCCGCACCTGGAGGAGGCGTACTGGTTCGGCGAGGGAGTCCTGCCGCGCCTCGCCGCTCAGGGGCTGTGGCGGCATCCCGCGGGCAGTCAGGACACGCCCGCCGCCGCGGCCCCCTTCGTGCCGGTCGCGAGCTGACACCCCGCCCGCTCCGCCACCGGAGACCGGAGACCGGAGAACAACCCTGAAGCCGGGCCCGGGCGTCCTGGTCACCGAGTGGGCGCGACCGCCCCTCGGTGACCAGGAGGCACACACATGAATCAGCGCGCCGCACGCACCGTCTCGATCGCCCTGGCCGTGGCGCTGTCCGCCGGAACGGCGGCACTGGCCCCGGCAGCGCAGGCGGCGGACCGGCGGCACGGCCACGAGGCCACCCGGACCGCCTTACGCGCGCTGGTCGAGAACGGCGGACTCCCCGGAGCGGCGGCCAAGGCCCGTGACAGCAAGGGGACTTGGTTCGGTGAGTCGGGCTACGCGGACACCGGAACCGGCCGCAAGCGGTCGGCCGGCGAGCACTTCCGCGGGGCCAGCATCACCAAGACGTTCGTCGCGACCGTCCTGCTGCAGCTGGAGGCTGAAGGCAGACTGAACCTGGACGACACGGTCGAGCGATGGCTGCCCGGACTGCTGCGCGGCAACGGCTACGACGGCTCCACGGTCACCCTGCGCCGGCTCCTCGACCACACCAGCGGCATCGCCAACTACACCGACGATCCCTCCTTCCTCCACGACAGCGCGGGTCCCGGCTTCCCGGAGCACCGGTACGACACCCACACGCCCGAGGAGCTCGTGGCGATCGCTCTGCGGCGCCCGCCGCAGTCCGGCCCGCAGAGCGAGCCGTCGTACTCGAACACCAACTTCGTGATCGCGGGCATGGTCATCGAGAAGGCCACGGGCCACAGTTACGCCCAGGAGATCACCCGCCGCATCCTCCGCCCGCTGAAGCTGCGCGGGACGTCGTTCCCCGGCACGTCACCCCACATGCCGAAGCCCCACCCCGTCGGCTACTCCCGCCTCCACCAGGACGCCCCCGACGCCGAGATCCACGACGCCACCGAACAGAACATGACCTGGCTGGGCGCGGCCGGCGACGTCATCTCCACCACCGGCGACCTCAACCGGTTCCAACGTGCTCTGGTCAAGGGCCACTTGCTGCCCCAGCGGCAGATGAAGGAGATGTTCGAAGAGGTCCCGGCCGGGCACGGCACCGGGTACGGACTCGGGGTCGAGTTCGCGCAGTTGTCCTGCGGGGTGAAGGTGGTGGGCAAGAGCGGCCGTACCAACGGCTCCCTGTCCGCGATGGTCGGCACCCTGGACGGCGAACACCAGCTCACGTTCAACATCAACGGCGACTGGCTCCCGGACTCCTCCCTCTACGTCGACGTGGTCGAAGCGGAGTTCTGCGGGAGGATCCCGTCCCGGACGGACCGGGCGCCGGCCGTGCCCCGCCTCGGCTAGCGGGACGCCAGTGAGCCGAGGTGCGTCCTGCGCGCCTCGGCCGTCTGGCCCTGCACCAGCAGGAACATCCCCTCGCGTGCCAGCCGTTGCGCCCGGCTGCCCAGGTCCATGGACCGGCCGCCCCCGGCCACGATCGCCGCGGTCGTCGCCGCGCGCAGGAGGTCGTACGCGCGGGTCTTCACGACCAGGCGTTCCGGGACGGACTCGTGCGGGGCGGGCCGGTCGGCCAGGGTGTAGGCCTGCGTGCGGACCTCGTCGAGCCGGGAGCGCAGCGACCGGGCCGTGTCCCGGCCGTCCGGGGTCTGCTCCACCAGGTCCAGGGCCGCGTAGGCCACCCCGAACACGGCCGGACTGGCGTTCGCGGCCCGGGGCAGGTCCACCTGGGCGAACTCCTCCCGCGAGGTGCGCAGCACGACGGCCTCCTCCGGCAGCCACAGGCCGTCCAGCTCCAGGGAGACCGTACGGGCGGCGGTCAGGGCCGCGAGCCGCATGGGCGCCGACGGCGTCAGCCCCGGTTGCTCGCGGGCCTCGGCGAACCCGAACACCACCTCGGCGCTGTCCGTCACCCCGGCCAGCAGCATCACGTCGTTCAGACCCCACCCCGTGTACCAGGGCACCCTCCCCTCGAACCGCCAGCCGCCCTCCTGCCGTACGGCCCGCACCGGCACCCGGGGGAAGGCGCGGACATGGGCGAAGGCGATCCCGGCCATCAGCTCGCCCGTCGCCAGCGGACGCAGGAGCTTCTCCCGGACGGGCGAGTCGTAGGTGGCGAGCAGCTTCACCGGCGTGTGGTGCTGGGTCTGCACGAACCAGGTGGAGCAGCACGCCCCGGCGAGGATCTCCGCGGTCTCCCGCGCCACGGCCACGGGCGCGTCCGCGCCGCCGTACTCCTGTGGCCCGACCACCCCGAGCAGCCCGGCCCGCTTCACCTCCTCGACATGGCTCGTGGGCACACCCTCCTGATCGACGCGTTCGGCCTGCGGGACGAGGAGATCACGCGCCAGTCGCCGGGCGCGGGTGACGAGGGGATGGGGTGTGGTGGCCATGGAGAGGATTCTCGCGCTCCGGCGGCGCGGGGCGTCGATCCGGGGGCGTGTCGGCCACCGACCGTCCCGTCACGGACGTGTGTCCAGCTCCTCGAGCACGTCGAAGTCCAGCCCATCGGCCCGCGCCAGAAGGAGCAGGGATGTCCAGCCCGATCCCGCGTCGTCCCGACGACCTCGTGCAGTTGCTGACGCGGGCCGAACGGCTGGCGGTGCGGCGTTTGCAGGGCGTTCTGGAGGCGGAGGGCTGCTCGCTGGACGCGTGGCGGGTGCTGGCCGCGCTGTCCGACGGTGAGGGGCACCACATGACGGGGCTCGCCGAGGCCGCTTTCCTGCCGCCTCCGACGCTGACCAAGCCGGTCGACCAGCTCGTCGACCAGAACCTCGTGCACCGCAGGGTCGATCCGTTCGACCGGCGCCGTGTCCTCGCCCGTCTCACCCCGCGTGGCCAGGAGTACTGGCAGCGCGTCGAACGCGCCGTCCGCGCCGGCCGGCCGCCGCTCGGCGACGGCGACGACGCCCTGCTGCGGTCCCTGCTGGACCGGCCGGCGGCGACGCTGGAGGGCTCGGCGCGCGTGTGAGCCCCGAGCGAGGCACGGCGGGCCGTCATCCGGCGCGTACCCGACAGGTCCGTACCCGACAGGTCCGTACCCGACAGGTCCGCGCCTGACTGGTCTACACCCTTGACTGGTACAGACCAAAGCGGTTGAGTGTGCCTCCCAGCCCCCCACCACGGCCGCCCCCACGCCGTGCCGGACCACCGGCGCGTGCGGGCCGGGGTCTGCCTCACCCTGCCCTCGTCAGGGTGCGGCCGTGCTCCGCGAAGGAGTTGAACCCGTGTCGAGACGCCGCATCTCCGCAGTCCTGGCCACCCTCGCCCTCGCCGGCACCGCGCCGGTGCTCCTGCCCGCCGCGAACGCCTCGGCCGCCGCCTGCTCCAGTTATCCGAACTGGACGGCCGGGAAGTCGTACGCCGCCGGCGACATCGTCCGCTACACCGACGGAAAGGCATACATCGCCGAGCACGCCAACCCGGGCTACGACCCGGTCATCAGCACCTGGTACTGGGAGCCGTACGCCTGCGACAACGGCCCCGGCGCGCCCGACGCCCGCTTCGTGGTGAGCGAGGCGCAGTTCAACCAGATGTTCCCGAACCGGAATTCGTTCTACAGCTACAGCGGCCTCACCGCGGCCCTGAGCGCCTACCCCGGCTTCGCCGGCACCGGCAGCGACACGGTGAAGAAGCAGGAGGCCGCGGCCTTCCTCGCCAACGTCAGCCACGAGACCGGTGGTCTGGTGCACGTGGTGGAGCAGAACACCGCCAACTACCCGCACTACTGCGACTGGAGCCGGCCCTACGGCTGTCCGGCCGGGCAGGCCGCCTACTACGGGCGCGGCCCGATCCAGCTGAGTTGGAACTTCAACTACAAGGCGGCGGGCGACGCACTCGGCATCGACCTGCTGAACAACCCCTGGCTGGTGCAGAACGACTCGGCCGTCGCCTGGAAGACGGCCCTGTGGTACTGGAACACCCAGACCGGCCCCGGCAGCATGACCCCGCACAACGCCATGGTGAACGGCGCCGGTTTCGGCCAGACGATCCGCAGCATCAACGGCTCCCTGGAGTGCGACGGCAAGAACCCGGCGCAGGTGCAGAGCCGGGTGAACAACTACCAGCGCTTCACGCAGATCCTCGGGACGTCACCCGGCGGCAACCTGTACTGCTGACGCCGGACCGGCCGGCGTGGTGTCATGCGGGATGTCATGCACCTGACTGGTTTGACGGAAGGGCATCCCTCATGCGCCTACGCACCCCCCACGCCCTGCTCGCCACGACCGCGGCGCTCGCCGCCGCGGTCGTGGCCCCCCAGCCCGCTGCCGCCGCTCCTGCTGCGGGTGCCTACTACGTGCAGAGCGTCACGACCGGGCTCAACGCGGCCGACAGCGGCGGCGCGGTAGAGCAGCACAGACCCCGGGGCAACGAGGACCGGCAGCAGTGGCAGCTGAAGCCGAACGGCTCCACGTATCTCCTGGAGAGCACCGACGCGCCCGGCACCTGCCTGGGCCGCAGCGCCGATCAGGCCGCGACCGTCGCCTGTGCGAGCGCCGACGCCCCCTGGGAGATCACCCCGCTCGACGCCGACCGCTACACGCTCAGGGTTCCGGGAACAGCCCGCCACCTCACCGTGGCGCCCAAGCCCCCCGGAGCAAACTACCCCGCGCGCCTGGCCCTCGCAGGGGCGGGCGACCTCGCCGCCTGGTACCTCACCCCGGTCGCTCCCGTCACCGGTCCCATGCCGCCCCAGGACCGTCGCACCCTGGACCAGGTCACGTTTCTCACCACGCACAACGCATACGCCAACGGCGTCGACGGCGGCTTCGCCCCGCCCTTCGTCAACCTCGTGCCCAACCAGACCCGCGGCATCCAGCAGCAACTCGCCGACGGCGTCCGCGGATTCATGCTGGACATTCACCAGACCCCGGACGGCGCGATCCTCTGCCACAACAGCTGCACCCTCGTCAGCAGGCCCGTCGCCCTGTGGGTCGACCTCCAGCGCATGGTCGACTTCCTGAAGGCCCACCCCGACCAGTTCGTCACCGTCTTCCTGGAGGACTACGTCGACCCGGCCGTCCTGCGCGCCGAACTCGCCCGCGTCAACGGCCTGTCGGACGTGCTCTACCGACCCGACCTGACCGGCGTACGGCACAGCGGCTGGCCGACGATGACGGACCTGGCCGCCGCCGGCGACCGGCTGCTGATCTTCACCGACCACAGCCGCTCCGCCGACCAGGCCTCGGGTCTGACCCGGGACAGCTTCGGCGTCATGTACCAGCGGGAATGGACAGTCGAGAACCACTGGTCGATGGGCGCGGGCGTCGGCACCTCCGACTGGTCCTGCTACAGCCGCTGGTACGGCGCCGACACCAACATCCCGCTGACCCGCACCGAACCCGGGTTCCGCCCGCTGTTCGTCATGAACCACTTCCGTGACGTCCCGCTCGCCGGTACCGCGGGCACGGACAACACCAAACTCGCCGACCGCGCCGAGAGGTTCTGCCGGCCCGCCGCCCGGAAGAAGCCCAACTTCCTCGCCGTGGACCACTACGACCGAGGCGACCCGGCCTCCGCCGTCACCACGCTCAACTCGTACACGTATCCGTAAATCCGCCACGCCGCCCGGGCGCCGTGTGTGAGACTCCGCCGATGGACTCACAGACGATCACCGCGGCCGCCGCAGGCAGCTGGAAACTCGGCGACCTGCCCGTCCACCGCATCGGCTTCGGCGCGATGCGGCTGACGGGCAGCGCCGCCTTCCACCACGGCACACCGAGCGCCCGTGAGCGGTCGATCACCGTCCTGCGCAAGGCCATCGACCTCGGCGTGAACCACATCGACACGGCCGCCTTCTACTTCTCGTCCCTGCGCTCCGCCAACGAACTCATCAACAGCGCGCTCGCGCCCTACCCCGACGACCTCGTCATCGTCACCAAGGTCGGCCCGTACCGGGCCTACGACGGGGAGTGGGGCACCTCGGCCCGCCCCGAGGACCTGCGCGGCCACGTGGAGGAGAACCTGCGCCAACTCGGCCGCGACCACCTGGACGTGGTCAACCTGCGCAGGATGCCGCGGCTCGATTCGATCGCCGAGCACTTCGGGGCACTCGCCGAACTGCGTGACGCGGGCCTGATCCGGCACCTCGGCGTCTCCAACGTCACGTCCCGCCATCTCGCGGAAGCCCGTGCCATCGCGCCGGTGGTGTGCGTCCAGAACCAGTACGCCCTCGACCGCCCCGACCCCGACGCCGACGAAGTGCTCCGCGTCTGCGGTGAGGAGGGCATCGCCTTCGTGCCGTTCTACGCCGTCGCCGGCGAGGCCGGTGAGCTGGGCGTCACCACCGCCCACGACGAAGACGTCCGTGCCGTGGCCCGGGCCCATGGTGCGAGCCCGGCCCAGATCCGCATCGCCTGGACCCTGCACCAGGGCCCCCACGTCCTCGCCATACCCGGCACCGGCAACCCCGACCACCTCACGGAGAACGTGGCAGCGGGCGCGATCGGCCTCACCGACGAGGAACTGAAACGGCTCGACTCGCGGCGCCACGAGGCCGGTTGAGCGACCTCCGCACGGCGCGGATGCCCTCCCGCGTGAGGTGCCTGCGGGGCAGCTGGGGCCGGCCGGCGCGAGCGGCGGCGCCCGGCGCCTCGGGCCGCAAGTCCTAGTAGAGGATCGAGGGCAGGTAGGCCCCGTCGGGCCGGTGGTACAGACCGATGGTCATCAGGCTCATCAGCTGCACGACCTTGAGGCCGTTGGACAGGCACCACCTGAGCAGCGCGTTGTCGCCCGCGGGTACGAGGATGCCGGGACCGCCGAACTGCGGGGCCGCCGCGATCAGGGCCTGGAGGTCCGGGGCGGTCTCGCCCACGGCGTGCGCGAAGAAGGCCAGGTCGGTGGCGTATCCCGTGACCCGTCCTTCACGCTCGACGACCCGGGCGGTGCCCTGTTCGAGCGCGTCGGCGACCTCGCCGCCACGGTCGACGCCGTGGACCTGTCGGCACACGTCGTTGCAGGCGCCGAGGTCCGCGTCCGTTGCCTCCCGCACCTCGTACCCGGGCATCGCACGCCGGATCGGCGGGCCCTGCACGCAGGCCACCGTGGCCCGGTGGGCGAAGCCCAGGCTCACGTACAGAGAGAACGACCTGTTGTGGTAACCGCTCTGCAACAGCCGGATGCCCGGCGCCCCCCGCTGGTCGGCCCGCTCCATCACGTCCAGCATCAGGCTGCGGCCCACGCCCGCGTTCTGCACGGCGGGGTCGACGGTGACGGGCCCGACCCCCGTGACGATCGAGCGTTCGTCGAGGAAGTTGCTGCCCACGATCCGCCCGTCGAGCTCGGCGACGACACTGTAGAAACCCGGGTGCGTCAGGGCTCCTTCGATCAGCGCGACACCCACGTCGGGGCTCGGGATGTCGGGCGGGAACGCGTGCTCCCCGGCGATGCCGGCGAAGGCCTCGTAGCAGATTCTTCCGCACTCTGCGGCATCGTCCGCAGTGCCCGGGCGCAGTATGAGATCCACGATCGCCATCCCCTTCTCGGCACACCCCGCGCGGCGACGCACGCCTCGCTTCCATCCTGTGCGCCTCCCGGCCGGGGCGCATCCGGCACGGCGGCATCCCTGGGCCGTGTCCGCAAGCTCCCGCCTGCCCCGCGAGTGTGTCGCCGTCACCAACCTCCCGGAACAGCACACCTACCAGGCAGCCTGAGACTCCGGACTGACCAGATACTGCGCCACGCCCTCGCCCAGTGACCAGTCGGCCGACTCGTTCTCGGTCAGCACGACGAACACGTTCCGCGGCTCGGTGCCCGCGTACGCGTGGGCGAGTTCGGCGGTCCGGCGGTACAGCGCCTGCTTCTGCGCGGACGTACGACCGGAGCGCAGGGTGATCGCGATGTAGGCGATGCCCTCGTCGCGGTGTACGCCGAGGTAGTCGTCGCAGCGCAGGGTGCCGCCCGTGCCGTCGTGGTCCACGAGGACCTGGAACCGGTCGTCGGGCGGGATGCCGATCGTCTCGGTCAGGGCGTCGTGCACGGCACGGCCGAGTGCGGCCAGGCGCTCGGGCCCGGCGCGGAGCGTGTCGATGCGGACGAAAGGCATGGGACCTCCGGATGGGGCTGATCGGAGCTGTACATACTAGTAGTTACAGAGCTGACCGTGGAAGTCGGCCGAGTAGTTGGCAACCGTGGAGTTTTACGTATAACCTCTCCGGTCAACCGCCCGCTCCGAGAGGCCTCGATGAGACGTATCGCCCTGGTCACCCTCGTTGTCGACGACTACGACGAGGCGATCCGCTTCTACACCGACGCCCTCGGCTTCCGGCTGGCCGAGGACGTGCCCCGGCCCGACGGGTCCCGCTGGGTCGTCGTCGAACCCGGTGTCCCGGGAACCGGCACCGGCCTGCTGCTGGCCCGCGCCAAGGGGGAGGCCCAGGCCGCCAGGGTCGGCGACCAGTCCGGCGGGCGGGTCGGCTTCTTCCTGCACACCGACGACTTCGCCCGCGACCACGCCCGCATGGCTGCGGCGGGCGTGACCTTCCTGGAGGACCCGCGGCGCGAGTCGTACGGGACCGTAGCCGTCTTCCAGGACCTCTACGGCAACCGCTGGGACCTGCTCCAGCCCGCCGGCTGACCCGCCCGCTCCTTACGAACCACCTGCCCGAGGAAAGACCGCCATGACTGCTACGCGCGTAGACTCCGACCTGATCCGCCGCCTCCCCAAGGCCGTGCTGCACGACCACCTCGACGGCGGTCTGCGGCCCGCCACCGTGGTGGAGCTGGCCGAGGCGGTCGGCCACACCCTGCCCACCACCGACCCGGACGAGCTCGCCGCCTGGTACTACGAGGCCGCCAACTCCGGCGACCTGGTGCGCTACATAGCCACCTTCGAGCACACCCTCGCCGTGATGCAGACCCGCGAGGGCCTGCTGCGCACGGCCGAGGAGTACGTGCTCGACCTGGCCGCCGACGGCGTCGTGTACGGCGAGGTCCGCTACGCCCCCGAGCTGAATACCAACGGCGAGCTGACCATGGCCGAGGTCGTGGAGACCGTCCAGGAGGGCCTGGCGGCCGGCATGGCCAAGGCGGCCGCCGCGGGCACGCCGGTGCGGGTCGGCACCCTGCTGTGCGGGATGCGGATGTTCGACCGGGTGCGCGAGGCCGCCGAGCTGGCCGTGGCGTTCCGAGACGCCGGGGTCGTCGGCTTCGACATCGCCGGAGCCGAGGACGGCTTCCCGCCCGCCGACCACCTCGCGGCCTTCGAGCACCTGCGCCGCGAGAACGTGCCGTTCACCATCCACGCCGGTGAGGCGCACGGCCTGCCCAGCATCCACCAGGCCCTGCAGGTGTGTGGCGCCCAGCGCATCGGGCACGGCGTACGGATCACCGACGACATCCCCGACCTGGCGGCGGGCAAGCTCGGCCGGCTCGCGGGCTGGGTGCGCGACCGGCGCGTCGCGCTGGAGATGTGCCCGACGTCCAATCTCCAGACGGGCGCCGCCACCTCGATCGCCGAGCACCCGATCACCGCGCTCAAGGACCTCGGGTTCCGCGTCACCCTCAACACCGACAACCGCCTGGTGTCGGGCACCACGATGACCCGCGAGATGTCCCTGCTGGTCGAGCAGGCGGGCTGGACCGTCGAGGATCTGCGCACGGTCACCGTCAACGCCCTGAAGAGCGCGTTCATCCCGTTCGACGAGCGCAACGCACTCATCCGGGACGTGGTGCTGCCCGGTTACGCCGCCGAGCTCTGAAGCAGCCCCCGCAGGTACGCGGCCTGTCCGACGTGCTGGAGATCGTCGGACAGGACGCTGACCAGCCGGACGCCCAGGGTGACCGGCGGGTCCCAGCGCTCGTCGATGACGCGTTCCAGGTCCTTGGCGGCGAGGCCCTGCAGGGCGTCCAGGCTCTGCTCGTGCACGGCGTCGTGATAGCCGGTCAGCAGCTCGGCCGAGTCGACCCGGACCCGGGCGACCTTGGCTGGGCTGTGGCCGTAGCCCGTGTCGCGGCGGGGGAGGTCCAGTCCGAAGCGCTTCTCCCAGTCCTGGGACAGCCACACCTGTTCGTGGCCGAAGGCGTCGGCCATGTGGTCGTCCTGGACGCGGGTGAGGTGCCAGACCAGCCAGGCGATCGAGTTGGTGTCGGGGGTGGGGCGGGCGCTCAGCTCGTCGGGCCCGAGCCCCTCGACGGTGGCATGGACTTCTTCGCGGATGCGGCTGAAACCGTCGATGAGGATGTCCTTCGCATGCATAGCTCCACCATCGCGCATCGCCGGGGATCACGCGTCGGGGATCACACGCCGGGGGCACCCTCCTGGGGTGGTGCCAGACCCCCTGTTTTCAGCAGGCCCATCAGCGCCCGGGCCGCCGGACTGGTCGCCTGCTCGGGCGGCAGCAGGGCCACCGTCTCGTACACGGCGTCTTCAGCACCCTTCACGGGCAGGGCGGTCAGCGAGGCGCGCTTGTGCCGGAAGTGACGCGGCACGACGGCGACGCCGAGACCCTCGTCCACCAGGTCGAGGAGGCTGTGCACGTCGTTGACCTCCAGGGCGACGCTCCGGCGGACGCCCGCCGCGGCGAACGCGGCGTCGGTGGTGCGCCGCGGCCCCCAGTCCGGGTGGAAGTCGACGAAGACCTCACCGCCGAGATCCTCGGGCGTCACCGCGGCCCCGGCCGCCGCGAGCCGGTGGTTCGGATGGCACAGGACGGTCATCGGCTCGCAGGTCAGCGGCACGGTCCGCAGCTGGTCGGTGTCCTCCTGGGCGGTACGCACCGCGAACGCCAGATCCAGGCGCCCGGCCGCGACCTCCTCCGCGAGGGCTCCCGAGCCCGCCTGCCGCAGACAGATCTCCACGTCCGGGTGGCGCCGCCGGAAGGCCGCCAGCAGCCCCGCCACATGCACCCCGGCGATGCACTGCTCGGAGCCGAGTGCGAGCATCCCGCGCAGCACGCCCTGCACCGCGGCCACCGCCTCGTGGGCCGAGCGGACCTGGGCGAGGATCCGCTCCGCCTCCCCGAGCAGCGCCCGTCCGGCCGGGGTGAGCGTCACCCGGCGGGTGGTGCGGACGAACAGCGGCGTCTGCAGCTCCCGCTCCAGGGCCCGGATGGACGCCGACAGGCCCGACTGGGACACCAGGAGGCGCTCCGCCGCGCGGGTGAAGTGCTGGTCCTCGGCGACCGCGACGAAGTGCTGCAGGTGGCGCAGTTCCATGACTGAGAAGCGTAGCCGCTGAATTCCATCGGATTCTTCTGTTGGACGCATGGGCGCAGGTCACGCCAGAGTGGACACCGGTTTCCTCCCGACCGTGCCAACCCCTCTGGAGTCGCGTTGTACACCGCACACCCCGATCGCTACGCGGACATGCCCTACCGGCGCACCGGACGCAGCGGTCTGAAGCTCCCCGCGCTGTCGCTCGGCCTGTGGCACAACTTCGGCCCGGACCGGTCCGTCGAGACGCAGCGCGCCATCCTGCGCCGCGCCTTCGATCTCGGCGTCACCCACTTCGACCTCGCCAACAACTACGGACCGCCGCCCGGCGCCGCCGAGTCCGCGCTGGGCGAGTTCCTGAAGACGGACTTCGCGCCGTACCGCGACGAGCTGGTCATCTCCACCAAGGCCGGCTACCTCATGTGGCCCGGCCCGTACGGCGAGTGGGGCTCCCGCAAGTACGTGCTGTCCTCGCTGGACCAGAGCCTGAAGCGGATGGGCCTGGACTACGTCGACATCTTCTACTCGCACCGCCCCGACCCCGAGACCCCGCTCGAGGAGACGATGGGCGCCCTGCACTCGGCGGTGCAGCAGGGCAAGGCGCTGTACGTCGGTGTCTCCAACTACTCCGCGGAGCAGACCCGCGACGCCGCCCGCATCCTGGGCGAGCTGGGCACCCCGCTCCTCATCCACCAGCCGCGCTACTCGATGCTGGACCGCCGTCCCGAGGACGAGGGCCTGCTCGACACCCTCGACGAGCTCCAGGTCGGCTCCATCGTCTTCTCCCCGCTGGAGCAGGGGGTGCTGTCCGCCCGCTACCTGGACGGCATCCCCGAGGGCTCCCGGGCCGCGAGCGACAGTCCCTTCCTGAACTCCGACGCCCTCACCGAGGACCTGGTGGGCCGGCTGCGCGACCTGAACGACGTCGCGAAGTCCCGCGGTCAGACCCTGGCCCAGATGGCCCTGGCCTGGGTCCTGCGCGGTGGCCGGGTCACCTCCGCGCTGGTCGGCGCGAGCAGCGCCCGGCAGATCGAGGACAGCGTCGGCGCCATCCGCAACCTGGATTTCGACGCCGACGAGCTGGCCAGGATCGACGCCATCGTCAAGCAGTAGGGGACCGGTGTGCCCGGGGGCGTCCGGGCCGGGAGCGGATCGGCTCACGAGCTGATCCGCTCCTCGAGGCGCACGGTCACCGTGTCGCCCTCCTCCTTGCCGATGGCCTTGCGGATGCCGGCCTTCACGGGCAGTTTGTGCGTGCCGTCCCCCAGGGCCATGAAGGAGCTGCGGAACGGGTGGCCGTCGATCGTCCCGCGGACCTTGACCAGGCCGCGGGTGCCGAAGAACTCGACGGACCGGGGCCAGACCAGATAGGTCCAGCCGCCCTCGGCGGGGCTTTTGCGCAGGACCGCGGTGAACTCCGCGTCCAGTTCTCCCGTGACGGCCATGGTCTCCTCCGATGGTCGACGGACTCTCCCTCATGGAGACCGCCGGACACCGGAGAACTCATCGGGGGCGCCGGCGTCACGCCCCGGCTGGCACCCGGTCCAGGAACCCGAGCACGACCCTGATCCGGTCCTGTCCGTCCAGCGTGATCACATCCGAACCGGCGACCGGCGCCGAGCCGTCGGCCGCGCTCACCAGTTCCCAGGAGAAGCGCGCGGTGTCGTGATGCCCGTCGACGACGCCGGAGAGCCGGAACTCGAACCCCGGGAACTGCTCCCGGGCCGCCGCGATCACCGCGGCGATCCCCTCGTGGCCGCCGACGTCGGCCAGGGGATCGGTGTACCGGCCGTCCTCGGTCCAGGCGGCGGCGACCGCCTTGGCACGTGCCGCCGCGTCGTCGGCGTTCCATGCCTCGAAGTAGCGGGCGACGGCGTCCTCGTAACGGTGGGCGGTTGCGGACATGGGCGATCAGCCTCCGGAAAGGTCGTCGTTGATGGTCGAGACCGGGTTCCGCGCTCGGCCGACCCGGTACGACCACCTTGCCCGCAGCCGCCGGGAGCGTCGATTACCTCCGGAGTCATGGGCCGTCGCCACCGCTCGCCGGATTTCGGCCAACTCGGGGGGTGAATATGCCAGGAGAGTGGCCGGAAAGTCGTGGTGACAGTGATTCAGTAGTGAACATACTGACCTGCTAGAGCGCTTTTCACATCGAGCGACGGCGCCCTCACGCACAGCACGCGAACCGCAGAAGGGGCGAGGCCGGCCGGCAGACGGGCAGGGCAACGGGGGAGGGTCACGTGCACGACGAGTTTCTGTGCCACGTCACGGCGTACGGAGTCTGCGACGGCCGCCGGATCGGAGTCCCCCTCGGCACCTACCGGGCGCCCACCCTCGCACTCGCCCTGTGGTGGCTGCGCGACCGCGCCTCCTGGATCGCCCAGCGCCTCGACCCCCGGCCGGACGCCGAGCACTTACCGCCGGGCTCGCTCGTGCCGGTCGCCCCCACCGTGCCCGACGTGCCCATGCTGCTGCGCGCCTGGTGCGCCGATCCCGCCCAGCAGGAGCGGGTCGCCGAGGAGTTGGCGGCCGGACGGCTGGTGCGCATCGCCACCAGCGACGACACCACCGAGTACGAACTGCTCGCCGAGTCCGTGGACGCCCTGCGGATGCAGCGCAACGCTCCCTTCGTCGGCATCACCGTCGGCTGACCTCTGCCTCCCTGCGCCCAGGCGTACACCAGGGCAAATCGGTAGAATCTTGACCATGGCGCAACCCTCGGTAGCACCAGAGCTCGTCCTGGAGACGGAGACGGGCACGACCGTGATGATCCCGGGCCGCGACTACCACGTAGGGCGCGACCCGCTGTGCGACATCGTCATCGACGACGACCGGGTCTCCTGGCACCACGCGGTGCTGAAGCCCGAGGACGGTCACTGGACCATCGAGGACGAGGACAGCACCAACGGCACCTACGCCGACGGCCGCCGCATCCATGAACGCGACGTCGGACCCGGCAGTGTCATCCGCTTCGGCAACCCGGCCGACGGACCGCGCATGACCCTGACGGGACGCCCCGCCCCCGCCGCACCCTCGCGGGAACGCCCCTCCGCCGTCTCCATGCCGGCCCACACCGGCACCTACCGGCAGCCCACGACCGTACGGCCGCTGTCCTCCCGCACCGTCCGCATCGGCCGCGCCACCGACAATGACCTGGTCATCGACGACCTCGTGGTCTCCCGTCGGCACGCCGAACTGCGCGCCCTGGCCGACGGAACGTACGAGATCACCGACCTGGGCAGCCACAACGGCACGTACCTCAACGGCAGCCGCGTCACCAGCGCCCCGGTCGGCCCGGGCGACATCGTCGGCATCGGCCACTCGGCCTTCTGCCTCGTCGGCGACCAACTCCAGGAGTACGTCGACACCGGCGAGGTCTCCCTCGACGTACAGGACCTCGCCGTCAGCGTGGACCGCGGCCGCAAGACGCTGCTGGACCACGTGTCCTTCCCGGTGGGGGAGAAGTGCCTGCTCGCCGTCGTCGGTCCGAGCGGCGCCGGCAAGTCCACGCTCCTCAACGCCCTCACCGGCCAGCGGCCCGCAGGCCACGGCACCGTCCTGTACGACGGCCGCGACCTCTACCGCGACTACGCCGAGCTGCGCCAGCGCATCGGCCTGGTCCCGCAGGACGACATCCTGCACGCGCAGCTGACCGTCCGCAAAGCCCTCTCCTACGCCGCCGAACTGCGCTTCCCGCAGGACACCGCCAAGGCCGAGCGGCGCGCACGGGTCGACGAGGTCATCCGCGAACTGGGCCTGGAACAACGCGCCGACCAGCCCGTGCACAGCCTGTCCGGCGGCCAGCGCAAGCGCGTCAGCGTGGCTCTGGAACTCCTGACGAAGCCGTCACTGCTGTTCCTCGACGAGCCGACCTCCGGCCTCGACCCCGGCATGGACCGCTCGGTGATGCACATGCTGCGCGGCCTCGCCGACGACGGCCGGACCGTCATCGTCGTCACCCACAGCGTGCTCAGCCTGGACGTGTGCGACAGGCTTCTGGTCCTCGCGCCCGGCGGGAAGATCGCCTACTACGGGCCGCCCGAGGACGCTCTGTCCTTCTTCGGCTTCGAGGAGTGGCCGGAAGCCTTCGAGGCCTTCGAACGGGACACGGACCGGGACTGGGCGGGGCAGTACCTCGCCTCTCCCTTCCACGGACGGTACGTGACCGACGCCTCCGCCCAGCCCCAGCAGCCCAGGTCCCAGCCCGTCGTCATCACCGCCCCGCCCCGGCCGCGCAGCCGCGGCGCCCAACTCGGCACGCTGGTACGCCGGTACGCGGCCGCGCTGAGCGCCGACCGCACCTTTCTGATCATCATGATCGCCCTGCCCTTCGTCATGGGCGCGATGGCCCGCGCTCTCGCGGGCGGCAAGCTGACGCTCGACACGGCGATGAACGCGCTGCTCATCCTGTGCGTCGGCGCGGTGCTCACCGGGGCGGCCAACGCCGTGCGCGAACTCGTCAAGGAACGCGTGATCTACCAGCGGGAACGGGCGGTGGGTCTGTCCAGATCGGCGTACCTGATGTCCAAGGTCATCGTCCTGGGTGTCATCACCGTGCTCCAGGCGGTGGTGCTGACCCTGGTCGCCCTGCTCGGCGTGGACCTCAACGCGCCGGGCGGTGAAGGCGTGCTGATGCCGCCCCTGGTGGAGATCACGGTCGCCGTCGCCCTGCTCGCGTTCACGGCGATGATGCTCGGCCTGCTCATCTCCTCGCTGGTGCGCAAGGAAGAGGTGACGATGCCGCTGCTGGTGCTCATCGCCATCGTCCAGGTCGTCTTCTGCGGAGCCCTGCTGAAGCTGGCCGACACCCCCGGACTGGAGCAGCTGGGCTGGCTGGTTCCGGCACGCTGGGCGCTGGCGGCGATGGCCGGGACCGTGGGGCTGGCCCGGATCGTGCCCGACGACCTGACCAAGGACCCGCTCTTCGAGCACTCGGCGGGCACCTGGCTGCTGGACGTGGGGATGCTGGTCGTGCTGTCGGTGCTCTTCGGGTTCCTCGTGTCCCGGCTGCTGCGCCGGCACGAACCGGCCGTCATGCGGAAGTAGGGAGTGCCGATGACGACCCCCGGCTTCCGGCCCACGCACATCGTCCCGCAGCACGGGATGCCCGCCTGGGAGGCACCCGACCCGTCCCGGCCCACCGTGGACCTCGACCCTCTGCTGCCGGTGCAGCTGCTGGAGCGCCAGGGCGACTGGGGGCACGTGCTGTGCTTCAACGGCTGGTCGGCCTGGGTGGACGGCCGTCGTCTGGTCGCCGTACCGCAGGATCCGCCCGCCGCGGACGGGCCGCTCACCCGCGCCGCCGATCCGCGGCCGCTGCTGGGCCGGGCGCAGGAGGCCCTGGCGCGCTACCGCTCCGCGGTGGAGGACCTCGCGGCCGGCCTCGACCGCGAGTCGTTCCGCACCCGCACGCACGGCATGCGGATCGGCGTCGTCGTCGACGGTGAGTCCGTGTGGCTCTACGACTCCGCCCACGGGCACTGGGTGTACGCCGACGGTACCCGGATGACCACGTACGCGACGGACGAGACGCCCGAATCGGGACCGGCCTCCCGCCCGGCCGCGGCGCCCGTGCATCACCCGACACGCGTGGTACCGCCCGAGAGTCCCGTCGAGCCGTCCCGCGCACGGCAGGCCGCCGGCCCGGCCGAGTCGCCGCCACCGGCGCGGAGTGCACCCGCCGGGCGCACGCGGGTGGTCCCACCCGAGACACCGTCACCGTCAGGGGTGGCCCCGCCCGAGGCACCGTCACCGTCAGGGGTGGCCCCGCCCGAGGCGCCCCTGCCTTCGGGAGTGTCCCCGCCCGAGACACCGTCACCGTCAGGGGTGGCCCCGCCCGAGGCGCCCCTGCCCTCGGGAGTGTCCCCGCCCGAGGCTCCCGAGCCCACCCGGGTGGTGGCCCCTGATGCTCCCGAGCCCACCCGGGTGGTGGCCCGCGATGCTCAAGAGCCCACGCGCGTCGTGTCCCCCGAGGGCCGGAAGGGCGAGGGCGACGGCGAAGGCGAGGGGGAGGCGGATCGTCCGGCCGCGCCGCCCACGCGGGTCGTGGGGCATGAGCCCACCCGGGTCGTCTCGCCCGAGGGTGACGGGCGTTGACCCGCGAGACGAGCCTGTTCGCCGGGCGGCCCTCCGAGCTGGTCGGGCAGCAGATCGCCGGGTACCGGATCGAGCAGGAGATCGGGCGCGGCGGCATGGCCGTCGTGTACCGGGCCCGCGACCTGCGCCTGGAACGCACCGTCGCCCTGAAGCTGCTCGCCCCCGAACTCGCCCGCAACGACACCTTCCGCCGCCGCTTCACCCACGAGTCGCGGGCCGCCGCGGCGATCGACCACCCGCACATCGTGCCGGTGTTCGAGGCCGGCGAGACCGACGGCGTCCTGTACATCGCCATGCGGTACGTTCCCGGCAGCGACCTGCGGCACGTCCTCGACCGCGAGGGTCCGATGCCGGCCGTCACCGCCCTGCGCGTCGCCGCCCAGGTCGCCTCCGCACTCGACGCGGCCCACGATCACGGCCTGGTCCACCGGGACGTCAAGCCGGGCAACATCCTGGTGGCCCGCGGCACCGACAGCGACCACCCCGAGCACGTCTACCTCACCGACTTCGGGCTGACGAAGAAGTCGCTGTCGCTGACCGGCTTCACCACGGTCGGCCAGTTCGTCGGCACGCTCGACTACGTCGCCCCCGAGCAGATCTCGGGCAAGCCGGTCGACGCCCGCTGCGACGTGTACGGTTTCGCCTGCGTCGTCTTCGAGACCCTGGCCGGCCATCCGCCCTTCCTCCGCGACGACGACATGGCCCTGCTCTGGGCCCACCAGTACGACGAACCGCCGCCGCTGACCGAGGACCGGCCCGACCTCGACCCGCGGGTGGACCCCGTCTTCGCCCAGGCCCTCGCCAAGAGCCCCGACGACCGGTACCCGTCCTGCCTCGCGTTCGTGGCCGCACTGCGTGCCGCGACGACCGGCGGCGAAACCGGCGCCCCCCGAACGCCCACGCGCGTGGACCGGCGGCTGCCGGGCGCGGGGGAGGAGCGGCCCAAGCAGCCGCCTCGCTGGGCCGAACCGGTCTTCGTGCAGCGAAGCTAGGGCGCGGCGTCAGCTCTCACCGCCGGTGCGCACCTCGCCCCGCCGCTGTACGCGACGCGCCAGCAGTGCCCCGGCGAACCCGGCCACCAGCCCCCACGGGACGGCCAGACCCACGGCACCCCACAGCTTGGGCCTCAGGAACAGCTCGCCCCCCAGACCGCCGCCCAGGTCACCGATGCCCAGCACGGACAGGCCGAAGTGCGCGGAGATCCGCCCCACGAGGCAGATCACGAACACCGTCAGCCCGAGGGCGAGTGCCATGTGCACCGCGTGCTGCCAGGCCCGCACCCGGGCCGGTGACCGGGCCGCCATCACGAACCCGGCGGCCAGCAGCAGCACGACGTCGACGACCAGCAGCCACCACACCCGGCCGTCGTGCTCGGCGAGGGTCCGCAGGTTCAGCTCGGAGACCTCCGGGGTGCGCAGCACCTCGTCGAGCACATGGGGCATGGGCAGCCCGAAAGGTCCCTCCACCCTGCCGTTCCAGGTGGCGCCGAGCCCGATCGTCAGCGCCAGCCACACCAGGTTGGGGATGCCCAGCAGGATCACCGCGAACGTCTCCCGCGCGTGCCCCTTGGTCGCCGCGACGACCAGGCCGACGATCACGCCGATGACGACGCAGGCCAGCAGCAACGCGACCATCGCGTAAGCGGCCGGCCGCACCGACGCCTGAAAGCGCAGCAGTCCCGCGGGCAACGGCGCCCCGCGTGACACCAGCAGCGCCAGCACCAGCACGCCGGCCAGCCACACCACGCCGACGAACACGGACAGCGGAACGTCGGTGGTGAAGCCGACCTCGGGCGATGCGCCGAACAGGTCGCCGAGTTCACCGAGCGTGTCGTCCCCGAGGGGGATGTCGAAGGTGTGGCGGGCCGCGAGCGTCAGGCCGATCAGCGCGATCAGCCACAGGGCCGCCACCCGGCCGGCCCATCCGGCCAGCTCCGCCGCGCCGGCGACCGCGCGATGCCGCAGCGGCCGCAGGAAGCCCCAGGCGAGCACCAGCGCCCCGGTGAGCGTGACGGACAGCGGAATCACCGTCAGACCCGCCTGTGTCGAGGCGAGGTCGCCGGCGCTTCCGGTGAGCTTCACCGTGCCGCCGACCGCGGTGACCATGGTGGCCGCGACGACAGGGCCGAAGGACCCGTCCGGGAGGTCACCGGCCCCGGCCGCCCACAGGCCCAGGGCCGCCACCACCGCCATGGCGAGCAGCCCGGCGAGCACCGTGAGGAGGGCATGTGCCCAGCCGTGGCGGGCGACGGCCCGCTCGCCGGAGGTACGTGCCTGGCCGGAGGGGGTGCGCGAACTCACGCTGCCACGCTAAGCAGCCCCCGTGCAGGGCGCCCGCCGGAGAGGTCCGTCCGCGTCGGCTTGCGGGGCGCACGGGACCGGGGCACACAATGAACTCGTAGCGGAAAGAGCTACATATACCGGGGCTGATCGCCTGGGGTATGTGAAGGCCGCAGCGAACCCACGCGGGAGAAGAGCTCGTGAGCGTCGATCCACCGTCGTCCGGCCGCCCCACAGGACCCCCCTCGGGCCCGCTGTCGGGTCCCTCCCAGCCGCCCTCGGCCGGCGGCCCGCCTCCGGGCGGCGGCCCGCCTTCGGAGCCGCCGAGCGGAGGCGGCAAGGAGCCGGAGCCGCCGAGCGGAGGCGGCAAGGAGCCGGAGCCTCGTCGCCCGTGGTGGGGGTCCGTGCCCCGGGTCGCGATCATCGCCACCGTCGTGGTGGCCGCCGTGGTCCTGGCCGTGGTGCTCTCCCGGCCCGACAACGGCGGTACCGGCGCGTCCGACGGTGGCACCAGCACGTCAACCGGTGAGGTCTTCCTCCAGCCCGCGGCCGACACGGGCCCGGACGAGTTCACCGAGTCGACGGCCGAGGAGAAGAGCTCCGCCTCGCCGGTCACGCCCTCGGGAGCCGGCGAGTCGGCGCCGCAGAACGCCGTCCGTGGTGTGGAGGGCGACGCGCCCGGGTTGTACGGCGGCACGCGCAACGTCGCCAGCTGCGACGTGGAGAAGCAGATCACATACTTCGCCGACGCCCCGGACAAGCAGCGCGCCTTCGCCTCGGTCGCCGGGATCCAGCCGTCCGACGTCCCCTCCTACCTGCGGTCGCTCACTCCCGTGCAGCTGCGCATGGACACCCGCGTCACCAACCACGGCTACAAGAACGGCGCTCCCACCAGCTATCAGGCCGTCCTCCAAGCCGGCACGGCCGTCCTCGTCGACGACCGTGGTGTGCCCCGGGTGCGCTGCGCGTGCGGCAACCCGTTGTCCCCGCCGGTCGCCCAGCAGAGCGCGCCGAAGACGACCGGCGACGCGTGGCCGGGGTACAAGCCGTCGAACGTCGTCGCGGTGGCGCCCGCACCGGAGCCGGTCGACGTCTTCGTGATGTGCGAACCCGACGGCGAGTGGTTCGAGCGCCAAGCGGGCGACACGGGCAAGAAGGACCACAAGACGAAGAAGCCCGACAGGCCGTCCCCGTCGGCGAGCGTCACCACGCCGACGGCACCGACCGACCCGACGTCGTCAAAGCCGCCCACGGGTGAACCGCCGACCTCGAACACGGACACGTCCGGGCCGACGACGGACGAGCCGCCGTCGTCCGGCACTCAGCCGCCGCCGCTCGACAGCAACACCGGGAGCGATACCGGAAGCGACACCGGCGGTGGCACGACGGACCAGGCCCCGGCCTCCTGACCCGGCAGGCTCAAGCGGCGCGGACCACCAGGGCGTAGTCACCGAGTCCGAGCAGCCGGTCGCCCGGCAGATCGCCATGGGCCGTGACGACCGCCTCGACGCGGCCCGTCTCCGGTTCGAACGCGACGTCCTGGACCGTACCGAGCGTGTCGCCCGTCTCGGTGAGGATCCTGAGGCCCGGCAGCTCGTGGTGCGGCGGCACCTCGGCCGGTTCGGCGGTCGTGCGGACCAGTACGGCGTCCGGACCGATGGCGTGCAGGGCGCCCCAGGCGAGCACGGTCTCCTTGCGGGAGTGCCGGCCCCGCACCCGGACGTGCGTGACCACACCGGACACGGGGTCGACCGTCAGCGACCTCAGCGCGCCGATGTCCTCCGCCTCGGTCAGCGTCAGCACCGGCAGGCCCCGCGCCTCGGAGAACAGCATCATGGCGCCGACCCTTTCCGCCCGGCCTGGAAGGCCCCGACCCGGGCGACGAACGCCGGCAGGTCGTCGGCGACGTAGCGGGTGGCGTCCGCCGGGATGACCAGGGCACGGCCCGAGACGGCGAGCGTTTCGCCGCGCGGCACGTAGACCCGGTGCCGGCGGCGTCTGGAGCCCCGCACAAGTGCCTTGGCCGCGGCGATCCGGAAGCCGACGACCCGGCCGCTGGTGCCGCCCTCGACGATCACGTCGAGCACCGTGCCCACCTCGGCACCCTCGTCGGTCAGTACCTTCGCGTGCAGCACCCGGCCCTGCTGGGCCTCGCGGCGGGCCACCACGACGGAGGTGTCCTGCAGCGCGAGGGCGTCGCGGATCATGACCGCGTGCGGGCCCAGCGCGTGCACCGCCGGCCAGGGCAGGCTCTGCTTCAGCGGCCCGCTCAGCAGGCCGCGCCCGCTCAGCGTGAAACCGGTGATCCTGCCGGCGGCGGCGTCGAAGACGGTGTCCTTGACCTGCGCGACGGCGTCGCCGCCCAAAGTGACCACCGGGAGGGTCGTCAAAGTGCGCGCAGCCAGCAATTCGTTCATCGCAGGCCCTTCCCGCCGGGCCGGCGGCGGACCGCGATGACGGTCCCCGACCGCCGCCCCGCCTGCACGGCGAGCGTCACCGCCGCGACGGCGGCGAGCGCCGCGATCACCACGACCAGCCATGTCCACCAGGCCACAGCGCACCTCCGGCGATCCGGCCCGGCCGCCCTCGGCCGGTCCTGATTCTTTCCGGGTGCCCCGCGAAGGGGGGACAATGCCCGGGGCGCCGACCGGACCCGCATCCGTGAGGACTGCGGAGCCCGGCTCGGGGTACGAGCACTGGTGCAGAGCGTCCGGCCAGTCCGGCTTCCCAGAGAGAAAAGAATGATCGACCACCTGGACGGGGCAGTGATACCGACTGGTTTCGACGTGCCCGTGGAACCGCTGAGGCGGGCGGCACACTACACCGGCGAGCGGGGATGCATCGCCGAGGCGCGGTCCTTCGCCGCGCTCTTTCTCGACCAGCTCAGGACCGAGTGGTGCGCGCGTATCGACGAGAGGGTCGACGGCGCCGTACTGCTGGTGGTGAGCGAGCTGATCACCAACGCCGACCGGCACAGCAACGGGCCGTACATCCTGGAGCTGGTCGGCACCGATGCCGCGGTGACGGTGTCGGTCTACGACAGCAGCTCCGCACTGCCCCGCATCTTCCCCCGCAACCCCGAGCGCATCGGCCGGCACGGCCTGGAGATCGTCCACGCGCTCGCGGAGCAGGTCAGCGTGGAACGGGTGCCGGTGGGCAAGCGGGTACGCGCCGTTCTGCCGCTCTCCGGCAAAACCGGCGGGTGAGCCGTCCGGGTGGAGTGGGTCACCCGGACGGAATCAAGCGTTCCCACGAGAAATGCGAGAAACGTCGTCGGGGCACCTGCGCGAGCCGGACGACGTTCGCGGGTGCCGCCCCACTCCCGCATGGGGGACGGCACCCGCTGGTCGTACGGCCACCGGTCAGGCGCAGCCCAGCTCGCCCAGCATGCCCTCGCGCAGCCGTGTGATGATCCGCTTGATCAGACGGGAGACGTGCATCTGCGAGCAGCCGAGCTGCTCACCGATCTCCGCCTGGGTGGCCTCCTCCACGAACCGCATGTGGATGATCTGCCGGTCGCGCTCGCTCAGCTCCGCCATGAGCGGGGCGAGCGAGTGGAAGTCCTCGACGAGCCGCAGTCCGTCCTCCTCCACACCGATGAAGTCGGCCAGGACCGCTTCGCCGCCCTCCGGTCCGTCCCCGGTCAGCGCGGCGTCCAGCGACGACGAGTTGTACCCGTTCGCCGCGATCTGCCCCTCCATGACCTCACGCTCGGAGATGTTCATCAGCGTGGCCAGCTCGGCGACCGTCGGCTCTCGGTCCAGTCGGCTGGCGAGCTCCTCACGGGCCTTGGCCAGCTCGACGCGCAGCTCCTGCAGCCGCCGGGGCACGTGCACCGCCCACGTCGTGTCCCGGAAGAACCGCTTGATCTCGCCGACGATGTACGGCAGCGCGAAGGAGGTGAACTCGACCTCGCGCGAGAGCTCGAACCGGTCGATGGCCTTGATCAGGCCGATCATGCCGGTCTGGACGATGTCCTCCATGTCGTCGCCGCGGCCGCGGAACCGGCCGGCGGCGAAGCGCACGAGTGACATGTTCATCTCGATGAGGGTGTTGCGTGCGTACTGGTACTCGTGCGTTCCCTCTTCGAGCTCCGTCAGGCGCTGGAAGAACTGGCGGGACAGCTGCCTCGCGTCCCGCGGGGCCACGGACCGCGGGTCCACGACGCCCGGCAGTGCTCCGTCACCCGCGCCGGCTTCGGTGTTCTCTTCGACGACCTGTGCCTTCGACCGGATCACGGCGGTCTCCATTACCTCTCCCACGAACGTCACGGCGGACTTCTGCATAGGTACTCCCGAGTTGCGGGTACCCGGGTCGACGCGCACCATGCCCTCCGAATTTTTCCATGGGCGAAATAGGATGGAATGTAACTATCCGCCCCCGTCCGCGTCCTGCGTGCGGTGATTCCACCCAGGGCGGAACGCCGGGCCCTTCCCCCGGCGGCCGGGATTCCTAGGCTGGAGAAGTGAGCAACCACCCGCCCAACGAAGCCCGAGTCATCCCCCTGCGCCCGCACGGCGCGCGTACCGCCGGCGCGCCGCCGCGCCAGGCGCCACCGGCCCCCGCCGCGAAGGAGCCGCTGTGGCGGGACCTGGTGGGCGACGTCCTGCGCCGCGAACGCCTCGCGCAGGAGCGCACGCTGAAGGACGTCGCCGACCAGGCGCGGATCTCCATGCCCTATCTCTCGGAAGTGGAGCGGGGCCGCAAGGAGGCCTCCTCGGAGGTCCTAGCGGCCGCGGCCCACGCCCTCGGGCTGAACCTCGGCGACCTGCTGACCAGGGCGCAGGGCGAGCTGACGCGTCTCACCTCGCGCTACGCGGACGGTGGTCGCCGCGGCGCGTCCACCTCCTCGCACGACGGGATGTGCCTGGCGGCCTGAGCCGCATCGGCCGGCCGGCGCCTCAGATCTTCGCGAGGCGCCGGCTGAGCACCTCGTCGGCCAGCCCGTAGCCCACCGCCTCCTGGGCGGTGAACACCTTGTCGCGGTCCATGTCGGTCCGCAGGGTCGCCACGTCGTGGTGGGTGTGCCGCGCCAGCACCTCCTCGACCTGGGAGCGGATCCGCACCATCTCCTTGGCCTGGAGCGCCAGATCGGACACCATGCCGCGCTGCCCCCCGGCAGCCGGCTGGCCGAGCAGCACCCGTGAGTGCTCCAGCACGAACCGCCGGCCCGGATCCCCGCCGGCCAGCAGCACGGCAGCCGTGGAGGCCGCCTGCCCGACGCAGAACGTGGAGATCGGTGCCTGCACGAACGTCATCGTGTCGTAGATGGCCATGAGCGAAGTGAACGAGCCACCCGGCGAGTTGAGGTAGATCGCGATCTCGCTCTCCGGCGACGACGACTCCAGATGGAGGAGCTGGGCGATGACGACGTTGGCGACGCCGTCGTCGATCTCCGTGCCGAGGAAGATGATCCGCTCGGACAGCAGCCGGCTGAACACGTCGTAGGACCGCTCGCCCTGGGGAGTGCGCTCGACGACGTTCGGGATCGTGTAGCTACCCATCACTGCAGCCCCATCCTGCGCCGGGTGGCCGCCGGGCGGACGTCCGCGAGGGACTCCACGACCCGGTCCACCATGCCGTACTCCCTGGCCTCCTCCGCCGTGAACCAGCGGTCCCGGTCGCCGTCCCGGGAGATGATCTCCGGGCTCTGGCCGGTGTGCTCGGCGGTGATCCGCTCGATGGTCCGCTTGGTGAACTCCAGGTTCTCCGCCTGGATCTCGATGTCGGCGGTGGTGCCGCCGATGCCCGCCGACGGCTGGTGCATCATGATTCGCGCGTTCGGCAGGGCGTAGCGCTTGCCCGGCGCGCCGACGCTCAGCAGGAACTGGCCCATGCTGGCCGCGAAGCCCATGGCCAGCGTGGAGACGTCGTTCGGGATGAGCCGCATCGTGTCGTAGATGGCGAGGCCCGCGTGCACCGCCCCGCCCGGGCTGTTGATGTACAGGCTGATGTCGGTGTGGGCGTCCTCAGCGGACAGGATGAGCAACTGGGAGCAGACCCGGTTGGCGGAGACCTCGTCGACCTGGGTGCCCAGCAGCACGATGCGCTGCGCGAGCAGCTGGGCGGCCAGATGGTCGTCGAAACGGGTCGGAGGGGTGTCGCCCTCCTCCGCCCGCGGGGCGAGCGTCGTCAGTGGAGTCATCAATTCTCCTCGTGCGCGGCGACAGGTGCCGCTGACGTGTCGGGGATGTGCCGTCGACTCCACTCTTGACCTCGGTCGATGCCCGCGAACGGTTTCTCTGCCCTCGGCAGATCCGCTACCGGCAGAGCCCGCACCCCCAGCCCTTCTCGCGCAACTGCCCAAAGAACGCCCGCACATCACCGACCAGCGGGTACGGCTGCTCCCGGCAGCTCGCCGGGTCACCGGATGCGGTCGAGGCGGTCGTCGACGTCGCTTCGCGGCATGTCGACACGGAAGGGACGGACGACGCTGCCGGCGGGCGTGGAGGTCATGGCCGTGATGCCCGCTCCGAACGGTGTGACCGCCACCTGAATTTGCCGGCCGTCCGGCCGATGAGTTCCTGGGCGAGCGCCGGTCGACAGTGGTGACAGCGTTCCACGCCCCCGGGAGGACTCATGACCACCGACGGATTCACCACCTGCCTCTGGTTCGACGGCCAGGCCGAGGAGGCTGCCCACTTCTACGTCTCGGTCTTCGAGAACTCCGGCATCGGCAAGATCGCCCGCTACCCCGAGGGGGCGCCGCAGCCCGCCGGAAGCGTGATGACCGTCGAGTTCACGGCCAACGGACACCGGTTCCTGGGCCTCAACGGCGGGCCGCAGTTCACGTTCAGCGAGGCGGTCTCCTTCATGATCTTCTGCGAGAACCAGGAGGAGATCGACCACTACTGGACCAGGCTCACCGAGAGCGGCGGCGAGCCCGGCCCCTGTGGCTGGCTCAAGGACCGGTTCGGCGTGTCCTGGCAGGTCGTCCCGGAGCGGCTCGACGAGATGATCACCGACCCGGATCCGGCGAAGGCCGCCCGCGTCACCCAGGCGTTCATGGCGATGGGCAAGTTCGACATCGCCGCCCTGGACAAGGCGTACGCGGGCGGGTGACGTGTCCCCACGGGGGCGGAGCCGTCCCGCACCCCGGCCGGCTCGGCCCTACACCGTCTCGGCCGCGATCTCCCCGATCACATACCGGGAGTTCGCCGCGACCGGCGGGTTCGTGTCCCAGTAGTACGGCAGCGCGATGACCGCGATCGACAGGGCCCAGCCCCGGGCCCGGGCCCACTCGGCCTCGCCGGCGCCCACGGCCTCGCGGAACACCCCGCGGGCCGTCGCCGGCAGCAGGCACCAGGCACCGATGAGGTCGACGGCGGGATCACCGACCCCCACCGTCCCGTAGTCGATCACGGCGCTGAGCCGTCCGCCTGTGACCAGCAGGTTCCCGGCCATCAGGTCGCCGTGGGCCCAGACGGGAGGACCGGTGTGCTCCGGAGCGCTCAGGGCCTCTTCCCACACCTTCGTCACCACGGCCGTGTCGACCCGGCCCGTGAGCTGCGCGAGGGCCTCACGCATGAAGGGTTCCCGGGTCGCCAGCGGCACCCCCCGGGAACCCGGAGGGCCCTCCGAGGCGTCGACACGGCGCAGGGCCGTGACATACGCCGCCAGGTCCTCGGCGAGCAGCGCGGGTTCCTCGAGCGCTCCGGGCACCGGGTTGCGGCCGTCCAGCCAGCCGTACACCGACCAGGGCCAGGGGAAGCCGTCCCCGGGCTCGCCCCGCCCGAGGGCTTCGGGCGCGGCGACGGGCAGCGCCCGGCCCAGCCGGGGCAGCGAGCGCAGCTCGTGCGCGATGGCCTCCACGGCCCGGGGGTGCCGGGGGAGCCGTACGACCTTGTCCGCGCCGAGGCGGAACATGGCGTTCTCCGTCCCGGAGGACTCCAGCCGCCGCAACGGCAGCCCGGCCCACTGCGGGAACTGTCCGGCGATCAGCCGGTCGACGACCGAGACGTCGATGTCCAGCTCGTCGTCATGCATTCGCACCGCACACATGCCGCCCATTCGAGCGGTCAACGCGCGGCCTGTCGAATGGTTTTGGTGATCTCGCGGGCGATGCGCAGGATCCCGGGGGAGCGGACCGGGCAGGGCTTCGGCTTGGACGTCGTGGGGGCCAGGCAGAAGTGCAGGTAGTCGTCGTCGCGGTGCAGGGCCGTGCGGTCCCGGCCGGGCTGTGTGCAGAACTCGGGGTGGGCGCGCTCGTGGGCGGTGCACGGCAGGTACTGCGTCCAGGTGTAGCGGCCGGTGGCCGGGCTCACCGTCTTCCCGGCGTCCGCCACGAGGCCGCCCGAGGCGGCGGCACGCTTCTCGTACAGCGCGTTGACGCGCCGGACCCGCTCGGGGGTGATCGGGTCCGGCCCCTGCGACACCCAGACGATCCGCGGGCGGCCGTCGCCCCCGGCCGCGGCGATCTGCTCCGCGAGCCGGCGCGCGTCGGCGTCGTAACGGGTGAAGTACCGGGCCGGGGACTTGCCGTAGGTGATGCCGTCCATGCACGGCGTGTAGCCCCAGGAGTTCCCCCAGAACTGCAGGACCACGAAGTCGGGCCGCAGCCTGCGCACCAGCGCGGCGGCCTTGTCGGCGGCCGGTACCAGGGAGCGGTCGGCCGTCCCCTCCAGGTAGTCGCACAGGGTGGTGCCGGAGTACGGGGCTCCGGTGTACTTCGCCTTCAGGTCCCGGCGTAACTCCTCGCCCAGGACCTTCTGGCCCTCCATCGCCAGCGAGTCGCCGAGGTACAGCACGGTGGGCGACCGTTTCGGCTCCGGACCGGGGGAGGCGGGGGCGCGCTGGTGGGTGGTGGCCGACGCGCGCGGTGCGGCCGGCGCCGGCTCCTCGGGTGCGGACGCGGGATCCCCGCACCCGCCGAGGAGCACCCCGGCCAGCAGTACCCCCACGACCCACCGCTTGCGCATACGGCAACTCCCGCCCCGGCCACCGAAACGGCACTCAGGCAAGCACAACCGGGCGCCGGGGGGAAGACGTGCGCCGCGGGAAGGCCCTCTCGGCGCGCGCGTCCGCGCCCGGGTGGCTAGCGTGAGGAAACGGATGATTCCACTCATGCGGGAAGGGCCGTGGCCATGGCCGTGCAACCTGAAGGAGCCCCTTGCTGGGCCGACGCGATGTTCGGTGATCTCGAAGGGGCCAAGAGCTTCTACGGGGACGTCCTGGGCTGGACCTTCGCCGAGGCGGCGGCGGAGTTCGGCAACTACACGGAGGCCTCCGTGAACGGCAAGGCGGTCGCCGCCGTCGTTCCGCCGATGCCGGGCCAGGAGGGCCTGTCGCAGTGGTGCCTCTACTTCGCCTCACAGGATGCCGCCGCCACCGCCGCCCGGATCCGTGAGCACGGCGGTGAGGTGCTGATGGAGCCGATGCGGGTCGCCGACTTCGGGACCATGTGCCTGGCCCGCGATCCCGGCGGTGTCGTCTTCGGCGTCTGGCAGGCCGGAACCCACGAGGGCTTCCAGGCCATGGCCGAACCCGGCGCCTACACCTGGGCGGAAGTCTTCACCCGCGAGCCGGAGAAGTCCGACGCGTTCTTCCCCGCCGTGTTCTCCTACCGGCAGCGGGACATGGAGGACGGCGAGATGGACTTCCGGGTGTACGACCTGGGCGAGCGCACCGTGCTGGGCCGGATGAAGATGGGTACGGAGTTCCCGCCCGAGGTGCAGCCGTACATCAACGTCTACTTCACCGTCGAGGACTGCGACGAGGCCGTGGCGAAGGCCACCGAGCTGGGCGGCGTGCTGCGGTTCGGTCCCATGACCACCCCGTTCGGCCGGTTCGCGGCCATCAGCGACCCGCAGGGCGCGAGCTTCTCGGTGATCGACACCACGAAGACCGAAGGAGAGATGCCGAGGCTGACCGACGTGGCCTAGTGCCGCGGCACCGGCCACCCGGACCTCCCGCCACCAGGACCTCCCGGCCGGAGGCCCCCGCGGCCATGGCATGATCGAGCGCATGCGTGAACGTGTTGTGGCCGCGTGTGACGGGGCTTCGAAGGGAAATCCCGGGCCCGCGGGCTGGGCCTGGGTCGTCGCCGACGCTTCCGAGACGCCGCAGCGGTGGGAGGCGGGGCCGCTCGGCAAGGCCACCAACAACGTCGCCGAACTCACCGCGCTGGAGCGCCTGCTGGCGGCGACCGACCCGGACGTGCCGCTCGAGGTCCGGATGGACTCGCAGTACGCGATGAAGGCCGTCACCACCTGGCTGCCGGGCTGGAAGCGCAACGGCTGGAAGACCTCCGCCGGCAAGCCGGTCGCCAACCAGGACCTCGTCGTGCGCATCGACGAGCTCCTGGCCGGCCGCTCCGTCGAGTTCCGCTACGTCCCCGCCCACCAGGTCGACGGCGACCGGCTCAACGACTTCGCCGACCGCGCCGCCAGCCAGGCCGCCGTCGTCCAGGAGCCCGCGGGCAGCGGCCTCGGCTCTCCCGAACCGCCGCCCTCCCCGGACACCCCGGTCAAGGCCCCCCGCTCCCGCCCGCGCGGCGGCGCGGCCCGCACGGCCAAGGCCGCGGGCGGGAAGGGCTCCGCGCGCACCATCAAGGCGAAGTTCCCCGGCCGCTGCCAGTGCGGTCGCTCCTACGCGGCCGGCGAGCCCATCGCCAAGAACGACAGCGGCTGGGGCCACCCGGAGTGCCGTTCGGGCGCGACCGTCTGATCAGACGTCGAAGGTGTAGTGCGGGGTGTGGTCCAGCAGGTCCGCCGGGCTCATGTCGTGCCAGGGCCGCATCGTCTCGTTCAGGTCGATGACGTTCGGCGTCCCCGCGGCGGGCAGATAGCCCGAGCCGGGGTGGCGGCGCTGCCACTCCGCCCACAGCTTGTCTATGTACGCGTGGTGCAGCCAGAACACCGGGTCGTTGGGGGAGACCCCGGTGGCCATCTGCCCGCCGACCCAGACGTGGACGCGGTTGTGCAGATTGACACCCCGCCACCCTTCGAGGTGGTTGCGGAAGCCGTCCGAGCCGCTGTTCCAGGGCGCCATGTCGTACGTGGGCATCGCCAGCACCGACTCGACCTCGGCCCGCGTCGGCAGCTCGCGCGTACCGGATCCCAGGGAGCGCCGCAGGAACGTACGGCCGTCGACCCGCACGTTGACCGGCCAGTTTCCGCCGGACGCGGAGAAGGGCCCGTCCGTCACCCGGCCGTCCCGCTCCCGCCCGGTGCCCCCGAGGAAGTCGGGCGCCCACAGCGAGGCGCGCGGCGTACGGTCGACCGTCCAGTCCCAGTAGGGCAGCGTCACCGACGCGTCCACCGACTGCAGGGCCCGCTCGAACTCCAGGAGGAATCTTCGGTGCCAGGGCAGGAAGGACGGTGAGCGGTGCCCGGTCCGCTCGCCGTTGTCGGTGTCGGAGACGATGAACGAGTTGTGCGTCGTGACGAACTCGTCGTAGCGGCCGCTGCGCTTCAGTTCCAGCAGCGCGGCGACGAAACGCCGCTTCTCGTCGGCGGTCAGGGTGGACTGGTTCTTGCGGACTGCCATGTGCGGGTGCTCCAGATGCCGTGCGAGGGGGGTCAGTTGGCGGGGAAGGGCAGCAGGGGCGCGCCCTGCAGCTCGTCCACCGCGGCGCGCGCGGCGGCGCGCGGGGTGGCGACCGGGTCGTAGTGGCTGACGACGCTGATCCAGCTGCCGTCGGCGTTGCGCATCACATGCAGCTCCACCCCGTCGACGAACACGGCGTATCCCGCGCCGTGATGGCCGTGGTGACCGGACCCGGTGGCCGGCCGGCCCTGTATCCGGCGGCCCTTGTAGACCTCGTCGAAGGTCCCGGGGGAGTCGTGGTGCCCGGCGGCCGAGGCCGGGGTGGCGGCTGACAGCGTCCCCGCGGTCGTGGCGAGTACGGCCGCGGCGGTGAGTGCGCTGCGACGGCTGAGTTCCGGCATTCGGACCTCCTGGGTGGGTCGGCTGGTGACCCCGCATGCCTACCGGCCTGCCCGCTACCGGGAGAAATCGACGCGAGCCGGTTGGCTGCGATCCGGGCAATTCCCCCTATGTCATGCAAGGTTGAACCAAGATGATCTTGCTGCGCGGGGGCCGGGCGTGGGTGCGGAAGGGGAAATTCCGCCCATGAAGGGTGCTGTGGCGGATGTTTCTGCCCGAGCAGCCCGTTGCCCGTGGTGCGCGTCACGCCGCGAAACTGGCGCGATCCGGCGGTCGGGACGTCGGCGACCCCGTGCCGCTGCTCCGGGTTCGTCAGCGGCAAGCTCTCGGTGATCATCAAAGGTGCGTCAGGGCCGCCTGTGCCGACGGCGGGCCGCCGGGAACAGCTCGCAGAGGATGTGGTGAATTGCTATTCACCAGCCAGAGTGAAGAGCGATTTTCACCCGCGCCCTGCCCGGCGCGCTGCCCGCAGGAGCGCCCATGGACCGGACACCCGCGATACGCACGCCGCCCGGTGCGAACACCCTGCGGGAACGGCTCACCGTCCCGGTCCTCGCGTCCGGCGGCATCCTCACGGCCGTCATGCAGACCGTGGTCGTGCCCCTGCTGCCCGACCTGCCCCGGCTCACCGGCGCCTCGGCGGGCACGGTCTCCTGGATGGTGACGGCCACCCTGCTCTCCGGCCCGTGGCCGCCCTGCTCGGCCTCGGCGTGATGTACGGCATCGCCCGCGGCACCGAGCTGAGGGCGAGCACCGTCGACGCCCTGACGGACCGGTACGCCCCGACCGTCCAGGCACTTCTCACGCCCTAGCCGAACAGCCGGTCCAGGAAGGCGTTGCCGTACACGCGGTGCGGGTCGAGCCGGTCCAGCGCCCTGTGCGCCTCCGCCCACTCGGCGGAGCCGACCGCCGCGGGAACGACGCGGTCCAGCACCTCCGTATCGCTCCACACCCCGTCGTCCGTGTACGCCCACCCCTTGGACCACTCCACGCGGGTGAGCGCGGAGCCGCCGTCGAACGTGCGCAGGAGGAACCGCTCGATCTCGCGCAGGAAGGCCTCCGCGTCCGGGGTGCCCGGCAGCGTGAGGACGTCCAGCCACACGGCCGTGTCCCACTCGGGGTGGTCCTCGGGCGGCCGGAGAGCCGACAGCAGCGGCGGGCGGGCCCCCGGGACCCCCACGTCGCCCGGGTCGTCCAGGCCGGTCACCCGGATCTCCACCGAGCCGTTGACCGGGAAGCTGCCCCGGGCGGCGTACGCCGCCAGCCGCTCGCGGTAGAAGGCGGCGAACTCGGAGACGACCTCCTGCACCCGGTCCCGCGCCGTGAGGACCGCGTAGCCGTCGGCGTGCACCCGCAGCGTGCTCGGCTTCAGATACAGCAGCGTGTTCTTGGACGGCCCCCACAGGTCGGCGGACAGCGTCGTCACCAGCCCCAGCGCCGCGGCCTCGTACTGGGCGGTGCCGAGCACCGGCGCCAGGTACCAGGCCGCGTCCGACGTCATCCGGCCGACCAGTTCCGCCACCGGCCGCGGGACGTTGTCCGAGAACGGGTAGTTGTACGGCCGCGTCACCTTCCGCGAGGTCAGTGGCCGGGTGGGGGAGACGCTCCACACCTTCAGCCACGGGTGCTCGGTGAAGGCGAACCAGATCGCCTCGACCCGCCCGGCCTCGTCCAGGAAACGCGCGAGGGTCCGCCCAGCGCCCGAGCCGGGCGCGGCGAACAGCTCCCCGGCCGGGATGTCCGTACGGCTCACGCACCTGAGGTCGGTGTTCGCGCCCACGCGCAGCACCGCCTCGGTCACCAGGGACCGCCCGAGGTGGGTCAGCAGCGCGGCGCAGTCCGCCTCGTCGCGATGGAACGTGCGCAGCCCGTACGCGCCGGCCCCGGAGTCCCATACGACCGCTGTCAGGGACAGGATCAGATTGCTGAGCGAGCCGTACGTGTGCCCGGACCGCCGTCGCTCGTCCCGTGCGGGTACGGCGGTGCCGTGCGCGTCGACGGCGAGCGCACCGCCCAGCGTCAGCACGCCGGGAGCGGGGGCGGCCGTGACACCGAGGCCGTGCTCCTCCAGGAAGGTCAGCAGGGCCTCCATGGTCACGCCGGTTCCGGCGCGCACGGCGGTGGGGGAGTCCAGGGCCAGGCCGGTGAGGTGGGGTGTGGTGTCGACGAGGAGGACCGGCGCACCGGACGGCGTCCCCTCGGTGACCGTCAGGGGTGACCAGCCGTGCGCGGCGCCCCGGGCGCGCACCCGCCACCCGTGCCGCCACGCCCAGTTGACGACGGCGACCAGCTGGTCCGGGCTGTCCGGCGCACAGGCCCACAGGCCGTCGGCGGTGATCTCACCGACCCAGTTCCGGTACGCCGAGCGGTACAGCGCGACGTCCGCGGGGAAGTCGGGCAGCTCCGCGGCGGCGGCCGCCGGATCCGCCGGCAGACCGGGTACGGCGGCAAGCGCGACGGCGGTGAGAAGGAGGCGCCGGCGCGTCCAGGACGCGGCGTCCGACGGGTGGTTGCTCGCTGAACCGGTGGTCACGTGAGATCACGCTAGGGGCCCGTTGACACGTGACGTGTTCCTGTCGCACCGGTTCACTCGTGTGAGTGAATTGCGCGGGCTCGACGGGCCGGAGGGATACGTTCCGTGCGGTGCCGTGAGTGGTGACAGACTGACGCCCATGGACGAGCGCACATTCGACAGGTCGGGTCAGCACGCCTCCGTCATCGGTCTGGGCACCTGGCAGCTGGGAGCCGACTGGGGAGACGTCGACGACAAGGAAGCCCTCACGGTGCTGGAGGCGGCGGCCGAGGCCGGGGTGACCTTCTTCGACACCGCCGACGTGTACGGCGACGGCCGCAGCGAGCAGACCATCGCCACGTTCCTCAGCGGGCGCCCTGACCTGCACGTCATGGTCGCCACGAAGATGGGCCGCAGGGCCGAACAGATCCCCGCGAACTACGTCCTCGACAACTTCCGCGCCTGGAACGACCGCAGCCGGCGCAACCTCGGCGTCGACCGGATCGACCTGGTGCAGCTGCACTGCCCGCCCACACCCGTCTACTCCACGGACGAGGTGTTCGACGCCCTCGACACCCTGGTCGAGGAGGAGCGTGTCGCCGCCTACGGCGTCAGCGTCGAGACCTGTGAGGAGGCGTTGACCGCGATCGCCCGGCCGAACGTGGCGAGCGTGCAGATCATCCTCAACCCGTTCCGCATGAAGCCCCTGCACGAGGTGCTCCCGGCCGCCCGTGCGGCGGGCGTCGGCATCATCGCCCGAGTGCCGCTGGCCTCCGGCCTGCTCTCGGGCAAGTACACCCGGGACACCGTCTTCCCGGAGAACGACCACCGCACCTACAACCGGCACGGCGAGGCCTTCGACCAGGGCGAGACCTTCTCCGGCGTCGACTACGCCACCGGTGTGGAGGCGGCCGCCGAGTTCGCGGCACTCGCCCCCCAGGGCTTCACCCCGGCCCAGCTGGCCCTGCGCTGGATCGTCGAGCAGCCCGGCGTCACCACCGTGATCCCCGGCGCGCGCTCCCCCGAGCAGGCCCGGGCCAACGCGGCCGCCGCCCGCCTCCCGGAGCTGCCCGAGCAGACCCTGGCGGCGATCCGCGACCTGTACGACCGGCGTATCAAGGACCAGGTCGCATCCCGCTGGTGAGGCCGGCTTTCACGGCTCCAGGAGCAGCTGCCTCTCCTGTTCCTGGTCGCCCGAGGCGGCACCGTCGTCGCGCGCTGTGAAGGCCCGGGTGAGCGTGTCGCTCGCCCGCCGTACGGCCTCCGGGCTGCCCTGCACGGTGACGGTCACCGGTGCGGACAGCCGCCCGGAGGCCTTTCCGCCACCACCGGCGGAACTCACGCCGCTCTCCCCGCCGAAGGTCGCCGTGTGGACCGTCGCGTCCCCGTCGGCGGGGAGCTCGTCCGGCGCCCCGAACGTGCCTTCCAGGGCCCGGACGACCGCTCGCGCGTCGTCGGTGCCCCCGCCGCTGAGCGTCACGGTGAGCTGCGTACCGGACATACGTCCACGACCTCCTCGGTCTCTGCGTCATTCGCGCCGTCCGTGTAACCGTCCCCTGATCGCTCAAACCGCCGCCGGTCCCGGGACGAGGAGTCGTTCCGGGGAACCCGGGAAAGAGGAGAGCTCGGATCTCACATCGGGAGGAACAGTGGCGGACGCGGTTGAGGGCGGGGCCATGCGCCGGGGGCGCAACGAGACGGAGGACGAGAGAGCGGACCGGATGTGGCAGGAGCTCATCCAGGAGGTCCGCGTGGCGCAGATGGGCGTCCAGATCCTCTTCGGCTTCCTGCTCACCGTGGTGTTCACCGAGAAGTACGCGGATCTCTCCGGCACCGACCAGACGATCTACCTCGTGACGGTCGTCCTGGGCGCCTGCGCGACCGGGGCGCTCATAGGACCGGTGTCCCTGCACCGCCTCGTCTCCGGGAGGCGCGTCAAACCCCAGGCGGTACAGATCGCCTCCCGGCTCACCCTGCTCGGCCTCGTGCTGCTGCTCGCCACGACGACCGCCTCACTGCTGCTGATCCTGCGCGTGGCGACGCACAACGGCTTCGTGCCCTACCTCGTCGCCGGCGTGGTCGGCTGGTACCTGCTGTGCTGGTTCGTCCTGCCGCTGTGGACCCGCCGCCGCTACACCTCGCAGTGACGGCACCGCGGCCAGTTGCCGGTCGTGCACCCGGCTGAGCAGCAGCAGCGACGCGCTCGCCCCGATCAGCGCGCAGAACATGTCCCACTGCGTGTCCCAGACATCGCCCTGGGTGGCCAGGAAGGCGTCCGCCGCGTGCCCGCCGGCCACGGCGGCGGCCCACTCGAGCATCTCGAAGACGGCGCTGAAGGCCAGGCACGCACACACGGTCAACGGCGCGAGCCAGCGACTGCCGCGCAGCGGCGAGGTGCGCACCAGCAGCTCGCGCACCAGCACGGCCGGGACGAAGCCCTGCATCAGGTGGCCGAACCGGTCGTAGGGATTGCGGTCCAGGCCGACGGCGTCCCGGAGCCGGTCGCCGAGCGGCACCTCGGCGTACGTGTAGTGGCCGCCCACCATCAGCACCACGGCGTGGGCGGCCAGCAGACAGCACAGCAGGCCGGTGAGCGGGAAACGCCGCCGGGTCAGTACCAGCAGCGGCAGGCCCACGACGACCCAGACGACCTCCAGGAACCAGGTCATGCGGTCGTGCGGGTGCCATCCGGACAGGACAAGCCCCACGAGCACGCCGCAGGCGAGGGCGGCGGGCAGCGAAGGCCGGGGACCCGGGCGTACGTCGGACACAGCGGACATGGCGGGCTCCTCTTCGGGGGAGCCCATCGTCGTGGCAGGGGCGGGCCCTCGGCATGAGTACGCCTACTCATACCGGCCGCGATCAGCCCCCGGCGAGGACTCCCTCCAGGAAGTCGTCGACATGGACCTCCTCGCGGCCCGGGGGAACCACCTCGTGGGTCTCACGCAGGAACGCGGCGAACCCCGGCGCCCACCCGAACACCACCGCGTGATGCCGGCCGCCGTCGGGGCGGGCATCACCGAAGAACTCCATGCGCAGTTCCTGCCACATCCCCCGCGACTGCGGGCGCATCCGCACGTCGCCCACCCCGACCGGACGCCGCAGCGCGTCGCCGAGCATCTCCCGGTCCAGCTGCCACCGGGCGAGGACACGGCCGTCATGACTGAAGACCAGGGTGACGGCGAACGGGTCCGCAGCGTCGTAGCTCAGGTGGGCGAGCACGGAGAAACGTTCCGTGTCACCCGCCTGGAGCTGCACCACCAGGGTCTTGTGGACGAACGAGTTCACGAGGGGGCCTCCGGGAAGAACCGACGTAGAGCCCTCTAGTACCCCGGATTCCGCTGAAATGCTCAGCCGACCGGGTGATTCCCGCGGGCACCGCGCAGCGACTCGATGCAGACGGCGACCGCCCGCTGCAGCTCCTCCAGGCGCTGCACCATGTCGTCCTCGTAGAACTCCCCGGCGTCGTCGAAGGTCAGCTCCTCGAACACCTTCGTGGCCTTCTGCAGGCTGCTGTAGAACTTCGTGCGCCGCTCCTGCACCCGCAGCCCCGGGTCCGCTTCCACGGCCTCGACCACGAGGGACTTCATGGTGTCGTACGCCTCGGCGGCCCACTCGCCGGCGTCCTCGCCCTCGTCCAGCTCGTCGATGAGCGACAGGTGGCGCTCGGCCTCCTGACGAAGGACGGAGGGCGCGTCGACGGTCTGCCCGGCGGGCGTCTTGATCTGCCCCGACTCGGCGATCTGACGCACGTATCCGATCCGGTCGGCCGCCCTGCTCTCCCCGGCGACGGCCTTCTTCAGCTCGTCGGTGCGCACGACGTCGCGAGCCAGCTCCGACTGGAGATCGGGGTCCTCACGAACCCGGTCCAGCAGGGCCTGGCGGGCCGCGCGGGCGGTGGAGGGGTCGGCGAGGATCGCGGCCCGCAGGGCGGTGGGGTTCTCCGCGACCTCCAGGGCCTTCGTGGGCCGGATGCCCTCCGCCTCGGCGGCCTCGGAGATGGCGGTGCCGCGCTCGGACGTGGCGCTGTTGCGGGAGACGTAGTAGCTCAGCCACACGTCGGCGTCCGGCAGGTCCACCTCCTGACCCGGCGTCAGCGCCTCGAACTGCGGGACCATCCCGTCGTCCGCCGCCCGGTCCCACGCCTTGTAGTAGCGCATGACCCGCTCCGCGGAGCAGCCGGCGAGCTCCGCGAACTCCTTCGCGGACACCTTCGGCGTCTCGTCCGCGCCCTGCCCGCCGGGCCGCACGCTGCGCGCCACCTTCAGCCCGAAGGCCCACCCTCCGGTCCGGGCGTACGCCCCGAACTCCCGCGCGTCCCGCGTGACCAGGTCGGACACGGGCGCCGGGGCGGCGGGGGACGTCTCGGGCGGGGTCATGGCTACGGTCACGGACGACTCTCCTGAGCAAGGCGGATCGGATGGCGCAAGGTGCGGACGGAAGCCTAGCGGCACCCTCCGACCTCGCCGTTCACCGCCCGCACGGCCCGTCCGAAAACCGTTGTCGCCCCCGGGCGCGGGTGCACGAGGATGCCCGGCATGGTGCGAACAGGCCAGGACGAGGCGCTGCGCCGCTGTGCGGAGTGCGGCGGGTACGCCTACGGCGGCGCCCCCGCCTGTGCCGTCTGCCGTGACCTGGTGGACGGCATCGTCGAGGGGGAGTGGGCCGCGTTCCTGCGGCAGTGGGACACCATGGCGGGCGGCGACCAGGAGCGGACCCTGGCCGAGATGGTCGCCGCCGGACCCGACCGGCACGACTGGCGGTTGGTGGACGCCGCTCTCGACCGGCTCCGGTGCCCCGACTGCGGCGACCGGCTGACCCGCGGCCCGGCCGGCTGCCCGGCCTGCGACCGGGCGCACGGCTACCGCTACGCCGCGATCGAGACGGACCGGCCGGGCGTCCCGCCCGGGAACGAACACGCGATCCGGGTCAACGTCTCGGTGGTGCGCAGACCGCAGGGCAGCTCGGACAGCGAAGTGCTCGTCCGGCGCCTGCTGCTGCCCCTGCTGCTGGCGGGGTTCCTGCCCACGACCGGGGAGGCCCAGCGGATCAGCGCGCTCGTGAAGAAGAGCCCCCCGGGGCGGAGGGCTCAACTGGTCGAGCAGGTGGTGGAGGCGCTGGCCGAGGGCTTCAGCCGAACGCGTTCCGCAGCGCGGGCAGCAGGGTCTTCTCCGACCAGTCCAGATACGCCGGCTGCGACTCACCGCCGATCTGGACCAGGGCGACCTCGGTGAACCCGGCCTCGGCGTACGGGCGGACGGCCTCGACGAAGGCGTCCGGGTCGTCACCGCACGGGATGGACTCGGCCACGTCGTCCTCCGTGACGAACTGGGTCGCCGCCTCGAAGGAATCCGGGTGCGGAAGCTCCGAGTTGACCTTCCAGCCGCTGCCGAACCAGCGGAACTGGGAGTGGGCCCGCTTGACGGCCGTGTCCCGGTCCGGGTCGTAGCAGACGGGCAGCTGGCCGACGCGGGGCTTGCCCTGACCGCCATGCCGGTCGAACGCCTCCAGCAGCCCGGCCTTGGGCTCCGTGGCGATCACCAGGTCGCCCAGCCGGCCCGCGAGTTCACAGGACCGCTCGCCGGAGACGGCGATACCGATGGGCGGCGCCTGGTCCGGCAGGTCCCACAGCCGGGCCGATTCCACGTCGAAGTGCGTGCCGCGACGGTTGACGTGGCCGCCTTCGAAGAGGGCGCGGATGATCTCCACGGCCTCCTCGAACATCTCGTGCCGCACATCGACGGACGGCCAGCCGCCGCCCACCACGTGCTCGTTGAGGTTCTCGCCCGAGCCCAGCCCGAGCCGGAAGCGGCCCTCGGACAGCAGTTGGAGGGTCGCCGCCTTCTGCGCCACGACCGCCGGGTGGTAGCGGAACGTCGGGCACGTCACATACGTCATCAGCGGGATGCGTGACGTGGCCTGGGCGGCGGCGCCGAGCACGGCCCACGCGTACGGCGAATGACCCTGCGAGCGCAGCCACGGGAAGTAGTGGTCGGAGGTCACCGAGAAGTCGAAACCCGCCTCCTCGGCCCGCACCACGTGGTCGACGAGCTCTCGGGGGCCGGCCTGTTCGGTCATCATCGTGTATCCGATTTGCACCATAACCGGCGAGTCCCCTGTCGGAGGACTTGAAAACGGCTCGATCAAGGTCGCCGACGGGTGCAGGATTCATGCATGAGCGCCTCCGCCCTGCTCTCCTCCGGCCCCGCCGCACAAGGCGTCGACGTCTCCGGCGTGCACGCCTTCCTCGACGCCCTCGAAGCGGCGCCCGACATCGAGCCGCACAGCCTGATGATCATGCGGCACGGGCAGCTGGTCGCCGCCGGCTGGTGGGCACCGTTCACCGCCGAACGCCGCCAGCTGCTGTACTCGCTCAGCAAGAGCTTCACCGCGACCGCCGCAGCCCTGGCCGAGGCCGAGGGGCTGCTCGACTTCGAAGCGCCCGTGACCTCGTACTTCCCGGAGTTCGAGGCCGACATCACCGACCCGCGCAGCCGTGCCATGCTCGTACGGCACGTGGCGTCCATGGCGAGCGGCCACCGGCGCGACACCGTCGACGAGGCCTTCGGGCGGAACGTCTCCGAGCCCGTCCGGCAATTCCTGCTGCTGCCCCCGGACGCCGACCCGGGCACCGTCTTCGCCTACAACCAGCCCGCCACCTACACGCTCGCCGCGATCGTCCAGCGGGTGACCGGGCAGTCGCTCACCGCGTACCTGCGGCCGCGGCTGCTGGCTCCGCTGGGCATCGGCGAGGTGGCCTGGCTGCGGGACCGCACCGGCCGCGAGCTCGGCTTCAGCGGTCTGCACGCCACCACCGACGCGGTGGCCCGGCTCGGACAGCTGTATCTGCGCGACGGGTTGTGGGAGGGCGAGCGGCTGCTGCCCGAGGGATGGGCGGCCCGGGCCTCGTACCCCCGCACACCGACCGCCGGCGCCATGGGCGATGTGGACCGGCAGGACTGGGACCGGGGCTACGGCTACCAGTTCTGGACGTCCCGGCACGGCTACCGGGGCGACGGCGCGTTCGGCCAGTTCTGCCTGGTGCTGCCGGAGCACGACGCGGTGATCGCGGCGACCACGGCGACCGAGCGGATGCAGGAGTACCTGAACCTGGTCTGGAAGCATCTGCTGCCCGCCTTCGGCCCCGAGCCGCTCACCGGCCGCGAGGCCGCCGACGCGGAACTGCTGGAGCGCCTCGGCCGGCTCGCGCTGCCGCCCGCCCCGGGCCGTCCCGTACCCCCTGACCGGGAGCGGGACTGGGCGGTCGCCGTGTTCACGTCCTCCGAAGCGGCCGGACCGGTCCGCTCGGCCGGGCTCACCCGGGACACCGACGGCTGGACGCTCACCCTCACCGGAGAGGGGGACCGGCCGGACCGTCCGGACCGGATCGACCTGCGTATCGCGCGAGAGGGCTGGACGGTAGCCGAGGAGCCCGTCCCGACCGCGGTGAGCGGCGGCTGGACCGATGGCGACACGCTGGCCGTGGACGTGCTGTTCGTGGAGACCCCGCACCGTCTGGCGCTGACCTGCTCCCTCGCGGAGGGAACGCTCACCGCGCACTGGCGCACCCCTCCGCTGCACGGCGGCCCCCTCACCGCCCTGCGCGCCCCGCGCCGGTCAGGCTGAGCCCGGCCGGAAGGTCTTGAAGAAGGTGCGCAACGCCTCCTGGTTGGCGGCTTCGTCCCAGTCGGCGTCCGGTGTGGTCCAGCGCAGCGAGAAGCTCCGGCCTCCACCGAGCAGGAAGCCCCGGCCGTAGGTGTGCACCCGGGTGCCGTCGACGTACGCCGTCCACTCCATGTCGGCGGCCTTGCGGCCCTGGTACGTCGTCGCGCGGATCGCGCCGATCCGGTCGTAGCCGTCCGCCTGTTTGAGGTTGGGTTCGACGTCGTCCCGCCATACGACCACGGGGTCCGGGCCCGCCTGGTCGCTGTAGGTGACGGCCAGCGTGCGGTCGTCGTCCTCGGCGCCGAAGACGACCCGGTACGCATCGCCGTCACGGTCGGTGTCCAGCCGTTCGAAACCCTCGGGGAGCGCGACGGAGAAGCCCTCCGCCGCCCGGTAGCGCTGGAACCCGGGCGGCAGCGCCCCGGCCGGGGAGGAGGGTGCGCGTGTGGGGGTGGGCTTCGGCGGCGGGGAGGACGGGGTGGGGGTGGGGGAGGGGGACTCGGGCGGGCTGGGCGCCCCGGACGGTTCGGCACTGCCACCACCGGTGCCCTCGCCCGGAGTGGCGGCGGAAGCCGGCGGCCGGGCCGGCGATTCGGCCGCTTCGCTGCCGCCGTCCGTGCCGGGCAGCCCCTGGGTCGCCGCGAGCACGGCGACCGCCACGGTGACGACGGCCAGGGCCGTTCCCGCCACCATGGTGCGTCTGCTCCACGCCGGGTTGCCCGTCCGCACCGCGGCGTAGGCCCCGCGCAGCCGCGGGGCCGGTGCCGCCGCGGCCAGGGCGGCATCGGGGTGCTCGCTGAGGGCGCGGGTCAGCGCCTCACGCACCACCGGGCGGGTCAGCCGCTCTCGTGAGTCCTTGCGGAGCAGCCCCTGCACGACCTGGGTGAGCGGCCCGGCGCGCACCGGCGTGCGCAGCGGCAGCCGGTCCACGCCCTTCAGCGTGTTCTCCGGGCGCCCCCGGTCCCGGAAGGGCGGGCGCCCCTCGACCGTCGTGTACAGGATCGCGCCCAGCGCCCACAGATCGGCCGCGGGGCCGATGCGCTGGTCGCGGGCCTGCTCCGGGGAGGCGAACGCCGGTGCCGTCAGCCGGGGCGCGAGGGTCGCGCCCGCCAGGCCGAAGCCGGTGACGACGACCGAGTGATCCTCCCGCACGAACACCTGGCCGGGGCTGAGTTCGCCGTGCGTGATGCCCTCGGCGTGCGCGGCGTCCAGTACGTCGAGCAGCCCCAGGCCGATCCGCGCCGCCCGCACGTAGTTGAACGTGCCCTGCTCGGAGAGGAGTTCACCGAGGGGGGTGCCGTCGATCCATTCGTTGACCGTCCACAGGGCGCCGGCCTCCTCGACCGCGGCGACGACGGCGGCGATCCGGCCGGGACACAGCAGCGCCATGTTCTCGGTCGTGCGCAACAGACGGGCGGCGGCCCGGCGCTCGGCCCCGCTCGGGTCCTCCGGAAGCCCGATCTGGGTCACGAGGCACGGGCGGGAGATCTCGCCGGCCCCGGTGTCCTCGGCGTACCAGCAGATGCGGTTGGTCTCGCGATGAATGATCTCGAGCAGCCGGTACCGGCCGGCGACCAACTGGTGTGTGGAGACGTGCGCCCTGCCCATGGCCATCCCTCGCTGGAAACCTGGCTCTCACCTTTTCCAGAAGTACGGGGGGCGAGGCGGCCTGCGTTCAAAGCGATCGCAACTCCGTCTCCGTTCCTGTCTTTTGTTCAAAAGGTGGGATCAAGTGTGCGAAGAACGAAGGTCTTTCGCGGCCCCGGACGCGGCTCACCTCGGCAGCCCCGGGGCGCGGCGGGCGCGAGGAATTCGACCGCCGCGCACCGTTGATTCGCGAATTCGGTCAGGCCTGGTGGTAACCGGCGGTAAATGCGGAGGCGTACAACGTCCGAACTCGGAGCCCCTCCGATCAATTTCGCGACGGATTCCCGGGATGGGCCGGAACGTCAGCGCAGCCCGAAGCGACGCGACCATGCGAACACGTCGTCCGTCGTCGCGTTGCCCCCGCACACCACCAGACCGAGCCGCGCCCCGTCACCGACCCGTTCCAGAACCTGCCGGGCCGCGGGCAGCAGGCAGCCGGCTGCCGGTTCGGCCCACACCTTGGCGTGGTCGGCCAGGTCCAGCACGCCCTGCACGGCCTCCCGGTCCGGGACCACGAGGACCTCGGTGACCAGGGCGGAGACATGGTCGTACGTCAGCTGCGACACGGAGGGGGCGCTGAGGGTGGAGACGATCGACGACAGGGCGACCGGCCGCGGGCCGCCCGACGTCAGCGCCTCGGACATGGCCTGGGCGCCCTCGGTCTCCACGCCCCACACCCGCACGCCGGGCCGGCACGCCCGCAGCGCGGCGGCGACACCGGCGATCAGGCCGCCGCCCCCGATGCTCACGAGCACGTCGGTGAGTTCGCCGGCGTCGGCGGCGAACTCCAGCCCGACCGTGCCCTGTCCCGCGATGACCGCGGGGTCGTCGAAGGGATGCACCAGGGTCATGCCCTCCTGCTGAAGCCGCGTCATGAGCGCGAACGCGCCGTCCATGTCGTCGGTCAGCCGCACCGACGCGCCGGCTTCCTCCGCGATCTCCACGGCACGGGCGGGTGCCGAGCGGGGCATCACCACCGTGGCCTTCACATCGAGGGCCGCGGCCATGACCGCGACGGCGATCCCGTGGTTGCCGCCGCTGACCGCCACGACCCCGGCGGCCCGCTCGGCCTCGCCCAGCGACAGCAGCTTCGCCGCCGCTCCGCGTGCCTTGAACGAGCCGGTGCGCTGCAGCAGTTCGAGTTTCACGGTGACCGGTGCACCGAGCAGCGCCGACAGCCCCGGGCTGTCCACGGTCGGGGTGCGCACGACGTGCCCGGCGATTCGCCCGGCCGCGGCTTCGATCTCCGGCATGCCGATCATGGCAGTTGTCCTTCCGGCGCGGGGTCGCGGAGCGCGCCGTATCGAACCCTGACGCGCTCAGGGGGCCGAGGTCAAAGCAGTGCGGGCATGCCCTGTGTCACGGACGCACCCGAGCCCGGCGGCTCAGACGTCGCGCCGCACCAGGTACTCCAGCAGCGACCGCAGGTCCCCGACGGCCTCCGCCGCCAACGGAGCTCCGGCGAGTGAGGTCTCGACGGCGGTGAGGTGCCGGCGGGCCTCCGCCACGGCCGCGGCACGGCCGCCCGCCTCCTCGATGAGCGCGGCCGTCGTGTCGGTCGCCGCACCCGACTCGAGGAGCGCGGCGATCCGGCCGGCCATCGGGGAGCCGAGCGCCACCAGCACCGGGAACGTCTTCTTCCGCTCGCGCAGATCACCGTGGACCGGCTTACCGGTGACGCCGGGGTCACCCCAGATGCCCAGCACGTCGTCGACGATCTGGAACGCGACCCCCAGGTGCCGGCCCGCCCGGTCGAGCGCGGCGGCCGTCTCGGGGCGGGCACCGCCCAGCACGGCGCCGAGCGCCGCCGCGCAGCCCAGCAGCGCGCCCGTCTTGTGCTCCGCCATCGCCCGGTATTCGTCGGGCCGCACCCGCTCCGGGCCGGTCCACGGGCGGCCGGCGAACAGCAGGTCGTCCGCCTGTCCGCGCACCAGGTCACCCAGTGCCACGGACAGCGTGCGCACGCCCGCCGCGCCACCGGGCTGCGCGGCCAGCGTCTCGACGGCCAGGGCGAACAGGGCGTCGCCCGCCAGCACCGCGGGCCCCGTGCCGTAGGCCCTCCACACGGTCGGTCGGCGTCGCCGGTCGGCGTCGCCGTCCATGATGTCGTCGTGCAGCAGGGAGAAGGTGTGCACCAGTTCGACCGCGACAGCCGCGGCCACCCCGGCCCGGCCCGGCGCACCGGCCGCTTCGGCGCCGAGCACCGCGAGCGCCTGCCGCACGCCCTTGCCGCCGGAGGCCACGACCGGAGCACCGCCGACCTCGCACCAGCCGAAGGAGTACGCGGCCATCTCGCCCACCCAGGGGTGCAGCCGTCCCACGGCTTCTTCCAGGGCGGGCCGGACCAGGGCGCGGCAGCGGTCGAGAACCGCGGGGATGTCACCGGCGCCGGCCGCGCGATCGTGCGGCTCGCCCCGTCGTGCTGTCCGTGCGGGGGAGGGTGCCTCGGTTGCCGTGCCCTGCCGTGACGGCCGCGCGAGGGCCGGGGCCGGCGCCGCCGTGCCCTGGTGCGCCGCTTGTCCGGCGTCCGGGGACGGCGGAGCGTGGGTGGCGGGTGTGGTTCTGCCTTCGTGTGGCGCTTGTCCGGCGTCCGGGGACGGCGGAGCGTGGGTGGCGGGTGTGGTTCTGCCTTCGTGTGGCGCTTGTCCGGCTTCCCGGGACGGTGGAGCCTGGGTGACCGGTGTCGGTGCCTTCGTGGCTTTCCTTCGAGCTGTCTCCACCGACGTCGGCAGCGCCGTCACAGGGCCGCCCCCGTCGCCTGCCCGGCCGACGGTATGCCGAGTTCCTCGTGGGCCCGGGCCACCATCCGGCGGGCGTGCTGCAGGCCGATGCGCTCCAGCAGGCCGGCGAGGTCGGCCAGTTCGGCCGCGGTCTCGTCACGGTCGCGGCCCAGGCGGGCCAGGGACTTGGCGAGTCCCAGCCGCGACAGTGCCTCCCCGCGTGGCTCGCTCATCTCGCGGAATTCCGCGAGCGCCTGCTCGTACAGCTCGCGCGCCTGCTCGTAACGCCCCGCCCGGTACAGGACGTTGCCGCGCATCTTGTGGTTGTAGGCGAGCGCGCTGGACAGCCGCATCGCGCGGCACGTCGTCTCCGCCTCGGTCAGCAGCTCCAGGGCCCGCTCGGTGTCCTGGTCGCGCACCGACACCACGTCGGCCAGCCCGCGCAGCGCCCAGGCGTGGCCGCGGCGGTCGTCGGCACGAGCGGCGATCTCGGCGGCCTCCTCGAACAGCGCGTACGCCGAGTCGTAGCGGCCGGTGTTGCGGTGCATCTGCGCGATGCCCTCCAGCGCCCACACCGTGTGCCGCGCCTCCCCGCGGCGCCGGGCCTCGGCGAGCAACTGCTCGTGCAGTCTGCCGACGGCCTCGTAGTCGCCCTGGATGCGGCCGGTCTCGGCCAGCCCGGCCAGCGAGTAACCGCGGACGACGATGTCCCCGCCGCGTTCGCCCAGGTCGGCCGCCAACTGGAGCAGCCTGCGGGCCAGCGGGAGCGCGCCGCGCTGCCGGGCCAGCGTGCCGCCGCTCCACAGCGCCCAGGCCATCGCCCCGAGGTCCCCTGCCTGCCGGGCCGCGCGGTAGCTCGCCTTCCAGGCCCGGTCCGCGTCCTCGACCCGGCCCAGCCGACGGTGCGCCTCGGCCACCGCGAGTCCGGAGCGCGCCGCCTCCCCGGGCTGTCCGGCGCGCTCAGCTGCCCTCAACTGCTCGGTGCCTGCGGCCAGGACGTCGGTCAGCGAGGAGTTGACGGACAGGGTGGTGAGCGCGCCCTGGTACTCCGGGGCGAATGCCTTGCCGTACATCGATGCCTTTCGGTCCGTATTCACCCCATGTATACATGCAGTGTATACATGGGGTGTATAGAGGAGGGGAATCCTGCCCTGGCCACAAAGGCCAGGGCATCACCTGTTGCCGATCAAGACGTCGGCGGAACGGACCGGGTTGCCTGTGAGGCGCAGATCACCTGACAGGCGTTCAGTGCTGACCCGCCTTGTGCGGCGTCGCCTCGCTCGGCCGGACGACGACGTACCCCTCGCCCTGGAGCACCAGTTGCACCGCCTCGCCGGAGCCGCCGCGCAGCATCGACCCGATGGACTGCGAGCGGTGCAGCGAGGTCTGCAGTCCCGCGGTCCAGCCGACGATCGCGTCGGTGTCGACGTACACCGGGTACTGCGGCGAGACCGGGATGACGAGCGGGTTGCCCTCGCACACCAGACCCAGCTTGCCGTGCCCGGTGAAGACGCTGTTGAACAGGCCGCCGCCGGTGATGCCGGCGCCCTTCACGGTGGCGATGCTGTACGACAACGTGGCGTCGAAACACAGGACGTTGCGGCCGTTGACCGTGAACTCGTCGCCCGGCTCGACATCGACGATGAAACAGTTCTGTGCCTCGTGCGCGAACCAGGCCTCACCCTGTCCGCGCACCGCCATCAGCGGCAGGCCCTCCCCGGTGACCGCGCGCTTGAGCATGCCGCCCACGCCCTGGCCCTTGCGCTCGAACTGGAGGTTGCCGCGGTAGGAGATCATCGCTCCCTGCCGGGCGAGCATCTCGCCGTTCACCGTGTACCGGACGCACTTGGCGTTCTCGATCGACATGCCCGGCGCCACGGCCGGCTGCACCATGTGCTCACTGGAAAAGAGGTCACCCTTCATACCGGCATCCTCGCCCGGAGCGTTTCCCTCCGCCAAGATCACGCGGAAGGCCGCTTCGCCCGCCCACGGTTCACCCCTCCTCACCGACCGGCAAGGAACGGCACGCCTGTCGAGGCCGCCTGCACAGCGCCGCCGGCCGCACCAGTACGGTGTGGTAAGCCGGGACGACCTCCGCCCGCATCCGCCCCGACCGGTCGAAGGAGCGCCGACGATGTCCCGCACCGCCCGTCCCCGCTGCCGAGCCGCCCTGGCCGCCCTCACCTGCTGCGTCGCGCTGGGCTGCGGGACAGGCACGGTGCCCCAGGGGGGCCGGCCCAGCCCGCCGCCCAGCGCCCCGAGGGCGGCCGGGCCCAGTGTGGTCACCTGGGCCTCCTCCGCCGGCCACGTCGGCGAGGCGGCGGACGGCCGCGGTTACCGGCTGATGGTGCGCACCAGCGTGGGCGGCAGCGGCCTCAGGGTGCGGCTGTCCAACGCCTTCGGCACCCAGCCGGTGACGTTCGCCAACGTCCACGCGGGCCTGCGACGGGCCGGTGCCGCGCTCGTCCCCGGCAGCAACAGGCGCCTGACCTTCGACGGCGCCCGCTCCGTCACCGTCCCCGCCGGCGGCATCGTCTACAGCGACCCGCTGCCCGGCCGCGTTCCGGCCGGGCGCACCCTCGCCGTCAGCATGCACGTGCCCCGGGCGGGCGGCGCGCTCACCGGACACTGGCTGGCGATGCAGACGTCCTACAAGACCGTCGGCGACCACGCCGCGGAGGAAGGCGCGGCCCACTGGAAGCAGCGGACCGGCTCCTGGTTCTATCTCGACGCCGTCACCGTACGGCCCCGCGAGAGGACGGGCGCCGTGGCCGCCCTCGGCGACTCCATCACCGACGGCTGGCATTCCACGACCGACCGGGACCGCCGCTGGCCCGACTTCCTGGCCCGTCGCCTGGGCGAGTCCACCGGCACCGGGGTCGAGGGGGTGGCCAACGCGGGCATCGCCGGGAACAAGGTCCTCCTCGACGGCCCCGGGCAGAGCGCCCTCCACCGCGTGCAGCGCGACGCGCTCTCGCTGCCGGGCGTGCGCACGGTGTTCCTCTTCCAGGGCGTCAACGACATCAAGGCCGAACCCGGCGCCACCGGCGCCGGGCTGATCGCCGGGTACCGCAGGCTGATCGACCGGGCGCACGAGGCCGGGAAGTGCGTCGTCGGGGCCACGATCGCCCCCTACAAGGGCTGGCAGGAGTGGGACCCCGCCGGGGAGGCGGTGCGGCGGCAGGTCAACGCCTTCATCCGCGACAGCGGCGAGTTCGACGGGGTCGCCGACTTCGACCGCGTCCTGCGCAGCCCCGACGACCCCGAGCGGATCCGCCCCGCCTTCGACGGCGGCGACCATCTGCACCCCGACGACCAGGGGATGCGGGCGATGGCCGACGCCGTGGACCTCGAGGACCTCGACTGCGGGACCGGCTAGGGTCTGTCGTTCGGGTCAGGCCACAGGAGACTCACGGTACTGGTCGATGCAGGCAACTACCACCGACCCCACACCGGCCTCGGCGGCCACACTCCAGCCAGCCGCGTCACCAACCTGTCCGGACAGCGCATCCAGCCCAGGGGGCGCGTCGTTCAGCTGCTCGGGCGGTCAGCCGGACGTCGTCGGTTCCGGGGCGATCAGGCCCTCGCGGTAGGCGATCGCCACGGCCTCGCCGCGGCTCGACGCGCCCACCTTGGCGAGGATGTTGGAGACGTGGACGCTCGCGGTCTTGCCGCTGATGAACAGCTCCTCGCCGATCTGCCGGTTGCTGCGGCCGAGGGCGAGCAGCCGCAGCACGTCCAGCTCGCGCGCGGTGAGGACGGCGGCCCGGTCGTCGCTGCCGGGCCTGTCCGACAGCCGGCCGCGACGGATCAGGTCGTCCGCCTGTTCGCGCAGCGGCGTGGCGCCGAGGTGGTCCGCGGTCTCCCGCACCCCTCGCGCCTCGGACGCCGCCTCTTCGCGCCGCCCGGCCGCCACCAGGGCTTCGGCGTACCGCAGCCGGCACCGCGCCCGCTCGTAGACGTCGCCGTAGCCGAACGCCGTCACCACCCTCGCCCAGGCGGCCGCGTCCGGCCCCGACGCGGCCCTGATCCACTCGGCCTCGGCCCGGGCCAGCCACGCCTGCCCCTCGGGACCCTGGGGCGTGCCGTCGTCGCGGGTGGCCATCGTCCGCGCCAGTTCCACCAGTTCGCCCGCGGTGTCCGTCCAGCGACGGGCTCCGGCCTCGTCACCGGCCGACCGCAGCCCGGCCGCCGCGTCGGCCACCGCCGACAGCGCCAGCGCGGCGAGCCGCACCGTGACGTCCGGGCGGGTACCCGCCTCGTCGATGAGGGCCGCGACCGTCGACCGCATCCACCGCACCGCGGCCTCGGGATCCCGGCGCAGCGCCGCCGCGTCGGTGAGCACGATGCCGGCGACGAGGGTGGCCATCCAGTCGAACGGCCCCTCCAGCAGGGCACGCGCCCTGTCGGCGGCCGAGAAGTCACCGCGCGCGAGCGTCACGTACAGCGCGGGCCCCATCGTGTACCCGCCGGCGGCCGGCAGCACGTCGGCGTCGGCCGCCGCCGCGCGCACACACTCGTCCCAGCGGCCCAGCACGTTCAGCACCAACAGCCGCAGGTAGCGCATCTCCAGCGGATACGTCGACGACAGCAGCCCGGCGCGCCGGGCCCGGTCCAGGCCCTCCGTCAGCCAGGGCACGCACTCCGCCAGGGCACCGGACTCGTAACAGCCCATGGCCAGGTTGAACAGGGCGCGCAGCTCCACGGGCGCGTTGCCCGAACTCAGGGCCAGCTCCCGGGCTTTGATCAGCCGCTGCCGGCCCTCCGGGCCGCGCCGCCCCTCGCCGTCGAAAACGGCCAGGGAGATCAGCAGGTCCGCCTGGGCGTCGGTCATCCGCAGCCGCTCCGCCACCCCCAGGGCCCGACGGGCGACCTCGAGCGCGGTCTCGTTCTCCCCGACGTGGCGCGCCGCCAGGACATGGGTGGCGGCCGCCCACACCCACGTCGGGGACGGAGGCTCCTCCGGGATCATCGCCAGTGCCTCGCTGCTGTAGGCGAACGCCGCCTTCAGGCTGTCCACGCTCAGCAGGTTCCCGGCGAGGGTGTAGCGGACCCGCGCGGCGAGTTCTGACTCGGCGTCCTGGCCGAGTCCGGCCAGTGCGGACCGGGCGAGGGACACCGCCCGGTGCAGCTCCCCGGCGTGCGCGGCCGCTGCCGACGCCTGCAGTGTCAGCGTCACCCGTTCGACGCCCGGGGGCCGGGCCCCGGGACCGACTGCCGACCACAGGTCCAGGGCCGCTTCGAGATGCCGTTGTTCCTCGGCCGGCGCACCGACCCGCTGGGCGTGATCGGCGGCCTCCAGCGACGCGGCCAGCGCCTCGGGGAGGTCGTGACTCTCCCGGTAGTGGTGGGCGCGCTCGGCGGCGCTCTCGGCCCGCCCGCGCCCGGCCAGCAGCCGTGCGAACGCGCCATGCAGCCTCGCCCGCTCCCCGGGCAGCAGATCGGCGTAGACGGCCTCGCGGGCGAGCGCGTGCCGGAAGGAGTACGTGTCCCCGTCGCCGGCCACGAGCAGCTGCCGCCCCACCGCCTCACGCAGCGCCGACTCCAGGTCCGCCTCCGGCAGCCCGGCCGCCTCCCGCAGCAGGTCGTGCTCCACCCGGCGCCCGGCGACGGAGGCGGTCCGCAGCACCTGCTGCGCCATCTCGGAGAGCTGCTCGAAACGGATCAGCAGCACATCGGCGAGTCCGCTGGGCACACCCCCCGACTCGGTGTCGGTGGCGGCGAGCAACTCCTCCGCGTAGAAGGCGTTCCCTTCGGCCCGCTCCACGATCCGCCGCACCGTGGCGTCCGGCAGCGGCCGGGGCTCCAGGGCCCGCACCAGCCGGTCCACGTCGGGATCGGCCAGCGGCCGCAGTTCCAGCCGCTCGACGACGGGCAGTCGTACCAGCTCCGCCAGCAGCGGCCGCAGCGGATGCCTGCGGTGCAGGTCGTCGGCCCGGTACGAGGCGAACACCGCCAGCCGGTGCCGGAGCACGCCGCGGCCCAGCAGGAACCGCAGCAGGTCCCGCGACGACTGATCCGCCCAGTGCAGATCCTCCAGCACGAGGAGCAGCGGCGCGACCTCCGCGACCTCGGCCAGCAGCCCCGCCATCCCTTCGAACAGCCGCAGCCGCCCGTCCAGATCCCGCACGGGGTCGGTCCCGGCTCCCAGCAGCCGCTCGACCACGGGATGACCGGCCAGGGCAGCCGAGAACCGCTCGTCGGCGGCGAGCACTCCCAGGATCTCGGTGAACGGCAGATAGGGCAGCCCGACGTCCCCGAGATCCACGCAGTGTCCGGTGACCACGGTCATCCCGGCGTCCCCGGCCCGCTCCGCGATCTCGTCCAGCAACCGCGTCTTGCCGACTCCGGCGTCCCCGCCCACGAGCACGGCCCGCGCGTCGCCGGCACGGGCGCGCTCCAGCACCCCGGAGAGCCGGGCGAGTTCGGGATCCCGCCCGACAACCGGCGTGACGGATGAAGCCTGGGGCACAGAACCAACCTTCGTTTTTCGGGGCGGGGGACAGGGACGAGGTGCGGCTTCGCCGCGTGGGCCTGGGGTCTGTCGTTCGGATCAGGTCACAGGAGACTCACGGTACTGGCCGATGCAGGTGAGCGGGGTCTGGTGCGTGCAGTTGCAAGGCGGGGGAGGGGCGTCGACGCGATGGGGGCCCCTTCCGCGCGAGCGCGGCCGAGCGTGGGGGAGTCGGCAAACCGACGGCAACGCGGCAGATGTGCGTGCCAGGCCCCGCGTCTGTGGCGTGATCCAAACGACAGGCCTTAGGTCCGCAGCGCCTTGGCCCAGTCCACCGGTACGCGCCCCGCGGGCCCCGGCGTGGGCTGATCGACCGGATGACTCACCGGCTCCGCCAGCTCCGGCCCACCCTCGTACAACTCGTTCGTCTCATAGTTCCAGTACCAGTCCTCACCCGGCTCGAAGCTCTGCACGAACGGATGCCCGGTCTCCCGGAAATGCCCCGTCGCGTGCTTCGCCGGCGAACTGTCGCAACACCCCACGTGCCCGCACTGGGCACACCGCCGCAGATGGAACCACCACCCCCCGGCCGCGTCACACTCGGCGCACCCGCTGCCGCTGGGCCGCACACTCGGGTCGATCCCGTTCTCGCCACTCATGCAGACTCCTCCTCGACCGCTGTCAGCGGCAGCAGTACCTGGAACCGTGTGTCCCCGGGCTCCGACTCCACCCGGATGCTGCCATGGTGCTTGTTGACCACGATCCGCCAGGAGATGTCGAGCCCCAGTCCGGTCCCCTCGCCCACCGGCTTGGTGGTGAAGAAGGGATCGAAGATCCGCTCCCGGTCCTGTGCCGGGATGCCTACGCCCGTGTCGCGGAACTCCACCAGCAGCCGGTCGGGTTCCGCGGCCGTCCGCACGGTCAGCGTCCCCTCCCCGCCCGCACTGTTCATCGCCGCGACCGCGTTGTCGATGAGGTTCGTCCACACCTGGTTGAGCTCCGCGGGATACGCGGGGATCCTCGGCAGCGTACGGTCGTAGTCCTTGACGACCTCGATCTGCTTGCCGATCTTGCCGGACAGCATCAGCAGGGTGGAGTCGAGGAGTTCGTGCACGTCGGCGTTCTGGAAGGGCGCGCGGTCGAGCTGCGAGTACTGCTTCGCCGCGTCGACGAGATGCGAGATGCGGGTGGTCGAGTCGTTGATCTCGTCCATCAGCAGCTCGGTCTCGACGGTGTAGTTGAGCCACCCGATCGCGCTGGGCAGGATGTCCTCGTCCACCGCCGCCGCGACCTGGTCCAGCCAGTCCACGTCGAGGCCGGCCTGGACGAAGGTCGGCGCGAGCCGCCAGCCTTCCTCGATGCCCTGGTCGTCCAGCCAGTCGGTCAGGGCGTCCTCCCGGTCGGAGGCCTCCAGCGGGCTCAGCGCGGGTGCCTTGGCGACCCGCTCGGCGGTGCGCTCCTGGATGTCGATGAGGTTCGCCATGACCTCGGGGGAGTACGACCCCTGCGCGATGACCGCCAGCTTGTGGCGCATCTTGCCGACCCGCTCCCGCAGGGTCGCCGTCGCCCGCACGGCCGCCGCGGCCGGGTTGTTGAGCTCGTGCGTGAGCCCGGCGGACAACGAGCCCAGCGCCAGCAGCCGTTCACGCTGCCCGATGGCCCGCTGGGCGCTCTTGGTGCCGAAGAACAGCCCCTCCAGCAGGTGCACCGCCATCGGGAACCAGTCCTGCATGATCTCCGCGAACGTGTCGGCGGGCAGCACGAAGAACCGCGTCGGCTCCGTGACGCGCATGGAGTTGTTGTAGACCTGCCGCACCCGGTCGCCCAGGTACGCCTGCATGGACCCCGCGTACACCCCGCGCTGTGAGGTCCGGGTCACCTCCACGTCGTCCCCGCCCACCCGGCGGTACAGCACCACGGTGCCTTCGAGCATCACGTAGAAGCAGGTCGCGGGCTCGCCCTCGGCGTACACCGGCCCGGGCTCGAAGCGCTCCACCCGCCCCTCGGCGCACAGCCTGCCGAGTTGCTCGGGCGTGAGCTTCTCGAACAGGAACAGCGCCCCGATCTCCTGCGGGTTGCAGGGCGCGGACTGCCCGCTCATGACTGTTCCAGGTACCGGTGGACGAGCATCACGGCCATGGCTCCCTCTCCGACGGCGGACGCGACCCGCTTCGCGGACTCCGCGCGGGCGTCGCCCGCCACGAACACACCGGGCACGTTGGTCTCCAGGTGGTACGGCGGCCGGTCCAGCTCCCAGTCCTCCGGCGGCCGGCCGTCGGCGCTGAGGTCCGGCCCGGCCAGGATGAACCCCCGCTCGTCCCGCAGCACCGTCCCGTCCAGCCAGTCGGTGAGCGGGGCCGCGCCGATGAACACGAACACCCACTGCGCGTCGACCTGTTCGGTCTGTCCGCTGTCCACGTCCCGCAGGGTCAGCCGCTCCAGCCGGCCGTCGCCGTGCGCGGACTCGACGACCGTGCGGGCCCGGACCTGGATGTTGGGCGACTCCTCGATCTGCTGGATCAGGTAGTGCGACATCGACGCCGTCAGTGACTCGCCGCGCACCAGCAGGGTCACCGACTTGGCGCCGCGGGACAGGTACATCGCCGCCTGTCCCGCGGAGTTGGCGCCGCCGACGATGTACACGTCCTGGTCCTGGCAGGAGGGCGCCTCCGTGAGGGCCGACCCGTAATACACCCCGCAGCCGGTCAGTTCCTCGCAGCCGGGCGCCGCCAGCTGCCGGTAGGACACCCCCGTCGCCAGGATCACGCTGTGCGCGGCGACCGCCGAGCCGTCCGAGAACCGTACGATCCGGGCGGCGCCGTTGACCTCCAGCGCCGTCACCTCGCGCGCAGACAGGATCTCGGCACCGAACTTCGACGCCTGCCGCCGGGCCCGGTCGGTGAGCTGCGCCCCCGACACGCCGTCGGGGAAGCCGAGGTAGTTCTCGATGCGCGAGCTCTGACCCGCCTGCCCACCGGTCGCCGACCGCTCCACCAGCACGGTCCGCAACCCCTCGGAGGCACCGTAGACGGCCGCGCCGAGCCCCGCCGGGCCGCCGCCGATGACGACCAGGTCGTAGAAGTCGGCCGTGGGGGTCGTCGCCAGCCCGACGCGGGCGGCGAGGTCGACGGCCTCCGGCTCGACCAGCGGTGTCCCGTCCGGCGTGATCACCACCGGCAGCCGCAACCCGTCCTCGCCGGCCGCGGCCAGCAGCCGCCGCCCCTCCGGCTCGTCGGAGGAGTACCAGCGGTAGGGCACCTGGTTGCGGGCCAGGAACTCCCGCACGTCCGAGGAACGCGACGACCACCGGTGCCCCACGACCTTGGTGCTGGGAACGGGCCGGAAGTCGCTGGTCCGCCATGCCTGGAGCAGATCGTCGAGGACCGGGTACAGCTTCTCCTCGGGCGGATCCCACGGCTTCAGCAGATAGTGGTCCACGTCGACGACGTTGATCGCGTCGATCGCGGCGTTGGTGTCCGCGTACGCGGTCAGCAGCACGCGCCGCGCGCCCGGATAGACGTCCAGGGCCTGCTCGAGGAACTCGATGCCGTTCATCTGAGGCATCCGGTAGTCGGCCAGGATGACGGCCACGAGATCGCCGCGCAGCTTCAGCTCCCGCAGCGCCTCCAGCGCGGACGCGCCGGACTCCGCCCGCACGATCCGGTACGACGCGCCGTACCTCCGCCTCAGGTCCCGGGCCACGGCCCGGGAGACACCCGGATCGTCGTCCACGGTCATGATCACGGTCCGCGCCGAATCGGCGGCCTGTGCCATACCTCCCCCACACCGGGCGGTCGACTCACGGCACGGCGTCCCGGGGGCACCGCGCCGACCTCAGCCCATCGTATGTTCGATCGCGCCGCCGCGCCCGGATACGGCGATCAGCTCCGGGCGGCCCCCAGCACGCAGAACTCGTTGCCCTCCGGATCGGCGAGCGTCACCCACGACTGCTCGCCCTGACCGATGTCGGCGTGCCGCGCTCCGAGCGCCAGCAGCCGGGCCACCTCGGCCTCCTGGTCGTCGGGCCGGAAATCCAGGTGGAGGCGGTTCTTGATCGTCTTGCTCTCCGGCACCGACGTGAAGAGCAGTCCCGGCAGCCGGTCCGGCGCGGGCCGGATCTCGAACTCGTCGGGTGCGTCGTTCACCACCGTCCAGCCGAGAGCCTCCGCCCACCAGCGCCCCAGGGCCTCAGGGTCGGCCGAGTCCACCATGACCTGTTCCCACTCCAGTGACATGCGGGCAGTGTAGTGAAGACTGATCATGAGCACGTAGTAGTTCCGATGAGGGGAGACAGCCGGATGACACGCCCGATCACCGCAGGGGTCGACGGATCGCAGGAGAGCCTCGCGGCCCTTGCCTGGGCGGCGCGGGAGGCCGTACGGCGCGACCGGCCGCTGCGCGTCGTGCACGCCTGGCGGGTCCAGACGCCGGAGTTGATCGAGAGCGCCCTCGCCACGGACGCGGACAGCCAGGCCGAGTGGGTGCACGGCGCGGTGACCGAGGCCGTCGGGACCGTCACCGAACGACATCCGGACCTCGCGGTGACGACCGATGTCATCGAGGGTGCGGTGGCCGACACCCTGGTCGCCGCCGCGGCCGACGCCGAGATGCTGGTCCTCGGCTCGCGCGGGCACGGCCGCATCGTCGGATTCCTGCTCGGCTCGATCGGCCAGCAGGTGATCGCCGAGGCCACCCGGCCCGTGGTGCTGGTGCGGGCCGGCGACCAGCCCCCGTCCGAGGCCGCCGGGCGGGAGATCGTCGTGGGCCAGCAGGGTGACCCGGAGGACAGCGCCGACGCGCTGCGCTTCGCCTTCGAGACGGCCGCCGCGCGGGGGGCGGCCGTGCGGGTCGTACGGGCCTGGAACCTGCCGCCCGTCTTCGCCTACAGCCCGGGCTCGCTGAAGCTCCTCGACGAGGCCGGGGGACTGGAGCCGTACGAGAAGAAGAGCCTGGCCGCCGCGGTCCGGCCGTTCCGGGAACGCTTCCCCGACGTGCCGGTCGAGGAGCACGTGGAGATGGGCAGCGCGAGTCAGGTCCTGCTGTCGGTGGCCGGGACGGCTCAGCTGATGGTCGTGGGCCGCCGGGCCCACCGCACGGCCGTCGGGGCGCGCATCGGCTCGGTGGCGCACGGGATGCTGCACCATGCCGACTGCCCGGTGGCGGTGGTGCCGCCGGTGTGAGGGCGCCGGCCCCTCACTCCTCCGTCGGCTGCAGTGTCTTCCTGGCCTTGGGAAGGATGTTCCGGATGTAGTCCTCGACCACCGCGTCGAGGCCGATGTCGTGCTGGGCACGCTCGGACATGTACCAGCGGTGTTCGAGGAGCTGGTGGTAGATCTCGGCCGGGTCCATCGCGCCGCGCAGTTCGAGCGGTACGGCCCGCACGGTCGGCCGGAAGACCTCGCGGACCCAGCGGTGGGCGAGAACCTCCGGGCGTGCCCCCAGGGGATCGCCGGGGGCGTAGTCGTCCTGGGTCGCCATCCAGCTCTCCAGGTCGTTCAGCAGCCGCCGGGCCTGGTTCTCCTCCGTGTCCAGCCCGGTCAGACGCAGCAGCTGCCGCTGGTGGTGGCCCGCGTCGACGACCTTGGGGACGAAGCTGACGGTGTCGCCGTTCGAGGCGTGCTCGATCTGCATCTCGGCGACGTCGAACCCGAGGTCGTTCAGGCGGCGGATGCGGCGCTCTATGTAGTGGTACTTGCCGGCCGGGTAGACGGAGGCCCGGGTCAGTTCGTCCCACAGTCCGCGGTAGCGGGCGCAGATCTCCGTGCCGAACTCGATCGGGTCGACGGACGGGTGCAGCGCCCCCGACGCCTCCAGGTCCAGCAGCTCCCCGCTGATGTTCACCCGGGCGAGATCGAGGTCGTAGTCCCGCTGCCCGGCGCTGAGCTGCGGATGCAGGTCACCGGTCTCGGCGTCCACCAGGTAGGCGGCGTAGGCGCCCGCGTCGCGCCGGAAGAGGGTGTTGGACAGCGAGCAGTCGCCCCAGGCGAACCCGGCCAGGTGCAACCGCACCAGCAGCACGGCGAGCGCGTCCATGAGCCGGTGCATGGTGGCCGGGCGCATGGTCGTCTCGAACATCGAGCGGTACGGCATCGAGCCGCCCAGGTGCCGGGTGACCAGGACGCTCTCCAGCGGGGCGCCGCTCGCGTCGGTGCGGCCGGTGACCACGGCCAGCGGGTCCACCGACGGGATGCCGAGCCGGTCCAGGTCGCGCAGCATGTCGTACTCGCGCAGCGCCGGGCGCGCGGCGAGCTCCTTGACGGCGATCACCCCGTCGCCCGCCCGGGAGTAGCGCACCACGTGCCGGGAGATGCCGCGCGGCAGCGGCACCAGGTACTCCTCCGGCCACTCCTCCAGAGGCACGTCCCACGGCAGTTCGAGCAGGAGCGCGGGGTGCTCCGGGTTGGTCGCGCTGATCTGCAGTGCCATGGGCCGGGTGTCCTTGTCTCGCCGCGGATCGTCACATCAGATTATTAGAGGGCGCGTTCCCGGGCTCGGAGAGCGGCGTCCCGCACCGGCCCGCGGTGGACCGGTCCGTGCCCGGGGAGCAGCAGCTCGCCCTCCAGCTCCGCCAGGACGTCCAGGGAGGCCAGGGCGCGCGGCCGCTCGTGGTGGAACATGTCCGGCAGCAGCTGCGGTCCCTCGACGTGTGAGGTGGGGTGCCCGCTGACCAGGGCGTCCCCGGAGATCAGCACGCCGGTGCCGGGCAGGTGGTAGGCGCAGTGCCCGTCGGTGTGGCCCGGTGTGTGGACCGGCACCGGCCGCCCGGGCAGGTCCAGGGCGCCCGCGGCGGGGAACGCCTGCGGAGCCGTGACCGGGACGTGTGCCGTACCGCCCGAGCGCAGTGCGTGCACCGCCCACGGCAGCACCCCCGGGCGCCAGCCGTTCTTCAGCACCGTGCCGACGGACACCTGGTGGAGGAACTCCCGGCGTGCGTGCGGCACCTCGGCCTCGTGCAGATGGACGGGCGTGCCGTGGGCGGCGCGCAGGTACTCGGCGTTGCCCAGGTGGTCGTTGTGGGCGTGCGTGATCAGCACGGCCACGACGGCCTCCGGGGAACTGCCCACCTGGGCGAGCGAGGCCAGGACCTGTTCCCGGTCCCCGGGGTAGCCGGTGTCGACCAGCGTGACGGCGTCCCCTTCCGTGAGGATCACCCAGTTCGTGTCGGAGCCGTGCACCAGATAGGTGCCGTCCGCGACGTGGTGTACGTCCGCCCGCATGATCGCCCGCCTCGTGTGGTCTCTCTACCGGCCCGACGAGAGAAGAAAAGCAGACCCGGCGACGGACGGAACCGCCGGGTCCGCCTCAATGGCGGGTGTGCGGCGGGTCGTTCGGTATGCCCTCTACGGCGGGTGTGCGGCCGGCCGGCCGGCCGGTCGGCGTGCCCTCAGCGCACGCCCTGCGGCCGGAACTGGATGCTGATGCGCGGCCCCGTGGCGCGCGTGCTCTTGGGGATGGCGTGTTCCCAGGTGCGCTGGCACGAGCCGCCCATCACGACGAGGTCGCCGTGGCCCAGCGGACGGCGCACGGTGTCCCGGCCACCCCCGAGGGGGCGCAGCAGCAGGTCCCGGGGGGCTCCGACCGACAGGATCGCGACCATCGTGTCCTCGCGCGCACCGCGCCCGATCCGGTCGCCGTGCCAGGCCACACTGTCCCGGCCGTCGCGGTAGTAGCACAGCCCGGCCGTGGTGAACGGCTCGCCCAGTTCCTCGCCGTAGTACGCGCTGAGCGCCTCCCTGGCCTCGGCCAGCACCGGGTGCGGCAGCCGGTCGTCGGCGCCGTAGAAGGCGAGCAGGCGGGGGACGTCGACCACGTTGTCGTACATCTTGCGCCGCTCCGCCCGCCACGGAACCTCGGCCGCCAGCTGTTCGAACAGTTCGTCCGAGCCGTCGAGCCATCCGGGCAGCACGTCGAGCCAGGCGCCGAAGCCGAGGTGGGTGCGGCCGATCCCGTCCAGAGGGCCGAGGTGCAGTTCGTCCGCCTGGTCGAAGAGGGAGCCCTGGAGGTGCATGTCCCCAGCGTACCCCTTAATCGAATGTGTGTTCCATGGGGACTCGGCCTTTCGATACATGGGTGTATCCAATACAGTCATGTATCGAAAGGGGGGCCGGGCATGGCTGTCGCCAGAAGCACCGGGCGCGTGACCAGGCGCCGGGTCCACACCCGCGCCAACCTCCTCAAGGCCGCGTTCTCCGTCTTCGCGGCCAAGGGCTTCGGTCACGTCTCGATCGAGGAGGTCTGCGAGGCCGCCGGCTACAGCAGGGGCGCCTTCTACTCCAACTTCTCCAGTCTCGACGAGCTCTTCTTCGCCCTTTACCGGGAGCGGGCCGACCTGATCGCCGAGCAGGTGTCCGGCGCGCTCGCCCTCGACGGACCCGGCCTCGACGTGCCCGCCGCCGTGGACCGCGTCACCGACGTGCTGCTCCTCGACCGCGACTGGCTCCTGGTGAAGACGGACTTCCTCGTACACGCCGCCCGCGATCCGGAGGTGGCCCGGAGCCTGCTCGAACACCGCGCGCGGCTGCGGCAGGCCATCGCCGACCGGCTCGGCCGGGCCCGCGGGCACACCGCACTGCCCGCCGTGCTGGGCGACATCGACGGCGCCGCCCACGCCGTCGTGGCCGCGTACGACGGTGTCACCACGCAACTCCTGCTGGACCGGGACCTGGAGCACGCCCGCGCCTGGCTGAAGCAACTGCTCACGGCCCTGCTCACCGACGGCAGCGGCACCCCCGATCACACGAAGCACTGAAGAAGGGAACTGTCGCCATGGATGCCGATGTCATCGTCGTCGGAGCGGGTCTCGCCGGCCTGGTCGCGGCGCACGAACTGACCAGCAAGGGCCGGCGGGTCGCCCTCGTCGACCAGGAGAACGCGGCCAACCTCGGCGGCCAGGCCTTCTGGTCCTTCGGCGGGCTGTTCCTCGTCGGCTCGCCGGAGCAGCGGCGCCTGGGCATCAAGGACTCCTTCGACCTCGCGTGGAGCGACTGGCGGGGCAGCGCGGGCTTCGACCGGCTGGAGGACGAGGACTCCTGGGCCGTGCGCTGGGCGCGCGCCTACGTCGAGTTCGCCGCGGGGGAGAAGCGGTCCTGGCTCGACGGGCACGGCATCACGTTCCTGCCCACCGTCGGCTGGGCCGAACGCGGCGACCTCACGGCGCACGGGCACGGCAACAGCGTGCCCCGCTTCCACGTCGCCTGGGGCACCGGCACCGGCGTCGTCGAACCGTTCGTGCGCTACGCCAAGCAGGCCGCCCGCGACGGGCTGCTCACCTTCCACCACCGCCACCGCGTCGACGCGCTCGTGGTCGAGGACGGCACCGCACAGGGCGTGCGCGGCACGGTCCTGGCCGACGACCCCTCACCCCGGGGTGTCGCCTCCAGCCGCGACGCGATCGGCGCATTCGAACTGACCGCCCAGGCCGTCATCGTCACCAGTGGCGGCATCGGCGCGAACCACGACATCGTCCGCCGCTACTGGCCCGAGCGCCTCGGCACCCCGCCGCGCGAGATGGTCACCGGCGTTCCCGCCTACGTCGACGGGCGGATGCTCGACATCAGCGCCGAGGCGGGCGTCCGACTGGTCAACCGCGACCGCATGTGGCACTACACAGAGGGCCTGCAGAACTGGGACCCGATCTGGCCCGGCCACGGAATCCGCATCCTGCCCGGACCGTCGTCGATGTGGTTCGACGCCCTCGGCCGCCGCCTGCCCGGACCCTTCCTGCCCGGCTACGACACCCTCGGCACCCTGAAGCACCTGCGCACCACCGAGGACATCGCCGGGTACGACCACTCCTGGTTCATCCTCACGCAGAAGATCATCGAGAAGGAGTTCGCCCTGTCGGGCTCCGAGCAGAACCCCGACATCACCGCCAAGGACCGTGCCGGATTCCTCAAGGAACGCATCCTCGGCAAGGGCGCGCCCGGACCCGTCGACGCGTTCCTGCGCAAGGGCGCCGACTTCGTGACCGCGGCCGGTCTCGAGCAGCTCGTCGAGAAGATGAACGCGCTCACCGACAAGCCGCTGCTGGACGCGGCCGGCATCCGCCGTCAGATCGAGGCCCGCGATCTGCAGATCGCCAACCCCTACGCCAAGGACGCCCAGGTACAGGGCATCCGCAACGCCCGGCGCTACATCGGCGACCGCCTCGGCCGGGTCGCCACCCCGCACCGCATCCTCGACCCGGCGGCCGGACCGCTGATCGGCGTCAAGCTGCACGTCCTCACCCGTAAGACCCTCGGAGGCATCCAGACCGACCTGGACTCCCGCGCCCTCGGCACCGACGGCAAGCCGATCGACGGACTGTACGCGGCCGGCGAGGTCGCCGGATTCGGCGGCGGCGGCGTCCACGGCTACAACGCCCTGGAGGGCACCTTCCTCGGCGGCTGCCTCTTCTCGGGCCGGGCGGCGGGGCGGGCGGCCGCCAAGCAGACCGCCTGACCTGGGGGGACGGTCCGCCCTCTCAGGATTCGAGGAGGCGGGCCAGCACGGTGGCATGGCTCTGCTCGGGCGTCTTCGACGCGGTCAGCAGGGTCACGTCGCCCTCACGGGCCAGCTCACGCACACCGTCGAGCGCGGCGGACGCCTCGTCGGAGGCGAGTTCCGCCTCGTACCGCTCGGCGAACTCCCCGTACGAACCCTCGCCCGCGTGGTACCAGCGGCGCAGCTCCGTCGAGGGGGTGAGCGCCTTCGGCCACTCGTCCACCCGTGCCGCGTCCTTGGCCAGGCCGCGCGGCCACAGCCGGTCGACCAGGACCCGCGCACCGTCCTCCGGCTCGGCGGGATCGTAGACACGGCGCACGCGCACGCTCATGGTCGGCTCCTCTCCGCGGCGGTACGGGTGTGCCGCGAGCCTAACCCCGGCCGGGCGCCCGCACCGCTCGGTACCGAACGGCCGGTTCCGCTCCTGCCGGGCGGGTACTCCGTCCGCCTGACCAGTCGAGGAAGGAGGTCATGACATGAGTACACGGGACGATCTGCGGGTCGTACGGTCACTCGACGAACTCGCCGAACTCGTCGAACGGCACAGAGGCCTGTACGTCCGCTGGTCGCGCGGCCCGGAGACCGATCTCCGCGAGGTGTCCAGCACCGACGACCTGACGGGCGTGCCCCTGCCGGGGCTGTCCGCCAACCCGCTCGGCGTCGAGGAGTGGTGGGAGGGCCGGCCGGTGCGGGTCTGGGTGGCCCGCCGCCTGCACGACTACGCGCATCTTCCGCACGACAAGGGGCCGGGCGTGCACCCCTGGGTACTCACAGGCAAGGAGACCGCCCGCGGACCCGACAACGAACCGCTGGTCACCGACGTCCGCCCGATGTGTCGGCTCGACCGGCAGGTGATCGACGAGGCCCAGGCGGTGGTCGCCCGGCAGGAAAACCCCTGGGGGCCGCTGCGGCGCAGCTGAAACCCCCAGGGGCGGTGGCCGGTGTCAGCCGGAACGGCGGCGGGCGGCCGTGCGGCGCTTCAGCGCACGCCGTTCGTTCTCGCTCGTCCCGCCCCAGACGCCGATGGACTGCCCCGTGTCCAGGGCCCATTGCAGACACTGCTCCTGCACGGGGCAGCGCCGTCGGCACACGGCCTTCGCCTGCTCCGTCTGCAACAGAGCCGGGCCGGAGGTACCGATCGGGAAGAAAAGCTCGGGGTCCTCGTGCCGACAGGCAGCGTGGTCTCGCCAGTTGTCCATCGAAGTCACCTGCATCGCAGTAGAAATGTGCTCTCTCGGATGCTTACTCCCTTGCGGGTGACCTGTCGATGCCCGGTGAAACAGGGAGTTCCCGGACAGTCGTTCACTGCTCCCGCATCCCCCAGGGGGAGCCGTAGTCCGTCAGCAGGTCCAGGAACGGCCGGGCGGGGAAGGCCTCCGGGCCCAGTACGCCGGCACCCGACCAGGCTCCCGTCGCGAGGAGTTCGAGCGCGACCACGGGATTGATCGCCGTCTGCCACACCACGGCCTGGGAACCGTACTCGGCCATGGACCACTGGTTGTCGACCACGTGGTACAGGTACACCTCACGCGGCTCACCGTCCTTCACACCCCGCACCCACGTGCCCGCACACGTCTTGCCGTGCATCCGCTCGCCCAGCGTCGCCGGGTCGGGCAGGCAGGCGGCGACCACGTCCCGGGGCGAGACCTTCACCGGCCCGTCCGGCCCGGGCACCGTCACCGGGTCGGTGCGGTCCAGGCCCAGCAGGTGCAGGGTCCGCAGTGTCTCGACGAACTCCCGGCCCAGGCCGTACTTGAAGGTCACCCGGCGGGCGTCGACCCACCGCGGGACGAGCAGCACCTCCTCGTGCTCCACGTTCACGCACTCGACCGGGCCGATGCCCTCGGGGAAGTCGAAGACCTCGGGCTCGCTGAACGGCTCGGTGGTGAACCAGCCCTTCCCGCCCTCGTAGACGACCGGCGGGTTGAGGCACTCCTCGATGGTGGTCCAGATGCTGAACGAGGGCGCGAAGTCGTAGCCGTCGACGGCCAGGTTCGCGCCGTCCCGGATGCCGATCTCCTCGATCTCGTCGAAGAGTTCGTCGGCGGCGTACCGCGCGAACACGTCCGACAAGCCCGGCTCCACGCCCATGCCGACGAGGGCCAGCAGCCCCTCCTTCTCCCAGTCCGCGGCCTGCGCGAACTGCTCGTCGCCGAGCTTGACCCCGCACTCCTCGTACGGACGCTCGGCGTGCGGACGGGACAGCGACATCGCCATGTCGAGGTAGGTGGCGCCCGCGGCGCGGGCCGCGCGGAACAGAGGCATCACGAAGCGGGGATCGGTGGCGTTGAGGAGGACGTCGCAGCGGTGCCGGGCGAGCAGGCGCGCGACGGCACTCTCGTCGCTCGCGTCGACCTGTTCCGCCGTGAAGCGCAGGTCTGGGCCGAGCGCCGCGACGGCGGCCTGCGCCCGGTCCGGGTCGTAATCGGCCACCACCATGGCTTCGAAGAACGGCCGCCGGGCCGCGATCCGGGTGATGGCCCCGCCCACACCACCGGCTCCCACGAGCAGTACACGCATGACAGAAACTCCCTATTTGCGAAGAACGTGACGCGCCCTTGGAGAGATGAAACGCCGCCCTGTCGCATAAGGTCAATGGCGTTGGCATAAGGAGGGAGCGTGTCGTGCCCAAGCCCGTGGTGCCCGAGGAGAAACGCCGCCGGCGCAGGCCCACCAAGAGCGGCACCGTGCTGTCCGAGGAGCTGATCGTCGAGACAGCGCTGCGCATGCTGCGCGAACACGGCAGCGCGGGCTTGACCGCCCGACGGCTCGGCCTCGCCCTGGACGCCGACCCGAGCACGCTCTACCGGTACTTCCGCGGCATGGACGAGCTGACCCTCGCCATCGGCGACGCGCTCATCGGCCAGGCCCTTCAAGGCTGGCGGCGCACGGGGGAGTGGCGGGCGGACCTGCGGTCCTTCGGGCTGCGCATCCACGCCGCGTACCTCGCCCATCCGCAGGCCGCCCTGCTGACCACGAACCGCGTCACGGGCCGGGCTCATGAGCTGGCCGCCGACGAGGCCGTCCTGGACGTCCTGCGCACGGCCGGTTTCCCGCTGCCCGACACCGTGCGCATCTACCACGCCTTCATCGACCAGACCCTGGCCTTCGCCGCGCTGGACGCCGCCTCGCTGGCCCTGCCCAGCGACTCGCTGCACGCCGACGAGGACATGTGGCGCTCCACGTACGCCCGTCTGCCCGCCGCCAGCCACCCCCGCATCGCCGAGGCGGCGCCGCTGCTCGCCACCCGCATGCTCACCAGCGCCTACCCGACGGCCCTGGAGATGCTGCTGGACAGCGCGGCGGCCCGGCTGGAGGCCTGCCGGACGCGAGGACGGTGAACACCGGCGGGGCGCCGTGATGCTCGGACCGAGGCCTCAGGACCGCAGCGCCTCCGCCGCGGTCGCCGTCACCGTCTCCGCCACCTGCGCGAGGGCCGGCGAGTCGAGCTTCCACTGCTGCCAGTACAGCGGCACGTCGACCGTGCGGCGCGGGGCGATGGCGACGAGCCGGCCGTCGCGCAGCAGAGGATCCGCCTGGGGTTCCGGCACCAGGCCCCAGCCCAGCCCGGCGGCCACGGCCTCGACGAAACCCTCCGAGGTCGGCACGTAGTGCCGCAGCGCGCTTGCGCCGCCGCGCCCCCGGGTGAGCCCGCGGACGAAACCGTCCTGGAAATCGTCGCGACGGTCGAAGACCACTACGGGCACCGCCCTGAGCGCCTGCGCCAGGGGCCCGCCGAGGTGGCGCGCGGCGAAGGCCGGCGCGGCGACGGGCAGATAGCGCATCCGGCCGAGCGACCGCACGGAGCAGCCCGGCACCGGATCCGGCGACGAGGTCACCGCCGCCATCACCACGCCCTCCCGCAGCAGGGCCGCCGTGTGGTCCTCGTCCTCGCGGCGCAGCTCGAAGCAGAGCCGCAGCTCCTCCGGTACGCGGGTGAGCGCCGGGAGGAACCAGGTGGCCAGCGAGTCGGCGTTCACCGCCACCGACACCCGGGTCGGCTCCCCGGCCCCGGTCAGTCCGAGCTCCGCGCAGGCGTCGTGCTCCAGCCGTGCCACTTGGCGGGCCAGGCGTACCAGGACCTCGCCCGACTCGGTCGGCCGCACCGGCTTGGTCCGCAGCAGCAGAACCCGCCCCGTGCGCTGCTCCAGCGCCTTCACCCGCTGGCTGATCGCCGACGGCGTCACGTGCAGAGCGGCCGCCGCCGCGTCGAACGTCCCCTCGTCCACGACGGTGAGCAGAGTCCGGACCTGATCCAGCGGGAGATCCGTCATCATCATGTGGGCTAATGATACGTAAGAATCTTTAGCTGGACCCGAACCGGGAGCGTCCGTAGCGTCGACGCCATGACCAGCACCTTCACCGCCGGCGCCGCCGGTTTCGGCACCGGACTGTCCCTCATCGTCGCCATCGGCGCCCAGAACGCCTTCGTCCTGCGGCAGGGGATCCGTCGCCAGGCCGTCCTCGCCGTCGTCGGGATCTGCGCCCTGTCCGACGCGGCACTCATCGCGCTCGGGGTGGGCGGGGTCGGCGCGGTGGTGGTCACGTGGCCGGGCGCGCTCACGGTGGTCGGCTGGATCGGCGGCGCCTTCCTGCTGTGCTACGGCGCCCTGGCCGCCCGCCGGGTGTTCCGGCCGGACGGGGGCGCGCTGCGGACCGAGGGGGACGCGTCCGGATCGGTGCGCCGGGCCGTGCTCACCTGCCTGGCGATGACCTGGCTCAACCCGCACGTCTACCTCGACACCGTGTTCCTGCTGGGGTCCGTCGCCGCCGACCACGGTTCGCTGCGCTGGACGTTCGGCCTCGGCGCCGTGCTCGCCAGCCTGTGCTGGTTCACCACCCTCGGGTTCGGCGCCCGCGTGCTCGGCCGTTTTCTCGCCAGGCCCGCCGCCTGGCGCGTCCTGGACGGCCTGGTCGCCGCCACCATGATCGTGCTCGGCGCCGTGCTCCTCATCGGCAGCTGACACCTCGGCCGCGGGGCGCCGCCGGGCCGGTGAGATAGTGACCCTCGCCCGGAAAGATGTAGAGAGCATCCAGGAAGCGGCGCGTGGACACGAGCGAGAACACAGGACAAGAGCGGGAACACGAACCGGCGGCGCCCCGGCGGCGCTGGGCGATGGACACCCGACCCCTGCGCCGCCCCGCCTACCGGCGGCTGTGGGGCTCGACCGCCGTCACGGCCGTCGGCAGCCAGCTCACCGCCGTCGCCGTTCCCAAGCAGATCTACGACATCACGGGCTCCTCGGCCTGGGTGGGTGCCGCGAGCCTGGCCGGCCTCGTGCCGCTGATCGTGTTCGCGCTGTGGGGCGGGGCGATCGCCGACGCCATGGACCGGCGCAAGCTGCTGCTGATCACCAACAGCGGCATCGCCGTCACGTCCCTGCTGTTCTGGCTCCAGGCCTTCGCCGGCCTGGCGTCGGTGGCCACGTTGATGCTGCTGCTCGCTGTGCAGCAGGCTTTCTGGGGCCTGAACGCACCGGCCCGCAACGCCTCCATCGCCCGGCTGGTCCCCGAGGACGAGCTGCCCGCCGCGAACGCCCTCGGCTCGACCGTGATGCAGACCGGCCAGGTGGCCGGCCCGCTGCTGGCCGGTGCCCTCATCCCCGTCATCGGCCTGCCCGAGCTGTACCTCATCGACGCGCTGGCGCTGTGCGTGACGGTGTGGGCGGTGTACCGGCTGCCCTCGCTGCCGCCCCTGGCCGGCACGGCGGTGCGACGCGCGGGCGTGAAGGAGATCGCCGCGGGTTTCCGCTACATCTCCGGCCACACCGTGCTGCTGCTGTCCTTCCTCGCCGACATCGTCGCCATGGTCCTCGGCATGCCCCGCGCCCTGTTCCCGCAACTCGCCTCCCAGACCTACGCCCCGTACGGCGAAGGGCTCGCGCTGGGCCTGCTGTTCGCGGCGATCCCTGTCGGCGCCGTCCTGGGCGGGCTGTTCTCCGGCACCTTCTCCCGGGCCCGGCGGCACGGACTGATGGTCATCGGGGCGGTGGTCGCCTGGGGTGTGGCCATCACGGGCTTCGGACTGAGCGGCAACCTCTGGGTCGCGGTGGCCTTCCTCGCCCTGGCCGGGGTGGCCGACATGGTCTCCATGGTCTTCCGCGGGGCGATCCTGCTGTCCGCCGCCACCGACGAGATGCGCGGGCGCATGCAGGGCGTCTTCACGGTCGTCGTGGCGGGCGGGCCGCGCCTGGCCGACGTGCTGCACGGCACCGCGGGCTCCGCCTTCGGCCCCCGCACCGCCGTCGCGGGCGGCGGACTGCTGGTCGTCGCGGTGATGCTGGTGCTGGCCACCGCCGTGCCGGCGCTGCGCCGCTACCGGGTCTAGGTCTCAGCCGCTACCGGACCCGAGGTCTCACACGGCTCACAGGGCTCCGCGCCGGTGCAGCGTGTACTGCTCCATCAGCTTGCCCCGGGTCATCTCCAGTCGGTGGGCGAGCACCTCGGCGACGTTGCGGACCAGCATCATCCCGAGTTCCGGGTCCTCCTGGCACAGTTCCAGCACCGCCTGTGCGTCGAACTCGTAGGCCCGCACCGGGCTGAACGCCACCGCGCCGAAGTCCCAGGTGTACGGCGGGAACAGCCAGGACCAGCCGAGCAGGTCGCCCGCGCCGAGGCTCGCCACGGTCACCCGCCGCAGGGAATTGACCTGCTGGTCCAGGGAGACGGCGCCGGAGCGGATGACCCAGAAGCGGTCGGCCGTGCCGTCCGCCTCGAAGATCCGGGTGTCCTCGGGGAAGGACACCTCCCGGGCGAGCGTCATCAGGCGCTGCCGCTGGGGCGGAGGCAGGGCGGTCAGGAGTTTGATCGCTTTGGTCATGACGCGGAGCTCCTCGCCGGGCGGTCGACTGCGGTGCTGTCCCTAAGCCCATTTCAGCCGCTGCCGGTGCCTGGGGCACCCCGGCGTACGCGACTTCTTTCCGCAGGTCGCCCGGGCATGAAGAAGCCCTGGCTGGACGGGGGGACCAGCCAGGGCCGTACGCGGTGGTGCACGGAGGACCATGAGTCGACCCCGTCACCACGTATATATGAACCGTAAACCATTGGAGGGGCTGGCGCGCCCCGAAGACCGGGTTGCGTGACCCGTTTCACGCCCGGGTCACCGCGCGAGCACCCGCACCGTCTCCAGCTTCGGGTCCTCGGGGTCGGGCAGGTGCATGCCCGCGTCCAGCCCTGTCCGCAAGTACGCCAGCACCGGCCCCGTCAGGCGCTCACCGGGAAGGACGGCGGGGATGCCGGGGGGATACGGCGTGATCATCTCGGCCGCGACCCGCCCGGCCGCCTCGGACACCGGCACGGCCTCGGCCGGACCGAAGAACGCGTCCCGGGGCAGCACCGCCTGCTCCATCCGCAGCTCGGCCGGCGACGGAACCTCCACCCGCGGCGCCCTGGGCAGATCCGGCGCCGCCCGCGCCAGGTCGCGCAGCGCCTCCAGCAACTGCCCGGTGGTCTCCCGGTCGTCGCCGTGGGTGATCTGCGCGCCGATACGGCGGTGGTCCACCAGATGCGCGTCGATCTGCCGGTGCTCGCGCAGCCAGTCCGCCGCCTGGAAGCCCGTGATCCCGAGTCCGGTGAGGTCGATGACGCCGGGCAGCGGGTCGAGGTCGTCGGCCAGACCCGGGCCGCAGAAGTCGTCCCGGTCGTTGACGTGCAGGCCGTCGATCTCCTCGATGGAGGCCCGGACCTCGGCCGCGAGGCCCAGCGCACCGCCCATCAGTTCCTTGCCGTGCAGGGCCATCTGCCGCCGCCAGCCGTCGAGACCCGCGAAGATCAGCACCGACGGGCTGGTGGTGCCCAGCAGGTCCGCGCGCATCCCCAGCAGCTCCGGCGGCACCAGATCACCCTGGAGGTGGAAGACCGAACCCTGCTCCAGACCGCTGCCCATCTTGTGGATGCTGGTCACGCAGATGTCCGCGCCCGCGTCCATCGCCCACGACGGCAGATCGGGATGGAAGGGCAGGTGCGCGCCCCACGCCTCGTCGACGATCAGCGGACGTGAGCGCCGGTGACACACGTCGGCGATCGCCCGCAGGTCCGCGCAGCCGCCGTACGGCGTGGGACTCGTGACCAGGGCGCCGCGCGCGTCCGGATGCGCGTCGAAGGCCCGGTCGAACTCCTCGGCGGACGGGGGATGGGCGAGGTTCCGCTCGGCGTCCCAGCGGGGCTCGACCCAGACGGGCTCGATACCGGAGATGATCAGCCCCGCCACCGCCGACTTGTGGGCGTCACGACCGACCAGCAGCTTCTCGTGCGGTCCCGCGACCGACAGCATCGCGGCCTTCACCGACAGGGAGCTGCCGCACGTGCTGAAGAACGTGTGCTCGGCATGCACCGCGTCGGCCATCAGCTCCTGCGCGCGTTGCAGCACCCGCCCACGGGTCAGCCGGTCGTCCAGACCGCCCGAGGCCAGTACGTCCCCGTGGAACACCGCGTCACCGAGAATCTCCCGCACCGCCGGATCCGCGCCGCGGGCCTGCTTGTGCCCGGGCGGTGTGAACGACAGATGCCCCTTGCTTCGGTACTGGTCCAGGGCTTCCAGAACCGGTGCTCGCGTGTGGTCGGCTGTCATGCGCACCGGGTTCCCGGCGTGTGCCCCCGCAATCCGGTCTCACCCGGACGGCCGCCCGCGTCCGTCCGGTCAGCCCTCCGGTGCGTGTTTGCCCGGCGTCACGATCTCGTCCAGCACCCGCAGCACCGCCTCGTAGGACATCCGCCGCACGGCCGCGTCCCGGGCCCCCTGCGGGTCGGTCGCGTCCAGTTCCTCGCTCCTGGACCGCCACGTCCGCTCCTCCTGCACCGCGCACTCCCTCGCACGCCGGATGCGCCGCAACAGCTCGTCCGAATCCACCACGTCGGTCATGCACCCCGCGTACCCGCCCAGCGCACGGAAATGGCACCCGCACCCGGCCGTTCGAGGCGTTTTCGGGCCCTTGGGCCCGACCTGAGGTTTGCAGGTGCGGTCAGAGGTGAGCCGAAGAGTGAGAACGCGGCGCTCGCGCCATGCGCGCCCCGAACGCCGCGGCAGGCCGAAGCAAGCAAGGGGACCGAAGGCCCCGGGCAGGCCCCTGCGGGCCGCCCCGGAACGCGGTCCGGACCCGATTTTCCGTCCATGCTGTCAGGGAGCCGCAGAATGTGCGAGGAGCACATGATCGAACCCGTAGGCGAGCCGCCCGGCGCCCACCGGGCCCGGCCGTGCAAGCCCGCCGAGGCGCGCCGGGCGGTGGAGCTGGCCGTGGCCGAACGCTGCCGGGCCACCCACACCCGGTGCGACACCGACGCCCTGTCCGACGCGCTGCTCGTAGCCTCGGAGCTGACGACCAACGCGATCCTGCACGGCGGGGGCGTCACCGACTTCCAGGTGGACGTCGACGACCCCGGCGTGCGCGTCTCGGTCAGCGACCGCAGTGACACGCTGCCCGTGACCGTGCCACGCACCGACCCGCACGGACGGCTGCGGCACGGCGGCCACGGCTGGCCCATCGTCTGCCGGCTCGCCCGCGACGTCCGGGTGTCGGACCTGCCCTCCGGGGGCAAGTGCATCACCGCCGTCGTGCCCCTGTTCTGAACGCCCGTGAAACGGTGCCCACAGATTGCACTGCAAAGCGGAGTTTGTTCCCCCGGGTGCAGGGCAGACGCAATTTCGTGCTTCGGACCGGAGGCGCGCCAGCGGGAGCGGTATGGCTGCCCCCGGAGGCCCTCCAGGCGATCCGGGCAGCGTCCTTCCCGCGGTCAGTCCCTGAAACCACCGTTCAGGAGCGATTCCGCATGCTCATCGAAACGCCCACCCATCGTCCCGGCACGCCCGAAACGACGACCCCCGCTTCCCGGCGGCGTCACGACGACGCTCCCGACACCGCCGCTCTCTTCGCCCGGATGGCGGAGCTGGAGGAGGGTCCCGAGCGGGAGGCCGTCCGCGACGAACTGGTCACCCTGTGGCTGCCCATGGCCCACCGGATCGCCGGCCGCTTCCGCGACCGCGGAGAGTCGATCGAGGATCTCCGGCAGGTCGCCGCACTGGGCCTGGTGAAGGCCATCGACCGGTTCGACCCGAGCCGGGGCGCCTTCGAAAGTTACGCCGTCCCCACCATCACCGGCGAGGTCAAGCGGCACTTCCGGGACCGCATGTGGGCCCTGCGGGTGCCCCGCCGTGTGCAGGAACTGCGCAACAAGGTGCGGGTGGCACGCCGTGAACTCACCCAGAACCCGGGCAGCCCCGAGCCCTCCGTGGCGGATCTCGCCACGCACACCGGCCTCAGCGAGGAAGAGGTCAACGCCGGGCTCGAGGCCCTGGACAGCTTCAGCACCCTGTCGCTGGACGCCGAACTCTCGGCCGACGACGACGGCTACAGCCTCGCGGACACCCTCGGCGCGGCCGACTCGTCCTATGACGTCGTCGTGGACCGCGAGTCCGCCAAGGAAGGCCTGCGCCGCCTGCCGGAACGCGAACGGGCCATCCTCTACATGCGCTTCTTCGAGGACATGACCCAGAGCCGCATCGCCGACCACCTCGGCATCTCACAGATGCACGTCTCCCGCCTCATCAGCCGCAGCTGCGCCCGTGTGCGCGACGAGGTCCTGGGGCAGCGGACGGGCAACCGGGGCAGCGGCGGCCCCTCCACGACGGCCTGACCATCCGACCCACGAGGAGCGAATACGACCATGCTGAGGCCCCACCCCGCCGTGCTGCGACGGCTCGTCGACGAGTACGAGGCCCTGGTGGCCGCCGAGGCCGCCCGCGGACCGGCGGAGCCGAACCCCAGAGCGCGCGACCTGGCGTACACGCTGTGCGTGTCCACCGGCACACGGAACGTCGAGCGCGCACTGGAGGCCGCCCACCGGTGGCTCGCGACCGCACCCGCACCGGTTCGCGAACCCGCCGCGCCGATGGCCGAGCAGCGTATGCCGGTCACGGAGCCCGCCTGATCCCCGTGTGCCACTGAGCGACGGGGAGGACGATGCCGAACGAGGGCCCGGCCGACGGCGCACGCCGCGGCCGGGCCCGTTCGCGCCATGACAGACACCGACACTCCGGGAGTTCCATGTCCACAGCGGGGCATGAGGCGGCAGCCGAAGCCGACGACGGCGAGCTTGAGCGCCTGCGCGCCGAGGTGCGCGACCTGCGGGCGCGCGCCCGCGTGCGTCCGCTCATCTCACAGGCGCAAGGCATTCTCCAGGAGCGGTACGCGCTGCCGGACGGGGAGAGCGCCTTCGCCCTGATGCAGCGGGCGTCCCAGCGGTACAACCTCAAGCTGCGCACGCTGGCGGGCGTCTTGGTGACCACACCGCGGCCCGACGACTTGGACGCCCTGTGGTTCCCGCGGCGGCTCCGCGAGGCGGAACCGCACCTGACGTTCACGCAGGCGCACCGGTCCGGTTCCGGCAGCCGGAGCGCCGTCCTGAAGGCAGTGCTGCGTTCCACCCTTGTGGTGACCGGGACCGACATGGGCAACGTGCAGCTCCCCGACCCGGTGCGGGGTGGTCTGCGCATCGAGCAGCACACCGGCCTCACGGCCGAATTCGTCGACTTCTTCGCCCATGTCGGTGAGGACGGCACCTCCTGCGCCCAGGCCGCCCGGGACGTCGCCCAGGTCACCGTCCGCGACGTGGAGAGCGACCCGGTGTTCTCCGAACCGGCCCGCCGGGCCATCCTCGCGGCGGGCAGCAGAGCGTGCCACAGCGTGCCCCTGACGACCGCGTCCGGGCTGTGCGTCGGCATGGTCTCGGCCCACCTGGACCGGCCCCTGAACGGACTGACGACAGCCCAGACCAAGGCGCTGGACACCGTCGGCGGCCAGGCGGGCCGCTGGCTCGCCTGGCACGACCGCACGGTGGTCCAGGACGCCCTGGAGCACCTGCACGCCCTCGGCCGCGCCACTCGCGGAACGAGACTGCGCCGGTCCTGAGCCCGTGACGGGAGCGGCGCCGCCGTGTCGCCGGGGCGGCAGCACCCGGCGACACGACCGGAATCCCCTGGTCCGGGGGTTGTGCAGGGTGTGTGAACGCCGACCCGGGGCATCCGCACTCCGGGAGGTCGACATGAACACGAGTGCGATGGCACAGGGCGGTCGGATGCGGGCCCGGCGGATGGCGCGGGGTTCGGTGACCGAGGGGGCGGCACGGGCGGGTTTCGCCGCCCGGGGCGTGATCTATCTGCTCGTCGGAGCTCTGGCCCTGCAGATCGCCTTCGGCGACACCGGCCGTCAGGCCGACCGCGGGGGAGCCCTGCAGGAACTGGCGCAGAAGCCGTTCGGCGCGGTGCTGCTGTGGGCGCTGGGCATCGGGCTCGTCGGCATGGCCCTGTGGCGGCTGTCCGAAGCCCTCTTCGGCTCGATCGGCAAGGACGGCCGCAGCGCACGCAAGCGGCTGATGGCGACGGTCCGCTTCGCGTTCTACGTCTGCGTCGCCTACTCGGTGCTGACCTTCGCGGTCAGCCGCCACCAGAGCGGCGGATCCAGCGACCAGCAGTCCCGGGACGCCACGGCCAGGGCTCTGGAGATACCCGGTGGTCAGTGGCTGGTCGGCGCCGCGGGGATCGGCATCGTCGTGGCCGGCGGCTGGATCGCCGTACGCGCAGTGCTGCGCAAGTTCCACGACAAGCTCCGGCTGGGTCAGATGAGCCACCGGACGCGGCAGCTGGTGGACGTCACGGGCGTGGCCGGCGGCGCGGCCCGAGGACTGGTGTTCGCGGTGGCCGGTGTCTTCGCCGTCCGCGCGGCCATCGACTACCGACCCGACAAGGCCAAGGGCCTGGACGACACCCTGCGCACCTTCTCCGACACTCCGCTCGGCCCCTGGCTGCTGGTGTGCGTCGCGGCCGGGCTGGTGCTCTTCGGAGTGTTCTCCTTCGCCATGGCCCGCTGGCGGCGCGTCTGAGCCGCGTTCTTCGGGGAACACGAAGCCAATGAGCGATTCCGAGATTCCGCATGGCGACGGCCGGCCCGTGGACATGTACCTGGACCTCCTGCGCATCCGGATGGACACGGAGGACTACCGCCTTCTGATGCGCGCGGTGGAACCGGTCCTCGAGGCGATCGAAGAGGAACGCCTGTCCAGCCTCGACTTCGCGCTCGACTCCGGGAGCGACGACGAACTGCCCCAGGAGGTCCGTGACGAGGTGGCGCTCGTCATCGCCACCGCCGTCACCGGCCGCCTGGACAACGAAGTGGTCGAACTCCACGTCGACGACACCGGCCCGGTCAGGATCGTCACGGACGCCACCACCGCGTCCGACCCGATCCGCCTCGGCGAGATAGCCGACTACATCCGGGACCGGCACAAGCAGACCGAGGAGCTGCGGGGCATCGCCGAGGTGAGCGGGCTGCCCACGGACTTCTGACCGGCGGCGGCTCCCCGTTCCACCTCGGAGGGCTCTCACCCCATGGGGGCTCTCACCTCTGCCGCCTGTGCCGTGACCGCGGGTGAAGTCGCCGCCCTGGAGCATGAACTCCGGGATGACGCGGTGGAAGGACGAGCCCTTGTAGCCGAAGCCCTTCGCGCCGGTCGCCAGAGCGCGCACGGGGCTCTCACCCCTTGGGCGCCGCCACCGGCACGTCCAGCGGCCGGGCGAGGCCCACCACGGCCTCGTCCAGCCGCTCCAGATGCCGCAGCACGCGATCGGTGATGCGGCCGTAGCGCGGCGTGCCGGCGTCGGATCCCAGCAGGGAGGCGATGCTCGGCCCGGTCTCGACCTGCGCGCCCGCGTGCTCGTCGGCGACCCGGGCCGCGATCGACTCGATGTTGCGCACCGTGCGCCCGGCGGCCCCGCGCAGTCGCGGGTCCGCCGCGATCGAGGGATGTGTGGGCAGCAGTTCGGCGGTCGCCGCCAGTGTCCGCGCGTGGTACGCGCAGGTCTCCAGCAGCGCCACCACGTAGCGGGCCGTGTTCCGTCGGGTTCGCAGGGGTGTGACCGGGTGGATGAGCGGCTGGGTCGCGGCCCGCAGATCGGCCAGTGCCTGGTCCAGATCGCGTGCCTTGTCCAGGAGCTCGTCCGTGGGGCCGCCGCTGAGCTGGCCGACCGCGGCCTCGGTGACCTCGGCCAGCCGCTCCAGCACGGTGCCCAGCAGCTCGTTCGTACGGCGGTCCGTCTGCACCGGCAGGACCAGCGCCGCCGCGACCACTCCGCAGGCCGCGCCGAGAGCCGTCTCCTCGATGCGCAGCACGAGCACATCGAGGCTGTAGGTGTGCAGCAGCGTGTAGAGCAACCCCAGCATCGCGGTGACGAAGAACGACATCAGCGTGTACGACAAGGGCGCCGAGTAGAACATCGCGAAGATCAGCACCAGGACCAGGGCGAACGCCGTCCAGGTGTGGTTGCCGACCAGCCCCGCCAGGACGATCCCGGCCACCACGCCGAACACCGTGCCCAGCAGCCGCCGGTACCCCTTGACCAGGATCTCGCCCGTGGAAGCGGTGTTGAGGAAGACGATCCAGCACGTCAGTACCGCCCAGTACCAGCGCTGCGTCGACAGCAGCTCGCCGCCCACGATGGCCAGCGCGGACCCGACGGCGACCTGCACGGCCGCGCGCGTGGTGGGCCGTCGCAGCCCCGTCTGCTCCTCCTGCGCCGCCTCCTCGCCGCCGCCGTCGATCGCGGCGTCCTCGGCGTCCAGTTCCTCCCGGGAGCGGGCCGTGGCGGGAGTGTCGTCCGACTCGTCCTGCGGACCGTCCAGGGCGATCCGCAACCCGAGCACCGCGCGGGCCGACTCTCCGATGCCGCGGAAGACGTCCTGGACGGCGGCCGAGGCGGGCGGCAGGTTCTCCTCGTCCCGGTAGCCGAGGAGCCGATTGCGCACATGGGCCAGGCCGGTGCCCGTGTCGCCGCTGCCGGCCCGCAGCACCAAGGCGTGCAGCGCCCGCAGATCGCGGCGCAGCGTGGCGCCCGCCTCGTCCGGCATCTCCGGCCCGGCGACCGACGGGGCGGGCGCGCCCGGCAGGTGCAGCGTCAGCGTGTCGGCCCGTTCGGCGGTGCGGGCGGTCAGCAGCAGCAGACCGAGCCGCTCCGCGGCGATCTCGGCGTCCGCGATCCTGCGCTGCACCAGCCGCGCCGCAGACTCGTCCGGAGTGCCCTCCTCCAGCCGGTCCTGGATCATCATCGCCGTCTCGTGGAGCCGCGCGGTGCCGTCGCGCACGGCCTGAAGCGCCTTGTCCATCTCGTCCGCGGGGGCGTCGAGGAGTTCGAGCTGCGCGGACACCAGCTGGGCCAGCCGCGCACGGAAGGCCAGCCGCATCCTCAGCAGCACACCCGTGGGCGTCGCGGGCACGACCGCGAAGCGCATCAGGGCACTGCAGCAGAACGCCAGAGCCATGGCACCGCACAGCGCGGGCAGCTTGGCGACGGTGGCGCCGACGAACAGGGACAGGAAGTAGACCTGGAAGCCGATCAGCCCGAGCGCCGTGCCCCGGTCGCCGAACCGGCGGCCGTAGACCGCGCAGAAGATCAGGACGACGAAGAAGGCGTCACCGACGACGACACGTGTGTTGAGCACCGCGCCCAGGGACACCGAGGCCAGGGCCACCGGCAGTCCCAGCGCGAGCGTCATCGCCTGCGCGCCGAGCTGTTTCTCGCGGATGGCGAAGGTGGCGACCATCGCCGCCATGGCCCCCGCCACCAGAAGGTGCACATCGGCCTGCAACAGGGACAGCACGGCCACGGTGAGGGCGATCGCGCCGACCGTGCGCAACCCGGCCGTCAGACGCAGCAGGCCGGGGTCGGACGCTGCGATCCGGTCCCGGAGTCGTGCCCGCACCGCGCGTCCCGCTGCCCTCACGCCGCCGCACTCTCTCCCTGCTCACCACTCACACCAAGATCCGTATCTCAGCATGACATGCCGCGAGCGGGAGGTCCCGTCCGGGCCGGTCCTACTCAGGTCCGCCGGCCCCCTCGACCTGCGCCCGCACCTGCTCCGGCGTCAGATAGGCGTCCGTGTATTCGAAGTCCTTCAGCCGCGCCGCCTTGCGGGCCTGGAACCCCGTCCGCACGAAGTCGTCACCGGCGACCGCGTTGAGCAGCCAGTTCGTCATCACCCGCGTCTTGGCCACGTTGGTGCGCAGCGCCGACCAGTGGTAGCCGCGGGCCACGGCCTGGGCGGGCAGCCCGCGCAGTTCGATGCCCAGCGGCTTGGAGACCGCGTCGGTGCCGCCGAGGTCGACGACGAGCCCGAGGTCCTTGTGCACGTACGGCTTCATCGCCTGGCCGCGCAGTGACGCGATGACGTTGTCGGCGACGTGCTTGCCCTGCCGCAGGGCGTGCTGCGCGGTGGGCGGGCACATGGCCCCGTCCCCCTTGGCCAGGTCGGGCACGGCGGCCGAGTCGCCGAGCGCGAACACCCCGTCGTCGCCCGGCAGGTTCATCTCCGGGGCCACCGCGAGACGGCCCTTGACGGTCTCCGCGCCGAGCGTGGCGATGAGCGGGCTGGCGACGACTCCGGCGGTCCAGATGAGCGTGCGGGTCGGGATCACCCGTCCATCGGTGAAGGTGACCTCCTCGGGACCGGCCTTGGCGATGGAGGTGCCCAGGGAGATCTCGATGCCCCGCCGGCGCAGGATGTCCTGCGCGCTGCTGCCGAGCTTGTCGCCCAGCTCCGGCATCAGCTTCGGCGCGATGTCGATCAGATGCCACTTGATCAGACTCGGGTCCAGCCGCGGATAGCGCTTGACCGCGGCGTGCGTCAGCCGCTGCAGGCACGCCGCCGTTTCGGTGCCCGCGTAACCGCCGCCTACCACCACGAACTGCAGCCGCGAGGCCCGCTCCACCGGGTCCTGGCTCGCGTCGGCCAGGTCCAGCTGCGAGATGACGTGGTCACGGATGTACGCCGCCTCCGCGAGCGTCTTCATCCCGAACGCGTGGTCCGTCAGCCCCGGGATGTCGAAGGTCCGGGTGATGCTGCCGGGCGCCAGCACGATGTAGTCGTACGGCTCGTTGACGATCTCGTCGGTGATGGTCCGGATGACACACACCTTGGACTTCAGGTCCACGCCGATGGCGCCGCCCGGAATGATGCGCGTGCGGTACTTCTTGCTGCGGCGCAGGGAGACGGCGATCGACTGCGGCGTCAGCACGCCGGAGGCGACCTGGGGGAGCAGCGGCAGGTAGAGCTGGTAGGCGAACGGCGTCACCAGCGTGACGTCCGCCTCGTCCGGGGAGAGTTTCCGTTCCAGACGGCGGACGCACTCCACACCGGCGAAGCCTGCGCCAACCACCAGGATCCTGGGTCGTGTCACGGTGTTCATCCCTTTCTGCGGCTCCAGGCGGTCTGCCTCGAACGCCTTCCGACTGCCCATGGATCGCTGGTTCGCACCCTTTCGATCCCACCGTGTCTCCGGCCGGCGCGCCAGCCGGACGCGGCGGGCAGACGAACGCGTCGATCACCACCATGCCCGCACCGTGGCCGAAAAGCACCAGGCGGGAGTGAAGAACGCGTGCACACCCGGACGGCCGACCCGCCGTCAGGAGTCCGCGCCACCCTGGACGTGACACAGCAACAGACACACGTCGTCGTCCCGCTCGGAATCGCTCAGCAGCGGATGCAGCAGCCGGTCCGCGGAATCCTCCAGGTCCGCGTCCAGTTCCGCGGACCGGAATCCGGCGAGGGCCGTGGCCAGCCGCTCGATCCCGGGGTCTATCCCCTGGGCACGCCGCTCCACCAGCCCGTCCGTGTACAGCGCGAGGGTGGAGCCGGGCTCCAGATCCTCCGTGTGGTCGGCGATCTCCTGGGTGAGCGGGATGCCGAGCATCGCACCGGGTTTGGCGTCGAGGGTGCGCACGGTGCCGTCGGGCAGGCGCAGCACAGGCGGCGGATGCCCCGCGGCGGCCCAGGTCAGCGTGGGCTCGTCCGGGTGGAACCGGGCGATGACGGCGGTGGCGTACAGATCCGGCTGGAGATGGTGCAGGAACCGGTGCAGCCGGGTCAGCAGCCGGCCCGGGCTGTCGCCGTCGACGGCGTACGCCCGCAGCGCGGTGCGCAGCTGGCTCATCATGACCGCCGCGTGCAGACCGTGTCCGGTCACGTCGCCGATGACGGTGATGAGACCGCCGTCCCGCTGCGGGAACGCGTCGTACCAGTCGCCGCCGATGTTCAGCCCGTGGGTGGCCGGAAGATACCGCGCCGCCAGGCTCAGGCCCGGCGTGGCCGGCAGATCCGTCAGCAGGGCGCGCTGCAGCGTCTCGGCGATGTCGCGGTTGTGCTCGAAGCGCCGGGCGTTGTCGATCGCGATGCTGGCCCGCCGGGTGAGCTCGATCAGCATCACCGCGTCGTCAGGGTCCCAGCGTTCGCCGGGCGGCGAGAGCGTCAGGACGCCCAGCGGAGCCCGCCGCGTCGGCAGCGGAACGCACAGCAGCGGCCGCCCGGGGTCGAGCGTCGACGGCGGGTGGTCGTCCACACCGGGCAGGCCACCGGGATGATCGGCGGCGTACTGGGGCCGCCCGGTACGGGCCGCGACCACGGCGGCGGCCGGGTGCGACGTCGGCTGGCCCTTGTCGTCCTCGTGCTCGAACAGCCAGACGTCGACGCTGCTCGCGTACTCCGGCACCAGCAGATCCGGCAGCCGGCGCACGATCTCCTCGTGGTTGAGCGACGCCGTCAGCACCGCGCTCGCGTCCGCGAGGAACGTCAGTCTGCGCCGGGCGCTCTCCGCCTCGTTGCGGGCGCTGCGCTCTGCGGCGAAGGCCTCGCGCTGGGCCCGCCCGGCCGCGTCCAGCTCGGCGTGCAGTGCCAGGACGCCCTGGTTGGTCTGGTGCAGCTCCTCGCGGTGGAAGGCGACCAGGTCCTCCTGCTCGGTGAGCTTGTCCAGCACCACGGCCGTGTCCTCGTCGGCGCCGAGCAGGGCCTCCGACAGGGCGGCCGGGTCGTCGGGGACGGTGCCGTCCTCGGTGGCCTCGGCCGACTCGGGACAGGTGACCGTGACTTCCCAGAGCGGCTCGCCGGCGGCGCACGCCTCCGGAGACGGAGTCACCACGACGTGCAGCAGGCCCTCCTCGGCGGGGGAGCCCGCCAGGTCCATGGTGAGCCGCCAGGTACCGCCCTTGGTGAGGCACTGCCGCAGGTGGGCGCTGAGGTCGGCGGCGAGCCGGGTCCGTTCGACGGTGGGCACACCGTACGCGGCGGCCAGGCGCGCGAGCGAGATGCGGGCGCGGGCCGCGTCGGTGACGGTGGTGATCTGCCAAGTGCGCATCATGGGCGTTCCGGCGGGTTCGAGGTCAGCACGGCCACGGCGGTGTCGTCCCGCACCGGTCGGGCGGGACTGCTGGCGTCACGTATCGTCACGGCGGCCGTCACGGCCGGGTCGGTGGCGGGCAGACCGGGGTCGGACGGCGGCGTCCAGCGGCTGGGCAGGCCGTCGGTGTGCAGGATGAGTATCGGGTCGCCCACCCAGTCGGCCTCCTCCTCGCGGAGGGTGCCCGGCCGGTGGACTCCGACTATGCCGGGCCGCGACAGCAGCGGGTGCCAGGTGCCGTCGGTGCGCAGCCGGGCCCCGACGTTGCCGATGCCGGCGAACCGCAGCCGCCCGGCCGTCAGGTCGAGCTGGGCCAGGGCGACGGCCGCGCCCCGCGTGTCCCGCAGGGCCTCGTGCAGCCGCCGCAGCGACTCGGCGGGGGAGAGGTGGGCCCAGCGGTGCAGCGCCGTGACCGCGGCGGACGAGGCCCGCGCGGCCTCCGGCCCGTGTCCCAGCCCGTCCGCCAGCATCAACGTCACGCGGTCTCCGGCCCGGACCCAGGCCCAGGCGTCTCCCGAGTACTCGGCTCCGCCGTAGGGAATGTTCACCCCACCGGCCCGCACCCCGGAAACCGGCAACGAACGGTTCTGCGCGGCGACCCCGGTGGCCGGAAGACCGCGGACCGTCGCCCCGCGGTGCTCTCCCGGAATCGACCAGGGGCCACCGCCGGTGGCCCGTGCGCCCGCGGGGCCGTGGGCCGCCGGGGTACGGGGGGACCATTCGGTCCCCGGATCACCGAGGTCGGCGAGTGCGTGGGCCGGTGTCGTCGGGGAGGCCGAGTCGGTCCCCGGGTTGCCGGTGCCCGCGACGCCGCGGGCCGGTGCTGTCCGGGCCGCGGAGTCGTTGCTCGGGGCGTCGGCGTCCGTCGAGCCGTGGGCCGTTGTCGTCGGGGAGGCCGAGTCGGTCCCCGGGGTGCCGGTGCCCGCGACGCCGTGGGCCGGTGCTGTCCGGGACGCGGAGTCGTTGCTCGGGGCGTCGGCGTCCGTCGAGCCGTGGGCCGGTGACGTTCGGGGCCCGGGGCCGCTTCCCGGCGTGCCGGTGGCCGGGAGGTCGTGGCCGGGGGCTGCGTAGAGTGCCGGGTCGGTGCCCCGGGCGTGGGCGGCCGGTTGAGTGGGGCCGCCAGGAATCGCCTGGGTCTGTCCGGTGTGACCGGGCGCACCGGCCGGCACCGCCGCGTGGCCCGTCAGGCCGCCGCATGCCACCGCGCCGAACGGCGGTGCGCCGCCCGGCCACCGACCCCCTGCCGATACCCGGCCCTCGGGTCCGGCCGGCCCCTCGGTGGCCCGGGGCGTCGAGCTCACGCGGGCCACCGCGACCGTGCCGCGGCCGGGGACACTGTGCAGGGCGAAATCGTCGGAGAGGCGCAGACACGTGCCGAGGCCGGCGCCGAGCGAGCGGGAGGTGGAGAAGCCGTCGCGCAGCGCCGCGGGCACGTCGGGGATGCCCGGGCCGTGGTCGACCGCGGCGATCTGCACCACCCGTGCCCCCCACGACCCCTCCCGCAACACGGGCGGGGCCACGACGTCGATGAGCACCTGACCACCCTCGGCATGCTTCAGCAGGTTCGTGGCGAGCTCGGTCGCGACCAGCGCGGCCGCCGCGGTCCGCCGCTCGTCGAGCCCGGCCAGCGCGGCGGCGCCCTCCGCCGCGACCCGCGCGTCGCGCACCCGGGTCGAGTCGCGTACCGGCACGTCCCACACGCGTGGCATCAGACCTCCTCGCGCGGACGCGGCGGCCGTCCCACCCAGCACGTCACCCGCACCGTGGTGCCCGATCCGGGCGTGGTGTCGATGTCGAAGTCGTGCACCAGGCGCCGCGCACCGCTCAACCCCATGCCCAGACCGCCACCGGAGGTGTAGCCGTCGCTCAGCGCCAGGTCCAGGTCGGCGATGCCCGGCCCTTCGTCGGTGAAGGCCAGCTGCAGCCCCTGCGCGGCGCCCACGCCGCCGACCTGCCTCGCCTCCATCCGTCCGCCACCGCCGTGTACCAGGGTGTTGCGTGCCAGCTCGCTGGCCGCGGTGATGAGCTTGGTCTGGTCCACCAGGCCGAAGCCGAGCCGGGCAGCGGCCTGCCGTACGTGCTGGCGCACCCACACCAGGTCCATGTCCGACCGGATGGGCAGGCAGGCCTCCACGCCCGAGGCGGTGTGCATCACGGACTCTCCTGACGCGGGCTGCCGGGACGGGGCACCGGGGCCTGCTGCGCGAGGAGCTCCATGCCCGCCTCGGTGCTGAGCGCGGTGCTCAGCCCCGGCAGTGTCAGACCCAGTTCGACCAGGGTGATGGCGACCGCCGGACGCATCCCGGCCACCACGGTGCGCGCGGCCAGCAGCTTGGCCTGCGCGGCGATCTCGGCCAGTACCCGGCCGAGGAAGGAGTCGACGATCTCGATACCGGAGATGTCGATGAGGACCCCGCGCACCCCGGTACGGGAGATGGTCTCGGCGAGGTCCTGCTGGAGCTGCTGCGCCGTGCTGTCGTGCAGGTCCCCCTGGAGCGTGACCAGCAGGACGTCGCCGAGCCGGAGCACCGGCACATGGCCGGTCACGGGAGGGGGGTACGCGTCGTTCACCGCTGACCTGCACCCGGCTTCACGATGTCCGCGCCGAGCTGGTGCAGCGCATACCCCAGCGCGTCGGCGAGGCTGGCGCGGGTGATCACGTCCAGGTCCAGACCGAGATGCACGATGGTCTGCGCGATGGCGGGGCGGATGCCGGAGACGATGCACTCGGCGCCCATGAGGCGCGCCGCGGCGACCGTCTTCATCAGGTGCTGCGCCACCAGCGAGTCGACCGTCGGAACCCCGGTGATGTCGAGGATCGCGAACCGCGCGTGCTGCTCGACGACGGCGTTCAGCAGCGTCTCCATCACGATCTGGCTGCGGGCGCTGTCGAGCGTGCCGATGAGCGGCACGGCCACGATGCCGTCCCACAGCCGGATGACGGGCGTGGCCACCTCCATCAGCTGCAGCCGCTGCCGATCGCTGAGCGCCTGCCACTCGCTGAGCGCCGTCTGCATGGCCACCAGTCGCAGGGTGCCCATCAGCACCGTCAGCGCGGTCGAACACGCCCGCAGGTGCTCGGGGGGCGTCTGCTCCAGATCGGCGGCCAGCAGGTTCTCCACGGGCGGCCGCAGTGCGGCCAGCTCACTGGAGACCTGGGTGTTGGACAGCCCGGCACGGGAGCGCGCCACGCCCATCCGGGCCAGCTGCTCGCGCACGCCGCTGAATCCCGCGGCGTCCGGGTCCTCCACCTGCTCCGAGTCGGCCACTTGGGCCAGCGCGTCCACGACGACCTTGCCTGCTTCCACCGCCTCGTCGCGCGAGACGGTGAACACGGTGCGGAACAAGGGCTCGTCCGCCCACCGCTGGGCGATCTGCTCACGCCGGCGGTGCAGGAAGTCCCTGACCTCCTGGCTGGGCGTGGCGAGCTGTCCGTCCGCTTCGTGCTCCGGCACCTGGTTCTCTCCTCATCCGCGTTGCGTCGACCGAGCCCGCTTCTGGCAACGAGACGGCGATGTGACACTTGCCGGGCGACAACTCTAACCATGCGCCGACCTCGTACGACACCTGCTCCGGTGCAAGTGATCCCGTCCAGGGGAACGGCGGTTGGTACCGCCGTCGCCAGGTGTGCGAGGGGTGAGCCGTCGTGCGGGCAGGGCGGAGCGAGGGACCGGGCCGCCGGTCTTCGCCGACGCCTGGCCCGAATGGGCACTCTGGCCGTCAGACGCTCTGCCCCCCGGGCTCCTCGGGGCGCTCCGGTCCTTCGTCGACACGGGTCAGGGCCTCGTCGACACTCTCCGATATCGGCACCGTGATGCTGACTCCGGTCAGATCGAGGATGCGCCGCACGGCCGGCGTCGGACTGATGACGTGCACGCTGCCCTCGGTCTTACGGGTCTCCTGGTACACCCGCAGAATGATGTTCATCCCGGACGAGTCCATGAAGGGGACGGACGAGAGATCGAGCAGGAAGTGCCGTCGGCCGTGGTGGAGTTGGTTGGCCAGATGGGCCTGGAACTCGGTCGCGGTGTCGACGTCCAGGTAACCGTCGACCGTGATCAGGGCCACGTCTTCCCGGGGCAGCTCGACTTCCACGGACAGCGGGTTCTGGGCGAGGGGCACGGATACCTCCAACAAGTGCTACGGCCTGGGCTGGTCACCTCTGGGGATGACCGCGGTGCGAGGGGATCCCGGTCGTTGTCCGGACTCGAATGCCGTTTGTCATGCGCCTCCCTTCACTGACGGGCTTCGGATGTCACCGCGCCCCCGCGATTACCCCGGAAACCACTCTCCATGCCTCCTCGGCCGAACATCGCCGGGGCCGGCCGCCGGAAGTCCCCTGCGGTGGGAGGTGTGTGCGCCGAATGCGCTTGCGGCAGCAGGGTAATTGCTGCTGTGGAACGGGGCGGGCGCGGGCGTCCGCCGGAGGAAAACGCGATCCGCACATCGCCAGGGAGGATGGAACAGCGTGGCCATCGACAGAATCTGGTCGTACGCGCCGGACAGCGGTCACACCGAGGGGCAGGACCTGACCGGTTTCGCCGTCGCCGCGACCGACGGCACGATCGGGCACGTGGACCGGGAGGCCGCCCCGCACGCCATGCGGCACCTGGTCGTCGACACCGGCGTCTGGGTGTTCGGCCGCAGCGTCCTGGTGCCGGCCGGAGTCGTCACCGGTGTCGACCCCCAGGGGAGAAAGGTCACACTGGCCTGCAGCAGGGCGGATGCCAAGGCGGCCCCCCGCTTCCAGACCGACAGTGAGACAAGGGACCAGGAGTACCTCCGGGCCGTGGGTGACTACTACGACAGGCTGCCGCCGCGCGAGACGACCACGGTCTGAGACGCCCGTGGTCTGAGCCGGTCACGTCCTGAGAGGGCCACGGTCCGAGCCGGTCACGGGCGCCTCGCGCCCGTGACGCTTCCGGCTCACCAGGGCATGAACACGTGCACGTCCTTGCCCCTGTCGTCGGCCACCACGCTGACCTGGTCGCACAGCGTGTGGATCAGGTGCCAGCCGATGCCCCCGCCGCCGCTGCGCGGATCGAAGGGGCGAGGGGCGGGCTCGGTGGTGCTGGTGTCGTGCAGGACCACATGCACCCCGTCGAAGGTCCGGCGCATCCGCAGCGCGAAGGGACCCGGGGCGTACTGCACCGCGTTGGCGGCCAGTTCCGTCACCACCAGCAGGATGTCGTCCCAGTACTCGGGGGCAGAGGGCGGGGAGGAGCGCGCGAGATCGCGCAGGAACTCCTCCGCGGCCAAGCGCGCACCGGTCACGTCATGCGGCTCGCCCACGAAGCTGTTCGTGCGGCTCGGGATCTCCTCGGAGGTCAGGGCATCGTCCCCACGCGGCTCGGTTGACATATCGCCTTTCCGGCCCGGGCGTCAGCTACGGCTGTCGTCAGGGCTGTCGTCCTTTCTCATGCGTCGCCACTGTTGCGTGTTCCCGAGGGGGCGAGGCCTACGCGTCCGGCGGCCGCTCAGCGGAACACATTGTCGGAATCCTCCCAGCTCGACGGTTCGGCCGGGACACTCGGCCGTCCGGGACGCCTGCGGGACTGGTACATCGCGTCGATCTCGGAGGCGTAGTGCCGCACGATCTCGTCCCGGCGCAGCTTCATCGACGGCGTCAGCATCCCGTTCGTCACGTCGAACGCCTCCGGCAGGACCCGGAACACCCGGATCGACTCCGCGGGCGACACGACGCTGTTGGCCGCGGCCACGGCCCGCGCGACCTCCTCCCGCAGCGCGTTCTCCTCCCGCGCCTCCCGCATTTCGCCCTGCACGGCCAGCCCGGCCCGCCAGTGCGCGAGGAAGTCCGGGTCCAGCGTGATCAGGGCTCCGACGCAGGGCCGGTTGTCCCCCACGACCACCGCCTGGTGGATGAGCGGATGCATCCGCAGCCGCTGCTCCAGGGCCAGCGGGGCGACACTCTTGCCGCTGCTGGTGATGATGATGTCCTTCTTGCGGCCGGTGATGGTCAGATAGCCCTCGGTGTCCAGCTGTCCGAGGTCCCCGGTGGCGAGCCATCCGCCGCGCAGCGCGGCCCGGGTTGCGGCCTGGTCGCCCACATACCCCTGGAACACCGACGGGCCGCGCACCAGGATCTCCCCGTCCTCGGCCACCTGGATCTCCATGCCCGGCAGGGCCTGCCCGACCGTCCCGGACTTCTCCCGGCCCAGCGGCTGCATCGTCACCCCGCCGGCGGTCTCCGTCAGGCCGTATCCGTCGTGCACGTAGATGCCGATGCCCTCGTAGAAGAGGGACAGGTCGCGGCTGAGGGGCGAACCGCCGGACGTCGCCCGCTGCACCCTGCCGCCCAGGGCCGCCCGCAGCCTGCGGTACACCGTCCGCTCGTACAGGGCGTGCTGGAGCCGCAGGTCGAAGCCGGGCCCGCGGCCGCGGCCCAGCCGCTGGCGCTCCAGGGCCGCGGCGAAGTCCCGGGCGGTTTCGGCGGCCCGCTCGAACAGCCCGCCGTGACCCCCCTGCTGAGCCGTGCGCAGGAAGTTCTTGTAGATCTTCTCCAGGACCGAGGGGACCGCGTAGAGGTACGTCGGCCGGAACGAGCGCAGCGCCGCCGCCAGCGCCTCCCCGCTCAGATCGGCCTGGTGCCCCATCAGCAGCCCGCCGCGCACGCACAGCCCCTGGATCATCAGCCCGTAGACGTGCGAGAAGGGCAGGAACGCGAGCACGGAGCCCTGTTCCCCGCGCGGCGCCGCCGTGTGCCCCCAGCCCGTCAGCAGCGTGTCGCAGGGGCCGGCCAGATTGCGGTGGCTGAGCGCGCAGCCCATGGCGTGGCCGGAGGTGCCCGAGGTGTAGGCGATGACGGCCGTGGAGTCCGGCAGCACGATGCGGCGCATCGAGTCGACCGTGGCGATCGGGATGAACTCCCCCTGCACCGTCAGCTCCTCGAGGGCGCCCGCGTCCAGCTGCCAGACGTGCCGCAGCAGCGGCAGCGAAGCGCACACCGAGCCGACGGTCATGACGCCCTGCTCGTCCTCCACGACCGCGGCCACGCAGCCGGCGTCCCGCAGGATCCACTCGACCTGATCGCGCGAGGCCGTCGGGTAGACCGGGACCACCTCGGCGCCCACGGCCCACAGCGCGTAGCACAGGACCGTCCACTCGAACCGGGTGCGCGCCATGATCGCCACGCGGTGGCCCGGCGCGATCCCCGAGGCGATCAGCCCCTTGGCCACGTCCACCACCGCGTCGCGCAGCTCGATCGCCGTCACCTCCTCCCAGGTCGCGGAGGTGGGGTCGGCCCGCCGGGCGAGCATCGGCCTGGCCGGTTCGCGATCCGCCGTCTCGAAGACGCTGTCGGCGAGCCCGCCGGTCAGAGGCGCCACGGCCGGGGGAGCGAGGGCGAGGTCGCGCATGCACAGGCTCCTGACGTGTACGGGGTGTGACGTTGCCGACGGGTACCGTCATCGGCGGTGCTCGAATGTAGTCGAGTCGAGACCCTTCGGGGTCGGAAAATACGGAAGTCGACCCGCTGATGATCTCGGCGTGATCGGGGGACCCGGACGGCATGAGTCACATCAGTCCCGATCCCGAACCAGAACGCACCCCCGGTCTGGAACCCGGCGGCGGCGTACCGCCGGGCGAGACCCCACCCGCGGAGAGCAGCATGCCCGAGACGCTGCCCCGGGAGACCCACAACCCGCCCAAGGGCTGGGCCAAGGCACCGCTGACCGTGATCATCGTCCTCGCGGTGCTGATCGCGGCGTTCTTCCTGGCCTACGCCCTCGCCCTGATCCTCTGAGCCCCTGCCTGCCCGAAACCGGCGGGACGCCTCACGCCTGCGTGTGACGGACGCACTCGGTGACGACGTCCCGCAAGCTCCCCGCGCGCTCCATCAGCGCGCGCTGCACCTGAGCGCCGTTGCCCTCCCGCAGCAGCTCGTCGCAGGCGGTCCGGGCCCGCTCCAGGTCGCCCGTGCTGTCGAGGGCCTCCTCGACGTGGTCCAACAGGGCACGCACGACGGCTTCGGCGGGCATGCGCCGCATGGTCGCCGGGTGCAGCAGCTCGCCCGAAAGGCCGGACCGGGCGGCCTGCCAATCGGCCAGCCGCAGCAGGCTGACACTGTGGCCGAGCGGCTCACGGCCGGCCCGCCACTCGCGCGCGGCCGTCTCGACCAGCCCACGGACGAGCGTGGCGACCAGCACGGCCGTGCCGGAGTGCAGACAGACGTCCGCGACACGCAGCTCCACCGTCGGGTACCGCTGGGACAGCCGCGCGTCGAAATAGATCATCCCCTCGTCCAGGAGGGCACCGGTGGCCACCATGTCCGCGATCAGCCGGTGGTACCGCTCGGGCGAGCCGAAGATCTCCGTCGGGCCGGCCGACGGCCAGCGCAGCCACACCCGGCTGCGGTAGCTGCTGTACCCGGAGTCCTTGCCCTGCCAGAACGGCGAGTTCGCACTCAGCGCCCGCAGGACCGGCAGCCACGGCCGGAGCCGGTCGACGACCGCGACGCCCTCCTCGTCCGACTCGACCGACACATGCACATGACAGCCCATGACGAGCTGCTCCCGGGTGGCGATGCCGTACTGGTCGGCCATCCACTGGTAGCGCCGGCCGACGCCGACGGCCGGGCTGACCGGCAGCGGCGAGGTGGCGAGCGCTGCCACGGTGCAGCCGATCTCGCCCGCGTGCCGGGCGGCCTCCTTGCGGCAGCGGACGATCTCGTCGCGCAGACTCTCCATGGACGACTGCGGATGGGTGGCGAACTCCAGCATCTGCTCGTGGAGTTCCTTCTCGAAAACGTCCTGATCCGCGTCGTCCTTCTCCGCCCGGGCGAGTACCGCCGCGGACAGCGCCCGCGGCTCTCCGGTCTCCGGATCCACCAGGAGGAGTTCCTCCTCCACTCCCACGGTGCGCACCTGATGCCCGCCCTTCTGGCCCTGCCGAGTCGTACCACCGGGTCCTCCCGGTGGTACGACCCCCAGTGCCCCTCCAGGCGGGCAGGACACCTGGTGGGGCCGCGGGACTTCACACGGCGAACGGCGTCAGCCACACCGTGGCGAGCGGAGGCAGCGTGATCCGGACACATCCGGCCTCCGGCTTGACCGGATCCGGGTTGGTGAGGCCGCTGCCGCCGTAGCGCGCGTCGTCGGTGTTGAGTCGTTCCTCCCAGGCGACGACGTCACCCGGCACCCACAGGCCGTAGTCCTGCCGGACGACGGGGGAGAAGTTCGACACCGCCAGGAGCGGATTCCCCTCGGCGTCGTGGCGGAGGAACGCGAAGACGTTGTCGTCGGCCGAGTCCACCGCCACCCACCGGAAGCCCTCCGGGCGGGTGTCGCACTGCCACAGGGCCGGCGTCGCCCGGTACGCGCTGTTCAGGTCACGGACCAGGTCGAGCACGCCCCGGTGGTCGCCCGCGGAGTGGTACCCGTCGTCGAGGAGCCACCACTCCGGGCCGTGCTCCACCGACCACTCCGCTCCCTGCGCGAACTCCTGCCCCATGAAGAGCAGCTGCTTGCCGGGGTGGCCCCACATGAAGCCGAGGTAGGCCCGGTGGGTGGCGCGCCGCTGCCACCAGTCCCCGGGCATCTTCGACACCAGGGCCTGCTTGCCGTGCACGACCTCGTCGTGGGAGATCGGCAGCACGTAGTTCTCGCTGTAGGCGTACACCATCGAGAACGTCATCTCGTGGTGGTGATACTTGCGGTGCACCGGCTCGTGGGCGATGTACTCCAGCGAGTCGTGCATCCAGCCCATGTTCCACTTCAGGCCGAAGCCGAGCCCGCCGGTGTCGGTCGGCCGGGTCACCCCGCCCCAGGCGGTGGACTCCTCGGCGATGGTCACCACCCCGGGAGCGCGCCGGTACACGGTCGCGTTCATCTCCTGCAGGAACCGCATAGCCGCCAGGTCCTCACGGCCGCCGTACGCGTTGGCCTCCCACTGCCCGTCCTCGCGTGAGTAGTCCAGGTACAGCATCGAGGCGACCGCGTCCACGCGCAGGCCGTCGATGTGGAACTCCTCGCACCAGTACACGGCGTTCGCGACGAGGAAGTTGCGCACCTCGGTGCGGCCGAAGTCGAACTCGTACGTGCCCCAGTCCGGGTGCTCCGCGCGCCGGTCGTCGCCCGGCTCGTACAGGGGTTCCCCGTCGAACCGGGCCAGTGCCCAGTCGTCCTTCGGGAAGTGCGCCGGCACCCAGTCCATGATCACGCCGAGGCCGGCCCGGTGGCAGGCGTCGACGAAGAAGCGGAAGTCGTCCGGCGTGCCGAGCCGGGCCGTCGGGGCGTAGAACCCGGTGACCTGGTATCCCCAGGACCCGTGGAAGGGGTGCTCGGCGACCGGCATCAGCTCGATGTGCGTGAAGCCCAGGTCCTTGACGTACTTCGGGAGTTCCTCGGCGAGCTGCCGGTAGGTCAGCCCCGGCCGCCACGAGGCCAGGTGCACCTCGTACACCGAGAACGGTGCCTCGTGCACGGGTGTGTCGGCGCGGTGCGCCATCCACTCGGTGTCGCCCCACTCGTAGTGCGATGCTGTCACGATCGACGCCGTGTTGGGCGGCTCCTCGCAGCGCCGCGCCATCGGGTCCGCCTTGAGGAAACGGTGGCCGTACCGGGAGTGGATCTCGAACTTGTACGGCGTTCCCTCGCCGACGCCCGGCAGGAACAGCTCCCATACGCCCGAGGCGCCCAGCGACCGCATCGGGAACTGCGTCCCGTCCCAGTGGGTGAAGTCCGTGGCGACCCGCACGCCCTGCGCGTTCGGCGCCCACACCGTGAAGCGCGTACCGGTCACGCCCTCGTGGGTCATGGGCTGTGCGCCGAGCGCCTGCCACAGCTGCTCGTGCCGGCCCTCGCGGATCAGGTGCAGGTCGAGTTCGCCCAGCGCCGGCAGGAAGCGGTACGGGTCGTGCGTCTCCTGCTCGCCCTCCTCGTACGCCACGTGCAGCGTGTAGGCGGGGATCGCGTCCAGTGGCAGCACGCCCGAGAAGAGGCCGTCGCCCTCCGAGACGAGGGCCGTGCGCTTGCCGCCGATCACCACGCTCACCGCGCGGGCGAAGGGGCGAAGCGCCCGGAACACCACGCCGCCGGGCACCGGGTGGGCACCCAGCAGCGCGTGCGGATCGTGATGGGCACCCGCAAGCAGGCGCCCGCGGTCCTCCGGGCTCAGGGCTGGGGCGGTCGTGCCCGGGACCGGGCCGGACGGCTCCGGGATTGAGGTGTCGCGCAGGGCCACGGCTCAGTCTCCTCTCACAGCGAGGCGCTCGATCGCCGCCATCGGTACAGGCAGCCAGTCGGGGCGGTGCCGTGCCTCGTACAGCACCTCGTACACGGCCCGGTCCGTCTCATAGGCGCGGAGCAGTCCGTGTTTCTTGCGGGGGTCCCAGCCGGCGCGGGCGGCATAGCCCGCGCAGTAGGCCTCGCGGCAGCGCCGGGCCCACTCGGGGCGCCAGGGGCGACGCTGCCGGGCGGCGTAGTCGAAGGAGCGCAGCATCCCGGCGATGTCCCGCACCGGGGAGTGGGCGCTGCGCCGTTCCGAGAGCGGCCGGGACGGCTCGCCCTCGAAGTCGATGACGAACCACTCGCGCCCGGCCCGCAGCACCTGACCCAGGTGCAGGTCGCCGTGGATGCGCTGGGCGGGCGGACCCGGGTCGCAACTCGTGAGGGCGGCGAACGCGGTCCGCAGGCCCGGCACGAACGCTTGCAGCGCGGGCACGCAGTGCGCGGCGGCGTCCAGCCGCTCGGTCATCGCGGCCGCCGTCTGCCCGTTCTCCCCGGGCCCGCCGACGGGGAACGCCGACGCCAGTGCGAGGTGCACCTCCGCGGTGGCCCCGCCCAGCGCGCGGGCCTGGGCCGTGAAGTCGTCCCCGGCCGCCAGCGCGTCGAGCCCCAGCGTCCAGCCGTCGGAGGCGTCCCGCAGATACGGCTGCAGCACGCCGAGCGTGGCCTTGAACGGATGCCGGGTCTGGAACCAGGCCACCGGCGCGGGAACGCGGTGACAGCCCTGCCGGGCCAGCGCGCCCGGCACCTCCAGGTCCGGGTTGACGCCGGGCTGGATGCGCCGGAAGACCTTCAGGATGTACTCGTCGCCGTACACCAGCGAGGAGTTGGACTGCTCGGCGTCCAGCAGCCGCGGCACCAGTCCGGCAGGCACCCGCTGGTCCGGGTCGCAGTCGAAGCGCAGGGGGCCCACGGTGCCCGGTTGCCGCAGCCGGTCCAGCAGGAGCTGGGCCGAACGGGGGTCGTGCAGCGCGTCGTACACCGTCAGCCCGGCCAGCGGTCCCTCCTGCACCCGTCCGATGAGCGCCCGCCCGAGGCGCGGCGACGGGTGCTCCCGCACGCCGAGCAGGAGCTGGTAGCAGTCGCCTGACGAGGGACCCCCGCCGGGCGAGGGCACGCCCGTGTGTCCGGCGTGTCCGGCGTGGACCAGCAGATGCAGACAGCCAGGGAAGAGTTCGGTCATCGACAGCAGGCCGAGCTCCGTGACGGGCCGGTCCTTGCCCGCGAACCAGCGCTGCCGGGGCAGCCACTCGCGCAGCAGCCCGCCGAGCGACTCCATGGGCTCGGCCAGGCGCCGGAGGTCGGGGCGGAGGAATGCGGTCTTCGGCATGGTCACGCCTCCTTTCGTCGGCGCAGGCTCACAGTCGCCGGCCGATGCGGGAGGCGACTCGGGTGAGCCGGAACCAGTAGAAGCCGTGGCCCCCGAGGGTCAGCAGGTACGGCAGCTCGCCGATGGCCGGGAAGCGGACCCCGCCGAACAGCTCCACCGGGTGCCGCCCCGCGAACTCGCGCAGGTCCAGCTCCGTGGGCTGGGCGAACCGCGCGAAGTTGTTGACGCACAGCACCAGGTCGTCCTCGTACTCCCGCAGGAACGCCAGCACCGCGGGGTTGGAGGAGGGCAGTTCGGTGTAGGAGCCGAGTCCGAAGGCCGGGTTCTGCTTGCGGATCTCGATCATGCGGCGGGTCCAGTGCAGCAGCGACGACGGCGACGACATCGACGCCTCGACGTTGGTCACCTGGTGGCCGTAGACCGGGTCCATGATCGCGGGCAGGAAGAGACGGCCCGGGTCGGAGGTCGAGAAGCCGGCGTTGCGGTCGGGCGTCCACTGCATCGGCGTGCGCACCGCGTCCCGGTCGCCGAGCCAGATGTTGTCGCCCATGCCGATCTCGTCGCCGTAGTACAGGATCGGCGAGCCGGGCAGGGCCAGCAGCAGCGCGGTGAACAGTTCGATGGTGTGCCGGTCGTTGTCCAGCAGCGGGGCGAGGCGCCTGCGGATGCCGATGTTGGCGCGCATGCGGGGGTCCTTGGCGTACTCGGCCCACATGTAGTCGCGCTCTTCGTCGGTGACCATCTCGAGCGTCAGCTCGTCATGGTTGCGCAGGAACATCCCCCACTGGCAGTTCGACGGGATGGCCGGGGTCTTGGCCAGGATTTCCGAGACCGGGTAGCGCGATTCCCGGCGTACGGCCATGAAGATGCGCGGCATGACGGGGAAGTGGAACGCCATGTGGCACTCGTCGCCGCCGTTCGCGTAGTCGCCGAAGTAGTCGACGACGTCCTCGGGCCACTGGTTGGCCTCCGCCAGCAGCACCGTGTCCGGGTACTGCGCGTCGATCTCGCGGCGGACACGCTTGAGGAACGCGTGCGTGGCGGGCAGGTTCTCGCAGTTGGTTTCCTCGGCCGCGTAGAGATAGGGCACCGCGTCCAGCCGGAAGCCGTCGATGCCCAGATCCAGCCAGAACTTCAGCGCGGCCAGGATCTCCTCCTGCACGGCCGGGTTCTCGTAGTTGAGGTCCGGCTGGTGGGAGAAGAAACGATGGAAGAAGTACTGGCCGCGCACCGGGTCGAAGGTCCAGTTCGAGGTCTCCGTGTCGACGAAGATGATCCGCGCGTCCGGGTAGCCCTTGTCGTCGTCGGCCCACATGTAGTAGTCGCCGTAGGGCCCGTCGGGGTCCTTGCGCGACTCCTGGAACCACGGGTGCTGGTCGCTGGTGTGGTTCATGACGAAGTCGATGATCACGCGCATGCCGCGCTGGTGGGCGGCGTCGACGAACTCCACGAAGTCCGCGAGGTCGCCGAACTCGGGCAGGACGGCCGTGTAGTCGGAGACGTCGTAGCCGCCGTCGCGCAGCGGTGACTTGAAGAAGGGCGGCAGCCACAGGCAGTCGACGCCCAGCCACTGGAGGTAGTCGAGCTTGGAGGTGAGGCCCTTCAGATCGCCGACGCCGTCGCCGTCGCTGTCCTGGAACGAGCGGACGAGCACCTCGTAGAAGACGGCGCGCTTGAACCACTCGGGGTCTCGGTCCCTGGCAGGAGTGTCCTCGAAGGTGTCCAGCACGGGCTCGTTCACGGTCATGACGTTTGTGCCCCTCCGTTCGCTTGCGCAGCGGGCGGGGACTGGACGTGAAAGACGTGCGCGGGAGCCCGCCCCGGCTCCAACCGCACGTAGTTGTTCCTGCTCCAGTGGTAGGTCTCGCCGGTGAGCTCGTCGCGCACCGGCACCGATTCGTGCCGGTCCAGGCCGAGTTGCGGCATGTCCAGCGAGACCGTGGCCTCCTGGGTGTGGTGGGGGTCGAGGTTGGCGACCACCAGGACCACATCGGATCCGCTGCGCTTGCTGTACGCGATGACCTCGTTGTTGTCGGTGTGGTGGAAGCGGAGGTTCCTGAGCCGGCGCAGCGCGGGATGCTCCCGCCGGAGGGTGTTGAGCCGGGTCAGCAGCGGGACGATGGTGCGGCCCTCGCGTTCGGCGGCCTCCCAGTCGCGGTGCCTGATCTGGTACT